>NZ_JAQQCJ010000007.1:0-282811 GCF_046030495.1 Paraburkholderia strydomiana
GGGGGGGGGTGGGGGGGGGGGGGGGGGGCGGGGGGCGGGGGGGGGGGGGGGGGGGGCGGGCGCCCCCCCCCCCCCCCCCCCCAAAACCCCCCCGGCCCCAACAGGGGGGGCCGGTCGAGACACCGGAAAACCGTGCGGGTTACTGGCTGAACAGGCGCCGGGTGGCCGGCGACCCTGCCGGAATCCCGGCCTGTTCGAGTTTCGCGTAGAGCGTCATCAACTGCTTCTCGATCGCGAGCAGCGCGCTTTCCGGCAACGGACGGCGGCCGTCGTCGACCACCCGTCCGCCGATGCGCTCAGCCAGCGATTTCGCGTAGTCGCACATCAGCCGGAACGGCAGGATGTCTTCGTCGGCGACCGGCACGTCGAGCACCAGCGTGATCATCTGGCCGCCCTTGTAGGTGAGGTCGTCGCGCAGGAAGTTGGTGTCGCCGAACTGCAGCATGAACACCGGGCTCTGGCGAGCGTCGAGCTTGACGAACCGCGTGCCGTCGCGCGAGAGCAGCAAGCCGTCCTGCGACGCCACCGCCTGCACGTAGTTCGCCGACCAGGGCGCGCCGTCGGACAGCACGTTGATCGACAGTTGCGCATCGCACTGCGCGGCGAAGCCGTCGAGCTCGCGCGCCATTGCCACCGTTTCGAGCATGTCCGGGAATTCCGGCGATGCATCGAGCGCGTCGGCGAATTGCTGCACGCCGGTCACGAACTCCGAAAACTCCAGCTCGTTGAGTGCGCCGCTGCGATTGGCGAGCTGCGCGGCCGCACGCAATTCTTCATAGCGCGCGCCGTTTTGCAGCAGCTCCCACGCCCCGCCTTCGAGCTTGCCTTCGATATGCACCGGCTTGCTGCCGGCGCGGCGCAGGCGCTGCGCGAGCGGAATCACCTTGTCGCCGGCAACCGGGCCGTTCAGACGGATCGGCACGATGCAGTCGATCCGCCGATCGACGATGGCCGGCGGCGCCGACGAGATCGTCGTGGCGGCAGGCAGAACCGGTTCGGCCCGCTCGTTGTCCTCGCGTGCGGTGTCATGGGCGGCCGGCGCCGGCTTGCCCTCACCGGCCTCGGCCGTATGAACATGCTCGCCTTCCGCTTCGGCCACGCCCTCGGCTTCCGGAAAGCCGTTCGGCGTGACGGTGTCGGCCTGAATATCGGCCGGCGTGTCGAGCGGCGCGATGGGGCTGCCGCCGAACGTCGGCTCGACGCGCGCCTCAGCCGTTTCCGTCGGCGCATCGGAATTCACCACCGGTTCGCGGCGCGTAGTCGGCCGGGCCGGTTCGATGAACGGGCTCTGCTCCTCCTGATCGTCCCGCGCGAAACTTTCAGCGGTCTCGGCCGGCATGGGGCGCGGCATCCTGCGACGCACCTTCGCGCTCTGCCACGCGTTGTACACAACCACGCCCCCGACCACCACGGCACCCGCGCCGATCAAACCGAGTGTCAACTCGTCCATGCATGCTCCATCAGCAATTCTTTTATCCGCGCGGCTATGCGCCCGCTCCACGTGTCGCGCGGCCTGCCATGCAAGCCGCTGCGCTGAACGCGGACGCCCGCGAAGGCGTTAACTCAAACGATATTCTGGGCGAAACCGGCCGCCGTTTCCATGTCGACCGCGACGATGCGCGACACGCCCTGCTCCTGCATGGTCACACCGATCAACTGTTGCGCCATTTCCATCGCGATCTTGTTGTGCGAGATGAACAGGAACTGGGTTTTGTCCGACATCGCCCGTACGAGGTTCGCGAAACGTTCAGTGTTGGCGTCGTCGAGCGGCGCGTCCACTTCGTCGAGCAGACAGAACGGCGCCGGATTCAGCTGGAACATCGCGAACACCAGCGCGGTGGCGGTCAGCGCTTTCTCGCCGCCCGACAGCAGGTGAATGGTCGAATTCTTCTTGCCCGGGGGCTGCGCCATCACCTGCACGCCGGCGTCGAGAATCTCGTCGCCGGTCATGATCAGCTTCGCCTGACCGCCGCCGAACAGACGCGGGAACAGTTCGCCGAAATGACGGTTCACTTCGTCGAAGGTGCCTTGCAGCAGCGTGCGCGTTTCGGCGTCGATCTTGCGGATCGCGTCTTCGAGCGTTTCGATCGCGCTCGTCAGGTCGGCCGATTGCGAGTCGAGGAAGAACTTGCGCTCGGTGGCCGCTTTCAGCTCATCGAGCGCGGCCATGTTGACCGGCCCGAGCGCGACGATCGCGTTGTTGATGCGCGTGACTTCGCCTTGCAAATACGACGGCTTCATGTCCGGCGTGAGCTTGGCCTGCAACTCCGCCTCGTCGACGCCCGCCGCCGCGAGCTGCTCGATGAACTGCTCGCCGTTCAGGCGCGCGGCCTGCTCCTTCAACTGCAATTCGTTGATGCGCTCGCGCAGCGGCTGCAGCGCGCGCTCGGTGGCGAGGCGGGTTTCGTCGGCGGCGCGCAGCTTGGCGGTCAGATCGTCCAGTTCGAGGCGCGCGGCGTGCAGCGCCTCTTCCTTGACCGAACGGATGTCGAGCGCGTCCTGCAAGCCAGTGTGCGCGGTCTGCTCGTTGATCGTCTCCAGCTCGGCGCGCGCGTCTTCCAGCGACGCCGCGACACGCTCGCTCTGCTCGTGCGCGACCTGGATGCTGCGCTTCAGTTCGTCGATACGGTTCGCCATGTTGCGCGCGGCGAAGCGCGCGTCGGTGGCACCACGGTCGAGGTCACGCGCCTGGCCGCGTGCGGTGGTCAGTTCTTCGTCGAGCGCTTCGAAGGCCAGTTGGTGATCTTCGAAACGCGCCTGCAGTTCGGCCAGTTCGCCGTCGTGCCGCTCGAAGTTCGCCTCCGATTCCGCACGCATCGCGCGCTGCTCTTCGATCTGCGCGGTGATCTCTTCGAGCTCCTCGCGAATCTGCGTGCTGCGCTGCGTGTAACGCTCGTGCGCCTGGGTGAGCTTGAGCACATCCATCTGCAGCGCGTGCACGCGCTGCGTCGCGCGCTCGGCCTGCTGGCGCACATCGGTCAGCGCCTGCGCGGCTTGCGTGTGCGCGGCTTCGGCGCGGATCGCGGCGGCCTTCGCCTCATCCGCGAGCAAGGCCTGCGCGCGCACCTGGCGCGCGAGGTTTTCGATTTCCTGCTGCCGGGCCAGCATGCCGGCCTGTTCGGAATCGGCTGCATACAGTTGCACGCCGACGCGCGTCACCACATGCCCCGCCTTCACGACGAACGAGCCGCCTTCCGGCAATTGCGAACGCATGCCAAGCGCCTGCTGCAGGTCGTCGGCGACGAATGCGAGGCCGAGCCAGTCGGTTAGCACCGCGCGGATGCCCGCGTCGTCGATGCGCACGAGCGACAGCAGCGGCCTCAACGCGGGCGGCGCGGCGGCCGGCTGACCGGCGACCGGCGGCGCGTAGAACGCGAGCTTGGCGGGCGGCGCGTCGGTGGCGAACGCCTTGACCCAGTCGAGGTTCGACACTTCGAGCGCCGCGAGGCGCTCGCGCAGCACCGCTTCGAGCGCGGTCTCCCAACCGGCTTCGACGTGCAGCTTCTTCCACAGACGCGGTAGGCCGCCCAGTTCGTGCTTGTCGAGCCACGGCTGGATCTTGCCTTCGGTCTGAACGTTTTCCTGCAGCTGCTTGAGCGCGGCAAGGCGCGCGTCGAGCTGATGAATCTGCGCGCTTTCGGCCTGCACGCGTTCCTGCGCGGTGCGGCGTTCGGCGTCCAGACGCGGCAGCGTTTCCTGCGCGTCGGTGAGACGCGCCTGCGCGTCGTGCAGAATCTCTTCGTGCTCGGCGAGCTGCATGCGCAGGTCTTCGAGCTGGGCTTCGTCGGGCGCGTCGAGGCCGCCCGCTTCCAGCTTCAGGCGCTCGTGACGCTGCTGCAGCTGCTGCAACTGCTGATCGGCATTGCGCTGATGCGCGGCTTCGAGCTTCAACGCCTGTTCGGTCTGCGCGATCCCGCCGCGCTCCGCGTTCAGCTCCGTTTGCGCATCGCGCCAACGCGCTTCGAGCGCGGGCATCGCGTCGTGCTTCGCGGCGGCTTCGTCTTCGGCGAGCGCGGCTTTTTCTTCGACGACGGCCAGTTGCTCTTCGGCGTCTTCGATGTCGCCCTGCGCCTTTTCGGCTTGCGACTGCCACTGCTCACGCTGCGCGGTCAGCGCGGCGATCTGCGCCTGCACGCGGTTGCGCGATTCGACGATGAACTTGATCTCGGCTTCGAGGCGGCTGACTTCCGAGTTCGCCTCGTACAGCGCGCCTTGTGCGCCCTGCATCGCATCGCTCGCGGAGTAATGCGCGACCCGCAGCGTTTCGAGTTGCGCTTCGACTTCACGCAGCTTCGCGGTTTGCGCCTCGAGGTCGATCTGCGCCTGTTCGATCGCGCGTTGCTGGCGTTCCTGCTCGCCGCCGGCTTCGTTCTTGCGCAACAGCCACAAGAGACGCTGCTTCTCTTCGCCGTCGGTCTGCAGTTCCTTGTAGCGCGTGGCGACCACCGCCTGGCCTTCGAGCTTCTCGAGGTTGGTCCCCAGCTCGCGGACGATGTCCTCGACCCGCGTCAGATTCTCGCGCGTGTCGTGCAGACGGTTCTCGGTTTCGCGGCGGCGCTCCTTGTACTTCGACACGCCGGCGGCTTCTTCGAGGAACACCCGCAACTCTTCCGGCTTCGCCTCGATCAGGCGCGCGATCATGCCCTGCCCGATGATCGCGTACGCGCGCGGCCCGAGGCCGGTGCCGAGGAAGATGTCCTGGATGTCGCGGCGGCGCGCCGGCAGATTGTTGATGTAGTAGCTCGAGGTGCCGTCGCGCGTGAGCACGCGCTTCACGGCGATTTCGGCATACTGGCCCCACTGGCCGGCGGCACGGCCGTCGGCGTTGTCGAACACGAGTTCGACGCTGGCGCGGCTGCCGGGCTTGCGCGCGGTCGAGCCATTGAAGATCACGTCCTGCATCGATTCGCCGCGCAGCTCGGAGGCGCGCGATTCGCCGAGCACCCAGCGCACGGCATCGATGATGTTGGACTTGCCGCACCCGTTCGGTCCCACCACGCCAACCAGCTGGCCCGGGACCTGGAAATGCGTGGGATCGACGAATGACTTGAAGCCAGCGAGTTTGATCGAGGTCAGACGCACGGCGATTTCGCTGTTTGAAAAGGGAAAATGATAAGTGGCTCGTGAAGGCCGCGTGAGCCGTTCGCCGTTAAGGCGAAGCAGCCCGCGATCCATCGCGACACGGGCGCCGGCGGCACGCGGTCAGACATGCGCCGGCCAATGAGGGGCAATCATACCATCGCACGCGGGCGATTCTTACCGCCCTTATGGTCGTCGCGACCGGCATCGCGCGCGTCGTCGAGGCTCGCGTCCCCGGTGGCCGGATCGGGCGGCACGGCCTTGCTCCGATGCACCCAACTCGACAGCGCCGACGCCAGCACGATGCACACGCCGCCGGCCCATTCGCGCGGGCCCGGCGTCTCGCCGGCGAACAGCCACGCGGACAACGCGGTGACCACGATCTCGAACAGCATGATGATCGATGCGCGATTGGCCGGCACGCGCGCGAGCCCGTACTGCACCAGCATATTGTTCGACGCCAGCAGCAGACCGAGCCCGAGCACGAGCCACGCGGCGGTGCCCAGATGCGCGCCGGTGGGCGGCGCGGGCATTGCTTCGAACAGCGACGCGCAGGCGCTGAAGAGCGCCGCGCCGCCGAAGATGGTCGCGGTGCGCATCTCCGGCTTCATGTCCGGCAGCACGCGGCTCGTCTTGAGAATCAGCACGTTGCTCATCGCGAAGCCCATGCCGCCTGCGAGGCCCGCCCATTCGGCGAGATTGCCGGGCAGCGGAATGCCAAGTTGCGGCGACCACAGCATGGTCATCGCGCCGGCCAGCGACAGCGCCGCGAGGCCCGCGCCCGCCCATGTCAGCCGCTCGTGCAGAATGAAGTGCGCAAAGAGCGCGGTCCACGCCGGGGTGAGATAGAACAGCAGCAGCACGCGCATCACCTGGCCGTGAATCGAGCCCCACACGAAGCCGAGATTGGTGACGCCCGCAGCCAGCGCGAGCGTCGGCAGCAGCCAGTGCCAGCGCACCGTCTTCAGCGCGCGATGGCGCACCAGCAGCACGAACAGGCAGCCGGCGGCGCTTGTCAGCGCGCTGGCCGCGGTGCCGGTGACGCCGAGCGCCGCGAGCATGCGCAGCGGATACCAGATCATCCCCCATACCGATGCGCCCAGCATGATCGCGAGCGTCGGCCAGCCGTTGCGAAGCCAGTGGGTCATCGCGCGGGGCTCCCGGTCTTGCCGTCCACGAATGCGGCGGGTGTCCGTCCGCGTCGTGCGGCTGTCTCCTGAACTACTGCGTACATTGCTGCTCCTGCTGCTTTTCTTGCGCGAACCGTGTGCGGCTCGCGTCGTTCCCGCTGCAACGCATTCGCTGCGCCGCCTGGCGGGTTGCGCCGCTGCCTGGCGGCGCGATGTCTTTCGTTTGCTGCGCGGTGTGTTGCGCGACATGGCGGGGAGGCAGCCGCAATTGGCGGCGCGCGCCGCCGTGCCATGCCTGACGACTGCTCGCCGATTGCCTGACGGCTGCTGGTCGGCCGCGCGCCGCCTGCCGGCCAGCTCGCCTTCCCTCGCCTCGCGATGCCCGCCACGTTGTCCGCCGCGTCATGCGCGCCACGTTATAATCATCCGCTTGCCGACGCTACCGGCCGGTCCGCCCCGCGCTTGACCGGGCTGCGCCACCGGTGCGCGTGCCGCGCTTCTTCCAGCGCTTCTTCCAGTATCCATCTGCGCCCATCTTCGATCAGGCTCGATCCGCCCAGTGAACCCGCTACTCGATTCCCTTCAGTCCTACCCGTTCGAAAAGCTGCGCGTCCTTTTCAAGGACGTTACGCCGCCCGCCGGCCTCGCGCACATCAGCTTCGGCATCGGCGAGCCGAAACATCCGACGCCCGCGCTGATCCGCGACGCCGTGGTGGCCTCGCTCGGCGGCCTCGCCGCGTATCCGGCCACGCTCGGAACGCCCGCACTGCGCGAATCGATCGCGAACTGGGTCACTCAGCGCTACAACCTGCCGCCGCTCGATCCGGCCACCCAGGTGCTGCCGGTGTCGGGCTCGCGCGAGGCGCTGTTCGCGCTCGCCCAGACCGTGCTGGACCCGCAGCGCAACGGCGGCGGCGAACCTGCGATCGTACTCTGTCCGAACCCGTTCTACCAAATCTACGAAGGCGCGGCGCTGCTAGGCGGCGCGCAGCCGTACTTCGTCAATAGCGATCCGGCGCGCAACTTCGCGTGCGACTACTCGGCCGTGCCGGCCGACATCTGGGCCCGCACGCAACTGCTGTACGTCTGCTCACCCGGCAACCCGACCGGCGCCGTGCTCACGCTCGACGACTGGCGCGAGCTGTTCGCGCTGTCGGACCGCTATGGTTTCGTGATCGCGTCGGACGAGTGCTACTCGGAAATCTATTTCGACGAAGCGAATCCGCCGCTCGGCGGCCTGGAAGCCGCGCACAAGCTCGGCCGCGGCTTCGAGCGGCTGGTGATGCTGTCGAGCCTGTCCAAGCGCTCGAACGTGCCGGGCATGCGCTCGGGCTTCGTCGCCGGCGACGCGGCGATCCTCAAGGCCTTCCTGCTGTACCGCACCTACCACGGCGCGGCGCTCTCGACGGTGTTCCAGAGCGCCAGCATCGCCGCGTGGAACGACGAAACGCACGTGCGCGAGAACCGCGCGAAGTACGTGCAGAAGTTCTCCACCGTCACGCCGATGCTCGCCGGGGTGCTCGACGTACGCCTGCCGGACGCCGCGTTCTACCTGTGGGCAGACGTCTCGCGCACCGGTCTGTCGGACACCGAGTTCGCCCAGCGCCTGTACGCCGACTATAATGTGACGGTTCTGCCGGGCTCGTTCCTCGCGCGTACCGCGCACGGCGTGAACCCCGGCCGCAATTTCGTGCGCCTCGCGCTCGTCGCCGACGTCGACGAATGCACCGAGGGCGCGCAGCGGGTCGTCGATTTTTGCCGCGCGCTCGCCGGTTGAGTGTCGCGAGGCCGTCCGTTCCCCGGAACCTCGCAACCGAACTCCCGGCGCATCGCATCCCCTCTTCAGACTTCAACTCTTCAGAAAAGCACGCATATGTCGCAACAACTTCAGCAGATCATTGACACCGCCTGGGAAAACCGCGCCGACCTGTCGCCGAAAGCCGCTCCGGCCGACGTGCGCGAAGCCGTCGCCCACGCGATCGAGCAACTGGACAAGGGCGTGCTCCGCGTCGCCGAAAAGAAGGACGGCGACTGGGTCGTCAATCAGTGGCTGAAGAAAGCCGTGCTGCTGTCGTTCCGCCTCGAAGACAACGCGCCGATGCCGGCCGGCGGCTACAGCCAGTTCTACGACAAGGTGCCGTCGAAGTTCGCCAACTACACCGCTGAAGACTTCGCCGCCGGCGGCTTCCGTGTGGTGCCGCCCGCGATCGCGCGCCGCGGCTCGTTCATCGCGAAGAACGTCGTGCTGATGCCGTCGTACACCAACATCGGCGCCTACGTCGACGAAGGCACGATGGTCGACACGTGGGCCACCGTCGGTTCGTGCGCGCAGATCGGCAAGAACGTGCACCTGTCGGGCGGCGTGGGCATCGGCGGCGTGCTGGAGCCGCTGCAGGCGAACCCGGTCATCATCGAAGACAACTGCTTCATCGGCGCGCGCTCGGAAGTGGTCGAAGGCGTGATCGTTGAAGAGAACTCGGTGATCTCGATGGGCGTGTACCTCGGCCAGAGCACCAAGATTTACGACCGCGAAACCGGCGAAGTCACGTACGGCCGCATTCCGGCGGGCTCGGTGGTGGTGGCGGGCAACCTGCCGTCGAAGGACGGTTCGCACAGCCTGTACTGCGCGGTGATCGTCAAGAAGGTCGACGCCAAGACCCGCGCGAAGGTCGGCCTGAACGAGCTGCTGCGAGGCGATTGATGGCGCGCGGCACGAAAACCGTCGTCTACGGCATCCCGAACTGCGACACCGTGAAGAAGGCCCGCGTGTGGCTGGAAGAACACGGCGTCGAGTTCGAGTTTCACGACTTCAAGAAGGCCGGCGTGACCGAGCCGCTCGTGCAGGACTGGCTGAAGGACGTGAAGCTCGACGCGTTGCTGAACCGTCGAGGCACGACGTGGCGCGGTCTGTCCGACGACATGAAAGCGGCCGCGGACACGCAGCCGGGCGCGATCGCGTTGATGATCCACAAGCCGTCGGTGATCAAGCGGCCGGTACTGGTGGTCAACGGGCGCGTCAAGTCGCTCGGTTTTTCCGCGGACGAGTACGCGGCGCTGTTCGCGTAATCCGACGCGTGTGACCGAACGCAACACGCGGAACGGGTAAGCAAGAGCAAGCAGTAAGCGCGGCACACGCCGCGTGCGTCAAACGCTGTTGCCGGCTGCGGTGATCAACCGCCAGCCGGCATTTTTTCATTTCAAAGTGGCTCGTATTGAATCCATGTCCGGCACCCTCGCCCTTACCGAACAACTGATCGCGCGCGCGTCCGTCACGCCCGACGACCAGCATTGCCAGCGCCTCCTGATCGAACGCCTGTCCGCGCTCGGCTTCGAGCACGAAACGATCGAATCGAACGGCGTGACCAACCTGTGGGCCGTCAAACGCGGCGTCGACGGCACCAGGGGCAAACTGCTCGCGTTCGCAGGACACACCGACGTGGTGCCGACCGGGCCGCTCGAACAGTGGCACTCGGCGCCGTTCGAGCCGACCCGGCGCGACGGCAAGTTGTACGGCCGCGGCGCGGCGGACATGAAGGCGTCGATCGCGGGCTTCGTGGTGGCGAGCGAGGAATTCGTCGCGGCGCACCCCGCACATCGCGGCTCGATCGCGTTCCTGATCACGAGCGACGAAGAAGGCCCGGCCACCGACGGCACCGTCAAGGTCGTCGAAGCGTTGCAGGCGCGCGGCGAGCGTATGGACTACTGCATCGTCGGCGAACCGACGTCGAGCGCGCAGTTCGGCGATATGGTGAAGAACGGCCGGCGCGGTTCGATGTCGGGCAAGCTGATCGTCAAAGGCGTGCAAGGCCATATCGCCTATCCGCATCTGGCGAAGAATCCGGTGCATCTGCTTGCGCCTGCGCTGGCCGAGCTGGTGGCCGAACGCTGGGACGACGGCAACGAATACTTCCCGCCCACCACGTGGCAGGTGTCGAACATCCACAGCGGCACCGGCGCGACCAACGTGATCCCCGGCCACGCGGACGTGATGTTCAATTTCCGCTTCTCGACGGCCAGCACGGTCGAAGGTCTGCAGGCACGGGTGCATGCGATCCTCGACAAACACGGCCTCGAATACGATCTGCAATGGAACGTGAGCGGCCTGCCGTTCCTGACGCCGCGCGGCGAGTTGTCGAACGCGCTCGCGAAGGCGATCAAGGACGAAACCGGCGTGGCCACCGAACTGTCGACCACCGGCGGCACGTCGGACGGCCGCTTCATCGCGCGCATCTGCGAGCAGGTGATCGAATTCGGCCCGCTGAACGCCAGCATCCACAAGATCGACGAACATATCGAAGTCGCACACATCGAGCCGCTGAAGAACGTGTATCGCCGCGTGCTCGAACAACTGATCGCCTGACCAAGGACTATTCGCGATGACGCTTCCGTTTTCCACTGTCCGCGACCTGCTGCGTTTCGCGGTGTCGCGCTTTAACCAGGCCGAGTTGTCGTTCGGCCACGGCTCGGCCAACGCGTACGACGAAGCCGCCTACCTGATCCTGCACACGCTGCATCTGCCGCTCGATCTGCTCGATCCGTTTCTCGACGCGCGCTTGAGCGCGGCCGAGATCGACGCAGTACTGAACGTGATCGAGCGCCGCGCCGCCGACCGCGTGCCGGCCGCGTACATCACGCAGGAAGCGTGGATGCACGGCTTTCGCTTCCACGTCGATGAGCGCGTGATCGTGCCGCGTTCGTTCATCGGCGAATTGCTGCAGGACGGTCTGCAACCGTACGTGGAAGATCCCGAACAGGTGAGCGCCGTGCTGGAACTGTGCACCGGCTCCGGATGCCTCGCGATTCTCGCGGCGCATGCGTTCCCGAACGCGGATATCGACGCGGTGGATCTGTCGGCGCCCGCGCTCGAAGTCGCGACGCGCAACGTGACGGACTACAAGCTCGACGACCGCATCGCGCTGTTCGAAGGCGATCTGTATGCGCCGCTCGCCGAGCGCCGCTACGACGTGATCATCAGCAATCCGCCGTACGTGAACGCGGCGTCGATGCAGGAACTTCCCGCCGAATACAAGCACGAGCCGGACATGGCGCTCGCGGGCGGCGCGGACGGCATGGACATCGTGCGTCGGATCATCGCCGAGGCACGCAACTGGCTGACCGAAGACGGCGTGCTGGTGGTCGAGATCGGCAACGAGCGCGCGCACGTCGAAGCGGCGTTTGGCGGTCTGGATCTCGTGTGGCTGTCGACCAGTGCCGGCGACGACAACGTGTTTCTGATTCAGGCGGCGGATCTGCCAGTCTGAGGTTCCGTCGGCTAGTGGTGTAGGCGCGGTGCGGGTAGCGCCGCGCCGCTTCGCCAACTCTTCGCGAGCTTATGCAATTCGACCTGCTTCACGTCGGCCCGCTGGTCGCTCTCGCCCACATCCTCGGCGTGATCGCGGCATGTCACGCGATTCTCAACACCCGCACATCACAAGGCGCGATTGCGTGGGCCGTGTCGCTCGTCGCGATGCCTTATCTGACGCTGGTCCCTTACCTCTTCCTCGGGCGCAGCAAATTCGCCGGCTATGCGGACGCGCGCCGCGTCGAAAATGAACTGCTGCGCACGCGTGCTCATCCACCGGAATGGGGTACGCAGGCTTCGTCGGCGGGATTGCCGACGCAGCAGCTCGGCGGCAGGTTTGCGCATTCGCTCACGCGTCTGGGCGGCATGCCGTTTTTGCCGGGCAATTCCGTGCGCACGCTGGTGAATGGCGCCGCAACGTTCGAGGCCATTTTCGACGCGATCGGGAACGCGCGTCACTACGTGATCGTGCAGTTCTTCATCGTGCGCGACGACGCGCTCGGCGAGATGCTCAAGGACGCGCTGATCGCCAAGGCCAGCCAGGGCGTGCGCGTCTACTTCCTGTACGACAGCATCGGCAGCTTCGATCTGCCGCACCGCTACGTCGCGGCGCTGCGCGCGGGCGGAGTCGAGATGCATCCGTTTGCGACCAACCGCCGTTTCGTCAACCGCCTGCAACTGAACTTCCGCAATCACCGCAAGATCGTTGCGGTGGATGGTGAGCGAGCGTTTGTCGGCGGCCATAACGTGGGCGTCGAATATCTCGGCGGTAGAGCTCCGCTGTCGCCGTGGCGCGATACGCATATCGAGGTGCGCGGCCCGGCGGTCGCGAGCATCCAGTTCGTTTTCACCGAGGACTGGCACTGGGCCACCCAACAGTTGCCTGAATTCGCTATGCCCGCAGCGACACCCGGCGACCCTTCCAGGAACGAAGGCATGCACTGCCTCGTCGTGCCGAGTGGTCCGGCCGACAAGCAGGAGACCTGTTCACTCTTCTTCGTCGAAGCGATCAATGCGGCGCGCGAGCGCGTCTGGATCACCACGCCTTACCTCGTGCCCGACGAAGCAGTGTTCTCGGCACTGCGGCTCGCGGTGCTGCGCGGTGTCGACGTGCGCATCCTGATTCCGTGCCGGCGCGACCACCTGGTGGTATTCGCCGCTTCGAAGCTGTATGCATACGACTCGCTGCGCGCGGGCATCCGCATCTTCCGCTACCAGCCGGGCTTCCTGCATCAGAAGGTCATCCTGATCGACAGCGTGGCCGCCGCGATCGGCAGCGCCAATCTCGACAACCGCTCTTTCCGGCTGAACTTCGAGATCATGGTGCTGACCGTGGACCACGGCTTCGCGCAGGAAGTCGAAACGATGTTGCTGAACGATTTTGCCGAGTCGCTCGAAATCGATCGCAACGAATACCGGCACGCGAGCGCGCTGCGGCGCGTGCTAATGCACGTGGCGCGGCTTTTTTCACCGATCCTCTAGGGGTCCTGGAAGCGCCGCGCCACCGCCTCAGCGTCTCACAACAGCTTTTCGATATCCTCTGTAATCGCTTCAGGCTTGGTGAGCGGCGCATAGCGCTTCACGACATTGCCGTCCCGGCCGATCAGAAACTTGGTGAAATTCCACTTGATCGCCTCGAGCCCCAGCAACCCCGGCGCCTCGCCCGTCAGATAGCGAAACAGCGGATGCGCGTTCGCGCCATTCACGTCGATCTTGTCGAACATCGGAAAGGTCACGCCGTAGTTCTTTTCGCAGAAACTGCCGATCTGCGCGGCGTCGCCCGGCTCCTGCTTGCCGAACTGGTTGCATGGGAAACCGAGCACCGCCAGCCCGCGCGCGGCATAGGCGTCATACAGCTTTTGCAAGCCCGCATACTGCGGCGTGAATCCGCATTCGCTCGCCGTATTGACGATCAGCAACACCTTGCCTTGATACTGCGTGAGGCTCACTTCCTCGCCGCCGAGCGTGCGTGCCGAAAACGAATAAATCGATGTCATGTGCTCTCCCCGTGAAAGCCGTCAGTCTATGCCAAAAGCCGCGCCACAACAGTCGTCCGAATGGCCGATCCCCGCTGAGCGCCCGGTGTCACGCCGGGCAGTCTAAAATAGCGGTTTTCTTCAGCCGGCCTCTTCGTGATCCGCTTTAATCAGTTCAGCCTCGCGCGCGGCACCAAGCCGCTCTTCGACAACACCACGTTCACCCTCAACCCCGGCGAAAAGGCCGGCCTCGTGGGGGCGAACGGCGCGGGCAAGTCGACGCTGTTTGCCGTGCTGCTCGGCGAACTGCATGCGGACGGCGGCGATTTTTCCATGCCGCCCACCTGGCGCATCGCCCACGTCGCACAGGAAACGCCTGCCGCGGACAAGACCGCGCTCGACTACACGCTCGACGGCGACGCCGCGTTGCGTGCGATCGAGGCGCGCATCGCCGCCGCCTCCGCCGCGCACGACGGTGCGGCCGAAGGCGAAGCGCACGCCGCGTTCGCGGACGCCGACGGCTACACCGCGCCCGCGCGCGCCGAAGCGTTGCTGCTCGGTCTCGGCTTCACGCTCGAACAGACGCGCGAGCCGGTCAGCAGCTTTTCGGGCGGCTGGCGCATGCGGCTGAATCTCGCCCAGGCGCTGATGTGCCGCTCCGATCTCCTGCTGCTCGACGAACCGACCAACCACCTGGACCTCGACGCGATCGTCTGGCTCGAAGACTGGCTGCATCGCTATGCCGGCACGCTGATCGTGATCTCGCACGACCGCGAATTTCTCGACTCGGTCTGCAACGTCACGCTGCACCTCGAACAACAGCAGATCAAGCGTTACGGCGGCAACTACTCGCAATTCGAAGTGCTGCGCGCGCAGCAGATTGCGCTGCAACAGAGCGCGTACGAAAAGCAGCAACGTACGGTCGCGCATCTGCAGAGCTACATCAACCGCTTCAAGGCGCAGGCCACCAAGGCGCGCCAGGCGCAGAGCCGCGTGAAGGCGCTCGAAAAGATGGAGCTGATCGCGCCCGCGCATGCAACGTCGCCGTTCACATTCGAGTTCCGCGCGCCCGACTCCGCGCCGAATCCGATGATGGTGATGGAAGACGTGCGCTGCGGTTACCACGGCGAAGAAGGCGTCGAGATTCCGATCGTCGACCACGTGATGCTGTCGATCCAGAACGGTCAGCGCATCGGCCTGCTCGGCGCGAACGGCCAGGGCAAGTCGACGTTGATCAAGACGCTCGCCGGCACGCTCGAAGCGCTCGGCGGCCGCGTGCGCGAAGGCAAGGGGCTGCGTATCGGCTACTTCGCGCAGCATCAGCTCGAAACGCTGCGCGCGGACGACACGCCGCTGCAACACCTCGCGCGTCTCGCGCCGGACACGCGCGAGCAGGAACTGCGCGATTTCCTCGGCAGCTTCAATTTTTCCGGCGAGATGGCGACCTCGAAGATCGCGCCTTTCTCGGGCGGCGAGAAGGCGCGCCTCGCGCTCGCGCTGATCATCTGGCAGAAGCCCAACCTGCTGTTGCTCGACGAGCCGACCAACCACCTCGATCTCGAAACGCGGCACGCGCTAACCATGGCGCTCGCGCAATTCGAAGGCACGCTGATTCTGGTATCGCACGACCGCCACCTGCTGCGAGCCACCACCGATCAGTTCATGCTGGTCGCGAAGCACCGTCTGACTGAATTCGACGGCGATCTCGACGACTACCGCGACTGGCTGCTGCAACATGCGGCCGAGCAGCGCGCGGCGCTCAAGGCGGGCACGGCGGCCAATGGCGCGAACGGCGGCGCGGACAGCGGCGCCGATAGTGGCGTGAATCGCAAGGAGCAGCGCCGCCTCGAAGCGGAAACGCGGCAGAAGCTCGCGTATCTGAAGAAGCCGCTGCAAAGCCGCATCACGAAGATCGAAAAGGAAATGGACGCGCTCAACACGGAGAAGGCGGCGCTGGATGCGTTCGTCGTCGATCCGGCCAGCTACGAACCCGAGCAGAAAAACAAACTGACGGAGGCGATCCGCCGTCAGGCAGATGTGAACGCGCGCCTCGAAACGCTCGAAGCCGAATGGCTCGAGACTCACGAGGAACTCGAACAAATCGGCTAGCGGCACGCAGTTTCCGGTCCGCGCCGGCACCGACGAGAGGTTGGCTTTGTCTTCCGCGACAGCATCATCCATGTCATCGGCTACAGCGGTACCGCCTGCGCTGCAGGGGCTGCGCGTTCTCGACCTGACGCGTCTGCTGCCGGGGCCGGTGGCCGCGCTGCGGCTCGCCGAGCTCGGTGCCGACGTGCTGAAAATTGAAGCCCCCGGCGCGGGCGACCCCACCCGCACGATGATGCAATCGTCGAGCGACCGCGTGGCCGGCCGGCCCGGCGCGTTCTACCGGATGGTCAATCGCGGCAAGCGCGAGACACGCCTCGATCTCAAATCCGATGCGGGACGCAATGTGTTGCGTGCGCTCGCGGCGGAAGCGGACGTGCTGATCGAGAGCTTCCGGCCCGGCGTGATGGAGCGCCTCGGCATCGGCTACGCCACGTTGCGCGCGGCCAATCCGCGGCTCGTCTACTGCGCGATCAGCGGCTATGGCGCGAGCGGGCCGTTCGTCGATCACGCGGGCCATGATCTGAACTACATCGGCTATGCGGGCGTACTCGACCAACTGGCAAGCCGCGACGGCTCGCCGATCCTGCCGAATTTCCAGATCGCCGACCTGCTCGGCGGCGCCTTGAGCGCGGTCACGCAGATTCTCGCCGCGTTATGGCATGTGTCGCGCGGCGGCGAGGGCCGCTTCGTCGACGTCTCGATGACGCATGTCACGCATGCGCACAACATCGTCGCGCAAGTCGCGCTCGCCAACGAAGGTGCTGCGCCGGTCCCCGGCGCCGGCCTGCTGAACGGCGGCGTGCCGTGCTACAACCTGTACCGCACACTCGATCAGCGCTGGCTCGCGGTCGGCGCGCTCGAACTGAAATTCTGGGAAACGCTGTGCATGGCGCTCGACCGGCCCGAGTGGGCGACGCGCCACTGGAGCCTTGGCCAGGCGATCGGCGGCCCGGACGCGGACGCGCTCACGCGGGAGCTGGCCGACGTAATCGGCGCGCGTGCGCTGGCGGACTGGGTGCTGCTGCTGGAGCCGCTCGACTGCTGCGTGTCGCCGGTGTTGACGGCGGCCGAAGCGGCGCGGCATCCGCTGTTCGATCCGCAGGCGTACGCGGCGCAGCCCGAGGGCGATGCGGATGATGCGGATACCGTCGATGGCCTGAAGGGGTAGCGTCTGCCTGCCTACGGCTTCGTTCGGCTGGTTTCAGCCGATGCGGTGTTGACAGCGAAGCACTTAGCGCGAGGCACGTTAGCTGCTGAGCACCGCCACCCTACCCTCAGCGCCGCACAGCCGTCTGCCGCGGCAACGTCTGGCGTGGCGTCTTTTCGTCGTCGTACAGCAGGTGCTTGCGGCCTTCGACGTGACGGTTGATCGTGGCGCGGACCTCGGCGGCCGTGGCGTCCTCGGCCACCACGCGCCGCGATATCTGTCCCGCCGTGTCGATCCACTCGACGATCCGGCACGCGTCGCCCCATGGCTGGCGGATCGGTGCGGACACGCGACAGCCGCGCACCTGTATCGGCCGCTCGGCGACGGTTTCAATTGACTGTTTCAAGGCGCGATCCTTTTTCGAGCATCAGAAGGGATGGTTGCCCTCGCAGCTTAGAAAAAAGAAATGCCATTCAGGTTACAGACAATGCGGCGATATTTACGGCGCATTACGGCGCGCTTGCCGCCCTGATGCGCCGCAGCCCCGTCTATTCGAGCGTGCGGACCCGGTCGATCGCCTGTTCGATCCGTTCGACCGCAACGACCTGTAAGCCTTCGATCGGCTGTTTCGGCGCGTTGGCCTTCGGAATGACCGCGACCGAGAAGCCCAGTTTGGCCGCTTCCTTGAGCCGCTCCTGTCCGCGCGGCGACGGCCGGATTTCGCCGGCGAGGCCGACTTCGCCGAACACCACGAGCCCCTTGGGCAGTGGCTTGTTGCGCATCGACGAGTGGATCGCGAGCAGCACGGCCAGATCGGCGGCGGGCTCGGTGATCTTCACGCCGCCCACCGCGTTCAGGAACACGTCCTGATCGAAACAAGCGATCCCCGCATGCCGATGCAGCACGGCCAGCAGCATCGCGAGCCGGTTCTGCTCGAGGCCGACCGCGAGCCGCCGCGGATTCGGCGCGTTGGCCGCGTCCACCAGCGCCTGCACTTCGACCAGCAGCGGCCGCGTGCCCTCCTGCGTCACCAGCACGCAGGAGCCCGGCACCGACTGCTCGTGCTGCGACAGAAACAGCGCCGACGGATTCGCCACGCCGCGCAGGCCGCGCTCGGTCATCGCGAACACGCCGAGCTCGTTGACCGCGCCGAAGCGGTTCTTGATCGCGCGCACGAGGCGGTACGACGAATGCGTGTCGCCCTCGAAGTACAACACCGTATCGACGATGTGCTCCAGCACGCGCGGCCCCGCCAGCGCGCCTTCCTTGGTCACGTGGCCCACCATGATGATCGTGGTGCCCGACTGCTTGGCGATGCGCGTCAATTGCGCCGCGCACTCGCGCACCTGCGCGACCGAGCCCGGCGCGGAGGTCAGCGCGTCGGAATAGACCGTCTGGATCGAGTCGATCACCGCGACGTCGGGCCGCTGGTCGGCGATCGTCGCCTGAATTTTTTCGAGCTGGATTTCCGCGAGCAATTGCAGCTCGCTCGCCTTCGAGCCAGGCTCCAGCAACGAGAGCCGTTGTGCGCGCAACGCAATCTGTGCGGCCGACTCCTCGCCGCTGATGTAGAGCGCGCGTTTGTCGGCGGCGATTTCGGCGAGCGATTGCAGCAGCAGCGTCGATTTGCCGATGCCCGGATCGCCGCCGATCAGCACCACGCCGCCCGGCACCAGACCGCCGCCGAGCACGCGATCGAACTCGCTGACGCCGGTGGAGAAGCGCGGCACGTCGGACGCGTCGATATCGGCCAGACGCCGCACCGGCGCGCTCTTCGCGAGCGACTGGAAACGGTGCGTGGACGGCGCTTCCGCGACCGATTCGACCAGCGTGTTCCACGCATTGCATGACGGGCACTGCCCGGCCCATTTCGGCGATTGCCCGCCGCATTCACTGCAGATGTACAACGTCTTCGGTTTAGCCACGCGTGATTGCCTGTGTTGCTGTTCTTGGGATTGATCTGGTTGATGCGCCTGGTGCGGTTGATGCGGTTGATGCAGTCGATGGCCAGCTCCGCGCCTGGGCGCCAGCCGCAGCCGCGAATCCGGCGACACGCAGCGGCATAGTGCGCGACGCACAATGCGGAGCACCAGGCAGTGCGCTCAGCGGTGCAAGCAACAGCGCACATTCCAATGCAGCCGGCGCCGCAAAAAGCGAAGCACGACGGCATCAGGGAAACCGCATCACGAGGCGCAAACTGGCGCAGCCGCCCGCGACGGCCTCGCGCCGCGCACTACCTGATTCGCCACGCTGTGCGCGACCGGGCCGCCAACAGCGCCCAACGCGCCGCTCGTCACGCGCTCGACTGCGCGTCTCACTCCGCCCGCACCGGCACACGCGGCGCCACCGCGCACATCAGCTCGTAGCCGATCGTGCCGCACACCTGCGCGACGTCGTCGATCGGCAGCGCGTTGCCCCACAACTCGACGCGCGAGCCGACGTTGGCGGTCGGCACCGGCGTCAGATCGACCGTGAGCATGTCCATCGACACGCGTCCGACGACCCGCGTGCGCACGCCGTCGACGATCACCGGCGTGCCTTCCGGCGCGACCCGCGGATAACCGTCCGCATAGCCGCACGCGACCACCCCGATACGCATCGCACCGCGCGCCTTGAACGCCGAGCCGTAGCCGACGGTGCTGCCTTCATTGAGCATCTGCACGGCGATCAGTTCCGAGGCGAGCGTCATCGCCGGCTGCAGCCCGGTGCCTTCGATCGCGGCCGTCACGCCTGACGGCGACGCGCCGTACAGAATGATGCCCGGGCGCACCCAGTCGAAATGCGCGCCCGGATGCCACAGCGTGGCCGCCGAATTGGCGAGGCTGCGCGCGCCCGCGATGCCCTGCGCGCCGCGCTCGAACGCTTCCATCTGATAGGTGATGCCGCGCTCGCCGTCGGCATCCGAGAAATGGGTCATCAGCGTGATCTGGCCGACGCCCTGGCAGGCGCGCGCGCGCTCCCACGCGGCGCGGAATTTCTCCACCGTGTAGCCGAGCCGGTTCATGCCGGTGTTCATCTTCAACTGGATGTTGACGGGCTTGGACAGACGCGCCATTTCGAGCATGCGCAACTGTTCGTCCGAATGCAGCGCGGTCGTCAGGCTATAGCGGTCGATCACGTCGATGTCGGTCGGACGAAAAAAGCCTTCGAGCAGAAGAATCGGCCCGGCCCAGCCCAATTCACGCAACTTCACGGCTTCTTCGAGGTCCAGCAATCCGAAGCCGTCGGTTGCGCGCAAGCCGGGAAAAACTCGCGCAAGGCCATGTCCATATGCATTCGCCTTGACGACGGCCCATATTTTGGACTTTGGCGCGTAGCGTCGTGCGACGGCAAGATTATTGGCAAGTGCGGCGGTATGAATCGTGGCTGAGAGGGGGCGCGGCATGGGATATTTTCGTAAAGACGCTTGCGAATCAGCGGCTTACTGGGCGTTTTCAACGCTCGGCAGTCCGCTGGGCGGTGCGATCAAGGATTCTGCTAGTCCGAATTCAGCTATTTTCGTGATATAAAGCCGTGCGCACAACCCATTTCGAACGGCATAAGCCCGGACGTATTGCAAACGGCCGGGGCGGACAGACCGCAGCGAGGACAGCATCGCATCAGATGAAAAAAGGTTTTTACACCATCATGGCCGCGCAGTTTTTTTCGTCGCTGGCCGACAATGCGCTTCTGATCGCTGCTATCGCACTGCTGAAAGATCTTCACGCCCCGAACTGGATGACGCCGCTGCTCAAGCTGTTTTTTGTGCTGTCGTACGTCGTTCTCGCCGCGTTCGTGGGCGCCTTCGCCGACTCCCGTCCGAAAGGACGCGTGATGTTCGTCACCAACACCATCAAGGTGGTCGGTTGCATCACGATGCTGGTCGGCGCGCATCCGCTGATCGCGTACGGCATCGTCGGCTTCGGCGCGGCGGCGTACTCGCCCGCCAAATACGGCATTCTCACCGAACTGCTGCCGCCTGACCGGCTGGTCGCCGCGAACGGCTGGATCGAAGGCACCACGGTCGGCTCGATCATTCTCGGCACCGTGCTCGGCGGCGCGCTGATCAGTCCGCACATCGCCGCGCCGATCCTGCGGCAGCACATCCCCACTGTCAACACGCCCGCCGAAGCGGCGATGCTGGTGATCATGGGCATCTACGTGATCGCGGCGCTGTTCAATCTGCGCATTCCCGATACCGGCGCGCGTTATCCGAAACAGGAACGCGGCCCGATCAAACTCATCACCGATTTCGCCGACTGCTTTCTCGTGCTGTGGCGCGACAAGCTCGGCCAGATTTCGCTCGCGGTCACGACGCTGTTCTGGGGCGCCGGCGCGACGCTGCAATTCATCGTGCTGAAGTGGGCCGAAGTGTCGCTGAACATGTCGCTCTCCGAGGCGGCGATCCTGCAGGCGGTGGTGGCCGTCGGCGTGGCGGGCGGCGCGATCTTCGCGGCCTCGCGCGTGCCGTTGAAGAAGTCGCTGTCGGTGCTGCCGGTCGGCATCATGATGGGGATCGCCGTGATGCTGATGGCGTTCTACACGCGCGAGCTGTTTCCCGCGCACTGGGGCTTCCGGATCGGCCGCATGCATATGCCGGGCTACCTGATCTTCGCGTATATCTTCCTGATGGTGGTCGGCGGCCTGTCGGGCTTTTTCGTCGTGCCGATGAATGCGCTGCTGCAGCATCGCGGCCACGTGCTGCTGTCGGCGGGTCACTCGATCGCCGTGCAGAACTTCAACGAAAATCTCTCGGTGCTCGTCATGCTGTGCCTGTACGCGGTGCTGGTGTGGCTCGACGTGCCGGTCACCGCGGTGATCGTGCTGTTCGGCACCTTCGTGTGCCTGATGATGTGGCTCGTGATGCGGCGCCACCAGGCCAACCAGCGCGCATTCGACTCGGTCGCGCTGATCGGCGAAGCCAAGCACTGAGTTTGCCGCGGGCCGTGCTCACGAGCGTGCCCGCGCCTTCCTTCTTCCTCGCTTGACCATGACGCAAACGATTCCCAATGTGCTGACGATCGCCGGTTCCGACTCGGGCGGCGGCGCCGGCATTCAGGCCGATCTGAAGGCTTTCTCGGCGCTCGGCGCTTACGGCGCGAGCGTGATCACCGCGCTCACCGCGCAGAATACGCGCGGCGTCACCGCGATTCACGCGCCGGACCCGGCCTTCATTACCGCGCAACTCGACGCGGTGTTCGACGACATCCGCATCGACGCGGTGAAGATCGGCATGCTGGCGAACGCGCCGATCGCCCGCGCGGTCGCCGATGCGCTGCGTCGTCACAAGCCGAAGCACGTCGTACTCGACACGGTGATGATCTCGAAGAGCAATCATGCGCTGCTGCTGCCGGATGCGGTCGCGGCGGTGCGCGACGAATTGCTGCCGCTCGCGGATCTGCTGACGCCCAATCTGCCCGAAGCCGCCGCGCTGCTCGGCGTGCAGCCGGCCACCGACGAAGCCGGTATGGTCGAACAAGGCGAAGCGCTGCGCGCACTCGGCGCACGCGCGGTGCTGATGAAGGGCGGCCATCTGAGCGCGGCGGATAGTCCCGACTGGCTGGTACAGGACAGCGGCACATTGCGTCTGGGCGGCCCGCGCGTGCCGGTGAAGAATACGCACGGCACGGGTTGCACACTGTCGTCGGCGATTGCGGCGCTGATTCCTCAACGCGGCGATCTCGCGAGCGCGGTGGCCGATGCGAAGGTTTATTTGACCGGTGCGTTGCAGGCTAGTGATCGGCTCGATGTAGGCGGAGGTGTCGGGCCGGTGCATCATTTTTATCGGTGGTGGTGAGCGGCGCGGTGTAGGGGGCGTGGTTGGCTGTCCGCTGTGTTTCACTGCTGCTTGTACGGCGTTTCTTTTGTGTCTGGTCAGGACGCGCGCCTGGCACGCTGAAGCAGCGCGAGCGTTCGATCGATCGGCAGTGGAGCGCAGCGAGATCGTGACGTGGTTCGCGTAGCGACGAGCGGGTGAGTTGTACCGCCTGCTGCTCCGTTTACGCCGCGCGTAGTTCCGCATTTTCCCGAGCCACTCGTCCGGCACGGTGAAACCCACAAAAGCGTTCCGACCGATCGTTACTGGCGAGTGGCGAGATCGTGATTGGCTTCGCGTTGTGTCAAGCGACTACGTCATACCGCCTGCGACTCCGCTACTGCCGCGCCGTAGTTCGCTTCTGCTCGGGCCGCTCGTACGCACCGTCAAATCCGGCAATCATTCCGATCGATCGTCCCCGGCGAGATCGTGACACGTGCTTCGCTGCGTCGAGAGCGACTGCGTCGTACCGTCTGCCACTCCACTACTTCCGCGCGTAGTTCCACGCCTGCTCCGGCCACTCGTCCGGCACGATGAAACCGCGAGAGCGTTCGACCAGATAGCCGGCACGATCCTCGACAAGAGCGACGACCATCGCCGGTCCATGCTGAGCTGAAATCTGCGCCGCAAGCGTTTGCGCGTCGACCCAAAGCGATCCAGCGGCCTCGCTCCCACCCTGCTCGTTTTCCTGCGCAACGCGCCTCGGTGCAAGCCATTCGAGCCGCGGCAACTGCCGCCACTTTTGCGCCTGCGCCGCCGCGAACGCCGGCCAATCGCTGCGCGTGGTCCACCAGCCGCGGCCATGCGCCGGATCGAGTTCGACGGGGTCCGCCGGCCTCTCGCCATGCCGGTAAAACAGCCAGCCTTTGACGAACATCTCCGGCGTCCACGGCCCCGCATAACCGACCGACGCGAACTCTTCGCGCGCACTCAACGGCAGTTGATGGTTCAGCAGATGCGCGAGCTTGAGATCGAAGCGGTCTTTCAGATTCGGCCCGACGTAATCAGCGAGGCGCGCGTGCGCTTGTGCCGTTCCCTGCCCCTCCTCGCGCCCTCCGCCCGCATGCAGATAACACTTCACCGCCAACTCCCAGTGCAGCCGCGCGCCCTCACGCGACTCCACGAGAAAATCGCATTCGCCGAGCGTGATGCCCGCGCGCCGCAACGGCACACCGGCCGCGACCAGCCGCGCCGCCGGCCCGTGTTGCAGGAACCAGCCGAGCAGCCGTTCGGCGTATCGGCCAAGACGCGTGATGCGCGTCGCCGCGAGCTCGAGATGCAGCGGCTGCGGCGCGGCGTCGAGCGCACACAGCCAGGCGACGCTTGCCTGAAGTTCCTGCTGGGAATCGAAGGGATTCGCGAGCGCGCCCATCGGCGCTTGCGGGCGCAACAGGTCGGCGCTCAGCAGCAGCCATGCGAGATCGCGCACGGCCGGGTCGCGCAAGGTGCCGAGCAACGAATCGAGGAGCGCGGCGTGGTTGCCTGGCGCGGCGGCGACATGCGCCGCCGGTCCACCGGCGGTCATCACTTCGCCGCGTTCGACGGCGCGCCGCCCGCTGCGTGCCACGTATCGCGGGCGAGGCATAGGTCGGCCCAGGCCTTCGCCTTGTCGGGCAGCCGGCGCAGCAGATACGCCGGGTGATAGGTGACGATCACCGGGACGCCTTCGTACTCATGCACGCGACCGCGCAGCGCCGAAATGCTCGCTTCGGTCTTGAGCAGACTCTGCGCCGCGAAGCGGCCCATCGCAACGATCAGCTTCGGCTTGACCAGCCCCACCTGACGTTGCAGATACGGCTCGCACTGCAGGACTTCGTCCGGCTCGGGATTGCGGTTGCCGGGCGGCCGGCATTTGATCACGTTGGCGATGTAGACATTGGTGTCGCGCGCGAGCGCCAGCGAATGCAGCATGTTGTCGAGCAGCTTGCCCGCCTGACCGACGAACGGCTCGCCGAGACGGTCTTCGTTCTCACCGGGCGCTTCGCCGATCAGCATCCAGTCCGCGGCGCGATCGCCGACGCCGAATACGGTGTTCGTGCGCTTCTCGCACAGACGGCACTGGCGGCAATCGGCAACGCGCTCGCTCAGCGCGTCCCAGTCGAGCGTGTGGACGGCCGGCAGTTCAGGCGTGTCACGGCGGGCTTCCGACGGCGCGTGTGCAGGCAGGTCGTCGAACCATGCGAAATCGTCGTCGGGCGGCGCATCGAATGGCGGCGGCTCCGGGGAGCGCGGCTGCCCGACTGGCTGGCGCTGCGGCGCCTGCTGAGATTGCTGGGCGGATTCGCGTGTTGCGGGCGGCTGTGTTTGCGCCTGTGTTTGCGTCTGTTGCCGCACTTCGACGGGCGTTGCTGGCCGGTCCTGCGCGGCATCGTGCGCGGGCTGCATCCGACGCTCATCACCCTCGCTCTGTTGCGTGGATCGCGACGGCTCGCTCGCCCGCGCCGAGGCGGCGCGATCATCGAACCGCTCCCGGGCACCCGCCGACGGAGCCACCTGCTCGCCGCGAACCGGCGCGCGGTGCTCGCCCGGCATCTGCGGGCGCTCGGCTTGCCGCGCCTCGCCGGCACGCATCGCGGGCCGTTGCGCATCCTGTGCGAGAGCCGCCGGCGCTTCCCCTGCCCCGTGCACATCGTCGAGACGCGCACCATGCGCAGCTAGCGCATCCGCACGCGGCCCGGCGCCGACATCCTCGACCTTCGGCTGCACCGCCATCCCGCGACGCACCCACAGCGTCGTCAGGCCGAACTCTTCCAGTACCGATTCATGCAGCGCCATCTGCGCCCTCCGTGGCAAACGAGAAACGCATCACGATGGCGTCCTCCCGGCTGCGATGCCGCGCCGGATAATAGTTTTTGCGCCGGCCGATCGACGCGAAGCCGAAGCGTTCGTACAGCCGGATCGCCCGATGATTCGACGGCCGCACTTCGAGCAGCAGGCCCTCGAGTTTTTCGGCGTGCGTGATGCGCACCGCCTCGCGCAGCAGCGCGAGGCCGGCACCGGCACCTTGCGCGCTGGGCGCGACGCACAGGTTGAGCAGATGCATTTCGTCGACGACCGGCATCAGCACACAATAGCCGATCAGCGTGCCGGTCACGTGCCGCAAGCAGACACCGAAATAGCCGTTGCGCAGCGAGTCGCCGAAATTGCCCCGGCTCCACGGAAACTCATACGCGACCTTTTCGATAGCGGCGACCTCGTCCAGATCGCCTTCGGTCATCGGCGACATGTAGCGGTCCGCGAGCAACACGCCGCTCATTGCCGGCCCTCGCCGTGAGGTGCGCCGGCGGCGGGCGCGGGCTGGGTTGCGCTGTCGCGGGCATCCTGAGGGCTCTGCGCGAGTCCCGCGTCCCGTTCGGCCTTCGCGGCCTTTTCTGCCTTCCCGGCTTTCTCTGCAATACGCTCCGCCGTGGTCTGCGCAACCTTGTCGCGCACGTATTCCGGCGCGGCCTGGTCGGCGGGCACCGTGCGGCCGGCGCGAAACGCACGCAGCGCCGCGTGCGCGAGCGGCACCGCATGCGGCAGCGCTTCGCCGTCGACCGTCCGCGCGGCGGCCGCTGCAGGCAGCCGCGCGCCGAACGCCGCGGCGGCGTTGCCGGCCAGCGTGAAGGGCGTCTCGGGCAGCACCAGCCGCTCTGGCGCATCGAGCGAGGCCGTCTGAACGGTGCGCCATTCCTGTTGGGCCTCGTCCCACGCGTAGTCGGCCCAGTAGATTTCGTCCATGCGGGCGTCGAGCGCGGCGAGTACGCGCGTCGCCGCCGGGTCGCGCAGCCGCGCGCTCTCCGCGCAGGCCAGCAGTGTGCTGACCGGCACGACCGGCAGGTTCAGGCCGAACGCGAGGCCTTGAGCGACGCCGGTCGCGGTACGCAGGCCCGTGAACGATCCGGGACCGGAGCCGAACGCGATGGCGTCGCAGTCCGCGAGCGTCAGGCCGGCTTCGTCGAACAGTTCGCCGATGGCGGGCAACAGCCGCGTGCTGGAGACCGCGCCGGTCTGCTCGTGGCGAACCCAGAGCCGGGGGGCCGCGCCAGTTTGAGCGGCGTCGACGGGAACGGACAGCAGCGCGACCGAACAGAATTCGGTCGAGGTATCGAGGGCAAGGAGCACAGTTTGAGTCATGGACCGTATTGTAATCGGCGCCGCGCGCGTCAATGAGGTTTGGCGTTGCGTCCTGGCGGCGGCGCCGTTTGGAATAAGCCCTCGCCCACGCGAGCGCATGCAGTTGTTATCATCGTCGGCCGATCCTCATCTGACCCCGCCCGGCGGGCAACACCACCATGACAGACATCGACGCCCAATTCGCCAAAGCCCACGAAGAAGTGCAGCAGTTGCCGGAGCGTCCGGGCAACCTCACGCTGCTGCGCCTCTACGCGCTCTACAAGCAAGCCACCCGAGGCGACGTTCAGGGCGAGAAGCCGGGCTTTACCGACATCGTCGGCAAATACAAGTACGACGCGTGGGCCGCGCTCAAGGGCACCGCGCAGGACGCTGCGAAGCAGCAATACGTCGAGCTCGTCGAATCGTTGAAGAACGGCGCCGCGGCCTGAGCGCGCGAAGCGGCGGGCGACGCTCCAGTCGGGGCTTTCTTTCGAGCACCGACAACGCGCCGCGACGCTGCCCAGCCGTCCGAACGACAGCGTTCAGCAGCCGGATTCGCAAACTTTTCGGCTCGGAAATGTCCTAATAGTGGCGCAGTGCAACAAAACCCTATATAATGCGGCCTGCGCTTCACTGCTTTGCCCGCTTCATGTAGCGGCCCTTGCGGCGCAGCGCCTCGTAGCGTTTAGCTCCAATCCAGTTTAGAACCTGTCCCCTCCTGCCTAGCCCACTTCGGGCGATCATGTCCCAGGCTGGCGGCACGCCGTGTTGGCATGTCGCATCCGATACAGCTTCTAACGAAAAGCTCGCCTTCATTGTCGCGAGCTGCCCCCGTTTTTCGATTTGCTCGCTGCTTCTTTGCTCGCTGAATCCGACGACTTGGGTATGCCGATTGGCGCCGACGTTTTAATTCCCTGTGTACCAAGGATTCTCATGACTTCGAGCAACACCTCCAGCCCGTTGAACGCCATCGCCGATCAGGCACTCGGTCTCGCCGACGCTCCCGCCCAAGCCGCAGCCGTTGCTGCCGCTCCGGAAGCCGTCGCCGCTGAAGCCGCAGTCCCGACCGGCCCGACGTTCGCGTCGCTTGGTCTCTCCGCGGATGTCGTCTCCGCGCTGACCGCCGCTGGTTACCAGAACCCGACGCCGGTTCAGCAACGCGCCATCCCGGCCGGCATCGCCGGTCGCGATCTGCTGGTCTCGAGCCCGACCGGTTCGGGCAAGACCGCCGCATTCATGCTGCCCGCCATCGAGCGTTTCTCGCAACTGCAAAAGGCGCAAGCCAGCCAGCCGCGTGAACCGCGTCCGGCCGACGGCGCCCGCAACACGCGCCGTCCGCAACCGGTTGCCCGTCCGACCATGCTGGTCCTGACCCCGACCCGCGAACTCGCGATGCAGGTCACGACCGCCGCCGCCACGTACGGCAAGCACCTCAAGCGCCTGCGCACCGTCAGCATTCTGGGCGGCGTCGCTTACGGCCAACAACTGATGCTGCTGGCGAAGAACCCGGAAATCCTGGTTGCCACGCCGGGCCGTCTGATCGACCACCTCGAACGCGGCCGTATCGACCTGTCGCAACTGCAGATTCTCGTGCTCGACGAAGCCGACCGCATGCTCGACATGGGCTTCATCGAAGACATCGAAACGATCGTCGCCGCTACGCCGGCTACGCGTCAGACCATGCTGTTCTCGGCCACGCTCGACGGCAAGATCGGTTCGCTGACCGGCCGTCTGCTGAAGGATCCGGAGCGTATCGAAATCGTTCAGCGTCTGGAACAGCGCACCAACATCGCGCAAACCGTCCACTACGTCGACGACCGCGATCACAAGGACCGTCTGCTCGACCATCTGCTGCGTGACGAAGGCCTCGACCAGGCCATCGTGTTCACGGCAACCAAGATGGACGCCGACCAGCTCGCAGGACGTCTTGCCGACGCCGGTTTCGAATCGGCCGCTTTGCACGGCGATCTGCCGCAAGGCGCGCGCAACCGCACCATCAAGGCACTGCGCGAGCGTCGCGTGCGCGTGCTAGTGGCAACGGACGTCGCCGCTCGCGGTATCGACATCCCGGGCATCACGCACGTGTTCAATTACGACCTGCCGAAGTTCGCCGAAGACTACGTGCACCGTATCGGCCGTACCGGCCGTGCCGGCCGCTCGGGTATCGCGGTGAGCCTCGTGCATCACGCGGAACAAGGCGCGCTGAAGCGCATCGAGCGTTTCGTGCGCACCCCGCTGCCGGTCAACGTCGTCGAAGGCTTCGAGCCGCGTAAGTCGGCGCCGACGGGCAACGGCCGTCCTGGCTTTGGCGGCCGCGGCCGTCCGGGCGGCGGTAACGGCGGTGGCCGTCGTTTCGGCAGCGGTTCGGGCAAGCCGGCCGGCAACGGCGGCGGTTCGCGCAGCGGTAGCGGTAGCGGCGGCGGCTGGGCCGGCAAGTCGGCTGGCGGCGGTTCGCGTGAAGGCGGCTTCGGTGGCGGCTCGCGTGAAGGCTACGGCGGTTCGCGCGACGGCGGCTACGGCGCACGCCGCAGCGACGGCCCGCGCACGGCGCGTCGCGGCAGCTAAGCTATCCGGCAGCAGTAGCAGGATCAGCGTGTAAAAGACTCCGGACGGTTTCGCGCCGCCCACTCAGTCGGAAGAAACCGGTGCTCAGGCACCGGTTTTTTTTCGTCCGTAGCTTGAGCATCCCTAAATTTCACGATGTGGTAAATTTTTTTGCGTCGTAAAAAATCATGCTGCAAGGCACAAGAGGCGCCGTTGCAACAGGGGAAAAGTCATTTCTCTATGTGGAACAGTGATCGTAACGCATTGAATAAAAACAATAATAAATATACGAAAAACACTTCCGGTCGACTATTGCGGGATCCTCGGTTTGCCTAGACTCTTATATAAGACTTCACGAAACGAAACGCCATAACGCCAGCCGCTTCGACGAAGACAGAGTCACCCATCCATTACAGGCAACCCAAGGAGAACACGATGACCATCACCCGCGAAGAACAGGCGAAGCAACTCCAGCAGCAATGGGATACCGATCCGCGCTGGAAAGGCATCAAGCGCACCTACTCGGCGCAGGACGTGATCCGTCTGCGCGGTTCGGTTCAGGTGGAACACACGCTCGCCAAACGCGGCGCGGAAAAGCTCTGGGAAAGCGTCAACAACGAGCCGTTCGTCAACTCGCTCGGCGCACTGACCGGCAACCAGGCGATGCAGCAGGTCAAGGCAGGTCTGAAGGCGATCTATCTGTCGGGCTGGCAGGTGGCGGGCGATGCGAACGTCGCCGGCGAAATGTATCCGGACCAGTCGCTGTATCCGGCCAACTCGGTGCCGCTCGTCGTGAAGCGCATCAACAACACGCTCACGCGCGCTGACCAGATCCAGTGGTCGGAAGGCAAGAACCCGGACGACGAAGGCTATATCGACTACTTCGCCCCGATCGTCGCCGACGCGGAAGCCGGTTTCGGCGGCGTGCTGAATGCGTTCGAACTGATGAAGGCGATGATCGAAGCCGGCGCCGCGGGCGTGCACTTCGAAGACCAGCTCGCGTCGGTGAAGAAGTGCGGCCACATGGGCGGCAAGGTGCTCGTGCCGACCCGCGAAAACGTCGCCAAGCTGACCGCCGCGCGTCTGGCCGCCGACGTCTCCGGCGTGCCGACCGTGCTGCTTGCCCGGACGGACGCGGAAGCCGCCGACCTCGTCACCTCGGACATCGACGACAACGACAAGCCGTTCCTGACCGGCGAGCGCACGGTCGAAGGTTTCTACCGCACGAAGCCGGGGCTCGAACAGGCGATCTCGCGCGGTCTCGCCTACGCGCCGTACGCGGACATGATCTGGTGTGAAACCGGCAAGCCGGACCTCGAGTTCGCGAAGAAATTCGCCGACGCGATCCACAAGGAATTCCCGGATCAACTGCTGTCGTACAACTGCTCGCCGTCGTTCAACTGGAAGAAGAACCTGGACGACGCGACCATCGCCAAGTTTCAGCGCGAACTCGGCGCGATGGGCTACAAGTTCCAGTTCATCACGCTGGCCGGCTTCCACGCGCTGAACTACTCGATGTTCAACCTCGCGCACGGCTATGCCCGCAACCAGATGACGGCCTTCGTCGAAATGCAGCAGGCCGAGTTCGCCGCAGCCGAAAAGGGCTTCACCGCGGTGAAGCATCAGCGCGAAGTCGGCACCGGCTACTTCGACGCCGTGACGCAAACGGTCGAACGCGAAGCGTCGACGACCGCGCTGCACGGCTCGACAGAAGACGAGCAGTTCTTCGACAAGAAGGTGGCCTGACAGGCCACGCGACAGGCCGCGTCGTCGCCGAGCATGTCGGCCTCGCGGCCTGATCGCCGAAACGCCAGCGCAGAAGACGATTAAACGGCTCCGATAGAGAGCCGCCGTCACAGGGAGGAGCCGCGTCGCCGGAGGTATCGACTCTCAGCCCCGGCGGCCGGAGTCTGGGAGAAAACTCGCAGCAGCGGAGAAAGCGCCGGCCCAGCGCAGCGCGCCGGCGAGTAGTGGCGCGCCGGCTTCACCGCCGGCGCGTTTTTTGACGCCCCCAGGCGCTGCCCAACTGCCGTTCAGCGGTACACGATCACCGGAATCTTCGTATGCGTCAGCACCCGCTGTGTTTCGCTGCCGATCAGCAGACTGCCCAGGCCACGCCGCCCGTGCGACGCCATGAAGATCACGTCGCAAGCACCCTGCTCCGCCGCTTCGATGATGCCGAGGTAAGGCGCCGGATGGACGCTGGTCCGGCTGTCGACGACCACGCCGACACGCCGCGCGGCCATCTCCACTTCCCGCAGATGCACGCGCGCTTCGCGCTCGCTGCGCTGCAGGAATTCGGCGGGCGGCTCGACCACCACGTCGGAAAACGGCGAGTACGGATATTGCGGCAGGCACGCGTATGCAGTAATCCGCGCGCCGACGGCCTGCGCCAGATCGATCGCGCCGTCTATCGCTTTGTGTGACAGGTCGGAACCATCAGTCGGAACCAGGATGTGCCTGAACATGATGCCCTCCGTCGCCGGCTGCGCGCAGCGCGGCGTGAGCGTCCAACGAGGCTCGGCTTGTAAGCCGCTTCAATCGATTGTAGGTCGCGGAAATGAGGGCATGGATTCACCAGGGGTCTGTCCGCATATCGGAAACGGGTTGCTCGCGACGCCGCGCATCAGCCCCAGTAGCCGGGATGGCCATACGTATGCTTGAGAAAGTCCAGAAACAGCCGCACCCGCAGCGGCAGATGGCGGCGCTGCGGAAACACCGCGTGGATGCCGATCGGCGGCGCGGCAAATTCGTCGAGCACGCTCACGAGCCGCCCCGCCGCGATGTCGGTGCCGACTTCCCACCAGGAGCGCCACGCGAGTCCATGGCCGGCGAGACACCACTCGTGCAGCACTGCGCCGTCGGAGCATTCCATCGTGCCGGACACTTTGATCGACACCACCTTGTCGCCCTGCTGGAACATCCAGCCGCGCTGCTGGTTGGCGCTCGCACCGAGCGCAAGACAGTTGTGCCGCGCGAGATCGGCCAGCGTGTGCGGCGCGCCGCGCCGGCTCAGATAGCCCGGCGACGCCACGCACACGCGCCGGTTTTCGCCGAGCTTCAGGGACACCAGCGACGAATCCGGCAATTCGCCGAGCCGCACCGCGCAATCGAAACCTTCGTTGACCAGATCGACGAGCCGGTCGGAGAGATCGAGTGTGATCGACACGTCCGGATGCGCGACGGTGAACGCCGGCACCAGCGGCGCGACGTGCCGCCGCCCGAAACCGGCCGGCGCCGACAGCCGCAGATGGCCGCTCGCCTTCACGCCCCCCTCCGACACGCTCGCTTCGGCGTTCTGCATGTCGTGAATGATGCGCTGGCAGTCTTCGAGGAACGCGGAGCCTTCGAAAGTCAGCGTGATCTTGCGGGTGGTGCGCACCAGCAGCTTGACGCCGAGCCGCTCTTCAAGCGCGTCGACGCGGCGGCCGATGATCGCGGGCGCGACACCTTCGGCCAGGGCGGCGGCCGACAGGCTGCCCTTGGCCGCGACGGCGACAAAAGTTTCGATCTGCTTGAAACGATCCATAGGAGATGCGCGCCGCGAGGCCCGAAGGAGATTGCTCGGACTACGCGTGAAAGTGAGGGTGCGCGTCAGATTAGGTGGATGAAAGTAAAAGATCAAGTGATGTTTAGCTTCTTTTTTAGCGTCGAGTATCACTAATACAATCCGTCCTGACCTCTGACAGGAGTGCACGGCAATGTCGGCCACAACGACACCTTCCCCCCAAGCAGTGATTTTCGACGCGTACGGCACGCTTTTCGACGTGCATTCGGTGATCGCCGCCGCCGAGCAGATATTCCCCGGTCACGGCGACGCGCTCTCGCAGCTGTGGCGCCAGAAGCAGATCGAGTACACGCAACTGCGCACGCTGGCCGCTCCCGCCGACGCACCCGGCGCGCACTACCGGCCGTTCTGGGACATCACGCTCGACGCGCTGCGCTTCGCCGCGAAAAAGCTTCAGCTCACGCTGGGCCGCGCCGCCGAGAAGCGGTTGATGGACGAATACGCGTGCCTGTCCGCGTTTCCCGATGCGGTGCCGGCGCTGCGCGCGTTACGCGACGCGGATGCAGGCCCTGAACCCGCGTCGACGCCTTTGACGCCCGCCGCCGACGAACCCGTTGCACGCCTCGGCCTCGCGATTCTCTCGAACGGCAATCCGCAGATGCTCGACATTGCGCTCAAAAGCGCCGGTATGTGCGGACTGTTCGACCACGTGCTTTCCGTCGACACCGTGCGCGCCTACAAGCCCTCGCCCGCCGCGTACGCACTGGGCACGCGAGCCTTCGACGCACCGCCGCCCGACATCGTCTTCGTGTCGTCGAACGGCTGGGACGTGGCGGGCGCGACGTGGTTCGGCTTCACCACGTTCTGGCTCAACCGGCAAAACGCTCCCGTCGAAGAACTGGGCGTCGCGCCGCATGGTACGGGCGGCGGCATGAACGACCTGCTTGCTTTTCTGCAGGCCCTCGCATCGCCTCGCCGCTCAGTCAGTTCTCCGAACCATCCCGGCAGCCACCGCAGACGCCACAGCCCTGGCACGTGACGGCGGCTCCACGGACTATCCCAACGCTTTTTCAACATCCACGATTTGCACAATCTGACCGACCAAGGAGAACACATGGCGAATTCGCTCTCATCACTGTCGCTGCCGCAGGGCATGGACATCTCGGCTGAAATCAAGCCGGGCTTTGACGCGATCCTCACGCGCGAAGCGCTCGAACTCGTCGCCGCGCTGCATCGCACGTTCGAACCGCGCCGCCAGCAATTGCTGCAGGCGCGCGCGGAGCGCACAAAACGGCTCGACGCCGGCGAGCGTCCCGACTTCCTCGCCGAGACGAAATCCGTGCGCGAGGGTGACTGGACAATCGCGCCGCTGCCGCAAGACCTGCAATGCCGCCGCGTGGAGATCACCGGTCCGGTCGAGCGCAAGATGATCATCAACGCGCTGAACTCGGGCGCTGATTCGTACATGACCGACTTCGAGGATTCGAATGCGCCGAGCTGGGACAACCAGATCACCGGGCACATCAATCTGAAGGACGCAGTGCGCCGCACGATTTCGCTTGAGCAGAACGGCAAGTCGTACCGGCTGAACGACAAGGTCGCCACGCTGATCGTGCGTCCGCGCGGCTGGCATCTCGACGAGAAGCACGTGAAGGTGGATGGCAAGCGCGTGTCGGGCGGCATCTTCGATTTTGCGCTCTTCATGGTGCACAACGCGAAGGAACTGGTCGCGCGCGGCTCGGGCCCGTACTTCTATCTGCCGAAGATGGAGAGCCATCTGGAAGCGCGTCTGTGGAACGACATCTTCATCGCCGCGCAGGAAGCGGTTGGCGTGCCGCGCGGCACGATTCGCGCGACGGTGCTGATCGAGACGATTGTCGCCGCGTTCGAGATGGACGAGATTCTGTACGAGCTGCGCGAGCATAGCTCGGGGCTGAACGCCGGCCGCTGGGACTACATCTTCTCGGCGATCAAGAAGTTCAAGGCCGATCGCGATTTCTGCCTCGCCGACCGCTCGCAGATCACGATGACCTCGCCGTTCATGCGCGCGTATGCGCTGTTGCTACTGAAGACCTGCCATCGCCGCAACGCGCCGGCGATCGGCGGCATGAGCGCCCTGATCCCGATCAAGAACGACCCGGCGGCCAACGACAAGGCAATGGCCGGTGTACGCTCCGACAAGGCACGCGATGCCGGCGACGGCTACGACGGCGGCTGGGTCGCGCATCCGGGCCTCGTGCCGATCGCCATGGAAGAGTTCGTCAAAGTGCTCGGCGACAAGCCGAACCAGATCGGCAAGCAACGCGTCGACGTGCTCGTCACGGCCACCGACCTGACGGACTTCCGTCCCGAGACGCCGATCACCGAAGGCGGTTTGCGCAACAACATCAACGTCGGCATTCACTACCTGGGATCGTGGCTCGCGGGCAATGGCTGCGTGCCGATTCACAACCTGATGGAAGACGCCGCTACCGCGGAAATCTCGCGCTCGCAGGTTTGGCAGTGGATCCGCTCGCCGAAGGGCAAGCTCGACGACGGCCGCAAGGTGACGGTCGAACTCGTGCGCGAGCTGGCGGTGCAGGAACTCGATAAGGTCAAGCAGGCGGTGGGCGGCGATACGAAGCCGTACGAGCGCGCCGCGCAGATCTTCGAGGAGATGTCGACGTCGGAGCAGTTCACCGACTTCCTGACGCTGCCGTTGTACGAGGAGCTTTGAGGTTGCTGACGCGCGTCCTGCCGTCCGGGCGTGTGGCGCTATGCGGTGGATAAGCTCCGCGTGATGCTGTAGCGGCTGTAGCGAGGTGCCTTCATTCCCCTATGCGGATTCAAGGCGGCTCGAGCCGCAAGACTGACCGACCGCACGGCCCGCCAGGCGCAAGCCTGCCGGGCCTTTTTTTTCACGCGTCACGCCTGTCACCTTTCGCCGATTCGCCGTACGGCGCGCTCAGCCAGTCAGCGCGAGTTTCGGTATTCGACCCAGTCGCCGGATTTGATTTCAGGCAGGCCCTTCACCGCATTCGGCGTGACCGGATAGAAACGGCAATTCACCACGTCGCCGTCCACCTTCACCATCACTTCGCGCGCGAGAAAGCGATCTTCGACGCCGGGGTAGACGGCTTCGATTTCGTCGAGCACCGCGACCAGTGCATCGTCGATTTCGTAGACGTCGCCGATCACGTCGACGCCCGCTTCGTCGACGACAAGACCCGGATAGAGACCGAAGTCGAACAGATGGCCGCGCACCGAGGCCGTGCCGAGCAGATTCGGCGCGTCGATCTCGTTGCGCGCCGCGGCTTCGCTGATGTCGTTCACTTCACCGGCACGCAGCGTGCCGTATACAAAGACGGTTTGCATCGTCGTTCGCTCTCCTTGAATGAGGGTGTGGCTTCCGGTCAGGCCACGGTTCAGCCGGCGTTCCTGTTCAATTCAATTCAATTCAGCGCCGCGCTCGCGACGAGCACGCCGTCGATGTCCGCGTAGATCCATTCGCCGGGACGCACCAGCGCACCGGGCAACTGCACCGCCACGTCACGCTCGCCGGCACCGCGCTTCTCGGCGCGGCGCGGGCAGGTCGCGAGCGCCGCCACGCCGACGTTGACCTCGTTGAGTTCCAGCGTGTCGCGCACGCAGCCGTTCAGCACGATGCCGGCCCAGCCGTTCTGCTCCGCGATCTGCGCGAGATCGCCGCCGACCAGCGCGCAACGCAGGCTGCCGCCGCCGTCGACCACCAGCACGCGGCCCGCGCCCTTCTCTTCGAGCGTGGTGCGCACGAGCGCGTTGTCTTCGAATACCTTCAGCGTCACCGCCTCGCCGCTGAAGCACTCAGTGCGACTGAACAGGTGAAAGACCGGCTCGAGCACGCGCAGCGTGCCGAGTGTCAACTGGTCTTCGTGCGCGTCGCACAAATCCGCGGTAGCAAAGCTCATGGGGGTCTCCTCGAGGGCGGGACAGTCGGGACATTATGCAACGGCGGGCTGCGGCCAACATCTACAATGATGAGGCCCGCCGGGGGTGTGGTCGCGGAGTTGTGGTCGTGGATCTGTGAGCGCGGAACTTGCGCATCCGGTATCGCCACGCACCGCGCCGACTTCCGGCACTCCGTTCCCTGGACCGATCTTCGCCATGACTTCGTCCGCCGACACCGAATTGTCGAGCTTCGTGCGCTTCGCCGACATTCCGCCCGAGTTCCAGCCGACCGAGACGCACCCGATCCGCGTGCGCTCGCGGCAAATGCCGTCCGGCTGGCGCATCGCGCGTCATACGCATGCGTGGGCGCAGGTGGCGTATGCGTCGCGCGGCGTGCTGCGCGTCGCGACGACAGGCACGACCTGGATGGTGCCGCCATCGCGTGCGATCTGGGTGCCGCCGCATGTGACGCACGAGGTAGTGGCCGTCGAAGATGCGTTCCTGCGCACGCTCTACATCACCGAAAGCACGGTGCCGGCAGGGCTCGATACGCCGCGCGTCGTCGAGGTTTCGGATCTGCTGCGCGAAGTCATCGCCGCGCTCGATACGCCCGGCATTTCGGCCGCACGCGAACAGTTGCTCGGCGCGCTCGCGCTCGACGAACTGACGCGCTCGGAGCCGCTGCCGCTGTCCGTGCCGATGCCCAATGAAAAACGTCTGCGTGCGCTATGCGAGGCCGTGATCGCGGATCCGACTCACGGCGAGTCGCTCGAACAATGGGCGTCCAGCGTGGGTGCGAGTACGCGCACGATCGCGCGGCTGTTTCGGCAGGAATTGGGGGTGAGTTTTTCGCAATGGCGTCAGCAGGCGATCCTCGCGCGCGCGATTCCGCTGCTGAGCCAGGGACGGCCGCTCTCGCATGTCGCGCGGGAACTCGGCTATCAGAGCCAAAGCGCATTCTCCGCGATGTTCCGGCGCGCGTTCGGTAAGAGTCCGCGCGCATTCATCGAGCGCGGCTCGGAGCATCGCGTGGAAGACGGCGAACTCGGCACCGCGGAGACGGACGACGAATCGGCGCAGGATCGCGCGAACGCGTCGAACGGCGCCGCGAACTGAGTGTCGATCTCAGACCCGCCGCGCGAGATGACGGATCGCGCCGAGCTGTGCCAGACGCGGCCCCGCGAGCTTGTAGCCCTTGCGCTGATACAGCCGCGCCGCGGGATTGTCCACGAACACGCGCAACTGCAATTCGCGCAGCCCACGCTCGCGCGCCCATTGATGCGAGATGTCGAGCAGATACGTGCCGGCGCCGTGCCGCCGATGACCTTCGGCAATCTGCACATCGCGGATATGGAGGGAATCGCCCTCCTGCGTGATGCGCAACACGCCGATCGCCTGGTCGTCCACTTCGAGAATAAAATTCTCCGACTCGCGCCAGCTGCCGAGAAACAGATCGGCCCGCCACACGAGATGGTGCCGGCGATAGTAGCCGCCCATGTTGTTGCGAGTCAGCGCCTCGGCGAACTCGAAATCGTCCATGCTGGCATTGCGCAGATGAAACGGTGACGGAGCTTCGGTTGGATCGAACATGGCGGAACACGAAGATGGGTCGGTCAACGGTAAAACAGCACGCGCACGCTGGCAATGGCTGTTTGTCCCGAGGAGCATACCAGGCGGGATGGTCGGCGGAAATAAAAAAAGCCCACTTCTTTCGAAGTGGGCTTTCTCAAATCTGGCGGAGCGGACGGGACTCGAACCCGCGACCCCCGGCGTGACAGGCCGGTATTCTAACCAACTGAACTACCGCTCCAGATTTTGCACCTACTGCACCGTTCAAACTTCCAACCGAACGACGCCGATGTCTTGGCGTCCCCTAGGGGATTCGAACCCCTGTACTCACCGTGAAAGGGTGATGTCCTAGGCCTCTAGACGAAGGGGACAACGTACTGCTTACACCTTTAATGAAAAAGCCCGTTCAGATTTGAATGAACGGGCTTTGTCTGGCGGAGTGGACGGGACTCGAACCCGCGACCCCCGGCGTGACAGGCCGGTATTCTAACCGACTGAACTACCACTCCAGTCTTTACACCCAAGCTTGCGAGCGTCGGTTATTTCTCTGCAAGCTGCATTGCTTTACTGCCAATCGGGCTTTAACCCGACCACTAAAGCGACGCTGATGTTTGGCGTCCCCTAGGGGATTCGAACCCCTGTACTCACCGTGAAAGGGTGATGTCCTAGGCCTCTAGACGAAGGGGACATAATCTTTTCAGATATGTCTTTGATCTGCTGCTAACTCACGCTAACTTCTTAGTATTTCGTTTCGCCAACAGCAAAGACCGATATTCTAACTACGTTTCAAGCGCTTGTGAAGTCTTTTTTTCTACAACTTCCAGACTTCTGAACAACTTTACTCTTTTGTTGGTGGAGGTAAGCGGGATCGAACCGCTGACCTCTTGCATGCCATGCAAGCGCTCTCCCAGCTGAGCTATACCCCCTGCACATCAGAGAAACGAGATTTTAGAGGCCAATCTGCGCTTTGTAAATACCCTTTGCGCAATTACATGCGACTTTTTTTCAAGCCGCATGCAAACCCTCTCAACGCGCGTATGAACGCACCCGCTTACGCCAGCGCTTTTTCAATACGACTCACGACCACGTCACGGCCAAACAGCATCAGCACGCTGTCGATCGACGGCGTGTGCGTCGTGCCTGCCACCAGCAGACGAACCGGCATCGCCAGTTGCGGCATCTTCAGTTTGTGCGTGCCGAGCGTCGCCTTCAGCGCGGCGGCGATCGCCTCCTTGCTCCATTCGACGGTCTTCAGTGCGGCGGCCAGATCGGCCAGTGCCGGACGCACCACGTCGGTCACGTGCTGCGCCAGCGATTCGGCATCGGGCGCCGGTGTGCGATAGAACATGGCGGCGTTTTCCGCGATCTCCTTCACCGTCGACGCGCGATCCTTCAGCAAGCCCACCACTGCGGTCAGATCCGCGCCCTGTGCAAGCGCCGCTGCGTCGATACCCAACTCGGCGAAGAACGGCTTTGCCAACTCCGCGAGACGCGCGTTGTCCGCTTCCTTGATGTAGTGCGCATTCAGCCAGTTCAGCTTGTCGTGGTCATACTGGGCCGGCGACTTGCCGAGGTGATCAAGATCGAACCATTCGACGAACTGCTCACGCGAGAATACTTCCGCGTCGCCGTGCGACCAGCCGAGTCGCGCCAGATAGTTGACCACCGCTTCCGGCAGATAGCCGGCATCGCGATAGCCCACCACGCTCATCGCGCCATGGCGCTTGCTCATCTTCTCGCCCTGCTCGTTCAGCACGGTCGGCAAATGCGCGTATACCGGCGGCTCGCCGCCCAGCGCACGGAGAATGTTGATCTGGCGGGGCGTGTTGTTCACGTGGTCGTCGCCGCGGATCACGTGCGTGATGCGCATGTCCAGATCGTCGACCACCACGCAGAAGTTGTACGTCGGCGTGCCGTCGGGACGCGCGATCACGAGATCGTCGAGTTCCTCGTTCGAGATCTCGATGCGGCCCTTCACCGCGTCGTCCCATGCGACCACGCCCGTCAGCGGGTTACGGAAGCGCAGCACTGGCTGCACGCCTGCCGGGGGCTGCGGCAGCACCTTGCCCGGTTCGGGGCGCCACGTGCCGTCGTAGCGCGGCTTTTCGCCGGCTTCGCGCTGCCGTTCACGCAGCGCGTCGAGCTCTTCGGTCGACATGTAGCACGGGTAAACGAGCCCGGCGTCCTGCATCTCTTTGAGCACTTCGCGGTAACGGTCCATGCGCTGCATCTGGTAGAACGGGCCTTCGTCGAAATCGAGGCCGAGCCACGCCATGCCTTCGAGAATGGCATCGACGGATTCACTGGTGGAGCGCTCGACGTCGGTGTCCTCGATCCGCAGCACGAAGGTCCCTTTCATCTTGCGCGCGAACGCCCACGGATAAAGCGCGGAGCGAATGTTGCCGAGGTGGATGAAGCCGGTGGGACTCGGTGCGAAACGGGTACGAACGGAGGTGGTCATTAGCGGTTACTCGAAGACTGGCGCCGGCGCCCGGGCGGACATAGCCCGTCAGGCGCGGCAGCGGACCGCGCCCATGCGGCGGAAAAGCGCCGTGCATGGACACGAGGGAATTAAATGCGAGAGGCGAATTATACCTTCCGCGCGCGCGTTGCCTGGCCTCGGCCGAATGGACGATGGCGGTGTCCGCGAGGCCTCGGCTAGCGTGTGGAATGGGCTTTAAGGGCTGGCTTGGCGGTGTCGGCGCGCGTGCGCCCGGCAAACTTCCGGGATGTATCGTGCGAGCAGTGGACTGCGGCGCCCGCTGGCCTGGTCGCAGGGCTATGTTTCAACGGGGACCGGCTGAAGGCAACCGAGCCGCTCGCGCGCTGCGCGAGACGCGTGTTTCGCCGAGCTGAGCCGAGGCGCCTGCGCACCGCTCCGGCCGCGCACGTGCGCCGAGCCCGAGCCCGAGCAGCCGCCCTGAAGCCTCGGCGAAACCGCCCCAAGCCACTCGAATGCTTCCTCTGCAACGTTTCATTACCAGGCCGCCGCGCGCGTGGGCCTTTGATTTATGATGTGCGCGCGCTGCGGTTGCCGATAGATCTGCAGTGCGTGGAATTGCCGCTGGCGATCCTGTCCGTTTGACTATCAGTCTGAACGCGGCCCGCGGCGACGCCGGTCGCGTCGCCCGCGCCGTTGCTGGAGAACTCGTTGAAACCCTCGTCGCCCCGTCTCGCCCGCCGCAACTTTTCATTGGCAGCCGCCTCGGCGGTGCTGGCCGCCTGCACCACGACCGGCGGCGGCAAAACCGACAACTCGCCGGTCGCCGCCACGCCCACCGCCAACCCGCCACCGCTCGACAAAGCGCAGCGGCCGGTCCGTGTCGCGCTGGCGCTGGGCGGCGGCGCCGCGCGCGGCTTCGCGCACATCGGCGTGATCAAGGCATTGGAGGCGCGCAACATCCATGTCGATCTGGTGGCTGGCACCAGCGCCGGATCGGTGGTCGGGGCGCTGTACGCATCGGGTATGAACGGCTTTGCGTTGAACAAGCTCGCGCTGACCATGGACGAGGCGTCGATAAGCGACTGGGCGATGCCATTTCGCACGCGGGGCTTCCTGCAAGGCATCGCGCTGCAGAACTATCTGAACACGACGCTGAACAACCGTCCGATCGAGAAGATGGCGAAGCCTCTCGGCGTGGTGGCCACAGATCTGAAAACCGGTCAGCCGATTCTGTTCCAGCGCGGCAACACGGGCGTCGCGGTGCGCGCGTCGTGCAGCGTGCCGTCGATTTTCGAGCCGGTGAAGATCGGCGGTCACGAATATGTCGACGGCGGTCTGGTGAGCCCGGTGCCCGCCTCGTTCGCACGCAAGATGGGCGCGGACTTCGTGATCGCCGTGGATATTTCGCAGCGCCCGGAGAGCGGCCTGACCGCCAGTTCGTTCGACGTGCTGATGCAGACCTTCACCATCATGGGCCAGACGATCAAGGCCTATGAACTCGACAAGTACGCCGATGTCGTGATCCGGCCAAATCTGGCCGCGATGAGCGGCAGCGATTTTTCGCAGCGCAACGCGGCGATTCTCGCGGGCGAGGAAGCGGTGGCGAAGATGATGCCGGAGTTGCAGCGCAAGCTGGCCGCGAGCCGGCCGACGGCGTAAGTTGGCCGGGGCGGAGGCTGGGACGGCGCCGGTGGGCTGCCACCGGCACGGCAGCTGGTCAAAGTTCGGGCGGAGCCCTCAGCAAGAGCCGGCGCAAATTCAGCCTATCCGGCCCGAAAATCGCACAAGACAACCACCTCGCCGCTCTTAAACCGCCACCAGAATGCAAAAAGCCTGCTTCATCCGAAGCAGGCTTTTTATCGCGCTAAAACACCGACGCGGCCGGAATCAGTTATTCCCGCCGATCGTCGCATTCACGCGCTTGCGCAGATCTTCGCCTTCCTGATACGACGCCTCGATCCGGCGCGCACCGGTGAAGCGCTTTTCCCAATAGCCGCTATCCATGTCGTCGACGCGGATCGTGCTGCCCGTGGACGGCGAATGCACGAACTTGTTGTCGCCGATATAGATGCCCACGTGTGAGAACGTACGGCGCATCGTGTTGAAGAACACCAGATCGCCCGGCTTCAGGTCGCTCACGCGAACCTTTTCGCCGACGCGGCTCATTTCTTCCGCGCGGCGCGGCAGCGCCATGCCGAGCGTGTCCTGGAACACGTAGCGTACGAAACCGCTGCAATCGAGCCCCGAATCAGGCGTGTTGCCGCCCCAACGGTAGCGAACGCCGATCATGTTCAGCGCGCCGACCACTACGTCGCCCGCTTTGCCAGCCATGCCGGACAGGAACGATTTGGCGCCGCTGTCGCTGTCGGAAGCGCCTGCTTGCGGGCTGGAGAAGGACAAGGGATTCGACCCGGTGGAGGTCGAAAGTGAGGCATTCTGATTGAAACTGCTTACTTCGTCGGCGAAAGCGCCGGGAGCTGCTGCCATCAAGACGCCAATGAACATCCCGGCGACGACGCGCGTGCAAGCCTGGGTTAAGTTTCTGTGCCGCATTGGTCGGTAGTTTTTGCCAAAAAATCAGGGGTCTACGGAAAAAAGTTTGGTCGATACTAGCCAGTAAGTATTCACGTGTCAAAACAAATAGAAAAATTCAATCGAGATACGCACCCAATTGGTGAAAGGGTGAAAAATCAACGGTCAAGCGCCGCTTTCAGCAGCTTTCGCGTGTAAGGGTGCGCGGGTGTCGCAAAAATCTTCTCAACCTCTCCGCTTTCGACAATCGAACCGTTTTGCATCACCGCGACGCGGTGCGCCATTGCCCCGATCACGGCCAGATCATGGCTGATGAAAACGAAGCCGAGGTTGTACTTCTGTTGCAACCCGGCGAGCAGTTTCAGCACTTGCTGCTGAATGGAAACGTCGAGCGCGCTGGTCGGTTCGTCGAGGATCAGCACGCGTGGTTCGAGCACCAAAGCGCGCGCAATCGCAATCCGCTGCCGCTGGCCGCCGGAAAATTCGTGCGGATAGCGGTACAGCACCGTGCGGTCGAGCCCGACTTCGCGCAGCACCGCGATCACCTTGTCGCGCCGCGCTTGCGGGGTCATCTGCGGCCGATGCAGCGCCAGCCCTTCGCCGACGATCCGCTCGATCGTCTGACGCGGTGAAAGCGAACTGAACGGATCCTGAAACACAACCTGCATGTTCGACCGTAAGGCGGTCTGCTCGGCGCCACGATAGCTGCCGAGCACCCTGCCCTGAAATTCGATCGCGCCGTGCACGGTGCGCTGCAGACCGAGCAACGCCATCGCGAGGGTCGACTTGCCGGACCCCGATTCGCCGACGATCCCCAGCGTCTCGCCCTGCCGAACCGACACGTTCGCCTCGGCGACCGCGCGAAACCGTCCCGAGCGGAACCAGCCGGCAAAGCCCGGCAGCTTCGTTTTGAAGTCGACGCAGACCTCACGCGCCTCGAGCAGCACGGGCGAGATCGGCAGTACCGGCACCACCGTGCGCTGCGGCCGGCTCGCCAGCAGGCGCTCCGTGTACGGATGCTGCGGCGCGTCGAACACCTGCTCAACCGGCCCGCTCTCGACCAGCACGCCCCGCTCCATCACCGCGATGCGCTGCGCGAAGTGCCGCACCAGATTCAGATCGTGTGTGATCAGCAGCACGGCCATGCCGCGCTTTTGCGCTTCGTCGCGCTGCAGTTCCAGCAGCAGGTCGACGATCTGCGCGCGGATCGTCACGTCGAGCGCCGTGGTCGGCTCGTCGGCGAGCAACAGCCGCGGACGGCACGCGAGCGCCATCGCGATCATCGCGCGCTGGCGCTGCCCGCCCGACAGTTGATGCGGGTAACTGTTCACGCGCTTGCCCGGCTCGGCGATACCGGTGCGCCCGAGCAGCGCGACCGCGCGCTTGCGCGCCTCGCTCGCCGTCACGCCGTCATGGACGACGATGGTCTCCGCAATCTGGTCGCCGACCGTATAAAGCGGATTGAGCGCGGTCATCGGCTCCTGAAAAATCATCGCGATGTCCGAGCCGCGCATGCCGCGCATCTCGCGTTCGCTTTTGGCCAGCAGCTCCTCGCCGTCGAAACGGATCGAGCCGCTCACTTGCGCGTCGCTCAGGAGCCGCAGGATCGATAGCGCGGTCACGCTCTTGCCCGAGCCCGACTCGCCGACCAGCGCCACCCGCTCGCCCCGCTCGATCGCGAGCGTGACGTCGTCCACCGCGACGGTGTCGCCGAAGCTCACGCGCAGATGCTCGAGTTCCAGCAGCGGCGGCGCGCCGTTCTGAAGCGTTGCGCTCATTGATTGCCTCCAGCGCGCATCGCATCGGAGATGCGGGTGTCGAGCGCGTTGCGCAGCGCGTCGCCCATGAAGGTCAGCAGCAACAGCATCGCGACCAGCACGCCGAAAGTGGACAGCGAGATCCACCACGCGTCGAGATTCGCCTTGCCTTGTGCGAGCAGTTCGCCGAGGCTCGGTGTCGGCGACGGCACGCCGAGGCCGAGAAAGTCGAGGCTCGTCAGCGCGAGAATCGCACCGCTCATGCGGAACGGCAGGAACGTGATCACCGGTGTCAGGCTGTTGGGCAGCACGTGACGCCACATGATCTGCCAGTTCGACAAACCCATCGCTCGCGCCGCGCGCACGTAGTCCTGATGACGATTGCGCAGAAACTCCGCGCGCACGTAATCGGACAGGCCGATCCAGCCGAACAGCGAGAGCAGCACGATCAGCAGAAGGAAGCCCGGCTCGAAGATCGACGAGAAAATGATCAGCAGGTAAAGCTCCGGCATCGCGCTCCAGATTTCGATCAACCGCTGCCCGACGATATCGATACGTCCTCCGAAGTAACCCTGCACGGCGCCCGCGGCGATGCCGAGTACCGTGCCGATCAGCGTCAGCACGAGTCCGAACTCCACCGACACCCGGAAGCCGTAGAGCAGCCGCGCGAACAGGTCCCGGCCGCGGTCGTCGGTACCGAGCCAGTTCTCGCGCGACGGCGGCGCAGGGTTCGGCGCCTTCGAGAAGTAATTCAGCGTGTCGTAGTAATAGTGATTCGGCGGATACACCGCGAAGTTGCCCGGCGCGTCGAAGCGGTGCTTGATATACGGATCGAGATAATCCGCCGGTGTCGGAAAATCGCCGCCGAAGGCGGTCTCCGCGTAAGTCTTGAACATCGGGAAATACAGGTGGCCATCGTAGCGCACCACCAGCGGCTTGTCGTTCGACCACAGCGGACCTGCGAGGCTCGCCGCGAACGCCACCACGAACACGATCAGACTCCAGTAGCCGAGGCGCTGCTGGCGAAAACGCTGCCACACACGGCGCGCGGGCGACGGCGACACGAACGCGCGCGCGGGTTCCGTGCGGGCCGCCGCGTCGACGGAAAGACGGGCTCGATTCATCAGCGCTCCAGTTGTTCGAATTGGATGCGGGGATCGACCCACACATAGCAGAGGTCGGAGATCAGCTTGGTCGCGAGGCCGATCAGCGTGAACAGATACAGCGTGCCGAGCACGACCGGATAGTCGCGCCGCACCACCGATTCATACGAGAGCAGCCCGAGCCCGTCGAGTGAAAAAAGCGTTTCGATCAGCAGACTGCCCGTGAAGAACGCGCCGACGAACGCTGCCGGAAAACCCACGATCAACGGCAACAGCGCATTGCGGAACACGTGCTTCCACAGCACGCGCTTCTCCGACAAACCTTTGGCGCGCGCAGTCAGCACGTATTGCTTGCGGATCTCGTCGAGAAAAGCGTTTTTCGTCAACATCGTGACGACCGCGAAACTGCCGACCACCGACGCGGTGATCGGCAACGTGATGTGCCACAGATAGTCGACGATCTTGCCGCCGAGACTCAGCTGCGCCCAGTTGTCCGAGGTGAGATTGCGCAGCGGAAACACTTGCAGGAACGTGCCGCCGCCGAACAGCACGAGCAGCAGCACGCCAAGCACGAAGCCCGGAATCGCGTAGCCGATCAGCACCACGAGGCTCGTCGCGATATCGAAGCGCGAGCCGTTGCGCACCGCCTTCGCGATGCCGAGCGGCACCGATATGAGGTACGTGAGGAAGAAGGTCCACAGGCCGATGCTGATCGACACCGGCAGCTTAGACACGATCAGCGACCAGACGCTTTGATGGCGGAAATAGCTCTGCCCGAGGTCGAAGGTCGAGAAGCGCTTGAGCATCAGCACGTAACGTTCGAGCGGCGGCTTGTCGAAGCCGTACAGTTGCTTCAGCTGCGCGAGCTGTTGCGCGTCGACGCCGCTATGCGAGCGCAGACCGAACGGCGCGCCGCCCTCCGCGCCTTTGCGCAATTCGTGCTGCATCTGTTCGACCGGGCCACCCGGCACGAACTGGATCACGACGAAGGTCAGCGTCAGTACGCCGAGCAAGGTCGGGATCATCAGCAACAGGCGTTTGAGAATGTAGCTCCACATAGGCGGCGTTCCGGTGCGAAGACGATAAGTGAGGGGCGCGCTGGCGCGGCTGCGGTTGTGGCTACGAGTGCGGTTGCGGCTGAGGCTGCGCATGGGGCTGCGGTTGCTCGTGCCACCACATCGACGTGATCCAGCCTTCCGCGCCATAGTACAGCGGCAGCGTCTTCGGCCACGCGAGCCCGCGCTTGAACGCCACCCGATGCGTGCCGCTGTACCAATGCGGCACGACATAGTAGCCATGCATCAGCAGCCGGTCGAGCGCATGCGTCGCATCGACCAGTTGCTCGCGCGTCTGCGCATGCACGAGCGCGTTCAGAACGGCGTCGACCACCGGCGACTTCAAGCCGATCGCGTTGTCCGAGCCCTTGGTATCGGCGGCCTTGCTGCCGAAGCGCTCGATCTGCTCCGAGCCCGGCACCTGCACGTCCGGCATGCGCAGTGTGGTGACGTCGAAGTCGAACGCGTCCAGACGCTTCTGATAGACCGCGTAGTCCGACACACGAAACGTCGCGGTAATGCCGAGCTTCTGCAGATTGCGGATGAAAGTCGCGACGATCGGCTCCATCGACGCAGCCGAGCCGGAGTCGTCGAGAATCTCGAACTGGAACGGCTCGCCTTTGGCGTTACGCAATGCGCCGTCGCTATAGGTCCAGCCGGCTTCCTGCAACAGCTCGCGCGCCTGCAGCAGATTGGCGCGCAGCGAGCCCGGTGCATCGGTGTCCGGCTGCTTCGGCGGCGGACCGAATACGGCGGGGTCGAGTTGCGCTCGCCACGGCTCGAGCAAGGCCAGCTCGCCCGGCGAAGGCAGGCCCTTCGCCTGCAAATCCGTATTGGCGAAGAAGCTGTCGATACGCCGGTATTGATTGAAGAACAGTTGCCGGTTCAGCCACTGAAAGTCGAGCGCGAGATCGAGCGCCTTGCGCACGCGCACGTCCTGGAACAACGGCCGACGCGTGTTCAGGATGAAGCCTTGCATGCCCGTGCCGTTGTGCTGCGAGAACTCACGCTTGATCAGCTCGCCGCTATCGAACTTCTTGCCGACATCGCGCCGCACCCAGTTGCGTGCGACGTATTCGACCAGCGCATCGTATTCGCCCGCCTTGAACGCTTCGAGCCGCGCGGTGGCATCCGAGTACAGCTTGTAGACGATGCGATCGAAGTTGTTCATGCCGACGCGCACCGGCAAATCCACGCCCCAGTAATTCGGGTCGCGCCGATAGGTGATGGTGCGGCCGTTGTCGTACTGCTCGATCAGATACGGGCCACTGGAGATCGGCTTTTCGAATGCGAGCTGATCGAACGGAATGCGGCTGCCGTCCGCCTTCAATCCCCACTTGCGGGAGAACACCGGCATGCCGCCCGCGAGCAGCGGCAACTCGCGATTGCGCTGGCGAAACTCGAAGCGGACCGTGTGCGGATCGACCACCACCGCGCGCTCGATCTCGCCGAAGATCGATGCGAATTGCGGTGCGGCCTGCGGGCTCTTCAATGTGTCGAGCGAGAACTTGACGTCGTCGGCGGTGACCGGATCGCCGTTGGAAAAACGCGCGCGCGGATTGATGTGAAACGTCACCGACATGCCGTCCGACGCGACGTTGATGTCGTCGGCGAGCAGCCCGTAGGCGGACGCGACTTCATCGCTGCTGCCCACAGTCAGGCTTTCGAACAGCAGGTCCACGCCGGGCGCCGTATTGCCGCGCAGCGTGAACGGATTGAACTTGTCGAAGCTCGTGAGACGGCTCGGGTTGGCCAGCACCAGCGTGCCGCCCTTCGGCGCATCCGGATTGACGTAGTCGAAGTGCTTGAAACCGGCCGGGTATTTCGGCTCGCCGTATTGGGCGATCGCATGCGCCGCGTGAGCCTGCGACGCCGCGAGCAATCCAGCCATGGCAAACAAGCAGGCTGTCGCCACGGCGCGCACCGGACGCCATGCACGGCACACCACTGCCAGCCCGGCACGCGCGGGGCCGTGCGAGGGTTCGTCAATCACGCGGCATCGAAATGCAGGAGGCGTTTGAACCCGTCGCGAGCCAATTGTCATAGGGGCCTTGTTGGTCAGTGGGCAATTGCAGTGTGAGAGAATTCTACCCAATTAATCCGCGCGGTCCGCGCATCCCGAGCGCGCGATCTTCGCGTGCGCGGCGCGCCGAACGTTCAGGAGATGTCATGGGCTTCCTCGCTGGCAAACGCATCCTGCTAACCGGCTTGCTGTCGAACCGCTCGATTGCCTACGGCATCGCGCAAGCCTGCCGGCGCGAAGGCGCCGAGTTGGCCTTCACCTATGTCGGCGAGCGCTTCAAGGCGCGCATCACCGAATTCGCCACCGAATTCGGCAGCAACCTCGTATTTCCCTGCGACGTCGCCGAGGACGCACAGATCGACGCCCTCTTCGCTTCGCTCAAGGAACACTGGGACGGCCTCGACGGACTCGTTCACTCGATCGGCTTTGCACCGCGCGAAGCGATTGCCGGCGATTTCCTCGACGGCATGACGCGCGAAAACTTCCGCATCGCGCACGACATCTCCGCGTACAGCTTCCCGGCGCTCGCCAGGGCCGCACAGTCGATGTTCACGCCGGACGCGTCGTTGCTGACGCTAAGCTACCTCGGCGCCGAACGCGCGATTCCGAACTACAACACGATGGGGCTCGCCAAGGCTTCGCTCGAAGCTAGCGTGCGTTATCTGGCGGTGTCGCTCGGCGCGAAGGGCGTGCGCGTGAACGGCATTTCGGCGGGACCGATCAGGACGCTGGCCGCGAGCGGCATTAAGGGCTTCGGCAAGATTCTCGACTTCGTCGAGCAGAATGCGCCGCTCAGACGCAACGTAACGATCGAACAGGTCGGCAATACCGCGGCGTTCCTGCTGTCGGATCTGGCGGCCGGCGTGACGGCCGAAATCGTGCACGTCGATAGCGGCTTCAATGCGGTGGTGGGCGGGATGGCCGCGGCAGCCGAGTGAATATTGAAGGCGTCTACGGTTTCGCGACGAATATCACGGCATGACGTATAGGCTGCAACACGCGGGCGCAGCTCGCGTCGCGGCCGCTCTATTCGCAAGCAGGGCGTGCATGCGTGACAGGCATAAAAAAAACCGCCCTGCCGGGCGGTTTTTTCCTGAATCGACGACGCCAACCTGATCGCGCTCGACCGCTTAGTGCCAGCCGCGATGATTGTCGTAGTGATGGTGGCCGTAGTCGCTGTGGCCCGGCGGATGGTGGCGATACCAGTCATCGCGCGCCCAGTAGCGGCGGCCGTCCCAGTAGCGGTCGCCATGCCAGCCGACGACGATCGACGGGCCACCGTAGTACACCGGAGCCGGCTGATACACGACGGGCGGCGGAGGCGGCGGAGGCGGTGCGTAGATCGGCGCCGGCGCAACGTAGACCGGCGCGGGAATGCCGATATTGACCCCAACGTTGAGCCCTGAGGCCATTGCCGCACCCGATGCACCCAACGTCAATACCCCGAGCAGAAGTGGAACTAAACGAGCGGACTTCATTGATCACCCTTTGAAAGAATGTGTTCTGTGGGCGGAAATATAACGCAAGGCAGCGTTCCGCGTATTTCACGTTTGTAATAACTGATGCACAACATCGCAGCGTCGGCGGCTACGTAACGTCTGGTTACACGCGAGCGCATTCTGGTGAAAACGAGGCAGGGTTGTAATTGAAGTACGCGCGGCGTTCAAGCGTGCTCGATGCGTGCGATGCACTTATCGCGCTTTCGTCGCTGTGACAATGGGCATCGACAAACAGGCATCGTCGATGCAAACACAAACAGCACGGCTGTTTCGCCAGCATTTAGCAAGTGCCGACGCGCATCCACACTGAACTACGAGCTGAAAAAACAAAACCCCGCAGAGCCTGGACTCTGCGGGGTTTGCCGCCATTGCTGGCGGAGACGGAGGGATTCGAACCCTCGATCCAGGTTTTGGCCCAGATGCTCCCTTAGCAGGGGAGTGCCTTCGACCTCTCGGCCACGTCTCCCAAACTTTCTGTCGCACAGGGAGTCAGTGCGACGAAGCCAAGATAATAGCGGGCCGAACGTCGAAGGTCAATGTCTGAAGAACACTTTTTGTGCCAGGTTTGTCATTGCCGACGCAATTTATTCGCATTGGTCGCGCCAGAGCAAACGGGGCGCTTCGTTGCGCCCCGTTATTCAAACCATTTACGCCTGATCCAGATCAAACGCCTTATGCAGCGCGCGCACCGCGAGTTCCATGTACTTCTCGTCGATCAGCACCGAAATCTTGATTTCGGACGTTGAGATCATCTGGATGTTGATGCCCTCTTCCGACAGCGTGCGGAACATCGTGCTCGCGATGCCGACATGCGAACGCATACCGACGCCGACCACCGACACCTTCGACACCTTCGGATCGCCGAGCACCTTTTCGGCTTGCACATGACCCTGCACCTGGCCGGTGAGGATCTCCATGGCGCGCTGATAGTCGCCACGGCCGACCGTGAACGTGAACGCCGTTTTGCCTTCGACGCTCTGGTTCTGGATGATCATGTCGACGTCGATATTTGCGTCCGCCACCGGGCCGAGAATCTGATAGGCGATGCCCGGCTTGTCGGGCACACCCATCACGGCGATACGAGCTTCGTCGCGCTGGAACGCGATACCCGAGATGACTGCTTTTTCCATGGTCTCGTCTTCTTCAAAAGTAATCAGGGTGCCCGACTTCATTTCAGCGTCGAGCGGCATCAGCGGATCGGTCAGGCTCGACAGCACGCGCGTCTTCACCTGATATTTGCCGGCGAATTCCACCGAACGGATCTGCAGCACCTTCGAACCCAGGCTGGCCATTTCCAGCATTTCTTCGAACGTTACGCGATCGAGCCGGCGCGCTTCTTCGACCACGCGCGGGTCGGTCGTGTACACGCCGTCGACGTCGGTATAAATCAGGCACTCATCGGCTTTCAGTGCCGCCGCGACTGCGACGGCCGACGTGTCCGAACCGCCGCGGCCGAGCGTGGTGATGTGGCCGTCCGGATCGATGCCCTGGAAGCCGGTGATCACCACCACCTTGCCTGCGTCGAGGTCGCGCAACACGCGCTCGCCGTCGATTTCGCTGATGCGCGCTTTCGTGAACGCGCTATCCGTTTTGATCGGCACTTGCCAGCCTGCATAGCTGACCGCGTCGACGCCGGCGTCCTGCAACGCAATGGCGAGCAGGCCCGAACTGGCCTGTTCGCCCGTGGCGGCGATCATATCGAGTTCGCGCGCGCTCGGTTGAGCCGTGATTTCTTTCGCGAGACCGAGCAAGCGGTTGGTTTCGCCGGACATCGCCGACGGCACGACGACCATCTTGTGGCCGGCCTTATGCCATTTCGCGACGCGCTTGGCGACGTTCTTGATGCGCTCGACCGAGCCCATCGAGGTGCCGCCGTATTTATGTACGATGAGTGCCATTGTCGTTCTGAACTGGAAGAGAAACCGCGCTGGCGCGCTGGAGATGACCGCACAAAAGCACAGGAGCGCAACGTCTTGTGAACGACGGCAAAGTGTGTGGCGGCGTAAATGCAGCGCGCGTGCAACACGCGCGGGTTTGCCCGGGAATGATCGCTAGTGACTTAACGGGAAACGACGGATCACGCTCGCAACCGGCGATAGCGACAAAAGCGACGGCGAAATCGGGTCGGGCAAGCAGGTAAACGTACCCGATTGGGCGTAAAAAGACAAGCCGCAGCGGCCATCGAAAGCCGCGAAATCAGTGCTGCAAACGCTTGTTTCGTGGGGATTTGCGCCCTATTTCCCGGATTGTCGCTCGCTTCACAGCGCAGTCCGACCGGCCGGTCAGGCGATCAGCAGGTCTTCGCGCCAAATGATTCTGATGCGTGCTCCGCCGGTGTCGGCCGAGGCCGGCAACGCTGCGCGATTCACGCCGAGCCAAGGCACGAACAGCAGTTCGTCGCCGATATAGAGCAGTGGCACGTCGCGCTTCCATGCCGGGATGCCGCGTTCCTGGAACAGGTTCTTGAGCGTTCGGGTCGGTGCGCCGGGCGCGTCGCTCGTGCGCATTCGTTCGCCGCCGCTGCGCGAGCGGGCGCTCAGCACAGCGCGTCGCAGGACGTCGAGGGGGAGTGTCGCATTGGCATCCGAGCCTGCCTCTGCAGTCCCCTGCTCCTCGAGCGCAAACACAAACGTGCCCCGCCATTGCAGCAAACGCCAGATCGATTCGCCCTGCCACGCGAGTTCGCTGATCTCGCGCGCGGCGAGCGCGGTTTCATCGGCGGCGTCCCTGCTGTCGCCCGCTTCCCAATACACGAGACCGCGATAGCTGCGCAACGCCTGGCCCGCATGATCGACACGCAGACGATGCCCGTCGGCCGCCGCGTCCACTTCGCGCAGTTGGCGCAACGCATCGCTCAGACGCGCGCTCGATGCCGCCGCGAGACCCAACGTGCGCATCCAGTAACGCATCAGATTGAGCGCACGATCGTCGTCGAGCGCGAGTAGCGCATCGTGCGACAGCGCGCGCCCTTCGTCCGCGGACACCGCGTCCATGTCGATGCGCGCGAGCGCATCGAGCAGGCGCTGCGCGGACGCAGCATGCGCGGCCGTGCGCGCCAGCGCGTCCCGAAAACCGGGAAAGTGGACCGCCAGCGCCGGCGTCACCTCGTGACGCAACGCATTGCGCGCGTAGCGGGTGTCCGCATTCGACTCGTCATCGATCCAGTGCAAGGCGCGCGCGCTCGCATAGTGCTCGAGTTGCGCGCGCAACAGATGTAGCAACGACCTCACGCGCGCCGCGCACGCGCCAGGCGCCGTGAACTCGGGCGCCATCGCCGCGAGGCCCGCGAGACCCGCGCCGCGTAGCAGTTGCAGCAGGACGGTTTCCGCCTGATCGTCGGCGTGTTGCGCGAGCCAGAGCGTGTGAATGCCGCGCGCCGCGCACATCGCATCCAGCGCGCGATAACGCGCATCGCGCGCCGCCGCCTCGACGCTCACGCCGCTAGCACGCGACACCTCGACGCGCCGCGCGTCGAATTCGACGCCGCGTTCCTGCGCGAACGCCTGGCAATGCGCGAGCCACGCATCTGCATGAGGACTCAGCCCGTGATGCACATGCAGCGCGACACAACGCGACGCGCCCGCGACACGCACTGCGGCATCGAGCAGCACGCTCGAATCGACACCGCCGCTGAATGCCACCGCGATGCGCGCGCTTGCGGGAAGCGCGGACAGCGCCAGGCCGACTGCCTCGATAACGAGGCGCTCGGCAGGCGAAGCGGCGATGGGAGTCACGTCGTTAGCGCGCGAAGCGCTGATGGACGAAAGAGAACGCGCGCGGGCTCAGGCACCCGGCGTCGTTTCCTTGAACTTGCCGTACGACATCAACCGTTCGAAACGGCGTTGACGCAGGTCGTTGATGCTCATGCCCTGGAACTGGCGCAGCGAGTCGGCGAGCGCGCGGCGCAGCATGGCGGCCATGCCCTTCGGGTCGCGATGCGCGCCGCCGAGCGGCTCGTTGACGATCTTGTCGATCAGACCGAGCGCCTTCAGACGATGCGCGGTCAGGCCGAGCGCTTCCGCAGCTTCCGGCGCCTTCGCGGCGCTCTTCCACAGAATCGACGCGCAGCCTTCCGGCGAAATCACCGAGTAGGTCGAGAACTGCAGCATCAGCACGCTATCGCCGACAGCGATAGCCAGCGCGCCGCCCGAGCCGCCCTCACCGATGATCGTCGCGATCAGCGGCGTCTTCAGTTCGGCCATCACATACAGATTGCGGCCGATCGCTTCCGACTGGCCGCGTTCTTCCGCACCGATGCCCGGATACGCGCCCGGCGTGTCGATGAACGTGAAGATCGGCAGGTTGAATTTTTCGGCCAGACGCATCAGGCGTTCGGCCTTGCGATAGCCTTCCGGGCGCGGCATGCCGAAGTTGCGCAGCGCGCGCTCCTTCGTGTCGCGGCCCTTCTGATGGCCGATCACCATGCAGGCCTGGCCGTTGAAACGCGCGAGGCCGCCGACGATCGACAGGTCGTCCGCATAGTTGCGGTCGCCATGCAGCTCGTGGAAATCGGTGAACAGCTCGCTCACGTAATCGAACGTGTATGGGCGTTGCGGATGACGGGCGATTTGCGAAACCTGCCACGGCGTGAGGTTCGCGTACAGATCTTTGGTGAGCTGTTGACTCTTCTTGGACAGCCGCTCGATCTCTTCCGAAATATCGACGGCCGAATCGTCCTGCACGAAGCGCAATTCTTCGATCTTCGCTTCGAGTTCAGCGATTGGCTGTTCGAAATCCAGAAAGGTGGTCTTCATTGGTTGTAATCCTTGGACTTACCGGCAGCGCGTATTCTAACCGCGCTCGCCGCTGTCAAAACCATCTCGCAACTATCGAAATCTAACAATCGATAGTTTTTGAGATAGCCTCGTTTCTTGTTGTTCAGTAGTCGACCGGCAACGGATCGAGACTACGCCACATATACCAGGTCGCGACCGTGCGCCACGGTTCCCAGTTCGCCGCGACCTCGCGCGCTTCGCTGCGCGTGACCGGTTCGCCGCTGAAATAGTTGACGCTGATCGCGCGGATCAGGCCGAGGTCGTCGAGCGGCAGCACATCGGGACGCGACAGATTGAAGATCAGGAACATCTCCGCGGTCCAGCGGCCGATGCCGCGAATCTGCGTGAGCTCGGCGATCACCGCCTCATCTTCCATCGACATCCACTTGCCGACGTGCAATGCACCCGACACGAAATGCTGCGCGAGATCGAGCACGTACTCGGCCTTGCGTTTGGACAACCCGCACGCGGTCAGCTTCTCCTGACCGAGCTTGATGAACTGCTGCGGCACGAGCTTCGGACACGCGCCCTCGACTTTCGCCCACACCGCCTGGGCGGACGCGACCGAAATCTGCTGCCCCACCACCGAGCGCGCGAGCGTGACGAACGGATCGCCACGGCTCAGCAGATGCACCGGGCCGAATTTCGGAATCAGCTTCTTCAGAATACGGTCGCGCTTGACGAGGTCCGCACACGCCTTGTCCCAATACGCCGGACGCGTGACTTCGGGCGTGAGGCCGCCGATCTGCACGGGCACCGCCGCATCGCTCGCACTCGCCGCTTCGCCACCGGCGCTCGCCGATGCGCGCGTCTTGCGCACGACTTCGCCCGCGTTGGTGTCGCGCGCGAGTTCCTGCACGTCGCCGGCGAGTTCGGCCGGCAATGCGCCATTGCCTTTTACACGCGACGCCTTGGCGCGCTTTGCGACAGGCGCGTGCGCCGACGTCCCGTTGAGCGCACGCTTGAGCGTGGCCTTCTTCGCTGACGCTCCTACGCCCGCTGCGCTCTTCGCCGCCACCGCAGTGGCTTTCGACGATGCTTTCTGTACTGCGCCGCTGCCCGCGCGAGCCGACGTGCGTGTCGACTTTGCCGCAGCTGCCGCGTTTGTCTGAGACGCGGCTCGTTTAGCCGGCGTCTTCGTGGCCGTTGCCATCCTGCCTCCTGCCTGGCGAGTCGATCAGAGGGAAGTACGAGGTGCGCTCACACGCGCCGCCACTCGGTCAACCCGCCGGGTTTGTCTTCAAGTGCAACGCCGGCCTCGAGCAATTCGGCCCGGATCCGGTCTGCTGCCGCATAGTCCTTCGCCTGCTTGGCGGCCACGCGCGCGGCGATCTTCGCTTCGATCGCGGCGGGCTCGAGCGCGCCTTGTGCTGCGGTGCCCGCGGCCTGCTGCAGATACGCGCGCGGCTCACGGCCGAGCAGCCCGATCACGGCGCCGAGCGCACGCAATTGACGGGCCAGCGCGGGGTCGCGCGTGCGGTTCACTTCAGTTGCCAACTCGAACAACACCGACACTGCAACCGGCGTGTTGAAGTCGTCGTTCATTGCCGCCTGGAAACGCTGCGCATGCGCTTCGTTCCAGTCGAGCTCCGCGGCGTCCGGCGTGACGTCCTTCAGCGCGGTGTACAAACGCGCGAGCGCGCTGCGGGCGTCGTCGATATGCACGTCGCTGTAGTTCAACGGCGAGCGGTAATGCGCGCGTGCGATGAAAAACCGCACGACCTCTGCATCGTACTGCGCCAGCACTTCACGAATCGTAAAAAAATTGTTCAACGACTTCGACATCTTCTCATTGTCGATCTGTACGTAGCCGTTGTGCATCCAGTAATTGACGAAGGTTTGACCGGTAGCGGCTTCACTTTGCGCAATTTCGTTTTCGTGGTGCGGAAACTGCAGATCCTGGCCGCCGCCATGAATGTCAAATTGATCGCCGAGCAGCGTGCAGCCCATCGCCGAGCACTCGATATGCCAGCCGGGACGGCCGCGCCCGTACTTCGATTCCCAGCCGGTGTCGGCGGGTTCGTCAGGCTTCGCCTGCTTCCACAACACGAAGTCGAGCGGGTCCTGTTTCGCGTCGTTGGCCGCGACGCGTTCGCCCGCGCGCAGGTCTTCGAGCGACTTGCCCGAGAGCTTGCCGTAGCCGGCGAATTTGCGCACCGCGTAGTTGACGTCGCCGTCGCTCGCCTGGTACGCGTAGCCGTTCGCTTCGAGCGTCCCGATCATGTCGAGCATCTGCGGAATGAAGTCGGTGGCGCGCGGTTCGAGATCGGGCCGCTGGATGCCGAGCGCGTCCGCGTCTTCATGCAACGCGTCGATGAAGCGGTCGGTCAGCGACTTGATCGTCTCTCCGTTCTCCACGGCGCGGCGGATGATCTTGTCGTCGATATCCGTGATGTTGCGCACGTAGGTCACGTCATAGCCGAGCGTGCGCAGCCAGCGCTGCACGATGTCGAACACGACCATCACGCGCGCGTGACCGACGTGACAATAGTCGTACACGGTCATCCCGCAGACGTACATCCGCACGACGCCTGCTTGCAGCGGCACGAAAGTTTGCTTGTCACGCGCGAGCGTGTTGTAGATGCGCAGTGATTCCATAGAGAACGGTGCGTGGGCCGAAAGAAATCCGCATTGTGTTTCAGACGCGCCGCGCCCCGCCAGAAAGACGACGGGTGCGTCGCATACAGCAAAACCGGCGCACCTGGTGCGGCGATCAAGCTGCGCTCAAAGCGGAGACGACCACGAGTGGCGAAAAGACAGTTTGCGGTTCGACGGAACGCGCAGACCTTTTGTTAGAATGGGTCGGAGTATAACATCCAGACCCAAGCCTATGAAACCTTCCAGCGGCCGCGCGCACAGCGCTGCGACCCTCGCCGCGACGGCGTGCAATGGCCTCATGCGCGGTGCTGCGCGCACCCTCGCCGTGCGCGTCACCGTGGCCGTCGCTCTCGCGGCCCTGCCCGTTGCGGCAGCCTATGCACAGAAGGCCGGCGTGATGCCGCAAGGTCCCGCGGTGCGCGATAACACGCCGGAAATCGACGCGTCGATTGCGCAGAAAAACTGGGAAGCGTCGTTGACCCAGCTCGATGCCCGCATCGCATCGAATCCGCGCGACGCGCAGGCGAAGTTCAAACGCGCCACCGTGCTCGCGCACCTGAATCGCGACGACGAAGCGATCGCGGCGTTCACCGAACTCACGCAGTTGTACCCCGAATTGCCCGAGCCGTATAACAACCTCGCCGCGCTGTACGCAAAGCAAGGCCATCTCATCGAAGCGCGCACCGCGCTCGAAACGGCCACCAAGGCCAACCCGAGCTACGGCCTCGCGTACGAGAATCTCGGCGACGTGTATCTGCGCATGGCGAGCGAAGCCTACCGTCACGCGCAAGGGCTCGGCAAGGCGAGCGCCACGACCACGCAGCGTCTCGCCGACATTCAGAAGATCGTCTCGCCGCCGAAGAAGGGGGCGTCGGCCAGGTCCGCCGCAGCGGCAGCGCCCGCGGACAGCGCCACGGGCCGCGCCATCTCGAACATGACCATGCCCCAGACACCGAGCTTCCAGTTCGGCGGCGCGAACGGCTCGCTCGCCATGCCGCCCTACATGGCGCCGTCGCAGTAACGCCGGCACGTTGTGGGCACTCCGCTTTTTCCAACCCCGAGGATTTTCATGAAATGGTTGATGTTGGCGCTCGGCAGCGCCGCCCTGATCGCAAACGCACCCGCTTTTGCCCAGTCCGGTTCGCAGGCCGCGCATCCGTCCGTGCTGCTCAAGACATCGGAAGGCGACATCCGCGTCGAGTTGTATCCTGAGAAAGCGCCGAAGACGGTCGCGAATTTCCTCGACTACGTGAAGTCCGGCCAGTACAGCGGCACGATCTTCCATCGCGTGATTCCCGGCTTCATGATTCAGGGCGGCGGCTACACGCAGAGCTTCGCCGAGAAGCCGACGCGCGCGCCGATTCCTCTGGAGAGCCGCAACGGTCTGAAGAACCTGAGCGGCACGCTCGCGATGGCGCGCACCAGCGATCCGAATTCGGCCACCGCGCAGTTCTTCATCAACACGGTGGACAATGCCGGCCTCGATTATCCGAATCCGGACGGCAGCGGCTATGCGGTGTTCGGCAAGGTCACGAGCGGCATGGACGTCGTGAAGAAGATCGAAGCCACGCCCACCACGTCGCGCGGCCCGATGAGCGACGTGCCGAAGACGCCGATCGTGATCCAGTCGGCCACGGTGGTCGGCAAGTAAGTGAGCAGCTAAGCGGACGAAGCACGACGAGCGCGCATGAACGAACGCAAGCGTGCTCTCGAATCAGCACAGCAACGCCCGCACGTCGACGTGTTGGTGCACAATCCACGCCCCGGCGCGGGCCGCCGTCAATGCAGTACGCAACGCATGACGACTCGCCGCGCCCTTTTTACCCACCCGTTCATCAAAGGATTCCATCATGGTTGAACTGCATACGAACCACGGCGTCATCAAACTCGAACTGGACGCTGAGAAAGCACCGAAGTCGGTTGAGAACTTCCTCAACTACGTGAAGGCCGGCCACTACGACAACACGGTGTTCCACCGCGTGATCGACGGTTTCATGATCCAGGGCGGCGGTTTCGAACCCGGCATGAAGCAGAAGCCGACGGCCGAGCCGATCAACAACGAAGCGAACAATGGCCTGAAGAACGTCAACGGCTCGATCGCGATGGCGCGCACCAACGACCCGCATTCGGCGACGGCACAATTCTTCATCAACGTGAACGACAACGACTTCCTGAACCACTCGTCGCCGACGCCGCAGGGCTGGGGCTACGCGGTGTTCGGCAAGGTCGTCGATGGCATGGACGTGGTCGAGAAGATCAAGAAGGTCAAGACGGGTTCGAAGGGCTTCCATCAGGACGTGCCCGCCGACGACGTCGTGATCGAAAAGGCTGTGATCGTCGACTAATCCACCACGCGTCGACTCGTTTGAACTGAAATCAGGCACCTTCAATGCTGCAAGAGACGCCGCTGCGAAGCGTCGCCGCGGGCGTGCCTGGCGAGGGCCAACGCCCGCGCGCCGCACGCCCGTTTTTTCTCCTCTCCGACATTCATTTGAGCGAGGCGATCCCGCATACGGTCGCCGCGTTCGAGCATTTCATTCGCGTGACCGCCGAGCAGGCGGACTCGGTGTTCATACTCGGCGATCTGTTCGAGTACTGGGTCGGCGACGACATGCTGGTCGAGCCGTTCGTCGCGCGTATTGCGGCGCTGCTGCACACGCTGTCGGAGCGCGGCATCGCGCTCTACATCATGCACGGCAATCGCGATTTTCTGCTCGGCAAGCGCTTCATGAAAGTGGCCGGCGCGATCTGGCTGCCCGATCCGTTCGTGATCACCGCGTTCGGCATCCGTGTCGCGCTCGCGCATGGCGACGGTTTGTGCACCGCGGATCGTGGCTATCAGATGTTCCGGCGTTTCGCGCGCAACCGTTTCGCGCAGATGCTGTTTCTCGCGTCACCGTTTCGCTGGCGCCAGAGGCTCGCCGAAAACATGCGCGCGAAGAGCGAGCATGGCCGCATGCGGCCGGTCTCGTTGAAGTATGACGTGACGGCGAAGGCCGTTGCCGCGCTGTTCAAAGCGTCGAAAACGGCGACCATCATCCATGGGCACACGCATCTGCCCGCGCGGCATCGCGAGCCGGGCGGCACACGCTGGGTTCTGCCGGACTGGGATCTCGACCATGGCGCCCACCGCGGCGGGTATCTGCGGATCGATGCGGATGGAATTCGGGCGTTGCCGTTGGGATGAGGCTGGCTGAGTGAGACTGGTCGACGTGAGTGGCCTGACTTCTGGCCGGTTTGATCTTTGGCTTACTGCCCTGCCGACCCGCTTGAAGTCGACTTGCTTTACGCTGACTCGCTTGACGACACGCTGATCCGAAATAGCTCGGCTCGCTGCCGACTCGTTTGAAATGGGCTTGCCGGCTTTGCTTCCTGCGGCAAGGCCCGCCGTCTGAAACCACCCCGCCAGAAACCTCCCGAGCCGGCGCCACCCTTCACAACGACCGGCCCGCCGGCGATTACCGCTGCGCCACCGCACCTTCCTCTTTCCCTGCAATCGCGGCCGACAGGCGCCGCAAATCGAGCAACGCCGCGTCCGCGCCCTGCAAGCCTTGCAGACCTTCGAGGCTCGTGCCCAGGCGCTCCAGCGCGTCGACGATCTCATCGATACGCTTCGATTGCGTGGCGGCATGATCGATCAGCCCGTGAATCGCCAGCGACACCGGATCGTCCGCATTCGGCGTGATGCCGTATGCGCAGAATGCGCTGCGTTCGCTCGCGCGTTTCGCATCGCGTGCGGCGTCGTTGCCGTCCACGTTGGCGGTGCTCGCCGCCGCGGGCACGATGATCCGCGCCGGATTGCCCACCGCCGTGCCGCGCGCGGGCACCGGTTTCGTCACCACGGCGTTCGAGCCGATCTTCGCGTCCGCGCCGATCGTGAAGCCGCCGAGCACCTTCGCGCCCGCGCCGACGATCACCCCGCGTTCGAGCGTCGGATGCCGCTTCGCACCGCGCGTGAGCGACGTGCCGCCGAGCGTCACGCCCTGATAGATCGTGCAGTCGTCGCCGATCTGCGCGGTTTCGCCGATCACCACCCCCATACCGTGATCGATGAACACGCGCCGCCCGAGCGTCGCGCCCGGGTGGACTTCGATGCCGGTCATGAAGCGCGCCATCTGCGAGATGAAACGCGCGAGCCAGCGGCGCTTCGCCTGCCAGCACACATGCGCGAGCCGGTGCAGCACGAGCGCGTGCAGCCCCGGATAACACGTGAGCACTTCCCATGCGCTGCGGGCGGCGGGGTCGCGCTCGCGGATCGTGGCGATGTCTTCGCGAAGTCTCGTGAACATGGCAGGGACAGTGTGTTGTGGGAGAAGGACCGTCTGCGCGCTGCGACACTGCTGCGTCACGCATGACGGCGATGCGGCCGCTTAGCACGGCTGCAGATTTAGTTAGAACGTTGCGGGGATTGTAGGTCGATTGCGAGAAACCTGCCGGAAGTCCACGCTGCCGGCAAGGTCGTCGGCCGAATGCGGCTCAGGGTGCGTCGCCGTCGGTTCGCTTCGCCTTCAGCAGAATGTGCTTTGCGATGCCGCGCACGATGTTCACTTCCTCGCGCTCCAGCCCGGAGCGCGCGAAGAGCCGCCGCAAGCGCGACATCAGTTTCTTCGGATTGGCCGGATCGAGGAAGTCGAGGGCGACCAGCGCGCTCTCGAGATGCGTGAACATGCTTTCGATTTCGTCGCTCGCCGCGCGCGGGCCGGCCGGTTCGACCTGCGTCGCGCTCGCCTGAGCGGTGACCAGCGCGCGGGCCGTCGCGTCATCCTCGGACAGATACACAGTGCGCAATTCGTACGCCAGCACCTGCACGGCCTGCGCGAGATTCAGCGAGCTGTAGGCCGGATTGGCCGGAATATGCGCGAGCGCGCTGCAGCGCTCGACGTCCTCGTTCGACAGACCCGTGCGCTCGTTGCCGAACACCAGCGCGATCTCGCCATGCACCGCCTGCTCATGCGCGACCGCGGCCGCGGCACGCGGCGTCCACTGCGGCGGACCATATTCGCGCAGCCGCGCGGTCAGCGCGATCGACCAGTGCACGCCGACCAACGCGTCGGCAAGGGTCGGCACGACGTGCGCAGAAGCGAGCACGTCGTCGGCGCCGCTCGCCATCGCGATCGCTTCCGGATCGCTCTGCACATGCGGCACGCGCGGCGACACCAGCACGAGCCGCGAGAAGCCCATCGTCTTCAGCGCGCGCGCCGCCGCGCCGACGTTGCCGGGATGGCTGGGTTCGACGAGCACGAAGCGTGTCGAGGTGAAGCCGCCGCGCAGCTCGGCCACGGCGGGATCGGAGGAATGGTGGGTGTGGTCCACGATGGCACTCTGCAAGCTAAAGACGCGTATGGTAGCGCCAACCTCGGGCAGGCTCCGAATTGCCGCGAGGCGGGGCGGCGATTTCCGCACCGCCAGGCGAATGATGTGGCGGCCGCGGCGCTACTTCGCCGTTGCCATGCCGCTGCCGGCCGAAGGCAATTTCATCGCCCGCGGCGGCCAGGCAACGAGTCAGGCGGTCGTCACACAGAAGCGGTGACGCCGCCCGCGACGCCACTTCGCGCTCGCCACGCCGCTGCCGGCGGAGCGCAATTTCACCGCCGCGTGGCAGCCGGGCAGCCGGGGAGGCGACCGCCTTGCAGAAGCGAAGCCCTCCGCCAGACGTTCCCCGCTCCGCCGCCGCGAACCGGCCATGCGGCTGCTCCACAGCGCCCCAAAGCGCCCCGCTCGCCGCCGAATTCCCGCCCCCAACGCGAACGCTGCCGCGTCGCCCGGACTCAGGTAAAATACCAGGATTCGCGCCCGGTTTCGGCCCTTCGCTCAACCGGGCGCCTCGTTCTTATTCAATTCGTCTCCGTCGGCGGAACGCGCACCGGTCCTGTACCGGACCGCGTTCCGTGCTGTTTCCGCGCTCTTCGGGCGCCCAGTCAGCGCAGGTTTAGCGCTCATTTACCGGCCAGCAGCCGTGCTGCCCCGGCACAAGGATCAGTCTCATGCATCCCATGCTCAATATCGCTGTGAAGGCCGCGCGCCGCGCAGCCCAGATCATCAACCGCGCGTCGCTCGACCTCGATCTGATCCAGGTCAGCAAGAAGCAGCACAACGATTTCGTCACGGAGGTCGACAAAGCGTCTGAAGCGGCGATCATCGACACGCTGAAGACCGCCTACCCCGATCATGCGATCCTCGCCGAAGAATCCGGCAAGTCGGATAACGAATCCGAGTACCAGTGGATCATCGATCCGCTCGACGGCACCACCAACTTCATCCACGGTTTTCCGTACTACTGCGTGTCGATCGCGCTCGCGCACAAGGGCATCGTGACGCAGGCGGTGGTCTACGACCCGACCCGCAACGACCTGTACACCGCGTCGCGCGGCCGTGGCGCGTTCCTGAACGACCGCCGCATCCGCGTGGCCAAGCGCGACCGTCTCGCCGACGGCCTGATCGGCACCGGCTTCCCGTTCCGTGAAAAGGACGGCATCGAAGCCTACGGCCGCCAGTTCGCTGAAATGACCGAAGCCTGCGCGGGCTTGCGCCGTCCGGGCGCCGCCGCGCTCGATCTGGCGAACGTCGCCGCGGGCCGCATGGACGGCTTCTTCGAACAAGGCCTCAGTGCGTGGGACGTGGCCGCGGGCAGCCTGCTGATCACGGAAGCCGGCGGTCTGGTCGGCAACTACACGGGCGACTCGGACTTCCTGCACGTCGGCGAAATCGTCGCGGGCAACCCGAAGATCTATGCGCAGATGATCCCGGTCCTGTCGCGTTACAGCCGCACGCGCGAGCAGTCGGCTTAAGGACGGCTGTCGTCAGGGTGCTGGCCTGAGTCGATATTGCTTCGGCTTTGATTCAAGCTCGAACCGGCATCAATTCGGCCCTGCGCCGGCGTGTTGAACAAAAAAGCGGCTTCGGCCGCTTTTTTGTTGGCGGCTCTGCATCGCATGCGCGTTCGTGCTACAAGCGGGATGCCGTGCCGGCGCGCTGCTTCGTCCGGCGATTTTCAGTCCGGACTTGGGGAGGCGGCGCGACCAATTCTCAATCCTTTTCTTTGGCACGCTCAGGTAAGGCAAACTCGCAGGGATAGTTGCTGCAGTTGTTCCGGGCAGGAATGGAGTGCTATGTATGTACCTCCAAAAATCGTGTGCCTGACATCTGGAAGTATTAAATACGATAGTGGAGATTACCGAGTCTATGCCTTCGACAGATTCAAATATCGCTCGAATTTCAGGCTTGCAGACGAGGGTAATGCGTTTCGCTCCGCGATGCTTCAATACGCCAGCGTATCTGACCAGTTGAATTTGATCTCCGAATCCCTGCTCGGGCAAGATGAGCAAGGTCTTTCCCATCAATGATTCGCCTTGCCACCGAGGGAATCCGATCAAAGGAGGATGCACAAAACCCCTTTAAATCCCTTATCCAGGCGGGCCTCGAAAAGTGCCCCTCCCTCCGACCATCGCCCTGCATACAAGAGCAGCACGCCGAGCTGCAGTTTATAAGTGGCATTATCCGGAGAACTACCGAGAGCGTGCCGGTAGGCCACCTCGGTTTCTGCGAAACGTCCGAAATCTTTTAACAGAAAACCCATTTCGCAAACGCGTCAGCATTATCATGATTAACACCGATAGCCTGACGATATGTCGCTTCTGCTTCACCAAGGCGCCTCTGGATACGAAGCGTGTCGCCAAGATTAAACAAAGCGGCCATATGATCTGAGTTGATCGCCAGCGCACGTCGAAAGCATGCTTCCGCCTCCGAAAGACATTTTCGGCTTCTATGCGCCAAGCCCATGTTGGTCTGCGCATTCGCGCTATCTGGATTTTTTTCAACGGCTTGGGACCAGCAGACGCCTGCACTGTCCAATCGGCCCATTTGAAATGCGCGCGCCCGCGCGATATTTAATATTTCGGCATCTGCTGGATGATATTGCAGCATCAAGAGCCGCATTGAAGTCCCCCTTTCTGTAGAGGGCGACAACTTGATTCGAACATTCAACAGCAGAGGTGTACTTCATTGTTAATCTGTCTCGATAATTAACAACTTCTGGCAACCCTAATCAATGAAAAAACGGAAAAATTATCAGCGTCCAGTTTGCGTGCTGCGCTCGCAAGTGCGGATGAGTTTCGTTGCATGACGAAATAATCTCTAAAGTACAGATCGAACTTTAATTTCGCGGCCCGAGCGGCGTCATTAAATAGAAATCATACCATCTCAGTCGACCTTTCCGCCGTTTGAGGCTTGCTCTGTTGCCGAAGACGAGATGGAACCCTGTGCCTTGGGATCGTCTACAACGAGCATGCACTAGCCAATGCAATATAAATGAGACAGCCTCGCTGCACGAATCTACAGCCGGAAAGACCGGCCCAGGCGTGGGCGTGGTCTTCGTCACCGCCCTACAGGCTTTGTCGGGGGCGCGCGGACTGTATTCGTGAGAAAGCAATGACACGAATCTAAAAATTGCTCGCAGATCATGCAGCGCGAATAAACCTGACGATCCCTGACATTTATCGCGTATCGGACAAGGGCCTGCACGTGATCGGCATTGCCGTGACCGAGACGTAGACCAGCGCGGACAGCACCATGTCCACCGCGTTGTCGAGCTGGGCATTCGACCTCACGCCCCTCCTGCTGCAAGGCCTGCGCACACTTTGCGCACGTCGTCTGCACGCGCGCCACCAGCGGCGCAGATTCAACCCGGATATCGTCACTGTTTACCAATTTTTCATTATGACTTTTTCCAATTAATAAAATAACAATTTTAAATAAAGCGGGCAAAGTCAATTCAACCATCTTTCATGGTGGAGGAACGCGTTTTTGAAATACAGTGCAATTGCACTGCAAAATAGAATGAATAATCCGTCAATTCATCGACTGAACAGGTAATCCGTCATATTCTCGAAAACAGGATTGGTGCTGATCTGTCCCGGCGTGGAAATGACAGCATCGGATGAACGATCCGTCACGCCTTTGACACAAGCCGGGTATGCTGTCCCCCTCGCCTAATCGTGCGGGGAATTGCGGGGGGAAAGGATTCCCCCAAGTCAGGCAAGCTCCCGCTCCACCGCGTCAGATAACGCATACCGCCATTCATGTCCAAAGGCTTCTACACGATCATCGCGGCGCAGTTCATTTCGTCGCTCGCGGACAATGCCCTGTTGATCGCCGCCATCGCGCTGCTCTCCGTGATCCGCTCGGCCGCCTGGGTCACCCCGCTTCTGCAGATCTTCTTCACCGTCTCGTACGTGCTGCTCGCGCCGTTCGTCGGCGCATTCGCCGACTCGCTGCAAAAGCGCCACGTGATGTTCATCTCGAATGCGCTGAAGGCGAGCGGCTGTCTGATGATGATCGCAGGCGTTCACCCGATGATCGCCTACGGCGTGGTCGGCTTCGGCGCGGCCGCGTATTCGCCCGCCAAGTACGGCATCCTCACCGAACTGCTGCCCGCGGAAAAGCTCGTCAAGGCGAACGCGTGGCTTGAATCGGCGACGGTCCTCTCGACCATCGTCGGCACCATGGTGGGCGGCGCGCTGATCAGCAGCTTCGCCGACAGATTCGTCGCCCATGCGCACCTGCCGCTAATCCGCTCCGCCGCCGATCTGGCGATGTTCGCGGTGATGATCACCTACGCGATCGCCGCCGCGATCAACATGTTCATTCCCGATACCGGCGCGCGTTATCCGAATCGTCTGTCAGAACCCACGAAGCTGGTCGGCGATTTCTATCACTGCTTCAACGTGCTGTGGGCCGACAAACTCGCGCAGATCGCGCTGTGGGTCACCACCTTGATGTGGGGTGGCGCGGTGACGCTGCAATTGCTGGTGCTCAAATGGGCCAATGTGAACCTCGGACTATCGCTATCGAAGGCGGCGGTGATGCAAGGGGTGACAGGGCTCGGCATCGCGGCCGGCGCAGCCGCGGCGGCCGCGCTGATTCCATTGCGCAAGTCGCTGCGGGTGCTGCCGGTCGGCATTCTGACCGGCGCGGTGGCGATCGCGATGGCCTTCTACAACAAGGACCTGTTCCCGCCGGGCGCTGGCATCCGGATCGGCTCGTACGTCGCGCCGTTCTATATCCTGCTCGCGTATCCGCTGATGATCCTGCTCGGCGCGCTCTCGGGCTTTTTCATCGTGCCGATGAACGCGATTCTTCAGCATCGCGGCGCGACGCTGCTGTCCGCGGGCCATTCGATCGCCGTACAGAATTTCAACCAGAACCTCGCCGTGCTGCTGATGCTCGGCGCCTATGCGCTGCTGCTCACCGCGAAGATGCCGGCGCAATGGATCATCGTCGTGTTCGGCAGCTTCATCACGTTCATGATGTGGCTCGCCAAACGGCGCAGTGCGGTGAACGAGCGCACGGTGGACATGCGGGCGATGGCCGGGGAATGACGCCATCGCAGCGGCACGCCGTGCGCATTCGAGCGCGCGCAAGCCGCTGCACCGCGCGGGACGAACCGCTGCGCGGATTGGCCATCCGGCCAGGGTCCGCTCGCTGCGCCGGCGGGTTAAACTCACGCCCTGAACAGCTAACGCAAGAAGACACCGAGGATGGGCATTCAAACCGCAGCGGCCAACGACGTCGCACAACACACGCCGATGATGCAGCAGTATTTGCGCATCAAGGCAGAGCATCCGGGCACGCTGGTGTTCTACCGGATGGGCGACTTCTACGAACTCTTTTTCGAAGACGCGGAAAAAGCCTCGCGTCTGCTCGATCTGACGCTCACGCAACGGGGCGCGTCGGGCGGCAATCCGATCAAGATGGCGGGCGTGCCGCATCACGCGGTCGAACAGTACCTCGCCAAGCTGGTGAAGCTCGGCGAATCCGTCGCGATTTGCGAGCAGATCGGCGACCCGGCCACGTCGAAGGGCCCGGTCGAGCGCAAGGTGGTGCGCGTGGTCACGCCGGGCACGCTGACGGACGCAGCGCTCCTGTCCGACAAGAACGACGTCTATCTGCTCGCCATGTGCGTCGCGCACAACCGGCGCGGCGTCGCGACCAGCGTCGGCCTCGCGTGGCTGAATCTGGCGAGCGGCGCGCTGCGCCTCGCGGAAGTCGCGCCCGACCAGGTGGCGGCCGCACTGGAGCGGATTCGTCCCGCCGAAATTCTGGTCGCCGACACGCCCTCCGATTCCGCAAGCTGGACGCCGCCCGTGAACGCGAGTGCGCTGACACGCGTGCCGGTCTGGCATTTCGATATCGCCTCGGGCACGCAGCGCCTGTGCGATCAGCTGGAAGTGGCGGGCCTCGACGGCTTCGGCGCGCATTCGCTGACCTGCGCGTGCGGCGCGGCCGGCGCGCTGCTGCTGTATGCGGCGTCCACACAGGGACAGCAACTGCGTCACGTGCGCAGTCTGAAGGTCGAGTACGAATCGGAATATATCGGCCTCGACCCTGCCACGCGCCGCAACCTCGAACTCACCGAAACGCTGCGCGGCACCGAATCGCCCACGCTGTGTTCGCTGCTCGACACCTGCTGCACGACCATGGGCAGCCGTCTGCTGCGTCACTGGCTGCATCATCCGCCGCGCGAGTCCGCGGTGGCGCAGGGGCGTCAGCAGGCGATCGGCGCATTGCTCGACGCGCCGCCGGGCGCGGACGTCGACACGCTGCGCGGCGCGTTGCGGAAGATTTCGGATATCGAACGGATCACAGGGCGGCTCGCCCTGCTGTCGGCGCGCCCGCGCGATCTGTCCAGTCTGCGCGACACTTTCATCGCACTGCCCGAACTGCGTGCGCAACTCGCGGCCGTGTCGTCGAACGCGGATTCGCTCGCGCGCATCGATGCGTCGCTCGAACCGCCGCAAGCCTGCGTCGAACTGCTCACGCGTGCGGTCGCGCAGGAGCCCGCGGCGATGGTGCGCGACGGTGGCGTGATCGCGCGAGGCTACGATGCGGAACTCGACGAACTCCGCGATATTTCGGAAAACTGCGGACAGTTCCTGATCGACCTCGAAACGCGTGAGCGCACACGTACCGGGATCGGCAATCTGCGCGTCGAATACAACAAGGTGCATGGCTTCTATATCGAAGTCACGCGCGGCCAGACCGACAAGGTGCCCGACGACTATCGCCGCCGTCAAACGCTGAAAAACGCCGAGCGCTACATCACGCCGGAACTGAAGACTTTCGAGGACAAGGCGCTGTCGGCACAGGAGCGCGCGCTCGCCCGCGAACGTTCGCTGTACGACGCGCTGCTGCAAACGCTGCTGCCCTTCATCCCGGATTGCCAGCGGGTCGCCTCGGCGCTCGCCGAACTCGATCTGCTCGCCGCCTTCGCCGAGCGCGCCCGCGCGCTCGACTGGGTGGCGCCGACGTTTTCGCCGGACACCGGCATCGAGATCGAACAGGGACGGCACCCGGTCGTCGAGGCGCAGGTCGAGCAGTTCATCGCCAACGACTGCACGCTTACGCCCGAGCGCAAACTGCTGCTGATCACCGGCCCGAACATGGGCGGTAAATCGACCTTCATGCGCCAGACCGCGTTGATCGCCCTGCTCGCGTACGTGGGCAGCTATGTGCCGGCGCGGCGCGCGGCGTTCGGCCCGATCGACCGCATCTTCACACGCATCGGCGCGGCCGACGACCTGGCCGGCGGCCGCTCGACCTTCATGGTCGAGATGACCGAAGCCGCTGCGATCCTGAACGACGCCACGCCGCAAAGCCTCGTGCTGATGGATGAAATCGGCCGCGGCACGTCGACGTTCGACGGGCTCGCGCTGGCGTGGGCCATCGCGCGGCATCTGCTTGCGCACAATGGCTGCCATACGCTGTTCGCCACGCACTACTTCGAACTGACGCAGTTGCCGGCCGAGTTTCCGCATGCTGCCAACGTCCATCTGTCGGCGGTCGAACATGGACACGGTATCGTGTTCCTGCACGCGGTCAGCGAAGGTCCGGCCAATCAGAGCTACGGTCTGCAGGTCGCGCAGCTCGCGGGCGTGCCGAACGCGGTGATTCGCGCGGCGCGCAAGCATCTCGCCCATCTCGAACAGCAGTCGGCGGCGCAGCCCGCGCCGCAACTCGATCTGTTCGCCGCGCCCATGCCGATGCTGGTCGAAGACGCGGACGATGTTGAACACGACGCCGGGTCCGCACAAGCGTCGGCATCGCCCGCGATGCAGGCGCTCGTCGAACGTTTGCGCGGCATCGACCCCAACGATCTGCGCCCGCGCGAAGCACTCGATCTGCTGTACGAGCTGCACGAACTGGCCGCCGCGCCGGATGCGGATCATTGACGCACACAGGCCCTCACAGCGCCCGCGCGGAATTCGCGCGGCGCTGACTTTCGCTTTCGCGTTGATCGGCGCTCTCGCGGGACTTCTGTCTCTCGCGGGACTCATCGCATTCGCCACGCCCGCCTACGCCGCGGCGCCGCGCTTTACCTTCGCGGTCGTCGCCAACACGATGCACGGCCCCGCCGACGAACCCGCCACGCAGCGGCTGATCGAGGCGATCAACCGCGAGCGCGACGTGTCGTTCATCGTCTACAACGGCAATCTGAAGGGACCGAAAGAAGCCTGCCGCGATGCGCTCTACGAGCGCCGTCACACGCTGCTCGAAACCTCGCGCATCCCTCTATTCTTCATTCCGGGCCAACATGACTGGGTCGATTGCGGCACGGCCGAAGCCGGTGGCTTCGACCCGGTCGAAAGGCTCGACCTGCTGCGTCAGACTTTGTTCGCGGACGCCACGTCGATGGGCCAGAATCCGATCGCGTTGACGCGCGAAAGCGAAGTCTCGCGCTTTCGGCCGTTTCGCGAGAACGTGCGCTGGTTATCCAACGACAACTCGGGCGACAAAGGTGACAAGCCCGGCGACATCGTGTTCGTCGGCCTGAATGCGCCGAGCCCGAACAATCACTATCTGACGGCGGGCGGCCGCAACGGTGAATTCGAAGACCGGGTCATCGCCAATGCCTTCTGGCTCGAACACGCCGGCGAATACGCCAAACGCCGCGACGCGCGCGCGATCGTCGTATTCCTTCAGGGCGACTTCGATCCGGAACGTTACGAACGGCCTGACCGTTTCGCGTGGCTGCGCTTTGCGCACAGCCCTCGCCGCGACGGCTTCATGGAATTCAAACGCAGCCTTGTCAAGCTCGCGCAGATTTTCCACGGACCCATACTGGTAATACACGAGGACGACGAACGCGCCAACGGCGGCTTCGTGATCGATCAGCCGCTACGCAATGACAAGGGGATGCTGGTGACGAATCTCACGCGAGTCGCGCTTGCGCCGCATGATCGTCTTAACCAATGGATTCAGATTGAAGCGGAGCCCGGCAGGAAACCGCCGTTCCGTGTGAGCGTGCGCGATGTGCCGAAGCATATGCCGATGCCCGCGACGCAACCGGCATGGCCGCGCGAGGAACCGGCTGCTTCGATGCCGGCCGTACCCGCACTCGGACCGGCATCGGAATTGCCGCCGCTACTGCAGACTCCCGGCGAGCCGCAACCGGACCAAGTGCCGCGCCTGCCGGCCGATCAGGGCGGCGGCGGATATGGACCGGCGATGTCGGCGCCGCCCGCCCCGGCCTCCACGCCGCACGCGCCCGGCACCTCATCAGGCTCGAGCGTGCCCGGCGGCGTGCCGGCAAGTTCAGTGCAGAGTGGGCCCTGACTTGTCTTCGTCTTCCTCGTCGTCTTCGTCGAGGATTTCGAGGCCGTCAGCACCATGCGCATGCTCGTGCTGGATTTCGTCTTCGGTAGCCGGGCGTACGTCTTTCACGGTCAGCGCGAAACGCAGCGCCATGCCCGCGAGCGGATGGTTGCCGTCGAGCACGACCTTGTCTTCCGCGACTTCGGTCACCACGTAGACGAGCGAGTCGAGATCCTCGTCGCCTTCTTCCGGCGTGCCTTCGAATTGCATGCCGACTTCAAGCGGTTCCGGGAAACGATCGCGCGGCTCGATCTTCACGAGATCGGCATCGTACTCGCCGAACGCGTCTTGCGGTTCGAGCTGGATCTGAGTCTCGAAGCCGGCCTCGTGGCCGTCGAGCTCTTCCTCGATCTTGGGGAACGTGCCATCATAGCCGCCGTGCAGATAGACCATCGGCTCGTCGCTTTCTTCAATCAGATTGCCCTGCGCATCCGATAGCTTGTAAGCGACCGACACGACGGTGTTCTTTGCGATTTTCATTCGATTCTCCAGAATACAACTCACATTATACGATGCCCAAGCGGCCCACAGACCACCCGGCCGATGCAGCTTCGGCACGGAATTCGTCGCCGGCTTCAAAGCCGGCGCTTGCCGTTCTTCCACCCTCGCCCGACACGCCGACTGCGTTGCTCGGCAATTTGAGTCCGTCGCAATTCATGCGCCGGTACTGGCAAAAAAAGCCGTTGCTGATTCGCCAGGCGATTCCGAACGTCGAGGCGCCGCTCTCACGTGACGAATTCTTTGAACTGGCCGATCAGGACGAAGTCGAAGCGCGCCTGATCACTCACTTCCGCAACAAATGGCAGCTCGAGCACGGCCCGTTCGCGCCCGACGAACTGCCCTCGGTGAAGCAGCGCGCGTGGACGCTGCTCGTGCAAGGCGTGGATCTTTACGACGATCGCGCGCGCGCGTTGCTCGACCGCTTCCGCTTCGTGCCGGACGCGCGCCTCGACGACCTGATGATCTCGTACGCAACCGATGGCGGCGGCGTAGGCCCCCACTTCGATTCCTACGATGTGTTTCTTTTGCAAGTAAAAGGCAAGCGGCGCTGGCGCATCAGCTCGCAGAAAGATCTGACCTTGCAAGCCGGCCTGCCTTTGAAAGTTTTACAGAATTTCCAGGCCGAAGAGGAATGGCTGCTCGAGCCGGGCGATATGCTGTATCTGCCGCCGCGCATCGCGCATGACGGCATCGCGGAAGGCGAATGCATGACCTGCTCGATCGGCTTTCGCGCCCCTGCCGCGAGCGAGTTGACCGCGCAGTTTCTCTACCATCTGGCCGAGCGCGGCGAATCGGCGGGCAAGACCGGCGCGCTTTACCGCGATCCGCAGCAGCCCGCCGTCGACCGTCCTGCGGAGTTGCCGGCGGCGCTGGTCGAGAAGGTTGGCGCAATCCTTGCTGGCATCAAATGGAAAGAGCAGGATATTGCGTCGTTCCTTGGCACCTATCTCAGCGAACCGAAGCCGAGTGTCGTGTTTGATCCGCCGCAAAGGCCGCTCAACGAAGCCCGTTTTATCAGTCAGGCAGCGAAGTCCGGCCTGCGGCTCGACCGCAAGACCAATCTGTTGTACAACCGCCGTTTTTTCTTCGTAAATGGAGAAGAAACGTCATTTGATGGCGCAAAAAAATGGCTGTTTGATCTCGCGGATCACCGGTGCTTGAGTGCGAAACGCTTTGTAACACTCTCACACGATTCGTCGGTGACAGCACTGCTACACGAGTGGTATTGTGCGGGCTGGATACAAGTGGGCGAGCTTGCGTAACTCTGCTCGCCTGCTATATACCGTACCGTTGAAATTTTGTATGAGAAAGACAACGTATTGACCCCGGATTTATCGACTGTCAGTGCGAAAGTGCATATAATTTCCGCCCAAGCCGTAGGGAAGATTCCAGCTCGTCGAAAGAGCGTCTCCACCAGCGGCCCAGGTCGGTGTTGGAGCACATTACCGGTTTTATTTTGCGCTGTTGCTTACCTTTAAACCATAAAAGGACGTGATCATGAAGAAATCCCTCCTCGTAGCATCCCTGTTGGCAGCTGTGGCACTGGCTGCATGCAACAAGAGCAACGATCAGGCCGCTGCCCCGGCTAGCGACGCAGCTGCTGCTTCGGCACCGGCTGCTGCTGCAGCTTCCGATTCGGCTGCTGCTGCGAGCGACGCTGCTGCTTCGGCTACGGCTGCTGCTTCGGATGCAGGCGCTGCTGCTTCGGACGCAGGCGCTGCTGCTTCGGCTGCTGCTCCGGCTTCGGCTGCAAGCAACTAAGCTGTAGCTTAGGGCTCGCCTCTGGGCGAAACCGCACCGCGAAATCTTCCCGATTTCGCGGGTGGTAAAGCAAAACGCCACGGATTCACATCCGTGGCGTTTTGCCATTCAGGCGCCGTTTTTCAACGGCGGTTCGACCCACATCCGGCCTATTGAACCGGCGTCGAATTCTCTTCGAAGAACTCGCGCACCACCTCGATCTCACGGGTACGTTTGAACGGCGGCAGGCTTTGCCAGATACGACGTCCATACGGCTTGTCGACGAGGCGCGTGTCGCAGATCATCAGCACACCGCGATCGGTCTCCGCGCGAATCAGACGGCCCGCGCCCTGCTTCAGCGTGATCACGGCCTGCGGCAACTGATGCACGGCAAACGGGCTCAAGCCTTTCTTCGTCAACGCATCGAGCCGCGCCGACAGCACCGGATCGTCAGGCGGCGCAAACGGCAGCTTGTCGATCACCACTAGCGACAGCGCATCACCGCGCACGTCCACCCCTTCCCAGAAGCTCTGGCTACCCACCAGAATCGCATTGCCGTACGAGCGGAAGCGGTCGAGCAACTCGGTGCGGCTCGCATCGCCCTGCACAAGCAGCGGGTAGTTCCAGCCGCGCGCTTCGATCGTGTCGCGCAACTTCGCCGAGATGCGATCCACCGCGCGCAGCGTCGTGCACAACATGAAGACGCCGCCGCCCGAGGCTTCGATCGCGGGCAACGCGGCGTCGAACACGGCGTCGGTAAACATCGGCGAGGAAGGCTGCGGCAAGTTGCGCGGCACGTACAGAAGCCCCTGCGTCGGATAGTCGAAGGGACTGGGCAGCGTCATCGAGCGCCTGGCGTTCAGACCCATCTGCGCGGCGTAGTGCGTGAAGTCGCCGCGCACCGACAACGTCGCCGACGTGAAGATCCACGCACGCGGCACGCCGGCGCGCTGCTTCGCGAAGATCGGCGCGACCGACAGTGGCGTCTCGTGCAACTGCACGGTATGGGAGAAGACTTCGATCCAGCGCACCTTTTCGTTCGGGTCCGCGCGTTCGGCGTTGCCGTCGTTCGAGGTGGCCTGCTGTGCGTCGGCGGCATTGCGCTCGGTCGCGGTGGGCGGCGTGGTCCAGCCGGCCAGCACCCCCTGCAATTCACGCGCACGACGCAGACACGCGCCGATCGACTCGGCGCGTTCGGCCTGCCCCGCCAACGCGGTAGCCAATGCGTCGAGTTCGGTTTCGAGCGTTTCGAGCGCGGGGAACAGCGGATGATCGTCGGGCAACTGGCCGATCGACAAACGCACCGAGTCTTCCTTGAACGCGAGCCGCACATCGCGCGCCGCGCGCTCGAGCGTCGCCCCGAGCTTGACCCAGTCGACCGTTTCGCGCGCATGGCCCAGACCTTCGGCGACCGAGTCGCGCGCGAGCTCGAGAAACTGCGTGGTCGACAGCGTCTCGCCGAAGAACAGCGTCGCGGTCTCGGGCAGCTGATGCGCTTCGTCGAAGATGACGGTGTTCGCGGTGGGCAGCAGTTCGGCCATGCCGGTGTCGCGCAACATGATGTCGGCGAAAAACAGGTGATGGTTGACCACCACGATATCGGCCTGCTGCGCTTCGCGGCGCGCCTGCATCACGAAGCAGTCTTTGTAATGCGGACACTCCTGGCCGAGACAGTTTTCGCGCGTCGACGTGACCATCGACCACACCGCCGCCGTTTCCGGCACGCTCGCGAGTTCGGCCTTGTCGCCGGTGCGCGTGATCTTCGCGAAGCGCACGATGTCCTGCAGATACGAGGTTTCCTGGCGCGACGGCAGACGGCCGTTATCCGCGGTGCGCTGCAGATAGTAGTGGCACAGGTAGTTGGCGCGCCCCTTGAGCATCGCGACCGACACCGGCACCGCGAGCGCGTCGCGCACGGTCGGAATGTCGCGCTGGAAGAGCTGGTCCTGCAAGTGCTTGGTGCCGGTGGAGACGATCACCTTGCCACCCCACAGCATGGCCGGCACGAGGTACGCATAGGTCTTGCCGGTGCCCGTGCCCGCTTCGACGATCAGCGTGTTCTCACTGCCGTCGAGTCCGCTCGCTCCGGTGTTTTCAGAGGCGTCGGCCGCGGCCTCGGCGCCGGCCGCGCCGGCCGTCTGCAGACGCCGTGCAGGACGCTTCTGCGCCTCGAACATCGCGGGCTCGGGCATCGCGCGGCCCGACGCTTCCATCGCCGCGGCGACTGCGCGCGACATTTCGATCTGCGAGGCCCGCGAGCGATAGCCGTCGATCTGCCGGGCCAGCAGACCGTCGTCGGCGAAGATCTGATCCAGCTCGGCGACGCGCCGCGGATTCAACGACGCGCTCAGCGCGGACGCGCCAGGACGCGGCGCCGGCGTGCCGGTAGCTGCTGCGGTGTCGTCGTCCGACGTGCGCCGGGATGAAGTTTCAAGCGGTGAATTCAAGGCAAGCGTTCCTGCAAAGTCCGGCTCGCGCGGCGCGCGCCCGGCGCCTGCCAGGCCGCGAACTCAGGCGCGTGCGTCCGGTTCGAGCTGCAATTGCAGCAAGATGATGGTGTCCTTGACTTTGAGTTTGCGCTTTTTCAGGCGCTGCAACTCGAAGTCGTCGATGCCGGGCTCATCCGACATTCGGTCGATCAACCGATCGAGCCCACTGTGCTCCGATTCCAGTTGCAGAATTCGGTCGCGAAGTGTGTCCGCGTTGATGACGTGGTGATGATCGCGCATGCTCGCCTCCTCCCGTCTGCGGCGCGGGCTGCGCGCGCAGACCGACGCCTGAGGTTGCTGTCCGGCTTAAAACGCGTTACGGCGACTACGGACTACGGTCCTGGCCAGAACCCGCCAGGACCCACTACAGCACATTTACTGTTGCTGCTGTTGCTGTTTTTGCTGCTCTTCGAGTTGCTGCTGCTTCAACTGGTCTTGCCGCTTCTGCTCGGCCTTCTCGGCCGCCTGCTTCTGACGCGCTTCCACATCGGCCTTGTGCTGGGCGGCATCGACCTGCTTCTTCTCGAAGCTCTGCTGCTTCTCAACGCGCTCCTGCGCCTTCTGCGCGCCCTGCTGCCGCGCTTCCTCGAGCTTGCGCTGATAGTCGGACTGCTTCTGATCGTAGGCCTGCTGATTGGCCGCCGCCTGCGACGGGCTGATGCCACGCTGCGCCTGATCGATCGCATGCTGGCGCTGCTTGTCCTCGTAGGCCTGCGCGTTGGCCGCGCGTTGCGGCGCTTCGGCGCCGCGTTGTGCCTGATCGATCGCGTGCTGACGCTGCTTGTCCTGGTAAGCCTGTTCGTTGCGCGTATCTTCGGCGGCACGCTGCGGCGCATCCGCTTCGTTGCGGGCGCGGCGCAGCGCGGCCCGTTCGTCGCGCGCGCGCGCGCGTTGCGCACGCTGCTCGCCGTCGAGCGCGAGCTGTTCCTTGCGAATCTCCGCCTGCACCGCACGCATGCTGTCGCGCGCCCGGTTCAGGCAGTGATTGACGAAGAACCGGCTGTAGCAATTGTGCTGCGCGACGCCGTAGGTGTAGTTGTTCTCGTCGCTGCGCTGATCCAGCGCGCGTTGCCGCGCTTCGAACGAGTTGTCCGGTGCGGCCGCGTCGCTCGCGCTATCGGCACTCGCCGCGCTGTCGGTGTCCGCGTCGCCGGCCGGCGCTTCGTCCTGCGCGGTTGTTGCTGCTGCCGGCGCTACAGCCTCCGCGGGCACCGCCGGGCTATTGCCCGCCGACGCCGGCGTTTGCGCCGCGACCGGTGTTGCGGACAGGGCCAGCGCGGCCGCCATCACACACGACGCGCACGATACGGCGAACATCCGCTGCGCGATGATAGTGGACCCGAAGGTGGACCGGAACGTAGACCGGAACATGGACCCAAGCGCGGCGCGCGCCGCCGACACCATCGAGGTGAGCGACAAACGCGACGAAAACAGCGGCGATTCTGGCAATACCGGCGACAAACCCGGTGACAGGCGAGAGACCAAGCGGGAGCCCAGGCGGTTGAGGGACAAGGAGATTGGCAACGTCGTAGAGGGTCAGCGGAACATGCCCGAAATTCTATCACCCTGCGGTTGAGCCCTTTGGCATTTATGGCAAAATGCCCCGCTCCAGCAACCTGGTCGCAGCGCACACGCCCGGCGTGTCCCGACGCGCCGTCAGCGCGCGGCCCCTGACTGAGTCCGCAGGAACACCAAGACCTTATGACGGAAACCGTAGCACTCAAGATCGTACAGCGCATCGCCGCCGAACTGTCCGTCCAGCCGCGCCAGGTCGCGGCCGCGGTGCAACTTCTCGACGAAGGAGCGACTGTTCCGTTCATCGCCCGCTACCGTAAGGAAGTGACCGACAATCTCGACGACACGCAACTGCGCAATCTCGAGGAACGCCTGCTGTATCTGCGCGAACTGGAAGACCGGCGCGCCGCGATCATCACGAGCATCGACGAACAGGGCAAGCTCACCGACGAGCTGCGCAGCGCGATCGAAGGCGCCGACAGCAAGCAGGTGCTGGAAGATCTGTACCTCCCGTATAAGCCGAAGCGCCGCACGCGCGCGCAGATCGCGCGTGAAGCCGGTCTTCAGCCGCTCGCCGACGCGCTGCTGGCCAATCCGCTGCTCGATCCACAAACCGAAGCCGCCGCGTACGTGGACGCCGAGAAAGGCGTCGCCGACGTCAAGGCCGCGCTCGACGGCGCACGCGACATCCTCTCCGAACAGTTCGGCGAAACGGCCGAGCTGCTCGGCAAGCTGCGCGACTACCTGTTCAACCAGGGCGTGGTGTCGTCGAAAGTGGTCGAGGGCAAGGAGAACGCGGAAGAAGAGAAATTCCGCGACTACTACGATTACGCGGAGACCATCCGCACGGTGCCGTCGCATCGCGCGCTGGCGCTGTTCCGCGGCCGCAATGCGGGCGTGCTGATGGTCAAGCTGGGCCTCGGCGAAGAGCTCGACGCACAAGTGCCGCATCCGGGCGAAGCGCTGATCGCGCGCCACTTCTGCATCGCCAATCAGAACCGCCCGGCCGACAAATGGCTCTCCGACGTGTGCCGCTGGTGCTGGCGCGTGAAGGTGCAGCCGCACATCGAAAACGAACTGCTGACCAACCTGCGCGACGAAGCCGAACACGAAGCAATCCGCGTGTTCGCGCGCAATCTGAAGGACCTGCTGCTGGCCGCACCCGCCGGCCCGAAGGCCGTGATCGGTCTCGATCCGGGGATGCGCACCGGCGTGAAAGTCGCGGTGGTCGATCGAACCGGCAAGGTGCTCGCCACCGACGTGATCTATCCGCACGAACCGCGCCGCGACTGGGACGGCTCCATCGCGAAACTCGCGCGCATCTGCGCGCAGACGCAGGCCGAGCTGATCAGCATCGGCAACGGCACGGCGTCGCGTGAAACCGACAAGCTCGCCAGCGAGCTGATTGCGCGTCATCCGGAATTCAAGCTGCAGAAAATCGTCGTGTCCGAAGCGGGCGCGTCGGTGTACTCGGCCTCCGAACTCGCGGCGAAGGAATTCCCCGACATGGACGTGTCGCTGCGCGGCGCAGTGTCGATTGCGCGCCGCCTGCAGGACCCGCTCGCCGAACTCGTGAAGATCGAGCCGAAGGCGATCGGCGTCGGCCAGTATCAGCACGACGTCAATCAGCGCGAACTGGCGCGCTCGCTCGACGCGGTGGTCGAAGACTGCGTGAACGCGGTCGGCGTCGATGCGAACACCGCGTCGGTCGCGCTGCTCGCGCGCGTGTCGGGCCTGAACGCAACGCTCGCGCGCAACATCGTCGATTATCGCGATGCGAACGGTCCGTTCCCGTCGCGCGAGCATCTGCGCAAGGTGCCGCGTCTCGGCGACAAAACCTTCGAACAGGCCGCCGGCTTCCTGCGCATCAACAACGGCGAGAATCCGCTCGACCGTTCGTCGGTGCACCCGGAAGCGTATCCGGTCGTCGAACGGATGCTCGCGAAGATCAGCAAGCAGGTCGGCGAAGTGCTCGGCAATCGCGACGCGCTGCGCGGGCTGTCACCGAGTGAATTCGTCGACGAGCGTTTCGGCCTGCCGACCGTGCGCGACATTCTGCTCGAACTCGAAAAGCCGGGCCGCGACCCGCGCCCCGAGTTCAAGACCGCGACGTTCCGCGAAGGCGTCGAGAAGGTCAGCGATCTGACGCCGGGCATGGTGCTCGAAGGCGTGGTGACGAACGTGGCGGCGTTCGGCGCGTTCATCGACATCGGTGTGCATCAGGATGGTCTCGTGCACGTGTCGGCGATGTCGACGAAGTTCATCAAGGACCCGCACGAAGTCGTCAAGGCCGGCCAGATCGTCAAGGTGAAGGTGCTCGAAGTCGACGTGAAGCGTCAGCGCATCGCGCTGACCATGCGTCTGGACGACGAGTTCGGCGCGGCTGCAGCACGCAGCGGCGGCGGCGCGCAGCAGGATCGCGGCGGTGCCGCCCGCTCGGGCGGTGCAGGACGAGGCGCTTCGCAGCAACGCTCGCGCGAACCGGAACCCGGTGGTGCGATGGCTGCCGCGTTCGCGAAGCTCAAGCAGAAGTGAGCGCGTCGGGTTTGCGCGTGGGCGGTATGTTGACCCGCTCACGCGCTGGCCTACGTATGCTTCCGGGTATGCATGTGCGCACCTTCATCGCCTGAGCGCTCGCGCGGCGATGAATGCGCCGATGCGGCAACGAAGCCCTTGAAGAAACCCAAACAAAAAGCCCACGCAATCGCGTGGGCTTTTTGTTTTCGCGCCCCGTCGTACGAAGCGCCCAGCAACCCGCTGTGACCGTGCTCAGATCTCGATCTTGGTTCCCAACTCCACCACCCGGTTGGCCGGAATGCTGAAGAAGTCCGTCGGCTTCGCGGCGTTCTGATGCATCCATGCGAACACGCGCTCGCGCCACACCGACATGCCCGGCAGTTGCGTCGGCACCACCGTTTCGCGAGCGAGGAAGAACGACGTGTCCATCAGCTCGAAGGTCATGTCGTGCGTGCGGCCGACTTCGAGCAGCACCGCCTTCACGTCGGGCGTTTCGTTGAAGCCGTACGCCGCCTTCACGAGATACAGACCACCGTCGAAATCCTTGACCGTCACACGCTCCGCGTCGTTCACGTACGGAATATCGCGCGTCACGAAGGTCAGGAAGATCGTGCGTTCATGCAGCACCTTGTTGTGCTTCAGGTTGTGCAGCAGGCTCACCGGCACCAGCGTATCGCTGCCGGTCAGATAGATCGCCGTCCCCGACACGCGATGCGGCGGATGGGCAAGCAACCCCTGCAGGAACGGCATCAGCGGGATACCGTCGGCGGCCGTGCGCTCCTTGACGATCATCCTGCCCTTGAACCAGGTCATCAGCAGGAAGAACAGCAGTGCGCCGATACCGAGCGGCAGCCAGCCCCCCTCCTCGACCTTCAGCAGATTGGCGCCGAAAAAGCCCAGGTCGATCGTCATGAACACACCGATGATCAACGCCACCAGCAGCTTGTTCCAGTTCCACACGTTGACCATCACAACGCACGCGAGGATCGTCGTGATGACCATCGTCGCCGTCACCGCGATACCGTACGCGGCGGCGAGATTGTCCGAGCTCTTGAAGGCGATCACGATGCACAGGATGATGAACAGCAGCATCCAGTTCACCACGGGCACATAGATCTGCCCGATCGCCAGTTCCGACGTGTGCAGGATCTTCATGCGCGGCACGTAGCCAAGCTGGATCGCCTGGCTCGTCAGCGAATACGCGCCGGAGATCACGGCCTGCGAGGCGATCACCGTCGCCACCGTCGACAGCACGACGAGCGGCAGCAACGCCCAGTCGGGTGCGAGCAGGAAGAACGGATTTTCGATGGCCTTCGGGTCGTGCATGAGCAGCGCGCCCTGGCCGAAATAGTTCAGCACCAGCGACGGCATCACCAGCAGATACCACGCCATGCGGATCGGCTTCGCGCCGAAGTGGCCCATGTCGGCGTACAGCGCTTCGGCGCCGGTCAGCACCAGCACGACCGAGCCGAGCACCACATAGGCCTGCAGCACGTGCGCGGCCATGAACGAGTACGCGTAATACGGGTTCAGCGCGCGGATCACGTTGGGCGCCTGCCCGATATGCCACAGGCCGAGCGCGGCGAGCACGACGAACCACACCACCATGATCGGGCCGAACAGGCGGCCGACCATCGCCGTGCCGTGCCGCTGAATCCAGAACAGCAGAATCAGGATGACGATCGTCAGCGGCAGCACCAGATGTGACAGATGGGGCGCCGCAATCTCGAGGCCCTCGACCGCCGAGATCACCGAGATGGCCGGCGTAATCACCGCATCGCCGTAAAACATGCAGGCGCCGAAGATGCCGAGCATCACCAGCAGGCCGGCCATTTTCGACTTCTCGTCCAGCGAGCGCAGCGCCAGCGCCATCAGCGCGAGCACGCCGCCCTCGCCGTTATTGTCCGCGCGCATCACGAACAGCACGTACTTGACGCCGACCACGATCATGATCGCCCAGAACAGCAGCGAGATCACACCGAGGATCGATTGCTCGGTCAGTGGAATGCCGTGCGACGGGCTGAATGCCTCTTTCAACGAATACAACGGGCTCGTGCCGATATCGCCGAACACCACTCCGATCGCAGCAATCGCGAGGGAAGGCAGTGGCTGTTTGTGCTCGTGATTGTTATCTGTCATAGACGCGAGGAATCCGTTCCCTGAGCGGAAAAAACGACCGCTATTCTAAACTGCCCGCCTGACGCCGCCCTGCTTGTTGTGGATACACCACGTGGATAGTCCGCGCAGTGTAGCACTGCGTTTTGCACGCGTCTGCGGGGTCGGCCGTCCGGCCGGCGCCGCCATCACGCGGATTGCGAAGTGCATTCGAGCCGCGCGCAGGCGGGATGGATGCGCAAAAAAAAACGGAGCCCATACGGGCTCCGCTTTGCGGGCACTGCGGTGCAAACGACGCGATGGTTAAAGCGCCGAAGTCCACATCACTCTCCCGACGACTCCTGCGCCTGCGCGACACCGCGCTTGATCCACGCGCCGAGGTTGTGCGGACGAACCGTGTCCCACTCCTCGAACGGTTGATGAATCCACGGATTGGTGGGCAGATACTGCACGTGGTAATCGGGCTTCACCTTCGAGCAGCCCTTGTACCAGAGCACCGCCGAACGCACCGCGGTAATCGCCGGATAGCGTTCCTTCAGATGCTGCTGAACCCGCGCCAGCGTGACGCCCGAATCGACCAGGTCGTCGACCAGCAGCACGTTGCCGTGCAGCTCGCCGCGCGTCATCGTGATGTATTGCGCGATGTCGAGTTCGCCCTGCTCCGTGCCGGCCGCTTCGCGATACGAGCTGGTGGCGAGAATCGCCAGCGGCAGGTCGTAGATGCGCGAGAGCTGGTCGCCCACGCGCAGGCCGCCGCGCGCGAGGCACAGGATCTGATCGAACTTCCAGCCCGATTCGTGCACGTCGAGCGCCAGCAATTCGATCAGCCGGTGATACTCGTCCCAGCCGACCCACAGGTTCTTGTCGTCATTGCGCGGATCTTTCATCGCGATCATGGGTACACCTTGAACCATGGCTTAAACCTTGAACGGATGACGCAGCAGAATGGTCTCGTCGCGATCCGGACCGGTCGACACCATGTCGATCGGAATGCCCGCGACTTCCTGCACACGCGACAGATACGCGCGCGCATTGGCCGGCAGCTTGTCCCATTCCTTGATGCCGACGGTGCTTTCCTTCCAGCCCGCGAAGGTTTCGTACACCGGCACGCAACGCGCGACTTCCGACGAGCCACGCGGCAGCAGATCGACATTCTTGCCGTCGACCGTGTAGCCGACGCATAGCTTCACTTCGTCGAGGCCGTCGAGCACGTCGAGCTTGGTCATGCACAGACCCGACACGCCGTTGATCTGGATCGAGCGGCGCAGCGCGGCGACGTCGAGCCAGCCGGTGCGGCGCGGACGGCCAGTGACCGAGCCGAATTCCTTACCGACGGTGGCCAGTTCCAGGCCGATCGCTTCCTGACGCGCGGCGTTGTCCGCATCGTACAGTTCGCTCGGGAACGGGCCCGAACCGACGCGCGTGCAGTACGCCTTGGTGATGCCGAGAATGTAGTTCAGCTTTTGCGGACCGACGCCCGCGCCCGCCGTCGCCGCACCTGCCACGCAGTTGCTCGACGTGACGAACGGATAGGTGCCGTGGTCGATGTCGAGCAGCGTGCCTTGCGCGCCTTCGAACAGCAGATTGCTGCCGGCGGCATTCGCGTCGTACAGACGGCGCGAAACATCCGTGACCATCGGCTTCAGACGGTCGGCGTAGCTCAGCATCGTGTCGAGCGTTTGCTGGAAGTCGACAGCGGCGACACCCAGGTATTGCGTGAGCACGAAGTTGTGATAGTCGAGGTTTTCGCGCAGGCGTTCGGCGAACGTCGCCGGCTCGAACAGGTCCTGCACGCGCAAGCCGCGGCGTGCCACCTTGTCTTCGTAGGCCGGGCCGATGCCGCGCCCGGTCGTGCCGATCTTGCCCGCGCCACGGCGCGCTTCGCGGCCCTGGTCGATGGCGATGTGATACGGCAGGATCAGCGTGGTGGCTTCGGAAATGAACAGGCGGTTCTGGACATCGACGCCGGCGGCTTCGAGTTCGCCGATTTCCTTGAACAGCGCTTCCGGCGACAACACGACGCCATTGCCGATGTAGCACGCGACGCCGGGATGCATGATGCCCGACGGAATCAGACGCAAGATGGTTTTCTTGCCGCCGATGATGAGCGTGTGACCGGCATTGTGACCGCCCTGGAAGCGAACGACGCCTTGGGCGTGGTCCGTCAGCCAGTCGACGATCTTGCCCTTGCCCTCATCACCCCACTGGGTTCCCACGACGACGACGTTACGCCCGGGGTTCACATTCACTGCGCTGGCAGACATGTTGTTTCGTAAGCTGGTTAAAAACGTATTCTACCTATGTTCGCGGAACCTTCCGAATTTTTCCGTTTCCGCTCAACGGTATGCACGTTATGTTGGGTATAGGAAAGACGGCGCGGCGACTCACCGCGCCTGGTTCAGCGGCACTTTCGCCGCCGTCTGGCAGGTGTCGGGAATAACCCCTCAAGGATCAGCCGGAACGCGCTCAGGCGCGCGGTTCGACGACCCATGCACCGTTGCGCTCGACCAACACGCGGTCGAACGCGAATTCATCCAGATCGTGCTCGTGGCCAGGCAGCGCCTGGATCACCACTTCACCGGCATCGCGCAACGCGGCGACGCTCACGCGCAACGCGTCGTCGTGCTGCCACGGGGCGAGAATCGCGCTGCTGCGCGCTTCGACCGGCGAGATGCGCGCGACTTCACGCAGATCGAGCGAAAAACCGGTTGCCGCGCGAGCCCGGCCATAAGCCTGGCCGACGTGGTCGTAACGACCGCCGCGCGCCACCGCGTTCGGCACGCCGTCGACGTACGCGGAGAACATCACGCCGCTGTGGTACGCATAGCCTCGCAAGTCGGCGAGGTCGATCATCACTTCGGCGCCGTCCACCTGACTCGCGAGGAACGCGAGGTCGTCGAGCGCGCGGGCGATCGCCGGTGCGTTGGGCAGGCGCGCCCGGGCTTCGTCGAGGATCGAGGCGTCGCCGTACAGCGTGGGCAGCGCGCGCAGCGCGTCGCGGATCACCGGCGTGAGCCCCTCCGTCAGTCCGACGAGGCGCGGCACGTCCTTGCCCGCCAGCGCGTCGTAGAGCGACTGGCCGAGGTCGGCCGCAGCCGGCTCAGCTTCGATCAAGGCCGCGAGCACGCCCGCATGACACAGATCGAGGCGCACTTTGGCGAGCCCGGCCAGACGCAGCGCGTCGAGCATCAGTTGCTGGATCTCCAGATCCGCTTCGAGGCCGGCGTGACCGTAGATTTCCGCGCCGATCTGGATCTGCTCGCGCGTCGCGTGCAGGCCGCGCGGCCGCGTATGGGCGACGTTGCCCGCGTAGCAAAGACGCGTAACGCCCTGGCGGTTCAGCAGATGCGCATCGATACGCGCAACTTGCGGCGTAATGTCGGCGCGCAGGCCGAGCGTGCGGCCGGACAATTGATCGACGAGCTTGAAGGTGCGCAGATTCAGATCATGGCCGCCACTGGTGAGCAGCGACTCGAGGTATTCGAGCAGCGGCGGCATCACCATCTCGTAGCCGTACGAGCGGAAACGGTCCAGCAAATGGCGCCGCAACTCTTCGATCTTGCGGGCTTCCGACGGCAGCACGTCGGCAATATTCTCGGGAAGTAACCAGGTCGACATCGATACAGTCCTACGACGTTGAACACGGCGGCTGAAGCGCCGGTAAGTGAGTGTGTGAATGGCGGGCGGCGGCTTGATTCTGGCGACTGTCGCGGACATCGGCGCGGTCCGCCGACAGCGCTTCAAGCGGATATCACCGTGTGCTACAGCGCCCAGCGCACCCAAACCGGGCGTTGGCCCTGCGAGCAATCGGGCAGCACACGTGCCGCCCACTCGCCGACGCGGCCCGTCAGGTCACGATGAACAGCAGGATTAGCCCGAGCAGCATCACGATCAGACCGCCCACGCGAATCTGGTGCGCAGGCCGTTCCGCTATTTTACGGAACGTGTCGCGCCAGGCGGCCGGAAAAACGAAGGGGAACATCCCCTCGATAATCAGCATCAACGCGATCGCGAGCAGTAACGAGCCGGCTATATCCATGCGAATTCAACGGGCCGCGATGCGAATGCCGCGGCCTTCCGGTTATCAGTGTTTGCGCGAGACCGCGGGAGCGTCCGGCGTAACGCCACCGGTCGGACTACGCATGAAGCGGAAGAACTCGTTGTTCGGATCGACCACGATCAGGTCGCCCGGCTTGAAGGTCTTCTTGTATGCCTGCATGCTCAGATAAAACTGATAGAACTGCGGATCCTTGCCGAACGCTTCGGCGGCGATTTCCGCTGCCTTCGCATCGCCTTCGCCGCGGATGGTCTGCGCCTGGCTATAACCATCGGCGAGCACCGCCTGCTGTTGCGCGAGTGCGTCCGCCTTGATCTGGTTGGCCTCGGCCGCGCCCTTCGCGCGTTCGTCGGCGGCGATCTGCTCGCGGGCGGCGATCATCCGCTTGAAGACCGAATCGGTCATACCCGCCGGGAAATCGACACGCGTCAGTTGCACGTCGACCACCGACACGCCCAGCGAGGTCGCGCCCTTGTCCATCGCGCCGCGTGCTTCGTCGGCCACGCTTTGCTGTTTGGAGAGCGCATCGGTCAGCGTGAACTTGCCGAACGCATCGCCGAGCGCAGTGCGCGACAGCAACGCGAGCCGGTCCGGCAGGCTTTGCACGTCACCCTTCGTTTCGGCGAGCAGCTTGAGCGGATCGGTCACGCGGAACCTGATGACCGGATTGACCAGCAGATCGGTCTTATCCGACGTGGCAAAGCGGTCTTCGTCAGGCGTGTCGAGCGACTGGATGCGGTTGTCGACCAGCGTAACCGTTTGCAGCGGCGGCGGTAATTTGACGTGCAGACCCGGGCCGAGCAACGTGGACGGCGTATCGCCACGCGACGACAACACGGCCATGTGCCGCTGATCGACGACGAACACCATCGACGAAGCCGCAAACAGCACGATGACGACAGCCACGACGAGCGCAATGATCTTGTTCATGTTGTGCGCTCCTTATTGAACGTCGTCTTCGCGCATGCGATTGCGGAAGGCTTCGCGTGAACGCATCGAGGCGCCGCTGGCTCCCGGCTGGCTGGCGGGCACATCGCTCGCGGCGGGTGCGGTTGCCGCTCCCGCGACAGGGGCGGAAGCGCCCGACGGCGCCGCGGCACTCGCCGCTTGCGGCGCACCTGCGGCCGCAGCGCCCGGCGTGGCCGCAGCGGCGTCGGCGACGCGCTGCCGGCCCTGCTCGGCCAGCTTGTCGAGCGGCAGATACAACACGTTGTTGCCGTTCTTGCTGTCCACAAACACCTTGGTCGTAGTCGAGTAGATCTGCTGCATGGTTTCCATGTACATGCGCGTGCGGACCACGGCGGGCGCTTTCGAGTACTGCGCGAATACCTGCTTGAAGCGGTCGGCTTCGCCTTGTGCCTGCGCCACCGTCTTCTCGCTGTAGGTCTTCGCTTCTTCGATCTGGCGCGCCACATCGGCTTGCGCACGCGGCAACAGATCCGCCGCATAAGCCTGCGCATCGCGCTTCGCGCGCTCGTTTTCCTGACGCACCTTGGCGGCGTCGTCGAACGCGGCCTGCACCTGCTCGGGCATCTGCACGCTCTGGATCGTCACACCCGTCACGGCGAGGCCGGATTCGTATTGATCGAGGGATTGCTGGATCGCCGCCACCAGTTGCTGGCGCATTGTTTCGCGATCCTGATCGAGGACTTCGTTCGTGCTGCGCGCACCGACGATGCCGCGCACCGCCGACTGAGCAGCACGCGTGACGCTCTGATCAGGGTCTCCACTGCGGAACAGATAGTCGGTGGGCTTGCGCACCTGGTATTGCACCGCGAACCGAACGTCGACGATATCGCCGTCGTGCGTGAGCATCGACGCGTCCTTCACGTTCGCCGGGCGTACCACGTTGTTGCGGCCGATCTCGACCTGGCGGACCTGGCCGATATTGACGAACTCATGTGCTTCGAACGGATACGGCAGACGCCAATGCACGCCTTGCCCGGCGGTGTAGCGATACTTACCGAACTGCATGACGACCGCGGCCTGGCCATCCTGAACGACGAACACGCCGCTGCCGAGATAGATCGCGATCAGCACGCCGATCACGATGCCCACGCCGATGCGCGCGCCACGTCCGTTGTCCGGACGGCCGCCGCCCGCACCACCGCCCTTGCGTCCGAAGATCCGGCTCAAGCGGCGGTTGAAATCACGCCACATCTCGTCGAGATCGGGCGGACCTTCGCCGTCCTTCGGCGGACGCTTGGGATCGTTGGGCCGTTGCCGGTCGCCATTGCCGTCTCCCCGGCCCCAGCGCGGATCGTTCAGTGAAAGCAAGGCTCGCATGCGCAGCCAGATACTCCGCTCGTTGTAATCGTTCACCTGTGTTCGTTCACCAGAGTAGACAGCGGGTCAGTGCAATTGGAATGGGTCAGTGCCCGAGTTCTGGAACCTTGCGGTCGTCGTCGCGCGGTGCTGCCGACCGGCCTTCTTCCGACCGATCGATCAACGTATCGGCAAGCGGTTCAGCAGTAGCGATTTCAGCGATGGCAGCACGCAACGTATCCAGCCCTTGCCCGGTGCGCGCGCTCAAAAAGACGCGCGAAATATTACCATACTCATCCCGCTCGACCGCGTCGCCACGGGCCGCCAGCTCCGGCACCGCGTCGATCTTGTTGAACACCAGCAGCTGGCGGATCGTGTCCGCGCCGATCGCGTGCAATACCTCGTTCACCTGATCGATCTGGTCGAGGCGCACCGCGCTCGACGCATCGACCACATGCAGAAGCAGGTCGGCATGAATGGTTTCTTCGAGCGTCGCGCGAAACGCCGCGACCAGCTGGTGCGGCAATTCCCGAATGAAGCCGACCGTGTCGGACACCACCACCTGCCCCGCTTCGTCGCCGAGATAGACGCGCCGTGAGGTCGTGTCGAGCGTCGCGAACAGCTGGTCGGCGGCATACGCCTGAGCTTTCGTGAGCGCGTTAAAGAGCGTGGACTTGCCCGCGTTCGTATAGCCGACCAGCGATACCGACATCGTCTGGTTGCGGCTGCGCGCGCGGCGCTGCGTGCCGTGCTGACGGCGCAGTTTTTCGAGCCGCGTCTTGAGCGCCTTGATGCGCTCGCCGATCAGACGGCGGTCGGTTTCGAGCTGCGTTTCGCCGGGACCGCGCAAACCGATACCGCCTTTCTGGCGTTCGAGGTGGGTCCATGCGCGAATCAGCCGGGTCGACAGATATTGCAGCTGCGCGAGCTCGACCTGCAGCTTGCCTTCGTGACTGCGGGCGCGTTGCGCAAAAATATCGAGGATGAGACTCGTGCGATCGACCACGCGCCGATTAAGCGCTTGCTCCAGATTGCGCTGCTGCGCAGGCGCCAGAGCGTGATTGAAGATCACCAGTTCGATGTCGTTCGCCTCACAGGCAAGCCGCAATTCTTCGGCCTTGCCGCTGCCGACGAACATCTTCGCGTCGGGACTGGAGCGGCGTCCGGTGAGGGTGACTAAGGGATTCGCGCCCGCGCTTTGCGCGAGCAGGCTGAGTTCTTCGAGACTGGCTTCGAAATCGATCTTACCGAAGTCGATGCCGACAAGCGCTGCATTGATCAAATTGGAGGGTATCAAAATGAGGCGGCCGGGAGTAATCGCCAACGGGCGACGCTACGCCGGCCGCGACGGGGGTTAGGACTGTTCGGAATCCGGGTGGAAATTCACCGGGCGGGCTGGCACGACCGTCGAGATTGCGTGCTTGTAGACCATCTGGGTGACCGTATTCCGGAGCAACACGACGTACTGGTCGAACGATTCGATGTTCCCTTGAAGCTTGATGCCGTTGACCAGGTAGATCGACACCGGCACATGCTCTTTACGCAGTGCGTTCAAAAACGGGTCTTGTAACAATTGCCCTTTGTTGCTCATAGCAAACTCCGTATTTTTTTGCAGGTTGACTGAATTGACGGTGAGGAAAAAGAGATCAGCCGTCAACCGCTACACTATAGCCGATTTTCGTTTTTGCGCGAGAGCCGGGGTCCTGCGCCCAAACCCAACACGCACGCGGGTTTCAGCCTTTGTCCGCGTAAGGGTTCGTCGATGATCTGAACTCTATTCGCAATGGAGTCCCAGTCAACTTGAAAGTTTCCCTGAAGCGGTTTTCGAGGTAACGTTTATACGTTTCGGTGATCGCATCGAGTGCGTTGCCGTGAATCACGATGATCGGCGGATTCTGTCCGCCCTGGTGCGCGTAACGCAGTTTCGGCCGCACCGGACCACGACGACGCGGCTGCTGGAATTCGACCGCATCGATCAGCGCGCGCGTGAGCTTCGGCGTCGGCAGCTTGGCCATTGCCGCAGTGTATGCATCGTCGACCGAACGCATCAGCGGACCAATACCGGTTTTCTCCGCCGCGGAAATGAAATGGAATTTCGCGAAGTCGAGAAATTTTAGTTTGCGTTCGAGGTCCGCTTTGGTGCGCTCGCGCACATGCGGATCGAGACCGTCCCATTTGTTCACGCCCACCACCAGCGCGCGGCCCTGCTCCACGACGAAGCCGGCAATGTGCGCGTCCTGTTCGGAAATGTCCTGGCGCGCGTCAAGCAGCAGGATCACGACGTTCGCGTCCGAGATCGATTGCAGCGTCTTCACCACCGAGAACTTTTCGATCGCTTCGAACACCTTGCCGCGGCGGCGCAAGCCGGCCGTGTCGATCAGCGTGTACGGCTTGCCCTGGCGCTCGAAGTCGACGTAGATCGAATCGCGCGTGGTGCCCGGCATGTCGAACGCGATCACGCGCTCTTCGCCGACCAGCGCATTGATCAGCGTCGACTTACCGACGTTCGGACGGCCGACGATCGCGATCTTCACGCCGCGCGCCGCTTTCTCGTCGTCGCTTTCTTCCGGCTGGCCGGCGTACGCGACGCCGAGCGCCTCGTTGATCATTTCCGTGACGCCGTCGCCGTGCGCGGCCGAAATGGCGCGCGGGTCGCCGAGACCGAGTTCGTAGAAGTCGGCGGCGACAGTCGTGTACTTCATCCCCTCGGCCTTGTTGACGACGAGGAAGATCGGCCTGCCGACCTTGCGCAGATAGTCGGCAATCGACTTGTCCTGCGGCGCGAGACCGTTGCGGCCGTCGACGATGAACACGACGATGTCGGATTCCTCGACCGCCTGGCGGGTTTGACGCGCCATCTCGTGCAGGATGCCGTCTTTCGCGACCGGCTCGAAGCCGCCGGTATCGACGACCAGATACGGCCGCTCGCCGGTGCGCCCCTCGCCGTAATGGCGATCGCGGGTGAGACCGGGCAGGTCGGCAACCAGCGCGTCACGCGAGCGCGTGAGGCGGTTGAACAGCGTGGATTTCCCCACATTGGGGCGCCCGACGAGGGCAATAACGGGTTTCATCAGATGTTGTTCACGGTGAAACGCGGGATCGAAATCGACCGCTCGCGTAGCGACGCCATGCGACCGCCACACGGCAGCGTTTGACGAAAATTATCACGAATTCGACCAGCCTCGGATGTGCGGGCAATATGCACACCCGGGCGGACGGGGATTTGGCTGTATGGGCAGCGCCAACGGGCCGCCAGATTCAGTCTTTCTTGCTCGACGGCCCGCACGCCCGTTCGCGGGCGATGGATCTGCGAGGCCGCCGACAGGTGGTGCCGCAAGCAGCCACCAAGGGACACGAGGCTCACACGTGCCCTGTCCGATCCGACTTGCCGGACCAGCCACTCCGGCAAAATTCTTCTACTTGCTTTGCGATACGACAACAATCAAAACCCGCTCGACAGAAACGCGCGCGGCCGGCGAAGCCGGCCTGCGCGCTCGAACGCAAGCCTCGCGCGATCAGCGCGGGCGAAAGCCGTACAGGCCGCCGTCGCGCGTCTGCACGACCAGCGTCTCACCGGCCAGCACCGGTGCCGCGGTAATCGCGCTGCCGTCGGTCTTCACGCGGGCGACGAGCGTGCCGTCGGCAGCCGACAGGAAGTGCACGTAGCCTTGATAGTCGCCAAACACCGCAGCGCGGCCCAGCAGGAACGGCACGCTCAGATCGCGGTTCTTCAACTGGTCATTCTTCCACAGCACCGCGCCGGTGTTGACGTCGAACGCCGACGCCACCGACCAGTCGTCCGCCGCCACCACGGTGCGGTCATCCTGCGCGAGGCCGCTCGTGCTCGAGAACGCCTTTTCCCACACCACGCGGCCTGAGTTCGCGTCGAAACAGCCAATCTGGCCCTGGAACGTCACCGCGCAGGTTTGCGAGCCGACCAGCGTGGGCGGCCCGGTCACGTCGTTGATACGCTCCACTTCCGTCACGCCCTTCGGATACGACACCGGGGTCTGCCAGTAAGCGTCGCCGGTCTGCAGGTTGATCGCGGCGAACGAGCCGCCCGGGAAACCGGCCAGCACGGCCGCGTCGCCCGCGAAGGTCATGCCCGCCGACACCCGCAGATTGAGCGGCACTGCGCGGTTGCGGTAGTTCCACTTCTGCTCGCCGGTTTGCGCATTGAAAGCGACGAGCTGCCCGTCGACCGTGCGCACCACCACGAGACCGTTGCCGACCAGCGGCGGCGAAATGATTTCACCCGGCGCCTTCGCGGTCCACAACTGTTTGCCGTCCGCGCCGAGCACGTAGACGTCGCCCTTCAGACCGCCTACTGCCGTGAGCGTGCCGTCGCTGCCGACACCCGCCGACAGATCGTCACGCAGCTTGACGCGCCAGATGTCCTTGCCGGTTTGCGCGTCGATCTTCGCAACCGAGCCGTTCGCGCCTGCGGCGAACACCGCGTTGCCGACAGCGACCGGTGCGAACAGGTAACGGCCCGCCTTGCCTACGCTCGCCGTCCAGGCCTGCTGCACGTCGAGCACGGGTTTGAACTCGGTGAGCGGCGTCGGCACGCGGCGCTCGTCTTTCGTGGATGAGCAAGCCGCCATCGTGAGGACGGTCATCGCACAGATAACGGGCACGGCGTAACGTTTCAGCAGATTCATCGGTGGACGAAGCATTCAGGAAATTAATTAAAGGAGACCGGTTGGTCGTTCGTGCGGCGCACTATGTGCGGCGATCAGCCGCCCAGCGCGTCCAGCTTGAACTGAATCAACTGGCGTGCCGAGCTGTCGTTTTTCGACAGCGAGTCGAGCGCGAGTTTGTAGGCCGTGCGCGCATCGTCGCGCTTGCCCTGGGCGGCGAGCAGATCGCCGCGGCGGTTCGCCACGACGCCCTTGAACGCGTCGGATTGCGGTTCGGCGAGCAACGCGAGGCCCTGGTCGTAAGCCTTCTCGTCGAGCAGCAGTGACGCCATGCGCAGCCTGGCGATCTGCTTGAACTCGTCGTCCTTCGCGTGATCGATGGTCCATTGCAACTGGGCCTTCGCACCGGCTTCGTCGCCTGCCGCGTAGAGCGCCTTGGCTGCGCCCAGCGCGCTCATCTGTGCATACGCGGTGCGACTGAACTTGTCTTCCATGTCGGTGGCGGCGCGCGTGATCCGGGCCTTGTCACCCGATGCCACGGCTTGCTGCACCTGGTCATACAGCACCGCGGCTTCTGCCGCCTGGCGCCGTTGCCAGAAATTCCAGCCGTTCCATCCGGCTGCTGCAACCAATGCCACCAGCACGATCCACGTGGTTGCATTGCCCCACTGCGTCCACCATGCCTTCAGACTTTCAATCGATTCTTGTTCGTCGTGGTAACTCATTGCCCGGCGATTTCCTCTTTCTTGATACGTGTGCGTGTCGAGCCAATCGGCCCGGCGACATCGCGATCAGTCGTCGCCGTCTTCGGCGGTTGCAACCATCGCATTGATTAGAAATTCGGTCAAGTCTTCGGCGGGCACGTTATGTTGCTCGTTTTTACCGCCGTTAGCATTTGTATCGCGCAGCGGTTTGACACCGACCATGCCGTTGGCGATTTCGTCTTCGCCGAGCACCACCGCGAATGCCGCACCGCTCGCGTCGGCGCGCTTCATCTGCGATTTGAAGCTGGCCGTCTGACCGTCGGCGCTGCAATGCAGGATCACATCGAGCCCCGTATCGCGCAGACGTTCCGCGATGATGAAGGCCTGCTCGCGCGCGGCGTCGCCCTGATGGACCACGTACACGTCGCAGCCTTCAGCCTCGGGCACGAGATCCTCTTCCTTCAGCAATTCGAGAATCCGCTCGACGCCCATCGCCCAGCCGCACGCTGCCGTCGGCTTGCCGCCGAGCTGCTCGATCAGCGGATCGTAGCGGCCGCCCGCCGCGACCGTGCCTTGCGCGCCGAGCTTGTCGGTCACCCACTCGAACACGGTCAGATTGTAGTAATCGAGACCGCGCACGAGACGGGGGTTGATCGTGAACGGGACGTTGTTCGCTTTCAGGATGCGCTGCAAACCCTCGAAGTGCGCACGCGACTCGTCACCGAGAAAATCGATCAGCTTCGGCGCGTTCTGCGCGACTTCCTGCATGGCCGGATTTTTTGTGTCCAGCACGCGCAGCGGGTTCGTGTAGAGACGGCGCTTCGCTTCTTCGTCGAGCACGTCGACGTGCTTTTCGAGGTACGCAATCAGTTCGACGCGGTGCGCCGCGCGTTCTTCCGCCAGACCCAGCGAATTGATTTCGAGCTTGATACCCATCAGGCCAAGGTCGTCCCACAGCCGCTGACACATCATGATGATTTCAGCGTCGGCGTCCGGACCCGCGAAGCCCAGTGCTTCCACACCGACCTGATGGAACTGACGATAGCGGCCGCGCTGCGGACGCTCGTGACGGAACATCGGACCGACGTACCACAGCCGCTTCGGACCGTCGTACAGCATGTTGTGTTCAATAGCCGCACGCACCACCGCCGCCGTGTTCTCGGGACGCATGGTCAGATTTTCACCATTCAACGCGTCGGTGAAGCTGTACATCTCCTTCTCGACGATGTCGGTCACTTCGCCGATACCGCGCTTGAACAGCTGCGTATGCTCGACGATCGGCGTACGAATATTCTGGTATCCGTACGAACGCAGCATCGACTTGACGGTGGTTTCGAAAAATTCCCACAGCCCGGCTTCCTGCGGAAGGATGTCGTTCATGCCCTTCACGCCGGAGAGCTTTTCGAGCTTTTTCTTCTGTTCAGTCATCTGTGTTCGATAGCCGATGTTTAGTTGAGTGCTTCAGCGCGGCCGTAGCGGCGCTCGACGTAGTCACTCACGATTTGCTGGAATTCTTGCGCGATGTTCTCGCCGCGCAGCGTCTTGACCTTCTCGCCGTCGATGAACACCGGCGCGGCCGGGTTTTCGCCCGAACCCGGCAGGCTGATGCCGATATTGGCCTGCTTCGATTCGCCCGGACCGTTGACGATGCAGCCCATCACCGCAACGTGCATCTTTTCGACGCCAGGATACTGATCGCGCCACACCGGCATCTGCGTGCGCAGATAGGTCTGGATTTGCGACGCCAGTTCCTGGAACAGCGTGCTGGTGGTACGACCGCAACCCGGGCACGCGATCACCATCGGCGTGAACGAACGCAGCCCCATGGTCTGCAGAATTTCCTGGCCGACGATCACCTCGCCGGTGCGCGATGCGCCCGGCTCCGGCGTGAGCGAGATACGGATCGTGTCGCCGATGCCCTGTTGCAACAGCACGGACAACGCCGCGGTCGACGCAACGATGCCCTTCGAACCCATGCCTGCCTCGGTCAAGCCGAGATGCAGCGCGAATTCGCAACGGCGCGCGAGTTCGCGGTACACGGCGATCAGGTCCTGCACGCCGCTGACCTTGCACGACAGGATGATCTTGTCGCGCCCGAGGCCGAGTTCCACCGCGCGTTCGGCCGAGCCGATCGCCGACTGGATCAGCGCTTCGTACATCACGCTTTGCGCTTCCCACGGCGTGGCGCGCGACGCGTTCTCGTCCATCATCTTCGCGAGCAGGTCCTGATCGAGACTGCCCCAGTTGACGCCGATGCGCACCGGCTTGTCGTACTTCACCGCGGCTTCGATCATCTGCGCGAACTGCGTGTCGCGTTTCGCGCCGTGGCCGACGTTGCCCGGATTGATCCGGTACTTGGACAGCGACTCCGCGCACGCGGGGTAATCGCGCAACAGCAGATGGCCGTTGTAGTGGAAGTCGCCGACCAGCGGCACCGACACGCCCATGCGGTCAAGCTGCTCACGCACGGCCGGCACGGCCGCGGCCGCTTCCGGCGTGTTCACCGTGATGCGCACCAGTTCCGAACCGGCTTGCGCCAATTCCTTGATCTGGATCGCGGTGCCGATCGCGTCCGCCGTGTCCGTGTTGGTCATCGACTGCACGCGCACGGGCGCGTCGCCGCCGATGGTGACGAGCTGGCCGCCCCAACGCACGTCGACTGCGTGCGACTTGCGCCGCGCAGCCTGGCCGCCGAACACCGGTTCGTTAGAAACGATCTTGCTACTGGATCGGGATTGAGCTTCGGATTGCATCGAAAAACCCATTTACGCCGCATGCGCTACACAAAAACGTAGCGCCTGAATTGAAAAAGCGCCGCGGACTGGTTGGCCGCGGCGCATACCGTACCTGTCAAGGCAGCGCGAAACGCGCCACATTCCCTTTGGCCGCCGAATATTTCGCCGGATCGACCGGTTCGCCGTCGAGCGTCAGCGACTCGAGACCGGCCTTGTTGCCGAGCGTGATTTTGAACGGCGCCTCGCCTGTCACTTCCTTCGTATCGCCTGCGTGCACGAGGCCGGAAAACACTTCCTTGCCATCTTTGCCGCGCACGCTGAACCAGCTGTCCTGCGTCACCCGCAGCGCGACGATCGCTTCGCCTGCAGCAGGCGCCACCGTTGCCGCCGAAGCCCCGGCCACGACGGCAGCCGGCGCGCTCGCGCCAGGTGCCGCGGCCTGAGCCTGCGAGCCGACCTTCGGCGCCGCCGTCATTGCAGTAACCGCAGGTGCCGATGACGGCGCCGCACCGGTAGCCAGCGGCGCGGGCATCGGCGTGGCCGACGCTGCGTTTTCTGCTGCGGCCGGCGCTTCCGGCGCCGACGCTTCTTCTTCCGCAGTCGCGCCCGCCGACGGCCCCTGCGCCACCGCGCCCGATGCGCCGGTCGCGGTGCCCGTGGCGCCATTCGCGCTTGCTTTCAGACGCGCAAGCCACGCAGTCGAATCGCCGCCATTGGTATGCCACATAGCGAGCGCAATCACCGCCACGACAACCGCCGCCACGCCCCACAGCCACGAACGGCTTTTCTGCCCGCCGCCGCCGAGCGACAGCGACACCCGGCCACGCGGCAAATCCTTACCCGACGACGCCGGCATCGACAGATCCGGTGCCGGCACACCCGTTTCGCGGCGCAATGCCTGCGTGAACGGCGCCGGATCGGCGCCGAGCATCTTCGCGTAGCTACGCACCACGCCGAGCGCGAAAGTCGTATCCGGCAACTGGCTGATGTCGCCCGACTCGAGCGCACGCAACTTGTTGACCGACACCTTGAGGCGGGCCGATACGTCTTCGATCGACCAGCCCTTCGATTCACGCAACTGGGACAAGCGCGCGCCAGCCGCCGCCAACGAATCCAGGTTCGACTGCACAACAGGCTGCACTACCGCCCGTGCAACCGGCGCCGGATGGCCTTCGTTCGTGTCTGTGTCGTGCGGCTGCGGGTGCTGCGGCTCACTCATCCCAAATCCTTTCGCGTCGATTCTTTTTTCACTCGTGCCACCCGGAGCCGCTGAAACCTCGCGCCCGGATCGCAGACCGTTTATAACAAAATGCGCGGCTTTGTGTGCCGCTTCCGATCGCTTCTGCAAACTTTCTTTTCAATCGACGGTGGCATGACGACTTTCGCGGATCGACTCAACTTTCCAGCGAACGCCGACGGTCCTGCCATACCGCGCGATTACACGGCGCGAACCTCGATCACCTTCGCTGCCTTCCCGGTGCGCTCAGCAAGGCGCGTGCGGTCCTGAACCGCACCGGCCAACTGACCGCAGGCAGCGTCGATGTCATCGCCGCGTGTTTTGCGCACCGTGGTGACGACGCCCGCGTCCATCAACACTTGTGCAAACCGCTTGATCTGTTCCGGCTTCGAGCGGATCAGGCCCGATTCAGGGAACGGATTGAACGGAATCAGATTGAATTTGCACGGCACGTCGCGCGTCACGGCCAGCAATTCGCGCGCTTGCGCTTCGCTGTCGTTCACGCCGTCGAGCATGCAGTATTCAAACGTAATGAAATCGCGCGGCGCGACTTTCAGATAGCGCTGGCAAGCCGCCATCAGTTCGCGCAGCGGATACTTCTTGTTCAACGGCACCAGCATGTCGCGCAGCGGATCACTAGGCGCATGCAGCGAGACCGCGAGGGCCACCGGCAGATCGGCGCCGAGCCGATCCATCATCGGTACGACACCCGAGGTGGACAGCGTGACGCGCCGGCGCGAAAGCCCGTACGCGTTGTCGTCGAGCATCAGGCGCATGGCCGGCACGACCGCGTCGTAATTGAGCAGCGGCTCGCCCATACCCATCATCACGACGTTCGTGACCACGCGCTCGCCCTTGCCGTCGCCACCCGTGGCGCGGCCGCCGGCCACGCCGCGCGATGCGCGCAGCGCAAATTCGGCCATGCGCAGCTGGCCGATGATTTCACCGGTGGAGAGATTGCGGGAGAAACCCTGCTTGCCGGTCGAACAGAAACGACAATTGACCGCACACCCGGCCTGCGACGACACACACAACGTGCCGCGCGTTTCTTCGGGGATGTAGACGGTTTCAACCGCGTTGCCGTTACCGACGTCGATCAGCCACTTGCGTGTGCCGTCGGTCGAAATATGGTCGCTGACGATGCCGGGCATCGTGATCGAAGCGCGCCCTTTGAGCTTTTCGCGCAAGGACTTCGCGAGATCGGTCATGCCGTCGAAGTCGGCAGCGTTGTACTGATGAAGCCAGCGCTGCAATTGCTTGGCGCGAAACGGCTTCTCGCCCAGGCTGTCGCAATAGGCGACCAGCCCTTGGGCGTCAAGGTCGAGAAGGTTGACGGTGGGACTGCTCGTCATATCGAATCCTGCCATTTCAGTGCGAGACTGCGTTCATGCAACAAGCTGCATGAACGCAATGCCGTTCGCGCCCATTCCTGCTGCTTTTACCTTACTACTTTGCCGGGCGATTCGTGCGATAAAACAGATCGGCTGCACGAACTGCGTGAAAACAAACCGGCTTAACGCGAGTAGACGTTCACTTGCGGGAAGAAGAATGCGATTTCAACGGCAGCCGTTTCAGCCGCGTCCGAACCGTGGACTGCGTTAGCGTCGATGCTGTCCGCGAAGTCGGCGCGAATCGTACCCTTTTCCGCCTTCTTCGGGTCCGTTGCGCCCATCAGATCGCGATGCTTCAGGATTGCGTTTTCGCCTTCCAGCGCTTGCACGACAACCGGGCCCGAGATCATGAATTCGACCAGGTCCTTGAAGAACGGACGTGCAGCGTGCACGGCGTAGAACTTTTCCGCGTCAGCGCGCGACAGGTGAACCATGCGCGATGCCACGATCTTCAGACCAGCGTTTTCGAAACGGGTGTAGATCTGGCCGATCACGTTCTTGGCCACTGCGTCCGGCTTGATAATCGACAGGGTGCGTTCGATCGCCATAAAAACTCCAAAAAATTAAGAGGTTACAGATTCAAATGAATCCGCTATTGTAGCATGTTCCCGTGTATGATTGCGATTGAACCCTTACAGAACTGAAAGGAACGCAGCGCGCGCTCTAAAATACTGGTAGCGTAGGACGTACGGGCATTTCGAGGTATTGAAACTCCGTGCTTCGGCGCTAATCTTAGGAATGAAGACCTGCGCCTCGCGGCCACCCCATGCGCCCGGCGCGGCCCAACCGCCGTACCACCATCACGAAACACGTTTCTGAGGTAAGGAGAGACCATGAACGAACATCCGTATAGCTTTGGCCGCAATGGCGCTGTCAGCACGGTCGAAACGCGCAACCGCGTACTACGGAACACCTACTGGCTGCTGGCGCTGTCCATGATTCCGACCGTGCTCGGCGCGTGGGTGGGTCTCGCCACCGGCTTCACGCTGTTCGCCGCCACCAGCCCGGCAATGAGCATGCTGGCGTTCTTCGCGATCGCGTTCGGCTTCATGTTCGCGATCCAGAAAACGAAAGACAGCTCGCTCGGCGTGTTCGTGCTGCTCGGCTTCACGTTCTTCATGGGCCTGATGCTGTCGCGCATCCTGAGCTTCGTGCTCGGTTTTTCGAACGGGCCGTCGCTGATCATGCTCGCCTTCGGTGGTACTGGTGTGATCTTCACGGCAATGGCCACCATTGCCACGGTCAGCAAGCGCGATTTTTCCGGCCTCGGCAAGTGGCTGTTCATGGGCGTGATCGTGCTGTTGCTGGCTTCGGTCGCCAACGTGTTCCTGCAACTGTCGGCACTGATGCTGACGGTTTCGGTGATGGCCATCGTGATCTTCTCGGCCTACATGCTGTTCGACGTCCAGCGCGTCGTGAACGGCGGCGAAACGAACTACATCACCGCCACGCTCGCGATCTATCTGGACCTGTATAACGTGTTCGTCAACCTGCTCGCGCTGCTCGGCATCTTCGGCGGCAACCGCAACTGAGTCTGACGCGGGCGCGGTGTTCCCAGAACGCTTCGCCCTGAAGGAAAAAAGCCCATAACGAGAAATCGTTATGGGCTTTTTCTTTGTACCGCCGCAATGCTTGCGGCGTTAGCGATCGTGATCGATCCACCACCCACGGCCGGGCATCACACGCTCAGCCAAGCAAACCCCTCATCCTGCGAAGCGACCACCACGTCGGTAGGCGCCGCACCCAATACACCGGCCATCGCCGCCTGCGCCAGTTCCGGCAGATTGTTTTGCTGGCTCAAATGCGCAGCGACGAGGTGGCGAAGGCGCGAGCGGTCGAGCGAAGCCAGAATATCAGCCGCCGCGTCATTGTTCAGATGCCCATGATTGCCGCCGATGCGCGCCTTCAACGATTGCGGGTAGCGGCTGCCCGCGAGCATCCGCACATCGTGATTGCATTCGAGCACGAGCGCGTCGCAGCCGCTCAGCACCGCGCTGATATGCGGCGTGGACGTGCCGACGTCGGTCAGCACGCCGAGCCGGCTCGCGCCATTCGAGAACACGTATTGCAACGGTTCGCGGGCATCGTGAGGGACAGTGTAAGGGAGGATGCTGAGGTCGCCGATCGCCACCGCCTCGTCGCCCCACAACACCTGAAGGTCGACATCGGCTTCATCGGCGCCTACCGCGCGGGCGGTGCCCCAGCTCATGTGCAACGGAATCGACCACTTGCGCGCCAGCGTCAGCGCGCTGCCGATGTGATCGCTATGCTCATGCGTGATCAGAATGGCGTCGAGACCTTCGACGCTCGCGCCGATCCGCGTCAGGCGCCGCTCGACTTCTCGCGCCGAAAAGCCGCAGTCGAGCAACACGCGCGTGGTGGTCGCGCCGCTTTGCGCCTCCACCAGCAACGCATTGCCTTCACTGCCGCTGCCGAGACTCGCGAAGCGCACGGCTCGCTTAGTTGAGTTGCGCGTGCAGCAGCGTCACAATGCGCTGCGCGTCGGACGACGTGTCCACCTGACCGTTCGCGTCGAGCACCGCCACCTGTGTCACGGAGTCGCTCTTCGAGCGCACGTTGACGAGGAATTCCTGACCCGGCTTCTTCGACGAACTACTGCCGCTGTAGAACAGCTTGCCGAGCAGCCCTTCCCGCTTCAGCTCCTGCATCGAGTCCGCGTAGCGCACGTAATAGATGCCCTTCGCGCGATCGCGGTTATCGACGGTGAAATTGGTGCGGTCGAGCGCGAGGCCCACGCGCAGCCATGCACGGTCGAACGATTCCTGCAGGTCGAGCGTCGACGCACCCGCGCTCTTGTCGATCGTCGCCGACGCGGTAGCCGGGCGTGCGTCGGTCAGCAATTGCTTCGATTGCGCTTCTGTCAGGCCGAACTTCTCCATCAGCTTGGCGAGGAACATCGCTTCGAGCGCCGGGTCGCGCGGACGCTCTTCCCAGCGTGACGACGTCTTGTCCTGGCCCGTCATCATTTCTTCCATCGCGCTATGTGTGATCGAAATGTCCGTGGTGTCGGACGAGCCGCGCGACACCAGCGTGCGGAAGCTGTCACGCGTGCCCGACGAGTACGCGAAGTCGATCACCTTGCCCACCGTGCGGCGGAACCAGTCGTCCGGAATATTCGCGCGGTTTTCCGCCCAATCGGTCACCATGATGCCGGTGGCCGGCGCGTCCGTTTTCAGGACGAAGCCGTTTTCCTGCCAGAACTCCTGCAGCTGCGGCCACAGTTGTTCCGGCGAGCGGCCGTCGATCACCAGCCAGCGGCGATCGCCATCACGCTCGATGTGCATGCCGAACGGGTCCTGCGCGGTCGGCTGGCCTTCGGTCGCGTTGCCCGCTGCCGTCACATTGCGCGCCGTCGCGCCGCCCAGCGCCAGATTGGCGGGCGGTGCGACATAACGCTGATCGGTCGGCGAGGTGCTCAGGTCGCCCGGAACGGCGAGCGGCGGCGCGCTCCCCGCGCCCTTGTAGTTGACGCGGTCGGAAGCGAACCAGTCGTTCAGCGTGTCACAGCCGGCGAGCGTCGTCAGGGCAAGCGCCAGCGCCGCCATGCGGGTTGCGTGGAGGGAAAGTGCGGAACGTTTCATGAGGTCCTTCGTGATGCTGGAACGCGGTGCCTGGTTCTGCCGGGAACGTGGGCTGGATCGACGTCGGTTAAGGGAATGCCGGTGGCGGTCTTTGGTTGGCGCTGCGGGATGCCGCGGTCGAACCGCTTAGGCCAGCAGCCCTGCTTCGCGCAGCGCGGCGCGCACCGCTTCGTGATACTGCGCGGCGAGCGGCGTGAGCGGCAGGCGGATGCCGCCCTGCACCCGGCCCAGTTGCTGCAGCGCCCATTTGGCCGGAATCGGATTCGATTCGATGAACAGGTTTTTATGCAGCGACAGGAGCTTCAGATGAATCTCGCGCGCGGTCTTCGCGTCCGCCGCGAGTGCGGCCTTGCACAGTTCGCTCATTGCGCGCGGCGCGACGTTCGCGGTGACCGAAATGTTACCGTGGCCGCCGAGCAGCATCAGCGCGATCGCGGTGGGATCGTCGCCGCTGTAGATGCCGAAATGCGCGGGCGCCGACTTGATCAGATGCGCGGCGCGCTCGATGTTGCCGGTCGCTTCTTTCACGCCGACGATGCCCGGCACCTGCGCGCAGCGCAGGACGGTCTCGTTGCTCATGTCCGCAACGGTGCGGCCCGGCACGTTGTAAAGGATCACCGGCAGATCGACGGTTTCGGCGATCTTCGCGAAGTGGCGATAGATGCCTTCCTGGGTCGGCTTGTTGTAGTACGGCACGACCTGCAGCGTCGCGTCCGCGCCAACGTCTTTCGCCTGCTGCGTGAGTTCGATCGCTTCGGTGGTGGAGTTGCCGCCCGAGCCCGCGATCACCGGAATACGGCCCGCCGTGTGCTCGACTGCGGTTTTGACCATCAGCACGTGCTCTTCGACCGACAGCGTGGCCGACTCGCCGCTCGTGCCGACCACCACGAGCCCATCCGTGCCTTCCGCGATGTGCCAGTCGATCAGTTTGCGAAACGCCGGCAGATCGAGGCTGCCGTCTTCGAGCATCGGGGTAATGATGGCAGGAATGCTGCCGCGAATCTGAACGCCGTCGTTGCTGTGGTTGCCGTTAGTCATGAAACGCCATGAATTTGATCAGGTAAACCGCGATTGTAGCGGATTAGCCAGCCAACTCGTAACAAGGCGGGGGCGCCGCCTGCACGGGGTCGTCTGGGCGCTCCGCCTCCAGAATGGCGCAAATCCGCTGGACGTAGGCCGGGCGCGGCTGCGCGAGAAAACCGTCCTGAAACGCGACCACCCGGAGCTGGCCGCGCACCCTGTCGAGAAGCTCGCCGGCCGCGAGGAGAAACGCTGGATTGGAGGGCTTGCCGACGCTTTCGTTTCCTTGCGCGAAGGTCTCGTAAACCAGTACGCCGCCCGGCGCCAGCGCGCGCAGTAGCTGCGGAAATAGCGGCCGGTGCAGATAGTTCGTTACCACCACGGCGGCGAACCTCGCGTCGGCCGATAACGGCCACGCGGCACCTTCGAGGTCGGCGGCAAGCGGCGTGATAAGCGGTTCGCCGCGCAGCGTGCCGAGTGCGGCGGCATCGCGATCGAGCGCGGTCACCGGGTGGCCCAGCGACGCAAAGAAGCGTGCATGCCGCCCCGCCCCCGATGCGACATCGAGCACCGCGCCGCCGGGCGCGATCAGATGCGCCCATTGGCGCACCCAGTGCGACGGCTCACCCAATCCATGGATGACGGCGGCGGGCGTGCTCATCGCTGCGATCCGCCGGCTCAGTTGTACGACAGGCCCATGGCCTCGCGCACGTCGCGCATCGTTTCCGTGGCGTACTTGCGGGCCTTGTCGCAACCGTCGGCGACGATCGCGCGCAACAGCGACGGGTCGTCCATGTACTTCTGCGCGCGTTCGAGCATCGGCTGCTGTTCGCGCAGAATGCCTTCGATCACCGGCTGCTTGCAATCGAGACAGCCGATGCCCGCCGTGCGGCAACCCTTCTGCACCCACTCGTGGGTGGCTTCGTCCGTGTAGACCTGGTGCAGTTGCCAGACCGGGCACTTGTCCGGATCGCCCGGATCGGTGCGGCGCACGCGAGCCGGATCGGTCGGCATGGTGCGGACTTTCTTCGTGATCGTTTCCGCGTCTTCACGCAGGCCGATCGTGTTGCCGTACGACTTCGACATCTTCTGGCCGTCCAGACCCGGCATGCGCGATGCTTCGGTCAGCATCGCCTGGGGCTCGACCAGGATGATCTTGCGCGACCCTTCAAGGTAGCCGAACAAACGCTCGCGGTCGCTCATCGACAGGCTCTGCGATTCCTGCAACATCGCGCGCGCCTGTTCGAGCGCCTCGTCGTCGCCTTCCTGCTGGTATGCGTTGCGCAGCTCGTGATAGAGCTTGGAGCGCTTGCCGCCGAGCTTCTTCGCGGCTTCGTTGGCCTTCTGTTCGAAGCCCGGCTCGCGGCCGTACAGGTAGTTGAAACGGCGCGCGATTTCACGCGTCATTTCGACGTGCGGCACCTGGTCTTCACCGACCGGCACGAGCGAGCCGCGGTACAGCAGAATGTCCGCCGCCATCAGCACCGGATAGCCGAGGAAGCCGTAGGTGGACAGATCCTTGTCCTTCAGCTTCTCCTGCTGCTCCTTGTAGGTCGGCACGCGTTCGAGCCAGCCGAGCGGCGTGCTCATGCCTAGCAGCAGCGCCAGCTCCGCGTGCTCGGGCACCTTGCTCTGGATGAACAGCGTCGCCTGCGCCGGATCGATGCCGGACGCGAGCCAGTCGATCAGCACGTCCCAGACGTTCTTTTCGATCACTTCGGGCGTTTCGTAGTGCGTTGTCAGCGCATGCCAGTCGACCACGCAGAAGAAGCACGGGTATTCGGACTGCAGCCGCACCCAGTTTTTCAGCACGCCGTGATAGTGGCCGAGGTGCAGCGACCCGGTGGGCCGCATGCCGGAGAAGATACGGTCTGGGAACATGGTTATTTAGAAAAGCGAAACAAGAGGAGTCAGGATTGCGGTAATCGCACTGTAGCCGAACGTGACAAGCGGATTCAGCCAATAACGCGTCAACGTGCCGGTCATGACCAGCGCCATCACGATGAAAAAGCCATAGGGCTCGAGCCGCGACAGCGCGATCGATTGCCGTGGCGGCAACAGCGCCATCAGCACGCGGCCGCCGTCGAGCGGCGGCAACGGAAAGAGGTTCAGCACGCCGAGCACGAGGTTCACGCCGACGCCCGCGCCCGCCATGCGCGTGAAGAACGGTTCATCGACATTGAACACCGCCAGCGCGACGCCGAACAGGCCCCAGATCAGCGCCTGGATGAAATTGGAACCCGGGCCCGCCGCCGCGACCCACAGGCTGCCCCAGCGGGGATTGCGCAGGTTGCCGAAAGCGACCGGCACCGGCTTCGCGTAACCGAACACGAAGGCGCCGCTGGTGGCGAAATACAGCAATAAGGGAATCGCGATCGTGCCGAGCGGATCGATGTGCCGCATCGGATTGATCGACACGCGGCCGAGCACGTAGGCGGTATTGTCGCCGAGCCAGCGCGCGACGTAGCCGTGTGCGGCTTCGTGCAACGTAATCGCGAAAACAACCGGCAGCGCGTACACCGCAATGGTCTGTATCAGGGAAGAATCCATAACTCGCTATTGTAACAACGCGATTGCGTGCGTCTGTCCGCTTTCATTCATGCCGCTTTCAAGCCGTCTCTTCGAGGCCGAAAGGTGCGAGAGAGCCGCGCCCTGCCCGCACCAGCAGCGGCTGCGTGCCGGTCAGATCGATGACAGTGGACGGCTCGCACACACAGGCGCCGCCGTCGATCACCAGATCCACCTGCTTTTCCAGCCGCTCGCGGATTTCTTCGGGGTCGTTCAACGGCTCGGTTTCGCCCGGCATGATCAGCGTCGAGCCGAGCAGCGGCTGGCCGAGTTCCTCGAGAATCGCGAGCGTGATCGCGTGGTCCGGCACGCGCAGACCGATGGTCTTGCGCGACGGGTGCGACAGGCGCCGCGGCACTTCTTTGGTCGCCTGCAACACGAACACATAGGGACCGGGCGTCACCGACTTGATCAGGCGGTACTGCCGGTTGTCCACCATCGCGAAGTTCGCCAGTTCCGACAGGTCGCGCACCAGCAGTGACAGCAGCTGCTTCTCGTCGAGGCCGCGAATGCGCCTCAGGCGCTCCGCCGCGTCCTTGTCGTCGAGCTGGCACGCGAGCGCATAGCTCGAGTCCGTCGGCAATGCGACCACGCCGCCGTCCCTGATGATCTGCACGGCCTGCTTGACGAGGCGCGGCTGCGGGTTGTCAGGATGAAGCCGAAAGTATTGGGACATGGTGACTAACGGTGGCTATCGATGAACGTCAAGTGAACTTCAAACGAGCCGCGGCCGGATCGTGAACAGCGATTGAATCACGGACGGCTGGCATGCGGATGACTGGCGCCCGGCGGTTCGGATGCGGGTATGGGCGACGCCCGGCCGGCTCCCGCGCGTGACGTGCCCCAAGGCACGGCGCACGATCACAGCCAGCGTTCCCAGACGGGCTTGAGATCGGAGGGCAATTGCGGCAGCGTGCCGAGGTCGATGCGGCCTTCGCCGGGTGCGTGGAAGTCGGACCCGCGCGACGCCTCGAAGCCGAAACGGCGCGCGACGTCCGCGTATTCGCGGTATTGATCGGGCGTGTGGCTGCCGGTCACCACTTCGATCGCCTTGCCGCCGAGATCGATGAACTCGGCGAAAAACGCGTCGAATTCGACCGGTGTGTACGCGTAGCGGCCCGGATGCGCAATGATCGCCTCGCCGCCTGCCGCCCGGATCCAGCTAACCGCGTCGGCCAGTTTCGACCAGCGGTGCGCCACATAGCCCGGTTTGCCGTCGCCGAGATAGCGGTTGAACACGTCCTGCGTGGAGGTGCAATAGCCGTGTTCGACCATGAAACGCGCGAAATGCGTGCGCGAAATCATGTCCGGGTTCGACACGTACTGGAGCGCGCCCCGATACGCGTCCGGAATGCCGAGCGTGGCCAGTTGCTCGCCGATCGCTTCGGCGCGCGCGGCGCGGCCGTCGCGGGTGCGCGCGAGGCCATCGATCAGGATCGAACTGGTCGGATCGACGCCCAGCCCGACGATGTGCACGGTGCGCGAGGCCCACGTCACCGAAATTTCAACGCCACTCACGTAGCCCATGCCGAGCGCCTCGGCAGTGGCACGCGCTTCATGCTGGCCGCCGAGTTCGTCGTGATCGGTGAGCGCCCACAGCGTCACGCCGCCCGCGTGCGCGCGGCGCGCAACGTCGGCCGGCGCGAACTGGCCGTCGGAAACGGTGGAGTGACAGTGCAGATCAGCGTTCATCGTGGTCTTCGAAAGGTTCTCCAGCCATTTTACTGCAACGCAGTAAGTGGACGCAGAGCTATCTCGCGCCGCCGGCGCGATCCTTCCCACTACGTGACGATTTCAGGAACAGAACCCCTCGATCAAGGCCGCCACTTGCTCCGGCTGGTCGTGATGCACCATGTGCCCCGCCTCGTCGATGATCTTCTCGCGCCAGTTCGGAAACGCCTGGAAACGCGCCTTGAACTCGTCGAGCGGAATCTCGCCGGCGATCTGCGCGAGCGTCGGCGAGTTGGCGACCTCCACGTGCAACACTTTCGCACTGACCTTGCGCCACACGGCCATCACCTCGTCGAGACGGTACAGCGTCGGGCCGCGCAGCTTGTGCGCCGGATCGGCGAGCAGCATGTGACGCCCTTCGCCATCGGGCTTCGACCAGTGCTGCGCGAGAAACCCCGCGCGCTGCGGCTCGAGGCGCGGATTGGTCTTGATCAGGCGGGCGGCGACGTCGTCGAGCGATGCATAACGCTTCAGTTGCGGCGGATCGCGCAACTCGTCGAGCCAGTTGCGCAGCCGTTTGGGTGCTTGCGCCGAGTGCGACGGCGCGAGCCCGAAGCCCTCCAGATCGACCACCCGCCGCACCCGCTCGGGCCGCACGCCCGCATACAGGCAGACGATGTTCGCGCCCATGCTGTGACCGACCAGATTCACCTCACCGTCCGGCGCATAGTGGTCGAGCAACGCGTCGAGATCGGCGACATAGTCCTGAAACCAGTAGCTGCCGCCGCCGCGTTCGGCCACCGGCCAGTCCGAGAGGCCGAAGCCACGCATGTCCGGCGCGAGCACCTGCCAGTCGCCGCCCAATGCATCGACGACGAACTGGAACGAGGCCGCCACGTCCATCCAGCCGTGCAGCATGAACAGCATGGGCGCATCGGGATTGCCCCAACGGCGCACATGCAGACGGATGCCGCGCACGGCGACGAACTCAGACCGGGAAGTATTCATGAACGGCGCGCTCAAAAAAAGAATGATCGTTCGATTATAGAGATAGCCGCACGATACGGGGGGTCCGATTGTCGAAGAAGCGTTCAGGCGCTCTCTGCCGGCGGAACCGGCTGCTGGGCGTCGAGATTGGCGAGCGCGGCGAGTTCCGCTTCGTCGAAACCCGCGTCGCGGCGCGCCTCGAAATTGAACGGCCCACGTAATTTCGGTGCGTGATACTGATCGGCGAGGCGTGTGTAGGTCTCGTGCGCGTCGAGCCCGCTCGCGTCGCACAAATGACGGAACCAGCGGTTGCCGATCAGCACGTGGCCGATCTCGTCGCGCAGGATCACGTCGAGAATCGCCGCGGACGCCTGATCGCCCGCCTGCAGCAGGCGCGCGCGGATCGGCGGCGAAGCGTCGAGGCCGCGGGCTTCGAGCGTGCGCGGCACCAGCGCCATGCGCGCCAGCACGTCGGCGCGGGTGCGCTCGCACATGTCCCACAGGCCGTCGTGGGCGGGGAAATCGCCGTACGCGTGGCCGTATTCCGCGAGGCGCCCGGCCAGCAGCGAGAAGTGATACGCCTCTTCGGCCGCGACCTTGAGCCAGTCGGTGTAGAACGCGTCGGGCATGCCGGCGAAGCGCCAGACGGCGTCGAGCGCGAGGTTGATCGCGTTAAATTCGATGTGCGCGAGCGCATGCAGCAACACCGCCCGGCCTTGCGGCGACTGCATGCTGCGTCGTTTCAGCTGGCGCGCATCGACCAGCTCGGGCCGTGCGGGACGCCCCGGCAGGCCGGCAGGTTCGCCGAGTTCGAGGCGCGCGGAACACGCTGCGCTGCCCGCGAGCACGGCGGCGTACAGGGCGCGCGCCGCAGCCGCCTTGGTGACCGGATCGCTCTCGCGCAAGGCGGCCAGCGCGGCGGTGCGGGCGCAATCAGGCTGACCTTGGGCATTCGGTACGGACGAAACAGGTGCAACGCTCGGAGCTGCGGACATCATGGCAAGCGGATAGGTGAAGGAAACGGCTAATGAAGAAGAAACGAAGAGGCGCGAAGATGCGGGATGCCGCCCGGTAAGGACCGACCCCTTCGTGGAACCCCGCGGCGCGCAACATGGCCGCGAATGCAAACCACAGTCGACGAGTTCGCCTGGCGCGCGCGCCAGGCGGCCCAACCACACAAACGTTTACAATACTCGATTCGACTCGCCAGCGCGCTCATTGCGCCAGCGGGAAGGGACACCCGCACGCGTGCGCCGCGACCGATCAAGAGGAGACATTGTGACGATTTACAAGCTTGGCGAAGCCGCCCCGACCATCCATGAAAGCGTGTTCGTCGCGGATTCGGCGACCATCATCGGCAATGTGAAGGTCGAGGAAAACGCGAGCGTCTGGTTCGGCGCGACGATTCGCGGCGACAACGAGGCGATCACCATCGGCGCGGGCAGCAATGTGCAGGAAAACGCGGTGCTGCACACCGACCCCGGCTTTCCGCTGACGATCGAGCCGAACGTGACGGTCGGCCATCAGGTCATGCTGCACGGCTGCACGATCAAGGAAGGCTCGCTGATCGGAATTCAGGCCGTGGTCTTGAATGGCGCCGTGATCGGCCGCAACTGTCTGGTCGGAGCGGGCGCCATCGTCACCGAAGGCAAGGTGTTTCCCGACAATTCGCTGATTCTCGGCGCGCCCGCCAAGGTGGTGCGCGAACTGACCGAGACGGATATCGCCAATATGCAGCGCGGCACGGCAAGCTATGCCGAGCGCCGCGAATATTTCAAGGCGCAGCTCGTACGCATCGGCTAACAGCCGGCGCGTGCGAGCTGCGCCATTCCACCAAGGAAAAGTTGTGAGCGACCAGTTGCAAAAATTCATGTTCAGCGCGGCGCCAGTGCGCGGCGAGATCGTTTCGCTGCGCAATACGTGGCAGGAAGTGCTGACGCGCCGCGATTATCCGGCGCCCGTGCGGACGATTCTGGGCGAGATGATGGCCGCGTGCGCGCTGCTGTCGGCGAACCTCAAGTTCGACGGCACGCTCGTCATGCAGATTTTCGGCGACGGCCCGATCAAGATGCTCGTGGTCCAGTGCGGCTCCGATCTGTCGATGCGCGCCACCGCCAAGCTGTCCGTCGACGCGAACGACATGATCGACGACGCGACCTCGATGGTCGATCTGCTGAACGCGAGCGGCCATGGCCGCTGCGTGATCACGCTCGACCCGGCCGACAAACACCCCGGCCAGCAGCCGTATCAAAGTATCGTGCCGCTGTCGGGTGTGGATGGCCCGCTCAAATCGATGGCTGAGGTGCTCGAACATTACATGCATCACTCGGAGCAGCTCGACACGCGCCTCTGGCTCGCGGCGAACACCGAACGCGCGGTCGGCATGCTGCTGCAGAAGCTGCCGGGCGACGGCGGCATCGTCCCGCATCCGGGCGAACTGGACGCGGACACCTGGGAGCGTGTCTGCACGCTGGGCAGCACGCTGTCGCAAGACGAGTTGCTGAAGGAAGAACCGGAAACGGTGTTCCGCCGCCTGTTCTGGCAAGAGAATGTCCAGCATTTCGAACCCGCGACGGCGCGTTTCGAGTGCACGTGCTCGCGCGAAAAAGTCGGCGGCATGCTGAAGATGCTGGGTCGCGAAGAAGTGGACGGCGTGATCGAAGAGCGTGGCCACGTCGAGATTCACTGCGAATTCTGCAATCAGCGCTACGAATTCGATCCGGTGGACGTGGCGCAACTTTTCGTCGCCAACGCACTCTCACAAGGCGTCACGCCGGCTGCCGACCAGCGGCACTGACCGGCTTGCTGCGGTGGATGCAGGGGCGATGCGGCATCAGCGGCGCCTGCCCTGCCGTATAGTTTGACGGCGGTTGACTACGCGCCGCCCATGTCCTTTTCACGGCTTGGGCGGCGCGTTGCCTTTGATCATCGTTACGTTGAATCATTGGCGATGCACGCTGCGCATGGTTTACTTAGGCGTCCGACCGATGGAGATCGAACATGAACTACGCTGCTTCGTTGAAACGTGATGCGTGCAAGCTGGTTGCCATGGTCATCGTCGCGGGTAGTGCGGCGTTGAGCGGCTGCGCGATGAACCCGCCGGGGCCGTCGCAGATTTTGAGCCGCCTGCCCCCCGAACAATCCGACGCGGCCTACGCCCCCGCGCAGCTCACGCCCGAAGAACTCGCACGCTACGACACGATCGACCGTCAGGTGCTGTTCGAGCAGGACCAGGCGATTGCCGCCGAGAACGCCGCGCAGGCCTGGTCACGTTACTACTCGCCGCCCGTCCGCGTGTTCGGCGGCTATTCGAGCGGCGGCTGGGGACGGGGCTGGGGCACCGGCATCGGCGTCGGCTTTGGGCCGACCTGGGGCTGGTAGGCCGGAGCTGCGATTCATCGCCGGTCAGCTGTCTGAACACCAATCCCCAAAAAAAAGCGCGGTTCATTTCTGAACCGCGCTTTTTTGCATCCTTCGTCCTGAGTCAGCCTTAAGCAGCCAGGCTCAATGCGTCGTCTTGTCCTTGGCCGCCTTGGCGCCACGCTTGCGATCCGGCTTCGCACGCGACTCCGGATTGGGCACCACATGCAGCGGCGCGGCCGAGACTTCCCCACGCGTGGAGGTGGTCACCGAAGGTGTATTGGCCGTCGGCAATGGCGCATTCGGCGACACGAACTGCACGAACACTTCGCCGTCCTTGACCATGCCCATTTCGTAGCGTGCCCGCTCTTCGACCGCGGCGGTGCCGTTCTGCAAATCCTGCACTTCGCCCTGAATACGTTCGTTGCGCAGTTTCGAATCGGCATTCTTCTGCACTTGCTGCGCCAGTTGCTGTTGCAACTCGTGCACGCGCAACCAGCCGCCATGGCCCCACCAGAGCGGGTACTGGATCAGCGCCAGCAAAACGATCAGGACAGCAGTGACAAGCCGCATGAAGTAAGCACAATAAATACGCGCCGCCCTGCGCTATACGCAGGGCGGCGAGGTCAATCAGAAACGAAGGAAAACCGGCTCATCGGTCAGCGCTGGCAAACTGGCTGCTTAGCGCAGGTTGTAGAACGCCGACTTGCCCGGGTAGCTCGCGATATCGCCGAGATCTTCCTCGATACGCAGCAGCTGGTTGTACTTCGAGATGCGGTCCGAACGCGACAGCGAACCCGTCTTGATCTGACCGGCATTCAGGCCGACCGCGATGTCCGCGATCGTCGAATCTTCGGTTTCGCCCGAACGGTGCGAGATCACGGCCGTGTAGCCGGCGCGCTTGGCCATTTCGATGGCCGCGAAGGTTTCCGTCAGCGTACCGATCTGGTTGATCTTGATCAGGATCGAGTTGGCGATGCCCTTCTCGATGCCTTCCTTCAGGATGCGCGTGTTGGTGACGAACAGGTCGTCGCCCACCAGTTGCACCTTCTTGCCGAGCTTCTCGGTCAGCGTCTTCCAGCCTGCCCAGTCGCTTTCGTGCATGCCGTCTTCGATCGACACGATCGGGAACTTGTCGGCGAGGTTCGCCAGGTAGTCCGCGAATTCCGTCGACGACAGTTGCAGGCCTTCGCCGGCCAGCTGGTACTTGCCGTCGTGGTAGAACTCGCTGGCTGCGCAGTCGAGCGCGAGCAGCACGTCTTCACCGGCGCGGTAGCCTGCTTTCTCGATGGCTTGCAGGATGGTCGACAGGCATTCGTCGTTGCTGCCGAAGTTCGGCGCGAAGCCGCCTTCGTCGCCCACCGCCGTGCTCATGCCGCGATCCGACAGGATCTTCTTCAGCGCGTGGAACACTTCGGCGCCGCAGCGCAGTGCTTCGCGGAAGGTCGGCTGGCTGACCGGCACGATCATGAATTCCTGGATGTCCAGGCTGTTGTTCGCGTGCGCGCCGCCGTTGACGATGTTCATCATCGGCACCGGCAGTTGCATGGCGCCCGAGCCGCCGAAGTAGCGGTACAGCGGCAGGCCGGCTTCTTCAGCGGCAGCCTTCGCGACGGCCATCGACACGGCCAGCATCGCGTTCGCGCCGAGGCGCGACTTGTTGTCGGTGCCGTCGAGTTCCAGCAGGGTCTTGTCGAGGAAGGCCTGCTCGGAAGCGTCGAGGCCCATGATCGCTTCGGAGATTTCAGTGTTGATGTGCTCGACGGCTTTCAACACGCCCTTGCCGCCGTAACGGCCGGCTTCGCCGTCGCGCAGTTCGATCGCTTCACGCGAACCCGTGGACGCGCCCGACGGCACCGCGGCGCGGCCCATCGTGCCCGACTCGAGCAGCACGTCGCATTCGACCGTGGGGTTGCCTCGCGAATCGAGAATCTCTCGACCGATGATATCTACGATAGCACTCATGGTTTCCTCAAGAAATGACGTTGAATTCTTTACTGTGACACTGTATCTGGCACCTGCCGGTCTCCCCGACAGACAACTCGCGCGCCGATACGTTCGACGACCATTGCGCACATTCGCCGCGCGCCGACGATGGCGCCCATTATGCAAGCCAATCGTGACACGCGGCGAACAGCTGAATCAGTTGAAATCGCTTTCGAGGAACGGCGCGCGCTTGACGGCCTGGTCGAGCGTTACCAGCGTCTCGAGCAGATCGGCCATGCGGTTGAGCGGCACGGCGTTGGGGCCGTCCGATTTGGCCTGCGCCGGATTCGGATGCGTTTCCATGAAGAGACCGGCGACGCCGACCGCCACCGCGGCACGCGCCAGCACCGGCACGAATTCGCGCTGACCGCCCGAGCTCGTGCCCTGCCCGCCCGGCAACTGCACCGAGTGGGTCGCGTCGAACACGACCGGCGCGTTGGTTTCGCGCATGATCGCAAGCGAACGCATGTCCGACACGAGGTTGTTATAGCCGAACGACACGCCGCGTTCGCACGCCATGAAGCGGTCTTCCGACAGACCCGCTTCACGCGCCGCGTCACGCGCCTTGTCGATCACATTCTTCATGTCATGCGGTGCGAGAAACTGGCCCTTCTTGATGTTGACCGGTTTGCCCGAACGCGCGCAAGCGTGGATGAAGTCGGTTTGACGGCACAGGAAAGCCGGCGTTTGAAGCACGTCGACCACCGATGCCACCTGTTCGATCTCGTGCTCGGCGTGAACGTCGGTCAGCACCGGCAAACCGAGCTGACGCTTCACTTCCGACAGGATGCGCAAACCTTCGTCCATGCCCAAACCGCGGAACGACTTGCCGCTGCTGCGATTGGCCTTGTCGTACGACGATTTGTAGATGAACGGAATGTTCAGCTTCGTGCAGATTTCCTTCAGGCGGCCGGCCGTGTCGATCGTCATCTGTTCGGATTCGACGACACAGGTGCCTGCGATCAGGAAAAACGGCTTGTCGAGTCCGATTTCGAAATCGCCCAGTTTCATGCTTTCTCCCCGACTTCGCTCGCCGCACGCGACTGCTGACGCGCAAGCGCTGCTTCGACAAACGACTTGAACAGCGGATGACCGTCACGCGGCGTGGACGTGAATTCCGGGTGGAACTGCACGCCGACGAACCACGGGTGCATGCTGCGCGGCAATTCCATCATTTCCGGCAGATCTTCACTCGGGGTACGCGCGCTGATGATAAGACCACCCGCTTCGAGTTGGGGCACGAAGCGGTTATTGACTTCATAACGGTGACGGTGACGCTCGTTCACGTCCTTGCCGTAGATCTCTTCGGCCATCGTGCCGGGCTTGATCGGGCAACGTTGCGAACCGAGGCGCATCGTGCCGCCCAGATCCGATTCTTCGGTGCGCTTCTCGACCCGGCCTTCGCGGTCGTACCACTCGGTGATCAGCGCGACCACGCGGTTCTCCGTTTCCTGATCGAACTCGGTGCTGTTCGCGTTCTTCAGGCCGACCACGTCGCGGGCGAATTCGATCACAGCCAGTTGCATGCCGAGGCAGATGCCGAGATACGGCACCTTCGCTTCGCGGGCATAGCGGATCGCGGCAATCTTGCCTTCGGTGCCGCGACGGCCGAAGCCGCCCGGCACGAGCACCGCGTCGAGATGCTTGAGGCTCTCGACGCCTTGCGTCTCGACTTCTTCAGAATCGATGTATTCGATGTTCACGCGCGTGGCCGTATGCATCGACGCATGGCGCAGCGCTTCGATCAGCGACTTGTACGACTCGGTCAGATCGACATACTTGCCGACCATGCCGATCGTCACTTCGTGCTTCGGATGCTGGAGCTTCTCGACGAGGTCGGACCACATGGACAGATCCGCAGGCTTCGGCGTGAGCTTCAGCTCTTCGCAGATGATCGCGTCCAGACCCTGGTCGTGCAGCATCTGCGGAATCTTGTAGATGCTGTCCGCGTCCCACACGGAGATGACCGCGTCTTCCGGCACGTTCGAGAACATCGAGATCTTCGCGCGCTCGTCGTCGGGAATGCGGCGGTCGGCGCGGCACAGCAGCACGTGCGGCGAGATGCCGATTTCACGCAGCTTCTGCACGCTGTGTTGCGTCGGCTTGGTTTTGAGTTCGCCGGCGGTGGCGACCCAGGGCACCAGCGTCAGGTGCACGAAGCACGCGCTGTTGCGGCCCATGCGCAGGCTCATCTGACGCGCGGCCTCGAGGAACGGCAGCGATTCGATGTCGCCGACGGTGCCGCCCACTTCGACGATCGCGACATCCGGCTCGCCGCACGTCGCAGAAGCTGCGCCGCGCTCGATGAATGCCTGGATTTCGTTCGTGATGTGCGGGATGACCTGCACGGTCTTGCCGAGATAATCGCCACGGCGTTCCTTGCGGATCACCGATTCGTAAATCTGGCCCGTGGTGAAGTTGTTGGCCTTGCGCATCTTCGTGCTGATGAAGCGCTCATAGTGGCCAAGGTCGAGGTCAGTCTCTGCTCCATCTTCCGTCACGAACACTTCGCCGTGTTGGAACGGACTCATCGTGCCGGGGTCGACGTTGATGTACGGATCGAGCTTGAGGAGGGTGACTTTAAGACCGCGCGATTCGAGGATCGCGGCGAGGGAAGCGGCGGCAATACCCTTGCCGAGGGAAGATACTACGCCGCCGGTGACGAAAACATATTTGGTCATCGCTGGATGCTCGCGGGAAAAACGGATTATACCGTAAAGCAAGGGCCCGACCCAGCAAAATCCGAGCGACATCTGCGCGTGCGGATGCCGCGGCGGCGGCAAGCGCCGCGCGCCGATCATGCACCGCTTTTGACCGGCGGCTGGCGGCTGGCGGTTAGGCGAGCCGCACGTGCGACTGTCGACGGGGCGATGCGCGCCGGGGCATCCGGTCAAGGTGGCGGCGGCTTGTTTCGGCAGGCGCTGTGAGGCGAGCTGTCAAAGACGACGACGCCCGACGCGTGCGTCGCCGCATCGGCGGCCGCCTGTCGGCGTTTGGTTCCGGCTTCCTGCGCACGCTCGCGCATGCAGTTGCCCCCCCCCAAAAATCGATCCTGAAGCCGTTCGGATAGCTCTCCCGTTCGTGACTCACGCGCGGCTTGAGAGCAGCCCTCAGCCGCCCCGCTCCAGCTCGTGCAACATCCGCTGCACCGCGCGCGCGGTTTCGAGCGGCTTTTCCATCGGATAAAGATGGCTGCCCTCGATCCACTCGAGGTGACCATGAGTGGCGCGGCGCGTGGCATCGAGACCGGCCTGGCGAATTTCCTTCGAGCGCGTGCCCGCGATGAATCCGACCGGCACCGGTGCACCCCGGGCGAGCCGCGCGCCGAGCGTGTGCGGCAAAGTCCTGTAGATCTGATATTCGGTACGCCGGTCGAAGGCCAGCGTGCGCCCGCCGTCGGGCGAAGTCTGCGGAATGCCGAAGTCGATGTAGTCGGACAGCATGCGTTCGTCCCAGCGCGCGAACGCCGGCTTCGCATGAAAGTGCCGCCACGCTTCGTCGCGGCTCGCCCAGTGCGTGCGGCGCGTGCGCGTGGCGGCCGCGGGCGAGAGCCGCTCGTCGAGCCCGGTCCACTGCGATACGCGCAGCATGCTGCTGCGCCAGCCGGCGATCACCGGCGAATCGAGCATCACCACGCCCCTCACCCACTGCGGCTTTTTCAGCGCGGCCATCAGCGACAGATAACCGCCGAGCGAATGGCCCACCAGCCACACCGGCTGCTCGTACGAGCGGGCGATGTCGTCGAGCAGCTGTTCGACCAGATGCGGCCAGTCCTGCGTGACAGGAAAGCGCGCGTCGTGGCCGATACGCTCGATGGAGCGCAGTTCATAGTCGTCGGCGAGTTCGGCGAAGATGGTCCGGTAGGTCGACGCCGGGAAGCCGTTCGCGTGCGAGAAATGAATGATGTTTTTCAACTGCGGCTATCTCCGTTCTGTTTTTTGCTTGTGGGCCTGCGCGTACGTTTTCGCGGGGCGCGTTTCGCGAATGCGTGCGCGTTGCTCCCGTGCACCGGCCTTGGCGTCGCGGCGTTCTTTCTGCGTATGCCGCCGGCGACTCATCGGTCAACACGTCGACCAACGCGCCGGCCCGCGCCATCAGCGATCCATCCAGTAGCGGCGCTGCGTATCGCGATAGCGCTCGAGCGTCAGTGCCGCGCCCCGCGCCGCCGGGCTCGCGTCGACGCGCACCGCGCCGTCCGTATCGCTGCGCGCGAGTTCGATATGGCGCGCCTTGTAGCGCTCGAACACGCCCACGTTCGGATGATGAAAGCGGTTGCGATAGCCTACCTGAAATAACGCGATGGACGGCTCGACTGAGTCGAGGAACGGCTCGGTCGACGAGGTCTTGCTGCCATGATGCGGCACGACCAGCACCTGAGCGCGCAATGCACCGCGATCGCGCGTGAGCAGCACGCGTTCGGCAGGCGCCTCGATGTCCGCGCTCAACAAGGCCGCGATGGGCGGCTGCGCGGTCCGGTCATGCGTGACGGATTGGCTCGCCGCGCCCGGCAACGTGGCGACCCGCAGCACGCAGCAATGCGCATTGGGCTTGCCCTGCAGCGGCCCGGCATCCGGCCACAGCATGGCGAACTCGACGCCGTCCCACTGCCAGCGCTGCCCCGCCGCGCAAGGCAGCGTGGCCGCGCCGTGCTGCTTCGCGCCCGCCCACAGCGCGTGGTCTGGCGCCAATGCGGCCACCATCTGACGAACCTCGATCGCATCGAGCACGGCCGGTGCGCCGCCCGCGTGATCGGAGTCGGCGTGACTGATGATCAGCGTGTCGAGCGCCGTCACGCCGTGCGCCTGCAGGAACGGCACGACCACCCGCTCGCCGGCGTGGGTCGATTCCGGGCCGGGTCCGGTATCGAACAGCAACGCGTGGTGCGCCGTTTCGATCAGCACCGATGTGCCCTGCCCGACGTCGAGCGCCGTCAGCCGGAAACTGCCGGGCGGTGGCCCAGGCGGCGCCGGCAGCAGCAGCGGCAACCACGTGAGGGGCGCGGCCCAGCGCAGCGGCCAGCCGCGCGGCGCCAGAAGCCAGAACACACCGAGCGCCGCCGCGGCCAACGCCCAGGCGTCCGGTTGCGGCAGCCACCAGAGCGTCCAGGCCGGCCCGGACAGCATGTGCAACCCTGCGGCCAGCAGCTCGAGCAGCGCATGCGCGGCGTTGAATGCCCAGGCATCCAGCGGCGCGGGCAATACGATGCCGGCCAGCACCGTCGGCGTGACCAGCAGACTCACCCATGGAATCGCAAACGCATTGGCGAGCGGACCGATCAGCGGAATCTGCGCGAACCAGTAGACCGTGAGCGGCGCGAGCGCGAGCGTCACCGCGAGCTGTACGTGCGCGGCGCCGAGGAGGCGTTCGGCGCATGCAGGCAGGCGGCGCTTCAGCGCGGCGCGCAGCGACGCCAATTTGTCGGGTTTCTCGTGGGCCGCTACAGCCCCGGCAGCGTCATCACCATCGCCAGGCCCACCGCCCTCGCTGTCCTCATGAACTCGCTGTCGAACCCTCACGCGCGGCCGTCCCGACATCGCGAACAGAATGGCGGCCACCGCGCAGAACGACAGCCAGAATCCCGCCGACACCACCGCCCACGGATCGATCAGCAGCACGAGCCCCAGCGCCCACGCCAACACCACCGAGCGCGCGAGATTGCGCCCACTGACGAAGGCCAGTGCGACGACACCTGCCATCCACAGCGCGCGCTGCGCCGGCACATTGAAGCCGGCGAGCGCCGCATGCAGCGCGGCAAAGCCCGCGCCGGTGATGACTGCAACGACTTGCGCCGGCAGCCGCAACGGCCAGTCCCGCCCGATCCATCCGGAGCGCCGCCACACCGCGCCCGCGAGCCAGCCGGCCAGCCCCGCGACGAAGCCAATATGCAGGCCCGAAATCGCCACCAGATGACTCGTGCCGGTGCCGCGCATCAATAGCCAGTCGGCGGCGCTGACTTCGTCCTGCGCGCCGACCGCCAGCGCCACGACAATCCCGCGATGCGGCGCGTCCCCGAGCACCGCATCGATCCGCGAGCGCAACGCCGCGCGCCAGCGGTCCACGAGTACGCGCGGGCCGCGCGCCTCGCCCGGCAAACGGATAGCGTGAGCCGGCGCGCTGACATAGCCGGTCGCGCGCACGTTGCGCGCGAGCAGGTTCGCTTCGGCATCGCGCACACCGAAGTTCGCGTTGCCATGGGGCCGTTTGAGCCGCACGGTCAGACGCCAGCGCTCGCCCGGCGCAAGGGACGGCGCCGGGGCATCGTCGGCGATCCAGGAAAGTTGAATCACGCGCGGGAAGGCGTCGATCGGCGCGTCGGCGGCTTCGACTTCGAAGAGAAAACGCGCGCCTTTTCCGTCGCGTGACGGCAGCCCCCTGATACTGCCGACGACGTCGACATCCCTGCCTTCCCACGCGGCCGGCAGGCTCGTCGCCAGCCGTATTTCGGCGCGCACGGCGGCATAGCCGAAGCCCATGCAGATGGCCGCGCACCATACGGCGCCCCAGCCGGCGAACGATCGCACACGGCGGTTGAATTGCAACCGACGCAAGTGTGCAGTTGAGCATGAAACCTGCGGCTGACCCAACGCCAAAACGGAACCCAGGCGCGCCTCGCGCACCCCCCAAGCCGCCACGACACACGCCGTCATCCCAAGCACAACCAGCCCGCACCATCCCCGCCAATCCGGCAACGCCGCCTGCCGCTGCAGCCAGATCACGCCCAACGCAAAACCGCACCATCCTGCCCGCATTCGCCCTCCGTCCAGCGACGCCGGACGACATCACGCGCGGCGAGCAGACGTCAGCAAGCCCGCCGGGCGTGGGTTTCGCCCGGCGCGAACCACTCAGACCAACGAGATCGATTATGCAGAGGAAAGTGCGAGTCGCGGCAGCGCGGCGAGCGCGTTAGCCGTTGTGCCTAGGGCGGTCGCGTCGGCACCCATGCCGCGCAGTTCGGCGAGGCCCGCACCGATGCCCGGAATCTGTTCCGGCGAGTTGCGCTGCTTGTACATCCACGCAGGCGCGATGTCCGGCGCGTCGGTTTCGACGACCAGCGCCTCGAACGGCAATTGCTCGGCGAGCCGGCGGATTTGCCGCGCGCGTTCGAACGTCAGATTGCCGCCGAAGCCGAGGTGCATGCCCTGGTCGATATAGGCCTGAGCCTGCTGGAAACTGCCATTGAAGGCGTGCGCGATGCCGCGATGGATCTGATGCCGCCGCAGCCCCTTGATCACCTGATCCTGCGATTTGCGCACGTGGCAGATCACCGGCAGGTCGAATTCGCGCGCGAGTTGCAGTTGACCGTTGTAGAAGAATTGCTGGCGCGCATCGTCGAGACCGTCGACGAAATAGTCGAGCCCGATCTCGCCAATGCCGACGAACAGAGGATCATCGAGACTCGTCTCGATCTCCATGCGCAGCAGATCGAGATCGTGCTCGTCGGCGCCCGGCGTGAACAGCGGATGAATGCCGAGCGCATACGCGCCGCCGTCGATCCGGTGCGCGAGCTCGCGCACCGCCGCGAAATTCTGCCGGCCGATTGCCGGAATCACGATGCGCGCCACGCCCGCACTGCGCGCCGCCGCCGCGACCGCGTCGCGGTCGGCGTCGAATTCAGAAGCGTCGAGATGACAGTGCGTATCGATCCACATGACCTACCTCGTGAAACTGGCGGCGCCCGCTCGCGGCAAGCGGCAAGCGCTCGGGCCTCAGACCGGCACCGGCGGCTCTTCGTGCAGCACGCCGTCGCGCAGCCTCATGATGCGGTCGCAGCGGCCGGCCAGTTCCGGATCGTGCGTGACGATCACGAAACTCGTCTCGAGCGTTTGCGACAGTTCGAGCATCAGGTTGAACACCGTGTCGGCAGTGCCGCCGTCGAGGTTGCCGGTCGGCTCGTCGGCCAGCACACAGGCCGGTTTAGTCACCAGCGCCCGCGCGATCGCCACGCGCTGGCGCTCGCCACCCGACAGCTCGCCCGGCCGATGTTTCGCGCGATGCCCCATGCCGACCCGCTCCAGCACCTCGAGCGCTTCGCGGCGCGCGGCTTCGGTCGTCATGCGGCGAATTCGCAGCGGCATCGCGACGTTGTCGAGCGCGGAAAACTCAGGCAGCAGATGGTGGAACTGATAGACGAACCCGAGCGCGCGATTGCGCAAGTCGTTGCGCTCGCGCTCGGAGAGCTGCGTAAACGGCTTGCCCATCACGGAAACGTGGCCCGCGCTCGGGTCGTCGAGACCGCCGAGCACGTGCAGCAGCGTGCTCTTGCCGGAGCCCGACGCGCCGACGATCGCCAGCTTCTCGCCGCGTCGCACGCTCAGTTGCGCGTTGTTGAGCACTTGCACATTCAGGCCGCCCTGCACGAACGATTTGGAAATGCCGGTTGCTTCGAGCACGTACGGATACGGCGCGGTGTCCTGAGTGGCCATGGAAAGATTAGCGGAACGGTCATTCATAGCGCAGCGCCTCCGCGGGACGGACTTTCGCACCGCGCCAGCTCGGGTAAAGCGTCGCCACCGCCGACATCAGGAACGCGATGATGCCGATGCGCGCGACATCGGCCGGAATCAGCTCGGACGGCAATTCGCTGATGAAGTACACCGACGGCGGCAGGAACTGCACGCCGAGCATGTGCTCGATCATCGGCACGAGCCATGGAATACTCCACGCGATCAGACAGCCGAGCGCGACGCCGGTCGCCGTGCCGATGAAGCCGATCGTCACGCCCTGCACGACGAAAATCTTCATGATCGAGCCGGGCTGCGCGCCGAGCGTGCGCAGGATCGCGATGTCGGCCTGCTTGTTGGTCACAGTCATCACCAGCGACGAAACGAGATTGAACGCCGCCACCGCGATGATCAGCGTGAGGATGATGAACATCATGCGTTTTTCGATCTGCACCGCCGAGAACCAGGTCTTGTTCTGCTGCGTCCAGTCGCGGATGTACAGATCACCCGACAAGGTGCGCGCAAGCTGATGCGCGACTTCCGGTGCGCGCTGCATATCGGTCAGCCGCAGCCGCACGCCGGTCGGCGCGGGCAGGCGGAACAGCGCCTGCGCGTCCTTGATGTTGATCAGCGCGAGCGTGCTGTCGTACTCGTAATGCCCCGACTCGAAGATGCCCACCACGGTGAACTGCTTCAGGCGCGGCAGCATGCCGGCCGGCGTGATGGTGCCTTCGGGCGCGACCAGCGTGATCTTGTCGTTCAGCTGCACGCCGAGATTGGTGGCGAGGTCCGCGCCGAGCACGATGCCGAAGTCGCCCGGCACGAGATCGGTCAGCTTGCCGCCTTTCATTTCCTTACCGATGTCGGACACTTCCGGCTCGAGCGTCGGCTCGACGCCGCGCAGCGCGACGCCGCTCACGGCGTCCTGGCGCGTGAGCAGCGCCTGCGCTTCGACATACGGTGCCGCGCCGATCACTTCCTTGTTCTGGCGCGCTTCCTGGGCGGTCAGTTGCCAGTTGGGCATCGACCCGGTCGGCGAAAAGATTTCGACGTGCGCGAGCACCGACAGCATCCGGTCGCGCACCTCTTTCTGGAAACCGTTCATCACCGACAGCACGACGATCAGTGCCGCGACCCCGAGCGCGATGCCCGACATCGACACCAGCGCGATGAACGAAATGAAGCCGTTGCCGGTCGTGCGTTTGCCGGCGCGCGTGTAGCGCCAGCCAATCTGCCATTCGTAGGGAAATTTCAAGCGAATCCTTGTCTGCGTTCTTCGGCTGCGTTGTTCTGCTTTGCGCTGCGCGCGAAAGGCGTGGAGCGCCCGCCGCGCGGCCCGAGCGTGTGATCGTTGGTGTCGCGGCAGCGCGGATGGTTCCGGCGTCGCCGTGTCGCTAAGTAGCAAAACGTGCGCCGCGGCGTTCCGCTGCGCGGTGGATACGCTGCGCCGCCGCTGCCGTCACCGCCGCATCTCCCGATGCCACCGCCGATCAAGCGCGAAGTTTGCCATACAATGCCGCCCGCTCGCGCAAAGGCCATAGGGAACGGGCTCGCGCTGTGAAGGCGGCGGGGTCCGGCGAGGCCTGGTCTGGTGACGGAAGAAGCCGCATTCGGCGGGGGACGCCAGGTTTGGCGTGAGGGTGTTCATGGGGCGAGTTTCCGTGGCGCGTCCTTTGCCCTTCGCGCGCCCCCTTGCCCGTTCGTCCCTCGCTGGCGCCCGGCGCCTGGCATCCACCTCCGCTACCGCAAGTTATAGCGCCCGCGCAGCTCATTGATGATCCCCGCCGCGGCTGTGCTCGCCACCTCGCGCACATCCGCATCCTTCCGGTCGCGATGCAGATGACTGATGTCCCAATTGCAACCGCCCTCGTCCTCGACGGTCTCGTGGAAGCCGGTCGGAATCCAGCCCGCCGTGACCGGGTCGGCATCGAGCGCCTTCACGACCAGTTCTAACAGTTCCTGCTCGGTTTTGAGTTCACGCGTCATGCCGGTCTCCATCGTCATGTGCGCGGTGCCGCCGCGCGCGGCTCTCTGCGACGTCCACATGGCGCGTACCCCACCGCCGGGCCGGGCGCCGCCGCGGATGCGTCGAACGGGAAGCTGATGGTCGGAATACTCGCACTCTTTGCCCTACAATGCGCAGCATCATGCTCGCCAACCGTCTCCATCTTCTGCTGCCCTTCGCGCTGCCCGCCGCAGCGGACGCCTCCACCGCCCTTCACGACATTCAGAGCCCGGCCCTCGACCGGCTGATCGCGCGCGCAACGCTGGTCGAACGGGTGGTCGGCGAGGATTTTCAGCGCACGCTGCCGCACGAGCGCTGGGTGGCCCGCCAGTTCGGCGCACTGCCAGCGGGCGCGGCGGCCGCCGACGAAGCGCCGCTCGCCCCGTACATGCTGCGCGCCGACGGCGGCGATCCCGGCGACGCGACCTGGGCCTGCGTCCAGCCGGTGCATGTGCGCATCGCGCACGATCACCTGGTGCTGATCGATCCCGCCTCGCTCGACCTGTCCGACGACGAAGCCGGCGCGCTGCTCGCCGTCGCGCGGCCGCTCATCGAGGAGCTCGGCGTGCGCATCGAGGCGCCGAAACCCACACGCTGGTATCTGTCGGGCGACGGCTTCGGCACGCTGGCGGGCGCCTCGCCGTTGCGCGCGAGCGGCCGCAACATCGAAATCTGGCTGCCGCACGAAGCGCATTCCGGCGAGCGCTCGCGCGCGTGGATGAAGCTGCAGAACGAAGTGCAGATGGCGTGGTTCGAGCACCCGGTCAACGAAGCGCGCGAGGCGCGCGGCCTGCCGGCCGTCAACTCCATCTGGTTTCACGCGCAGGGCGCGGCGCAGCCGGTGCGCAGCCCGTTCGCGCGGGTGTTTTCCGACGCCGCGGCGACACGCGGTCTCGCGATGAGCGCCCGTGTCGAGACAGGTGCGCCGCCAGCGTCGTTTGCGGCGCTCTCCGGTGGCGTGACGGGCGTATCGACCGGCGCGACGGCCAATGGGACAGGCGCGGCGACCAGCGGGTCCACGCACCGTGAAGCGGGCGGCAACAGCAACGGCGCAACCAACGGCGGGACCAGGAGCGCCAATAGTCCAACCGGCGCCACCCTGGTCGAACTCGACCCGTTCTCCGCGCCCTACATCGAGCAGGACTGGGCGCGCTGGAACGACGCCTTCGCCGCCGTGCAAACCGACTGGTTCGAACCCGCGCTCGCGGCACTGCAATCCGGCCAACTCGCCGAACTCGGCATGACCTTGTGCGGCGACACCGGCTCGGTGACGCTCACGGTCACGCGCGGCGATTTGCGCAAATTCTGGCGGCGGCGCGTGCTGGCCTCGCTCTTCATCGAATGATTTACCGCATGCTCCACGGCCTTTCCGAATGACTCGAATCGTCACACGCGCCTCGTCTCCCGTCGACGCCGAAATTCTCACCCGCCACGGTCTGCATCCGGTGCTCGCGCGTCTGTACGCGGCACGCGGCGTATGCCTGCCCGATGAAATCGAAACCGGTCTCGCGCGGCTCGTGCCGCCCGTCGCGCTGAAGGGGTGCGAAGACGCCGCCGTGCTGCTCGCCGACGCGATCCAGCACCAGCGCCGCATGCTGGTGGTCGCCGACTACGACTGCGACGGCGCCACCGCCTGCGCGGTCGCGGTGCGCGGCCTGCGCATGTTCGGCGGCCAGATCGAGTATCTGGTGCCGAACCGCTTCGAGTACGGCTATGGCCTCACGCCCGAGATCGTCGCACTGGCCGCGCGCGGCGCGTCGGGCAAACCGGATCTGCTGATCACGGTCGATAACGGCATCGCCAGCGTCGACGGCGTCGAGGCGGCCAACGCGCTCGGCATCGACGTGCTGGTCACCGATCACCACCTGCCCGGCGACGAACTGCCCGCCGCCCGCGCGATCGTCAATCCGAACCAGCCTGGCTGTACGTTCCCGAGCAAGTGCATCGCGGGCGTCGGCGTGATGTTCTACGTGCTGCTCGCGTTGCGCGCGGAATTGCGCCGCCGTGGCGTGTTCGGCGACGCGTTTCCCGAACCGCGCCTCGACGGCCTGCTCGATCTGGTCGCGCTCGGCACGGTCGCCGACGTGGTCAAGCTCGACGGCAATAACCGCGTGCTGGTCGCGCAAGGCTTGCAGCGCATCCGCAAAGGCAAGATGCAAGCGGGCATCGCCGCCCTCTTTCGCGCGGCCGCGCGCGACGCCCGCAGCGCGTCGGGCTTCGACCTCGGCTTCGCGCTCGGGCCGCGGCTGAACGCGGCCGGACGCCTGTCGGACATGTCGCTCGGGATCGAATGCCTGACCACCGACGACATCGGCCGCGCATGGGACCTCGCGCAGCAACTCGACACGATGAACCGCGAGCGCCGCGAGATCGAAGCGGGCATGCAGCAGCAGGCGCTCGACGATCTCTCGGCCATCGACCCGGAAGGGGCGACCACCATCACGCTGTTCAATCCGGGCTGGCATCAGGGCGTGATCGGCATCGTGGCCGGACGGCTGAAGGAGAAATTCCACCGGCCCTCGTTCACCTTCGCGCTCGCCGACGACAGCGGCCAAACCGTCAAAGGATCGGGCCGCTCGATCCCCGGCTTCCATCTGCGCGATGCGCTCGACCTGATCTCGAAGCGCGAGCCGAACCTGATCGTCAAATTCGGCGGCCACGCGATGGCTGCGGGCCTGACGCTCGCCGCCGCCGACGTGCCGCGCTTCACCGCCGCGTTCGAGGCGGTCGGCCGCGAGTGGCTGTCCGAGGACGCACTGTCGCGCACGGTGGAAACCGACGGGGAACTCGAAGACGCCTACTTCACGCCGCAATTCGTCGAGATGCTCGACGCGGCCGTGTGGGGTCAGGGCTTCCCGGCGCCGGTGTTTTCGGGCGAATTCGACATCGCGTCGCAGGCGCTGGTGAAGGACAAGCATCTGAAGCTGCAGCTCGTGCGCGGCCGCCAGCGCTTCAACGCGATCTGGTTCAACCACACCGACACGCTGCCGGCGCGGACCACCGTCGCCTACCGGCTGGCGAGCGACACGTGGAACGGCGTGTCGCGCGTGCAACTGATCGTCGAGCACGCGGCGAGCTGAGGCGGCGGGCTGACGTGGGCAACTGGCGCAAGCCACTGCGGTACGCCGCGAAAGCGGGCCAGGTGACGTGGCCGACCGCAGTGACCGACCGGACCAACTGGACCAACTGGACCAACCGACGCGACCAGACCGAAGCAGCAGACTGAACCGCCGACGCCTGGCGCCGCGCGCCATCGCGTCGACGGCGCCGCAAAAACGTCGAAAATCTCCGCAAAATCAACCCTGAACCCGCGCCGGATCGCTCGAGAGCCGCCGGGGCGGCGCATCGATCGGCTATAATTTCCCCTTTTTACGAAGCTATAAAAGATCGACATGGAAGCGGAACGTCTCAACGCGATCGAAGCCTCTCTGGCGGACCTGCGCGCACGCGCGGCCGACCTACGGGGGTATCTTTGACTACGACGACAAAGCACTGCGTCTAATCGAAGTCAACCGGGAACTCGAAGACCCGGACGTCTGGAACGACTCGAAGCATGCCCAGGCCCTCGGCCGGGAAAAGAAACTGCTCGACGACACGGTCGGCAAACTCACCTCGCTGCACAACGACCTGCGCGACGCGCAGGATCTGTTCGAGATGGCGCGTGAAGAAAACGACGACGAAACGCTGCTCGCCTGCGAAGCCGATGCGCAAGGGCTCGAGTCGCGCGTCGCCGACATGGAATTCCGCCGGATGTTCGCGAATCCGGCCGACCCGAATAACGCGTTTCTCGACATCCAGGCCGGCGCCGGCGGCACCGAAGCGTGCGACTGGGCGTCGATGCTGCTGCGCCAGTACCTGCGCTACTGCGAACGCAAGGGCTTCAAGACCGAAGTGCTGGAGCAGACCGACGGCGACGTCGCCGGCATCAAGAACGCGACGATCAAGATCGAAGGCGAATACGCCTACGGCTTCCTGCGCACCGAAACCGGCGTGCACCGCCTCGTGCGCAAGTCGCCGTTCGATTCGTCGGGCGGGCGTCATACGTCGTTCTCGTCGGTGTTCGTGTACCCAGAGATCGACGACTCGATCGAAGTGGACATCAACCCCGCTGATCTGCGCATCGACACGTACCGCGCGTCCGGCGCGGGCGGTCAGCACATCAACAAGACCGACTCCGCGGTGCGTATCACGCACATGCCCTCGGGCATCGTCGTGCAATGCCAGAACGACCGTTCGCAGCACCGCAACCGCGCCGAAGCGATGGCCATGCTGAAGTCGCGCCTGTACGAAGCGGAAATCCGCAAGCGTCAGGAAGAGCAGGACAAGCTCGAAGCCGGCAAGACCGATGTGGGCTGGGGTCATCAGATCCGCTCGTACGTGCTGGACAACAGCCGTATCAAGGATCTGCGCACCAACGTCGAAATCAGCAATACCAAGAGCGTGCTCGACGGCGACCTCGACCCGTTCATCAGCGCAAGCCTGAAACAGGGCGTGTAACCCGCGCAACCGGCGCGGCTTTGCAAAGAGCCGCGCCGCATCTTTTTACCGCCTGAGGTTTTTACACTGACTGGCCTCCCGCATCCGGCGCACTCCGGTGCATGCCGATGCGGGCCACCGAACACACATCATCATGACCGAATCGACCCAGCCTAATGCGGCCCAGCCGACAGTCGCGCCCGAGGTGGACGACAACAAGATCATCGCCGAGCGCCGCGAAAAGCTGCGCGAGCTGCGTGAGCAAGGCGTCGCCTATCCGAACGATTTCCGTCCCACGCACCACGCCGAAGATCTGCAGGAACAGTACGAGCACGCCGACAAGGAAGCACTCGAAGCGAATCCACTCGAAGTCGCGATCGCCGGCCGCATGATGCTCAAGCGCGTGATGGGCAAGGCGAGCTTCGCGACCGTGCGCGACGGTTCGGGTCAGATCCAGTTCTTCATCACGCCGGCCGACATCGGTCAGGAAACGTACGACGCGTTCAAGAAGTGGGACATGGGCGACATCGTCGCGGCGCGCGGCGTGCTGTTCCGTACCAACAAGGGCGAGCTGTCGGTGCGCTGCGCCGAACTGCGTCTGCTGTCGAAGTCGCTGCGTCCGCTGCCGGACAAGTTCCACGGTCTGTCGGACCAGGAAATGAAGTATCGCCAGCGCTACGTCGATCTGATCGTCACGCCGGAAACGCGCAAAACCTTCGTCGCGCGCACCAAGGCGATCTCGTCGATCCGCAAGTTCATGGCCGACGCCGATTTCATGGAAGTCGAAACGCCGATGCTGCATCCGATTCCGGGCGGCGCGGCGGCCAAGCCGTTCACCACGCATCACAACGCGCTCGACATGCAGATGTTCCTGCGCATCGCGCCGGAGCTGTATCTGAAGCGCCTGGTGGTCGGCGGCTTCGAGCGCGTGTTCGAGATCAACCGTAACTTCCGCAATGAGGGCGTGTCGGTGCGCCACAATCCGGAATTCACGATGATCGAGTTCTACGCCGCGTACACCGATTACAAGTGGCTGATGGATTTCACCGAGCAGCTGATCCGCCAGGCCGCGATCGACGCATTGGGCACGGCGACCATCACCTATCAGGGCCGCGAGCTCGATCTGGCCAAGCCGTTCCATCGGCTGACGATCACCCAGGCGATCCAGAAATACGCGCCGCAATACACGAATGAGCAACTCGCCGACAGCGCGTTCCTGCGCACCGAGCTGAAGAAGTTCGGCGTCGACGCGTCACAGCCGCAGTTCCTGAACGCGGGCGTGGGCTCGCTGCAACTGGCGCTGTTCGAAGAGACCGCCGAGTCGCAATTGTGGGAGCCGACCTACATCATCGACTACCCGATCGAAGTCTCGCCGCTCGCGCGCGCGTCGGACAAGGTCGACGGCATCACCGAGCGTTTCGAGCTGTTCATCACGGGCCGCGAGATCGCCAACGGCTTCTCGGAACTGAACGATCCGGAAGACCAGGCGGCCCGCTTCAGGAAACAGGTCGATCAGAAGGACGCCGGCGACGAGGAAGCAATGTTCTACGACGCGGACTATATTCGCGCGCTCGAATACGGCATGCCGCCGGCGGGCGGGTGCGGTATCGGCATCGATCGTCTGGTGATGATGCTCACGGATAGCCCGAGCATCCGCGACGTGATTCTGTTCCCGCATCTGCGCCGCGAAGACTGATCTTTACGCGGTTCGCATCAAAGCAAACGCCCGGCTCGAAGCCGGGCGTTTTTTCTTGCGACGCGCACAAGGCTGTGGGTGATACGCGTGTTCGATGGTTTGTAACCATAGGTAAAACCTGAAGAAGCGCGGTCAGGTCCCTGCAACGGGCATCTGTGTTGAACGTTGCAAAGGCCAAGGCGCCCCGCCCGCCTTGCCAGGACATGGCCGCGAAGGCGCACGGTAGCCAGTTACAAATTGATACGCCAACGGGATCGAATTGCCGGACACTCAGTCTCAATAAAAGTCGACTCTGCCAGAGACGGAGGCCAACATGGACAAGCCCACCAACGATTCCCAACCCGCGCAGCAACGTCGCATTCACCCGCTGGTCGCTGGCGCGGCGGCTGCGGTCATCATCGCGAGCCTCGCCGCGACTGCAGCCGTCACGGGCCTGTTTCCGAAGGCGTCGAGCAGCGGCGCGCAGACCGATCAGACTCAGGCCGCGCAAGTGACGACACAACCGGGCGTAGTCGATTCGGCGACGCCGGTTGACCGGCCGGCGCAGCAGCAGCTCGCGCAACAGCAAGCGCCGCAGCAGGCTCAACAGCCCGCACCTGAACCCACGCCGCCGCAGCAACCACGGTATGCCCAGCAGCAACAGGCACAACCTGCGCCGCAATACGCGCAACAACCTCCCTCATCCCCCGCCTATTGCTCGACGTGCGGCACGGTCGTCGCCATTTCGGCGGTCCGTCAGGAAGGGCATGGCACGGGAATCGGCGCAGTCGGCGGCGCGGTGGCCGGTGGTGTAGTCGGCAATCAGTTCGGCGCAGGCGGCGGCCGCACCGCAATGACCCTGCTCGGCGCGCTCGGCGGCGGCCTCGCCGGCAACTCGGTCGAAAAGCACATCCGCAGCTCGACGTCGTATTCGGTGCGGGTGCGGATGGAAGACGGCAAGACGCGCTATTTCACGTATCACGAAGCGCCGCCGTTCCAGCAAGGCCAGCGCGTACGGGTCGAAAACGGCACGCTGGCAGCAGGCTAGGCCAACGCAAAGGCCAAGGGAGGCAGTCCGGCATTTCCGCGGACGTTAAAAAAGGCGATTCCAATGGAATCGCCTTTTTTGTTTGCCGCGAGCCAGCGGAAGCGGAACAGCTCACGCATTCGGCCACGCACTCATCAGTCACGTCGCGTTCAATAATCCGCGTCTTCAATCCATGCAGCCTGAATCGCCTCGAGGATCTTTTCGTTCGAACGGTCAGGATCGTCGTCAAATCCTTCCAGCTCTGTGACCCAGCGGTGCAAGTCGGTGAAGCGCACCTGTTGCGGATCGATGTCCTGGTGCTTGTCAGTCAGGGCCATCGCGATGTCTTGCGTATCGGTCCACTTCATGGCTGCATCCTCCTGTTAGTGGTTTTCCTTCGCGTGATTGATCGAATAACGCGGAATTTCGACGACCAGGTCCTGCTCCGCCGGCACCATCGCCTGGCACGACAAACGCGAAGCCGGTTCGAGCCCCCACGCCTTGTCCAACAGATCGTCCTCGTCTTCCTCGGACGGCGTCAAGGCGGCGAAACCCTCACGCACGATCACGTGACAGGTCGTGCACGCGCAGGACTTCTCGCACGCGTGCTCGATTTCAATGCCGTTCTCGAGCAGATTGTCGCAAATGCTCTTGCCGGGCACGGCGTCGATCACCGCGCCTTCCGGGCACAGTTCGACGTGGGGCAGCACAACGATTTGAGGCATACATTTTCCGTTTGGGTCTGAGGCGCGGCGGCCATCAACGGGCTCCGCACCATTTTACTGGCGCCGTGGGGACTTTTTAAGTCCGCACGGCGCGCTTGAGCGTCCGTGGCCGGCGCGGCGCGCCCGCCTGCCGGCCCGCGACGCTCAGATCTCGTCGAGCTTGCGGCCAGCGAGCGCGCGGCGAATGCCCTTATTCATGCGGCGGGCGGCGAATTCGTCGGTGCCCTCGGCGAGCGTTTTGGTCGCGGCTTCGATCGCGCCGGCGTCGTCGCTCTGCGCGACTTTGCGCAATGCATCGAGCAGCGCGTCGAGCGCGGTGCGCTCCTCGTCGTCGAGCAATTCGGCGTCGGCGGCGAGCGCGGCGTCGGTCGCTTCCACCAGACGCCGGGCTTCGACCTGCGCCTCGCGCAAGGCACGCGCGCGCATGTCGACTTCCGCGGTCGAGAAGCTGTCTTCGAGCATGCGGGCGATGTCGTCGTCGGCGAGACCGTACGACGGCTTGACCACCACCGATGCTTCCACGCCCGAGCCCTGCTCACGCGCAAACACCGACAGCAGACCGTCCGCGTCGACCTGGTAGGTCACGCGAATGCGCGCTGCGCCGGCCGCCATCGGCGGAATGCCGCGCAGTTCGAAACGCGCGAGCGAACGGCAGTCGCTGACGAGCTCGCGCTCGCCTTGCACGACGTGAATCGCCATCGCGGTCTGGCCGTCCTTGAAGGTCGTGAAATCCTGCGCGCGAGCGACCGGAATCGTCGAGTTGCGCGGGATGATCTTCTCGGTGAGCCCGCCCATGGTCTCGACGCCGAGCGACAGCGGAATCACGTCGAGCAGCAGCCACTCGTCGCCGTCCGCGCCGCGGTTGCCCGCGAGCAGATCGGCCTGGATCGCCGCGCCGAGCGCGACGACCTGGTCCGGGTCGAGGTTGACGAGCGGCGGCTGGCCGAAGAACGTTTCGACCGAACGGCGAATCACCGGCATGCGCGTCGCGCCGCCGACCAGCACTACGCCCTTGATCTCTTTGGTCGTGACCTTGGCGTCGCGCAGGGCTTTTTTCGTGGGCCCGAGCGTGCGCTGCACCAGCGCCTGAGTGATCGCTTCAAAAGTAGCTTCAGTGATCGTCAGATCGAGCCTGGTGCCGCTCGAGAGCGTCGCCGCAAGGGTAGCCTCGGGCGCATCCGACAACGCCTCCTTGGCCGTGCGTACGCTGTCGAGCAGCAGGCGCACGTCTTCCGCTGCGAGCGTCTGCGGCGCGATTCCCGCCTGCTCCAGCACGTGGCGATACAGCGCGTGGTCGAAATCGTCGCCGCCGAGCGCGGAGTCGCCGCCCGCCGCGAGCACTTCGAATACGCCCTTGGTGAGCTTCAGGATCGACAGATCGAAGGTGCCGCCGCCGAGGTCGTACACCGCGTACAGACCCTCGGAGCCGTTGTCGAGGCCGTAGGCGATCGCGGCCGCAGTCGGCTCGTTCAGCAGGCGAAGCACGTTCAGGCCGGCCAGACGCGCGGCGTCCTTGGTGGCCTGGCGCTGGGCTTCGTCGAAGTACGCCGGCACCGTGATGACCGCACCGACCAGCTCGTCGCCGAGCGTGTCTTCGGCGCGCTGACGCAGCGTCGCGAGAATTTCGGCCGATACTTCGACCGGACTCTTCACGCCATCGACGGTGCGAATCTGCACCATGCCGGGCGCGTCGATGAAATCGTATGGCGCGTTTTCAGCGCCCTCCACTTCCGCCTTGCCTCGGCCCATGAAGCGCTTGACCGAGACGATCGTGTTGCGCGGATCGCTCGCCGCTTCGGCCCTGGCCGTGCGGCCGATCCGGCGGCCGCCCTTTTCCAGGTAACGCACCACCGACGGCAGCAGCGCGTGGCCGTGCTCGTCGGGCAGCACATCGGGCACGCCGCTACGCACCGCAGCGACGAGGGAGTTGGTGGTGCCGAGATCGATACCGACCGCCAGACGCCGCTGATGAGGCGCCGGCGCCATGCCGGGTTCGGAAATTTGCAGTAAGGCCATCTGGATCTTCTCGGGGCCGCTTTGCCCCGTCCTGAATTTTCGCGTTGCTGGATGTAATGCTACGGCTGCTGGCCGGTGCTTTGCTTCGTGCTTCGTGCTCCGTGTCAAGTTGCGTCTGCATCCGTGTCTGGGGAAACCCACCCACGGCACCGCCGCACGCTAGGACTCGAGCCGCTCGATCTGCACGCCGATTTCCGACGCCACCCGCTCGATGAACATCAATTGCCGCACCGCTTCGCCGGCTGCCTGGTTCGCGCCGCTGTCGAGCGATGCGCCGAGCTTGCCGAACCGCATGCGCTCTTCGTCGCGCAGCTCGGTGAGCAAGGCGTCGAGCGCGTCGACGTTCTTCGCCGCGGCCGCGTCTTCGATGCTTTCGCGCCACTCCATCTGCTGCATCAGGAACGCCGGCTCCATCGCCGTGTTGTTCTCCGCGCCGACATCGATGCCGCGCAGCGACAGCAGATACGTGGCACGCTTCAGCGGATCGCGCAGCGTCTGATACGCCTCGTTCGCGCGCGTTGCCCATTGCATCGCGATACGCTTTTGCGCGTCGCCGGCTGCCGCGAAGCGGTCCGGATGCACTTGCGCCTGCACCGTGCGGTACGCGTGATCGAGCGTCGCCGCATCGAGCGCGAATTGCGCCGGCAGATCGAACAGGTCGAAGTGGCTATCGTTCAGCGAGGCCATCGGATTAAAAGTCCGTTGATGAAAGCGCACCGGAGTGCAGTCTAAAAATGTGGCTCGAAAGCGCAAACGCGGCGAAGCGTGAAAGGCCAACCGGCCAGGCGCGGCGGCGGATGCGCGGATCAAATTAAAAAGGCGGCCCGCGCCGCCTTTGGTCCGCTGCACGCGGAAGTCTTCGGATTTACACGCGGAACGACTCGCCGCAACCGCATTCGTCCTTCACGTTCGGGTTGTTGAACTTGAAGCCTTCGTTCAACCCTTCGCGTGCGAAGTCGAGTTCCGTGCCGTCGATATAGGCGAGGCTCTTCGGGTCCACAATGATCTTCACGCCGTTGCAATCGAACACCTGATCTTCAGCCGCGAGTTCGTCCACGTACTCGAGCTTGTAGGCCAGGCCGGAGCAACCGGTCGTACGCACGCCCACGCGCAGCCCGACGCCTTTACCGCGACGGGTCAGATACTTCTGGACGTGCTGTGCTGCCTTTTCGGTCAACGTAATTGCCATAGCGTTTCTCATTGCGCAGTGCGCGCGTCGCGCGGGTGTCGATCCCCGTGCGGCGCGTTACGCCCTGCTGCCCTCTGTGCATCAAATATCGCTCATGCTGGACGGCGCCTTGAATCGGCTCCGTCCGCTTCCTGTCACCCAACCGCGCTCAACCCCGCGCCGCAACGACCGCTCAAGCGTGCTGCTTGTCGCCTTCGACGACCGCTTCACCGTGACGTTGCTTGTAGTCGGCGACCGCTGCCTTGATCGCGTCTTCCGCGAGGATCGAGCAGTGGATCTTCACCGGCGGCAGCGCCAGTTCTTCAGCGATCTGCGTGTTCTTGATCGACATCGCCTGATCGAGCGTCTTGCCCTTCACCCATTCGGTGACGAGCGAGCTCGACGCGATGGCCGAACCGCAGCCATACGTCTTGAACTTCGCGTCTTCGATGACGCCGTCCGCGCCCACGCGAATCTGCAGCTTCATCACGTCGCCGCAGGCCGGCGCACCGACCATGCCGGTGCCGACCGCATCGTCGTCCTTTGCGAAGGAACCGACGTTGCGCGGGTTTTCGTAGTGGTCCAGAACCTTGTCGCTATAAGCCATGATTACACTCCTTGATCCGTTTCAACCTGCAATTTGCAATTCGATGAATTCGACATCGTCCAACGGCGCGTCAGTGCGCTGCCCACTGGATGGTCGAAATATCGATCCCGTCCTTGTGCATTTCCCACAGCGGCGACAAGTCGCGCAGCTTCGAAATCTTGCTCTTCAGCAGGTTGATCACGTAGTCGACGTCCTGCTCGGTCGTGAAGCGGCCCACCGTGAAGCGGATCGAGCTGTGCGCGAGCTCGTCGTTACGGCCGAGAGCACGCAACACATACGACGGCTCCAGCGAAGCCGACGTGCAAGCCGAGCCCGACGACACCGCCACGTCCTTCACCGCCATGATCAGCGATTCGCCTTCGACGAAATTGAAGCTGATGTTCAGGTTGTGCGGCACACGCTTTTCCATGTCGCCGTTCACATACGTTTCTTCCATTTCCGACAGGCCGGCGAGCAGACGGTCGCGCAGCATGCGGATGCGTTCGTTTTCCGTCGCCATTTCTTCGCGTGCGATACGGAACGCTTCGCCCATACCGACGATCTGGTGCGTGGCCAGCGTGCCCGAACGCATGCCGCGCTCGTGACCGCCGCCGTGCATCTGCGCTTCGATGCGGATACGCGGTTTGCGACGCACGTAGAGCGCGCCGATGCCCTTCGGGCCGTAGGTCTTGTGTGCCGAGAACGACATCAGATCAACCTTCAGCTTTTGCAGGTCGATGGCGATCTTGCCGGTAGCCTGGGCCGCATCGACGTGGAAAATGATGCCCTTCTCGCGCGTGATCTCGCCGATTGCCTCGATGTCCTGGATCACGCCGATCTCGTTGTTCACCGACATTACCGACACCAGAATCGTGTCCGGGCGCAGCGCGGCCTTGAATTTTTCCAGGTCGATCAGACCGTCGTCCTTGACGTCCAGATACGTGACTTCGAAGCCTTCGCGCTCGAGTTCGCGGCAGGTGTCGAGCACGGCCTTGTGCTCGGTCTTCACCGTGATGATGTGCTTGCCCTTGCTCTTGTAGAAGTGCGCCGCGCCTTTGATCGCGAGGTTGTCCGACTCCGTTGCACCCGAGGTCCAGATGATTTCGCGCGGGTCGGCGTTGACCAGCGCGGCGACGTTCTCACGCGCTTCTTCAACTGCACGCTCCGCGTCCCAGCCATACGAGTGGCTGCGCGATGCGGGGTTGCCGAACTGCTCGCGCAGATACGGAATCATCTTGTCCACCACGCGCGGATCGATCGGCGTCGTAGCGCTGTAGTCCATGTAGATGGGCAGATGGAGAGAGTCGTTGTTCATCAATTGCTCCGGGGACGTCATGTGCTCTGGCTTCTGGGTTCTTGATCAGGCTGCGGCGAATGCTAGATACCGCGCCTCACGACCCGGCCATGTTGAAAACGGAATTGGGCCCTTTCGGCACGGTGCGAACAGGCTCGACCGCCGGCGCTTCGTTGCGCCTGTCGCGCAGCACCGCCGGCGCGCCTTCGCGCGAACGCTGCTGATCGACGAGATCCTTGAGGGAGACCGAATCGAGGTATTCGACCATTTTCTGGTTCAGCGTCGACCACAGTTCATGCGTCATGCAGTGGCCGTCGTGCTGTTTGGTGCCCTCGCATGACCCTTTGCCGCCGCACTGGGTGGCATCGAGCGGCTCGTCGACCGCGATGATGATGTCGGCCACCGTCACGTCTTCGGCGCGGCGGGCCAGATTGTAGCCGCCGCCTGGTCCGCGCACGGACTCGACGATTTCGTGACGACGCAGCTTGCCAAACAGCTGCTCGAGGTACGACAGGGAGATATGCTGGCGCTGGCTGATACCCGCAAGCGTCACCGGGCCCTGCTCCTGGCGCAGCGCCAGGTCAATCATCGCCGTGACGGCGAAACGGCCTTTCGTGGTGAGTCTCATATGGTGTGGGAACCGCAATTCTCGACAAGTTTGGTCAAGTATAAATACATGAGCGATTTAGTCAAGTATCCCTATTGCGATTTGGGTCATTTACTTAATAACCGGCGCACCTGAATGCACCGCTGCGGGAATTACGCGAGCAACTGGGGACGCAACGCGGCGATCAACCCGCGGCAGGCAACTTCGCATTGATCCAGCACCTGCTCGAAGCCTTCCGCGCCGCCGAAATATGGATCGACGACTTCGCGAGTGCCGCCCCAACGGCCGTCCGCTTCCGGGACGAACTCCATCAACAGCCGGATCTTGTCGCGCTGCCCCGGCGGGCAGATCTGGCTCAGCGCGGCGACGTTTTTGTCGTCCATCGCGATCAGCAGATCGAAGCGTTCGAAGTCCATCGCGGCAATCTGGCGACCGCGCAATGCGGCCAGTTCATAACCCCGCTGCCCAGCCGCATGCCGCGCACGCTCGTCGGGTGGCGCGCCGATGTGCCAGTCACCCGTACCGGCGGAATCGATCAGAATGCGTTCCGCGAGCTTCGCCTCATCGACGAGATGGCGCATCACGCCTTCCGCCGTCGGCGAACGGCAGATGTTCCCCAGACACACGAAGCAGACGGACACGGTTTTCATCTGAAGTTTCAGGCGCTTTTTCAGGCGAGTCTGATGGCGAATAAACAGTGCCGCGATTATACAAAGCCGGGCAAATTCTCGCCGAAGGTCGTTGCAGAGGCTTAGACGTGACGCCAGCCTGTCAAGCCGCACGCCCAGCGAGGCCTATCTGGCCCCGAACTCAGGATGCCTCGGCAAGCGGCATCGCGGTCGCAGCGCGCATCGGCTTGGCAGGCAGGGCCGAAGCCGCGTCGATCATGCCGTACGAGACGGCGCGCGCGAGTTCCGCAGTCAGTTGATCAGCATCCAGCATGGCCTGAGGAGCGCGCGAAGCAGCACTGCCGCAAATATGCAAATAAGCAGCTGCGGCGAGCGGCACAACAATGGCAAGGGGCCAGTACACCGATATTGTCTTTTTCATGATGTCGTTTTTCCAATTAGGGGCGCATGAGCTTGTGGCGCACTATGCCCAGTGCAAATGCTATAGGAATTCGCAATCAGGAAAAACCCACCTTCACGAGATACAGCGTTGCTCCAAATGGAACAGTCAATTGTTGATTACGTCGCGTGGGAGAGTACGCGTTGGCACGAAAAAGACATCCTTACAAACATATACAAACTGCGTAGGACAGACAGGGATAATGGCGGTCTTACAAAAGTAATCCTCTCGCACTGGCTCACCAAATGAAACGTCTTGCACCACTCGCCGGCCTCGTGGTCGCCGCCCTGCTTGGCGGCTGCGCGGTCTATCCAGACGGCACGCCGATGTATAGCAATGGTTATGGCGGCGGCTACGGCGCCTATGACGGTTATGACGGCTACGCCGCCGGCGGGCCGGCCGTGCCGCAAACCAATGTCTATATGGGGTATAGCAACTACTCGGGCCCCGGCTACTACGGCGGACCGGGGCGCTATTACGGACCGGGGCCCGGCTATCGGGGCTACCCAGAACGGGGCCGGCCGAATAACGACAACCACGGGAACCACGACAACCGCGGCGACAACGGCGGCCGGCATGGGCAGCCGAACGGCGGCCCGCCTCCGCAGGGCGCGGTTGGCGGGCCGCGTGGACCTGGCGGATCGAATGCGCCACGGCCCGGAGCGGGGGGGCCGCCGCAGCAGTCAATGCCGCAGTCACCGCCGCAGCAGCAGGTGGGCAATGGCGGCGGGCGCATCAGCGGTGACCATGCAAGACCGGCAAGAGACACTTCCGGTCGCCAATCCGGTGGAACGATAACGCAGCATTAAGAGCCGCGTGCAAAGCGACGTGATGCGGGCATCGGTTTCGCCCGCTTCACTCCAGAGCGGCGAATCACCCCGTCCGATAAAGGCCTTTGAGTTGCCGCACACCGCGGCGGCTCGTCAATCCCAATTGTTCTGCTCACTCCCCGATACCGGGTTACCAGCGCGCTTCACCGAGCCGCCGACGGTTTCGCACAGCCACGCGCAATGTCGCCCGCTCAGCTCAGCCAATATGGCTACGCTGCGCCGCATACAACTCCCTGAACGTACGGCCGACCGGCGCCGGCATATCGCGCGTGTTGGTCCAGCCCGCGCCGCCGAACGGCAATTTGGCAATCGAACGATTGCGTCCGCCCATCCGCTCCAGCACGCGCACGGCCAGCTTGGTGAAGAGCGCATAAGCGTCGGGATGCAGCGCCAGAAAACCCCACACGGCCAGCCCGGCGCGCTCCTTCCACGGACGCAGACGCCGCTCCACCTGCTTCTCCCGCAACTTGCGCAGCAAATCGGATAGCGGAATCCCGACTGGGCACACGCTATTGCACTCGCCACACAAGGTCGCGGCCTGCGGCAAGTCCAGCGCCTTGTCGAGTCCGACATAGCTGGGCGTCAATACCGAACCCATCGGCCCAGGATAAACCCATCCATACGCGTGGCCACCGACCTTCTGATAGACCGGGCAATGATTCATGCACGCGCCGCAGCGGATGCACCTGAGCATCTCCTGAAAATCGCCGCCGATCAGCCCCGTGCGCCCGCCATCGACCAGCACCACGTACATATGCTCGGGACCGTCCTGGTCACGCTCGCCGCGCGGCCCCGTCAGCACGGAAAAATAGTTCGACGTGCTCTGCCCGGTCGCCGAGCGCGGCAGCAGGCGCATCGCCGTCGAGAGGTCTTCGAGCGTCGGCAGCACCTTCTCGATGCCAGTGACCGCGACATGCACGCGCGGCATCACCGTGCACATGCCTTCGTTGCCCTCGTTCGTGACGAGGACGACCGAGCCCGTTTCCGCAACAACGAAATTACCGCCCGTCACGCCCATGTCCGCGCTCATGAAATGCGGCCGCAGCATCTCGCGCGCTTCGCGGGTCATCTCGGGAATCTCGCTCAGACGCGGCCGGCCATGCGTCCTCGCGAACAGGTCGGCGATCTCGTCCTTATCCTTATGGACGACCGGCGCGATGATGTGACTCGGCGGCTCGTTGTCGTTGATCTGCAGGATGTATTCGCCGAGATCGGTTTCGATCGACTGCACGCCCATTTGCCCGAGCACCTCGTTCAGGCGCATTTCCTCGGTGACCATCGATTTGGTCTTGATTACCTTCTTCACATCGTGGCGCCGCGCGATGTCGCAGACGAGCCGCGCCGCCTCCTGGGTCGTTTCGGCGAACAGTACCGTCACGCCGCGCCGGCTCGCCTCGCGTTCGAAGTTTTCCAGCCACACGTCGAGGTTGTCCAGCGCGCGATTGCGGCGCTCCTTGAGCGCGGCGCGAGTGGCGGGAAAGTCGATCGCGCTCATTGCCGTGGCGCGGGCCGACACGAACTTGGTGGACAGCTTGGTCAGGTTCTGCTGCAAACGCTGGTCGGCGAGTTTCTGACCGGCGCGAGCCTTGAACTGCATCGATTGGATTTGCATGGCGGCCTTGTGCGGAATCGAAAACGCGACGCGCGGCACGGAACGCGCGAGTCGGTATGCGTGAATGAACGGCGCGAGTGGAGCGACAAGCAGCAAGCGGCGACCGACGGCCCCCGTGCCTTATACGTCTCCCGCCAGCACCTGAGCGATGTGCAGCACCCGCGTCGTCGAGTTTCCGGTTCGCCGCAGACGGCCTTCGATGTTGAGCATGCAGCCAAGATCGCCGAGCACCACCGTACCGGCGCCGCTGGCACTGATGTTCGCGCACTTCTCGTCGACGATCGCCGTCGAGATATCGCCGTACTTGACCGCGAAGGTGCCGCCGAAACCGCAGCAATGCTCGCAGTCCTTCATCTCCGTCACTGCGACGCCCACTTGCGCGAGCAACGCGCGCGGCTGGCTCTTCACGCCGAGTTCGCGCAACCCCGAACAGGAGTCGTGGTACGTCACCTGGCCCGTGAACTCGCCGGGCTGTAATTGCACTTTAGCCACGTTGACGAGGAAATCGGTCAGTTCGAACACCCTCGCGCGCACCCGGCCGTAGCGGTTCATCAGTTCGGGGTCGTCGGCGAACAGGTCGCCGTAGTGCACGCGGATCATGCCGCCGCACGACCCCGACGGCACCACCACGTAGTCGAACTGTTCGAACTCGCGCAGGGTTTTCTCGGCCAGATCGCGCGCAATGCGCCGCTCTCCCGAGTTGTACGCGGGCTGCCCGCAACAGGTCTGCGCCGGTGGCACCACCACCTCGAAACCGGCGCCTTCGATCAGTTTGATGACCGAAAAGCCAATCTCGGGACGCATCAGGTCGATCAGGCAGGTGACGAACAATCCGACTCGCATGAGCCCTCCTTCGGGAAAACGTCCCTGATTATCCGCTGTTTGGCGCACAATACCAACGGCCGGAAGGCATAGGACGAACGCCTCGCAAATTGGAGCAGGCATTCGAACCGCGTTCGCTTTTTTCACTATACGAGATACAATCAATTTCCGCTGTTTGACGCGTCAACCGACTCCTCCCATGAGCGATACGAACCCGGATCCCAAAACTTCGATCCAGGTGATCGAACGCATGATGCGCCTGCTCGATGCACTCGCAGCGCATAGCGACCCGGTCAGCCTGAAAGAACTCGCTATCCGCACGGAGTTGCATCCGTCCACCGCGCACCGCATCCTGAACGACATGGTGATGTGCCGGCTGGTCGACCGCTCGGATCCCGGCACTTACCGTCTCGGCATGCGCCTGCTCGAACTGGGCAATCTGGTGAAGGCGCGTCTGTCGGTGCGCGACGCGGCGCTGACGCCGATGCGCGAACTGCACCGGCAGACCGGCCAAACGGTAAACCTGTCGGTACGCCAGGGCGACGAAATCGTCTATATCGAGCGCGCTTATTCCGAACGTTCCGGCATGCAGGTGGTGCGGGCCATCGGCGGGCGGGCGCCACTGCATCTGACTTCGGTGGGCAAGCTGTTCCTCGCTGCCGACGAATCCACCCGCGTGCGAGCCTATGCCACGCGCACCGGTCTGTCGGGCCACACGCAGAACAGCATCACCGATCTGAGCAAGCTGGAGCGCGAGCTGTCGCACGTGCGCCAGCAGGCCTGCGCGCGCGACAACGAGGAGCTGGAACTGGGCGTGCGTTGCATCGCGGCCGGCATCTACGACGACACCGGCAAGCTGGTCGCCGGCCTGTCGCTATCGGCCCCGGCAGACCGCCTGCAGGACTCGTGGCTCGGGCAGCTCAGCCAGACCGCGCTGATGATTTCCGAAGCGCTCGGCTATCGGCCGCAAGCGCCGCACGATCATTCGCGCAGTCATCACGCCTGAAACGGCAGTCACTTCCGCGCCGTTGCAATAAAAAAAGCCTCGCGAAAATGCGAGGCTTTTTTTATTCATGGACGGAAGGTCGAGAAACCCGCCGCCATACCACGGCGCTTCAGGTGCCAGGACCGCCGGCATCCGCGCTGGTGATACGCGGCTGGTCGCCGCCGTTATCCAGCCACGTGCGCAGACGCGTGGCGTCCGCGAAACGCGAGTACTTACCCGACGAATCGAGCAGCACCATGATCATCGGACGGCCATGAATGGTCGCCTGCATCACGAGGCACTCGCCCGCTTCGTTAATGAAACCGGTCTTTTGCAGACCAATGTCCCACGTCGGATTACGCACCAGCGCATTGGTGCTGTTGTACGCCAGCGAGCGCTTGCCGGTGTACACCTCGTAGCTGTGATCGGTCGAGAACTTGCGGATCAGCGGATACTGATACGCCGCGTTGACCATCTTCACGAGGTCGCGCGCGCTCGACACGTTCTGGCTCGTCAATCCCGTAGGGTTTTCGAAGTGCGTATCGGTCATGCCGAGTTGTTTGGCCTTCGCGTTCATCGCGGCGAGGAACGCCGGACGGCCGCCCGGGAAATACCGCGACAGCGCAGCGGCGGCCCGGTTTTCCGAGGCCATCAGCGCGATGTGCAGCATGTCTTCACGCGACAGTACGGAGCCCACCGACAGACGCGAGCCGGTGTTCTTCTCATAGTCGCGGTCTTCGTCGGTGACTTCGATCTGGTCAGTCATCGACTCTTTCGAATCGAGCACCACCATCGACGTCATGAGCTTGGTGATCGACGCGATCGGCACCACCGCGCGCGAGTTCTTGTCGAACAGCGGCTCGCCGGAGTTCTGGTCGATCACGTAGGCGACGCTCGAGCGCAACATCAGCGCGTCCGGCGTTTCGTGCAGGCCGAAAGCCTGGCCGACGGTCGGCTGGCGCGGCTCGTACGCGACGCGGCGCACCACCGAGTGGTGACGGCCGTTCGACGTGAAGCTCACGCGCTTGCGCTTGGCGCTGGCGCGCGGCGCATCGTCGTCCGCAGCGGCCGCGGCTTTCACCGCCGCGCCTTTACTGGCCTTCGCCGACTTGCTCGACACCTTGGCGTCGGCGGCGGCCGGCTTCTTCGCGGCTTTAGCGTGTTTGGAGGTTTTTGCGGTTGCAGCAGCCGTGGCGGCAAGGCTGCTGACGGGCGTGGCAAACGCCGCTGCGACGACCAGGGAGACGGCCACCGACAGAGCGGTGCTGCGGGCCGCGCCGTGGATCACTTTCAGCGACGAAAACATGTCGGTTTTCATGGGTGTTCGGTAGGGAGCGGCGAGAGGTTTCCGCAAGTGTAGTAAAACAACGAAAAATTAGCAATTTGAAGCACTTATAGGCGCTCCTTAAACCGGCTTGTAAGCTCCGATCGCAAAAACACAAATAAGTGCCGCACGTCGATCGAAAAAAACGATCGCCAACGTGCTACGTCTCGCCCTTGTCGCCATCCGCCCGAATCGAGGGATTCCTGCAGCTTAACGGCAATTTCGAGACAACCTTGATGAGGGGAAATACGGTTGGAGCATCGGGCAGATGCAGCGCCGCCGATATGGCAAGACGTCGCTGGGGCCTCGCGTTCATCTTGTAAATGCCTGCTGGAGACCGCCAACGCGCATTCGACCGGCATGAAGCATTAACGTTCCATGACAGTTTGCGGTTTACATCGAATTGTCCATCTCACGATTTTTCGTGAGATGCGGATGTTACCGTTCCCCGCGCGATCCTGCTTCAGCAGCAGAAAAAACTCACCAAACTGGTTCCCAATACCCATTTATACCGCACCGGCACGGTGCCAAAGTCAAATCGACCGGTGTCACACGTATGACATGCTTACTGCATAACCTCTTGTTTTATCAGCATTTTATTAAAATTGTGCAACGCACAAAAAGCGCTTGACATTCATTGTGGTCATCCTAAAATGGGAACCATTGCTGCGATGCACAATACATCGCGGTCCGGGGAGACGATCTTCCGTCTCGCCACCCACCCAATGCGGTCCGCACAGACAGACCGCAATCCAGGAGCGTAAACCATGACTCTGCTGACCCCTGAGCAATTCGCCGCAGCCCAGAAAGCCAACTTCGAAACGCTGTTCGGCCTGACGACCAAAGCATTCGAAGGCGTCGAAAAGCTGGTTGAGCTGAACCTGCAAGTCGTCAAGTCGACGCTCGCGGAAAGCCAGGAAAATGCCCAACGCGCGCTGTCGGTGAAGGACGCGCAGGAATTGCTGGCGCTGCAGGCTAGCCTCGCACAGCCGGTGGCTGAAAAGGCGCTGTCGTATGGTCGCCACGTGTATGAAATCGTTTCGGCAACTCAAGGTGAATTCACCCGCGTTGCGGAAGCCCAGTTCGAAGAGCAAAACCGCAAGGTGCAGTCGCTCGTCGAAAACGTCGCGAAGAACGCACCGGCCGGTTCGGAAACCGCCGTCGCCGTGATGAAGTCGGCTATCACCGCCGCCAACACCACGTACGAAACGGTTCACAAGGCGACCAAGCAAGCTGTCGAAATCGCCGAAAGCAACTTCAACGCAGCCGCTACCGCCGCGTCGAAGGCAGCTTCGCAAGCCGCTGCGCAAGCATCGCGCTCGGCCAAGAAGGCAGTCTAAGCTTCAGGCATCGCTTTCGGGCAGTACCTCACGCCGGCACCGCGCAAGCAGTGTCGGCGTTATCGTAAGCAACAGCGTCGTGCCGTTGCCGCTCACACGGTTTGATTGGCCGAACGCTCCGATACGTTGAACAACGTATCGTTTGCCCGGCCAAAGGCCGGGATTTTTTTGCCGGCTGCCCGACAGAAGAGGCAAGCACGCGTAAGCCGCCGCCGGGTGTGTCGTTGCGGCGCCACAAGCGCCCTGCCCTGTTGCCCAACGAAAAAGAAACGGCGCGTTCCTGACGGGACGCGCCGTTTCTTTTTGCTCCTTCGATCCCGCCCGCAAGCGGACGGGCCCAACGGCTTTACTTCTTTTTCTGCGGCGGCAAATCAGTGCAGACACCTTCATACAGCTCGGCGGCCATCCCGATCGATTCGCCCAGCGTCGGATGCGGGTGAATCGTCTTGCCGATGTCGGTCGCATCCGCGCCCATTTCGACGGCGAGACAGACTTCGCTGATCAGGTCGCCCGCATTCAGACCGACGATCCCGCCGCCGATCACGCGATGCGTTTCCTCGTCGAACAGCAGCTTCGTGAAGCCTTCGTCGCGGCCGTTGGCGATCGCGCGGCCCGAAGCGGCCCACGGGAACACCGCCTTGCCGTACTTGATGCCCGCGGCCTTCAACTGGTCTTCGGTCTTGCCGGCCCACGCCACTTCCGGATCGGTGTAGGCCACCGACGGAATCTGCAGCGCGTCGAAGTAGGCGTTCTCGCCATGCGCGGCTTCGGCGGCGACGTGGCCTTCGTGCACTGCCTTGTGCGCGAGCATCGGCTGACCGACGATATCGCCGATCGCGAAGATGTGCGCCACATTGGTACGCATCTGCTTGTCGACGTCGATGAAGCCGCGATCGGTGACCGCGACACCAGCCTTGTCCGCACCGATCCGCTTACCGTTCGGTGTACGGCCGACGGCCACCAGCACGAGGTCGTAGCGCTGCGCTTCAGCCGGCGCCTTCTCGCCTTCGAACGACACGTAGATGCCGTCGTCCTTCGCTTCGGCCCCGGTGGTCTTGGTCTTCAGCATGACGTTCGCGAAACGCTTGCTGTTGTACTTCTCCCACACCTTGACCAGGTCGCGGTCCGCGCCGGCCATCAGGCCGTCGAGCATTTCGACCACATCGATCTGCGCGCCGAGCGTTGCATACACCGTCGCCATTTCCAGGCCGATGATGCCGCCGCCGATCACCAGCATGCGCTGCGGAATCTGCCGCAATTCAAGCGCGCCGGTCGAATCGACCACGCGCGGGTCTTCCGGAATGAACGGCAGCTTCACCGCTTCCGAGCCGGCGGCAATGATCGCCTGCTTGAACTTGACGACCTTCTTGCCGCCTTCGGTCTGCACTTCCATGTGATTCGGGTCGACGAACGCGCCGGTGCCCGTCACCACTTCGACCTTGCGCGCCTTGGCCATGCCGGCGAGGCCGCCGGTCAGCTTCTTGACGACGCCCGACTTGAAGTCGCGCAGCTTGTCGAGATCGATCTGCGGCTTGCCGAACGTGATGCCGTGCGAGCCGAGCGCTTCGGCTTCGTCGATCACGAGCGCGGTATGCAGCAGCGCTTTCGACGGAATGCAGCCGACGTTCAGACACACGCCGCCGAGCGTCGAATAACGCTCGACCAGCACCGTCTTCATACCGAGGTCGGCCGAGCGGAACGCGGCCGAATAGCCGCCAGGGCCCGAACCGAGCACGAGCATGTCGCACTCGATATCCGCGCTGCCCGAGAAACTGCCGGCTTGCGGAGCGGGCGTGGGCACAGCCGCAGCTTGCGCCGGGGCCTTTTCAGGCTCCCTGGCCGCGGCCTTCGGTGCATCTTTAGCAGGCGCCGCGTCCGCGGACGTTTCGACGAGCGCAATCACCGTGCCTTGCGAGACCTTGTCGCCGGCTTTGACGCGGACTTCCTTGACGGTGCCTGCGGTATCGCTCGGCACTTCGATGGAGGCCTTATCGGACTCGAGCGTCATCAGCGCCTGTTCGTTCTCGATGACGTCGCCCGCTTTGATATTGACTTCGATGACATCGACGTCCTTGAAGTCACCGATATCCGGCACTTTTACTTCGACGAGACTCATGTTGTCCCCTTCTCTTATTGATCGTGATGAGCGAAGAACCTACCGCTATGGCCCAAAAGCTGGCAGCGCGACGGACAGAATCATCCTTTGCTGTCCGCCGAAGGACGCGCCTTTCTTTTGCTTACTTTTCTTTGGAAGACACCCCGAAGGAAGTGCCCTTGGGGTACAAAGAAAAGTAAGTGCCGCCCCGCACAGGGGCGACGCTAATAGACCGACAAGCATGCAGGTTCTACAAAAGTGCGCGGATCACAGACAAACAGTCAGCGCCCCGCGCAACATCACCATCAAAGAATCACACGCCGGAAATCGGCAAGAAGCGCCCCAAGATACGCATTGAAGCGCGCAGCTTCAGCCCCGTCGATAACCCGATGGTCATACGACAGCGACAGCGGCAACATCAGCTTCGGCACGAACTGCTTGCCATCCCACACCGGCTTCATCGCACCGCGCGAGAGACCGAGAATGGCGACTTCAGGCGCGTTGATGATCGGCGTGAAATGCGTGCCGCCGATCCCGCCGAGCGATGAAATCGAGAAGCAGCCGCCTTGCATCTGATCCGGCTTGAGCTTGCCGTCGCGCGCGGCCTTCGACAGGTCGGTCATTTCCTTGGCGATCTCGACGAGACCCTTCTTGTCCGCGTCGCGAATCACCGGCACCACCAGACCATTCGGCGTATCGGCGGCAAAACCTACGTGGTAGTACTGCTTGAACACGAGGTTATCGCCATCGAGGCTCGCGTTGAACGTCGGGAATTTCTTCAGGGCCGACACCACGGCCTTGATCACGAACGCCAGCATCGTGATCTTTACGCCGGCCTTTTCGTTTTCCTTGTTCAACTGCACGCGCAGCGCTTCGAGTTCGGTGATGTCCGCCTCGTCGTTGTTTGTGACGTGCGGAATCATGACCCAGTTGCGATGCAGATTCGCGCCCGAAATCTTCTTGATACGCGACAGCGGCTTCGGATCGATCGGACCGAACTTCGTGAAGTCGATCTTCGGCCACGGCAGCAGATTCAACTCGCCGCCACCTGCGGCCGCCGGCGCCGCGCCTGCCGGCGCTGCACGCTGACCGGTCATCACGCCCTTGATGAAAGCGGTCACGTCGGCCTGCGTAATGCGGCCCTTCGGACCCGTGCCTTGCACCTGCGTCACATCGACACCGAGTTCGCGTGCGAACTTGCGCACCGACGGCGACGCGTGGCTCGCGTGGCGCGTGCCGCCCTCGCCTGCCGGAATCGACGGTGCTTGCGCAAGCGCTGACGGTGCAGCCGGTGCGGGCGACGGCGTCGCCGGCGCATCGGACGGCTTTTCGGCGGGTGCCGGTTTCGCAGCCGGTGTGGCAGCCGGTGCGGCAGCGCCACCTTCGGCTTCCACCACGACGATTACCGAGCCTTCCGAGACCGTATCGCCGACCTTGACCTTCACTTCCTTGACGACACCGGCGGCCGAGCTCGGCACATCCATGGTCGCCTTGTCGGATTCGAGCGTCACCAGCGACTGCTCTTTCTCGACGCGGTCGCCGACCTTCACCGCGACTTCGATCACGGGGATGTCTTTGTAGTCGCCGATATCCGGCACTTTGACTTCCTGCAGGCCGCCGCCGCTCGAAGCGGGTGCGGGCGCAGCAGCCGGCGCGGGCGCCGGCGCGGCAGCAGGCGCCGCGGCCGGAGCCGCAGCAGCCGCGCCGCCTTCAGCGGCTTCCAGCACGACGATCAGCGAACCTTCCGACACGTTGTCGCCGACCTTGACCTTCACTTCCTTGACGACGCCGGCCGCCGAACTCGGCACGTCCATGGTCGCCTTGTCGGATTCCAGCGTAACGAGCGATTGCTCTTTCTCGACGGTGTCACCCGCCTTCACCAGCACCTCGATCACAGGGATGTCCTTGTAATCGCCGATGTCCGGCACCTTGACTTCGATCGCTTGACTCATTGTTAGTGTCTCCTGGGCCGCGCACGCAGCCTGCCTCCGTCGATCAGAAGCAGGCGCGCACGCCGTGGCACACGGGGAATGATGCCTTAGACGGTCATCGGGTTGGGTTTGGCGGGATCAAGGTTGTACTTCTTGAGCGCCTCGGCGACCACCTTGCGTTCGATCGTGCCTTCGTCTGCCAGCGCATTGAGCGCGGCAGCCGTGACCCAGTAGCGGTCGACTTCGAAGAAGTGGCGCAGTTTTTCGCGGGTGTCCGAACGGCCATAGCCATCCGTGCCCAGCACGACGAACTTCTGCGGCACGAACGCACGGATCTGCTCGGTCAGCGCACGCACGTAGTCGGTCGATGCGATGACCGGACCTTGCGCGTCCTTCAACAGCTTCTCGACGTGCGAGAGCTTCTTCTCTTCGGTCGGGTGCAGCAGGTTCCAGCGCTGGACTTCGTGGCCTTCGCGCGCCAGTTCGGTGAAGCTCGGCACACTCCACAGGTCGGCGGCGACGCCCCAGTCGTTCTTCAGCAGGTCGGCGGCGGCGATCACTTCGTTGAAGATCGTGCCCGCGCCCATCAGCTGCACGCGCGGCGCCTTCTTGTCAGCTTCGGCCTTGCGGAACGCGTACATGCCCTTGATGATGTCGGCCGCTACAGCGTCGCCCTGCGGAATCGCCGGGTGCTCGTAGTTTTCGTTCATCACCGTGATGTAGTAATACACGTCTTCCTGGTCGGCCACCATGCGGCGCAGACCGTCCTGCATGATGACCGCGAGTTCGTAACCGAACGTCGGGTCGTAGCTGATGCAGTTCGGCACCGAAGCGGCCCACAGCAGCGAGTGGCCGTCTTCGTGTTGCAGACCTTCGCCGTTCAGCGTCGTGCGGCCCGCGGTGCCGCCCAGCAGGAAGCCGCGCGAGCGCATGTCGCCCGCCGCCCATGCGAGGTCGCCGATACGCTGGAAGCCGAACATCGAGTAGAAGATGTAGAACGGGATCATGATTTCGCCGTGCGTCGAATACGACGTCGCGGCTGCGATCCAGTCGGCCATGCCGCCGGCTTCGTTGATGCCTTCCTGCAGAATCTGGCCGCTTTCCGACTCGCGGTAGAACATCAGCTGGTCGGAGTCTTCCGGCACGTACTTCTGGCCGTCCTGATTCCAGATACCGATCTGACGGAAGAGGCCCTCCATACCGAAAGTACGCGACTCGTCCGGCACGATCGGCACGATGCGCTTGCCGAGCGCCTTGTCCTTCAGGAGGATGTTCAGGATCCGCACGAACGCCATCGTCGTGGAGATCTCGCGGCCTTCGCCCGTGCCCTTCAACAACGGCTCGAACGCCGACAGTTCCGGCACCGGCAGCGAGTCCGCCTTCTGACGACGCGCCGGCAGATAGCCGCCGAGGTCCTGGCGGCGAGCGCGCATGTACTCAAGTTCCTTCGAACCTTCTTCGAACTTGAGGTACGGCACGTTGACGAGGTCTTCGTCGGCGATCGGCAGACGGAACTGATCGCGGAATTTCTTCAGCTGCTCCACCTGCATCTTCTTCTGCTGGTGGGTGATGTTCATCGCCTGGCCGGCTTCGCCCATGCCGTAGCCCTTGATCGTCTTCGCGAGGATGACGGTCGGCTGGCCCTTCGAATTCGATGCTTCCTGGAACGCTGCGTAGATCTTGTGCGGATCGTGGCCGCCGCGATTCAGATTCCAGATGTCTTCGTCGGACCATTCGGCGACCAGCGCCTTCAGTTCCGGCGTGTTGAAGAAGTGCTCGCGCACATACGCGCCCGACTCCGACTTGTACGTCTGGTATTCGCCGTCGACGACGTCCATCATCCGGCGCATCAGCGCGCCCGACTTGTCGCGTTGGAACAGCGCATCCCAGCGGCTGCCCCAGATCACCTTGATGACGTTCCAGCCCGCGCCGCGGAATTCGCTTTCGAGTTCCTGGATGATCTTGCCGTTACCGCGCACCGGGCCATCGAGGCGCTGCAGGTTGCAGTTGATCACGAACACCAGGTTGTCGAGGCGTTCGCGGCCGGCCATGCCGATCGCGCCGAGCGATTCCGGCTCGTCCGTCTCGCCGTCGCCGAGGAAGGCCCAGACCTTGCGGCCTTCGGTCTTCGTGATGCCGCGCGCCTGCATGTACTTCATGAAGCGCGCCTGGTAGATCGCCATGATCGGGCCGAGGCCCATCGAGACGGTCGGGAATTGCCAGAAGTCCGGCATCAGCCACGGGTGCGGATACGACGAGATGCCCTCGCCGCCCACTTCCTGACGGAAGTTGTCGAGCTGGTTTTCGGTCAGGCGGCCGAGCAGGAACGCGCGCGAGTAGACGCCCGGCGACGAGTGGCCCTGCACGAACACGAGATCGCCGCCATGCGCGGCGGACGGTGCGTGCCAGAAATGGTTGTAGCCGACGTCATACAGGGTGGCCGCCGAAGCGAACGACGCGATGTGGCCGCCGACGTTGGTTTCCTTGCCCGCACGCAGCACCATCGCGATGGCGTTCCAGCGCGTGTACGAGCGGATGCGGTGTTCGAGGTCCTGGTCGCCGGGGATCTTCGCCTGGCGCGCGACCGGAATCGTGTTGATGTACGGGGTGTTGGCCGAGAACGGCAGATGTTCGCCGTGCACGCGGGCGAACTCGATCTGTTTCTCGATCAGGTAGTGGGCACGGTCGGGGCCCACAGCAGAAATCACGCCATCCAGCGCTTCAAGCCATTCGCCGGTTTCCTGGGGATCGTCGTCTTTTTCAGCGGCGACATATTTCATGACTTCGTCGGGTACAGCGGACATGCTCGTCTCCTGGATATAGAGGAACGCTCTTTGGACAGACGACGCGGACGAAGCACGACCGCGGCAGCTCCGGCCGATTGTAATAAGGCTCCCGACGTCCACGCAACAAAATTTTCAAATGACGAGATCACTTCTCATAATGCGGAAAATTGCTGCGACGCAACCTGGTTTGACTGCCGATCGGCGGATACGTCGGCTAGTTTGCGCCGATTAACGGTACTTTCCGTGCTTTTTTGCGCCATTTGTCAGTCACGCGCTGCGCTACAATGCCACGCATGTTGACCGAACGGCTTTTCGCTCGCTCGGCGCGCACCGCCGGTTCGCCGGGCGATTCGACGCCGTCCTCCCGCTGGCACCATGGACCATGGTGGTCGAATTCCTATTTGCTGACGCCGCTCCTGTCGATCCTGGTTTTCCTGGTCGTCATGAGCCTGATCCTGTGGAGCCTCAACCGGCGCGAACAGCAGCAGCAGGAAGACACCCTCTACCGTAACGTCGCGTGGGCGCAGCAGCAGATCCGCCTGTCCATGACCGGCGCGCAGGAACAGATTCAGGCGCTCGCACGCGATCTGGCCACCGGCCACGCCGATCCGCATTCGTTCCAGGCGTCCACCACGGACATCATGCAGGGGCATCCCGAGATCCTCTACATGAACTGGTACACCAGCGCGCAGCAGCCGCGCTGGCCCAATACCGCCCTGCCCGTATTCGGCCAGCGGCTCGCGAGGCCCAACGACGCGCAGATGGACGAAGCGGTCAAAGCCGCCTTCACCGAAGCGCGCGACACGCGCCGCCAGGTCTATTCGCCACTGATCTACGACGACCTCGGCAACGGCTATATCACGCTGCAAACGCCGGTGTTCCGCGACCGCGAGTTCCTCGGCTCGATTGCGGCGGTGTTCTCGGTCGAAGGCATTCTCAAGCGCGACATCCCGCCCGAGCTGTCGGCCAAATACAAGATCTCGATCATCGACGTGAACAACCGCGAGTTGACCACCACGTCAACCCGCCCGCGCCTGCCGCGCGACATGTTCTACGACCTGCCGCTCGATCCGCCGGGCCAAGGCATCTCGGTGCGCGTCTACGCGTTCCCGCAGATGACCAACTTCACCAACAACACGCTGGTGTGGCTGGTGGCGGGCCTCTCGTGCTTCGTGCTGTGGAGCCTCTGGAGTCTGTGGAAGCACACGCGCCAGCGCTTCGAAGCGCAGCAGGCGCTGTACGCGGAAGCGTTCTTCCGCCGCGCGATGGAAAACTCGGTGCTGATCGGCATGCGCGTGCTCGACATGCACGGGCGCATCACCCACGTGAATCCCGCGTTCTGCCGGATGACCGGCTGGGACGAGAGCGATCTGGTCGGCAAGAACGCGCCGTTCGCCTACTGGCCGCGCGACGCCTATCCCGAGATGCAACGCCAGCTCGACATGACACTGCGCGGCAAGGCGCCGTCCTCGGGGTTCGAGTTGCGGGTGCGCAGGAAAGACGGCTCGCTGTTCCATGCGCGTCTCTATGTATCGCCGCTGATCGACAGTTCGGGCCGCCAGACCGGCTGGATGTCGTCGATGACCGACATCACCGAACCGAAACGCGCGCGCGAGGAACTCGCCGCCGCCCACGAACGCTTCACCACCGTGCTCGAAAGCCTCGACGCCGCGGTGTCGGTGCTGGCCGCCGACGAAGCCGAGCTGCTGTTCGCCAATCGCTACTACCGGCACCTGTTCGGTATTCGCCCCGACGGCCATCTGGAATTGGCGGGCGGCGGGTTCGATAGCGCACAGGCGTCGTCCGATTCGATCGATATGGTGGATACCTACGCGGGCCTGCCCGCGGCCGCGTTGACCGAAAGCACCGCCGATGCGCAGGAAATCTACGTGCAAAGCATCCAGAAGTGGTTCGAAGTGCGCCGTCAGTACATCCAGTGGGTGGACGGCCACCTCGCGCAGATGCAGATCGCGACCGACATCACCACCCGCAAGCGGGCGCAGGAACTGGCGCGCCAGCAGGACGAAAAGCTGCAGTTCACGAGCCGCCTGATGACGATGGGCGAGATGGCCTCGTCGCTCGCGCACGAACTCAATCAGCCGCTCGCCGCGATCAACAACTATTGCTCCGGCACCGTCGCGCTGGTTAAATCCGGTCGCACGACGCCCGACAATCTGCTGCCGGTGCTTGAAAAAACCGCCCAGCAGGCGGTGCGCGCCGGCATGATCATCAAACGCATCCGCGAGTTCGTGAAGCGCAGCGAGCCGAAGCGGCAAGCCACGCGCGTCGCCGACATCGTCGCGGACGCGGTGGGGCTCGCCGAGATCGAAACGCGCAAGCGTCGCATTCGCATCGTCACCGATCTGCGCTCGCGCCTGCCGGTGATCTACGTCGACCCGGTGCTGATCGAGCAGGTGCTGGTCAACCTGCTGAAGAACGGCGCCGAGGCGATGGCCGAAGCCCGCCCGAATGCGGTCGATCCGGTGATCCGGGTGGTCGTGCGGCTGGAGAGCGGCTTTGTCTGCATCAGCGTCGTCGACCAGGGTCCGGGCGTCGACGAAGCGACAGCCGAGCGGCTGTTCGAACCGTTTTACAGCACCAAGTCCGATGGTATGGGCATGGGGCTGAACATTTGCCGTTCGATTATCGAATCGCACCGCGGCCGTCTGTGGGTGGTGAACAACGTCGAGTCCGACGGCCACATCACAGGCGCCACGTTCCATTGCAGTCTGCCTATTGGAGAGCCTGACGGCCCGAGCAACGGCGGGTCAGAGGCGCCGACACCACAAACCGTTACGGGAGAGCTATGAACAGCCCAGTCACCACACAGGAAACTGTCTTTGTCGTCGACGACGACGAGGCCGTGCGAGATTCGCTGCGCTGGCTGCTGGAGGCGAACGGCTACCGCGTGCAATGCTTCTCCAGCGCCGAGCAGTTCATCGACGCATGGCAGCCGCATCAGCATCCGGGCCAGATCGCCTGCCTGATCCTCGATGTGCGGATGTCCGGCATGAGCGGGCTCGAGTTGCAGGAACGCCTGATCGCCGACAACGCGTCGCTGCCGATCATCTTCGTGACGGGTCACGGCGATGTGCCGATGGCCGTGTCGACGATGAAAAAAGGCGCGATGGACTTCATCGAGAAACCGTTTGACGAAGCCGAGTTGCGCAAGCTCGTCGAGCGCATGCTCGACAAGGCGCGCACCGAGAGCACCAGCGTGCAGCAGCAACGCGCCGCCGCCGAGCGTCTTGGCAAGCTGACCGCACGTGAGCATCAGGTGCTCGAGCGCATCATCGCGGGCCGCCTGAACAAGCAGATCGCCGACGACCTCGGCATCAGCATCAAGACGGTCGAAGCGCATCGCGCGAACATCATGGAAAAGCTCAACGTCAACACGGTCGCCGATCTGCTGCGACTCGCGCTGTCGAACAAGCCGCAACCCGCGCAATAAATCCGACGGGCGGCATTCCCCGCAAGAGCCCATCGCATTGCCCACGGCCGGACTGCAGAAGCGTCCGGCCCGCACCGGTTCCATGCCTGCGCTACTCGCGCACGGCACCCTTCCCGCGTTTGCATTTGCGCGCCATCCCCCGCGCCGTCTTCCCTATTGCAGTGCCGGTCACGATGCGCGGCCCGGTAATTGCTCACCCCGGCTGGTCCGTTTCTAATACACCACTTTCGTCCGACATGATTGACAAGCCCCGCTACGCCCCCTAATTTATACAGAACTCCTTAGGAGGTGCTGATGCGCAATCAATGCGGGTACGACACGCGGTACACGGCGCACAGCGTTTCGCGAAACGCCGCATGCGGACCACGCGGCCCGCATGCCGCACCTCCTGCATCGTTGCCGCTTCATTGTCGCGTCGTCCACCGCATCCGCATCACTCGCACGCGGCTGCCCATTCATCCGCTACACCTCGCCTCGCCTGCCTGTGCTCTCTCCGATTCCAGCGTGACGCATCGCCGTGGCGCGTGCCGCGCATCGACGTTTCGCCTGTAACCCGACCGTGAGGATGTCATCGTGAAACGATCTGCAGCGCATCGCTCGCGCGTTTTGCTCGCCTGCGCCGCCCTTGTCGGGGCGCCGCTCGTCGCCGGGCTCGTCATGCCGGACGCAGTGCTTGCGCAAAGCGCCGCCAAGGTCTCGACCCAACAACTCGATTCGTTGACGGCCCCCATCGCGCTGTATCCCGACGCCTTGCTCGCGCAGGTGCTGATGGCTTCCACGTTCCCGCAGCACGTACAGGCCGCGGCCGCCTGGTCCAAAGCGAACCCGAAGCTGCAGGGCGACGACGCCGTCAAGGCGGTCGCCGGCGAATCGTGGGACCCGAGCGTGCAATCGCTGGTCGCCTTCCCCCAGGTGCTCGCGACGATGTCCGCGAAACCCGACTGGGTCTCGCAACTCGGCAGCGCCTTCCTCGCCCAGCCCAATGACGTGATGGACTCCGTGCAGCGCCTGCGCAAGCAGGCCCAGGCAGCCGGCAATCTGAAGACGAGCGAACAGCAGAAGGTCGTCGTCGAACAGAGCACAATCCAGATCGTGCCGGCCAATCCGCAGGTCGTGTACGTGCCGACCTATAACCCGACGGTGGTCTACGGCACGTGGCCGTATCCGGCCTATCCGCCGGTCTATGTGCCTCCGCCGCCCGGCTATGCGGTGGCGAGCGGGCTCGCCGCAGGTCTCGCGTTCGGCACCGGCGTGGCCGTGGCGAACTCACTGTGGGGCGGCTTCAACTGGAATACGCACGACGTCAACGTCAATGTGAACCGCTACAACAACATCAATGTGAACCACCGGATCGACGCGAACAGCAACACGACGAACTGGAATCGCAATGCCAACGTGAACCGCAACAACGTCAACAACAATCTCGGCGCCGCGCAGCGCGATGCGTATCGCGGCCGCGACAACGCGCGCGCCGAGGCGCAGCAGACGTTGCAGCAGCGCACCGGCCAGCAGATGGGCGGCAGCGCGAGCCAGCGCGTGCAAGGGATTCACCAGGGCGGCGTCACGAATCAGAACCTGCAGAACCACGCGCAGAATATGAATCGCGACAACGCGCTGCGCGGCGCTGGCGACGGCAACGCCGCGCGGCTGGACGCGCAGCGCGGCCAGGCGAGCCGCGCCGGAATGGCGGGCGAAGGACAGCGTGCAGGTGGTGGACAGCATGCGGGCGGCGGCTTCGGCGCGCACGGCGGCGGCCAGTCTTACCAGGGTGGTGGCGGCCTTGGCGCACATGGAGGCGGCGTCCAGAGAGGTGGCGGGGGCGGCGCAATGGGCGGCGGGGGTGGCAGGTTCGGCGGCGGGGGCGGGGGTCACATGGGCCACCGCCGTTGAACGTTCAAGAGGAGACTCGATGATGCGCTTATTACCCCGGGGCACGTTGCGCGCCCGCGTTCAGGTTCGGACACTGGCCGCCGCCGTCGGCTGCATCGGCGCGCTGCTGGCTGTCACGGGCACCGCCCATGCGCAAGCCGTCTACCCGAGCGCCGACGCTGCCGCCAACGCTTTCGTCGACGCTGTCGCGAGCAATGACGACCCCGCGCTCAAGCATGTGCTCGGCGGCGACTTTCGTCGCTTCATCCCCACCGCGGACATCGGCGAGGACGATATCTACCAGTTCCTCGGCGCGTGGTCGAAGGGGCATCAGATCGTCGAAGATCCGGCCACCGGCAAAGGACACGCCACCGCGCACGTGGCGGTCGGCGACAGCGGCTGGACCTTGCCGATTCCGCTCGTGCAAACGGCGCAGGGCTGGCGCTTCGATCCGCGTGCCGCGCATGATGAAATGCTGACGCGCCGCATCGGCCGCAATGAACGCGCGGCGATCATGACCTCGCTCGCCTATGTCGACGCACAGAACGATTATCACAACCTGACGCAGCATTACGCGCAGCGCTTCGTCAGTACGCGCGGACAGCACGACGGTCTGTACTGGCCGACGGCGCCCGGCGAAGCCGAAAGCCCGCTCGGGCCGCTCGCCGCCACGATGCCCAACGGCACGCTGCCGACGCAGGCGTATCACGGCTATCACTACCGGATCCTCACCGCGCAAGGGCCGCATGCAAAAGGCGGGGCGCGAAACCATGTCGAGAACGGCGTGATGAGCGGAGGGTTCGGGCTGATCGCGTCGCCCGCCGAGTATGGCCGGACCGGGGTGATGAGTTTCATCGTCAATCAGGACGGGCAGGTGTATCAGAAGGACCTCGGGCCTCAGACGGCGCGTGCAGCGGCGGCGGTCAAAGCGTTCGATCCGGACGAGAGCTGGCAGGCGGTGCAGCCGTAAGCGTGACCTTGGCGGCAAGGGGGCAATGGCCTGGCGGTCGCGCTGTGCGCGACGCGAATCCACGCATGGCGCGTCAAACAGGCCCGGTATAATGTCGGACTTCGCAGCCGCGCCTATCTCCGATTCGCGCCGCGCGCTTTTCACGTGCCGACCCGTTCCCGCTGAAAAGCGCCATCGCGCGGGGCGCCTTCAGGCGTCCGCGCCCTGTTCCGCTTTCCAAACTGCCTATCTCGACCCGACCATGACTGCCAAACTGATCGACGGCCTCGCCCTTTCCAAGACTCTGCGCGCCGACGTCGCCGCGCGCGCCGCCGCCCTCACCGCCCGCGGCCATCAGCCGGGCCTCGCCGTCGTGCTGGTCGGCGACAATCCGGCCAGCGAAGTGTATGTGCGCAACAAGGTCAAGGCGTGCCAGGACAACGGCCTCGGCTCGTCGTTCGACCGCTATCCGGCCGACCTGCCGGAAGCCGACCTGCTCGCGCGCATCGACGAACTGAACCGCGATCCGCGCATCCACGGAATTCTGGTGCAACTGCCGCTGCCCAAACACATCGACAGCCACAAGGTCATCGAGGCGATCGCGCCGGAAAAAGACGTCGACGGCTTTCACGTCGCCAATGCCGGCGCGCTGATGACCGGCCAGCCGCTGTTTCGTCCGTGCACGCCCTACGGCGTGATGAAAATGTTCGACGCGTACGGGATCGACCTGAAAGGCGCCAACGCCGTGGTGATCGGCCGCTCGAACATCGTCGGCAAGCCGATGGCGCTGCTGCTGCTCGAAGCCGGCGCGACCGTGACGATCTGCCATAGCAAGACGCGCGAACTGGCCGCGCACACGCGCAACGCCGACGTGGTGGTCGCGGCCACTGGCCTGCGCAACATCCTGACGGCGGACATGGTGAAGCCGGGCGCGACCGTGATCGACGTCGGCATGAATCGCGACGACGCCGGCAAGCTGTGCGGCGACGTCGATTTCGCGGGCGTCAAGGAAGTGGCCGGCTACATCACGCCGGTGCCGGGCGGCGTCGGCCCGATGACCATCACGATGCTGCTCGTCAACACGATCGAAGCCGCCGAGCGCGAAGCGGACGCGAAGGCGTAACGGCGGCCCGCAAAGAAACAGCCGGCGAAGCATGTTCGCCGGCGAAGAGACTTTCCGCGCCCCCTTGGCGCCGAGCTTCGCGCACAGAAGCCCGGCGCAGGAAACAGCGGCACTCACGGGCAGCGGTGCGCAGCGCGCGCACCGCCTCAACGGATCGCCTGATCCCCCGCAGCGATGCCTGTCGCCGGCGGCCTGTGCTGCGGCGCGAGGCGCGTGCGACACCACGTCAGCACCGGCCGCTCCACGAAGTGCCACGACAGTGCCGCACTCACGAGGATCAACGGCGCGGCGACCACCAGCGACATCCCGTGGCTCAACTGCGGCGCTCTATTCGCGATGCACTGCTGCACCATGAATCCGTACAGATAAATGCCGTACGAGTAGTCGTGACGCGGCACGAAGCGCCGCAGTACTGGCGTCGTTCCCACCCATAGCACGCCGTACACGAAGGCCAGATAGAAGAGCGGCTGCGCGCCGGTCGTATCGCGAAAGACCAGAAACACCATCGCGAACCCCAGCGCCGTCAGGCCGTTGATGTCGACCCGCTCGCGCCAGCCGTACAGCAGCATCCCCAGTATGAAGAACGGCTCCGGCCAGAACGAATAGCCGTTGGCGGGATGGCTGAAATCCCGCGTGCCCAGTTGCAGATGCGGCAGATGCACGCGCAACACGATCGCGGCGCCGCCGAGCGCCGCCGCCAGCAGCACGCCGCGCGGGCTGGACAGCAGCCCCAGCATGCCGGTCACGAGCACGATCAGATAGCAGCGCACTTCGATCGGCAGCGTCCACAGCGTTGCACAGATCTCGTGCGGCATGCGGTTGTGCTCGAACACGCCAGGCAGCGTCCAACGGGTCTTCAGCACGATGGTGGAGAAGTTGTCGAGGTTCGCCCACGTCATCCCGGAGGCGAAGTATTCGCGCAGCGGCAGCGTCGTAAAAAGCGGCCCGATGATGAACACCGTCACGACCGAGCCGACCGCCACCGCCGGCCACAGCCGCGCAATCCGCAACGCGACGAAACGCGGCCCCGAGCGTTGCCGGTCGAAGCTGGCGGTCACCAGCAAGCCGCTCAGCAGAAAAAATGCGTAGACGCCGAACGCGCCGAAACCATCGAAGCCGAGCGCATTTTCCACCCAGTCAGTCGTGCCATCCGGCGCCTGGAGCAGATACGAATGGCCATAGACGACGGCAACGGCGGCCAGCAGCCGCACGAGGTCGAAGTTGTTGCCGTTGCGCTTTAAAGCGTGCGAAAGCGGGTTCATCGACACCTCTGACAGGAAACATCGCTCACTGCTAGCGACACGTCAGATTGCGGCAGGGCAGCAAAGCGCACCGTTCGCTTTCGCACAGAAACGCAGCGGCTGCAGTAGCCCCCCAAGGTGCTCGACCGCGCGTGGGGCCGCCGGCATGTCGCACGCCGCATGCCGCATGCCGCATACCGCATGCGATTCGCCCACGGAGCCGCGACATCTGATAATTTGTCAGCCGACGGATTGGAATCGGCGCGTCCCGCCCCAATAATGTTCTTATCGGGTGCCACAGGCGGCCGCGCGCGCCCCGTCGATGCACCGATTACCCGTTCACCCGCGTCAGACAGGAAGCCTCATGTCCACTACTCCCTCGCATCACGACAATCCGCTCCTCGATTTTTCCGACCTGCCGCGCTTTGCCGACATCCGCCCTGAACACGTCACGCCCGCCCTCGATGTGCTGCTCGCCGACGCGGCCGCCGCGGTCGAACGCGCCGCGCTGCCGGTCACGCCCGCGTCGTGGGCCGATGTGGTCGAGCCGGTCGAACGCGCCACCGAACCGCTGTCGCGCGCGTGGAGTGTGGTCGGCCATCTGAACGCCGTCGCCGATACGCCCGAACTGCGCGCCGTGTACGGCGAAAATCTGCCGCGTGTGACCGAATTCTGGTCGAGCGTCGGACAGAACCTCGCGCTGTACGAGAAGTACAAGGCGCTGAACGCGAGCAGCGATTTCGCGTCGCTGACCGGCGAGCGCAAGAAGATCCTCGGCAACGCGCTGCGCGATTTCCGTCTGTCCGGCGCCGAACTGCCGGAAGACCAGAAGCCGCACTTCGCCGAACTGCAGGAAAAGCAGGCGGGGCTGTCGAAGGCCTTCTCGGACCACGTGCTCGACGCGACCAACGCTTACGCGTACATCGTCGAAGCGGGCGGGCAAGCGCAACTCGCCGGACTGCCCGAAGACGTGATCGAAGCCGCGAAGGAAGCGGCCGAACGCGAAGGCAAGACCGGCTACAAATTCACGCTGCACTTCCCGTCATATTTCCCGGTGATGCAGTACTCGGAAAATCGTCCGATGCGCGAAGCGATGTACCGCGCGTACGTGACGCGCGCATCCGAGCTCGGCGCGCAATATGGCAACGGCAAGCCTGAGTGGGACAACACATCGGTGCTCGCCGAGCAGTTGAAGCTGCGCGCGGAAGAAGCGCATATGCTCGGCTACGGCAACTTCGCCGAAGTCTCGCTCGCGCCGAAGATGGCCGAATCACCCGCCCAGGTCATGACGTTCCTCGAAGACCTCGCCACGCGCGCGCGTCCGCATGCGGAACAGGACTGGAAGGAGCTGCGCGAATTCGCCGCGAACGAACTCGGCATGAGCGAGCTGCAACCGTGGGACATGACGTTTGCCGCTGAACGTCTGCGCCAGAAGCGCTATTCGTTCTCCGAGAACGAGGTCAAACAGTACTTCCCCGAAGACGCGGTGTTCAAGGGGCTCTTCAAGGTCACCGAAACGCTGTTCGGCGTGCGCATCCGTCGCGACGAAGCGGCCGTGTGGCATCCGGACGTGCGCTTTTTCCGCGTGGAGAATCAGGACGGCGGTCTGGTCGCACAGTTCTACCTCGACCTGTATGCCCGCGAAGGCAAACGCGGCGGCGCCTGGATGGACGATGCGCGCGGCCGTCACAAGCACTCGCACGGCGGCGTGCAAACGCCGGTCGCGTACCTGACCTGCAATTTCTCAGCGCCCGTCGGCGGCAAACCCGCCTGCTTCACGCACGACGAAGTCATCACGCTGTTCCACGAGTTCGGTCACGGGCTGCATCACATGCTCACGCGCGTCGATGAACTGGGCGTCTCGGGTATCAACGGCGTCGAGTGGGACGCGGTCGAACTGCCGTCGCAATTCATGGAGAACTTCTGCTGGGAGTGGGACGTGCTCAGCGACATGACCTCGCACGTCGAAACAGCGAAGCCGCTGCCGCGCGAGCTGTTCGACAAGATGCTGGCCGCGAAGAACTTCCAGAGCGGTCTGGGCACGCTGCGTCAGATCGTGTTCTCGATGTTCGACATGCAACTGCATACCGGCTTCGACGCGAGCGGCACGAAGAGCGCCACCGAACTCGCGAGCGAGATCAACGAACGCTTTCACGTGGTGCCGCAAGCATCGTTCTCGCGTTGGCCGAACACGTTCAGCCATATTTTCGCGGGCGGCTATGCGGCGGGTTACTACAGCTACAAGTGGGCTGAAGTGCTGTCCGCCGACGCGTACGCCGCGTTCGAAGAAGCGGCGCAAGCCGCGAGCGGCAGCGTGCTCGATCAGACGACCGGCATGCGCTATCGCAAGGAGATTCTGGAGGTGGGCGGCAGCCGTCCGGCGATGGAATCGTTCAAGGCGTTTCGTGGCCGCGAGCCGAATATCGACGCGCTGTTGCGTCATAACGGCATGGCGCCGGGCTCGGTGCATTAACCGGTTCAAGCATCGAGCGGCGTGTTGCTGAGCGCCGTCGATGTCGATGTCGGTGCCGCAGAAGAAAGCCGGCGGCCTGCGTGGGCAGGCGCCGGCTTTTTCTTGCGCCAACGCCTGCGCACGCGAACCGCAAACCTTGCCGCGGCGCGCCGGCGGCTAGCCGCTAGCCGCGATGCAGCTTGAAGTCCACCTGCGCCGGACGCCCTTCGAGCGACAGCGCCGCCCGCGCAGCAGGCGCGCGGCTCACCACCTTGCCACGGCTCACCACCGCGAGCCGCGCGGCGCGCAGGCGGATCGCCTCGACCGGATCACGCGCGTCGAGCAGCACCAGATTGGCCGCGCATCCCGGCGCGATGCCATAGCCTTCCAGACCGAGAATCCGCGCGGCATTCACCGTGACCGCGTCGAAGCATGCGCGCATGCCGTCGACGCCCGTCATCTGCGCGACGTGCAAGCCCATGTGCGCGACTTCGAGCATGTCGCCCGAACCGAGGCTGTACCACGGGTCCATCACGCAGTCGTGGCCGAACGCGACGTTGATGCCGGCCGCCATCATCTCCGGCACGCGCGTCATGCCGCGCCGCTTCGGATAGGTGTCGCTGCGGCCCTGCAGCGTGATGTTGATGAGCGGATTCGCGATCGCGGCGACGCCCGACTCGCGCATCAACGGCAGGAGCTTGCTGACGTAGTAGTTGTCCATCGAATGCATCGACGTCAGATGCGAGCCGGTGACGCGCCCCTGCAAACCGAGCCGCTGCGTTTCGGCCGCAAGCGTTTCGATGTGGCGCGACATGGGGTCGTCCGACTCGTCGCAATGCATGTCGACGCGCAAGCCCTGCTCCGCCGCGTACTCGCACAGCAGGCGCACGGACTGCGCGCCGTCGGCCATCGTGCGCTCGAAATGCGGAATGCCGCCGACCACGTCGACGCCCATCGCGATCGCCCGCTTGAGGTTCTCGAACGCGCCGGCGCTGCGCAGCACGCCGTCCTGCGGAAACGCCACCAGTTGCAGATCGAGATACGGCGCGACCCGGCGCTTCACTTCGAGCAGGGCCTCGACCGCGAGCAGGCGCGGATCGCACACGTCGACATGGCTGCGGATCGCCAGCAAACCGCGCGCGACGGCCCAGTCGCAATACTGCAACGCGCGCTCGACGAGCGCCGCCTGCGTCAGTTCCGGCTTCAGCTCACCCCACAGCGCAATGCCTTCGAGCAGCGTGCCCGACGCGTTCACACGCGGCAAGCCGTACGACAGTGTTGCGTCCATGTGGAAATGCGGATCGACGAACGGCGGCGTGACGAGCGAACCCGCCGCATCGATTTCTTCGCCCGCGCTCGCGGCGAGGTTCGCCTCGACGGCGACGATGCGGCCCGCATCGATGCCGATGTCGACCGGGTGCCTGTCCTGTGGCGCGGCGCCTGACGGCAGCATCGCGCGGCGGATGATCAGATCCATATGTCTCTCCCTTTGCCCGCTTCTGACTGGTTACGATTCTATCGGCGACAGAAAAGGTCGTGCGGTGTTTTATCCGGATGCGCGCCCCGGCTTCCGTACCGGCGCGCGGCGCGCAATCCGTACCGGCTGCACGCTTCGCCGCGCGCCTATACTCGGCGTTCAGGACGGTGCATACCGGGCGTTCCGGCAGCCGTCATCCGTTCACGGAGCAGGCAGATGAAAATGATCGGCGTGATTGGTGGGATGAGTTGGGAGTCGTCCACCGAGTATTACAAACTCCTCAACCGTCACGCGAAGATACGGCTCGGCGGTCATCACAACGCGCGCAGTCTGATGCTGACGGTCGACTTCGCGCCGATCGAGGCGAACCAGCGCGCGGGCGACTGGAGCGCGCTCGGTCAGCAGATGGCCGATGCCGCGCGCCAGCTCGAACGCGGCGGCGCCGATCTCGTGATGCTCGCGACCAACACGATGCATCGCGTGTACGAGTCGATCGAGCAGGCGATCACGGTGCCGTTCCTGCATATCGCCGATCCGACCGGCGATGCGCTGCGGGCCGCGGGTATCGAACGGGTTGGCCTGCTCGGCACGCGCTATACGATGGAGCAGACGTTTTACACGGGCCGCCTGCGCGAGCGCTACGGCCTCGAAACGCTCGTTCCCGATGAAGCCGGCCGCACCGACGTGCACCGCATCATTTACGACGAACTGTGTCACGGCAAGGTGAAGGATGCGTCGCGAGCGGTGTATCAAGGTGTGATCCAATCATTGGCCGAGCGTGGCGCGCAGGCGGTGATTCTCGGCTGTACTGAAATCACGTTGCTGATCAAGCCGGAAGATTCCGCGCTGCCGGTGTTCGATACGACCGCACTGCATGCGCAAGCGGCGGTGGAATGGGCGATTGACACGGAGTGAGTTGAATATCAGGTGAAATAGCCTGCGCATCGGTGACAAGGTCGAGGGTGGGCGCCTGATACCGCTGACGTCTTATGCCTCGTCACGGTTGCAGACGATCAGGGCGTTGCAGTTGATTGCCGGACCATCGCCAGCGGGGCCGACTGGTTGCACGCGGCGAGACCGGAATGCCGCATGAATGCGTGTTCGCCATCAGCCGCGCTGCTGATGACCGGCGGAACTGCGCATCGCGCACAACAAGCCAATCAATGCGGCGGACCTGCCGCTCCTGTCTCCGCACGGCCAACGTCACGGTCAATCAGGAATTCCAGTCCGGTCCTGAACCTGTATGTTGCGTATCTTGCTACACGTACGCGCATGATTTCCTCATACTCGTACGCGAACGCGACGCCCGACGAGTAGACCAACGAGAGGTCGCGCTGGTTGATCATCTGCCTCGCCGGGGTGATCGCGAGCTTCCCCGACGTCGGGAGTTCGTGGCAATCCAGAGCTGCCCCGCGAACGTTCGCTTTGTCGGATGGCGTGGTCACGGCGGTGATACGCGTGATGAAATCGACTGCACGACTCAATGCGTGTGGGCCCGGATAATAGCGTCTTTCGAATGCGCTCGATCCACCAATGCCTCGTCGGTGGACTCCCGTGCGTCAATGCTCGTATTGGCACGGTCGAGCGTCGCTCGGGCCCTGTTCATGTCGATCGCCCCTTCCCATCGTGCTACTACAATCGTCGCCACGCCGTTGCCGATCAGGTTCGTGACTGCACGCGCCTCGTTGAGGAAGCGGTCGACTCCCAGCAGCAGCACCAGCCCGGACACAGGGATTTTGTGCATTGAAGCCAGCGTGGCAGCCAGCGCGACGAATCCGGCCCCCGCCACACCCGCAGATCCCTTGGACGTCAGCAGCAACACGCCGAGCAGCAGCAACTGGTCCCAAAGAGTTAGGTGGATATTCATCGCCTGTGCAATGAACATCGAAGCCATGGTCAGGTAGATCGCCGTGCCATCGGCGTTGAAGGTATAGCCCGTTGGCAACACCATGCCGACCACGGGGCGTGAACACCCCATCTTCTCCATTTTGATCAGCATTTGGGGGAGCACCGCTTCGGTCGACGCCGTGCCGAGGGTGATGAAAATTTCGTCCTTGATGTAGCGGAGATACTTCCACAGCGACAGTCCGCTCATCCGCATCACCAGTCCAAGCACCACGACCACGAAGAAAATCGAAGTCAGATAAAGACACAGCATCAACTGGCCGAATGAGGCCAGCGTGCCGATGCCGTACTTCGCGATGGTGAATGCCATACCGCCAAAAGCGCCAATCGGCGCGACGTACATCACGATTCGCACGACGCCGAACATGCCTTGAAGAAACATATCGAGCATGTCGACGAACGGCGCGGTACGGGGACCCAGCCTGGCGAGCGCGATGGCGAGCAGCAGTGAAAAGAAGATGATGGGTAGGATATCCCCATTCGCGAACGCTCCGACAATGCTGTTCGGAACGATGCTCATGAAGAACTCAAGCATGCCGTGCTGCCGTGCTGCGTGGGTGTAGGCGGCAATCGCGGAACTGTCGATATGCGCGGGGTCGATGTTCATGCCACTGCCCGGCTTGATCACGTTCACGATGATGAGGCCAACAGCAAGCGCAATCGTCGATGCTATTTCGAAGTAGATGACCGCCTTGACGCCAACGCGACCGGCCTCATGAAGATCACTCATGCGAGCGATACCGACGACGACGGAGGCGAAAATGATCGGAGCAAGCAGCATCCGGATCAGTTTGATGAACAGGTCGCCAAGTGGTTTGAGTTGGGAACCGATGTCAGGATAGAAATGGCCGACGAGGACGCCGGCGACAATGCCAATCAGAACCTGTACGTAGAGCCTGGAAAGATATTTTCCGATCTTTGAAACCCGCATGACTGTCTCCTATGCGTGGCATCTTTTAATGAAAGTCAGCTCGTGCTCATCGCAGCGGGACTTCCCACTGCGGTGAGCACGGACCGCTTTCGCCTGCGTTCCCTTTGTCTATTTTTGTGAACGCTGCGCCGACGCCTGAGTCGGCGCGTTTGCCGGTTGACGGCTTAGGCCGACAGCTTCTGCATCTCGGCAAACAGATCGGCTTTGCCTTCGAAGCCGATACCCGGCAGATCGGGCATGGTGATGTAGCCGTTGTCCACCTTCACGCCGTCGGGGAAGCCGCCATACGGCTGGAACAGGTCGGGATAGGATTCGTTGCCGCCGAGACCCAGGCCGGCCGCGATGTTCAACGACATCTGGTGTCCACCGTGCGGAATGCAGCGGCTCGGCGACCAGCCGTGCTGATGCAGCATGTCGAGCGTGCGCAGATACTCGACGAGGCCGTAGCTCAGTGCGCAGTCGAACTGCAGCCAATCGCGATCCGGACGCATGCCGCCGTAGCGAATCAGGTTGCGGGCGTCCTGCATCGAGAACAGGTCCTCGCCGGTCGCCATCGGTTTGTCGTAGTAGTTACGCAAGGTCGCCTGCAGTTCGTAGTCGAGCGGATCGCCCGGTTCCTCGTACCAGAACAGGTCGTATTGCGAGAGCGCCTTCGCGTACTGGATCGCCGTGTCGAGATCGAAACGGCCGTTGGCGTCGACGGCCAGCTTCTGCCCGTCGCCGAGTACGCTCAGAATCGAGTCGATGCGGCGCAGGTCTTCGTCGAGCGAGGCCCCGCCGATCTTCTTCTTCACGACCGTATAGCCACGGTCGACATAACTACGCATTTCGTCTTTCAGCTTCCCGTGATCCTGACCCGGGTAGTAATAACCGCCCGCCGCGTACACGAAAATCTTGCGCTCGGGTTGGCCGTTGCCATAGCGATCCGCCAGCAGTTGGAACAGCGGTTTGCCCTCGATCTTTGCCACCGCATCCCAGATCGCCATGTCGATCGTGCCGATCGCGACCGAGCGCTCACCGTGACCGCCGGGCTTCTCGTTGGTGAACATGGTCGCCCAGATCTTGTGCGGATCGAGGTTGTCGCCGGCGTCGTTCACGAGCGCGGCGGGATCGGCTTCGAGGATGCGCGGAATGAAACGCTCGCGCATCAGCTTGCCCTGGCCGTAGCGGCCGTTGGAGTTGAAGCCATAACCCACGATCGGCTTTCCGTCCCGGATGACATCCGTCACCACGGCGACGAGACTCAGCGTCATCTTCCGGAAGTCGATATAGGCATTGCGGATCGGGGAGCTGATCGGAACGGTTTTTTCGCGGATTTCCACGATTCTCATGACAGTGTCTCCTGAGTTTTAGGCACGCATTGCATGCACCTGGCTGCGATGGAAACTAGCTTATCCGCGAATCGAGGCGTTAGAATTCGCTTTGATTCATTTCATTTTTTACTTTAGGTGAACAACTGAAGTGGCAACCGACCCGGCATCCGATTTCGCGTTTTTCATCCTCCTCGCCAAGCTCAAAAGCCTGTCGGGAGCGGCGCGCGCGCTCGATCTCACCCCACCGGCCGCCACCAAACGGCTGGGCCTGATCGAACAGAAGCTGGGGGTGCGGCTGGTCAACCGGACGACGAGAAGCGTCAGTCTCACGCCGGAAGGCGAGACCTATCTGCGCTACGCGACGCAAATCGTCGGGCAGGTCCGGCAGATGGAAGACGAGATATCGGGTGCCAGGTCCGACCCTCATGGGCTGTTGCGGATCAATGCGACGCTCGGCTTCGGGCGCACGACCATCGCGCCGCTCGTGTCCGACTTCGCGAAGCGGTTTCCGAATGTCGAAATCCAGTTCGAAGTGACCGACCGACCCATCGATCTGGTCGAGGAGGCATTCGATATGGCGATCCGTTTCGGCGAGCTTCCGGACAGCCGGCTGAGTGCGAGGCGCATCATGAGCAACCGCCGTTTTCTTTGCGCCTCCCCTAAATACCTGGAGCGTTTCGGGACGCCGGCGCGCGTCGAGGACCTCGCCCGCCACCGCTGCATCATTCATCGCCAGAACAACGATGCCTATGGCGTCTGGAGGTACGTGCAGGGCGACCACACCGAGGCACTGAAAGTCAAAGGCGCCCTGTCGAGCAACGATGGCGACATCGTGCTGCGCTGGGCGCTCGACGGGCATGGGATCCTGATTCGTTCCGAATGGGATCTGGCGAAGTATGTTCAGAGCGGCAGGTTAAAACTGGTCCTGCCAGACACGGAATTGCCGTCCGCCGATCTGTTTGTCTACTATTCCAGCCAGCGCAATCAGACCGCGCGCGCGCGAGCATTCATTGATTTCCTGATCGATCATTTTCAGGCTCCGTTCATCCCGGTCGAAACCGGTGCTTTGATCTACGCTCAAAAAAAGCGAGCCGGCCGCAAGGCATAAGTCGTGCATCGCATGCAACGTGACTGTCCGCTATGTATAGTGCTTGCGCATTCGCGAGGCGAAAGATGTTTCGGCATCCGTATGATTGATATCCCGGACCGACTTGTCGTCAAAGGCTGCCTGCGCTTCTTCAAGCCTGCCTCCGGTATGACTGCCTGATGCAAGTCTCGCGGGAACGCCCTGCATTTGCACTTCTTTCGGGGGTTCGGCGCGTCTCGGTTTCCCGCGCCCCTGCAAGGACTCGCGACAAGCGATTCAGCAAAGGGGCTGAGAAGGCACATCGCGCGCGTGCTGTCGTTCGGTTACGAAGTCGGCAGGTAGCAAGGCAAGAGCGACAGTGTGAAGCCGTCAGAAGCCACAAAACAAAAAGCCCGCTAGCGCGGGCTTCTGTCACAGCGGATTTGCCAGATTTCTGAGTGCTTTTTCGCTTACTGCCTAAGCCCCTGAAATCTTGCAAAGCCTTGTAATGCTTTGGTTGCGGGGACAGGATTTGAACCTGTGACCTTCGGGTTATGAGCCCGACGAGCTGCCAGACTGCTCCACCCCGCGTCAGAGAAAAAAGATTATATCTGGCAGATCACAATACGTCAAACCATTGTGCGAATTATTCCGCGAACGATCGCATACGCAGAGGCACTCGTTCGTGAAACGCGTCAAAGATCCTGGACCGTCGCGCCTTCCACCTTGCCATCGATGATGTCCGCGCCGTACTGACTCGCGCTGCGTTTGGCCACGCCGAAATCCGCGATCGTGGCGGGCAGCACGAGGCGAAACACGCGGCTCGCTTTCGAGCCGCTGATCGCACCCGGACGACATACGCGCACCGCGACGTCGTAGCCCTCGGCGTGCCGCTTGTGGCCGTCGAATTTGTCGAACGCCCGCGAAAACACCAGCGGGTGCACTTCGAAGTCCTTATAAAGGGCGGGGTAAAGTTCGGCCATGATGACTCTCCGACTCGCAATCGTGCGAAAGTGTGTGGTCCCACTATACGCCGCGACATCCCGCCATCGCGCTTTTATTTTTGCAGCGCCGCGCGGGCAATTTTCACCGGCCCCGCTCTCGCGCGATAAGATGCGGGACTACTGGAATCGCCTGCGGAATCAAGCGCGACGTCAGCCGCGCGATGAGTCGAATAGCCGTCGTCCGCGCGACACGCGGCAAACCTGAGCGCTCGAGTAAAACGAGGGGTCGAGGCCCCCGCGAAACCTTGCCCCGCAAGAATGTGAGAATGTCATGAAAATCGCCACCTGGAACGTCAACTCTCTTAAAGTCCGCCAGCAGCACGTGATCGACTGGCTCGAAACCAGCGGCACCGACGTGCTGTGTCTCCAGGAACTGAAGCTGCCTGACGAGAAATTCCCGCGCGCCGAACTCACCGAGAAAGGCTACCGGAGCTGGTATGCCGGACAGAAAACCTATAACGGTGTCGGCATTCTGGTGCGCGACGGGCTGGACGTCGACGAAAGCAGCATCGTGCGCAACATCCCGGGCTTCGAAGATCCGCAGCAACGCGTGATCGCGGCCACCATCGAAGGCGTGCGCATCATCTCGGCGTACTTCCCGAACGGCCAGGCGCCGGGCACCGACAAGTTCGCGTACAAACTGCGCTGGCTCGCGGCGCTGCACGACTGGATCGCAAGCGAAATGGCGCTGCATCCGAAGCTCGCGCTGCTCGGCGATTACAACATCGCGCCCGAAGATCGCGACGTGCACGATCCGAAAGCATGGGAAGGCCAGAACCTCGTTTCGCCGGAAGAACGCGCCGCGTTCGTGCGGCTGATCGGACTCGGCCTGCTCGATGCGTTCCGCCAGTTCGAACAGCCGGAGAAGATCTACTCGTGGTGGGACTACCGGATGATGGCGTTCCGCCGCAATGCGGGGCTGCGCATCGACCACATCCTGCTGTCGAAGCCCCTGGCCGACGCATGCTCGGCGTGCGACATCGACAAGGTGCCGCGCAAATGGGAACAGCCGTCCGATCACGCGCCGGTCTTCGCGCTGCTCGGCTGAGCCACCGATTCGACGACGGTGCGACGCGTCGCTAACGCCTCGCACCACGCGCAGCGTGCGCCCTAGACCGCCGTGTCGGCCTGCGCGGAGCCGCCCACGCCCAGCACGCTCCACAGGAATTCGAAGACCATCGCGTCATGCTCGGCCTGCTCCAGTTCATCGGAGCCCCCGTGCCCGCCTTCCGTGTTCTCCCGATACCAGACATTGTCCGCGAGAGGCGCGCCGAGCGCCTGCATGCGCGCGGCCATCTTGCGCGCGTGGCCGGGATGCACGCGATCGTCGGCGGTCGAAGTGGTGAACAGCACGGGCGGATACGCGACACCCGCCGACACGCGGTGATACGGCGAGTAAGCGGCCAGCACACGCGCTTCATCGGGTTCGTCCGGGTCGCCGTATTCGTCGATCCACGACGCGCCCGCGTGCAGCAGGTGATAGCGGCTCATATCGAGCAAAGGCACTTCGCACACGACCGCGCCAAACAACTCGGGACGCTGCACCATGCATGCCGCCACCAGCAAACCGCCGTTGCTGCCGCCCTGAATGCCGAGCTGCGCGGCACTCGTCACGCCGGTGTCGATGAGCGCCTCGGCGACCGCAATGAAGTCGTCGAATGCGCGCTGGCGCTCCTCGCCCTGCGCCGCCGTGTGCCAGCGCGTGCCGAACTCGCCGCCGCCGCGAATATGCGCGACCACATACACGCCGCCGCGCTCCAGCCAACCGATGCCCTGCCCGGTCAGATAGCTCGGCAGAAGCGGAATCGCGAAGCCGCCGTAGCCGCTCAACAGGCAGGGGCGCGGTTCATGCGACGGGTCGAACGATTGCGCGGCGCGCGGCCCGATCACCGTATACGGCACCCGCGTGCCGTCCGCCGACACCGCATGCCCGCGCGTGACGGCGAAGCGCGTCGCGTCGAACTGGGTCGGCCAGCGGTCGATCAATTCCCACTCGCTCAGATTCTCCCGCGCGAGGTCGGCCAGCCAGTACGCAGGCGGCTGCAGATAGTCATCGGTATCGACGAACACTTCGTCGTTCAGCGTCGGCTCGACAGGCGACACGTCGGCCTGTGCGTCGGCATGTGCTGGAAAGAGGCGCTGCTGCCAATGCCATGCGTGATCCGCGTCTTGCGACGGTGTCCACAGCAAGGTCTTGTTCTGCACGTCGTCGAGGTACGACACGATCAGGTGATTGCGCGTATGCGTCCACTCGCAGGCCGAGGTCAGCGGCGTCGGCATGAATAGCGGCAGCACGTCGCGCTCGCCGCGCAGAAACGCGTCCTCGCGGATCGCCAGCAACGCGCCGCCCGGATAATGTGCGCCATCGCTATCCCAGTCGAGGCGCGGTTCGAGCAGCAGCCAGCCTTGCCAGCCTCCCACCGCGACGTGCGCGGGCACGTCGTACTGACGCCACGCGTCGATGGCGACATCAGCACCCTCGGCGCTATCGAGGTAATACGTGTGCGAGTCGAAAAAATCGACGCTGCTCACCACGGTATGGCGGCGCTCCACCGGATCGTAGTGCGCCTCCACGCCGATGTCGCCGAACGCGCCCCTGAACACCACCGGCGCGTCGGCGAGCGCGGTGCCGCGCGTCCAGCGCCGCACGTCGCGCGGATAGCCGGAGCGCGTCAGCGTCTTGCGGCCGTTGTCCCAGCCGACGTACAGCGTGTCCCGATCGATCCACGACGCCGTGTGCTTGCCCGCCTTCGCGATCACGAAGCCGTCGTCGACGAAACGCTGCGCCTCGATGTCGAACTCGCGCACCACCTGCGCGTCCGATCCGCCCGGCGACATCGTGATCAGCGCGCGATCGCCGTCCGGATAAAGAATGTCGAGTTCGACGCACACCCACGGCGTGCCTTCAGCGGCGCCGAGCGCGTCGAAATCGAGCAGGTTCTGCCAGACCGGCGCGCCGCTGCGCCATGCCGCCCACGTCGTGCGCCGCCAGATGCCCTTCGGATTGCGCTCGTCCTGCCACAGATCGTAAGCCCAGTCTTTCCACCGATCGGGAATCACCGGACGCTCACGCGGCAGATACGCATCGGCAAGCCGCTGCCTGAGCGACTCGAATTGCGCGCCGCTACACCATGCAGCGCGCGTGCGGGTGTTCTGCTGTTCGACCCACGCGAGCGCAGCGGGGTCGTCGAGTGCTTCGAGCGACAGGAACGGATCAGGGGAAAGCGGCCAGGAGAAGGAAGCGGGAGAGTTCAGAGGAGCGGGCATCGTCGGCTGTCGAATGAAAACAGCGTTGATTATGCCTTGCGGGAACCCGCGGCCCGGATAACGGGCGATATCGGGCTTGCGCCGCAACGGCAGGCCGAGGCGGCTCGCGCCCCGCCCCGCCGCTGCAACGACGCCTTGCTCAGGGCTCGAGATTGAGTTCCTGAATCTTGCGCGTAATGGTATTGCGACCGATGCCCAGGCGCTCCGCCGCCTCGACCTTGCGCCCGCGCGTGAAGTCGAGCGCTTCGCGAATCACCGCCGCTTCGAAACGGCGTGCGAGTTCGTCCATCACGTCTGCCGAGTTTTCGCGCAAGAGCCGCGCGACTTCGGTGCGCAAGCCGCCTTCCCACGCGCTCACCGCGGTCGCGACCGGCGTGCCCACCGCGCCGGCCGGATGCGCCGCGGCGCTCGCGCCGTTGACCGGCGCACTGCCGGCGAAGCCCTCGTCGCCCGTCCCTGCCCCAGCCGCCACGCCGCCGGTGAGATCGCTCACGCCGGCTTGTGCGGGACCGAGGTCAGGCGGCAAGTCCTTGATCTCGATAGTCTGCGCGGGCGCCATCACCGTGAGCCAGTTGGCGAGATTCTCCAACTGCCGCACGTTGCCCGGAAACGGCAGCGACGCGAGATAGGCGAGCGCTTCTTCCGACACGCGCTTCGATTCGACACCGAGATCGCGCGCGCTCTTCTGCAGGAAGTGCCGCGTGAGCAGCGGAATGTCCTCGCTGCGTTCGCGCAATGCGGGCAAGCGCAGGCGAATCACGTTGAGCCGGTGATACAAGTCCTCGCGGAACAGGCCTTGACGTACGCGCGATTCGAGATTCTGGTGCGTCGCCGCGATCACGCGCACATTGGCGCGCAACGGGTTGTGACCGCCGACGCGATAGAACTGCCCGTCCGACAGCACCCGCAACAGACGCGTTTGCAGATCGAACGGCATATCGCCGATTTCGTCGAGAAACAGCGTGCCGTTCTCGGCCTGTTCGAAACGTCCCTGGCGCATCGCCTGCGCCCCGGTGAACGCGCCGCGCTCATGGCCGAACAGTTCGGATTCCAGCAGATCCTTCGGAATCGCGGCGGTGTTCAGCGCGATGAACGGACCGTTCGCGCGTGGGCTATGTCGGTGCAACGCACGCGCGACCAGTTCCTTCCCGGTGCCTGATTCGCCGGTAATGAGCACGGTGGCCGCGGAATGCGACAGGCGGCCGATCGCGCGAAACATGTCCTGCATCGCCGGCGCCTGGCCGAGCATTTCGGGCGCTTCGGCGACGCGCTCGTCCCACGGCTGTTCGCCGCGCATGCTTTCGTCGACGGCGCGGCGGATCAGTTCGACCGCCTTGTCCACGTCGAACGGTTTGGCGAGATACTCGAACGCCCCGCCCTGGAACGCGGCAACCGCGCTATCGAGATCCGAGAACGCCGTCATGATGATGACGGGCAGGCCCGGCACCTTGTCGCGTACGGTTTGCAGCAATTCGAGGCCGGAGCCGCCCGGCATCCTGATGTCGGACACCAGCACCTGCGGGCTGTCGTGATCGAGCGCGGCCGAGGCCTCACGGACGTTCGCGAAGCTGCGAGTCGCGAAGTTTTCGCGGGCGAGCGCTTTTTCGAGCACCCAGCGAATCGATTGATCGTCGTCTACTATCCAGATCGGCTTCATATGGGTCGGTCAGAAGTCTTGAAATGCGTGTGGGGTTAGCAGTCGAGCGGCAGCAAAATCTGAAACTCGGTGTGGCCCGGCCGGCTTTCCACTTCGATCAGACCGTCGTGCTGTTGCACGAACGTCTGCGCGAGCGTCAGACCGAGACCACTGCCGTCCTCGCGCCCCGACACGAGCGGATAGAAAATGCGGTCACGGATTTCCTCGGGAATGCCTGGGCCGTTATCGATGATATGCAAGTCCAGTGCCAGCTTACATAAGCGTTTCGAGATCGTGATCTTGCGCGCGATGCGGGTGCGCAATTCGATCCGCGCATCGCCTTGCGAAATACGTTCGCGCAGTGCTTCGGCCGCATTGCGCACGATGTTCAGGAGCGCCTGGATCAGTTGCTCCTTGTCGCCGCGCAGGTCGGGCACGCTCACGTCGTAGTCGCGCTCGATGGTGAGGCCGCGCGGAAACTCCGCGAGAATCACCTGGCGCACGCGCTCGCACACTTCGTGAATGTTCACGTCGCCGACGATGTGCGGATGACGGTGCGGTTCCAGCAAGCGGTCGACCAGCGTTTGCAGCCGGTCCGACTCCTTGATGATCACCTGCGTGTACTCGCGCAATTCGTCGCGCTGACGCTCGCCGAGTTCGAACTCGAGCAGTTGCGCCGCGCCGCGAATCCCGCCGAGCGGATTCTTGATTTCGTGCGCGAGATTGCGGATCAGTTGCTTGTTGACCGCGGTGAGGTCGTTGATGCGTTCTTCACGATCGGTACGCAGATGCCGCTCGTTCTCGAACAGTTCGAGCAGCACGTAGTCCTGCGCGCTCTCCAGGAAGCCGACGATCGCATGCACATGCAGCGGTTCATGACCGGGGCGCTCGAGCACGGCGTCCAGATGCGTCGCGTGAAAACGGTGCGCGGCGATCGCGGTGATGGTCGCGACCAGTTCGTCCGCATTCGAGAAGATGTCCGGCCACGTCATCTGCGTCAGCTGCCTGCGCGACATTTCCAGCATCGACTCCGCCGACGGGTTCGCGAACGCGACGCGCAGCGTTCGCTTGTCGAGCACCAGCACGACGGTCGGCAGCGTCTCGAAGCCCGGCAGCAAACCGGAACTCACGAGTTGCGCATCGTCCGAGAGCGACTGCTCGTGCCCTTTCCTTGCCTTGATCAGATTCTTGAGAACCATCTTGCAGTCTGGCCGGTAGGAGATGGTGAAAAATCAGGTATGCCGCTTTTGTGTTGCTCACTACCCGAGCAACGCAAAAGCGACTCGCGAAAATGATGCGCGGCCTAACGAAAAAGGGACGGCGCCGCCGTCCCTTCGTGACCGATCGCGAGCGTCGGGCAAAGCGCTTCGCCGGGTGAAGGGCGAAGCGCCATGGCCGCTTACAGCGAGTAGTACATTTCGAATTCGATCGGGTGCACCGACTGACGATAGCGTTGCAGCTCGCCCGTCTTCAGTTCGATGTACGCGTCGAGCATCGAGTCCGTGAACACGCCACCGCGCGTCAGGAATTCGCGGTCCGCGTCGAGCGAGTCCAGCGCCTGGTCGAGGCCGGCGCACACGGTCGGGATCTTTGCATCCTCTTCCGGCGGCAGGTCGTACAGGTTCTTGTCGGCGGCTTCGCCCGGGTGAATCTTGTTCTGCACGCCGTCCAGACCCGCCATCATCAGCGCGGAGAAGCACAGGTACGGATTCGCCAGCGGATCCGGGAAACGCGTTTCGATACGACGGCCCTTCGGGTTCGACACGTGCGGAATACGGATCGAAGCCGAACGGTTGCGTGCCGAGTAGGCCAGCTTGACCGGTGCTTCGAAGTGCGGCACGAGACGCTTGTACGAGTTCGTACCCGGGTTCGTGATCGCGTTCAGCGCGCGGGCATGCTTGATGATGCCGCCGATGTAGAACAGCGCGAATTCCGACAGACCTGCGTAGCCGTTGCCTGCGAACAGGTTCTGGCCGTCCTTCCAGATCGACTGGTGAACGTGCATGCCCGAACCGTTGTCGCCGACGACCGGCTTCGGCATGAACGTCGCCGTCTTGCCATACGTGTGCGCGACGTTGTGGATGATGTACTTCATCTGCTGCAGCCAGTCAGCGCGTTGCACCAGCGTCGAGAACTTCGTGCCGATTTCGTTCTGGCCCTGGCCCGCGACTTCGTGGTGGTGCACTTCGACCGGAATGCCGATCTGTTCGAGCAACAGGCACATTTCCGAACGGATGTCCTGGAACGTGTCGACCGGAGCGACCGGGAAGTAGCCGCCCTTCGTGCCCGGACGGTGGCCGGTGTTGCCGCCTTCGAATTCCTTCGCCGACGACCACGGTGCTTCTTCCGAACCGATCTTGATGAAGCAGCCCGACTGGTCCGTGCTCCACTGGACCGAATCGAAAATGAAGAATTCCGGTTCCGGACCGAAGAAGGCGGTGTCGCCCAGGCCCGTGCTCTTCAGGTACGCTTCAGCGCGCTTCGCGAGCGAGCGCGGGTCGCGCTCATAGCCCTTGCCGTCAGCCGGTTCGACGACGTCGCAGGTCAGCACGAGGGTCGATTCTTCGTAGAACGGGTCGATGAACGCCGTGTTCGCGTCCGGGACCAGCAACATGTCCGATGCTTCGATGCCCTTCCAGCCGGCAATCGACGAACCGTCAAACGCATGGCCGCTTTCGAACTTGTCTTCATCGAATGCCGACACCGGCACCGAAACGTGTTGCTCTTTGCCGCGCGTGTCGGTGAAACGGAAGTCGACAAACTTGACGTCCTCGTCTTTGACGAGTTGAACGACGTCGGCCACGGATTTACTCATAACCTATCTCCTGATTAACGAATTCGGCGGATTCAGCCGCCGCCCAATCTAGCTGACCCGTCCCGGCGCGTCCACCCTCAAACGCCACGAATGAACAGAAAAACTTGCCGGGCCAAATCGATCGGCACCAGTAAAGCAGCTTCTGTGCCACGTATGCGCCAAGGCGGCGCAAATCGATACTGCGCGCGCGGTGACGGGGAATAGACGCACCGGCCGGCATGCAGCCCTGATATTGGAGCACAGGCCATCGCACCACATTAGTGCGTTCGATATCCTGAAATACCTTGATATCCTTATTTTGGTGCATTTCGACAAAAATGCACCGTAATTGCGCGCGCAATTTTAGGTAGCCAGCACTCCAACCCGTCCGGCCGGCGGCGCGTGCGTCGCGCTCGCCGCGCGCTAGAATGATCATTTGGTCCGAAGGAGACTGGCGCTCATGAGCACGCTCGAACAGCTGTACGCCCAGGCGGATACCCGCCGCACCGAGAACCAACTGCCCTACGCCGGCGCGGTATCGCCCGCCGAGGCATTCGAACTGCTGCAACTCGATCCGAGCACGCGTCTCGTCGACGTGCGCACCCGTGCCGAACTCGATTGGGTCGGCCGGCCGGTCATCGGCGACGGGCAATACACGCACGTGGAATGGACGCGCTACCCGGGCGCGGTGCCGAATCAGGAATTCATTGCGCAACTGAACCAGGTCGCGTCGCACGATACGCCGGTACTGTTTCTGTGCCGCAGCGCCGCGCGCTCGAAGCTCGCCGCGATTGCCGCGACGCAAGCCGGCTTCACGAAAGCGTACGACCTGCTGGAAGGCTTCGAAGGCGACAAGGACAGCCAGGGGCATCGGAAGACGGTCTCGGGCTGGTGCTTTCGCGGATTGCCGTGGATCGGCGCGTAATGATGGAGCGGGGACGGAGCGGGTCGGCGAAGAAGCGGGCTGCGCCAGCTTGCGGCTTGACTGGGACTGGCTGCCGCCGGCCGCTTCCGTTGAGCAGCAGGCACGCGGCGTCTTCACGTGATCAACCATCAGGTCGGCCACCGTGTCATCACGGACACATCGTCGGCGCTTAATGTGTCAGGCCGATGATGTGAGCCGGCCTCGATCGAATCAGCCGGCCGCGCACACGCCGGCTGCCTGGTAAGGCCGAGTAACCGCTGCGGCGCGGGCAGCCTCGAACCGCAGCCCCGCCCGCCACATGCCGTGCCTCAGCCGCGCGGCTTCGCCGCCGGAATCGACTCGGGCTCGACGATATCGCCGCCCAACAGGTGCACGCCCTCGCGCAGCTTCACGAACGCAGCCGCCACGGCTTCCGGCTCGCCCTTCACGCCCAGGTCGATATGATGGCGCGCATATACGCCGCCGCGTTCCGCATCGCCGACGCTCGGCAGGCTGAACACTCGCACGCCCGGAAAATCGCTTTCGATTTTTTCCATCAGGGGCGTAATGCGCGATTCCGGCAGTTCGAACACCAGCAACGACTTTTCCGCATGCGGCGTCGCGTGGTGCAGGTGCGCGTACTGCGTATCCAGCACCCACTCGATCATCGGCCACGCCATGACCGGGAAGCCCGGCACGAAATGATGATGCCTGATCGAGAAGCCGGGAATCTTGTTGTAGCCGTTCGGAATGATCGACGCGCCCTGGGGATACGTGCCCATATTCAGCCGATGCTGGTTTTCCGGCGAGTCCAGATCGAGCGGCGCCGCCGCGTTCACCGGATACATGTCGCGGATGCGCTCCTGAATCAGCTTCGCGGCTTCCGGATGCAGTTCCAGCGGTACGCCGAGCGCGGCCGCCGCGCATTGGCGCGTGTGGTCGTCCGGCGTGGCGCCGATGCCGCCCGTGGAGAACACGATGTCGCCCGTGGCGAACGTGCGCCGCAGCGTCGCCGTGATGCGCTCGGGGTCGTCGCCGATGTACTCCGCCCAGCCGAGCGACAGACCGCGCGCGCCCAGCAACTCGATGACCTTCGGCAGATGCTTGTCGACACGCCTGCCCGACAGGATTTCATCGCCGATGATGATGACGCCAAATGCCATTGCCGCCTCTTTTTGCTTGATCAATACCAGTCAATAAGGAACCGGCGCCGTCTGACGCACGCCGCCATGCTCTTCCGTGCGCATGCGTTGCAGCGCGCGCAAACAGTAATAGCCGAACCACAACGCCGAAAACACGAGGATGAACGCGTAGATCCAGATCGTCATCGCGGTGATCACCGGGAACAGCACGATCAGCCAGACCGACGACGCCCACAGCAGCGTCGGCAGCGACCCCAGCAGGCCGCTCGCGATGCCGATCAACAGCAGCGGCAACCGGAACCGGCGCACCAGTGCGCGCCGCTCGTCGCGCGTCGCGTGCAATGCGAGCGCATCGTAGCTCATCACGCGATAGGTCAGCCAGCCCCACAACAGCGGCGGAATCAGCGCGAAGAACGGCGGTACGAGCCACAGCGGCAACGTAACGATCAGCAGCAGCAGACACACCAGCGTGGTCCACAACGCCTGGCCGAGGCTACCGTACCATGTTCCGCCGCGCCGCATTTCCAGAGCCGGAAACTGGCGCGCGGACAGGAAACGGATCACCGCGGGCATCGACAGCGTGGCGATCAGCAGCAACACCGTGACGACGATCAGCGGAATCGCCATCGCAATCACGATGAACGGCGCGATTGCCGCATGCAGCGCCGAAAAGCCGAGCCAGTCGAACAGACGATAAAGCGTGACCGTAAACGACCAGTTATCGAGCCAGAGCCGGGTGCCGCCGACCAGCGTCTGCCAGAAAAACCAGAGGATCACGCCCCAACCGACCGTAGCCGCGAGAAACGGCTTGAAGGTCAGCCAGAGCATGCGCGGGTGGAGCGCGCTGGCAAGCGCGCGCCCGAACGAGCGCAACAGATCATTCATGCGAGCCTGTGTCGGTGAGCGAAACGGAGGAATCAGGCGAAGCGCCCGGCGCACCGGCCAGCGGGCCGCGAACGCGTGCGCAAACGTGCACAGGATAAACCACGGGAAGCGCGGCCGGGGAAACCGGCGGCATGCGGGAAAGGCGGCTCAGACAGCGGCTGCGTCGTTGCGTTCACCCGGGCGACGTTTCGACGTCAGCCTGGCGGCGATGCGTACGAACGCAAGCCAGTGCTGCGCCCAGAAACCGTCGCCATAGCGGCGGCCTTCGAGTTGATCGCTGATGCCGGTCGGCTCCATCTCGCGGCTCCAGGAGACGCTGCGGAACAGCATGTCCCACCACGGAAACAGCACGCCGAAATTGCAGCCGTACTGCAGCCCCGCGTGAGCGTAACCGATGGCGTGATGACGGCGATGGAACGTCGGGCTGACCAGCAGCCGCTCGCCGAGCCAGCCGAAGTACAGACGGATGTTCGCGTGCTGCACGCTTTGCGCGAGGTTCGTGATCGCGACCAGCACGACGAACTGCGACGGCGGCACGCCGATCACCAGCGCGATCACCGCGAAGAACGATGCCTGCAGCAGATCGTCGAGCAGATGGTTGCGGTCGTCGGACCACAGCGACATCTGCTGCTGGCTGTGATGCACCGCGTGCAGTTCCCACCACACGCCGATCCGGTGTTCCCAGCGGTGATACCAGTAGCCCGCGAAATCGAGCACCAGCAGGTACATCACGAACGTGACGAGCGGCTGCGTAGTGACGCCGGGCCACAGATTGTCGAATTCGATATTCGAAATATTGTGCAGCCGCAGCCACCCCTGCACGTTGTCGAAAAACGGCTGCAGCGCGAAGAAAAAGAACAGGTTCAGGATGCCGAGCTTGGCGATCCACGTGTACAGCACGTCGATGCGCACCGCCTTGCGGCTCTCCCACTGCTCCACCGGACGCAGCGCTTCGAGCGGGCGCAGGATCGCGTACATCGCCAGCACCTCGAGCACGCCCACGATCACCCAGTACAGGCTGTCGTAGGTGTCCTCGTCGTAGTCCATCAGGTCGAAGCGGAACAGCAGCGGCTGCACCACGTCGACATACAGCAGCGTCTGCATGGCTGACACGAAGCTGTCGAGCGAAGAAAAAATCAGATGGAACATGATGCTGGCCTGGTTACCTCATCCGTCGTGACTCGCGTTGCGTGCGGCATGGCGCCGGCTTTATGCGCCGTTCGGCGCCGTCACCGGCGCGCGATTGAAGAAATAGATGCCGTGCGGCGAACGGCCCACCGCGATCGTCTGGATCAGCTTGCGCGTGCTCAGGTCGATGATGCCGATATGCTTCGCGAAGCGGAACGTCACCCATAGATAGCGTTTGTCGGCCGAGAGTTCCATGTCGTCCGGCCCCGGCATCAAACCGGTGATGTCGCCGACGTTGGTGAGCGTGTCCTCGTCGATGATGCTGATCGTGCTCGCCACGCGGTTCGACACCGCGACGTGCTTGCCGTCGGCCAGCGAACGGAAATTATGCGCGCCCTTGCCCGTCGGGATGGTCTTGACGACCTTCTGGTTGCGCCAGTCGACCACCGCGACGTAATCCGCGCCGGTCATGCCGACCAGCAGATACTTCTCGCCCGGTGTCATCCACAGGCCCGCCGGCACCTTGCCCACCTTCATCTTCCACTTCACGGTTTGCGTAGGCAAGTCGATCGCGGCCAGTTCGCCCGACACCTGCAGCGTGACGAACACCGTCTTGCTGTCGTTCGTGAATGCCATGTGGCTCGGCATGACCGCGAGCGGCAGACGCGAGGCCAGCGTCATCTGGTTCTTCTGGTCGTAGTGATAGATGTCGAGACGGTCCAGACGCAGACCGGTGGTGACGAGCCACTTGCGGTCGGGCGAAAAACCGATCTGATACGGATCTTCGATGTTCTCGACCCAGCGCTGCACCTGACCCGACTTCGGATCGACGAACATCAGATTGTTCGACACCGAGTTGGCGACGATCAGCGATGAATTGTCCGGCGTGGCCATCAGGTGATGCGGCTCCTTGCCCGTCGGCACCGTGCCGATGACCTGGCGGGTGGTCTCGTCGATCAGGCTCAGCGTGGCTTCACCGGAATTGAGCACGATCACGTTGTTCGCGTAAGCCGCGGGAGAAAAAAAGCCTGCGGCGGCGACCAGCGCCGCGCTTGCGGCGAACGTGGCAGTCAAGCCGGGAAGAAAAAATTTACGCATGAAAACTCACTTCGGAGAACAACGGTCATTGTAGAACGTTTGCCGGCGTCAGCGGTTGACGTAGGTCGATACGCGGCGTGCTGAAAGTAAGGGGCGTGAGCAAGCGCGGCGGCGCTCGGAACGAACGGGCGCAGCGCAACGGGAAACGGTTTTTGAATGCAGGGATATTGCGTATCCGGGTTGAGACGATTTGCGACCTATCCCATTCGGCCAGATATTTAAATAATCGCAAAGCCCGATAACCAACTATCAGAGAGAATCAGACCACTCCTTATTTTATCCATTGGCAGATAAAAATAATCCCGATTAATTTATACAGATTATTCACTTCACCCATTTAAGATTTTGCTGATACCCCAACCTGGGCTACGGACCAGATAATTCAACACTCCTCGCCGCGACGCGCATTCCCGTCGACCCATCGGTCGTGGCGCGGAGTTTCGGGCGTGAAAAGGCATAAAAGCACGAGCGCAAAAAGGAGCCGCTATTTTTCCTCGTATTTTTAGCGATTGATCAGGGCAATGAACCCGATCAATTACCTTCAGTCACGCGCCGCCGTCCACTCGCACAATAACGTGGAGGTTCTCACACGATGAATGAACGTATTTCAATGACCTGGTGCGCAGCGGCGCACGCGGCGCCGGTTGTCTCCGGGCCTGCAGACTTCGGGAAGAATCGCGCGGCGGCGCGAAAGAAAGCCATCGTGCACGCCGTACTCACCGCCGCGGCTTTTGCGAGTGGAGCGTCGGCGTTCGCTGCGGGCGCGGATGCGATCGAGTCAGGTTCGGCAGCCGATGCCTCGGGCGACTTCGCCATCGCGGTAGGCAAGCAGGCGAGCGCACCGGGCTCCAGCTCAATTGCGCTAGGCGCGCAAGCCCGAGCGCAGGGCAACGCCGCGATGGCCGCCGGTTCGAATGCCAATGCGCAAGGAGACGGCGCCAATGCAGTCGGCCTGAACGCCAATGCACAAGGCAGCGGTGCCACTTCGGTGGGGGCGGGCACGCGGGCGCTCGGCGCCGGCGCAATGGCAGCGGGCCTGAACGCCAGCGCGCTGAACGACCGTGCAACCGCAGTCGGCTTGAACGCGGTCGCAACGGGCCTCGATTCCATCTCGTCTGGCTCGGGGGCCACCGCAACGGACGCGGCCGCTTCCGCATTCGGCGCACTGTCGACAGCTTCCGGCTCCGCCTCCACCGCAGTAGGCTACGGCGCGCAAACGCAGGGCAGCGCAGCCTTCGCCGGCGGCAGTCTGGCATCGGCGGCGGCTGACGGCAGCGTGGCGCTCGGCAACCGCGCGAGCGTCAGCGGCGTCGACGGGATCGCGCTCGGCAACCACGCCACTGCCAGCGCTGCGAATAGCGTCGCGTTGGGTGCCAACTCCACCACCACTGCCGACCTGACACAGCCCGCTTATGCTCCGGTCGGCCTCGGCGCCCGCTTGATCGCGGCTCCCGATCCAGCGGGCGAAGTTTCGCTCGGTTCGACGGGCAACGAACGTCGCCTGACGAACGTCGCGGCTGGCGCGCTGCCGACCGACGCGGTCAATGTCAGCCAGTTGAGCGGGATCGACGGCAAGGTCGATGCGATTGCCCGAAGCGGTACGCAGCGCTACTTCAAAGCCGAAGGCGGCGTCGACGGTTCCGATGACGCCGTCGCGACGGGCGCCTATGCCCTCGCGGCGGGGGCTGGCGCTACTGCCACTGGCGCCGATGCGGCAGCGGTCGGCGCCAGGGCCCGCGCGGGCGGCACGGGCTCGGCGGCCTTCGGCGCGAATGCCGTGGCAGACGCGCCGAACGCTACGTCGATCGGGGCGGGTGCGGTTGCCGGTGAGGCAGATGCCACGGCGATAGGCGCGTCGGCCGTTGCTGGTGCCTCGAACGCGACTGTCATCGGCGCGCACTCGGCCGTCGTCGGCGACGCAGGTGTCGCGCTCGGCTACGGCGCGTCTGCTACCGCGGACAACGCCGTCGCGATTGGCCGGGATTCGCTGGCCGAGCGGGCGAACACGATGTCGGTAGGCTCGGTCGGCCAGGAGCGCCAGATTACGAACGTCGCTGCCGGCACCGCCGATACCGATGCGGTGAATGTCACCCAGTTGAAAGCGGTCAGCGACCAAGGCGAGGCGACCGCAACGAAACTCGACGGCGCGCTGATGTACGACCGGAACGCCGACGGCAGTGTGAACCACGCCAGCGTCACACTCGGCGGCACTGCCGCAAGTGACGGCACCGTGATTCACAACGTTGCCGCCGGCACCGCTGACACCGACGCGGTCAATGTCGCTCAATTGAAAACAGTCAACGATCAGAGCAATGCCAACGCCACAAGACTCGACGGCGCGTTGATGTATGACCAGAATGCCGACGGCAGCATCAACCGGGACAGCGTTACGCTCGGGAGCAGCGCCGCAAACGGCGGCACAGTCATCCACAACGTTGCCGCCGGCACCGCCGACACTGACGCGGTCAATGTCGCCCAGTTGAACACGGTCGGCGATCAGAGCAATGCCACCGCCACAAGACTCGACGGAGCGTTGATGTACGACCGGAACGCCGACGGCAGTGTCAACCGGGACAGCGTCACACTCGCAGGCGATGCGGCGGGCAACGGTACCGTCATTCACAACGTCGCCGACGGCACCGCTGCCACGGATGCGGTCAACGTTGCCCAATTGAATACAGTCAGCGATCAGGGCAAGGCTAATGCCGCAAAACTCGACGGCGCACTGATGTACGACCAGAATGCCGACGGCAGCGTGAACCACGACAGCGTCACACTCGGCGGCAGTGCAGCAAGTGGTGGCACCGTGATTCACAACGTCGCTGCGGGTATCGCCGACAACGACGCGGTCAACGTCGCCCAGTTGAACACGGTAAGCGATCAGACCACGGCCACTGCTACAAAACTCGAAGGCGCGCTGATATATGACAAGAACGCCGACGGCAGCATCAACCACAACAGCTTCACTCTCGCAGGCGATGCGGCAGGCGGTGGCACCGTGATTCACAACGTTGCCGCCGGCACCGCTGACACCGACGCGGTCAACGTCGCTCAGTTGAAAACGATCAGCGATCAGGACGAAGCGACCGCCACAAAACTCGACGGCGCGCTGATGTACGACAAGAACGCCGACGGCAGTCTCAATCGCAACAGCGTCACACTGGGCAACGACGCATCGAACGGCGGCACTGCCATCCACAACGTCGCCAATGGCGTGGATGCATCTGACGCAGTCAACCTCGGTCAGTTGAACGCTGTCGTCAATGGTATGGTCAACAACGCCGTGGCCAATGAGGCGAACCCGTTCATCAGCGCGGAAGGCAGTCGAGAAACCGAAAGCGCAGTGTCGTCGGGCGCGCACTCGATCGCGGCGGGCGCGAACGCGCGGGCCACGGGCGCAAGTGCGACCGCCATCGGTGCGAGTGCGAGTGCCAGCGGAAGTAACGCAATCGCGCTTGGCGCGGCAGCGCATGCGAGTGCGGACAATTCGGTCGCGTTGGGTCACGGCTCGGTCGCGGACCGTGCGGATACGGTGTCGGTGGGCACGGCGGGTCAGGAACGCCAGATCATCAATGTCGCAGCCGGGGTGCAAGGCACCGACGCAGTCAACGTCAATCAGTTACAGCAGACCGTGGGCGGCGTGCTCAGTCAGGCGAACCGCTACACCGACGATCAGATCCGCTCGGCCCGACGTGACGGATACGGCGGCACTGCGTCCGCGTTGGCGATAGCAGGCTTACCGCAGGCAGTCCTGCCGGGTCGCGGCATGTTCGCGATGGCGGGCGGCACGTATGGCGGCCAGTCGGCCTTGGCCATCGGCATGTCGCAGATGTCGGAAAAGGGAACGTGGGCTTACAAGCTGCAAGCGAGTACGGACTCGCGCGGCGAGTTTGGCGCGTCGATCGGTGCAGGCGTGCACTGGTAGGTGGAGGTCATGGAGCCGGTCCGCTTCAAGGACCAGCCGCTGTGATGGTTTCAGCGTGGTTGCGTGGTCATGTCGAGCGCGGGTTAAAACGCCCGCGCCCTTTGTGGCGGGACGTCATTCTCACAAGGCATGACCTCACGCATTGCCTGACCCGGGCGGGCCCACGGCCTCACACAAACACAACAGCATCCGCCTCGACGATGGAGAGCCGAAGCCGAAGCCGAAGCCGAAGCCGACAGGAGTGTACTGCGCATCACCGGCACGCAACGGACGCATCCGTAGCGCCCCGCCCCCACACTTCCTCAGCAACGACCACCCAACACACAACCCTCACCGCTGCATCGACTCCCAAACCTTATACAAGCGCTTCACCGAAACCGGCATCGGCGTACGCAACTCCTGAGCGAAGAGCGATATCCGCAACTCTTCCAACAACCAGCGAAACTCCGACAAGCGCGGATCGAGCACACCGCCCCGCTGCGCCACCGCACGCTGATAGTTCTGCAACAGCGGGGCAAACTCGGCGAACTGCCGGGCGTCGCGCGGCGGGTCCGCCTTCAGCTTGTCGATGCGCAGCGCCATCCCTTTCAGGTAGCGCGGAAAGTGCGCCAACTGGGTGTACGGCGTATCGACCACGAAGCGCTTGCCGATCAGTCCATCCAGCTGATTCTGCATGTCGGCATGCGCGGCCGCGAACGACTTCGCCTGCACCAGCTTTTTCGTCACGCTCGCGTATTCGCCGAGAATCTGTCCGACCAGCCGCGCGATTTCCTGGGCCAGCAGCGTCAGGCGGCTACGCCCCTCGTCGCGTCGCGTGTGGAAACTGAGCTCGTCGTCCGGCAGCGGGTTCTGAAGACAGGCGCGATCAAGCGCGGTGTCGATCAGTTGATCGCGCAGTTCTTCCTGCGTGCCGCGGGGCATGAACTGCATCGCCATTTCACGCAGGCCCGGCATATTCTTCTCCAGATACTTGATCGGCTCCTTCAGCTGCAACGCGAAAAGCCGGCGCAATCCCGCGCGATGAATCCGCGCGGCTTCATCCGGCGAATCGAACACTTCGACATCGCAATGGGTGCCGCGATCCACCAGCGCCGGGTAGCCGAATAGCGTCTGGCCGCCCCGGCGAATCTCGAGCAATTCAGGGAGCTTGCCGAAATTCCAGGTGGTCAGTTTTTCATACAGCGCCGTGCCCGCCGCACCGTCCGGCGTTGTGGTTTGCGGACCCGTCGCGCCCTTGCCGCGCTGCGCCGCGCCAGCCGCCCCCGCTCCTTGCGAAGGCGTCGCCACACCGCCGCCCCCCGCATCCGCCAACGCCGCACCCGCCGCACTCGACGCGATCTTCTGGAAATGCTGCTGCGCCTGCCCGCCGAGTTCGGCGCGCAGTTGCGACAGATTGCGGCCCATCGCAAGCTGCCGCCCGTGCTCATCCACGACCTTGAAGTTCATGAACAGATGCGGCGGCAAGGTTTCGAGCTTGAAGTCCGCCTGCTTCATCGCGACCTGGGTCTGCTCGCGAATATCGGCGATCAGCGACTCCAGCAACGTGCCCGCACCGAAACGCGGCCCACTGTGCCGCTCGACGAAGCCCGCCGCGAATTCCGGCAGCGGCACGCAATGCCGCCGCAATTTCTGCGGCAGCGACTTCAGCAGCAGTTGCGTCTTCTCTTTCAGCATGCCGGGCACGAGCCACTCGCAGCGCCGCGCGTCCACCTGATTCAGCGCATAGAGCGGCACGGCGAGCGTCACGCCGTCGCGGGGCGTACCGGGCTCGAAGTGATAGGTGAGCGCCATCTCGACGCCCGACATCGTCATCCGTTTCGGGAACAGATCGGTCGTCACGCCGGCGGCCTCGTGCCGCATCAGATCGTCGCGCGACAGATACAGCAGGCGCAGCTTGTCTTCCGGCTGGCCGCTCTTTTTCACCTCGTCGCGATACCAGCGCTCGAACGACGCGCCCGTGTAAATGCCATCGGGCAACGCCTGATCGTAGAACGCGAAAATCAGTTCGTCGTCGACCAGCACGTCCTGGCGCCGCGACTTGTGTTCCAACTGCTCGATATCGGCGAGCAACTTGCGGTTGTGCGCAAAGAACGCCAGCTTCGTATCGAACTCGCCTTCGACCAGCGCGCCGCGAATGAACAACTCGCGCGCGCGCGCCGGGTCCTGTTTGCCAAAGCTCACGCGCCGCCGGTGATAGATCGGCAGACCGTACAGCATCGCACGCTCGAACGCCGACACCTGCGCCGCGCGCTTTTCCCAGTGCGGCTCGGAGAGCGACTTCTTCAGCAGATGTGCGCCGATCTTCTCCACCCACTCCGGCTCGATCTTTGCAATACAGCGTGCGTACAGACGGCTCGTCTCCACCAGTTCGGCGGCCATCACCCACTTGCCCGCCTTCTTCACCAGCGCCGAGCCCGGCCACAGATAGAACTTGATGCCGCGCGCGCCGAGGTAATACGGCTCATCGTCGGCTTTCAGGCCGATATTGCCGAGCAGCCCCGTCAGCAGCGCGAGATGGATCTGCTCGAAAGTCGCTTCCGCCTCGTTCAGACGCCAGCCGTGCTCGCGCACCACCGTCAGCAGTTGCGAGTGCACGTCGCGCCATTCACGCAGCCGCAGTTGCGACAGGAAGTTCTTGCGGCATTCCTCGTGCAACTGCTTGTTCGACTTCTTGTGCGCGATCGCTTCTTCGAACCAGTTCCAGATTTTCAGCCACTGCAAAAACTCCGAGCGCTCGTCGGCGAAACGGCGATGCGCCTGGTCGGCCTGCTCCTGCGCTTCGATCGGCCGGTCACGCGGGTCCTGCACCGACAACGCGCTCGCGATGATCAGCACTTCCTTCAACGCCTGCTGATCGCGCGCGGCCAGAATCATCCGGCCGACGCGTGGATCGAGCGGCAGGCGCGCGAGTTCGCGGCCGAGCGGCGTGAGCTGATTGTCGTCGTCGACCGCGCCGAGTTCGTTGAGCAGTTGATAGCCGTCGGCGATCGCGCGGCCCGGCGGCGGCTCGATGAACGGGAAAGTTTCGATCGCCGTCAGATGCAGCGACTTCATCCGCAAAATCACCGACGCCAGCGACGAACGCAGAATCTCCGGATCGGTGAAGCGCACGCGGCCCTGGAAATCACTTTCCTCGTAGAGGCGAATGCACACGCCATCGGCGACCCGGCCGCAGCGCCCCGCCCGCTGGTTGGCTGCGGACTGCGCAATCGACTCGACCTGCAACTGCTCGACCTTGTTGCGGTATGAATAGCGCTTCACGCGTGCGAGGCCAGTATCGACCACGTAACGGATGCCCTGCACCGTTAGCGAGGTTTCGGCGACGTTGGTTGCGAGCACGATGCGGCGCGCGTTCGAGGTGCGGAACACGCGCTCCTGTTCGGCCGCGGACAGCCGCGCAAACAGCGGCAGAATTTCCGTATGCGGCGGGTGATGCTTGCGCAGCGCCTCGGCGGCGTCGCGGATCTCACGCTCGCCGGGCAGGAACACCAGCACGTCGCCGGGGCCTTCGCGGCACAGTTCGTCGACGGCATCGACGATCGCGTCCATCAGATCGCGGTCGGTTTCGCGCTGGGTCTTCGGCCTGTCGCCGCGCGCGGACGAGGATCCCGACGACGTACCCTGAGCGGCCTTCACCGCCGGGCTGTCCTCGACAACGGGCCGGTAGCGCACCTCGACCGGATAGAGCCGCCCGCTCACCTCGATCACCGGCGCGGGCTTCTCCTCACTGCCGAAGTGGCGCGCGAAGCGGTCGGCGTCGATGGTCGCCGAGGTCACGATCAACTTCAGATCGGGGCGCCTCGCGAGAATTTCCTTCAGATAGCCAAGCAGAAAATCGATGTTCAGGCTGCGTTCGTGCGCTTCGTCGATGATCAGCGTGTCGTACGCCTTGAGCAGCGGATCGGTCTGCGTTTCGGCGAGCAGGATGCCGTCGGTCATCAGCTTGACCGATGCGCCCGGCGACAGGTTGTCGGTAAAGCGCACCTTGTAGCCGACCACTTCGCCGAACGGCGTGCCGAGCTCTTCGGCAATACGCCGCCCGGTCGCCGACGCAGCGATCCGGCGCGGCTGCGTGTGGCCGATCAGCCCCGAGCCGCCCGCGCCGAGACCGCGCCCCAGCGCGAGGCAGATTTTCGGCAACTGGGTGGTTTTGCCGGAGCCGGTTTCGCCCGACACGATCACCACCTGGTTCTCTGCAATTGCCTTGGCGATCTCGTCGCGGCGGCCGGAGACCGGCAGCGCTTCGGGGAAGGTGATCGGCGGAATCGGGTTCGGTTCGACCACGCGCTGCGCGCGCGGCGGGCGTGATTCGCGCGTCGGGCGCGGTTCGCGTGCTTCGTTCGCTGCCCGTGGCTCACGGCTGCCAGTGTTGCGGTCGCGACCAGCGGCTTGCTGTGACTTTTGCGCGGGCGCTCCGGATTCGCGCCGCGGCGCGCCGCCTTGCGCCGGCCCGCGGCTTGGCTGGTCCGCGCGGGCGTCGCCGCGCGTATCCTGAGCTGGACCCGCCGCATGAGAAGGCTGTCCGCGCTGCTCGTCGCCGCGCCGCGGTTGGTCCGAACCCGGCGCACGTGCCGATGGCGGGCGCTGCTCGCCGCCACGCCGCCCCTGATTCGCTCCCGCAGCGCGCGCGGACTGCCCACGCTGCCCGTCACCACGCCCGGGCCGTTGGCCTTGCGGCACATTCTCCACACGATCCGCGTGTTCCTGCTTGTGCTCCCGACCGTGGCCCGGACTCCGGCCTTCATCCGCCCGCGCGGCTTGCGACATGCCACTGCCGCCATCATCCTGCGCACGCGGGCCATCACCCTCACGCGGCGGATTTTTTTTCTGCGCCGACGGCTGCGCGACCTGCGCCGCACGACGCGATTCGCGCGCCGCGTGCGGCGTGTTGGGCTCGGTGTCCTGCGCTGGACGGCGCTGCGCGTCGCCTGAGTTCATCGGATCGGCGGCCGGCGCCGGATTCTCGTTCGCCGCAGCGGGACTTTTGGGTACATTCGACATGGGGGCGCATTATAATCCCCGGCATGAATTCCCAAACCGACCTCGTCCCCGCGCCCGCGAGCGTTCCGGCCCCCGCCGGAACAACGGAAAACCTCGCACAGCATGCGCAATTCGTCGACTGGATGCGTTCAGTCGCCCCCTATATCCATGCGTTCCGGAACAAGACGTTCGTCGTCGGTTTCGGCGGCGAGGTGGTGCATCAGGGGCTCCTGAATGCGCTGGTGTCCGACATCGCGCTGCTGCAGGCCATGGGCATCCAGATCGTGCTGGTGCATGGCTCGCGGCCGCAGGTCGAAGAGCAGATGAGCCTGCATGGCGTGGAGTCGGAGTTCTCGCACGGCATGCGCATCACCGATGCGCGCGCGCTGGAGTCCGCGAAAGAAGCGGCCGGCGAAGTGCGTCTGGACATCGAGGCGGCGATCAGCCAGGGCTTGCCGAACACGCCGATGGCGCACGCGCACATCAGCGTGGTCTCGGGCAACTTCGTGACGGCGCGGCCGGTCGGCATTCTGGACGGCGTCGACTTCGCGCACACCGGCGTGGTGCGCAAGATCGACGCGGATTCGATCCGCCATTCGCTCGCGAGCCGCAAGCTGGTGCTGCTCTCGCCGCTCGGCTTCTCGCCCACCGGCGAGGCGTTCAACCTCGCGATGGAAGACGTGGCCTCGGCTGCGGCCATCGCGCTGCGCGCCGACAAGATCGTGTTCCTGACCGAAACGCCGGGCCTGATGGAAGCCGGCGAAGACGGTCCCGAACTGGTCCGCGAACTGTCGCTCGACGACGCGTACAAGCTGCACGAAAGCGGCGAAGTCACCGGCGACGCGGGCTTCTACCTGAAGCATTCGATCCGCGCATGCCGCGGCGGCGTCGCGCGGGCGCACATCATCCCCTACGCGCTCGACGGCAGCCTGCTGCTCGAACTGTTCCTGCACGACGGCGTCGGCACGATGATCTCGTACGAGAACCTCGAAAGCCTGCGCGAAGCCACGCCGGATGATGTCGGCGGCATTCTTTCGCTAATCGAGCCGCTCGAATCGGACGGCACGCTGGTGCGGCGCGGCCGTCACCAGATCGAGCGCGACATCGACCATTTCTCGGTGATCGAGCACGATGGTGTGCTGTTCGGCTGCGCGGCGCTGTATCCGTATCCGCAGGAGCGCATCGGCGAAATGGCGTGCCTGACGGTCGCGCCCGAAGCGCAAGGCACCGGCGACGGCGAGCGTCTGCTCAAACGCATCGAGCAGCGCGCGCGGGCTCGCGGCCTCACGCGCATTTTCGTGCTCACCACGCGCACCGAACACTGGTTCCTCAAGCGCGGCTTCGTCAAGGTCACGGTCGACGATCTGCCTGAAGACCGCCGCAGACTCTATAACTGGCAGCGCAAGTCGCTCGTGCTGATGAAGCAGCTCTGAGCGGCGCCCAGCCCCACATATCGATTACAGGAGAAGCACAGCATGACTCGTATGGTTCAATGCGCCAAGCTCGGCAAGGAAGCCGAAGGTCTCGATTTCCCGCCGCTGCCCGGCGAACTCGGCAAGCGGATCTACGAAGGCATTTCGAAGGAAGCGTGGCAAGCGTGGTTGAAGCAGCAAACCATGCTGATCAACGAAAACCGTCTGAACATGGCCGACCCGCGCGCGCGCCAATATCTGATGAAGCAGACCGAAAAGTTCTTCTTCGGCGAAGGCGCGGATACCGCGCAGGGTTACGTGCCGCCGTCGGCTTGAGACACCGTCGTAGCGGCGTGAGCCGCACGCATCGATGAAAAAATCCGCGCCGCGAACGCGGATTTTTTTCGCCCTTTGCGGGCTTGCGTGGCTCCGCTTGCTGCCTTTGGCGACACCTCGCGACCTTGACCGCTTCATTGCGAGGGCTTATCGGCCTCTTTTTGGCACGATTCGCGCCGTTGTCGCCACCCATCCCGGCACTTCTGGCCGCCCATTTTTCCCGTAGGCGCCAACCTGAAAATGATCGAAACGGTTCATTTCCTACCGTTTTCAGGGTGCGTTGACGAACCGCCCGAATCCGCCGCAATCCCCCGCCCGTCAAGGGATCGAGCGCCCTCGCAAGGCACCCTTCGGCCACCAGGTTTGCGCGATCGTCCGCCATCGTGCTATCATGTGCGTCGTTCAAACAGCAATTCACCTTCATTGACATTTCGTTTCATCGTGGCGCGCTGCGCGTTCCATGCTGAGTCGAACAGTTTTATATACAAGAAGGCTCGTCGGTCGTTTCTCCGTTTCAGCTCTTGCCATGAGCGGCGAATAAAGCAACCGGCCTTTTTCGTTTCAAGCCTTCCAGCGGCGCGCGGGCCAGCTTCCAGCCACCCGGCGTCCTCATGCACCTGCCCCCCTTCCACGGCCACGCAGGCGCAACAGTCAGCACAATCTAGACGAGTGTTTTTTCGCGACATGTCTCGCGAGGCACGGGCGTTCTGTTTTTCTTTTGCGCCCTCTACTGCGTTGCCGGTCCCGGCGGCGGAACAGTCATCGCCTTGTTCGCGAAACGACCCTTCCCAGCAACCGTGGCGAAACGTTCATGCGCATCATGAGTTTCGTCGCAGTCATTGGAGTTTTTACCTTGACGGCTTCCAGCAACGGCTTCTGGCGACATCACAAAGAAGAACAACGCCTCTCTCTCGACGACATTACCGTGGTCGACAAATCCCTCCTCAAGCGAGCCGTCGGCGCGATGGCGCTCGGCAACGCGATGGAATGGTTCGATTTCGGCGTGTACAGCTACATCGCTGTCACGCTTGGCAAAGTGTTCTTCCCGTCAGCAAGTCCGGCCGCGCAGTTGATCGCCACGTTCGGCACCTTCGCCGCGGCGTTCCTCGTGCGGCCGGTCGGCGGCATGGTGTTCGGGCCGCTGGGTGACCGCATCGGCCGTCAGCGCGTGCTGGCGATGACCATGATCATGATGGCGCTCGGCACCTTCGCGATCGGTCTGATTCCGAGCTACGCGACGATCGGCATTTTCGCGCCGGTGCTGCTGCTGGTCGCGCGTCTGGTGCAAGGCTTCTCGACCGGCGGCGAGTACGGCGGCGCCGCGACCTTCATCGCCGAATTTTCGACCGACAAGCGCCGCGGCTTCATGGGCAGCTTCCTCGAGTTCGGCACGCTGATCGGCTACGTGCTCGGCGCGGGCACGGTGGCGGTGCTGACCGCGACGCTGTCGAACGACGCGCTGCTGTCGTGGGGCTGGCGTGTGCCGTTCCTGATCGCCGGGCCGCTCGGTCTGGTGGGTCTGTACATCCGGATGAAGCTCGAAGAAACACCCGCGTTCAAAAAGCAGGCCGAAGAACGTGAGGCCGAAGACAAGGCGTTGCCAAAGCAATCGTTCCGGCAGCTGCTCGCGCAGCAATGGCAGCCGCTGCTGCTGTGCGTGGGCCTCGTGCTGATCTTCAACGTCACCGACTACATGGCGCTGTCGTATCTGCCGAGCTATCTGTCGGCCACGCTGCACTTCAACGAAACGCACGGCCTGTTCCTCGTGCTGCTCGTGATGATCCTGATGATGCCGATGACGCTCGCCGCCGGCCGTCTGTCCGACACGATCGGCCGCAAGCCGGTGATGCTGTTCGGTTGCGTGGGTCTGTTCGCGCTGTCGGTGCCCGCGCTGCTGCTGATCCGCATGGGCACGGTGCTGCCGGTGTTCGGCGGGCTGATGATTCTCGGCGTGCTGCTGTCGTGCTTTACCGGTGTGATGCCGTCGGCGCTGCCGGCACTGTTCCCGACGAAGATCCGCTACGGTGCGCTCGCGATCGGCTTCAATATTTCGGTGTCGCTGTTCGGCGGTACGACGCCGCTCGTCACGGCCTGGCTGGTCGACCATACCGGCAATCTGATGATGCCCGCGTACTACCTGATGGGTGCATCGCTGATCGGTATCGTGTCGGTGCTCGCGCTGCGTGAAACCGCGCGCAAGCCGCTGCTCGGTTCGGGCCCGTGCGTGGCCACGCGTGCCGAAGCGCATGCGGTGCTGCGCGGCGAGCGTGAAGCCGAGGAGATGGATGAGCGTTACGCGGCGGCCGCGACGGCGCGTGCGTGAGTGTGAGTTGCGCAGGCGCACTGCGTTGAGCGGTGTAGCCTTAACCGCGCCACGTTGAGTGCGAGTCTCTCGGAAACGGGCCGGCAAATTTTTGCCGGCCCGTTTTTTTACGTCAACAGCGAATCGAACGACGCGCTCGCGTGCGCGCCTTCAACAATCAGGATGCCCGCGCAAATCGGCAGTTTGAAACGCCGCGGTCCCGCGCTGCCGGGATTGACGAACAGCACGCCATCGCGCTCCCCGATCGACGGCTTGTGCGAATGGCCGCTCACCACCACGCCGACGCCTTCGCTGCGCGGATCGGCGCCGAGATCGGCAATATCGTGGACGACGCGGATCGTCACCTGCTGCACGGTCAGCGTCGCATGGGTCGGCAGCGGCGCGGCCCAGTCGCCGGTGTCGTTGTTGCCGCGCACCGCCGTGACCGGCGCAATCTGCCTCAGCGCATCGAGCACCGCCTGATTGCAGATATCGCCCGCATGAATGATGGCGTCGCAGCCGGCGAGATAGTTCAGCGCTTCGGGACGCATGAGGTTATGCGTATCGGAGATGAGCCCGATACGGGTGGCCTGGGAACGTGAGCTGCGCGAAGTCATGCCGTCAAGTATCGGCCAAACGGCCTCACTCCGTCTGCTGACCGGCGAGCTCGCGCGACACGGCTGAAACTTGCGCAGGCCGCCGCACGCCGGGCATGCGCCGCGTCGCGCCCTGCACGGCGATCGAGATCAGCGCCGCGCAGGCGAAGCTCCACCACACACCGTATCGCGGCAGCAGGATGGCGGTCACCGCGAAAAACGCCGCGAACGAGCCGCGCCCGATCACCATGCCGCGCATCAGCAAGGCGACGAAGTCCGCGCCATGCGCACGTTGCGCGGACACCGCGAGCACGATGGCGAGCAGCGGAAACACCGACAGCACGCCGCTCCACTTCGCGCCCATCGACGCGGACAAGGTCGTCACCGCGACCGTGAGCAGCGCGCCGGCAAGCATGCGCACGGCGAGATCGGCGAGCCCGAGGCGCGCCGCCGGCACCGGGCCCGTCACGCGCGGCAGGCCGCTTTGCGACACCATCACCGCGACGCAGGCCGCCGCGAACGCCCCTACGAGCGAGCCGGGCAGTTGCACCAGCAGCATCGCGGCGCCCAGCCACGCCGCCATGCCGGCGGCAAAAGCGAGCGGCCACGCAAAGCGCCGGCAGGTCCACGCATAAGCAAGATTGAACGCTTCCGACGCGGCAATCGCCGCAATCGAAGCCGCCGACGCCTGCGCCGCGAACGACGGCCCGCGCTCCAACGCGAGCAGCAGCACGATCGGCCCGGCGACGACCGGCAGCCCCGCGAGCCACCCCGCCACCGACGGCCCCCAAACGCGCCCCGCCACGGTCAGCGCGGCGAGAAAAGCCGGCACCAGCAGGAGCTTGAGTGTCAGCATCAATTACGCGCCCAGCACGTGTTCGATGCGTTGATCCGGGATCAGCCACCATGCCGCGACGAGCGTATAGAGTGCAGCCGACCCCCACGGCAGAACGAACGCGAGCCCGATGCCGAGCAGGTAAAGCACGACCGACACCTTGCCCTTGAAGTCGTTGCCGACCGCCTTGGAGATGGTCGATTCCTTGCCGTGTTCGCGGATCAGCACGCGCGTCAGAATGAAATACGCGATCGCCGACATGAACAGCACGACGCCGTACATCGCGGTCGGCCAGGCGGCCAGATGGGTTTCGCCGAGCCAATGCGTGACGGCCGGCAGCAGCGACAGCCAGAACAGCAGATGAAGATTGGCCCACAGCACCGCGCCGTTGACCTTCTGCACGGCATGGAACATGTGGTGATGATTGTTCCAGTAGATGCCGACGTAGATGAAGCTCAGCACGTATGCGCAGAACACCGGGACCACCGGCCGCAGCGAGGCGAGATCGAAGCCCTCCGGCACCTTCAGTTCGAGCACCATGATCGTGATGATGATGGCGATCACGCCATCGCTGAAGGCCTCGACTCGTCCCTTGCCCATCGGTGGGGTTCCCTGATGAAGAATGTAGTTGGACGCACCGCTCGCCCGCGTCCGCCGGATGAACCGCGCCGCTGCCGATTATCCGCGATGCTGTGATGCTTTGTCGATGCGCGTGCCCGATGAGAGTGAACGTTCCTGGGCTGCGTGCGCGCGTGTGCTGCCTACGCTGCCTACGCTGCCTGCGCCGACAGGCTGGAGAAACGGCGCGAACTTATGGAGCGAGCCCGCTCAACCCGACGCGCCATCCGCCACATCGGGGCAATACACGGCGAGCCACACGCTCGGCTCCGTGTCGCTCGTCCATGCGACCCGATGCCGGCGATGTGCTTCGATCAACACGTGATCGCCGCGCTTCATCGGATGCGGCTCGGCGCTGCCTTCGAATTCCAGCGTCGCGGCGCCGCTCAGCAGCACGACCCATTCGGCGCGCGGGCTGTCGTACCAGAAGCCGGGCGGGCTCGCCTGCCCCGTCGACACGATCCGTTCGATCGTCACGCCCGCCTGCTCGACGAGCGCGTCGACCTGCTCTTCGGCGTTCGCATCGGCGCCGATCAACGCCCCGAGATCGAACAGATTGCCCGTGACAAGCGCGCGTTTCATCGTTCGTGCCCGGCCCGTCATGCCATCGGCTTGAGCCCGTCGAGCAGGGTCGGCACCAGCTCGCTGATCGTCGGATGGATGTGCATCGCATACTGCAAGGTCGGATACGGCGCCCCCGCCGTCATGATGTCGATGAACGTGTGAATCGCCTCGTCGCCTTCGACGCCGTGAATCGCCGCGCCGAGTATCCGCTTGCTCTGCGCGTCGGCCATCACCTTCATGAAGCCGTCGGTCTCGCCGCGCTCGCGCGCGCGGCCCACGCGACACATCGGCATGGTGGCGATCAGCGCGGCGCGCCCGCTCCTGCGCACCTCTTCTTCTGACATCCCGACGCGGGCGAGCGGCGGATCGACGAATACCGCATAGGCCATGATCCGCGTATCGACGCTGCGCGCGCCGCCGTCGAGCAGGTTGGCCGCCACGATCTGGAAGTCGTCATAGGACGTATGCGTGAACGCGCCGCGTCCGTTGACGTCGCCGATCGCCCACACGCCCGGCACATTGGTGCGCAACTGGCCGTCAACGGGAATCGTGCCGTGTTTGTCCACCGCGATGCCTGCGTCGGCGAGGCCGAGATCGTCGGTATTCGGCTCGCGGCCGGTGGCGAACAGCAGGTGTGACGCCTCCAGCGCGGGAATGTTCTGCTCGAAGCCGATGCACACGTCGTTCGCGCGATGCGGATGCGGCTCGACCCGCGACGGCTGCACGCCAAAGCGGAACTCGACGCCCTCGCGGGCGAGCACCTTGCGCACCGACTCGGCGAAGTCGGCATCCTCGCGGCTGAGCACGCGCTCGCCGCGCACCAGCACGGTCACCTCGCTGCCGAAGCGCCGAAAGATCTGCGCGAATTCGAGCGCGATATAGCTGCTGCCGACGATCACCAGACGGCTCGGCAGCTCGGTCAGTTCGAGCAGGTTGGAGTTGGTGTAATAGCGAATCCGCTCCAGACCTTCGAGCGGCGGCACGACGGCGCGCGTGCCGGTATTGATGAATATCTCGTCGGCGCTGATTTCGTTCAGCACCAGGCCGCCCGGCCCGCTGATCGAGAGCGTATGCGCGCCGGTGAAGCGCGCGTGGCCGTTGAACACGGTGACGTTGTCCGTGCCGCGCAGCCATTTCTCGACCCCGTCGCGCGACTGGCCGATGATGCCGTCCTTGCGTGCCTTGACCGTGGCGAGATCGACGTTGACGGAGCCGCTCACCTGCACGCCGAGTTCAGCCGCATGGCGCACGACATGCGCCGCGCGGGCACTGGCCACATAGGATTTGGTCGGCGTGCAGCCGACGTTTACACAGGTTCCGCCAAAGGCCGCACGCTCGATCACCGCGGTCTGACGGCCGCTTTGAGCAAGACGTACCGCGAGCGGCGAGCCGCCCTGTCCCGTACCGATCACGACTGCGTCGAAGTGCTGTGGCATGGCGACTCTCCCGAGGCTGGGGTGCAGGTCGTAGCATCTTACCCTTAGTGCCTCGCGTCGCGATGCGGTGTTGCCGATTGCTGCGTCGTTACCTCGCGGTGGCTGCGTGATTGCCGTGCATCACCGAAACTTGTCTCCCGCTGCGGCTCAGGCGTGGCAATGCACCGCGCAGATCAATTCGCGCGAGCGTTGCAGTGCGGCCTGCGCGCCACGCGCCGCGACCACCCAGCCGACCTGGCCGAGATTGAAGTCCTGCGACACCATCACCTGCATGAGGGCAACCATCGGCAGGACCACCGATGGCCGATAAAGCTGATTCCTGATCAAGGCCGGCATGACGACTCCCATCGCCCGGCGCCGCTTCGGCGCCGAACTCGATTTACGTTCCAATGGGAGAATTTTAGGGAGTCCGCACCCGCGGATAAATACCGGGAACGCGAAGGCACTTGTTTGGCAATCTGAACAATCGGGCCGGCAGGCGTGCCTTGGAGACCGTGACGACGAGCTTGCGGGCGTCTACGTATGCGGCTTGAGCGCTACGGCTCGGGCGCTTCGCGGGCATTGGCATGGACATCTGCCTATCCCCATGCCAGCCTCTCTTCACACGAAGAACAGCGGCCCTCAATCCGGCGACCCCCTCCCCTCCCGCCGCGCTCAAGACTCCCCGGCGAGACTCAACTGCGCGTCGCACAAGCGGCGGGCGTACGCACTCGCGCCGACCGGCCGGCTGTACAGATACCCCTGCTGCTTGTCGCAATCGATCGCGCGCAGAAAGGCCGCCTGCTCGACGGTCTCGACGCCTTCCGCGGTCACGTTCATGCCGAGCGAATGCGCCATCGCCACCACCGCCTGCGTGATCGCGATCGAATCGCGATGATCCGGCAAGCCCGCGACGAACGAACGGTCGATCTTCAGGTTGTGCAGCGGAAAGCGCTTCAGATACGACAGCGACGAATAGCCGGTGCCGAAATCGTCGACCGACATGCGCACGCCCATCGCGCTCAGCGCGCTCAGGATCGGCAGCACCGTTTCGCTGTCGCTCATCAGCAGCCGTTCGGTGATCTCCAGTTCGAGCGCCGCGGGTTCGAGCCCGGACTCCTCCAGACAGCCTTCGATGCGCTCCAGCAGCCCGTCGTTGAATTGCCGCGGCGACAGGTTCACCGCGACGATCAGATCCGGCGCGAGCGTGCGCCGCCATTGCGCAACCTGCGCGCAGGCCCGCGCCAGCACCCAGCCGCCGATCTCGACGATCAACCCCGCGTCTTCGGCGACCGGAATGAATTCGCCCGGCGACACGTTGCCGAGCTCGGCGTTGTACCAGCGCAGCAGCGCTTCCGCGCCGATCGTGCGGCCATCCTGGCTGTCGACGATCGGCTGGTACACGAGGCTCAGCTCGTCGGCGGCGAGCGCGCGCCGCAATGACTGCTCGATCGTGAAGCGCCGTTGCAGATGCTGGTTCAGCTCGGCGGTGAAGAACTGGAAGTTGTTGCGGCCGCGCTGCTTCGCGTGATACATCGCCGAATCGGCGTTGCGCATCAGCGTGGCGACGTCCTGGCCGTCCTCGGGAAACAGGCTGATGCCGATCGACGCCCCCAGGTAGTACTCGTTGCCCGCCACCGCGAACGGCACCGCGATCATGTCGAGGATGCGGCGCGCGAGCCCGATCAGATGCCCGCTGTTCTCATACGCGCTGATCACGATCACGAACTCGTCGCCGCCCACGCGCGCGAGCGTATCGCGGCGTCCGACGCAGGCCGAAAGCCGCTCCGCGACGCTGCACAGCAACGCGTCGCCGCCCTCGTGACCGGCGGTGTCGTTGACCTTCTTGAAGCCGTCCAGATCGACGAACAACACGGCGACGCTCGCCAGTTCGCCGCCGGCCGCCGCGCCCGGCTCGAACAGGTCGCGCATCCGTTCGGTGAGATAGGCGCGGTTGTACAGACCGGTGAGCGAGTCGCGAGTCGCGAGGAATTTGAGCTGCTGTTGGGCTTCGCGCACGGGGCCGATGTCGGTGAACGAGATCAGCACCGAACTGGGCTCGCTGTCGCCCGGCCGGATGATCGGCACGACGTTCTCGGTAATCCACACGACGTCGCCCCCCACGAGTTCCACCCCGATCGTGACGCCGAGGATAGGCTTGCCGGTCGCCAGGACCCGCGAGGTCGGACGGTCGGATTCGCTGACGAGCGTGCCGTCCTCGTGATAGCTGCGCGTCATCACCGTCCGGATACTGCGGCCGATGATCTGAGCGGTCGTACGCAGCATGCGCTGCGCGCTTGGATTGCAGGCCAGCACGACACCCGCGCGCGACTGCACGACGATGCCTTCGCTCAGATGATCGACCACCAGCCGGTGATGCTCTTCGCTATGCGCAAGACGCTGCGCCATCACGTCCTGATGAACCGCGAGGCCGACGCTGCTGCCGATGTCGCGCAGAATCGCCTCCGCTTCGGCGCTCGGCCGGCGCGAGGTGGGGTAGTACACCGCGAACGCGCCGAGGACCGTGCCGGCGTCGTTCTCGAACGGCACGGACCAGCAGGCGCGCAAGCCGAGCGGCAGCGCGAGGTGCCGATAGTCCGCCCACAGCGGATCGATTTCGATGTCTTCGACGATGACGAGGCGCCGCTCGTACATCGCGGTGCCGCAGGACCCGACCCGCGGACCGATCGCGACGCCGTTGATCGCCGCGCTGAATTGCGGCGGCAGCGACGGCGCGCCGCCGACTCTGGCGTGCACGCCGTCGGGGTCGAGCAGAAGGATCGAACAGGACGCACCTTCGCCAAGCAGCGCTTCCGCGCGGCGGCATACTTCATCGAGTAATTCCGGCAGCGGCGTGTTGCGGGTAATCAGCCGCAACACGCCACGCTCTGACGCCAACACCTCCTCGGCCAGATCGGGCCGATAGTGGGTGCCCTCTGGCGCTGCTCCCATCGTGCCACCTGATGTCGCTTCGCTAGTCATGTATGCGCCCCCCAACCCAACATCGGCAATCTAGTGTACGCGGCACACCGGGGTTTACGCGAAGCCGGTGCGGAATATTCTTAATGCATGACAGGGCGTATGGGGATGGGTTGAAGACGGCGGCAGATAGGGACGGCGCAGAGGTACGCGGTTGCGCGAATCCAGGCTGATGAAGTGCCTGCGCGTATGCCGCCGATTTTGATGGCGTCAAGGTCGTCGTGGCCGACGTGGACGTTGGGCCGGAGCCCGCCTGAGCCGCACTGACGTGGCGCGGCCTGGGCAGCGGGCTTCGGCGCTTCAGCTTCCTCAACCGTTCCCTCCGCCGGGCGGACGGCCTCCGCCCCCGCCTTGCGAAGGGCCGCCTTGGGGGTGGTTGCCACCGCCGCCGTGTGATTCGCCACCCGGGGGACGACCACCTGTGCCGCCTTGCTGTCCGCCTGGTGGCCGACCGCCTGCGTTCCCCGGTTGCTGACCGCCCGGTGGCCGACCGCCTGCGTTCCCCGGTTGCTGACCGCCCGGTGGCCGACCACCTGCGTTCCCCGGTTGCTGACCGCCCGGTGGCCGACCGCCTGCGTTCCCCGGTTGCGGACCGCCCGGTGGCCGACCACCTGCGTTCCCCGGTTGCTGACCGCCTGGCGGCCGTCCGCCTGCATGCCCGGGTTGCGGACCGCCTGGTGGCCGTCCGCCTGCATACCCCGGCGGATACCCGCCCGGACGCGCGCCCGGATGTCCCGGCGGGCGTCCCGCCCCGGGTCGCGGCGGAGGCGGCGGCGCATGATGCGCCCAGCGCGACTGCTGGTTGTACCAGGGCCGGCCGCGATAATAGTTGCCCCAGTAATCGCCAATCGAAAAACCGAGGATCGGCAGGCCGAGCACCGTGCCATAGTTCATCAGCGGGACGTTGCCACCCTGGTATGGCGAACTGAGCAGCGACGCAAACACCCAGCCGCGCAGATTCGGCGCCGCGACATCGCACCATTGGTAGTTGGCGATACAGCCCATCACCGTCACCGGTACTCCGGGAGGCAATTGCGCGACGATCGGGTAATCGGCAGCAGGGCCCGCGCGCACGTTGACGCCGCTCGCCGTGAAAGCCTGCGACTGCGCGTCGGCCACGACGGGCAGCGCCAGCAAGCCGGCTGCTACATAAAGACATCGAACCAGATGTTGTTTCATTCCTTCTCCCGTTTCAAAGGCCGCTTGCGACTTGCCGGCCAACGTGTGTACTTATGAGCGTAGAGCGCATGAGCGCCCGAGGTTCCCAGACGCAACGCAGCTCACCTCACTGCGCCATGCGTGCGCCAACCGCGCACTTGCACGGCGCATGCGTGAACACGTTCGGCCGGCGTGTCGCGCGACGCATCCGCCCGCTCTGCGTCACGCATGCGGAGCAAGATTTGGTAACGACCTGCCCGAAGTCACGCGTTTTTCGGGCGTCTGCGTTCGGGCTGCCCGGCCGATCATCCGTTGCATGAGAAATCCACGCAACGCCGGGAACGCCATGAAAGTTTTTCGTCCGCTTCTGATCGCCGGTCTGATGCTCGCGCATCTGCCCGCCCACGCCACCAGCTTCGACTGTCACAGGGGACGCTCGCTTACCGAACGCATGATCTGCAACGATCCCGCGCTTTCGAAGCTCGACGACACGCTCGGGCAACTGTACTGGAAAGCGCGTCGGCGAGTCGTCGACCGTCGTGCGTTTCTCGATGACAGCGACAGCAAGTGGGCATGGCGCGAAGCGAATTGCCGCGACGCGGCGTGTCTGGGGACGTGGTATGCGACGCGTATCGAGGAGTTGCAGCGGCTGATCGACAGCATGCGGACAGGGACGCCACTTGCGCCGTCGAGCGCGGGCGCAGACGCTGTCGCAACGGAACCGGGTGCGCCGGATGCATCCGGTGGTCGGCGAAAACCGTCGACGACGACGGCTCAGGCAGCGGCAACCACGCTGCTTCAATGCACGGCGGCGAACCCCGGCCCGGTGGTGAACGAGCAGTGTTCGACCGTGATCAGGGAGACCGGCCATCCATGGAAATACAAGGTGCACGGCAGCGACTGGTTCTGCGGGGTCGCGATGGTGGGGTCATCGCAAATGCAGGCGAGCGCGTCGCAATAGGGCGGCGTGCTTCATAAACAGACGACAGACCCGCAAGTGAGCGAGCGCCACGGGCACGCGTATCCATGCGTATGCCCGTGGCGCTCCCTGACGCCTTCATCCACGGCTCGCGCCGACACACAACCCGACAGCCGCAAACAGAAAGCCCTCGCTACCGCCCGCTCCAGAACCGCCGCTGCACCTCCATCACTTCGGCTTCGACCTCGGCGATCGGCCCGATCACCTCCACCCGCTTCTGGCAATGATCGAACACATAGCGGCAATCGACGCTCATCGTCGGGTTCTCCGCGTGATTGCCGGTCGCCTCCAGCAGACGCTTCTCGGTCATGCCGAACACGACCCGCCCGATGTTGGCCCAGTACATCGTGCCGGCGCACATGCAGCAAGGCTCGACCGACGTGTACAGCGTGCAGCTCCACAGATACTCCGGCGTGAAGTTCAACGCCGCCACGCGCGCCAGCACCGATTCGGCATGATTCACCGTATCGACATTGCCCTGCTCCATCAGCACGGTTTCCTGGTCCGGCCCGACCAGCACCGCGCCGAACGGATGATGGCCGAGCAGCGTCGCGCGCTCGGCGATCCGGCTCGAATGCCGCAGATGCCGCACGATCTGCTCGTGCGTCGGCGTCAATCCTTGTGGCGGCGCGTTCGCCGCTTGCGCGACAGTCTCATTCGAATCGCTCAGACTCAACGACGCTCTCCTTCGACAATAGTTAGTGAGCCAAACTAATCGCTCATTTCGGCAGCGTGCCGTCCACGCCCTGCACGAACCAGTTCAGGCGCAGCAGTTCCGCGTCGCTCAACGACTTGCCGGCGGCGACCTTCACCGCGCCGGACTGGTCCACGATCGGCCCGGCAAACGGATTGAATTTGCCGGAGATGATGTCGTCGCGCTTCTGGCTCAGCGCCTTTTGCGCGACCGGCGACACGGCGCTGGTGTTAATGTCCGCGAGATCGATCGCGTTCTCTTTCAGCCCCCACCACACCGGCGCGTTGGTCCACGTATTCGACATCACCTGCTCGACCAGATGGGTGTAATACACACCCCAGTTGCTCACGCACGCGCCGAGTTGCGCGTTCGGCCCGAACTTCTTCATGTCGGAATCCCAGCCGAACGCATGCACTTTCTTCTGCTCGGCGGTCTGCATCGTCGCGGTCGAATCGGTGTTCTGGATCAGCACGTCGGCGCCCTGGCCGATCAGCGTTTCGGCGGCCTGCTTTTCGCGGCCCGGGTCGAACCAGCTGTTGATCCACACCACCTTCACGCGCGCGCTCGGGTTGACCGAGCGCGCGCCCATCGTGAACGCGTTGATGTTGCGCACCACTTCCGGCACCGGCACCGAGCCGACAAAGCCCAACGTGTTCGATTTGGTCGTATAGCCCGCGACCAGGCCGGCCAGATAAGCGCTCTGATAGGTGCGCACGTCATAGGTCGCGAAGTTGCCCGCTTTCTTGAAACCCGTCGCGTGTTCGAACACGGTGTCCGGAAAGTCCTTCGCGACTTTCAGCTCGAAATCCTGGAAGCCGAAGCTCGACCCCACCACGATCTTGTTGCCCTTGGCCGCGAGATCGCGAAACACGCGCTCCGAATCCGCCGACTCCGGCACGTTCTCGACCCGCGTCACCTTGATCTTGTCGCCGAACTTCGCCTCGACCTCTTTCACGCCCTGCTCGTGCGCATAGGTCCAGCCGGCGTCGCCCGGATTGCCGAGATAGACGAACGCGATGCCGACCGGCTGCGTGTTCGCCGCAACCGCGGGCCCCGCGCCGAACGCGAGGAGCGCCGCGGCAGTGACCCCGACGCAGGCGTTGCATGCGGTGTCCAGCACGGAACGGACGGCATTGATGCGCAATGAATGGGTCAGCGCTCGCGCCAGCTTTGTTTTCATGGATTCTCCGAAGATGGTTGACCGTGCCTGCCACAATGCCCGGACTGTCCGGGCAAGGCGTCAGCATACGGGGCCATATTCGAAGGCCAATTTCAGCGGAAAAATTTTTATCCGTTATCCCGCCCATAACGAAACCCGTATTGTGGGGTCCGGCGCAGTGTCGGGCAGACATGTTCGATATCTTCGAACGAGTGCCTCAAGAAAGTGGTACGGCAAGGCCCTTTATCAGGCGCAATATCCTTCTCACCAGCCCGCAACACTCTTTCGGAGAAACAAAATGACTCGCTTCCAAGGTAAATCGGTTCTCGTCACCGGCGGCAGCAGCGGCATCGGCTTCGCGGCCGCCAAGGCCTTCGCGGATGAAGGCGCGCGTGTCGTCATCACCGGACGTGACGCCGACGCGCTCGACACCGCTCGCACCCAGCTCGGCGCGAATGCGCTCGCCGTGCGCAACGACGCCGGTTCGATCGCCTCGGCCCGCGAACTGGCCGCCGCGATCGACGCCGCGGGCATCCGGCTCGACGCCGTGTTCGTGAACGCCGGCACCGCGAAGTTCGCGCCCTTCCCCGACGTCGACGAAACCTTCTGGGACGCCACCTTCAACACCAACGTCAAAGGCGCGTATTTCCAGATCCAGGCCTTGCTGCCGCTCCTGAACAAGGGCGCGTCGATTGTGATGAACGGGTCGATCAATGCGCATATCGGCATGCCGGCATCGTCGGTGTACGCGGCGAGCAAGGCCGCGTTGATCTCGCTCGCGAAGACGCTGTCGGCGGAATTGCTGCCGCAAGGCGTGCGCGTCAACGTCGTGAGCCCCGGCCCGGTGCAAACGCCGCTGTACGGCAAGCTCGGCCTCGACGCCGCCGCGCTCGAAGCCACCGCCGCCCAGATTCTCGCCCAGGTGCCGGTCGGCCGCTTCGGCAAGGCGGAAGAAATCGCCTCGACCGTGCTGCATCTCGCCGCGCCCGAATCGGCGTTCATCGTCGGCACGGAAATCATCGTCGATGGCGGGATGAGCCAGCTTTAAGGACAGCCAGGACAGCGTCGTCGCCGGGCTCGCGGCCCGGCACGGGCGCCCGCCATCGCGGCGGCTCATGTCGCGATTGAGCCGGTTCGTCCGTCGGCGTGCGCTGCGCCGCGTCTAACCACCCCCCCTGTGCTCCCGACACCCGGGTCTCCGTGAAGGACGACCCGGCGGGCGCCCTTTTTCCCAACGAGACAATCATGCGTCTGAAACTGTCTTCCGCTTTGCTGGCCGTTGCGCTGTCGATGTCGCTCGCGGCCATCACGCCCGCCGCGCACAGCGCCGGCGACGCCACGAACGCCGCCGGCGCACCGGCCGCCCTCGCGCCGGATTCGTCCGCGCTGGCCGCGGCATCCGCGAAAATCCGCGACGGCAAGATCGACGTGAACGGCGTGCGCTACCACTACCTGCTCGCTCAAGGACACGGCACGCCGGTCGTGCTGCTGCATGGCTGGGGCTCGACTTCGTTCATGTGGCGCTTCGTGATGCCGCAACTGGTCGCGCGCGGCTACACCGTGCTCGCGCCGGACCTGCGCGGCCTCGGCGACACCGCCAAACCCGCGACGGGCTACGAGAAGGCCAGCATCGCCGACGATATCCACGCGCTGGTCGCGCAACTGAACCTCGGCCCGGACGTGAACGTGGTCGGTCACGACATGGGCGGCATGGTCGCGTATGCATATGCCGCGCAGCATCCCGACGAAGTGCGCAGGCTCGCGATCCTCGATGTGCCGTTGCCCGGCATCGAGCCGTGGGATCGGATCGTGCAGATGCCGCGCACCTGGCACTTCCGCTTTTATGCGGTGCAGGACCTGCCGGAAATGTTGATCGCAGGCCGCGAACTCGCGTACCTGAAGTGGTTCCACAATTCCGAAGCGGTCAATTCGCGGGCTTTCACGAACGACGTCGAAGAAACCTACGCGCGCGAATACGCGATGCCGGGCGCGCTGCGCGCGGGCTTCGAGTACTACCGGGCGTTTCCTGCGGACGCGCGGCAGAACCAGGCGTTCGCGCAGCGCAAGCTGACGATGCCGGTGCTGGGGATCGGCGGAGCGGGCAGCCTCGGGCCGATCGTCGGCGAGGAGCTGCGCCATGTCGCGCTCGACGTGCAAGCCGTGCAGATCGACGGCGCGGGGCATTGGGTCGCGGAAGAGCAGCCGGAGGCCGTTACCGATGCGTTGCTGAAGTTCCTGCCGCCGGTGCGTTAGGCAACATCGTGCGAGGTGCGGGGGCGTTGACCACACAGGCGAGTTAGCCGCCCAGGCCCCGTCATCCCGCGTGCCTCGCGTGCCTCACGTCCCTCGCGTCACCGCACACGTCAGTGAAGTTTCGGCGGCGGCTCATCGGCCTGCTCGACATCCGGCGCCTCGCCCTCGCCGCCGAACAACTCCGCGCACACCCCCTCGCCCAGTTCGCTCAACCGCGCGGTGCCGGTGCCCTCCTCGTCGAAGGTGGTGTCCACCAGACCGCCGTCGGCGAGCGCCGTCAACTGGCGCCGCAAGCCGCTCATCGGCACGCCCGCCTGCTTCGACAGCTTCGCGAGCGACCACGCGCCGCCCGGCGTTTCCCGATGCGCGCGCCACAGTTGCGCGAGCACGGCGGCCAGCACCGGATCGATTTCATCGTCGTCCATTCGTGTCTCCTCCTTGTTACGTCATCTTTACGTCATCTGTTTGACGAGCTCACCCAGCGTCTTCAGCGCCGCCTCGGTCTGCGCCGTCCACGGATAGCTGTAGTTGAGCCGGATGAAGTGGCGAAAATCGTTGCGCGTCGAAAACATCATGCCGGGCCCGATCGTGATGCTGCGCGCGAGCGCCGCCTGATAGAGCCGCATCGAATCGACGCTGTCGGGCAATTCCACCCACAGCACATAGCCGCCTTGCGGCGTCGACATGCGCGTGCCGACCGGGAAAAAGCGCTGCACCAGCGCCGTCATGATGCTCGCCTGCTGCCGGTACACCTTGCGCACGTGCCGCAGATGACGATCGTAGCCATCCTGCCGCAAGTAATCGGCGACGGCGACCTGCGGCACCGAAGGCGTGGTCAGCGTATTGAGAAACTTCAGCTTCTCGACCTGCGCGCGGTAGCGTCCCGGCAGCGCCCAGCCGATCCGGTACGACGCCGTCAGACTCTTCGAGAACGACGCGCAGTGCAGCACCAGTCCCTTCGTGTCGTAGGTCTTCAGCGTCGACGGCCGCGCCTCGCCGAAATAGAGCTCCTGGTAGACGTCGTTCTCGATCGCGGGAATCTCGTGCGCGGCGAGCAGCCCGACCAGTTGCCGCTTGCGCGCGTCAGGCATCTGGAAACCGAGCGGATTCTGGAAGTTCGGCATCACCATGCACGCGGCGATCTTCTGCCGCGCGATCACCTGCGCAAGCGCCTCGATGTCGATGCCGTCCCGCGGATGTGTCGCCACTTCGATCGCGCGCATGCCGAGGCGCTCGATCGCGTGCAGCATCGCGTAGTAAGTCGGCGATTCGACGGCCACCGTATCGCCCGGTTTGGCGACCGCCTGCAGGCTCAGGTTGATCGCTTCGGTCGCGCCGAGCGTGATGACGATCTCGCCGGGATCGACCGGCATGCCGTTTTCGGCGTAGCGCCGCGCGATCTGGCGGATCAACTCGGGGTTGCCTGGCGGCAGGTCGTCGATCAGATTCCAGCTCGCCTGACGGCGCGCAATCGCGTTCGCGTACTGGTTGATGCGCCGCCATGGGAACAGCGACGGATCGGGATAGGGCGAGCCGAACGGCACGGCGTCGTGCGCGCGGATGCTGCGCAGCGTCGACAGCACGAGCCGGCTCACGTCCACCTCGGCCGCCACTGGCGCGGCTTGCGGCGCCCGGCTGCGGCCCGGCTGCGGTGCGGCGGGAGCAAGCGCCCGCGCAGCGGCGTCACGCACGAAATAGCCGGACTGCGGCCGGCTCTCGACAATGCCCCGGCTTTCCAGCAACGCGTACGCATGCAGCACCGTCTTGATGCTCACGCCGTGCTGCTGGCTCGCCTGGCGCACCGACAAAATCCGCTCGCCCGCCGCGAACACGCCGCGGCGCACGGCTTCGGTCATTTCATCGGCGAGCTTCTCGTACAGTTTCAAGGGCCTGGATCAAACGCAAACGTGGTGGGAAGCGCCAGTCTATGACAGAAATCCGCCAACTGTATCCCTCCGCTTTTCGATTTTCTGTATGCAGCGCATTTTTTGGAACACAGTAGTCTTGCAGGCATCGGCTTAACGAGCGCCGTTCACACGCGCCAGGCCTTATCCAGCGGCAAGATCATGAAGAAATCCGAAGCTCGCAGCGAACCCCGTATCGAACCCTACACGCACCCGGCCGCCGGCTGGGGCGCGCTGAAGTACGTTGCCATCAACCTGCTCAAGGAAAAGGTGACGGGCGGCAACTACCGCACGCTGCTCAAGCAGAATCAGCCGGACGGCTTCGACTGCCCCGGCTGCGCGTGGCCGGATCGCGAGCACGCGTCCACCTTCGAGTTCTGCGAGAACGGCGTCAAGGCGGTGGCCGCCGAGGCGACCAGCAAGCGCGTGACGCCCGCCTTCTTCGCGCAGCACACGGTCGAAGAACTGATGGCGCAGTCGGACTTCGAACTCGAACAGCACGGCCGCCTGACCGACCCGCTCGTCTACGACGCGCTCTCCGACCGCTACGTGCCGATCGGCTGGCACGAAGCGTTCGATCTGATCGCGCGCCACCTGAAGCAACTCGACGATCCGGACCGCGCCGCTTTCTACACGTCGGGCCGCGCGAGCAACGAGGCCGCGTTTCTGTATCAGCTGTTCGTGCGCATGTACGGCACCAACAACTTCCCCGACTGCTCGAACATGTGCCACGAAGCGACCAGCCGCGGCTTGCCGCATACGGTCGGCATCGGCAAGGGCACGGTCACGCTCGACGACTTCGAACACGCCGACACGCTGCTGATCTTCGGCCAGAATCCGGCCACCAACCATCCGCGCATGCTCGGCGAACTGCGCGAGTGCGCGAAGCGCGGCGCGACCATCGTGTCGATCAATCCGCTGAAGGAGCGCGGCCTCGAACGCTTCGCGAGCCCGCAGCATCCGGTGGAAATGCTGACGATGGGCAGCACGAAAATCAGCTCCGTGTTCATTCGCCCGAAAGTGGGCGGCGACTTCGCGCTGATCAAGGGCGTCGCCAAGCGCGTGATCGAACTCGACGACGAAGCGCTCGCCTCCGGTCTCGAACGCGTGCTGGATGTCGGCTTCATCGCCGAACACACCGTGGGCTTCGACGCGTTCGCTGACGATCTGCGCGCCGAGCGCTGGGACACCATCGTCGCCGAAGCGGGCGTGCCGTTCGACGACGTGCTGAAGCTCGCCGACATCTACGTGCAGGGACGCGCGGTGATTTCGACGTGGGGCATGGGCCTCACGCAGCACAAGAATTCGGTGCCGACGGTGCAACTGCTGTCGAACCTGATGATGATGCGCGGCAATATCGGCCGGCGCGGCGCGGGGTTGTGCCCGGTGCGCGGCCATTCGAACGTGCAGGGCGACCGCACGGTCGGTATCGAGGAAAAGCCGACTCAGGCGTTTCTCGACCGGCTCGGCGAGGTCTACGATTTCGAGCCGCCGCGCGAGCACGGGCTCGACGTGGTCAACACGATCCAGGCGATGCTCGACGGCAAGGTGAAGGTGTTCATCGGTCTCGGCGGCAACTTCTCGATCGCGACGCCTGATACGCCGCGCACGTGGGAAGCCATGCGCTCCTGCGATCTGACCGTGCACATCACGACCAAGCTGAACCGCAGCCACCTCGTGCATGGCCGCGACGCACTGATCCTGCCGACGCTCGGGCGCACCGAGATCGACCTGCAGAATGGCGTCGCGCAAGGCGTGAGCGTCGAGGATTCGATGAGCATGGTGCACATCTCGTATGGAATGAACAAGCCGGCGTCGGAGAATCTGCTGTCGGAGATTGCGATCGTCGCGCGGATGGCGCATGCGACGCTCGGCAGCGGCAAGGTGGATTGGCTCGCGCAGGCGGCGGATTACGCGCTGATCCGCGACGGCATCGCGAAGGTGATCGACGGCTTCCACGATTACAACGAGCGCCTGAAAAACCCGGGCGGTTTTCACCTGGGCGTGGCGTCGCGCGAGCGGATCTGGAAGACGCCGAGCGGCAAGGCGCAGTTCCTCGTGCATGCGATCGACGTCGCGACGCCGATTCATCAGGCGCGCAAGCAGCATGGCGAGAAGCTGATGACGCTGATGACCACGCGTTCGCACGATCAGTACAACACGACGATTTACGGGCTCGACGACCGTTATCGCGGCGTCTATGGGCAACGGCGCGTGCTGTTCGCGAACAGGGACGATCTGGCGATGCTGGGTTTCGTCGCGGGACAGCGGGTGGATATCACGAGCGTGTGGGCCGATGGCATCGAGCGGCATGCCGACGGCTTTCTGCTCGTGGAGTACGACATTCCGCGCGGGTGCCTCGGCGCTTATTACCCGGAGACGAATCCGCTCGTGCCGCTGTCGTCGGTGGCCGATGGCGCGGGTACGCCGACTTCGAAGTCGATTCCGGTGTTGCTGAAGGCGTCGGCGGCGCTCGAGGCAGTGGCGGCCTGAAGGGCCTTCAGCCCTGCTTCTTCGTCAGATCGCGATGCGTCAGATACAGACGCAAATCGAATTCGATCTGATGGTAGCCCGGTTGCATGAACTCGCAGAGACGATAGAACGCCTTGTTGTGATCGCTCTCCTTCAGATGAGCGAGTTCGTGCACCACGATCATCTTCAGAAACTCCGGCGCCGCGCCTTTGAATAGCGACGCAATGCGGATTTCCTTCTTCGCCTTCAGCTTGCCGCCCTGCACGCGCGAGATGCTCGTGTGCAGGCCCAACGCGTGGCGTACCACGTCGAGTTTGCTGTCGTAAGTGACCTTGTCGATCTGATCGGCACTGCGCAGGTGTTCGCGTTTCAGGTCAGCGCAGTAGGCGTACAGCGCGCGGTCCGTTTGCACGTCGTGCGTGTTCGGGTAACGCGTGCTGAGATAGGCGCCCAGTTGCTCGTCGGCGATAAGCTTTCTCACCTTCTCTTGCAAAGGCGCCGGGTAGCCGGTCAGGTATTTCAGGTGGGGCATGGTGGTGGGTATGTGTTCGCGCGTCGCCTCATCGGCGGCCGAGGGAGCGTAACACGGCTGGCTACGCCGGCCGCCGCGACGTCGGGAATGGCCGCGAGATACTCCGCGACATCGACACCGGGCGCAACGAGTTCCGGAGGAATCACAGCGGCGCCAGGTGAACGCAAGCCACAACCTTTCTTGACAATATCACTTCGCGTTCCAGGATACTTTTCGGCACCTGCTTGACTTCCCGATACAGAACAATGGGAACGGAACTCAAATCAGATGCTTCGCACCGCGGGATGATGTACAGCAGGGATGCGTATGAGGGTGGGCGAATCTTTCTCACGGCCGAGCAGAAACAGGCGGTTGAGGAAGGCAAGAAATTCACGCAACGCGCATACGCCGATGTCTGGGCTCGTGATGCCGCACTTGTGCGGCGCGTCCGCGCGTTTCTCGGAACGCATTTTTACTGGCACCAGCGGCTCCTGAGAGTCGGTGCGGATCTCGAAGTGGTAGAGACCCTGCGGTCGATGATTCGTGGCGAGAGCGTGGTGCTGGTCGCGCAAGAGCCATCGCCAGGTGGTATCGCCAGTGGGTTGCTGCCGCCCAGCAGCGGGGCTGCTATGGGGTTCGTCGATGCAGTAACGCGCTGGGCCACGCCGTGGGCCGAGGGCGCTGCGTTTCCTCCGGGAGAACCTTTGCTGTCCGGCCCGTATGACCCCGGCACGCAGCAAGCAAAGCGTATCGCTGCCCGCAACGCGATGAAGACCGATGACCTCCCGGCAGACCTGTCGACGCCACTGGCGGATGCGCAGCCGTTCGAGTACACGCCGGATACTATTGGCGACGCGGAGGAGATCGCCGCACGCGGAGTCCGCCTGACAGGCAACGAACCGGGCGGCTATCGCATCCATCCGAGCGGCCTTGACATAGATTACTTCGATTCGAACGGCAACCTATGCGCCCAATATCATCAGAGTCGCGGGGACGCACACGGCCATAACTTCGACGCGGGAGTGAGAGATGACACTCATTTTCCGATGTCACCGATCAATCGCAGGTAGAGCGTGTTTCGAGGGAGAAACGAATGAGCAGTGAAAACAGGACATGGGGCTGGGAACTGGCGAGAAACAATGGTTTGCTCATTAAAATTCTCGGCGAATATCCGTCCTTTCACGACTCGGCCGTGGCGACGTTCTCTTTACAACGAAAGCGGCGTCCATTCGAAACCGCGGATTCGACACCGCCGCAGGCTGATCGCGGACGCTACCTGATCGATCTCCAGCTGGAGGTGTTGCACAACCGTTACGCGGCCCCTCGCGCCGACGCAGGCCCCGATTATCTGGTCGTGCTGGATCTCCTGGATATTCGCAGCTCGGAGATCGATGTCGATGCGATGCTTGAAGAAGCCTCGATCATGCAGATCTCCTTGTCGGCCGCACCCGACGATTTGATCCGGTTCGATCTTGAACCCAATATCGGACTCGATATTCGCTTAACGTGTAAAGAGGTCGTCGTCAGCGCAGTTCGACCGTATCGGCGAAACGAATTCTGAACTCATTACGTACTGTGCAAACAGCGCGCGTTCGGAAACTATCAACTGTGTAGAGGAGACTGATGAGCAAGAGCGAGTTGGCATTAATCAGCTTCTACGATGAAGAGTCTGGGCAAGTGAAATTCTGTGTTGTGCCACGTTCTCATGTGGAGGCGTCGGTAGAGCGTGCCGTCACTATCAGCGTGCCCCCTGATGCTGCGGAACATTCTTCGGCCCCGATCACGGACGAAGACGCGCGCAAGCTCGACGGCATGGCCTTACTGTGTCACGCAAAGCACATGCCGAGCTTCGCGCCCGCTTTCTGATCACGACCGGGCACCCGCCACACTGGAACTCGCCCGCGCCGCTATCCAGGAGCGCGGCCCTGCAATCGCCTTTGGCGAGCAGGTTGCAAGCAGGGGCGTCGAGCCTTGGATCGACCTTGTTTTCGATGACCTGGGAACCTTGGATTTGCGCCTGCGGGGCGACACCTTTCCCGTGTGCGCGCGTCGGTGCTCCGCACATCCGCGACGGAACGTACTTCGCGGCCGACGCCGACTACGCGCGATCACAAGGACGGTCGCGAGTGCGCGAACATCCCGTTGAACGCTTTGCTCGGGCGAGTGGCTTGGCTGTCGTCGCGGCCGACGTGCCTACGGTAACGCGATCAACGCGCAAGCGGCAGCAGAGTTCATCCGCGCACCGCGCGAAGCAATCGGGAAATGAGTGAGGGCACCATGACCACTAATGCAGGCGCAGTGCCGAGCAATCTTAAAGGTATGCAATCAAATGCGCGGCAGATCGTCGATGCATTTCTCGACATGATCGCCAGGGACATCGGTGTTAATCCCGTCGTGGCCGTTGGTGTGAGCGACAGTCACAATTTTTGGCCCCAGGTACCGTGTGCCGCCAAGAGTAAAAAGGGACCAAACAGCATCTCCCCGACGTATCGCGGCCACGACTTCGTCTACCTCGACAATCGAGGTGGGAGACAACCAGTCACGCGTCGACGGGTCGACGGGAGCCCAGCGCACGTGGGTAATCCTGTCGTTCGCCGGATTGATGCGAATGGCGTCTATAGCGAGAGTGGTCACATCCACCTCCATCGTGTTGACAAAGGGATCTCAGCATTATGCGCCGCTTCTTTTGTCGAGGATCAATCGTGAGCGCCGTTATCAGCCCTTGCGGCGCATATCGCTATCGCCTGACGCGTGCCGCTGAATTGTTGGCGCCGGTTAAGTCGACGGCCCTGTTCATCATGCTCAACCCAAGCACCGCAGATGCGCAGCTCGACGACCCCACCATTCGCCGATGCCGCGGCTTCGGGAAGATGTGGGACTGCAACGGCCTCGCGGTTGCGAACCTCTACGCGCTGCGTTCGACGAATCCAGCGGCGCTCTGGACGCATCCTGATCCGGTCGGTCCCGATAACGACGATTACCTGTGGAATTTCGCCCGCGAGTGTGGCGACGTCGTGTGCGCCTGGGGATCGAACGCCAGGCTCGAGCGGGCCAATCGAGTCGCCAGCATCATGCGCAATGCCGGCGCGCGCCTCTGGTGTCTCGGCACGACGAAGGACGGCTCCCCACGCCATCCGTTGTACGTCCGCGCCGATCAACCGCTGCTCGAATGGAGCCTGAACCCATGATCGACCCACCTTAGCCTGTCTGCGGTCAGAGCTGATCGATATAGACACGCGCATACGCGTCGGCGGCGTCTCGTGCTTGAGGCTCAGTGTCGAAGTATCCTGGGACGAGGTGCCCGTCCAGAATGGTCTCTCCGGTTCCGTACCTGCCGAGTCTGAGTTCACCCTGCCATTGCGAACCATCCGGGTCTACGGAAGTGGCCGAAATCTCATACCAATAGTCGTGGTACTTCGCGCGCGGAGTCATGTTGCTCTCCCTGTTTCACAGATGATCATAGCACCGGCGATGAGCGCGACAGCCTCATCAATACAACCCGGCATTCAGCATGCATCCAGATCTGGCGCTGCGGTGGTCACCCGTGCGTCGCGGTCTTAGCGCGCCGCATGCGCTTCACCTTGACGATCAAGCAGTTCGAGAAAGCATGGAAGCGAGCGCGTGTCGCGCCCGGTTATCCAAACACGAAGTCCCACGACCTGCGGCATGGCGAGGCATCGGAGATGATCAATGCCGGGATCGACCTATTCACAGTTGGATGCGCGCGCGGGCACAAGTCGGTCGTGTCGACCAGGCGGTATTCGCACCTGATCACAGAAAGATTGGCGGCCGCAGTCGAGAAGATCGGGCAGAAGATGAAGGAGCCGAGAAATCCGGTTCAGGGCAGAAAAACCGACACCCCACGCACCCGCAGGAAGGGAGCAAAAAGCGTAGGACTCTTGCTGCAAGCGTGGTGCCGGGGACGGGACTTGAACCCGTAAGCTGTTAAGCGGCGGATTTTAAGTCCGCTATGTTTACCAATTTCATCACCCCGGCAGGTGCTGCAATCGCGCGTGGACGCGAATTCTACCATTGCCCGGCGGGCGCACCAACCGGCGCCTCGTGCCGCAGACACCCGCCGCCATTCCCCCTCGCCTCGCTCGAACCCGGAGTCATCCGGCAGTCACAAACGTTCCCGATAATCCGCTCACGAAAACGTTTACAGCCAGAGCGGAAACCATGATCCCGACGATCAAAGATGTCGCCGCCCACGCGGGCTTCTCCATCGCCACGGTCTCGCGCGCGATCAATGCGCCGCATACCGTGAACCCGATCACGCTCGACAAGGTGCGTCAATCGATCGACGCCCTGAACTTCCGCCCCAGCCCGCTCGGCCGGCAGCTGCGCGGCGAGCGCACACGGCTGATCGGCGTGATCCTGCCGACGCTCGCCAATCCGGTGTTCGCCGAGTGCCTGCAAGGCATCGACGAACTCGCGTCGGCGCAAGGCTACCGGCTCATGCTGATGACCACCCAGTACGACGCGGACCGCGAACGCCACGCCATCGAAACGCTGCGCGAACAGCGCGTCGAAGGCCTGATTCTGACCGTCACCGACGCCGACACGCATCCGCTGCTCGACGAACTCGACCGCGCCGGCCTGCTCTACGTGCTGATGCACAACGACACGGTGCGGCGGCCGTCGGTATCGGTCGACAATCGGCTCGCCGCCTACGACGGCGTGCGCTCGCTGATCGCCCACGGCCATCGCCGCATCCTGATGCTGGCGGGCACGCTGGCCGCATCGGACCGCGCGCGTCAACGCCATCTCGGCTACGCGCAGGCCATGCAGCAAGCCGGTCTCACGCCCGCGCCGGCGCTCGAAGTCGATTTCAACGCGGAAGAACTGGCGCCGTCCGTGCTCGCGCATCTGACGAGCGGACAGAGTCGCCCGACCGCCCTCTTCTGCAGCAACGACCTGCTCGCGATGGTCGTGATGCGCGGCCTACGTCGCGCGCGTCTGCGGATTCCGCAGGACATGTCGATTCTCGGCTTCGACGGCCTCGCGATGGGCGAGCTGCTGTCGCCGCCGCTCGCGAGCATTTGCGCGCCGAATCGCGAGATCGGCTGTGCGGCCTGGCGGCGCCTGCTCGCGCGTGTCACCGGCGACGACGACGCATCCGCCAACACATCGCTCGCATTGACCTTGCCGCACAGCTTGCGCGAAGGCGCGACCATCGCGGCGATTTCGAATCGCACGGACAGTACATCGCCGCGTGCTTCGGCGGCGACCGAACAACCGTTGGCCTGACCCGCTGCACGAGCCGCGCCGAGGCTGTGAGTGACGTGAGTCGCATGCGTCGCACACACACCTCACCTGCGCGGCCTCGCAAAAAGCAGAAAGCCCCAAAGCCCGTTTGATCGACCCAACCTCAAACCACCCGCTCTCGTCCTCTCCAGGAGACCCGCAGTGATCCGCTCACCCTCACGCTTCGCCTCGTCGCTCAAACCGCTGTGGCGCCGTCTCGCGCACGTCATGATCGCCACCGGCGCGGCGCTCGCCGCCGTCGCCCCGCAGGCGGCCCATGCCGACGAAACCGCGATCTGCTACAACTGCCCGCCGGAATGGGCCGACTGGGCCAGCCAGATCAAGGCGATCCAGCAGAAGACCGGCATCCGTGTGCCGTTCGACAACAAGAACTCCGGCCAGTCGATCGCGCAGCTGATGGCCGAGCAGAAAAGCCCGGTCGCCGACGTGGTGTACCTCGGCGTATCGTCGGCATTCCAGGCGAAGGACAAGGGTGTGATCCAGCCGTACAAGCCGGCGCACTGGAACGACATCCCCGCCAACCTGAAAGACCCGCAAGGCTACTGGTTCACGATCCACTCGGGCACGCTGGGCTTTTTCGTCAACAAGGACGCGCTCGAAGGCAAGCCGGTGCCGCGCTCGTGGGCTGATCTGCTGAAGCCGGAATACAAAGGCATGATCGGCTACCTCGATCCGTCGAGCGCGTTCGTCGGCTATGCGGGCGCGGTCGCGGTGAACCAGGCGCTCGGCGGCACGCTCGATAACTTCGAGCCCGGCCTCGACTGGTTCCGCAAGCTGAAGGCCAACGCGCCGATCGTGCCGAAGCAGACCGCGTACGCGCGCGTGATGTCCGGTGAAATCCCGATCCTGCTCGACTACGATTTCGACGCCTATCGCGCGAAGTACAAGGATCACGCGAACGTCGAGTTCGTGATTCCGAAGGAAGGCACGATCTCGGTGCCCTACGTGATGAGCCTCGTGAAAGGCGCGCCGCACGACGCGAACGGTCGCAAGGTGCTCGACTTCGTGCTGTCGGACGAAGGCCAGAAGCTGTGGGCCGACGCCTATCTGCGCCCGGTCCGTGCCAATGCGATGAGCGCGGAAGCCGCCGCGAAATTCCTGCCCGCGAGCGACTATGCCCGCGCGAAAGCGGTCGATTTCGGCAAGATGGCCGAGAAGCAGGCGAGCTTCGGCGAACGCTATCTGCAGGTGATGCATTGAACGACATCACGTTCCCGCTGCGCTGGCGCATCGCGTTGCTCGCCCCGGCGCTGGCGGTGTTCCTCGCGTTCTGGCTGCTGCCGATGGCCGCGCTTGCGCAGTTGAGCGGCGACGGCCACGCGTTCGCCACCTATCGCGCGATGCTGACGAATCCGCGCTACATGTCGAGCCTCGGCGCGACCGTCCTGCTGTCGGCGGCGGTCACGGCGGCGACGCTGGTGTTGTCGGTGATCGCCGGGCTGCTGCTCGCGCGCCGCGAGTTCGCGTTCAAGCGCACGCTGCTCGCGCTGCTGACGTTTCCGCTCGCGTTTCCCGGCGTGGTGGTCGGCTTCATGGTCATCATGCTGGCGGGACGCCAGGGGTTGATCGGCGCGCTGTCGCTGAAACTCACCGGCGAGCGCTGGGTCTTCGCGTATTCGATGAGCGGCCTCTTTCTCGGCTACCTGTACTTCTCGATTCCGCGCGTGATCGTCACGGTGATGGCCTCGGCGACCAAGCTCGACGCCTCGCTCGAAGAAGCGGCGCGCTCGCTCGGCGCATCGCCGTGGCGCATCACGCGCGACATCGTGTTGCCCGCGCTGTCGCCGGGGCTGGTCGCGGCGGGGGCCGTGTGCTTCGCCACCGCGATGGGCGCGTTCGGCACGGCCTTCACGCTCGCCACCGACATCGACGTGCTGCCGATGACCATCTATACCGAGTTCACCCTCAACGCGAACATGGTGACGGCCGCGGGTCTGTCCATCGTGCTCGGCATCGTCACGTGGGCCGTGCTGGCGTTCGCGCGCAGCGTGAGCGGCGCGGCGGTGGCGGCGAGCGCATGAGTAGCATGTCCCGACCCGGCGCATCCCAACCTGACGACAACACGTCGATGAATTCCATCACTGCTTCAGCACGATCTGAGACTCATTCAGGCACCGCTTCGCGCTTGCGGCTGCGCGCGCCCGGCGCGCGAACATGGCTCGCCGCCGGTCAATGGTTCGTCACGCTGCTGCTGTGTGCGTTTCTGATCGTGCCGGTCATCATGTCGATCATGGCCGGGCTGACGGTCAACTACTTCAAGGGCATCGCCAGCGGACTCACGCTGCGCTGGCTCGTCGAAGTGTGGACGCAGTATCACGGCTCGGTGTGGCTGTCGCTCGAAGTGGCGGCGGCGACACTCCTCATCACGTTGCTGACCGGCGTGCCCGCGGGCTACGTGCTCGCGCGCAGCAGGACGCGGCTCTCGCGCGTCATCGAAGAGTTTCTCGTGCTGCCGATCGCACTGCCCGGTCTCGCGTCCGCGCTCGCGCTGCTGGTGATCTACGGCGGCTTCACGCGGTTTCGCATGAGCGCCGCGTTCATCGTGGTCGGGCACGTGGTGTTCACGTTGCCGTTCATGGTGCGCGCGGTCGCCGCGGTATGCGCGAGCAGCGATCTGCGCACGCTCGAGGAAGGCGCGGCGAGTCTCGGCGCGAGCTTCTTCGCACGCTTCGTGACGATCGTGCTGCCGAACGCGCGGCCGGGCATCGTCGCCGGCGCGCTGGCGGTGCTGACGCTGTCGATCGGCGAATTCAACCTCACGTGGATGCTGCACACACCCGAGACGAAGACGCTGCCGGTCGGCCTCGCCGACACCTACGCGTCGTTGCGCATCGAGATCGGCAGCGCGTACACCATTCTGTTCTTCATCATGACGATGCCTCTGCTCGTCGCGATGCAATGGCTCGGCGTCGATGCGACCGGCCAGCGCAGCGCGGCGGCGAAACGCGGCAACGGCTCTACTGCGAAACAGCTTGCAGCGGATGCAGCGACCGACGTGGTGCCAGGCGCTGCGCATCCCGCCAGGAACATTTCCGCCAAGCCCTCATCGAACTCCATCGACACGCCATGAAACCTGCCTCCATTCCGATCACGCTCACGCAATGCGCGAAAACCTTTCGCGGCACGCGCGTGCTCGAACCGCTCGATCTACGGATCGACGCGGGTGAAACGCTGGTCCTGCTTGGGCCCTCCGGCTGCGGCAAGACCACGACCCTGCGCATGATCGCCGGACTCGAAACACCGGACGCGGGCGGGTGCATCGCGTTCGGCGACGACGACGTCACCGCGTTGCCGATCGAAAAGCGCCAGGTCGGCATGGTGTTCCAGAGCTACGCGTTGTTTCCCAACCTGAGTGTGCGCGGCAACATTGGCTACGGCCTGAAGATCAGGCGCATGCCGGCTGCCGCCGCGCGGCAGCGGGTCGACGAGTTGCTCGGCATGATGCGTCTCAGCGCCCACGCCGACAAACCCATCGACCAGCTTTCGGGCGGTCAGCGTCAACGCGTGGCGCTGGCGCGCGCACTCGCGGTGCAGCCGCGCGTGCTGCTGCTCGACGAGCCGCTCACCGCGCTCGACGCGCGCCTGCGCGACACCTTGCGCAGCGAGATGAATGCATTGCTGCGCGAGCTGGGCATCACGACCGTCTACGTGACGCACGACCAGGCGGAGGCGATGGAACTGGGCGACCGCATCGTCGTGATGAGCGCGGGACGCATCGAACAGATCGGCTCGCCGCGCGACATCTACTATCGGCCGGCGAACCGGAGCGTCGCGCAATTCGTCGGCACGATCAACCGGGTCGCTGGCGAAGCGCGCGACGGCATGCTAATGACGAGCGGCGGCGCCGTGCCGCTGCCGTCGATGCCCCCACCCACGAGCCCGCACCCGCATCAGCCGCACGAGATTTTCTTCCGCCCCGAAGACGCATGGCTGGCCGACCCGGCGAGCGCGCATCTGCGCGGCCGCATCGAAAGCAGCGCGTTTCTCGGCGAGCGCACCCGTCTGACGATCGGGGGCGCCGCACCGGACCCGCTGCTGATCGACGTGGCCGGGCGCGTCGAGCTGGCGCGCGGCACACCGGTCGGCATCTCGATCTCGCAGGACGCGCTGATTGCGCTATCGTAACAACGCCGCGCCATGTCCCGGCGCGCAATGACAAGGACTCCCCATGCTGCTGGCTCAAATTAGCGACCTGCATATCAAACGGCCCGGCGCGCTCGCATACGGCCGGGTCGACACGGCCGCCTACCTCGCGCGCTGCGTCGCCGCGCTCAATGCGCTCGAACCGCGTCCCGACGCCGTGATCATGACCGGCGACCTCGTCGATCAAGGCGACCCGGAACAGTACGAACACCTGAAGACCTTGCTCGCGCCGCTGGCCATCCCCTACTTCCTGCTGGTCGGCAATCACGATGAACGCACCGCGTTGCGCGCGGCGTTTCCCGAGCGCGCGGAATTGCGCAGCGGCGGCGAGTTCGTGCAGTACGCGGTGGACGTCGGGCCGCTGCGCGTGATCGCACTCGATTCGATGGTCCCCGGCCAAAGCGCCGGCACGCTGTGCGACGCACGACTCGCGTGGCTCGCGGCGCAACTCGACGCGGCCGGGAACACGCCGACGGTGGTGGCCTTGCATCATCCGCCATTCACCTGCGGCATCGGCCATATGGACTCACTGAGGCTCGACCCTGCCGCATCCGCCAGGCTCTCGGCGTTGATCGCGCTTCATCCGAACGTGGAGCGGGTGATTTGCGGGCACGTCCATCGGCCGATGTTCGTGCGCTTCGGCGGCACGATCGCGTCCGCGGTGCCGGCGCCCGGCCATCAGGTCGGGCTCGATCTGCGCGACGATGCGCCGTCGGTGTTCGTGATGGAACCGCCGGCGTATGCGTTGCATCGCTACGATCCGGCCACGGGCATCGTCACGCACCACGCGTATGTGGAGCGCGCCGACGGACCCTATCCGTTTTACGAGCCCGAAGGCGCGTTGATCGACTGAGCGTCGCCGCTCACGCGCCGGGACCACCTGAAAGACGGCATCCCGAGCGCGGCGACGAGCACGGCCTGCAAGAAACAGTTCGCGGGCATCGCTATCTCGACGCAGATCGCATGAATCATGTCATCGCTGAGCAGCCCGCACCGGTACGTATCACGAGAATCGCGAACGGCCCCGTTTGCACCTGTCCCGGAAAGCACGCCGCTTTACGACACACAAAGCGCGCGAACCACCCGTCAATCTGCGGGCCGATGCGGCAAACGGCTGTCCGCCGACGCTTTTTCGCACACTTCGCCGCCGTCAGCACAAACCGCCCCGCTCCGGTATGATCGGCACGCTTGAGGACCGCGCATGGGCCGGTCCGTCGACCCGCCGCTCTCATGTCCATTTCCGACGCTTCCACCCCCGCTTCCGCCGACCGGTCGTTGCGCGGCCTGCTGTTTCTGCTCGCCACCATCGCCGGTGTCTCGGTCGCGAACATCTATTACAACCAGCCGCTGCTCGACAACTTCCGCCAGTCGTTTCCGGGCAGCGCGTCGTGGGTCGGCACGGTGCCCGCTGTCACCCAGCTCGGCTATGCAGCCGGCATGCTGCTGCTCGCACCGCTCGGCGATCGCTTCGACCGCCGCCGCCTGATCCTGCTGCAGATCGCCGCCATGTGCGTCGCGCTGGTCGTGGCGGCGGCCGCGCCGACGCTCGCGGTGTTGATCGTCGCGAGTCTGGCGATCGGCGTGCTCTCCACGATCGCGCAGCAGGCGGTGCCGTTCGCGGCCGAACTCGCGCCGCCGGCCGAACGCGGCCACGCGGTCGGCACGGTGATGAGCGGCCTGCTGCTGGGCATCCTGCTCGCGCGGACCGCCTCGGGTCTGATCGCCGAGTATTTCGGCTGGCGCGCGGTGTTCGGCGCATCCGTGGTCGCCCTGCTGGCGCTCGCGGTCGTGATCATCCTGCGCCTGCCGAAGAGCCAGCCGACCTCGACGCTGCCCTACGGCAAGCTGCTGGTGTCGATGTGGCATCTGCTGGTCGAGCATCGCGCGCTGCGTGAAGCGTCGCTGACCGGCGCGGCGCTGTTCGCGGCATTCAGCATTTTCTGGTCGGTGCTGGCATTGCTGCTGGCAGGCGCGCCGTTTCATCTCGGGCCGCAGGCGGCGGGGCTGTTCGGGATCGTCGGCGCGGCGGGGGCGATGGCCGCGCCGCTCGCCGGCAAGTTCGCCGACCGGCGCGGACCGCGCGCGATCGTCACCGTGTCGATCGTGCTGGTGGCGCTCGCGTTCGTCGTGTTCGGCGCGTCCGGCAAGAGTATCGCCGGGCTGGTGGTGGGCGTGATCGTGCTCGACATTGGCGTGCAGGCCGCGCAGATTTCCAATCAATCGCGCATTTACGCGCTGAAACCCGAGGCACGCAGCCGCGTGAATACGGTGTACATGGTCGCGTATTTCATCGGCGGAGCGCTCGGCTCGGGCGTCGGCGCGGTGGTCTGGCCGGCCTTTGGGTGGCTCGGCGTCAGCGTGGCGGGGATCGTCTTCGCGGGGCTGGCGGCGTGGAATCATTTGCGGCTGCCGTCGCGCGGGGCATTAGGCTGAGTGGCCGGCGCACGGGCTGAGGGCGCACTTGCGTCACGCTCGACCCGCGTTCCTGCAAGGCTGATTAGCGCTCGGCTTGTGCTCGTCTTGCCTTGTGCTCGTCTTGCCTTGTGCTCGTCTTGCCTTGTGCTCGTCTTGCCTTGTGCTCGTCTTGCCTTGTGCTCGTCTTGCCTTGTGCTCGGCTCGCGCTTGTCTCAGAGCGCTTGTCTCAGAGCGCTTGTCTCAGAGCGCTTGTCTCAGAGCGCTTGCCTCAGAGCGCTTGCCTCACAGCGCTCATCTCGCATCTGGTTCGCGCTGCTCTCACGCTCAGTGCCAGTTCGCGTTTGCTTCGCGTCTGCGCATCCGCTTTAGCCCGCACCGACTCCTCTTCCACACGGCGCACTCACCCGCCGCTTCGCGCCGACGCATACTCGTGCAGCGCGTCGATCACACGATCGAACTCGAACGATTTGTCGTAGAAGTGGCGCACGCCGTACTGCTCGCAGCGCTCCCGATAGGCGGGCAACGCATGATTGGTCAGCACGGCTGCGAACATCGAGTCGATCAGCCCTTCGCGCTGCAAATAGGCCAGTACCGGCGCGCCCGAGCCCTCCCGCAACTGCAGGTCGACGATGACCGCATCGAAGGCTTCGTCGCTGAGCAGCGCAATCGCCTGATCGGCGGAATCGGCATACGCGGCCACTTGCAGCAAACCCGAGGCGTCGATCGCCTCCACGAGGCTGCGACGGATCAGCGGCGAATCCTCGATCAGCAGCACGCGCAACGGAGCGGGACGGGTTTGCTCGGCAACTCGGTTCGATTCGCTGTTCATCAGGGTATCTCGATCGTCCATTATTCGATCAAGCCGTTCTTGATCGCGTAATAAGTCAGATCGGCATTGTTCGCCAACCGCATCTTCTCCAGCACGCGCGCGCGGTACGTGCTCACCGTCTTCACGGACAGATGCAGTTCCTCCGCGATCTCGGTGGGAATCTGCCCGGCCGCGAGCTTGCAGAAGATCTGGAACTCACGCTCGGACAGCGCTTCATGCGGCCGCCCCGCGGCCGGCTTGTCGAGATTGTCGGCGAGCGTGTCGGCCACCGCCTCCGACAGATAACGATGCCCGCGCGCCACCGCGCGAATCGCCCGCACGATTTCGTCGGGCTCGCAGTCCTTGTTCAGATAACCGTTCGCGCCCGCGCGCAGCAGGTTGATCGCATATTGACTCTCGGGGTAGCCCGACAGGATCAGCACGCCCTGTTCGGGACGCACCTGCCTGATCACGCGCAACGTGTCGATGCCGTTCTTGTCCGGCATCGCGATGTCGAGCAGCACCACGTCGAATGCCTGCTCCCGCACGAGGCTGATGGTTTCGTCGCCGGTGGCGGCTTCGGCCGCGACGCACATATCCGGCTCGTCGGCGACGAACTGCCTGAAGCCACCTCGGACGATCGCATGGTCGTCGGCTATCAACACTCGAATCATCGGTCTGGTGTCCCCGCGATGGAATCGCTCCAAAGCAGACATTGTAATGACCTCCGGCACGGGCTCAGCCGGAGGTCCACGAAACGAAAGACGCCTGCGACGCGGCACACCTTCGGACTCGCCCGCGCGCGCCGCGCCGCCCGCACTGCCTCGTGCGTTTTCCTTATTCCCGGCCCGCGAGCAGGTCCGCCATATCGTCGGCATGCTCTTCTTCGACGGCGAGAATGTCTTCGAACAGACGCCGCGTCGTCACGTCCTTCTCGCCGAGATAGCGGATGATCTCGCGGTACGTGTCGATCGCGATGCGCTCGGCGATCAGATTCTCCTTGATCATGTCCGTGAGGTTCCCGCCTTCCTTGTACTCGGAGTGCGCGCGCGTCTTCAAACCGTCCGGCGCGAAGTCCGGCTCGCCGCCCAGCTGCACGATGCGCTCGGCGATGCTGTCCGCGTGGCCCTGCTCTTCGGCCGCATGTGCGGCGAATTCCGCCGCCACGGCTTCCGAATTGATGCCCTTGGCCATGAAGTGATGCCGCTTATAGCGCAGCACACAGACGATTTCGGTGGCCAGCGCGTCGTTGAGCAGCTTCAGCACCGTCTTCAGATCCGCGCCATAGGTCTGCGTGACCGCGCCGTCCGACATGTGCTTGCGCGCATCCTCGCGGATCTTCTTGACGTCCATCACAAAGGTGTCGCCAGATTGGTTCGCCATCGAAATTCTCCTTTCTGCGGTATTGGGGGAAACCGCGCATCCCGCACGAATCGCGCCTGATGCGCCGGTAGAGATCAAGACTACGCGTTGGTGCGCGCAGGTCTATGTTCGGAATACGCCGAGCAGCAACGTGACCACGAACACGACCAGAAAAATATAGAACAGAATCTTCGCAATTTCGGCCGCGCCTGCCGCGATGCCGGTAAAACCGAACACGGCGGCAATGATCGCAATCACGAAAAAGACAACGGCATAGTGAAGCATGGCGACTCTCCTTTTCTGTGGGTATCGACGGATATCGACCGATACTGACTGGCATCGGCCTGACGCGAGCCGCTCCGCGCTACCGGAGAAATGGCACGCAACCGGCTCGCCGCAGCGGCGCTAATCGATGATTTTCTTCGTCACCACGAAGCCCAGCACAAGGAACACCACGCACAGAATGACGAACACGACGAACAGGAACTTCGCGATCGCCGCCGCGCCGGCCGCGATGCCGGTAAAGCCGAGAAGCCCCGCGATCACCGCGATGACGGCGAAGAACAACGCCCACTTCAACATGATGGCTTCCTCCGGAAACAGTGAATGAACGATCAGGTCCATCCTATCGATCCGCAGGGCCGCGCGCATTCCGGCGCACGCCGGTTTTCGTGTGAGAATCCGCTTACATGGGATTACGGCGGCGTTACGCCGGGGGATGCGCGGTGAAGGCCCCGGACGCCGCGGACGTTACACTGATGGCCCATCCGAGGAGCCGAATGTGCCAGATGTTCAGAACCTGTCGAGCGCGCCAGCGTTAGCCGGCCAAGGCGCAGCAGCGCGACTCGCCGACTGGATGCGTGCCCGCAGCTGGGCGATTGCGATGACGGTGGCGATCGTCATCACGGTGGGCGGGCTCGTGATTCTCGAAACGGCGCGCCAACGCATCACCGCCGAATACGAAACCGCGCTCGAAGCGCGCGATGTCACCGTGCAACTGAGCACACTCGCGAGTCAGCTATCGCGCCTGTCCGCCGAGCAGAACCATTTTCTTCTGACGAAGGAAGACGCGTCCGCCCACGCTTTCTGTTCGACCGCGGCACGTATTCGTCAGAGCACGCAGCAACTTGACCGCTTCTACCGCGGCGGCCGCGCGGACAGCGCCGAACTCGCCAGCTTCACGCAGATTCTCGCGCTGATCGAAGCGCGCATCGGCGCGGGCGCCGCCGCGTTGCAACACGCGGCGGCGCAGCCACTCAATCTCGGCGCATGCGGCAGCGCGAGCGACGTCAATCCCGCCGACGCCTCGCTGATCGACAGCACCCTCACGCTGCTGCGCGACAACGAGGAGCGCCGCGCGCAGCACGCGCTCGCCGCGAGCCGCGCCGATCAGCGGATCTCGACACTGTGCGCGGCGGGCCTGTCGGCGCTGAACATCGTGCTGTTCATCCTCCTGTTCCGCAATCTCGGGATCCAGATCGACCGGCAGGCACGCGTGCAGCGTCAGTTGATCACGCAGCAGGAAGGACTCGACCAGCTCGTCGCTGAACGCACACGTCAGCTCGAAGCGCTCGGCTGGCACTTGCAGGCGGTCAGCGAAAACGAAAAGACCCAGCTCGCGCGCGAACTGCACGACGAACTCGGCGCGATCCTGACGGCCAGCAAGATGGACGTCGCGTGGGCCAACCGCAAGCTGAAGGACAGCGCGCCCGACATCTCCGAAAAACTCACGCGCGCGCTCGCCAATCTCGACCAGGGCATCGCGTTGAAGCGGCGCATCATCGAGGACATGCGGCCCACGGTCCTGGCGAACTTCGGGCTCGTCACCGCGCTGCGCACGCTCGCCGACGAAGCCGCGCAGCGCAACAACTGGACGCTCGAACTGCACCTGCCCGCCGACGACATCCAGCTCGACGAGCAGACCGAGATCGCGCTCTTTCGCGTCGCGCAGGAATCGCTGACGAATGCCGCGAAGTACGCGAGGGCCTCGAAGGTGTCGATCGCGTTGCAGGTCGGCGACGGCCAGGTGGCGCTGCATATCGCCGACAACGGCGTCGGCATCCAGCCGGCCGATCTGAAGCGCACCCATACGCATGGGCTGCTCGGCATGCGTCAGCGAGTCGCCGCGCGTGGCGGGCACTTCGAGATCCGGCGCGGCGTGCCGAACGGCACCGACATCGACGTGGCGATGCCGAGCGTCAGCACCGCGACGCCGTCGGTCGATCTGCCGCCGGCGACGCCTTCGCGAACGCCCGTCTAGCGAGGCGGCGCGGCAACCGCCGAGCCGCGTTGTAGGAGTGCGCCGACGCAAACACCGGAGCACGCCTACAACAAAATCGCAGCGTAACTGACAGCGCCGCCCCCGCCCTTTTTTTACCATGCAGTCAGACCGGATCGACTGGCGTAAGCCCCGGTCGGACGATAGCTAGCGCGTGCCACGCACCATCGGCACGTCAATCGACGCATTCTCGACAAGGAGAACTTCCATGGCTCGACTGATCGCTTTGTTTCTCATTGCTGGCTCGGTGGCCGCGCTCTCCGGCTGCAACACGGTGGCCGGCGCGGGCGAGGATATTTCGAAGGGCGGCAACGCCATCTCGAACTCGGCGGAAAAAGCCAAGTAAGCCGGCTATGTGCGAGTAGCTGAAGGGCCGGCGCTTTTGTGGCGCCGGGTCATGCAGAGATTCGACAGCCCGTCACGGGGAACCGTGGCGGGCTTTTTTTGTGGGTACTTTAGCGGGTCTTTAGTTGGGCTCTTGCCAGACTCTCTTGCCCGGGTTCTTGCGTGAACCTGAATCGCGTTCTTGCGTGAAGCGCGTGCACCGGTCCTTCCGCGCGCTTTCCGGGAACGTAGCTGCTGGCAGCAAATACGTAGTCATCCGTATCAACACGCACAAACAAAACGGCGACCCACTCGCGTGGATCGCCGCTCCGTCCTCCCCAGGACGTGTCGTCTATGGCCTTCGCCTGTCGCGTCGGGCTAACTCACCCGCTTATTCACCCGTCAGCGTATTCGACAACTCGATGCTCGGCGTGCTGGTGTTGCCGTTCTGCGCGATCAGCAAATGGATCTGCCCCGGCACCAGCTGGCTCAGCGTGCCGCCGATCGGCACCGACGTCACCAGCCAGTCGGCATTGTTCGACAGCGTGAACGATGGCGACTGGAAGATCGGCGTCTTGCTGCCGGCCGCGGTCGCGATCAGCACGTACTGCCCGCCGGACACGTAGATCGAATCCTGCCCGCTCGCCGGCACTGCGTTCTTGAATGCGACACCCGCCATCGTCGGCGAAACGGTGGTGATGTCGGTAGCGCTGGACTGGACCAGATACAGATCGAGGTTGGTCGCGTTCGCCGATGCATTGAAGCCGCGCACCCGCGCGCTATTGGACAGCAGCCCCTTGTCGAACGGATCGTCGATCAGGCCGATATCCGGCGCGGCGAGTCCCGGCAGCGCCAGCACGGTGTATTCGTGGCCCTTCGCGACGTTCGGGAAGTTGCCGCTCGCGAGCGCGGTCGTCGTGCCGGTCGCCGCATAGCCGACGTTGGTGGAACCCGTGTTGATATTGGTGAAGTTCGTCACGCCTTTGTACGCGACGTTCGTTTGTCCGGAAGGTGCGCTGCCGTTCACGAGGAAGTCGACGGCCGGGCCGCTCGGAATCGCGTGAATGAAGTGGATCTGCGGATTGGTCAGGCCGAGTTCCTTGCCGACGTCGTCGGACCCGCCGCCGCATGCGCTCAGAACAGATGCAACCGCAACAACGGCCGCCATGGTTCGGATCATTTTCATTGTGTTCACCTATATCGATGTGGGCTCTCGACCCATTGATCTACGGGCGTTCCGCTTCGGACACCGCACCGCCGGACACCGCGTTCATCATTTGTTTGAACGGTCCCAGGCGGCTCTCCGAAGCAGCCCCCTCCCTATCCCTGCTGCACATCACGCCTGTTTCTCCAGACGGCGCGGTCCGTGTCGATGGACGATCGCTTCGAGCAATGCGTGTGCCGGGGGTGGCCCGATGGCTGAGAGCGACTGATAAATGGCTTACGGAGCAATGGGTTGCGAGGATTAGAATTTTTCCTCGGCGGGCTGGCCCGGTGCGCGGTGTATCGTTCGGGCGCACCCAAAACTTACACGCCACCTCACCATGTCTTACCAGCACTTACTCGCCGAACTCGACCTCGGGTTCACCCGCTTGCGCAACCGCGTGGTGATGGGTTCGATGCACACCGGCATGGAGGACCGCTTCTGGAATTACCCGAAGCTGGCCGCGTATTTCCGCGAACGCGCGAAAGGCGGAGTGGGCCTGATCGTCACCGGGGGCATCTCGCCGAATCGCGCGGGCTGGCTGTTGCCGTTCGGCGGCACGCTGAATTCCGTGTTCGATCTGCGCAATCATCGGCTGCTGACCGAGGCCGTGCATGCCGAGGGCGGCAAGATCGCGCTGCAGATCCTGCATGCGGGCCGCTATGGCTATCACCCCTTCGTGGTGTCCGCTTCCGCGCTCAAGTCGCCGATCTCGAAGTTCAAGCCGCGCGCGCTCACCCTCGCCGGCATTGCGAAGACCGTGCGCGACTATGCGCGTTGCGCGCGGCTCGCCCAGCGCGCCGGCTATGACGGCGTCGAGATCATGGGCAGCGAAGGCTATCTGCTCAACCAGTTCCTGTGCCCCCGCACCAATCGACGCACCGACCGCTACGGCGGCAGCATCGAGAACCGCATGCGGCTCGCGCGCGAGATCGTCGAGCGGGTGCGCGCGGTGTGCGGCGCGCGCTTCATCGTCGTGTACCGGCTCTCGCTGATCGATCTGGTGGAAGGCGGCAATACCTGGGACGAAACCGTGCAGGTCGCAAGAGCCCTCGAAGCGGCCGGCGTGACGCTGTTCAACACCGGCATCGGCTGGCACGAGGCGCGCGTGCCGACCATCGTGACCTCGGTGCCGCGTGCGGCGTTCGCCGAGTTGAGCGGACGTTTGAAGCGCGCCGTCAACGTGCCGGTGATCGTGTCGAACCGCATCAATACGCCCGAGGTCGCCGAGGCCTTGCTCGCCGAAGGCGCCGGCGATCTGGTGTCGATGGCGCGCCCCCTGCTCGCCGATCCCGACTTCGTGGTGAAGACCGCCGAGGGCCGCACGCACGAAATCAACACCTGTATCGCGTGCAATCAGGCCTGCCTCGATCACACGTTCAAAAATCAGCGCGCGAGCTGTCTCGTGAATCCGCGTGCGGGACGCGAAACCGAACTGGTCTACCGGCCGCTGACGGACCCGCGCGCCGCGCGTTCGATCGCAGTGGTCGGCGCGGGTCCGGCGGGTTTGTCGGCGGCGACGGTGGCGGCCTCTCGCGGGCATCGTGTGACGCTGTTCGATGCGAGCGCGACGCTCGGCGGCCAGTTCAATCTGGCGATGCGTGTGCCGGGCAAGGAAGAGTTCAGCGAGACGATCCGCTATTTTCAGAGCCAGCTGCAGCGGCATCGGGTGGACGTGCGGCTCGGCACGCGCGTCGATGCCGCGCTGCTCGCCGCGTGCACTTACGACGACGTGATCATCGCCACCGGCATCGTGCCGCGCAAGCCGACGATTGCCGGTATCGATGGGCCCAACGTGCTGTCCTATGTCGACGTGCTGCGCGGCGCGCCGGCGGGTCGCCGCGTCGCGGTGATCGGCGCGGGCGGCATCGGTTTCGACATCAGCGAGTTCCTGCTGCATCGCACGGGCGAGCCGCTGCCAATGCCGCGCGATGCGTGGCTCGACGAATGGGGCGTCGATCTCGCGGTACGGGAGCGCGGCGGTCTGAAGCCGCCGGCCCCGGCGCGAGCGCCGCGTGAGATCTGGTTGTTGCAGCGCAAGGCCGGCAAGCTCGGCATGGGGCTCGGCAAGACGTCAGGCTGGGTGCATCGCGCGACGCTGGCGAGGAACGGCGTGAAGATGCTCGGCGGCGTGTCGTATCTCGAGATCGGCGAGCGCGGGTTGAAGATTGCGCGCGATGGCGTCGAAGAGTGGCTGGAGGTGGAGACGGTCGTCGTCTGCGCGGGGCAGGAATCGCTGCGCGATCTGTTACCCCCGACGCTTGCTGCGGCAGGTCGTCCGCGCTATCACGTGATTGGCGGCGCGAAGGTGGCGAGCGAACTGGATGCGAAACGCGCGATCCGCGAAGGGGCTGAGGTGGCGGCGGCGCTTTGAAGCGGGGGGTTGTTTTTTGGCCGCTCCAGACGCGCCGCTACCAACCCCACCCCAGGGCGAACGTCAAGCCAGCCCCTTCTTCCTGTAATCGAACCAGAAAGACAAGCCCACGCTGGCCAGAATCACAACGGTCGCGATCACCGTCGAGCGCGTGACCGGCTCGCCCAGCAGCAACGCGCCGAGCGCGACCGCCACCACCGGATTCACGTACATGCAGCTGCTCGCAATGATCGGGCTCGTGTGGCGAATCAGAAAACCATACGCGACGTACGCGGCCATCGTCCCGATCAGCATCAGGTAGATGAATGCCAGCAACGGCAGGACATGCATGTCGAGCATGCGTTCGCCGGAGACCCAGGCGACCAGTGTCGACATCGCGCCGCCCAGCCCGATCTGCAGCGCGGTCGACAGAAACAGGTCCGACGGCAGCTTCAGACGCCCGGCCAGATGCGCGCCGACCGCCCAGAACAGCGCGCCGCACAGGATCGCCAGACTGCCGCCCGCCGAACCCGGCGTGCTGTCGCCGTGACTCAGAATCGCGATGCCGACCAGCCCCAGGCCGACCGCGAACCACTCGCCGCGGCCGATCTTGCGGCCCGCGACGGCGGCGATCACCGTCGCGAAGAGCGGCACGGTCGCGACCATCACGGCCGCCGTGCCGGTGCCGACAGTGCGCATCCCGTAGGCGAGCATGCCACTCGACAAACCCACCAGCATCGTGCCGACGAGTCCGGCATTGCGGATTTCGGCGGCGCTCGGCCAGACCGGTTTTCGGCGCACCGCGAAGACGAACAGGCCTATGCCGGCAAACAGGTTGCGCAGCCCGGAGAGCAGCAGTGGCGGAAACGAACCGAGGGCGACGTGCACGGCGAGATACGTCGAGCCCCACACGAGATACACGACGGCAAGGGCGAGCGCGATCTGGCCGCCGTGCGACTGCGGCAGGCGGATCGGCAGACCGCGCGAAAAGAAACTGGAGCGTTGCAGCGACATGCGTTCAACCCGCCCATGCCGCTCGAGGTATTGCGCCCCCGCTGAAAACCCGCTGACGGGATGGCGGACACCGCATCGAAGACGCGGTCTGACGGGCGAGGCTGGCGGACATGTCGGTGGAACGGAAAGGCGATAGATGACCAAAGGGGCCACAACGCCGCGGCCTGCGAAAGAAATCGGGCCGGGGCGAACACGCGCCAAGGCTGCGGCGCGCATCGCATTATGCAGTAAGCGCCCACCGCGCCGAACGAAAGAATCGTAACTTTTTGGTGTACTTGCAACACAAAACCGGGGACGTATCCCCGGTGTTTTCAGCGTGTGCAGCAGTGGGACATTTCTCTCGCCATCACCTGAAATCCGCGCACGCGAGTTCGTGAAGTCACTGGTAGCTCACGACCACCGTCACGCGCGTATCGGTGCGCGCATCCTTCGGCGACAACGACAACACGCCGCCGTCGCGGCCGACCTGGTAGTGACCGTTGCGGGCCGGGGCGATTCGCCCGCCGCTATCGACGAAACGCGCCGCCACGAGGTCGCGCGCCGGCACGCCGTCGTTCACCTGCAACGCGACATCCGCGCCGCCCGTCACGCCCGGCGGCGCTTTGAACGTCAGCGTGAGCGCGGAGCCGGCCTGCGCGGTCTGCACGCCCGCCACTCCGCCGCGCGCGCCATCAGCCGCGCTACCTTCCGTTATCTGCAGCTGCGGCGCCACGATCGCACCCACGAACGACACCCTGCCGCCCTCGGAAGCCGACGTCATCAATGGCGCCGCCAGCAGCGTCATTGCCCCCGCCACTGCACCGAGCGTCCGTGCCCGCGATGTTTTGGTTTTCATGCGCACTCTCCCGTGAGCCGACTCGATTCGTTTCGTATCACTGATGCCGTCCGGCGCGATGTCACCGCACCGGGCAGCCGCCTTTGCCGCAGACCCAATGAACAACAGCAGTTCACACACCCCGACAGAACCATTAACGACATTTTTACGATGAGCTTGAATGCATCCCAGGTGCCACCGCGCCGCCCGTTGCCCGAGCACCAGGCCGACGCGGATCGAATCAGGCGACACTCGGCCGCGTGCTAACATGGACCTTTCTATCGCGCTGCTTTCCGTTTTCAGGCAACGCCTTCACCCTCTTCTCTTTCGACACCTGCCGGCTACCTCGATGCGCTTCCCGACTTCCCGTGCCCTCACCCGCTTGCGCCCCCGCCGCGCAACCGGTGAGGCGCGCGCGGACTTCGCGCCGCGTCCGGCCGGTGAGCCGTCCCGAACGCTCCCGCTCCTCGCCGCCCGGCTCCCGATCTAACGCTGCTTGCTCCACTGTTCAGGCCGCGTCGTCCCCAAGGGGACTTTCTTCGGGCGCCGGGCTGAACGCTTACGCACGCCGTTCTCTTTTATGCAGATCGAATTGGAGTACCCGTCATGAAAAAGACGAAACCCTGTTATCTGACCGAACTCGATGTCGCCCGCCTCGAGAAGCACGCCTCCGCGCCCGGTGCCAACGCAAAACTGCAGGACATGCTCGACGACGTCCTCGAACGCGCCGTGATCGTCGACTCGCGCGAAATTCCGGCCAACGTGGTGACGATGAATTCGCAAGCCACCCTGACCGACGAAGCCAGCGGCGAGCAGATGACCTGGACCGTCGTCTATCCGCCCAACGCGGACTTCGCGCAAGGCCGCCTGAACGTGTTCTCGCCGGCCGGCCTCGCGTTGCTCGGCGCGAAGCGCGGCGAGCGCATCCGTTTCACGCCGCCGAGCGGCACGGAGAAAGTGCTGAAGCTCGACAAGATCCTGTACCAGCCCGAAGCCGCCGACAATTTCTCGCTCTGATCTTGCTGCAATTCAAGCACGCGGCAGCTCGCCCGCCAGCCCGTCACCACCAGCATAGGACACGGCGGTCCGCGCCCCAATGCGCGGTTCGGTTCAACCGGACGGGTTGCCAAGCAGCGGGTGGCCGGTGTATCGTGTGCGCTGCTAACGCGGGGGTCCTGCGTCGCATGGAGCTTGGAGGTCCGTGCCGCGCGGGTGAGAAATACCCTTTGAACCTGATCTGGATAATGCCAGCGCAGGGAAGCGTACGGATTTCGCACTCCAGCTCCATCGCCTCACCTCTCGCGCGATTTCCGACTACTTCCATCTCGTCTCCTGCTTAGCGGCCCACATTGCTTTGCATGGAGATACGATGAACGCCAATCCAAAATTCCTGTCCGCGGACGCCCACGTCGATGAAGCCGCTGTCGCGCCGCTGCCGAATTCCCGCAAGGTCTACGTGAGCGGTTCGCGCCCCGACATCCGCGTGCCGATGCGCGAAATCTCGCAGGCCGATACGCCCGACAGCTTCGGCGGCGAAAAGAATCCGCCGGTCTATGTCTACGATACGTCGGGCCCTTACTCCGACCCGGACGCGAAGATCGACATCCGCGCGGGCCTGCCGGCGCTGCGTCAGGCGTGGATCGAAGAGCGCGGCGACACCGAAGCGCTGACGGGTCTGTCGAGCGACTTCAGCCGCGAGCGCGCCGCCGACACCGCCACCGCCGACCTGCGTTTCAAAGGCCTGCATCGCACGCCGCGCCGCGCGATCGCCGGCAAGAACGTGTCGCAGATGCACTATGCGAAGAAAGGCATCATCACGCCGGAGATGGAGTACATCGCGATTCGCGAGAACCAGCGCCGCGCCGAGTATCTGGAGAGCCTGAAGACGAGCGGCCCGAACGGCGAGAAGCTCGCCGCGATGATGGGCCGTCAGCATCCGGGCCAGGCGTTCGGTGCGAGCGCGTTCGGTCCAAACGGCCTCACCGCGATCACACCGGAATTCGTGCGCGAGGAAGTGGCGCGCGGCCGCGCGATCATCCCCAACAACATCAATCACCCGGAAAGCGAGCCGATGATCATCGGCCGCAACTTCCTCGTGAAGGTAAATGCGAACATCGGCAACTCGGCGGTGACGTCTTCGATCGGCGAGGAAGTCGACAAGATGACGTGGGCGATCCGCTGGGGCGGCGACACGGTGATGGATCTGTCGACCGGCAAGCACATTCACGAAACGCGCGAGTGGATCATCCGCAATAGCCCGGTGCCGATCGGCACGGTGCCGATCTATCAGGCGCTCGAAAAGGTCAACGGCAAGGCCGAGGACCTGACGTGGGAAATCTTCCGCGACACGCTCATCGAACAGGCCGAGCAAGGCGTCGACTACTTCACGATTCACGCGGGCGTGCGTCTGCAATACGTGCCGTTGACGGCGAAGCGCATGACCGGCATCGTCTCGCGTGGCGGCTCGATCATGGCGAAGTGGTGTCTCGCGCATCACAAGGAAAGCTTCCTGTACGAGCACTTCGAAGACATCTGCGAAATCATGAAGGCGTACGACGTGGCCTTCTCGCTCGGCGACGGCCTGCGCCCCGGCTCGATCTACGATGCGAACGACGAAGCGCAGCTGGGTGAGTTGAAGACGCTCGGCGAACTCACGCAGATCGCCTGGAAGCACGACGTGCAGACGATGATCGAAGGCCCTGGCCACGTGCCGATGCAGTTGATCAAGGAGAACATGGACCTGCAACTGGAATGGTGCGACGAAGCGCCGTTCTACACGCTCGGACCCCTCACCACCGACATCGCACCGGGCTACGACCACATCACGTCGGGCATCGGCGCGGCGATGATCGGCTGGTTCGGCACGGCGATGCTCTGCTACGTGACGCCGAAGGAACACCTCGGCTTGCCGAACAAGGACGACGTGAAGACCGGCATCATCACGTACAAGCTCGCTGCGCACGCCGCCGATCTGGCGAAGGGTCATCCGGGCGCCCAGGTGCGCGACAACGCACTGAGCAAGGCACGTTTCGAATTCCGTTGGGAAGACCAGTTCAATCTCGGCCTCGACCCGGACAAGGCGCGCGAATTCCACGACGAAACCCTGCCGAAGGATTCGGCCAAGGTCGCGCATTTCTGCTCGATGTGCGGCCCGCACTTCTGCTCGATGAAGATCACTCAGGACGTGCGCGAATTCGCGGCGCAACAAGGCGTCACCGACGACGAAGCGCTGAAGAAAGGTATGGAAGTGAAGTCGATCGAGTTCATGAAGAAAGGTGCCGAGATCTATCAGCGGCAGTAAGGTTCGGTGTGCAGACCGGGCATGGCTTGAGCGCCGCCCGGTTCCGCCAGGAACCTGCATTGCAGCATCGAAGCCCGCCACTGGCGGGCTTTTCCGTTTGTGCGAGGGTGTGCGAAGCCGGGCACGCCGCATGCTGGGCGAAGGGAAACATTTGATTACGAAGCCGTCAATCCGCTGACAAGCTCACACATCTGGATACGCGACGCGCGGCTAACATCGAATGCATGAACGGGGGGCTTTCGTCCCTCTTACGTTTCGGCGATTACGTCCAACAAACTCAATTAAACAACCGGGAGTCAGCATCATGAAAACGATTCGACAAATCGGCACGCTCGCAACCATCGTCGCTCTCGTTGCGGGACTTTCGGCGTGTGAAGGCATGAGCCGGCAAGGGCGCGATACCGCCATCGGCGCGGGTCTGGGGGGCGCGGCGGGCGCGGCGATCGGCGGCAATGCGCTGTCGACGATCGGCGGTGCGGCGGCGGGCGGCATCATCGGTAATCAGGTCGGCAAATAAGCGATGTGAAGGCGCATACTGCACGGTAAGTCACGCGGTATTTCGAAAGCGAACACGACGCTTGCCTTCATGACGACGCTCGAACCGCCTCGTCATGAAGGTTCAGCGCAAGCGTCGAACGATGCGGTGCAATGTCGTGAAATACGCCGTTACGGTTTTGCAATCGTGTTCGCGCCGCGGGAGCGTAAGCTCATCTCGTTACGCCGACGGTGACGGTGTACGGCACAACGAGGAGCGCGTCATGAAGTCCCGCGTCATCAACAGTGTTCGCGCGAGGGGCTCATGGCTGCCGCGCGTATTTTTACGGCTGCCCCGTAGAGTCGTTGCTGCCGGCAGCGTCCTCTGCGTCGTGACATTGTCGGGCTGCTATTACCCATACGGTTACTATCCGTCCGGCTACTACCCTGCTTACTATTCACCGTATTCAACGGCGCCCGCGACGGCCGTGCAGCAGGGCGTCCCGGCGGGCCAAACCGGTTCGACCGATGCGCAGCAACAGCAACCACAGAACGCGGCACCCGCTTATGCAGTAGCACCGCCGCCCGTCTATGTGGCGCCGGCTTATCCCGCCTACTATCCCCCTCCGGTCTATCCCGCTTACCCGGCGTATTACGGCTATCCAGGCTACTACGGACCATCGGTGTCGATCGGCATCGGCGGGTATTGGGGTGGAGGATGGGGACATCATTGGCATCACTGAACGCCTGTCGCGTGCAGGCTTCGACGCCACGTTACTGACTGCAAGTCGGGCGCACCCGCAATGACGCGGCATGCGCCCGCTCCGTTTCATGCACTGTGCTTCGTATCGTGCGGACAACCGCTCTGCGCCACTTCTTTTTGCGCGCCCGTAGTTTCCCTTCTTGACGTGCCCGCGCGGGGTTCTATGCTTGGGAAGCACATGCAGCACCCGTTTAATAAGCAATGCGGTTCGACTCTTACGTTCCGCTGACGTTCGTCCATCCTGCTACAGAGACGCGCCTCTCATTCGTGATCCCCGCGTCGCGCCGAACAATACCAAGGAGACGTGATGTTTCACCAACTACTCACCCCGGTCGGCAATGCGCTGTTACCTTCATTCCTCGTCGCCGCGTTGCCGATCATCGTCGTGCTGCTTCTGCTCGGCTGGGCGCGCAGGCCGGCCTGGCAGGCCTCGCTCGCGGGGCTGATCGTCGGTCTGATCGTGGCGGTGTCAGTGTGGCAGTTTCCGGTCGGGCTCGCGTTGAACTCCGTGTTCGCGGGCGCGGTGTTCGCCTGCTGGCCGGTCATGTGGATCGTGGTCACGGCCATCCTGCTGTACAACATCGCGCAACGCTCGGGCCGCTTCGCGGCCTTTCGCATGTGGATGATCGACAACCTGCCGAACGACCGGCGGGTCGTGCTGGTCGTAGTCGGCTTTTCATTCGGCGCGTTGCTCGAAGGGATTTCCGGCTTCGGCACACCCGTCGCCATTACCAGTTCGCTGCTGATCCTGCTGGGCTTCCCCACCCTCGAAGCGCTCACCTTTACGCTGATCTTCAACACGGCGCCGGTCGCGTTCGGCGCGCTCGGCGTACCGATCACCGTGCTCGGCGCGGTGACGCACCTGCCGTCCGATCTGCTCGCCAAGATGGTCGGCCGTCAGTTGCCGTTCTTCGCACTGCTGCTGCCCTTCTATGTGATCGCGGTGTATGCGGGCTTTCGCAACATGCTGCGCGTGTGGCCGGTGCTGCTGGTGTCGGGCGCGAGCTTCGCGCTGACCCAGTTCATCGCGTCGAACTACGTGAACTACAGCCTGACCGACGTGTTGTCGTCGATGGTGTCGCTGATTCTGACGATCGCATTCCTGCGCATCTGGAAGCCCGCCGCCGATCCTAAATTCGCGATCAACGTCGACCGGATCGGCGAGGTGCGCGGCAAGATCAGCGGCGGCCAGGGCTGGTATCCGTGGATCATCGTGTCGGTCGTGGTGATCGTCTGGACCATCGCGAGAGTCTTCACGATCGGCGACGTCAAGGTGCCGTGGCCGGGGCTCGACAAGGCCGTGTTCATCACGCTGTACAACACGCCTTATGGCGCGGTGTGGGACTTCCAGCCGCTCGCCACCGGCACGGCGATTCTGGTCGCGGCGCTCATCACGACGTTCGTGGTCGGCCTGAGCGCGCGCGAATTCGGCAAGGCGATCGCCGACACGTGGGTGCAGACGCGCATCGCCATCCTGACGGTGGCGACCATCGTCGGGCTCGCCTATCTGATGAACTATTCGGGGCTCACCTATACGCTCGGTCTCGGCGTCGCGTCGGTGGGTCCGTTCTTCCCGCTGGTGTCGGCCTTCCTCGGCTGGGTCGCGGTGTTTCTGTCCGGCAGCGATACGTCGGGCAATGCGCTGTTCGGCAATCTGCAGGTGGTCGCGGCCAACCAGTTGAATCTGAGTCCGGTGCTGATGGCGGCGACCAATTCATCGGGCGGTGTGATGGGCAAGATGATCTCACCGCAAAACATTTCGACCGGCGTGGCGACCACCGAACTCAAAGGCAAGGAAGGGGTGGTGTTCGCGAAGACCTTCAAGCATTCGATTCTGTTGACGGTGTTGCTCGGTTTGCTCGTGTGGGCGCAGCAGAATTTCTTGCAGTGGATGATTCCGCATTGATGGTCGATGTGGTTTGCGTGTGCTCTGCTTGTCGGCGCGGCGGCAAGCAGAGCGTTGGTTTTGTGGCCGTCGGGCCGCTTTGTTCGGCTGAGTTGTTGGCGCAACAAACTCCATAACCCCCGAGGGCGCGTCCACTCCCTCCGCCGCCATATCTCAATTTTTCTCACAACAGCGTGAGAATTGCTCGTTTTGCTTACGCCCCGCCGACGCTTACGATCACAGGCACCGGACGCCTGGATCTCCCGAACCTTGCCGTTTCATCCCAACGTGAAACGTTTCGGGTGATCGCACTGCTACGATGCGCAGGCGTCCCGACTCAACCGCGCGCGGCGCCATCCCGATGAAACCTCAAAACCTGCTGCAACTGCTGATCCTCGCCGCCCTGTGGGGCGCGTCGTTTCTGTTTATCCGCGTCGGCGTCACCGACTTCGGCGTGGCTCCGCTGATGGCGCTGCGCGTCGGCATCGGCGCGGCCTTTCTGCTGATCGTGCTGCTCGCGCGGCGGCCGCTGCAGCAATCGGCGACGATCCTGCGCACGCGCGCCTTTCCTCTGCTGGTGGTCGGCATCCTGAATTCGGCGGCGCCGTTCTGCCTGTTCGCCTACGCCGAATTGACACTGTCGGCGGGGGTCACCTCGGTGATCAACGCGACCACACCGCTGTGGGGCGCGCTGGTCGGCTTTCTCTGGCTGCGCGACCGGCTGAGCGCGCTGCGCACGCTCGGTCTCGTGATCGGCTTTCTCGGCGTATTGATGCTGGTATGGGATCAGATCGCCGCACCGAACGGCTCGGCCGCGACGCCGCTGAGCACCGCGCTCGCGGCCGGCGCGGCGCTCGGCGCGACGCTGCTGTACGGCATCGCGGCGAACTACACCAAGCGCCACCTCACCGGCGTCGATGCGCTGACCGTCGCCGCCGGCACAATGACCGGCGCGACCATCGTGTTGCTGCCGCTCGCCGTGATGTTCTGGCCGGTCACGCCGATCTCGCTGCACGCGTGGGGCGCGGTGATCGCGCTCGGCGTCGCGTGCACCGGCGTCGCGTACATGCTGTTCTTCCACCTCATTGCGGTGGCCGGGCCGGCGCGTGCCATCACCGTCACGTTCGTGATTCCGATCTTCGGCATTCTGTGGGGCGCGCTGTTTCTCGGGGAAGGCGTGTCGCCCGGTATGCTAGAAGGTTGCGCCGTGATTCTGGTCGGCACCGCGCTTGCCACCGGCGTGATCAAGCGTCTGCCGTGGATCGGCACGCGCCGGGCCGATACCTGAAAACCGTTTCGCGCGACGCCGCCAGCCGGCGTCGCGCTATGTCTTCGTTCGTGTCTTTTCGTCTTCGCTGACTGGGGTCTCATCGGCCACAGCAGCCCCCGCCTCCGCTTTGATCGCCGCGAATTCCGCATCCGAAAAATAGCCTGCACTCCGGTCAGAGTGTGGGTGAAACCGTCGGCCTACGAGGATAGGCGACGGGGCCAGCGAGACCACGCGTCACGCGCGTGGGTCGTCATCGGGCGCGGCACCGGTTTGTCGGCCGGCGCCGGAAATGGCGGGACCGCGGGAGGCCGGCACGCGGCAACTCATGCCGGTCTTATCGAATCCGGCCCTATGAACGATAAAACGCAGCTTTCCCGCCAGTTACAGAAGTTCGCAGCGGAACAACCGTAAATCATTGATTGTTATTGAATTTATCGGCGAACGAGAGAGATCACTTCATGGGATGCGACGCCGTATGCCGCGCCACGAGACCGGCTTGCCGCCTTGTCTTGCCCGCGCTCAAGCGGCCGCAGATGAGCGCCCAAACGAGCAGGCTTGCCGCGCGCATCCAGTAAGGCATGACGTCGAACATGGCCCACTCCTGGCGGGCTAGCGTGAATAACGCTCACAGGAAGGAAGCGAAAGACGTATACGTGGCCGGGGACGAATGTCGGTGTCTAGTCGCGTGCGTCCATGGCTCGACGAACGGCGGGACGCCGGTGCCCGCACAGAATCCCGTGGCCATAAAAAAACGCCCGAGACGTCAATCCCGGGCGTTTTTTCAAACATCAGCTTCGCCTGCTATCTGCTCAGGCTTTGCCAGCTCAATGCAGCTGGTCGACCATCAGACTCATGATCTGCTTGGCCTGCGAGCTTTCGTCGATCGCACCCTTGTCGTCGATCACGGCCACACGCGTCTGGTCCGGTGTCACCGCGCGCACGTTCACGCGATACTGCTTGGCGACCTTCTCCTTCTTGCCGTGGAACACCTGGCTCCAGAAACCCTGTTCCACCGACGACATATCCTTCGGATCGACGTAACGGACGAAGTACAGGCCGCGGCTCAGATCGCGGTCGTCGACGGTGAAGTTGCTGCGGTCGAGCGCGAGGCCCACGCGCAACCACGCGCGGTCATACGGTTCGCCGAGCGTGAGTTCGGTCGACGAAAGCTGCGCCGAGGTATTCGCCGAATCCGCATCCGGCATCGGCTGCTGCGCCGACAGCGCGACGTTCTGCGCCGCCGTGGCCGCCGCGGCCGACTTCGCACCTGCGCTCGCAGCGTTCGGCGCCGCTTGCGCACCGGCCGGCGACAGCTCGGCGGTTTGCCCACCGCCCGACTTCGAGCGCGAATCGGCCAGCGCGAGCGCTGCCATCAGGCGCTTCAGATATTCCTGTTCGAGAGCCGGATCGTTCGGCTTCGGCTGCCACTGGCTCGAATCGTTGTTCGTGCCGGTGAGCGCCTCGCGCATGCCCTTCTGGCTAATGAACACGTAGGTGCCGCCGTTTGGCGCCGCCTCAAGACGCGTGCGGTACTTGTTGCGCTCCGAGGTCACATAGCTGTTGCCCATTGCCTTGGACAGCGTGTTGCGGATCAGGCCGTCGCTGATCTGCGCGTGCGACTCGTTCCAGTCGGTTTCCATCACGCCCTTGTCGCGCTGGTCGACCACCAGCAGGAAGCCCTGTTCCTGCCAGAAGCGGCGGATCTGCTCCCACGCCTGCGCGGGCGCCTTGTTGTCGATCACGAGCCAGCTCTCCGTGCCGTCGCGCTGGATATGCATGCCGCTGACCGGCGGCACCACCGCCACGTTATTGCTCGCCGACGGCGCTTGCGCCTGAACCTCCTTGAGCGCGGACAACGACGTTTCGCCGCCTTGCGGGGGCAACGAACGCTGATCGGCCGTCTCGTCGATCATGTTCGGCGGGACGGCGAGTGACACCTGCTTTGATTTGGAGTCGCTCTTGTAGTCGATTTTGGTCGGCGACGAAGTGCCACAGCCGGCGACCAGCCCGCCTGCCATCAGCATTACTGCAAACCGCTTGGTAAGACGAAGATCAGTCATGTTCGGGGAATCCTTCCGCTACGCCACGGCAAGTTTCCGTGGATCAACCCAACATTTTACCGGTCCCGGCGAGCCGTGTGCAAAAACTGGGGTTTGCCCGCTCAATTGAACGGCCGACGGCATGTTCTGAACGCGTCGCGACACCCCCGGCACAAAGTCCAAAAACTCGTCTTCGGCAAATCTTCGCCCAGGAAAAAACGCGTTGCGCTCACGGCGGAAAATCGCGCGTGCGCCGCACATTTAACATTTGCCAACATTTCCTACTACTGCGTAGGCTCACATCTATAACCTTGTCAGATCTTTGTTTTCAAAAGCAATTTCCTCTACCGGCCCAACACGTATTTTGACCGCGCATCGAGCGGCGGCGACATGCTCCGTGACCATCAAAAACCCGGATGCTACCGTCACCTCCGCATCTCAATAAAACCGGAACAGACCGGCTCGCGAGGCAAACCGCCATGTCAAAGTCCCGTTTCTCCCCCTCTTTGGCCGCCTTGGCGCTTGCGCTCGGCGCGCTGTGTGCGAGCGCTGGCGCGCAGGCCGAATTGGGCGGCACGATGCCTGGTCAGGCGAACCCGACCGCGACCGCGCCGAGCATGCTGCTGAACGGTGCGCTGCGCATGCGCACCCTGACCGATGCCGGCAACACGACCATCAACGAGTACGCGACGAGCACCGGCCAGATCATCGGCTACGCGTGGGAAGGCCCGACCATGCCGGATCTGCACGCGATGCTCGGCAAGTATGCCAACTCGTACCTCGCGGGGACCGCCATGCCGCAAGTGGACGCCAATCTCCACAGCTCGCGGATCGCGCGGCCGGACGTGATCGTCGAATCCGGCGGGCCGATGCGCGGCTATTTCGGACGCGCATGGCTGCCCGCGGCGCTACCTCCCGGCGTCACCGCGGACGACCTGCGGTAAGCGTACGCGCATCAGGACAATCCTTCGACGATCGATACCCACCATGAAACCCTCGGCTCGACTTTGCACCCTCTTCCTCGTCTGTGCGGCGTTGACAGGTTGCGGCGGTGGAGGCGGCGGCTCACCAGCGAGTTCGTCGCAGGCGGGCGCAGCCAGCAGTCCAGGCGCCGCCAGCGCACCGGCAAGCGGCGGCTCGCCTGGCGCGGGCAACACCAGCGCGAACCTGAATGTGCCGCAGTCGAACACGCCGAACGTCCAGCCGATCGCGGTCAACGTCGCGCCCGGACTGACGCGCAACATGCTGACGACCAGCGTCACCGTCTGTCAGGCCGGCACCACCAATTGCGCGACGGTCGACGACATTCAGGTCGACACCGGCTCGAATGGCTTGCGGATTCTCGCCTCCGCGCTGCCGGCAAGCCTGGCGCTTGCGGCGGCGCCGTCGGGTAGCGGCGTCACCGGCGAATGCGCGGTGTTCGGCAGCGGCTACGCATGGGGCGCGGTGCGCAGCGCGGACGTCCGCATGGCCGGCCAGGTAGCCGCGTCGATCCCGGTCCATCTGATCGCCGACACGGCGCTGCCCAGCGTGCCCACCGATTGCGCCAACTCCGGCCCGGCGATGCTGACGGTTGCCGCCCTGCGCGGCAACGGCATTCTCGGCATCGGCCTGTTCACAGCCGACTGCGGTAGCGGCTGCGCGAACACTGCGCTGCCTCGCTGGTACTACCGTTGCGACGTCAACGGCGCTTGCGTGGCGAGCGCGCAGGCGCTCGCGCAACAGGTCGCCAATCCCGTCAGCCACTTCGCGCTCGACAACAACGGCGTGGTGATCGACCTGCCCGCGATCCCCGATACCGGTGCGCCCAGCGTGTCGGGCTCGCTGATCTTCGGCATCGGGACCCAGGCGAACAACACGCTCGGCGGCGCCAGCATCGTCAAGGCGAATGCGACGAACGGCTACCTCGTCACCAACGCCGCCGGCCAAACCTATGCGCAAAGCTATATCGACAGCGGCTCGAACGGGATCTTCTTTCGCAACGCCCAATTCCCACAATGCGGCTTCTGGTACTGCCCAAGCTCGACGCAAACGGTCAGCGCCGCGCTAGTCGGCGTTGACGGCGCCTCGAGCGCGGTGTCGTTCCCGGTTGGCAATTCGACCGCGTTGTTCGCCTCGCCGAACAACGCGTTCAACAATCTTGCCGGTCCTGCCGCCCGCGGCTTCGGCTGGGGCCTGCCGTTCTTCTACGGCCGGCGCGTTTATACGGCGATCGCCTCGCGCAATACGTCGGCCGGCCAGGGTCCTTACTACGCGTTCTGAACGATGCTTCACTACGGCACGTAGCCAGTATAGGGCCCAGTGCGTGCGGAAATTTCCCAAATTGATTGGGGGAGTAAATTTGATATAGGGCGGCGGTGATAATTCGAGAACCGGCTAACTTTTCGTTTCACGATAGTTAGTCATGCCTATCTTCAAACACCGCCCGATGGAAGAACCCACCTTTTCGCTCGACAACTTCGAACACCTCGTCTACACGCGGCAGTACGTCAAGGCGTCGGTTCAACTCATCGCCGCGCTGGCGCTGCTGCAACAGAAGCGCGGCAACCTCGACGAGCGCTTTCTCGCGTCGGGCATGATCGACCTGCCGGCGGCCGAGCAGCATCGGCGCTTCTGCACGCGCCTCGCGAGCGCGGCCTCCACGCTGTTCGCCGACCCCCAATTCGACCTGCCGCCCGCGTGCTTCAGGCTGTTTCTGACGCTGCACGAATGGACCGGCCTCGTGTTCTCCACCACCGCGTTCGGCAATGCCGACCACGTCGTACGCTATCTGAATCCGCGTGGCCCGGAGAACGCGCAATTCCTGGCCGGCGACCGCTTCGTCGAAAAGCTCTGCGCGCTCTATTCGACCGAGTCGGAACTGGAGCTCGACTTCGCCGCGCTGTGGGCGTACGACAAAACGCTCGCCGCCAGTCTCGCGCTCGTCCTGCTGGCGCCGACGTTCAAGGGCTCGGCGAACGCGCATCTGAAACGCGAGGCACTAATCGAATGGCTGCCCGGCAAGCTGCAGCAGATCCGCGACCTCGACGACCTGCCGACCGCGTTGCTGCACAACGCCTACATGTTCTGCAGTTACGCGGAGACGCCGCGTCGCCATGAAATCAAGCGCGACATCAACGCGCTCGTGCGACGCAAACTCGCGCAACTGGGACTCGCCGATCTACCCGGGCCGAAAGCTGTGCCCACGAAACGCGCACGCGCTCCGTCGCGCGGCAAGAAACCGCTGATGATCGTCGTGCTGGAGTGGTTCAGCGGCGCCCATTCGATTTATCGCACGCACTCGCGCACGCTCGAAGCCGCACGCGAATATTTCGAACTGGTGGGTTTCGGCTTCGGCTACGCCGTCGACGACCTCGGGCGGGCGGTGTTCGATCGCTTCATCGAACTGGAGGAGCCGGAATATATCGGCGAATGCCTCGCGACGATCCGCGCGTTCGCCTCGGCCGAACAGCCGGACGTGCTATATATGCCGAGCGTCGGCATGTTCGTGCTGAGCGTGTTCATGTCGAACCTGCGCGTCGCGCCGCTGCAGATCGCCGGTCTCGGCCACCCGGCCACCACGCATTCCGACAAGATCGACCGCATCAGCGTCGAGGAAGACTATGTCGGCGACCCTGCCTGCTTCAGCGAGCGGTTGATGAAACTACCGAAAGACGGCCAGCCGTACCGGCCGTCGGTGGCTATGCCTGAGATCGTCGCGCACATTCCACCTCCGCGCGAGCGGCTCGAGATCGTCATCACGGCTAGCGCGATGAAGCTCAATCTGGGCTTTCTCGGCGCGTGCCGTGAAATCGCCGCGCGTGCGCAGACGCGCGTCGAGTTTCACTTCATGAGCGGCGTGCCGACCGGTCTGCCGCTCGATCGGATGCGCGCCGTGATCGAGAAAGCGTTGCCGGGCGCGCGAGTGCACGGCTTTCACGACTACGCGGGCTATCTGGCCCGCATCAACCGGGCGGACCTCTTTCTGAGTCCGTTTCCGTTCGGCAATACCAATGGAATCGTCGATGCGTTGACGCTGGGGTTGCCCGGCGTCTGCAAGCGTGGCGCAGAAGTATTCGAACGGATCGACGGCGCGTTGTTCGAGCGCGTGGAGATGCCATCGTGGACGGTGGCGGATAGCGTCGACGAGTATATTGTCGCCGCCGTGCGGATGATCGACGCGCACGCCGAGCGCACGGCGCTGCGGCAGAGGTTGATCGACACGCAGGCGGTGCAGCGGTGTTTCGAGGGGCGGCCTCAGGCGTTCGGTGAATGCGTGTTGAAGCTCGTGCGCGATAAGACAAGGCAGCGCCTGGAGGCGATCGCAGAGCAATAAACCGTATGGCGGATCCGGCAGTGGACTCGAAGTGCGCATCCGCCAATATCGTCGCGGCAACCTTGTGGACAATGGTTGGGCATGGCGCAAAGTTCCGCGCGGCTCATCACGCAAGGCATCCGCCAAAGCCGCAAACAGGCAGCTCCCGCGCATCACCCCGCGGCTTCGCTAGCGGCCTGAGCGGGCGGTGCTGCGAGTTTGGCCGGGGCGAGCCAGCGGAACACGTCGAGATCTTCGCCGTGGAATGTGCACTCGGCGGCGGCCGGCAGTCTCACAGTCTTCGGTTCAGCCGGCTTCTTCGAGGACGCCTCGACACCCGAAGCTGCCGTCGCGCCCGCAGCCACGGTATTCGCCTTCGCAGCCCCGCGCGCGGCGGATGCCGCCCGCGCGGCCGAAGCTGGCCTGGCGGCCGCCACTTCCGAAGCCGTCATCACGTGCTCGATCGTTCCTTCGACCACCACCCGCGAGCCGCGGATGGCCGCGGCCCGATGAGCGACCTTCAGCGTATCCGACGACGTGGCGGCCAGCTTGCTTCGCATCAACTGCTCGCATGCACCCGAGTTCCTGTGGACGGTCGTGCAGGCCGCCAGCAGCGCGGCTGCGGTCGTGACGCAGGCGATAGAGAGAATCCGAATCTTCATTGATGTTCCGTTTTTCAAGCCGTCGGGAATTGTAGCTTACGGATCCTCGATATTCGTTTCATGCTTGCCTCCGGCAAAGTGAAATGAAGGGGATCATGTCCGCGCTGTCGAAAAATCAAGGTGCGGCGGGCGCTGACCCCGTCATTTATACGCGCTAAGCGCCCCTTCGGATTCGGTCGTCGCCGCGATCGGTGCCTTCGACGCCGCCGCAAATTCCGCCACGCCCTATGCTTATGCCGATTGCCGATTTCTTTCCGCCCCGATCGAGCCCGATAATGACTGTCATGAACGTTCAAGCCAAATTCCCTACACGCCTGTTGCGCGGCCCGCTCGCAGCGTTCGGCCTGGCACTGCTGCTGGCGGCCTGCGCCAGTCCCTCAGCGTCGAATACATCGACAGCGACAGCAACGCCAGCCTCCGCCCCTCCCACCTCGCTCGACGCCGCCGTCTCCAACCCGCAACGCAGCGCCCAGGCCCGCGCGCGCGACATCTACCGCCATCCGAAGGAAACGCTGCAATTCTTCGAACTCGCGCCCTCGCAAAGCGTGCTGGAAATCGCGCCGGGCGGCGGCTGGTACACCGACATCCTCGCGCCTTATCTGCGCGACCACGGCAAGCTGTACGAGGCGCAATACGACGGCCCGCAAGGGTCGCCGTCGGCGGAAGCACAGGCTGGCCGCGCGGCGTTCGCGCGCAAGCTGGCGGCCGCGCCCGCCGTCTATGGCAACGTCGTGGTCGGCACGCTGCACGCGGGCCAGTTCGGCGGCTTTCCCGCCGACGCCAGCGTCGACCGCGTGCTCACCTTCCGCAACATCCACAACTGGATCAAGGACGGCGAGATCGACGCGAACCTGCGCGCGTTCTATGCAGCACTCAAGCCCGGCGGCATCCTCGGCGTCGAGGAACACCGCGCGGCGCCCGGCACGTCGCTGCAACAGACCATCGACAGCGGCTACGTCACGGAAGACTACGTGATCGCCCACGCTCGGGCGGCCGGCTTCGAACTGGCCGGCAGGAGCGAAGTGAACAGCAATCCGCGCGACACGAAAAATTACCCGCACGGCGTGTGGTCGCTGCCGCCGAGCTACGAGGGCGGCGACGCCGATCGGGCCCGCTACGCGGCGATCGGCGAGTCCGACCGCATGACCTTGCGCTTCGTAAAACCCCTCCACTGAGCGACCCGGCGCGAACACGGTGCGAGTGCGGCGCTTGACTCCGTCCCGATAATATGTTCCTATTGCGCACTATGTACCGCGCCCAGACCACCCTATCGCTACTACTAGCCCGCTCTACCGGGCTAGGTCTGCTGCTGCGCGCTTCTATCTGATACACCGAAGCACCGCTTGATTCCACAGTAACTGACCCAGCCCCGGTTTCCGACCGGCGGCCCTGTATCGTTTCGTCGTCCGGTCGACTCCCAGCTTTCTGGTCTCACTTCCGGATGATGAAAATGTTGAAAAACCCTGCTACCAAATACCGTTCGTTCAAGCCCATCAATTTGACGGACCGCCAGTGGCCGTCGCGCACCATCACGCGCGCGCCGATCTGGATGAGCACCGACCTGCGCGACGGCAATCAGGCGCTGTTCGAGCCGATGAACGCCGAGCGCAAGATGCGCATGTTCAAGACGCTGGTGCAGATCGGCTTCAAGGAAATCGAAGTCGCGTTTCCGTCGGCGTCGCAAACCGACTTCAACTTCGTGCGTGAGCTGATCGAAGGCGGCCACATCCCCGACGACGTCACGATCGAAGTATTGACCCAGGCCCGCGACGATCTGATCGAACGCACGTTCGAATCGTTGCGCGGCGCACCGCGCGCGATCGTCCACCTGTACAACGCGACCGCGCCGGAATTCCGCAAGATCGTCTTCGGTCTGGAAAAGAGCGGTGTCAAGGAACTCGCGCAAAAAGCCGCCCGCACGATGAAGCGTCTCGCCGACGCGTCGCCGCAAACGCACTTCACGCTGCAATACAGCCCGGAAGTGTTCAGCGGCACCGAACTCGAATTCGCGAAAGAAGTGTGCGACGCGGTGTTCGACATCTGGGAACCGACGCCCGAGCACAAGGCGATCGTCAACTTGCCGGCCACCGTCGAAATGGCCACGCCGAACGTCTACGCGGACCAGATCGAATGGATGCACCGCAATCTCGCGCGCCGCGATTCGCTGATCGTCTCGGTCCACCCGCATAACGACCGCGGCACCGCGGTCGCCGCGGCGGAACTCGCGGTGATGGCGGGTGCCGATCGCGTCGAAGGGTGCCTGTTCGGCAACGGCGAGCGCACCGGCAACGTCGATCTCGTCACGCTCGCGTTGAATCTTTACACGCAGGGCGTCGACCCTGAGCTCGACTTCTCCAACATCAATGAAGTCGCGCGCACCGCCGAAGAATGCACGCAATTGCCGGTGCATCCGCGTCACCCGTATGTCGGCGATCTGGTGTTCACCGCGTTCTCCGGCTCGCATCAGGACGCGATCAAGAAGGGCTTCGCCGTGCAGAAGCCCGACGCGATCTGGGAAGTGCCGTATATGCCGATCGATCCGAGCGATCTCGGCCGCACCTATGACTCCGTGATTCGCGTGAACAGCCAGTCGGGCAAAGGCGGCATCGCCTATCTGCTCGAACAGAGCTACGGCGTGGTGTTGCCGCGCCGCCTGCAGGTCGATTTCAGCTCGGCCGTGCAGCACTTTACCGACGAGAGCGGCCAGGAAGTCACGCCCGCGCAGATCTGGGAATTGTTCCAGCAGGAATACGTGCGGACCGCTGACCCGGTGCGCTACATCGGACACAGCCTCACCGAGCGTGACGGCCGCGAACATATCAAGCTCACGGTCGACATCAACGGCACGGCGCGCGTGCTGCGCGGCGAAGGCAATGGTCCGCTCGACGCGTTGATGCACGCGATCGGCGCACCGGTGCGAATCCAGCACTACGAAGAACGCGCGCTGACCCAGGGCGCCGATGCGCGCGCGGTCGCGATCGCCGAAATGGCCGGCGCCGATGTGGCCGGCAGCGCCTTCGGCGTCGGCATCGATGCGAACCTCGTGACGGCTTCGATTCGCGCGGTGATCAGCGGCATCAATCGCGCTTACACGCGCGCCAATGCGCAAGCGCAAGCGTGCTTCTTCGACGCGGCGTCGATCGACGCAGCGGAGGACGTGGCGGTTTGAGGCTTCGGTCTGCGTTGACTGTCTAGCGTGTTCGAGGGGGCGTCCGTTGCGACGCCCCCTCTTTTTTTGCGCGCCCTATTCTTCGAAACGGGCACGCGGCACTTACTGAAACACGTCCCTGCCGAAGTACTTGCGCGAGATCTTCTCGTACGTGCCGTCTTTCCTGATGTCGGCAAGCGCCTTGTTGATCGCGAGGCGCAACTTCGGGTTGCCCTTGCGGATCAGCACCGCCGATTTATTGCTGCTGTCCGGCGACGTATCGACGGCGACCATCTTCACCTTCGCATCCGGCGAGCGCCTCACGAAGTCGAGAAACGTGAGTGAATCGTTGATCGTTGCATCGACCCGGCCGGCGGTCAGCAGCTCGATCGATTCGTCGAAGCCCTGCGCCGGGATCACTTGCGCGCCGTGCGCCGCCGCGATCTTGCCGAGGTTGCTGGTCAGCGTATTGGCGGACTTCCTGCCCTTCAGGTCATCGAAACTTTTGATCGATGTGTTGTCCGACGCGACGATCAGCACCGCGTGCGACGTGATGTACGGATCGGAGTAATCGTATTTGACTTTGCGCGCCTCGGTGACGGCCACTTCATTGATCACCGCGTCGTAGCGGTTCACGTCGAGCCCGGCAATCAACCCGTCCCATCGGCTTTCGATGAATTGCGGCTTGACGCCCAGCCGCCGTGCGATCTCCTTGCCGATCTCCACATCGAAGCCGCTCAGGTTGCCCGCCTCGTCGTGATACGTGAACGGCGCATAGGTGCCTTCCGTACCGATCCGGAACACGCCCGTGGAGCGGATTTGCGCGAGTTCGTCGGCGGCGAATACCGGGCTCGCCACCGCCACCGCCTGCCACAGGGCGATCAGCAGAATGGAACGAATCGGCTTCATCGGGAGGCTCCGTCAGGTTTGCTACAGCAGTGGCTGAGTCTTACGTTCGGCTGTCCCCGCCGGCGCTCGCGGCCGGCAGACTCGGCGGACTGTAGCAAACCATCTGTTTTTTTTCAAAGCCCCTCGCGCGATGAGCGCCTAGCGCTCCACCGGATGCGGCTCCTTGCGCTTATTGGCGACGCGCACCGCATCGAAGTACGCGGAATTAGGCGGCCGCTTCAGATAGCGCCCCGCGCCGCGCACCGCACGCAATTCGCCGTCGGTCCACGCGAGCGCGCCGCGTGTGAGCGTATGCATCGCGACGCCCTGCACCGTCATCCCTTCGAACACGTTGAAGTCGACTTTCTGATGATGCGTGTTCACCGAAATCGTCTTGCTCGCGTTCGGGTCCCACACCACGAGGTCCGCATCCGCGCCGACGCGCACCGCGCCTTTGCGTGGATACAGATTGAAAATTTGCGCGGCGTTGGTCGACGTGATGCGCACGAATTCGTTCGGCGTGAGACGCCCCGAATTCACGCCGTGATGCCAGAGCACCGCCATGCGATCCTCGACGCCGCCGCAACCGTTCGGGATCTTCGTGAAGTCCTCGCGGCCCATCGCCTTCTGCGACGCGCAAAACACGCAGTGATCGGTCGCAGTGGTGTGCAATTGACCCGCCTGCAAACCCCGCCACAATGCTTCACGATGTTCGGCGGAGCGGAACGGCGGGCTCATCACGTGCGCGGCCGCGCGGCTCCAGTCAGGGTCACGATACACCGCTTCGTCGATCACGAGATGGCCCGGCAATACTTCGCCGAACACGCGCAAACCCTCGCTGCGGGCGCGCGCAATCGCGTCGACCGCATCTTTCGCCGATACGTGCACGATATACACGGGCACGCCCAGCACCTGCGCGATACGGATCGCGCGATTGGCCGCTTCGCCCTCCACTTCGGGCGGCCGCGACAGCGGATGCGCCTCCGGCCCCGTGAAGCCTTTTGCCAGCAACTGGCGCTGCAACTGGAACACCAGTTCGCCGTTTTCAGCGTGGACGGTGGGCAGCGCGCCGAGTTCGAGCGAACGCGAGAAGCTGTTCACGAGCACTTCGTCGTCGGCCATGATCGCGTTCTTGTAGGCCATGAAGTGCTTGAAGCTCGACACACCATGTTCGTGCACGAGCGTGCCCATGTCGCGATAGACCGACTCGTCCCACCATGTGACCGCCACGTGAAAGCCGTAGTCCGCCGACGCCTTCTCGGCCCAGCCGCGCCACTCGTTGAACGCCTGCATCAGCGGTTGCTTTGGACTCGGAATCACGAAGTCGATGATGCTGGTCGTGCCGCCCGATAAACCCGCCGCCGTGCCGGTATAGAAATCGTCGCTCGCGGTGGTGCCCATGAACGGCAATTCCATATGCGTGTGCGGATCGATGCCGCCGGGCATCACATACTGGCCGCCCGCATCGACGATCGTGGCGCCCGCCGGCGCCTCCAGGTCCGCGCCGATCTGCAGGATCGTGCCGCCGTCCTGCGGGTCCGCACACAACACGTCCGCACGATACGTGTTCTCCGCGTCGATAATCGTGCCGCCGCGAATCAGGGTCGTCATGGTGCCGCCTCCTTATGAACTGCTGGTTTCGATGTTGCGCACTTCATCTGCGTACTTCATCCGCGTACTTCATCTGTACTCATGCGCGCGCCACTCGCGCACTCGGTCCTTTGCTCAGTTTCATCCACGCGCTGTATACGATCGATGCCAACGCGAGTCCGACAAACCACGCATACGTATAGAGCGTATTGAAGATCGCCGGCACGTTCGGAAACGACGCCGGAAACGCAGTGTGCAAAAAGCCCGGCAGATTCGGCAACACGCCGACGATCAGCGCGACCACCGCGCCGATGTTCCAGCCGCCCGTGTAGCTGTACTCGCCCTGCTCGTCGAACAGTTCGCGCGTGTCGAGCCGCGTGCCGCGAATCAAGAAGTAGTCGACCATCAGGATGCCGGCCACCGGACCGAGCAGCGCCGAGTAACCGACCAGCCAGGTGAAGATATAGCCCTGCGTGGTGGCGAGAATCTTCCACGGCATCATCACGATTGCGATAGTCGCCGTGATCATGCCGCCCACGCGATACGAAATGCCCTTCGGCCAGAGACTGGAAAAGTCGTAGGCCGGGCCGACCAGATTCGCCGCGAGATTGCACGACATCGTGTCGAGTGTGAGGATGATCAGCGCGACGCCGACGCCGATGCCGGTCATGCGGCTCGTCAGATCGATAGGATCCCAGATCGCCTTGCCGTAGATCACCACGGTCGCCGAGGTTACCACTACCGAAATCACCGAGAGCAACGCCATCGGCACCGGCAGGCCGATCGACTGGCCAATGATCTGGTCGCGCTGCGTCTTCGCGAAGCGCGTGAAATCGGGAATGTTCAACGCGAGCGTCGCCCAGAAGCCGACCATGGCGGTGAGACTCGGCCAGAAGGTCACCCAGAACATGCCCTCCTTCTTGCCGCCAGGCACGAATTGCGACGGCGCCGACAGCATCGAACCGAGACCGCCCGCCTTCGAGGTCGCCCACCACACGAGCGCGACGCACATCACGATCTTGATCGGCGCGGACCAGCTTTCGAGGCGGCGGATCGCTTCGGTGCCATGCACGATGAAATAGATCTGCAGCGCCCAGAACACGAGGAAACACGCGAGTTGCGCGAGCGAGATGCCGAGAAACGGTAGCGCCTCGCCGTGCAGCGCGTTGCCGGTGAGAATGTTCAGCAGCACATAGATCGCGCTGCCGCCTAGCCACGTCTGAATCCCATACCAGCCGCACGCGACGATCGCCCGTAGCAACGCCGGCAGTTTTGCGCCGCTCGTGCCGAACGACGAGCGCACGAGCACTGCATACGGGATGCCGTGCTTCGCGCCCGCATGGCCGATCAGCAGCATCGGCACCAGCACGATCAGATTGCCGAGCAGCACGGTGACGACCGCTTGCCATGGCGACATGCCCTGCTCCGTCAAACCGGCGGCGAGCATGTACGACGCGATGTTCATAACCATGCCCACCCACAGCGCGGCGAAGTGATACCACCGCCAGGTGCGCTGCGCGGGGCCGGTCGGCGCAAGGTCGTCGTTGTAGAGGACGCTGCTTTGCGCGCCGGCCGCGAACTGCGGATCGACGGAGTGCGCTGTCTGCTTCATCGAAAGATCTCCACTTGATCGTTGAGGCCCGCGCGGCTTCTGCTGGCGCGTCGGGCCTTTGGGGAAAGACAGGTTCAGTACGAGCGCTACGTTACGTTGCGTGGCTAACGGTGCTTCATGCCTCAGGCTGCTTTCGCCGGCTGCGCGTGAGCGTGCACCTGGGTTGCGGTTTCGGCGGCTTCAGCGGTCCCTGTCGGCGCGCATGCGGCCACGTCCACGCGCGCCGGATTGTTCGGATGCGTGGTCCAGTTCGCGTATTCGCTGCTATCCACGCGTTCCATCGTGATGCACTGCTCCACCGGGCACACGTGCATGCACAGATTGCAGCCGACACATTCGGAGTCCATCACTTCAAAATGCCGGACGCCATCTTTTTCTTTCATGATCGCCTGGTGCGCGGTGTCCTCGCAGGCGATGTGGCACAGCCCGCATTGAATGCACTTGTCCTGATCGATGCGCGCCTTGATCTCGTAGTTGAGGTTGAGGTACTGCCAGTCGGTGACGTTGGGCACGGCGCGGCCGCGAATGTCGTCGAGCGTCGCGTAGCCTTTTTCGTCCATCCAGTTCGAGAGGCCGTCGGCGAGATCGGCAACGATGCGAAAGCCGTAGTGCATCGCGGCCGTGCAAACCTGTACGCTGCCCGCGCCGAGCACGATGAACTCGGCCGCGTCGCGCCAGGTCGAAATGCCGCCGATGCCGGAAATCGGCAAATCAGGCGTCTCCACATCGCGCGCGATTTCCGCCACCATGTTCAGCGCGATCGGCTTCACCGCGGGTCCGCAGTAGCCGCCATGCGTGCCTTTGCCGTCGACCATCGGCAGCGGCGACATCGCGTCGAGATCGACCGCCACGATCGAGTTGATCGTGTTGATCAGCGACACGCCGTCCGCGCCGCCTTTGTATGCCGCACGCGAGCCGAGCCGGATGTCGCTGATGTTCGGCGTGAGTTTGACGAGGCACGGCAGCTTCGTGCCTTCCTTGACCCAGCGCGTGACCATCTCGACGTACTCGGGCACCTGGCCCACCGCCGCGCCCATGCCGCGCTCGCTCATTCCATGCGGACAGCCGAAATTCAATTCGACCGCGTCGGCGCCGGTGTCTTCGACGAGCGGCAGGATCCATTTCCAGTCGTGCTCATTGCACGGCACCATCAGCGACACGATCATCGCGCGCTCGGGCCAGTCGCGTTTGACCTGCGCGATCTCCCGCAGATTGATGTCGAGCGGACGGTCGGTGATCAGTTCGATATTGTTCAGGCCTGCCATGCGCTGGCCGTTCCATTGCACCGCGCCGTAGCGCGAGCTGACATTCACCACATGCGGGTCGAGGCCGAGCGTCTTCCACACCACGCCGCCCCAGCCTGCTTCGAACGCGCGGTTCACGTTGTAGGCCTTGTCGGTGGGCGGCGCGGAAGCGAGCCAGAAAGGATTCGGCGAAGTGATGCCGGCAATCGTACAGCGCAGATCGGCCATGTTCGGCTCCTTGGGGGACTGCTGTTCTTTGTCTGGATGCTGATGCAGGTTCGAGCGGTTTTATGCGGACCTACGCGGCCTTGACGGCGGTGCGCGCGAACTGCGCATCGATCGCCGCGGCGGCCACCTTGCCGTCCTGCACCGCCTGCACGGTCAGATCGATGCCGCCGGTGGCCGCGCAATCGCCGCCGGCCCACACCCCGGGCAGCGAGGTTTGCCGGTTTGCATCGACTTCGATACGGCTGCCGTCGAGTGTCAGCAGCTCGCGCGCGATGCCGACCGCCACCAGCGTTTGCCCGATCGCCTTGAGCACCATGTCGGCTTCGACCACGAAGCGTTCCTCGTCACCGCCACTCGACGTGCGTTCGAATTCGACACCCGTGACCACGCCGCTTTCGCCGAGCAAACACAGCGGCGTTGCATGCGTGACGAGCGTCACGCCGCAGGTCTGCGCGAAATCACGCTCGGCCCATGTCGCGCTCATCGATTCGACGCCGCGCCGGTACGCCATCGTCACCGAGGTCGCGCCGAGCTTGCGGCTTTGCACCGCCGCGTCCACCGCCGTATTGCCGCCGCCGATCACGACCACGCGACGGCCCACCGGCACCGTACCCAGATCGTTCGTGCTGCGCACCTGTTCGATGAAGTCCACCGCGTTCATCACGCCGCTCAGGTCCTCGCCGGCCAGCGCGAGCGCGCGCACGCCGGTGAGACCAATCGCGAGAAACACGGCGTCATGCTGCTGGCGCAACGTATCGAGCTGGATATCACGCCCGAGTACGACGCCGTGCTCGATCCCGATACCGCCGACCGAACACAGCCACGCCACTTCACGCTGCGCAAAATCGTCGACGGTTTTATAGGCGGCGATGCCGTATTCGTTCAGGCCACCGGCTTTTTCACGCGCGTCGTAAATCGTCACGCGATGACCTGCGAGCGCGAGACGATGCGCGCACGCGAGCCCCGCCGGTCCCGCGCCGACCACGGCGACGTGCCGCCCGGTCTCAGCGGCGCGTTTGAAGAGCGGCTCGCCGCGCGCCATCGCGTGATCGGTTGCATGCCGTTGCAACGCGCCGATCGCCACCGGCTTCGCATCCTGGTGGTTGCGCACGCAGGCGCCTTCACACAGGATCTCGGTCGGACAAACACGCGCACACATACCACCCAACGGATTGGCCGACAGGATGTCCACCGCCGCGCCCTTCAGATTGCCGTTACTGATCTTGCGGATGAAACTGGGAATGTCGATCTGCGTCGGACACGCATTCACACAAGGCGCGTCGTAGCAGTAGTGGCAGCGGCTCGCCGCCGCGGCCGCCGCGCTCGCGTCGAACAAGGGCGCGATATCGGAGAACTCGCACGAGAGTTGCTCGGGCGAGAGGCGCTGCGCCGCCACGTCGCCGGTTTGCTTGATGGCCATACACGTTCCTTCTTCGATGTGAGGACGTAGCCGTACCTGCCGGCTGCGCCGAAGCGGAGCCGGAACGGCGTGTTCTATGGGCACTGCGTTAAGACTTGAGACGAGCGAAAAGCGACCGCTAAAACGTCATGAACCCGGCTCGCATGCGCGCTCGAGCATCGCGTGCAGCAGCACGTTGGCGCCTGCTTCGATCCATTCGAACGTGGCGTCCTCGATCTCGTTGTGACTGATCCCGTCGACGCACGGCACGAATACCATCGAGGTCGGCGCGACTTGCGACAGATAACACGCGTCGTGCCCCGCACCGGACACCATGTTCCGATGCGCATAGCCGAAGCGTTCCGCTGCCGCGCGCACCGACTTCACGCAGGCTTCGTCGAACGCTACCGGCGCGTAGTAAAAGATCTGCTCCAGTTCGGTCTCGAGGCCGACGCCGCCGGCAATCTCGGCGACGCCCTTGCGCAACGCCGCGTCCATTTTCGCGAGCACGGCGTCGTCCGGATGACGGAAATCGACCGTGAAGAACACGCGGCCCGGAATCACGTTGCGCGAGTTCGGATGGACCTGCAGCATGCCGACCGTCGCGCAGCCGAATGGCGCGTTGTCGAGTCCGATGCGATTGACCAGATCGACCACGCGCGCGGCGCCAAGCAGCGCGTCGCGACGACGCGGCATCGGCGTGGGCCCCGCGTGCGCTTCCTGACCGGTCAGCGTGATCTCGTACCAGCGCTGACCCTGCGCATCGGTCACGACGCCGATGGTTTTCTGTTCGGCTTCAAGAATCGGCCCCTGTTCGATGTGCAATTCGAACGCCGCATGCAAGGGCCGGCCGCCGCAAGGCACATCGCCCGCATAGCCGATGCGGCTGAGTTCCTCGCCGATCGTTTTGCCGTCCACGTCCTTGCGCGACAGGCCGTAGTCCAGCGTAAACACGCCGGCGAAGACACCCGAGGCGACCATCGCCGGTGCGAAACGCGAGCCCTCCTCGTTGGTCCAGATCACGACTTCGACCGGATGCTCGGTCTCGATGCCGTGATCGTTCAGACTCCGAATCACTTCGAGACCGCCCAGCACGCCGTAGATGCCGTCGAAACGCCCGCCGGTCGGCTGCGAGTCCGCGTGTGAGCCGGTCATCACCGGCAACGCGTCGGGATTGCGCCCGGCGCGGCGCATGAATACGTTGCCCATCTGATCGACACTGACCGTACAGCCAGCTTCCTTCGCCCAACTGACGATCAGATCGCGCCCTTCCCGGTCGAGGTCGGTGAGCGCGAGGCGGCACACGCCACCCTTGGGCGTCGCACCGATCTTCGCCATCGTCATCAGACTGTCCCACAGCCGCTTGCCGTCGATCCTGATCGACGTCGACGGTTCGGCTTGCTGTTTCAGCGCTTCGGATACCGCGTTCATTCGTCTCGCTCCTTTCGGTGAACCGACATGAAACTGGTGCATCGGCGGCGGGCTTTGGGGCGTGTCCGCACGGTCGCGGTGCACGTTCGACGCACCCGTTCGCCTCTCATACAAAGGGCAAACCCTAGGGCATCGCCCGCTCTCTCAATCCTGTCCAGTTGGACAGGTTGTAGACGATTAGCCTCGCCAAATCAATGCCTTTCGTTCGTTAGAGTACGGAGAAGATGCAGAGCGAGAAGCGTGCCATTGCGTTGCAGCACGAGCGGACGGGGCACGACGAATCCGCGTGTGGACCCCGCATCAAACGACTAGAATGAAGCGCGACGCGGCACAGATGCCGCCGAAGGCGAACATGAGAGACGACGACGTGGCGGCCGCAATTACGGAAAACGACGAATCACGCGCGCCTTTGCGGCGGCGCAAGGCACACATTCGCGAGTCGAATGAAGCGCATCTGCTGGCGTGCGCCGAAGCCGTTTTCGCCGAACGGGGACTCGATGGCGCGAGCACCGCGATGATCGCGGAGCGCGCCGGCTTACCGAAAGCCAACGTGCACTACTACTTTCCGACCAAGCTCGCGCTTTACCGGCGCGTGCTGGAAGACCTGTTCGAAGACTGGTACAAGGCAGCCGACACGTTCGAATGCAGCGACGATCCGGTCGAGGCAATTGCCGGCTACGTGCGCGCGAAAATGGAATTGTCGCGCCGCCGGCCGCTCGGTTCGAAGGTGTGGGCGAGCGAGATCATCCACGGCGCGGAGCATATGGAGGACATCCTCAAGGGACGCGTAAAACCGTGGCTCGACAGCCGCGTGAAAGTGATCGACGACTGGATCGCGCGTGGCCTGCTCGCGCCGGTGAATGCGCAAACGCTGATGTACATGATCTGGGCCACCACCCAGCACTACGCCGACTTCGACGCGCAGATTCGCGCGCTCAAGGGCAAGCGCGCATTGACGCAGAAAGCGTTCGACGCTACCACCGAGGAAGTGGTGCAATTGGTGATTCGCGCGTGCGGTGCGGTGTCGCCTTCGCGGCGCGAGGACGGGGCCGATCCTTCACGGTGAGGCAGGAACATGAAGGCCCCGCACACGCTCATGATGCATGGGCGTATGCGGGGCCTTCATCGACTCACGGCATCGTTGGCTTCGGCGTCAGCTTCAGTAAGTCTCCAGATGCAACCGCCCTTCGCGCTTCAACTTCGCCCACAGCGCCTCCCAATCCAGTCGATGCTGCTCGCCGATCTCCTTCAACGCCTGCAGCACACCGTCTTCCATGCCCTTCAATCCGCACACGTAGATATGCGTGTTGTCGTCCTTGAGGAGGTTCGCGACGTCGACCGCGCGTTCACGCATCGCGTCCTGAACGTAGCGCTTCGCTTGCCCCGGCGTGCGTGAAAAAGCCAGATTCGTATCGATGAAATCCTTCGGCAGATTCGTCAACGGTCCGAAGTACGGCAGTTCCTCCTTGGTGCGCGCGCCGAAGAACAGCATCAGCCTGCCGGTCGCGCCTTTCAGCCGGCGCCGCCGGCGATACTCGGTCATCGCGCGCATCGGCGCGGAGCCGGTGCCCGTGCAGATCATCAACAGATGCGAGTTCGGATGGTTCGGCATCAGAAAGGTGCCACCGAACGGGCCGATCACGTTGACCACATCGCCCTTCTTCAGATCGCACAGATAGTTCGAGCACACGCCGTCGATCGCGTCGCCGTGTTGCTGCGAGACCCGTTTGACCGTCAGCGATACGTTGTTGTAGCCGGGCCGTTCGCCATCGCGCGGGCTCGCCACCGAATACTGGCGCGCGTGATGCGTGCGGCCATCGGCGCTCGCGCCCGGCGGCAGAATGCCGATCGACTGCCCTTCCAGAACTGGAAACGGCATCGAACCGAAATCCAGCACGATGTGATGGATATCGCTGTCGCTCGTGCTGTCGGTGAGACGGTAGTTGCCGACTACCGTCGCGGTAGTCGGCGCCTTGTGCGTATAGAGATTCACGTAGGGCTTCGCGGCCGACCACGGCGGCACGACCGAGCCGCGCACGGTGTCCACTTCGATGCCGCTCGCGTCAGCGGACGTATCGCCCGACGCGTGCGCGCCCGACGATTCGTCCGCGGCGCGCACCGCCATCGTGTTCTGTTCCGGCAGCACGTCCCACGTGAATTGCTCTTCGATCGGATAGGCGTCCGCCTTCAGCACGGTGCGCCAGTTGTCGATCGCGCCGGTCGGACACGGCGGCACACACGCCATGCAGCCATTGCAGATATCCGCCTTGACCACGTAGTTGTTGTCGTCGTGGGTGATCGCATCGATCGGGCAAGTCTCTTCGCAGGTATTGCAGCGAATGCAGATTTCCGGATCGATCAGATGCTGCCGGAGCACTTCGATCGATACTGGGCCGTTCATGACTTCCTCCACCATGGTGTGCTGCGCGTGCGCTCGCTTCAGTTAAAGCGCACGTATTCGAAATCGATCGGCTGACGGTTCACGCCCATCGCGGGCGGTGCGATCCAGTTCGCGAACTTGCCCGCGTCCGTGACACGGCCCATCAGCGACGCCACGAACGCGCGGTCCTCCGGCGACGCGAGCCACTTCGCCTCGTTCGCGGCCCATTCGGTTTCGCTGATCACGCGGCCATCGGGCGACACGCGCGTGCCCGCAAACGTGCCGATCTGCCGGTTGAACGCCTTGTGCGGCACCGTCATGCGGAAATCGATACCGGCCTTTTCGAGCACCTTGTTCCAGCGCCCCACGCCTGCCACCGAATCCTTGATGTAGTCGTCGCGCAGCACTTCGTTCATCGCATTGAGCATCGGCACTTCGCGCTCGACCAGCTTGCCGTCCTGCACGTCGAGCAGCTTGTAGCTCTGACCGTTCAACTGATGATCGTCGTCGCGCTTGTTCTCTTCATAGCGTCCCTTCAGACCCGAGCTATAGAACGTCGCCGCATTCGACGAATGATCGGCGCCGAACAGATCGATCGTCACCGAGTAGTGGAAGTTCAGATAGCGCTGGATGGTCGGCAGATCGATCACGCCGGCCGCGCGAATCTTCGCGACGTCGTCGGTACCCAGTTCGTTCATCACCTGTGCGGTCCGCTGGATCACGCGCGACACGCCCGATTCACCGACGAACATGTGATGCGCTTCTTCGGTCAGCATGAACTTCGTGGTGCGCGCGAGCGGGTCGAAGCCCGACTCCGCGAGCGCCGACAACTGGAACTTGCCGTCACGATCGGTGAAGTACGTGAACATGTAGAACGCGAGCCAGTCCGGCGTTTTCTCGTTGAATGCGCCAAGAATACGCGGGTTGTCGTCGTCGCCCGAGCGGCGCCCCAGCAATGCTTCGGCTTCCTCACGTCCGTCGCGGCCGAAGTAGCGATGCAGCAGATACACCATCGCCCACAAATGGCGGCCTTCTTCGACGTTGACCTGGAACAGGTTGCGCAGATCGTACATGGACGGCGCCGTGAGCCCCAGATGACGCTGCTGCTCGACCGACGCCGGCTCCGTATCCCCTTGCGTGACGATGATGCGGCGCAGATTCGCGCGATGCTCGCCGGGCACGTCCTGCCAGGCCGCTTCGCCCTTGTGTTCGCCGAAGTGGATCTTGCGGTCCTGCTCGCCCGGCGTGAGAAAAATGCCCCAGCGGTAGTCCGGCATCTTCACGTGATCGAAGTGCGCCCAGCCACCCGCATCGACGCTCACCGCCGTGCGCAGATAGACGTCGTAGCCGTGCGAGCCTTCCGGTCCCATATCGCCCCACCACGACAGAAAATTCGGCTGCCATTGTTCGAGCGCGCGCTGCAACGCGCGGTCGTCGGCGAGATTGACGTTGTTCGGAATCTTTTCGCTGTAGTTGATCGTTGACATGGTCGGTTCCCTGTGCGGAAGCTGCAGTGCTGGCGGTAAGAGGTGCGTATCGGCCAGGTGGCGTTGCGTCGCTGCGCGGTGCCGAGGTTCAGGCGGGCATCACACGCGCGAGACGTCGAATTGCGCCTTGCTGCCCTTGCCGTACACCTTGAGCGCACCCTTCTCGCCCACTGCGTTCGGCCGGTTGAAAATCCAGTTCTGCCAGGCAGTGAGACGGCCGAAGATGCGCGTCTCCATCGTTTCCGGACCGTTGAAGCGCAGATTCGCTTCGAGGCCGGTCAACGCATCCGGTGACATCGCCGCGCGTTCTTCGAGCGCGATGCGGATTTCGTCGGCCCAGTCGATATCGTCCGGCGAGGCGGTCACGAGGCCGAGGCGCTCGGCTTCGACCGGTTTGATTGCCTCACCGATGCGCGAGCGCACCGCATCGAGCGGCTCGGCCTCTTCGTAGAAGCGGCGCGCGAGCCGCGACTGATGCGTGACGAGCGGATACAGACCGAAGTTGACTTCCGTGAGCGTGATGGCCGGCTCCTCGTCTTCATTGCCCGGCAAAGCGGCCATGTAAGTGCGGTCGGCGGCGAACGCGAGTTCCGCGAACGTGCCGGCAAAACAGGAGCCCGGTTCGATCAGCGTGAACAGGGAGCGCGACGAGACATCGATGCGCGCGAGGGTACGGCGCAGCAGACCGATGGTCTCGCGCACGAACCAGTGGTCCTTGTGCTGCATCAGCGTGGCGTCGGCGGCAAGCAGGTTGCGCGCGTCGCCTTCGGTCTTGAAGACCCAGGTGCCGACGTCGAGTTCGTTGGTGCGCATCGACAGGATCGCGTCGTCGAGTTCGCGGGCGAATTGCAGCGGCCACCAGTTCGCGCCGGCTGCGACGATTGCGTCGATGCTCGTCGGCGGCTCGGTTTGCGGGGCTTTGGCTGTGAATGTCGCGATACGCTTCGCGCGATCGATCGTGACATCGAGCGTGGTGTAGGTCAGGCCGTCTTCGCGCTCGGTGCGCTCGATACGCGTGAGCATCACACCTTGTGCATCGTCCGGGCGGTCGCTTTGCGCGGCGAGTTCGAGCGCGCGCGCCTGGATCGCCTGATCGAACTGGTTCGGCTTCACGACTTCGTCAACGAGACGCCACGCTTTCGCGCGTTCGCCGCGCACGCCCTCGACCACCGTGCAGAAGATGTCGGCACGATCGTGGCGCACGCGCCGCTTGTCGGTGACGCGCGTCAGGCCGCCGGTGCCCGGCAGCACGCCCAAGAGCGGCACTTCCGGCAGCGACACCGACGACGACCGGTCGTCCACCAGATAGATCTCGTCGCAGGCAAGCGCGAGTTCGTAGCCGCCGCCGGCGCAGGCACCGTTCACCGCGGCAAGAAACTTCAGACCCGAATGACGCGACGAGTCTTCCAAACCATTGCGCGTTTCGTTGGTGAACTTGCAGAAGTTGACTTTCCACGCATGGGTCGACAGTCCGAGCATGAAGATGTTGGCGCCCGAGCAGAACACGCGGTCCTTCAGGCTGGTGAGCACTACGGTCTTGACTTCAGGATGCTCGAAGCGGATGCGCTGTATCGCATCGTGCAGTTCGATGTCGACGCCCAGATCGTACGAATTCAGCTTCAGCTTGTAGCCGTCGCGGATGCCGCCGTCTTCCGCGATATCGATGCCAAGTGTCGCGACGGGACCGTTGAAGCTCAGCTTCCAGTGCTTGTACTGCGAAGGATCGGTGCGGTAGTCGACCGGCGCAACGACGGTGTCTGCGGTGTACATGGGGCGTCTCCTGACTGGACGATGCAAAATCTGTTTTTTGAACAATAGTGCACCGCCAACCCCGTGTAAAGCACTTTAGTGCATGTTTGCTAGTAAACCCTGGCGCTCCACTGCAGGTCAGCCCACCCGGGCGTCATCCGGCGATTCCGCGGCGAGCCGTGCGGCAAGACGGTCTCGCAACTGCAGATAGGCGTCGGCGAGGGTCTTCTCGCTGGTGTCGAAAGTCATGTCGGCGCGGCCATATAGCTCGCCGCGCCCGGCCAGGATGCGCTTCAGATCGTCCATCGCCTCCTTATTGCCCGACATCGGCCGCAAGTCGCCTTGCGCGACGACCCGGCGCATATGCTCTTCCGGCGTCGCTTGCAGCCACACCGTGAAGCAGTGCGACCGCAGCGCGTTGAAGGTGCCCGCCTCGGACACCAGCCCGCCCGGCGACGCGATCACCGCGCGCTCGTGCTCCTGGATCACGGCCTCGAGCGCGCGATGCTCGTAGCGCCGGTAAGCGCTCGCTCCGTACAACGAATGAATCTCCGACGGCGGGCAGCCGGCCATCTGCTCGATCACGCGCGTCAGCTCGACGAAGGGCACCTTGCGCTCCTGCGCCAGCATCCGCCCGAGCGTCGACTTGCCGGCGCCGCGCAGACCGATCAGCGCGACCCGGTCCTTGCGATGCGGATCGCGCGGCGCCTGCGCGAACATCTCGGCGAGCGCGACGCGCGCCCGTTGCAGCGCCGCCTGATCGCGGCCGTGCAGCAGTTCGCGGATCAGCAGCCACTCGGCGGACGCGGTGGTTTCGTCGCCGATCACTTCGGCGAGCGGACAGTTCAAGGTGGCCGCAAGCTGCCGCAATACCAGCACCGATGCATTGCCGACGCCCGATTCCAGATTCGCCAGATGCCGCTCCGACAAGCCGGTTTCGGTCGCGAGCGTCTTGCGGGTCATGCCGCGGCGCGCGCGCAGCAGCCGCACGCGCTCGCCCATCGCCGTGAGAAACGGATCGCGCTCCTCGCGCTCGGCACCGCGCTCGATTCGCTCGGGGTGGCTCGCGTCGGCGGCGGCGGCTTCATGCGGCGATGCGGGAGAGTACTTTTGATTCATGTTTTACCACCTCATGACGACGATATATGTACTATAGTGCTTGACACGCACTTGGTGAACGGTTAATTTTCGCCAAATAACAAGGCAATAACAAACGCTGTCGCACTCTTTCGGCAGCGTCATGGAGACGGCGCGGTGACACGCCTGCATTAAGGTGCCTCAGGGCGCCGCGGCGGGTGAACGCGCAATCTGGAGGTCGCATGTCCCCACATGAATTCCAGCGCCTGATTGCGAGCGTCACTGAGCAACTCGCCGGCCGGCCGCTCGACGGCCAGCTCGCCGCGTGGCTGAACGACACCTATCCGGCCGACGGCGCGACGTTCCGCGATCTCGCGAACGCGTGCCGGACCGGCGTCGCCGAAGGCTGGCTGTGCAACCGCGAAGGCGGCGGCATTCGCTACGGCCGCATCTTCAAGCCCTTGCCCGAGACCCACGGCTTTTCCGTCGACGTGGTCGACATGCGCGACATCGCCGGTCCGCATCACGTTCACCCGCATGGCGAGATCGATCTGATCATGCCGCTCACCGAAGGCGTGACTTTCGACGGCCACCCGGCCGGCTGGTGCGTGTACGGCCCAGGCTCCGCGCATCGGCCGACCGTCGCGAATGGTGAGGCGCTGGTGCTGTATCTGTTGCCGCAAGGCGCGATCGAATTCACTCCCGCGTGAGAACGTCATGACCGAACTATTGAAGAACTACGTAGCCGGACAGTGGATCGCCGGCAACGATGCGGGCGTGACGCTGACCGATCCGGTGACGGGTGCCGCGCTCGTGCGCGTATCGAGCGCGGGTCACGACCTCGCGCAGGCCTTCAGCTTTGCGCGCGACGAGGGCGGCGCCGCACTGCGCGCGCAGACCTATGCGCAGCGCGCTGCCCGCCTCACCGAGATCGTCAGGCAGTTGCAGGCGAAGCGCGACGACTACTATGCGATCGCCACCGCGAATTCGGGCACTACGCGCAACGACTCGGCCGTCGATATCGACGGCGGCATTTTTACTTTGTCGTACTACGCGAAACTCGGCGCGTCGCTCGGCGACGTGCACGCGCTACGCGATGGTCAAAGCGTAGCACTGAGCAAGGATCAGTCGTTCAGCGTGCAGCACGTGCTGACACCAACACGCGGCGTCGCACTCTTCATCAACGCGTTCAACTTCCCGTCCTGGGGGTTGTGGGAGAAAGCGGCGCCCGCGCTGCTGTCGGGCGTTCCGGTCATCGTCAAGCCCGCCACGGCCACCGCGTGGCTCACGCAGCGCATGGTCGCCGATGTGATCGACGCGGGTATCCTGCCGCCCGGCGCGCTCTCGGTGATCTGCGGCGGCTCGGCGGGTCTGCTCGATCAGATTCGGGCCTTCGACGTGGTGTCGTTCACCGGCTCGGCCGACACCGCCGCGACGCTACGCGAGCATCCCGCCTTCGTGCAGCACGGCGCGCGTCTGAACGTTGAAGCAGACAGCCTGAACAGCGCGATCCTGTGCGCCGACGCGACGCCCGACACGCCCGCCTTCGATCTGTTCATCAGGGAAGTAGTGCGGGAAATGACCGTCAAGTCCGGGCAGAAATGCACGGCGATCCGGCGTGCGTTCGTGCCGGAAACCGCGCTCGAGGCCGTTCTCGATGCGCTCAAAGCGAAGCTCGCGACAGTCAGCGTAGGCAATCCGCGTAACGACACCGTGCGGATGGGCTCGCTCGTGAGCCGCGAGCAATACGAGAACGTGCTCGCCGGCATCGCCGCATTGCGCGAAGAAGCGGTGCTCGCGTACGACGGTTCGGCTGTACCGCTGATCGACGCGGACCCCGCGATTGCAGCATGCGTCGCGCCGCATCTGTTCGTGGTCAACGATCCGGACAACGCGACGCTGCTGCACGACCTCGAAGTCTTCGGACCGGTGGCCACGGTCGCGCCCTATCGCGTGACGGCAAACGGCAGCGAACTGCCCGAGGCGCACGCCGTCGCGCTTGCGCGACGCGGCCAGGGCTCGCTCGTCGCATCGATCTATTCGAACGACGATGCGCATCTCGGCCGGCTCTCACTCGAACTCGCCGATTCGCATGGACGCGTGCATGCGATCTCGCCGTCGGTTCAGCAGAGCCAGACGGGCCACGGCAACGTGATGCCGATGTCGCTGCATGGCGGCCCAGGCCGCGCGGGCGGTGGTGAAGAACTCGGCGGCTTGCGCGCGCTGGGGTTCTATCACCGGCGCTGCGCGGTTCAGGCATCAGCAGCGGCCATCGGCACCCTCACGCAAACGACCCACTCGCCGCCAGCCTAGCGGCGCATGACATATTGCAGGCATGACGCGGATCAAGAGCACACAACAGCCGGACCGCCCCCCACAGATGGAGGAGACATATGGAAGCCCTGCTGGAAACAGCCGCCAGTCATTGCCCCGCGACGGTGGCCCCGCCGCCCCCGCTATTCAATTTCGCCGCGTATCTGTTTCAGTTGAACGAAGCACGCGCCGGGAAGATCGCCTACATCGACGACACCGGCACCACCACCTACGGCGAACTCGAAGAGCGCGCGCGACGCTTCGCGACCGCGTTGCGCAGGCTCGGCGTGCATCCCGAGGAGCGCGTGCTGCTCGTGATGCTCGACACCGTCGCGCTGCCGATCGCATTTCTCGGCGCGCTGTACGCGGGCGTCGTACCGGTCGTCGCGAACACGCTGCTCACTGCCGCCGATTACGTGTACATGCTCACGCATAGCCACGCGCGTGCCGTGATCGCATCGGGTGCATTGCTGCCGGGCGTCACGCAGGCGTTGGATCAGTTGAATAGCGCCGACCATGACGGTTGCCAGTTGATCGTTTCGCAGCCGCTCGACGGCGCGCCGCTGGATGCGCCCCGGCTCGACGAGTTGATCGACGCCGCCGCGCCCGCCGTCAAGGGCTGCGCGAGCGGTGGCGACGACATTGCGTTCTGGCTGTATTCATCGGGCTCGACCGGCAAACCGAAGGGCACGGTCCACACGCACGCGAATCTGTACTGGACCGCCGAGCTGTATGCGAAAGCGGTGCTCGGGATCGTCGAAAGCGACGTGGTGTTTTCGGCGGCCAAGCTGTTCTTCGCGTACGGTCTCGGCAACGCGCTGACCTTTCCGCTCTCGGTCGGCGCGACCGCCGTGCTGATGGCCGAGCGCCCTACCGCCGACGCGATTTTCGCGCGACTCGTGCGGCATCGCCCGACGGTTTTCTACGGCGTGCCGACGCTGTACGCGAGCATGCTCGTGTCGCCCAACCTGCCCGCGCGCGCCGAGGTCGCCATGCGCGTGTGCACGTCGGCGGGCGAAGCATTGCCGCGTGAGATCGGCGAGCGCTTCACCGCGCACTTCGGCGCTGAGATTCTCGACGGCATCGGCTCGACGGAAATGCTGCATATCTTCCTGTCGAATCGCGCGGGCGCGGTCGAATACGGCACGACCGGCCGCCCGGTGCCGGGCTACGAAGTGGAACTGCGCGACGAAGCCGGCCGGCCGGTGCCCGATGGCGAAGTCGGCGATCTGTATATCAAGGGGCCGAGTGCCGCGCTGATGTACTGGAGCAATCGCGAGAAAACGCGTGCGACGTTTCTCGGCGAATGGATTCGCAGCGGCGACAAGTACAGCCGGCTGCCGAACGGCTGCTATCTCTATGCGGGCCGCAGCGACGACATGCTGAAAGTCAGCGGCCAGTATGTCTCGCCGGTCGAAGTGGAGATGGTGCTCGTTCAGCACGAAGCGGTGCTCGAAGCGGCGGTGGTCGGCGTCGATCACGGCGGGCTCGTGAAGACACGCGCGTTCGTCGTATTGAAGCGTGATTTCGCGCCGTCTGAGATACTCGCGGATGAGTTGAAGGCCTTCGTCAAGGAACGGCTTGCTCCGCATAAGTATCCGCGCGACATCGTATTCGTCGACGATCTGCCGAAAACCGCTACCGGCAAGATTCAACGCTTCAAACTGCGCGAACTGTCATAAGGTGATCCATGGAGAAACCCGCTCTCGCCACCGTTGCCGCTGCGTCTGCTGTCACCACGGCTGGAGACTTCGCTGAATTGCCCGCTACCGTATCGCATGGGCCGCTGCGCATCGAATATCGTTGGATTAACGAAACGGCGGTCAAGGCGCCGATCGCCGTGTTTCTGCACGAAGGACTCGGCTCGGTGGCCATGTGGCGTGACTGGCCGCAAATGTTGTGCGAGCGGCTCGGCATGCGCGGGCTGGTTTATTCGCGTCCGGGCTATGGACTATCGACGCCGCGTGCGCATGAGATCAAATGGCCCGTCGATTTCATGACGGCTCAGGCGCGCGACATTCTTCCCGCTTTGCTCGACACACTAGGTGTCGACATGCGGGAGCGCAAACGGATGTGGGTGATCGGCCATAGCGACGGCGGCTCGATCGCGCTGCTGTACGCCGCGCTGTATCCCGGAGCGCTGGCCGGCGCGGTGGTGATCGCACCGCATGTGTTCGTCGAAGACATCTCGGTGGAAAGCATCGCGCAGACGAAGCGGCTCTATGAATCCACCAATCTGCGAGACAAGCTCGCCCGCTATCACGCTGACGTCGACTCCGCGTTCTATGGCTGGAACGATATCTGGCTGAACCCCGCGTTCAGGCAGTGGACCATTGCGGCCGAGCTTGCGTCGATTCGCGAGCCACTGCTCGCGGTGCAAGGGCATGACGACGACTACGGCACGATGGCGCAGATCGATACGATTGCCGCGAGCGTGCCGCACGCACAACTTGTCAAACTCGATGCTTGCGGACATTCTCCGCATCGGGATGCACCGCAAAAGTTGAATGAGGCGATCGAGGCGTTTGTTTTGGGGAGCGTTAGACGGTAGGGGAAAGAGGGGCGCCTCGGCTAACTGCATCGCTGGCGACGTATGAGCGCGAATACACCGCCGCCATGAGCGGCATCCCAACTCCGCACGCTTTCTTCACAAAAGTTACACAGGTAAGCGATTATGCTGCCGCATCGCTGACCTCGGCACATGGATGCCCTGGCGCCCCTTCCCCGTGCCGGAGACATTTCCATGTCCGTCGAGTCGAAGTCCGCTCCTGCCTTGCTGCGCAAACGTTTGACGAGCGCATTGATCGCCACGTCGCTAAGCGTGCTGCTCGGCGCCTGCGGCAACGACGACGACACAGCCCGCACGAACACGCTGGGCTCGACCAATAGCACTGCCGACGGCAACAACAGCAACCCGTCCGCATTCGCGGCTCTGCCGGGCAATCGCTCGTCAGCCGCGCCCGCACCACCCTCGCTCACGATTCAAACCCCGGCACTACCCGCATCCGACGCCGGCGCAACGCTATCCGCCGCCGCGCCGGCGCCGCTCGCCACGCCTGTCATCCACACTGTGGATTGAGTTTCGCGCCGCACACGACGCGCGGCTCAGCCTCACGCGCGCTGTGTGCATCGTTCGTCAACCGAAGATCGAAAGCCAAAACCATGACTTCAAAAAATCGCCGTGATTTTCTACGCTCCGCCGCGCAAGCCGCCGGTTCCGCCACCGCATTGAGCATGCTGCCGCTGGGCATTCGCAATGCGCTCGCCATTCCGGCGAACAACCGTACCGGTTCGATCCGCGACGTGGAACACATCGTCGTGCTGATGCAGGAAAACCGCTCGTTCGACCATTACTTCGGCACGCTCAAAGGCGTGCGCGGATTCGGCGACACCCGCGCGATCAACCTGCCGAACGGCAAGCCGGTCTGGTATCAACCGCTCACGGCGGATGCCACCAATGCAGGTTACGTGCTGCCGTTCCACCCCACTGCGCCGAACCTGGGCCTGCAATTCCTGCAGGATCTCGCGCACGACTGGGGCAGCACGCACGCCGCATGGAACGGCGGCCGCAACGACCAATGGGTGCCCGCCAAAAGCGCGACGACGATGGCCTACCTGACCCGTGACGACATCCCGTTTCACTATCAGCTCGCCGACGCGTTCACGATCTGCGACGCATACCACTGCTCGCTGATGGGGCCGACGGACCCGAACCGCTACTACATGTGGAGCGGCTGGGTCGGCAACGACGGCAGCGGCGGCGGCCCGGTGATCGACAACTCCGAACTCGGCTACGGCTGGTCCACGTATCCGGAAGTGCTGCAGAACGCAGGCATCTCGTGGAAGATCTATCAGGACGTCGGCACCGGTCTCGATGCGAACGGCTCGTGGGGCTGGACGCAGAACCCGTACATCGGCAATTACGGCGACAACTCGCTGCTCTACTTCAACCAGTACCGTAACGCGCAGCCCGGCAATCCGCTTTACGACAACGCCCGCACCGGCACCAACGCGGCGAAAGGCGACGGCTACTTCGACATTCTCAAGCGCGACGTGCAGAGCAACGCGCTGCCGCAAGTCTCGTGGATCGTCGCGCCCGAAGCGTATTCCGAGCATCCGAACTGGCCGACGAACTACGGTGCGTGGTACATCGATCAGGTGCTGCAGATTCTGACGTCGAATCCCGAGGTGTGGAGCAAGACGGTGCTGCTGATCAACTACGACGAGAACGACGGCTTCTTCGACCACATCGCGCCGCCGTTCGCACCCTCGTCAGACGCCAACGGTCTGTCTACCGTCGATACCACGCATGAGATCTACCCGGGCGACTCAAAGACGCCTGCAGCGCCGTACGGCCTCGGACCACGCGTGCCGATGCTGGTGGTGTCGCCATGGTCGAAAGGCGGCTACGTGTGCTCGGAATTGTTCGACCATACGTCGGTGATCCGCTTCATCGAAAAGCGCTTCGGTCAGCAGCACAACCTCGGCGAATCGAACATCACGCCATGGCGCCGTGCAGTATGCGGCGATCTGATGTCGGCCTTCAACTTCGAGAACCCGAACGCCACGCCGCCCTCGCTGCCAAGCACGAGCGCCTATGTGCCGCCCGACCAGAACCGTCATCCGGATTACGTGCCGCAACCGCCGGCCGTGCAGACGGTGCCGAAGCAGGAGCCCGGCGTGCGCCCCGCCCGCGCGTTGCCATACGAACTGTTCGTGCGCGTGCAGAGCGAAGGTTCGAGCGGCAAGCTGGCGATGCGCTTCGTCAACACGGGACGCACCGGCGCGGTGTTCCTCGTGTATGCCGCTCAGAGCGCCGATGCGCCGCGCAGCTATACGGTCGAACCAGGCAAGCGACTGCAGGACCAGTTGCCGTTGAACGCGGACGGCACCTACGATTTCACGGTACACGGTCCGAACGGTTTTCTGCGCCGCTTCGCGGGCAAACCGGCATCGCACAATGGATGGCACGGCCCGGACGTCGCGCGCCCTGAAGCTGCCGAGGGCTACGACGTGTCGAACGGCAATCTGCAACTGCGGCTGGAGAACGTGGGCAGCGCGCGTTGCCAGTTCACGATCGTCAACGCGTACGATGCGAACCACGTGATCAACCATTCGGTGCGCGGCGGCGATACCGATCAGCTCTACCTCGATCTGCGCAACGCGCATGGCTGGTACGACCTGACCATCACGGTCGATACGGACACGGCGTTCGTGCGCCGTTTTGCGGGGCACGTCGAGACCGGCAAGAGCAGCATGAGCGATCCGGCGTTGGGTAGCTGAGCATCTGTCGACCGCGTCGACTAAGGCAACGGCCGCTGCGGGGTATCCGCAGTGGCCGTTTTTCATGTGGCGCCTGTTTTCAGCGTATTCGTCACGTCACGTCGCGCGCATTCACGCGCCGCTCACGACTCGAAATCGAGCCCGCCGATCAACGCCACAGGTTCACCTTGCGTATGCGACAGAAAATCCAGTTCGCGCGCGTGAGTCCACGCGCTTAGCTTGCGCGGCAGCGCGGCGAGATAGTTGGCGAAGCGCGCCTCTCCTCGCGCGTCCATCAGTCTTTCGATTTCGTCGCTGTCCCAGGTCAGATACAGATTCAACGGATGCGCGTAATGGCCCAGCTCCGTGAGCGGCGCAGCATGAATCCGCACGCGGGTGGGATGCCCGGGGCCGCCATACGGCAGCACTTCGGTATGCACGGTGGTGGCAAAACAGGCGGCGATCGCCTCGGCGATGCGAGGCGCGAACTGTTCATCGAAACGGGCTGCACTCTCCGGACGCATCTATGTCTCCGATCTTATGCATGCGTATTGAGCGGACCATCGTAGCATGCGAGCGGATCCGCGCCCATGGTCTGCGACTGTGCCATGAAGTTGTTGGGCGAAGGTATCATCCGAACAGCTTGAGTATGTGCCTGCAAACTTGCGGGGCGGCTGTCATGTGCGCCTTGACGAAACCTCGGCCCCGGTGCTTGCAGCAGGTACGGCAGCGAAGACCGGACGCTTGTGGGTGTACGTGCGCGATGATCGCACCTCTGCCGACACGACACCGTCAGCGGTGTGGTTTGCCTATACGCCGGATCAGAAGAGCATGCATCCGGATGCGTCACCCTGGCTCACTCAACGGTACGCTGCAAGCCGGCGCGTACGGTCGTTGCCAGGCCATCTGCGAAACCGGGCGTGTCACGGAGGCTGCCTGTTGGGCACTTGCGTGACAACAGTTCCATGAATGGCACGTAGCGCTCGAATGCGTTGAACACCGAGGCGCTCGAGCGTGTCGGCGCGCTATACAGGATTGCCGACGCGATCGCTGGCAAACCGCCCGATGAGTCATGCGCAGCGTCATGAACACGCGCGGCCGCTACTCGATCGATTCTATGCGTGGCTCACATCTATGATGGAAAGGCTCTCGCGCAAAACCGACACGAGCGGGGCCATTGTTTATGCGCTGAACCAGTGGGAAACGCCCATGCGCTATTGCGATAACGGCCGGCTCGAATTTCACAATCTGCCAGTCGAACGCGCGCTGCGAGGCGTCGCCATCGGTCGGCGTTTGTACACGTCCGAATTATGCAGAGCAGTTGAGATCGCTCCCCCGATCTTCAGGGCGCTCGCCGTACGTCTCGCAGGCGCTCGATATCCACACGAGCGTAGTCGCGGGCCGCGTTCAGGCTCTAATGCCGCAGCAATTCAGCGATTTTCTTGATCGAGACGTTCGCCCTTTGCAGGCGAGTGACGGTTGATCTTCGAAGCACATGCATGTTGCAGAACTGGCCATCCAGGCAGCAGCGCATGAATGTCCGATTCATTGCATTGCGAATCGCGTCGACGCTTAGCGGAATGCCAAACGATTCGCGGTGACGCACGAACACCGATCGACTGCAGGTGTGCGGGCGCCCTCGCGCAAGTACTTGCGCTAGAGTTCCACCAGCCAGTTCCGGACGCGGCATGCGTTGGACGCGACGACTCCTGGTGTGCTGTAAAGTCACAATGCCACCTCACCAGTCGATAAAGTCCAGTGTGCGGTGCTCAGCCTCGTCTCTGCGCAGCCCAAGATCAAGGCCGCAGCGAGCTAAGGCGGAATCGCGTATACCGGATGCGGTGTTGGCATCGAAAGCTTGCAGGAAACGTTCGAGCTGGGTATCCGACAGTACGTTGGGCGGTTTCGGCGCGGCCAGTGGGCGATAAGCGGCAATGTTGAACAACCAGCCGGATATCGTCACCTCGCAACGGCTGGAATCTCAGATAGCTACGCAGACTCGTACAGATAACCCAGCGCGAGCCAGGTTTCCAGTGGCGCCGGGCGATAGCGCTCAGAAATGCGTCGACTGCCGGAGTCTTGAGGTGAAGGATTCGGCGGAGGCGTTCATCATGCAGCTTGTGAAAAATACCTTTAGATGCTGCACGCGATAGACGCACGTCGAACGCTCCAAGCCGCAAGTGTCTCGCAAACACTGAGGGGAAGTTGCGCAATTCATGAGCTACGGGATCCGGCGACATCGCGGGGATGGGGTCAGCGTGAACGGCAGCGCTAAAAGATGGTGCAGTGCGCATCTCCGATACAAGTGATCGGCAAGATTGTGAAGAGCGGCAAAACGGGCAGGTGGTCCCGTATGAAACGCTCGACGAGCGTTTCATTAATAGCCGAAGCACGAAGGCGCTTACGTCTCATCCGATAGCTGAAATGAGCGAGGCACCGGGGGGTACGCTCCAACAGTACCTCGTGCGTAGCGTTGGCGCTCCAGTTCAGCAATGTACGAAGCGATGAACTGGTTCGGTGGCTCATGTAGCATGCCCGTCTCGCCGGGCTAGACGGTTCAGGCATGCATCGATAAACATGATGATCTCCGCAGATGGGTTAGCGGGACACCATCAGACCACGTTTTATTATGCGGAGTTAGCGCCGTCCGGCCGCACTCTGCCAGACGTTGGCGCCTAGGAAGGGAATCGCGAGACGGATCGTACTCGCCATAATGCACAACAGCACATAACGATGATTATGCAGAACTCTGCATAATCGGCGTATCTGTTCGCCGGAGCAGACTCCGGAGGCGAACGCGCGGCCGCAATCTCTAGCTCATTGGTACCGCGAGACACAACAGCATCGATCCAGAGACGTATCTGTGTTTCGTGCTCGCACGGATCCCAGATCACGCTATTAACCGCGTCGGCGAGCTTGAGTCATGGCCCATCGCCGATCAGCGTCACGTCACAGTCCGACGATCCCAACCGCAGTCGAGACGTTATTGGAGCCGCGCTTACACAACTGGGGCAGTCCGGTGATTAGCTCTTGAGCAGGTGCGGTACAAGTCGGGTTAGAGCAAGGCGCCAGAGCGGCTGGAGTTTTCTGACTGCGCGT
>NZ_JAQQCJ010000008.1:0-280598 GCF_046030495.1 Paraburkholderia strydomiana
CTGCCGCCCGCCGTGCCGCTCGACCCGCTGGGTTTCAACGGCGACTGGCCCGCGCTCGCCGTCGATCTGCCGCTCAAGGGCATTTCGTATCAGCTCGCGTTCAACAGCGAACTGATGGCGCTCGACGGCAACACGCTCAAGCTGAATGTACCGGTGCCGCAGTACGCGGAAGCGTCGCAGGTCGCTAAACTGAAGGCCGCGCTTGCGGAAAGGCTCGGCCGGCAGATCGAGGTGCTGGTCGAAGTCGGTGCGGCGCGCCGCACCGCCGCCGCGCACGACGCCGCGATGCGCGCGCAGCGTCAGCAGGAAGCGGAGCGCGAGATCGGCGCCGATCCGTTCGTGCAGTCGCTGATCCGCGAGTTCGGCGCGAGCATCGTGCCCGGCTCGATCCGCCCGATTACACCGGACGCCGCAGCGAACGGCGCGTCGCCGGCCCACTGATTCGCCGCGCTATCCGCTGTAGCGCGCCCGATTTCCAGATTTCACGCTATCAAGAAGGAGCATGTCCATGATGAAAGGCCAACTCGCCGGGCTAATGAAGCAAGCCCAGCAGATGCAGGAAAACATGAAGAAGATGCAGGAGCAACTCGCGCTGATCGAAGTCGAGGGGCAGTCGGGCGCCGGTCTCGTGAAGGTGACGATGACCTGCAAGAACGACGTGCGCCGCGTGTCGATCGACCCGAGCCTGCTCGCCGACGACAAGGACATGCTGGAAGACCTCGTCGCGGCGGCGTTCAACGACGCCGTGCGCAAGGCCGAAGCCACCGCCCAGGAAAAGATGGGCGGCATGACTTCGGGTCTGCCGCTGCCGCCGGGCTTCAAGCTGCCGTTCTGAACGACGCCGTCGCCACGCGCGTGAGCGCCGCGGCTGCTGCCGCCGCGGCGTGAACGGAGCGTACAGACCGGCGCCGCCGAGCGGCACGCGCGAAGGCAACGTGCGAACCGGGCGGCCTGAGCGCAGCGCGCGACTTGTATGCGCAGTCCATTCGCATCGGTGCGCGCCCGGTCGCTCGAACCGTCCATCAGACGCGAGGACGCAGGCCTCCCGGCCACGACCGCGCCGGCAGACAATGCCTGACCGAATTCACTGCATCGCGACCCGCATCCATCACGGGCATCATCCACTTCGACGCCGATCCGCATGAAACAACCTTCCGCCTTGTCGGCGCTCGTCGAAGCGCTGCGCGCGCTGCCCGGAGTCGGGCCGAAGTCCGCGCAACGCATGGCGTATCACCTGATGCAGCACGATCGGGAGGGCGCCGGGAAGCTCGGCCGCTCGTTGCTGTTCGCGACTGAGCATCTGAAGCACTGCGAGAAGTGCAACACCTTTACCGAAGCGCAGATCTGCGAAGTCTGCCTCGATGAGGAGCGCGATCCGACGCTGCTGTGCGTCGTCGAAACGCCTGCCGACCAGATCATGCTCGAGCAGACCATGACCTATCGCGGCCTGTATTTCGTGCTGATGGGGCGGCTGAGTCCGCTCGACGGCATCGGCCCGAAGGAGATTCATTTCGACCGGCTGGTCAGGCGCGCCTCAGACGGGGTCGTCAAGGAAGTCGTGCTCGCGACCAATTTCACCAACGAAGGCGAAGCAACCGCGCACTACCTCGGGCAGACGCTCAAGGCGCGCGGTCTCGCCGTCACGCGTCTCGCGCGCGGCGTGCCGGTGGGTGGCGAGCTCGAGTATGTCGACGCCGGCACGATCGCGCGCGCGATGCTCGACCGGCGTTCGATGTAATACCACGGCGACCTGCACGCCATGCCGCGCAAGCAACGGGCGCGGCTGCGGCATCGGGCACGCGTCGCGGCCGCAGCCTGAACCGTTATGACCGCACAGGTTGAAACCGCGCAGGTCAGAAACAGAAGAAAGGAGACACATGAGCGCTACCCCCGAATCTGACGCGAGCGCCGCGCATGATGGCCAGAATCAGGCACCGCGCGGCCCGCTCGCCGGTGTCAAGGTGCTGGAACTCGGCACGCTGATCGCGGGCCCGTTCGCCGCGCGTTTTCTCGGTGAGTTCGGCGCCGACGTCATCAAGATCGAAGACCCCAAAGGCGGCGATCCGCTGCGCAAATGGCGCAAGCTCTATCCGGAAGTCGGCGGCACCTCGCTGTGGTGGGCCGTGCAGGCGCGCAACAAGAAGTCCGTCACGATCAATCTGAAGGCCGAAGAGGGCAAGGAGATCGTGCGGCGTCTCGCGAAAGAAGCGGACATCGTCGTCGAGAATTTCCGGCCGGGTCTGCTGGAGAAACTCGGACTCGGTTATGACGTGCTGTCCGCGGATAACCCCGGCCTCGTGATGGTGCGTCTGTCCGGCTACGGCCAGAGCGGCCCGTATCGCGACCGGCCCGGCTTCGGCGCGATCGCCGAATCGATGGGCGGCTTGCGGCATATCACCGGCTATCCTGACTTGCCGCCGCCGCGCATCGGCATTTCGATCGGCGATTCGATCGCCGCGCTGCACGGCGTGATCGGCGCGTTGATGGCGCTGCATCACAAGCAGGTCAACGGCGGCAAGGGGCAGGTCGTCGACGTCGCGCTGTATGAGGCCGTCTTCAACATGATGGAAAGCGTGGTGCCCGAATACGGCGTGTACGGCATGGTGCGCGAGCGCACCGGCGCATCGCTGCCGGGCATCGTGCCGTCGAACACGTATCCGTGCCGCGACGGCAGCATCGTGATCGGCGGCAACAGCGATCCGATCTTCAAGCGGCTGATGATGGCGATCGAGCGCGAGGACCTCGCGAACGATCCGGGGCTCGCGCATAACGACGGGCGCGTGCCGCGCACACAGGAGATCGACGGCGCGATTGCCGCGTGGCTCGCCACGCGCACCATCGACGAAGCGCTCGCGGTGCTGAACGCGGCCGATGTGCCGGTTGGCCGCATCTACAGCGTGGCGGATATGTTCACCGATCCGCAGTTCATGGCGCGCCAGATGATCCAGCGCTTCAAGTGGCAGGACGGCAAGGAAATCACGCTGCCGTCGGTCACGCCGAAGCTTTCGGCGACGCCGGGCGAGACGCGCTGGCTCGGTCCCGAACTGGGTGAACATACCGATGAAGTCCTGCAATCGCTAGGTTATGATGCTGACGACATCGCAAGGCTGCATGCGCAACAGATAGTGTGAAGCCTGGCGCGGCGCAAGCAGCCGCGCGACGCGCGACACGAACGCGGCGCCCACGAGCGCCGCGCAAGAAAACACAGCAGCGATAAAAACGGCTGCGAAAACGGCTGCAAAAAGCAGGTAAATGGCAACCGCGCACAATCATGCGCAACCGCGAGCAGCCGCGAAAAAAAAGCTTCAAAAAAGCCGCACAACAAAAGTTCGGAGACGACAGACCATGCAACGCAGAACCTTCCTCGCCGGTAGTGCCGCGCTCGCGGGCGCGACGCTGGCGGCTTCGCCGCTCGCTTTCGCGCAGGGCAAACCTGAAACCACCAAAGTAGCGATCGCGGTCGGCGGCAAGAACCTGTTCTACTATCTGCCGCTGACGATTGCAGAGCGTCGCAATTACTTCAAGGACGAAGGCCTCGACGTCGAGATTTCCGATTTCGCCGGCGGCTCGCAGGCATTGAAGGCTGCGGTCGGCGGCAGCGCGGACGTGGTCTCCGGTGCGTTCGAACACACGCTGCTGTTGCAGGCGCAGAAACAGATGTTCCGCGAATTCGTGCTGCAAGGACGCGCGCCGCAGATCGTGCTGGCGGTATCGAAGAAGACGATGCCGAACTACAAATCCATTGCCGATCTCAAGGGCAAGAAGATCGGCGTGACGGCGCCGGGTTCCTCGACCTCGATCATGGCGAGCTTCGTACTCGCGAAGGCCGGGCTGAGCGCGAAAGATGTCGCGTTCATCGGCGTGGGCGCGGGCGCCGGGGCGATCGCCGCGCTGCAGTCGGGGCAGATCGATGCGATTGCCAATCTCGACCCGGTCATGACCAAGCTCGAGCGCACCGGCGAGATTCGTGTCGTGTCCGACACGCGCACACTTGCCGATACGCACAGCGTGTTCGGCGGCAACATGCCGGCGGGCTGCCTGTACGCGTCGCAGAGCTTCATCACGAAGAATCCGAACACCACGCAGGCGCTCACCAACGCGATGGTGCGCGCGCTCAAGTGGCTGCAGGCGTCGACCGGCAGCGAGCTGATCAACACGGTGCCGGAAGGCTATCTGCTCGGCGACCGCGCGGTGTATCTGGACGCGTGGCAGCATGTGAAGGAAGCGATGTCGCCCGACGGCCTGATGCCCGCCGATGGTCCGGCGACGTCGCTGAAGACCTTGCAGGCGTTCGATCCGAACATACAGGGCAAGCCGATCGATCTGTCGAAGGCGTGGACCAACGACTTCGTGAAGAAAGCGCTGACCACGGTCAAGGTGTAAAGCGCGCTCGGGCAGGCGCACGCGAGGCAGCGCAGACGCGGCGTTCGCTGGGTTCGCCGCGCCCGCGCCGCTCTGAGCGCAAGGCGCCGCCATGACGCCGCTACGACACCACCCCTTACCCAAACCGATCTTCGAACAAGCGAGCTGAACGATGACCGTAGCCGCCCTGGCGCTCGACAACATCACCTGCACGTTCGCTGCGCGCGACAATCGCGCGCAGCGCTACACGGCGGTCAAGGACACCACGTTGCGCATCGCGCCGGGCGAGTTCGTCTCGGTGGTCGGTCCGACCGGCTGCGGTAAATCCACGCTGTTGAACGTCGGCGCGGGCTTGCTGACGCCGTCCTCGGGTTCGGTCAGCGTGTTCGGCGAGCCGCTCGACGGCATCAACCGGCGCGCCGGCTACATGTTCCAGGCCGACGCGCTGATGCCGTGGCGCTCGGCAATCGACAACGTGATGGCCGGCCTCTCGTTTCAAGGCGTGCCGGCGCCGCAAGCGCGCGCCAAAGCCGACGAGTGGTTAAAGCGCGTCGGTCTCGGCGGCTTCGGCGATCGCTATCCGCATCAACTCTCGGGCGGCATGCGCAAGCGCGTCGCGATGGCGCAGACGCTGATTCTGGATCCGGACATCATCCTGATGGACGAGCCGTTTTCCGCGCTCGATATCCAGACGCGCCAATTGATGGAAAACGAACTGCTTGACCTGTGGGCCGCCAAGCGCAAGGCGGTGTTGTTCATCACGCACGATCTCGACGAGGCGATTGCGATGTCCGATCGCGTGGTGGTGTTGTCGGCGGGGCCGGGCACGCATCCGATCGGCGAATTCACGATCGATTTGCCGCGTCCGCGTGACGTCGCCGAAATTCGTGCGCATCCGCGTTTCGTCGAGCTGCATGCGCAGATCTGGAGCGTGCTGCGTGATGAAGTGCTCAAGGGGTATCAGCAGCAACTGAGCGCGGTCTAATCGCGCGTGTCGTCTGGCGCTGTGCCGTGCCGCACGCGTGTATGCGCGCCTGGCTCAGCGCGTTGTTCCAATCGTCCAAGGCAAACCGAGTCATGTGGAAGACGTTACGCCCGAGGCGGGCGAATCTGGTGATCTGGCAATGGCTACTGCTCGTGCTGTGCTTCGTGCTCTGGTACGTGCTGACCAGCCCGACGCTGCTGCCGGCGTTCTATTTCGACGATCCCAACAAGGCCGCGTTCTTCTTCGGCGAGCCGCAGAAGGTGTTGCAGCGGATCTGGGAGTGGTTCACGGGCGGCGAGATCTATCTGCATCTATGGATCACGCTGGTCGAGACCGTGCTCGCGTTCGTGCTCGGCACCGCGCTCGGACTCGGCGTCGGTCTGTGGCTCGCGCTCGCGCCGCTTGCGAGCGCGTTGTTCGATCCGTATGTGAAGGCCGCCAACTCGATGCCGCGCGTGATTCTCGCGCCGATCTTCGGCGTGTGGTTCGGTTTGGGCATCTGGTCGAAGGTGGCGTTGGGCGTGACGCTGGTGTTCTTTATCGTCTTCTTCAACGTCTACCAGGGCGTGAAGGAAGTCAGCCCGGTCGTGCTCGCGAACGCACGCATGCTCGGTGCGAACCGCAAGCAGTTGCTGCGCTTCGTCTATTTGCCGAGCGCGATGAGCTGGGTGTTTTCCAGCTTGCATACGTCGGTCGGCCTCGCGTTCGTCGGCTCGGTGGTGGGCGAGTATCTCGGCTCGGCGCGCGGGGTCGGCTATCTGATTCTGCAAGCCGAAGGCACCTTCGATATCAATACGGTGTTCGCGGGCATTCTGGTGTTGACCGCGTTCGCACTGGTGCTCGATGCGATCGTCGGGATTGGCGAGCGGCGCTTGATGAAGTGGCAGCCGAAGACCGGCGACACCGAGAAACTGTAGTCGCGCTGGCGCGGGCGCTCGATAAAAAGCGGCGTGCGGGTTTCTACCGCACGCCGTCTTCGTTTGTGCCGCTCGCTCGATCGTGCATCGCTTCACCCTCGATCAAACGCACGCCGGCTCAAGGCGTAATCACCACCTTCCCGATCACGCGACGCTCGGCCATATCGCGCAAGGCGCGGCCGGTGTCGTCGAGCGAATAGCGGGCTGACACGTACGGTTTGAGCTTGCCTTCGCGGATCCAGCCGGTCATCTGCTCGAACGCGGCGTGATTGCGCTGCGGCTCGCGCTTCGCGAAGTCACCCCAGAAGACGCCGACCACGCTCGCACCTTTGAGCAGCGTCAGATTGAGCGGCAACTTCGGAATCTCGCCGTTCGCGAAACCGACTACCAGATAGCGCCCACGCCAGCCGATGCTGCGAAACGCCGGTTCCGAATACACGCCGCCGACCGGATCGTAGATCACGTCCGGGCCTTTGCCGTCGGTGAGCGCCTTGATGCGCTCGCGCAGATCCTCGGTGCTGTAGTTGATGGTCGCGTCCGCGCCGTGTTTGACACAGGCGGCGAGCTTCTCGTCGCTCGACGCCGCCGCGATCACGCGCGCGCCGAGCGCCTTGCCGATCTCGACGGCCGCCAGCCCGACGCCGCCCGCCGCGCCCAGCACCAGCATCGTTTCGCCGGCCTGCAACGCGCCGCGATCGACCACCGCGTGATGCGAGGTGCCGTACGCGAGCGTGAATGCCGCGGCCACGTCGAACTCGACGCCATCCGCGAGCGGCACGCAGCCCGCGGCCGGTGCCAGCGCCTGTTGCGCGAAGCCGCCCGAACCGGTGTACGCGACCACGCGCGCGCCAGGCTTGAACTGCGTGACGCCGTCGCCGACCGCACGCACGACGCCCGCGACTTCCGAGCCGGGCGTGAAGGGCAGGGGTGGTTTGAACTGGTATTTGTTTTCGATGATCAGCACATCGGGGAAGTTGACGGCTGCGGCTTTGACGTCGATCACGACGTGGCCGGGCGGCGGCACGAGGTCCGGCAGGTTGTCGACGACCAGGCTCTCCGGCGGCCCGTATTGATTACAGCGAATCGCGCGCATCGTGTCTCCATATCGATCAGGGTTCGCAAACATTCGCAAGCAGTCCGAGTGTAAAACAAACAGCACGACCGTGCGTTTTTATCGTGCGGCAGGCGACCGGTATGCGTGCGGCGCATCGGCGACGGGTGGCCCGAGATCGTTCACCGCAAACGTTGCACGCGCGCGTCGGATACGGCGCGCGCATGGCTGCCGTGTCGTTCGCGTGCCATCTTTCCTCGGTTACAATCGCCGCATGCGAATCCTACTCAGCAATGACGACGGTTACCTGGCGCCGGGCCTTGCTGCGCTTTACGAAGCGCTCAAGCCGATTGCGGACGTCACCGTGATGGCTCCCGAACAGAATTGCAGCGGCGCGTCGAATTCGTTGACGCTGTCGCGGCCGCTCTCGGTCCTGCGCTCGGCCAATGGCTTCTACTACGTGAACGGCACGCCCACCGACTCGGTGCACATCGCGTTGACGGGCATGCTCGACCATACGCCGGATCTGGTGGTCTCGGGCATCAACAACGGCCAGAACATGGGCGAAGACACGCTCTATTCGGGCACGGTCGCCGCCGCCACCGAAGGCATCATGTTCGGCGTGCCGGCCATCGCGTTCTCGCTCGTCGACAAAGACTGGGTGCATCTCGAAGACGCGGCCCGTGTCGCCGCCGACATCGTTAAGCATTATCTCGAGCAGCCGCTGCCCGGGCATCCATTGCTGAACGTCAATATTCCGAACCTGCCTTACGACCAGCTCGACGGCTGGCATATCACGCGTCTCGGCAAACGACATCCATCGCAGCCGGTGATCCGCCAGACCAACCCGCGCGGCGAGCCGATCTACTGGATCGGTCCGTCGGGCAGCGCGCGCGACGCGAGCGAAGGCACCGATTTCCACGCGGTCGTCAACGGCCGGGTGTCGATCACGCCGCTGCAGCTCGATCTGACCCACACGCAAATGCTGCCCGCGGCGCGCGACTGGGCGCGCGCCGGCAGCGGCGCTTCATGACGAGCGAGCGCGCCAAGCGTTTTCCGCTCGGCCTCGAGGACCTGGTGCGCGAACCGCGCCGGCCCGAGGGGCGCCCGGGCGAAGTGCGCGCGGCGGCGCTTGCCGCGAGCGCGGCGCTGAATGCGCGTCAACAGCCCGCGAAGCCGCAAGCGAGAACGCCGGGCAAAGCGCAGAGCGCGCTTCAGCCCAAGGCTCAAGCCGTGCCGCAAGCGAGACCGCCGGGCCAATCCGCAGCCCAATCGGCAGTCATTACGCAGCCGAAGCCGCAGGCCGCGCCGTCGACATTACTGTCGTCATCGATCAAACCGCCGGCCAGGCCCGCGATACTGACCGCACATGGCAAGGCCGCGCAGACGCCGAGCCCGACTGCACGCACCGCGGCGCAGTCCACACCGTCCGCCAAACCCGCCGGCCGCGCCAACGAGCGCATGACGGCGCCGAACGTCGCGTTGAGCGGCGCATTGGCGCTGACTTCGGAACGGGTCCGCGAACGGATGGTCGAACGCCTGCGTGCGAACGGCGTGACCGATCAGCGCGTGCTGAACGCGATGTCAGTGGTGCCGCGCCACATGTTCGTCGACCCGGGCCTCGCGGCCCAGGCGTACGAAGATGCGGCGTTGCCGATCGGTCATCACCAGACGATCTCCAAGCCCTCGGTGGTCGCGCGAATGATCGAACTGGCCGCGGCCGGCCGCGCGCTGACCAACGTGCTCGAAATCGGCACCGGCTGCGGGTATCAGGCGGCGGTGCTGAGCCAGGTCGCGCGCGAGGTGTATTCGATCGAACGCATCAAGCCGCTGTCCGAGCGCGCGAAGACGAATCTGCGTCCGTTGCGTATTCCGAACATACGGTTGCATTACGGCGACGGGCGGCTCGGTTTGCCGTCGGCGGCGCCGTTCGATGCGATCGTGATCGCCGCGGCCGGACTCGACGTGCCGCAGGCCTTGCTTGAACAACTCGCGATCGGCGGCCGTCTGGTTGCGCCGGTCGGCTCGCAGGACGGCCAGAACCAGGTGCTGACGCTGGTCGAGCGCCTTGGGCCTGCGCAATGGCGCGAGTCGCGGCTTGATCGCGTTTTCTTTGTACCCTTAAAATCCGGAGTGATTTGACACCGATGAGTATGTTGCGCGCGATGCAAAGAACCAGCCTGAATGTCCCCATGACCGTAACCCAGCGTAGCGTGTGCGTGCTCGCCTTGTCCCTGTTGATGACGGCTTGTGCTTCCCGGCTCGACCAGGCGCCTGTCGTCGACCGCTCCGGCGGCGGTGTACTCGGCACCCAGGCCGCGCAGCCGGCCGTGCCGCTCGGCCCGCCGCCGCCCGGCTACTACCGCGTGAAGCCGGGCGACACGCTGTACCGGATTGCGTTGGAGAACGGCCAGAACTACCGCGATATTTCGACGTGGAACAACCTGACCAACCCGAATCAGATCGAGGTCGACCAGCTGTTGCGTGTCGTGCCGCCGGGTGCGAATACGGCCGGGCTGACGCCGGGTGTCTCGACCGCGCCGATCGGCGGCACTGGCGCGGTGCAGAGTGCGCCGCTCGGCGGTGCGTCGACGGGCGCCGCAGCCGGCGTCGCCGTGCCGCCGCTGTATGGCGCGACTGCGAACAACCAGGCCATGACGCCGCCGGCCAATCCGAACGCCGCCAGCGACTCGGCCAATGGCGCATCCGGCAACGTCGCGTTTGCGTGGCCGGTGCGCGGTCCTCTGCTCGGCACGTTCAACGATTCGACCAACAAAGGTGTCAATATCGGTGGTGCCGCAGGCGATGCGGTGAAGGCTTCCGCGGATGGCCGCGTGGTCTATGCCGGAAATGGGCTGCGTGGTTACGGCAATCTCATTATCATCAAGCATGACGCAACTTATCTCACCGCGTATGCACACAACCGCGCTTTGATGGTAAAAGAGGGAGACGCGGTGACGAAAGGCCAGAAGATCGCTGAGATGGGCAATAGCGATTCCGACCGTGTGATGTTGCATTTCGAAGTTCGCCGTCAGGGTAAACCTGTCGACCCACTGAAGTATTTGCCGCCGCAATAAGCGATACGACCATGCCGAAATCGAAGCGCCGCCCGCCGCAAGCCGAGACTGAAACGATCAGCCAAGCCACGTCCGCTGCGGTGGATGAAAGCGGCGCTTCGGAAGTGGAAGAAGAGATCGCAGAAGAGCGCGATCTCGACGAGCGTCAGAGCGGCACCGACGAAGCCGGCGACGCCCGTGAAGGTGCGAGCGAAGCCGCGCCGGATGCCGACGATTTCCGCGCGCTGCTGCAAGCCGAGCTGACGGCCGACACCATCCAGCATTATCTGAATCGCATTAGCGTAAAGCCGCTTCTCACCGTCGAGGAGGAGCAGAAATATTCGCGTCTTGCCAAAGCGGGCGAGTTCGATGCGCGGCAGGTGATGATCGAGCGCAATCTGCGGCTGGTCGTCAGTATCGCGAAGGGTTATCTGAATCGCGGCGTGCCCTTGCTCGATCTGATCGAAGAGGGCAACCTCGGTCTGATGCACGCGATCGAAAAATTCGATCCGACGCGCGGCTTCCGCTTTTCGACTTATGCGACCTGGTGGATTCGTCAAAGCATCGAGCGCGCGATCATGAACCAGGCGCGCACCGTGCGCTTGCCGGTGCACGTGATTCGTGAGCTCAACCAGGTGTTGCGCGCGAAGCGCCATCTGGAAAAGAACTCGATGAATTCCGGTGAGGCCGCCGAGCGCCGCGACGCCAGCATCGACGACATCGCCTATCTGACCGGCAAGACCACCGACGAAGTCACCGACATTCTCGCGCTCAACGAGCACACGGCCTCGCTGGATGCGCCGCTCGACCTCGATCCGGCGAGCAGCCTGCTCGATCTGCTGTCCGACGACCAGAGCCAGTCGCCGGATGCCGAAGTGCAGCATCGCGAGCTGGAAACGCTCACGCGGGCGTGGCTCGCGCGCCTGTCGGACAAGCATCGTCATGTGATCGAGCGCCGCTTCGGGCTCAATCACATCGAACCCGCCACGCTCGAAGAACTGGCCGACGAAATGGGCCTCACGCGCGAGCGTGTGCGCCAGATCCAACAGGAAGCGCTTGTGCGTCTGAAGCGCTTCTTCGCCTCCAACGGTGTTCGGAAGGACGCCGTTCTATAACCTGATGACTCCGATTCTTGTTTTCGACATCGAGACGATTCCCGATGTCGCCGGCATTCGCCGCCTCGAAGATTTGCCTGCCACGCTGAGCGACGCCGAAGTCGCCGAGCACGCGTTCGCCGCTCGCCGTGAAAAGACCGGTAGCGATTTTCTGCCGCATCATCTGCAACGGATCGCCGCGATCTCCTGCGTGTTCCGCGACAACAACGGTTTCCGCGTGCGCTCGCTCGGCACGCTGGAAGACGGCGAGGCCGCGCTGATCCAGTCGTTCTATCGCGTGATCGAAAAGTACACGCCACAGCTCGTGTCGTGGAACGGTGGCGGATTCGACCTGCCGGTGCTGAACTATCGGGCATTGGTCCACGGTATTCCCGCCAGCCGCTTCTGGGATCTCGGCGAGGACGACCGCGAGTTCAAGTGGAACAACTACATCAGCCGCTATCACGCGCGCCATACGGATCTGATGGACGTGCTCGCGATGTATCAGGCGCGCGCCAACGCGCCGCTCGACGCGCTCGCCAAGATGTGCGGCTTTCCCGGCAAGATGGGCATGGACGGCAGCCAGGTGTGGCATGCCTATCAGGAAGGCCGCATCGAGGAAATCCGTAATTACTGCGAGACCGACGTCGTCAATACGTATCTGCTGTATTGCCGGTTTCAGCTGATTCGCGGCGCCTTTTCGGCGGCGGAGTATGCTGATGAGATCAACCTGGTCAAGAATGCCCTGGCGCTGGAAGTCGCGCCGCAATGGGCCGAGTATCTGGCGGCGTTCGAGCAGTAGTGTTGCGCTGGCCGGCGCCAGAGCCGGCTGACGAGGCGCCGCGCCGGATCGCCGGCCGCCGCGGCGGTTGACGACACAACAGCGAATCGCACGCGCGGCCGGCTACCGCAGCGCTTCGTCTACAATCTCGCCTTTCCCCCAAGTCTGTCAGGAAGTCGCAGGTGTCCCGAACTGCCCCCCATCGTCGCTCGCCGAAGCGCCCCGCGAAATACCAGAAGGCGCCGGCGCCCGCGCCCGCGCCCGTCATCACCGGCAATGAACCGGTCATCGAAATCGATTCGCTCGATATGGAAGCGCGCGGCGTCGGCCGCACCGAGAGCGAAGACGGCACGCCCGGCAAGGTGATTTTCGTCGAAGGCGCATTGCCCGGAGAGCGCGTCAGCTACTCGACGCATCGCAGCAAGCCGAAGTTCGAGCAAGCCGAAGTCGTTCAGGTGTTCCGCGAGAGCGTGATCCGCACCAAGCCGAAGTGCACCTACTTCGATATCTGCGGCGGCTGTTCGATGCAGCACGTCGATATCCGCGCGCAGGTCGCCGTCAAGCAGCGCGTGCTCGAAGACAACCTGCAGCATCTGGCGAAGCTGCGCCCCGAAACGGTGTTCCGGCCGATTCACGGGCCGGCCTGGGGGTATCGCTATCGCGCGCGCCTCGCGGTGCGCTTTCTGCCGGAGAAGGGCGGCATGCGCATCGGCTTTCACGAGAAGAAGAGCAGCTACATCGCCGACATGAAGACCTGCGAAGTGCTGCCGCCGCATGTCTCGGCGATGCTGATGCCGCTGCGTTTCATGGTTCGCAAGCTGTCGATCTACGACTGCATGCCGCAGCTTGAACTGGCGGTCGGCTCGTCGGTCACGGCGCTGGTAGTGCGCAACCTCGAACCGATCACCGCCGCCGACGAACAGGTGCTGCGCGATTTCGCCGACGAGCACAAGGTGCAGTTCTGGCTTCAGCCCGGCGGCCCGGACACGGTCGCGCCGCTCTATCCGCTCGACGTGCAGCTCGACTACACGCTGCCGGAATACGACATTCGCATGCCGTTCAAGCCGACCGACTTCACCCAGGTAAATCACGCGATCAACCGCGTGCTGGTCAGCCGGGCGTTGCGCCTGCTGGCGCCGGCGCGCACCGATCGTGTGCTCGACCTGTTCTGCGGGATCGGCAACTTCACGCTGCCGCTCGCGCGGATCGCGAAGGAAGTGGTGGGCATCGAAGGCAGCGAAGTCTTGACCACGCGGGCGCTCGCCAATGCCGAACTGAATGGCGTGGCGGGGCATACGTCGTTCGCGTGCCGCAATCTGTTCGAAGTCACCGCCGACGACCTGCGCGCGCTTGGCCATTTCGACAAGTTCCTCATCGACCCGCCGCGCGAAGGCGCGCTGGCCGTCGCGAAGGCGCTGGCGGAGATCGCGCAGAGCGGCAACGGGCCGCTGCCGAAGCGCATCGTCTACGTGTCGTGCGCGCCGGCGACGCTCGCACGCGATGCGGGCCTGCTCGTGCATGAGGCCGGTTACCGGCTGGTCGGCGCGGGCGTGGTGAACATGTTCCCGCACACGTCGCACGTGGAATCGATCGCGTTGTTCGAGCGGGACTGAGCGCCGCTGACGGCCTTATTGGCCGCCTGTAGCGGAACGATGCAGGCGGTTCGCACAAATAAAAACGCCACGACCGGAAGTCGTGGCGTTTTTATTTCCAGCTGGGTTTCAGTGCGTGGCGCGCGTTAGAACTGCCACCACGACTTCTGCGTACCCGGCCGTGCGTGGCCCGTGATGTACGGGCTGTCGGGGAAGGTGCCGGCCAGCACACGCTTGGTATCGTCGGCCAGTTGCGGCTGGTTCAGTTTCTGGTACGACAGCATCATGATGTGCAGCGCGTCTTCGATAGCCGGTGCGTTCTTGTACTCCCGCAGCGCCAGTTGCGCGCGGTTGATCGCCGCGACATACGCGCCGCGGCGATAGTAGTAATCCGCCGCGTGGACCTCGTGCGAGGCCAGCGCGTTCACGATGTAGCGCATGCGTTGCGCGGCATCCGGCGCATACTTGCTGTTCGGGAACCGGTCGACCACCACCTTGAACGCGTCATACGACTCGCGCAGCGACTTCGGATCGCGCTCGCTCATGTCCTGGCCGGAGAAGCGGCCGAACAGACCGAGGTCGTCGTTGAAGTGGATCATGCCCTTCAGGTAGTACGCGTAAGCGATGTCCGGGTGATCCGGGTGAAGCTGGATGAAGCGGTCGATCGCCGTGTCGGCGGCGGCGTTTTCGTTGTCTTTCCAGTTGCAGTACGCGACGTTGATCTGCGCCTGCTGGGCGAAATGGCCGAACGGGTCACGGCCTTCGAGCATTTCGAAGTATTTCGCGCACTTGCCGAAATCACCACCGGACAAGGCGTCGTTCGCCTCCGTATATAATTTGTTGTTGTTCCACGTTGCCGTTTCGTCGGTCTTTTCCGGCAGGCCGTGGCAAGCCGCAACGGCGACGACGGCTGCGGCACACGCAATGTATCCGGCCACTTTCCGGGCCGCCTTCTTGATGGCCGCCAAATTGATCGCCGCTTCAGTGATGGTGTTCAAGGCTCGCATTTTCCAGTCTAGCTTTACGTCCAGGTGACCCAGACTCAATGACCCGCTCAAATACTCCAGGTGCCGCAACCGGCGCCGGGAATAGCAACAAAGATTATAGCGTAAGCGCTGACCCCTCCGACGTGTTGGGCGTCGATTCCCTCGACGACGATCTCGGCAGCGACGCGCTCGCCGCCACGGCCGCGCCGGCCATGGTGCCGACCGTGGCGAGCCGCGTCGCCGACGAAAGCCCGCGCAGCGTCGTCGTGCCCGACGAACTGGCCGGCGAGCGCCTCGACAAGGTGCTTGCGCGGGTGTTTCCCGAATTCTCCCGCAACCGGCTGCAAAGCTGGATCGAAGCGGAGCGGGTGCGCATCGACGGCAAGCCGGCGAAAATCCGCCAGCCGGTGCCGCTCGGCGCGACCATCGAGCTCGTGCCCGATCTGCTGCCCGAGCAGCTTGCCTTCACGCCCGAGCCGGTGCCGCTCGACATCGTCTACGAAGACGACACGCTGGTGGTGATCAACAAGCCGGCCGGCATGGTCGTACATCCGGCGGCGGGCAACTGGAGCGGCACGGTGCTGAACGGTCTGCTGTACCGCTACGGCGACGCCGCGGCGGGCCTGCCGCGCGCGGGCATCGTGCACCGCCTCGACAAGGAGACCTCCGGGCTGATGGTGGTGGCGCGCACGCTCGAAGCGCAGACCGACCTCGTGCGCCAGTTGCAGGCGCGCACGGTGAAGCGCCGCTATCTCGCGCTGGTGTGGGGCAACATGCCGGAAGAGGGCACGATCGACGCGCCGATCGGCCGCGATCCGCGCGAACGCACGCGCATGGCGGTGGTGACGAGCGCGTCGGGCAAGCCCGCGCGCACGCATTTCCGCCGGGTCGATTCGGCGATCTGGCAGCGTCAGCCGGTCACCGCGATTCACTGCGATCTCGAAACCGGCCGCACCCATCAGATTCGCGTGCATTGCGCGCACATCGGCCATCCGCTGCTCGGCGACCCGGTGTATGGGCGCGCGCGCGGCAAGCGCTCGGTCACGCCGCTACCCGACGGCTTCGCGCGCCAGGCGCTGCATGCGTGGCGGCTCGGGCTGATTCATCCGCAAACCGGTCGCACGATGCAATGGCGCGCCGACGTGCCGGAAGACATGGAGGTGCTGTCGGCGGCGCTCGGTCTGGGGCGCGACGACGCGGGCGAGTTCGACGAGACGTACTATGAGGAGGACGACTACGACGCGTCGCTCGATGACGACGAAGACGGCGCCCTCGATCACGACGACGATGCCGAAGACGCAGACGATCACGACAAGGACGATCACGACAAGGACGATCACGCATGAGCCCGAATCTGCCGGAGTTGAGCTTTGCCGATGTCGTGCAACCCGCATGGAACGTGTCGCCGCGCGTGCGCGCGCTCGTCACGACGCGCGACGGCGGCGTGAGTCAGCCGCCGTTCGGCCGCTGGCGTAATGACGCGGACCAGCCCGGCGGCCTCAATCTCGGCATGAAAGCCGGTGACGACCCGGCCGCGGTCGCGCTGAACCGCAAGCGGCTGCTCGATCTCGCGGGCGTGAGCGAGGCCGCGTGGCTCGAACAGATTCACGGCGCGAGCATCGTGCGAGCTGAAGATGTGCTCGCGCAGGCGCGCGCGGACGGCACGCCGACGCGCGCCGACGCGAGCGTCACCGATCGCCACGGCACCGTGTGCGTGGTGATGGTGGCCGACTGCATGCCGGTGCTGCTGTGCGACGAAGCGGGCCGCGCGGTCGGTGCGGCGCATGCGGGTTGGCGCGGGCTGGCGGCGGGCATCGTCGAGCAGACCGCGCAGCGTGTCGCGCAGCTCGCCGGTGTCGAGACGCGCGCACTGCATGCTTATCTCGGGCCGTCGATCGGTCCCGCCGCGTTCGAAGTCGGCCCCGACGTGCGTGACGCCTTCATGAACGGTGCCGACGGCGCACAACGGGAGGCCACGGCGAACGCATTCGTCGAGCATCCGCGCAATCCCGGCAAATATCTCGCGGATCTCCCGGGGCTGGCGCGCTTGCGTCTGCAGACGCTGGGCGTGACGCGCGTCGTCGGCGGCGATCTCTGCACGGTGACCGAACGTGAGCGTTTCTATTCATATCGCCGCGATCGGGAGACCGGCCGCATGGCCGCGCTGATCTGGCTGGACGATCAGGCGCAGACCCTCGCGGACTAACGCGGCCTGCGCCGCTCCCGATTCAGACAAAACCACGCCCGCATGACGACGCTTCGTACACTGATCCGTCATCATGCGGGCGTGCTGCATTGGCGGGCGCGGATGGCCTGAGCCACGCGTTTCGCGGACTCGCGTATGCGGGTTTGTGCCGAGCGGCGCGGTGCATTTTTGCTGCGTTGCCGGAATTCGCGGGGCTGGCGTAGATCTGCCGCATAAAGTGTCTGCGCGCGAACGGATAAACACACATAAACCCAAGCGTTACGGGAGCTTTTTTCGTTCACGGCCCGCTCCAATCACCGGACTTCAAAAAGCGCGATCTGCTACACAGGGAAAACGATAATTAAAAAACTATCGCACTGCGTCAAAATCGGGAACAAGCATTGACATGCCTTGCGATGGGGAGCAAGAATGTTCCTCACGAGCTCCTCGTACATGGGACAGGGCGTGACGAGGTCGCGAGCAATGGCTCACGTGCGCACGAACCTGCCTCTCAACCCGTCCGTAAGGACTTACCGGTCAAAAGCAGGTATGGCAGCTTCTCATTCCTCAGCTTCCCCTAGCACGGACTCCTCGAAGGAGCAGACGCAGCAGGCCGGTACGAGCGGCGCAACGCCCGCCGCCGGCATGCAACAGTTATTCGACACGTGGATGAACGCGTGGCGCTCGCTCGGTACGCCACCTGGCGCGGGCGGCGTACCGTTCTCCATACCCCAGATGCCGCAGGTGCCCAGCGTCGCGCAAATGGGCTTTCCCCAGATTCCGTCGTTTCCCGGCATGCCCGATTTCAGCAAGTTGGCCGCGGGCGCGATGCCGTCCATGCCGTCGTTCGCCGGGCTGAATATCCCGAGCGCGGCGATTCCGTCTGAACGTCTGCAGAAACTGCAAGCCGACTATTCGCGCGAGGCGATGGAGTTGATCCAGCAGGCCGCTTCGTCGGCGGCCAAAGCGCCCGAACTCAAGGACCGCCGCTTCAGTGCCGAAGCATGGAGCGCGACCCCCGCTTATGCATTCACCGCCGCCTGGTATCTGCTGAACGCGCGCTATCTGCAGGAAATGGTCGACGCGCTCGACATCGAGCCGAAGGTGCGCGAGCGCATCCGTTTCGCGGTCCAGCAGTGGACCGCGGCGGCCTCGCCGAGCAACTTCTTCGCGTTGAATCCCGAAGCGCAAAAGACCTTGCTGGAAAGCAAGGGTGAGAGCCTGCGCCAGGGCGTGATGAACCTGCTCGGCGACATGCAGCGCGGCAAGATTTCGCAGACCGACGAATCGCGTTTCGTGGTCGGCGAGAATCTTGCGAACACCGAAGGCTCGGTGGTGTTCGAGAACGACCTGCTGCAATTGATCCAGTACAAGCCGCGCACGGCTACCGTGCGCGAGCGGCCGCTGCTGATCGTGCCGCCTTGCATCAACAAGTTCTACATTCTCGATCTGCAGCCGGAGAACTCGCTGGTCGCGCACGGTCTCGATTCGGGACACCAGGTGTTCCTGATTTCATGGCGCAACGCCGATCAATCCATCGCGCATAAAAGCTGGGACGATTACATCGACGAGGGCGTGCTCACCGCCATCAAGACGGTCAGCCAGATCAGCGGGCGCGAGCAGATCAACACACTCGGCTTCTGTGTCGGCGGCACGATGCTCGCCACCGCGCTGGCGGTCGCCGCGGCGCGCGGCGAACACCCGGCCGCGTCGATGACGTTGCTCACCGCGATGCTCGACTTCTCCGACACGGGCGTGCTCGACGTGTTCGTCGACGAGGCGCACGTGCAGATGCGCGAGCAGACCATCGGCGGCAAGAACGGCGCGCCGGGATTGATGCGCGGCATCGAGTTCGCCAACACGTTCTCGTTCCTGCGGCCGAACGACCTGGTGTGGAACTACGTCGTCGACAATTACCTGAAGGGACGCACGCCGGTGCCGTTCGATCTGCTGTACTGGAACAGCGACTCGACCAGCCTGCCGGGTCCGATGTACGTCTGGTATCTGCGCAACACGTACCTGGAAAACCGGCTGCGCGAGCCGGGCGCGCTGACCACCTGCGGCGAGCCGATCGACCTGTCGAAGATCGACGTGCCCACCTTCATCTATGGGTCACGCGAAGACCATATCGTGCCGTGGCAATCCGCCTACGCGTCGGTGCCGCTGCTCGCCGGGCCGCTGAAATTCGTCCTCGGCGCGTCGGGGCACATCGCCGGCGTGATCAATCCGCCCGCGAAGAAAAAGCGCAACTACTGGACCCTCGAAGGCGACGCCAAAACATTGCCGCAGAGCGCCGACGAATGGCTCGACGCCGCGTCGGAAGTGCCGGGCAGCTGGTGGCCGGAATGGACCACGTGGCTCGATCAGTACGGCGGCAAGAAGGTCAAGCCGCGCGCCACGGCCGGTTCGGCCGAATTTCCGGTGATCGAGCCTGCGCCCGGACGCTACGTGCGGCAACGGGAGTAAAGTTAAACGCGCTTCACGGTGCGGTGTTTGGCGGTGTGAATGAGCGTCTGATTGAGCAAGGGCGTAAGAGCAACGAATTTTTAACTTGACGGGCTGCGGCGCAGTTGGCCGGCGTGCCCGGAGGATATGGAAATGACTGATGTTGTGATCGTATCGGCCGCCCGTACGGCAGTAGGCAAATTCGGTGGATCGCTGGCGAAGATCGCTGCGCCCGATCTCGGCGCGGTGGTGATCCGCGCCGTGCTCGAACGGGCCGGTATGAAGCCCGAGCAGGTGAGCGAAGTGATCCTGGGGCAGGTGCTGACGGCCGGCTCCGGCCAGAACCCGGCGCGTCAGTCGCTGATCAAGGCGGGCCTGCCCGCGGCAGTGCCGGCCATGACGATCAACGTGGTATGCGGCTCGGGTCTGAAGTCGGTCATGCTCGCGGCTAATGCCATCATCGCGGGTGACGCGGACATCGTCGTCGCGGGCGGTCAGGAAAACATGAGCGCGGCGCCGCACGTGCTGCCGGGTTCGCGCGACGGTTTCCGCATGGGCGACGCGAAGCTGATCGACTCGATGATCGTCGACGGTCTGTGGGACGTCTACAACCAGTACCACATGGGCGTGACGGCGGAAAACGTCGCGAAGGAATACGGTATCACGCGCGAACAGCAGGACGCGTTCGCGGCGCTCTCGCAGAACAAGGCGGAAGCCGCGCAGAAGTCGGGCCGTTTCGACGACGAAATCGTGCCGGTCGAGATCCCGCAACGCAAGGGCGAGCCGCTGCGTTTCGCTACCGATGAATTCGTGCGTCACGGCGTGACGGCGGAATCGCTGGCGGGCCTGAAGCCGGCGTTCTCGAAAGAAGGCTCGGTCACGGCGGCCAACGCGTCCGGTCTGAACGACGGTGCGGCGGCGGTGCTGGTGATGTCGGCGAAGAAGGCCGAGGCGCTCGGCCTCACGCCGCTTGCGCGCATCAAGGCTTACGCGACCTCCGGTCTGGATCCGAAGGTGATGGGCATGGGCCCGGTGCCGGCTTCGCGCCGCTGTCTGGAACGCGCTGGCTGGACGCCGGCCGACCTGGACCTGATGGAAATCAACGAAGCGTTCGCCGCCCAGGCGTGCGCCGTGAATCAGCAGATGGGCTGGGACACGTCGAAGATCAACGTGAACGGCGGCGCGATCGCGATCGGCCACCCGATCGGCGCGTCGGGCTGCCGGATTCTCGTCACGCTGCTGCACGAAATGCAGAAGCGCGATGCGAAGAAGGGTTTGGCGTCGCTGTGTATCGGCGGCGGCATGGGTGTGGCGCTGGCGCTCGAGCGCGCCTGAGTACGCCGCGCTGACCGGCGCAGCGAAGCGCCGGCCGGCAAGGCATCAGGCAAGGTTGCCGCGCGTCACGGCGAAGCAGATGGCGCGTGGTGTCAGCAGTGGCCTCGTCGGCCGGTCGCCCGGCGGCATTGGAGATGAAGCACCATCGAGGGGAGAGGTTGCCGGTCGGCGCCTCGAAAAAACGATAACGGAGTGTAGTTTATGACACAGCGAATTGCGTACGTAACGGGCGGGATGGGCGGTATCGGCACGAGCATTTGCCAGCGACTGCACAAAGAGGGCTTCAAGGTGATCGCGGGCTGCGGCCCGAATTCGCCGCGCCGCGTGAAGTGGCTCGAAGAGCAGAAGGCGCTGGGGTTCGATTTCGTGGCGTCGGAAGGCAACGTCGGCGACTGGGAGTCGACCAAGGCCGCGTTCGAGAAGGTCAAGGCCGAAGTCGGCGAGATCGACGTGCTGGTGAACAACGCCGGCATTACGCGCGACGTCGTGTTCCGTAAAATGACGCACGAAGACTGGACGGCGGTGATCGACACCAACCTGACCAGCCTCTTCAACGTCACGAAGCAGGTGATCGACGGCATGGTCGAGCGTGGCTGGGGCCGTGTCATCAACATCTCGTCGGTGAACGGCCAGAAAGGCCAGTTCGGGCAGACCAACTACTCGACCGCGAAGGCCGGCATTCACGGCTTCACGATGTCGCTCGCGCAGGAAGTGGCCACCAAGGGCGTGACGGTCAACACCGTGTCGCCGGGCTACATCGGCACCGACATGGTCAAGTCGATCCGTCCGGACGTGCTGGAAAAGATCGTGGCGACGATTCCGGTGCGCCGCCTGGGTCAGCCGGACGAAATCGGCTCGATCGTGGCGTGGCTCGCGTCGGATGAGTCGGGCTTCTCCACGGGCGCTGATTTTTCGCTGAACGGCGGTTTGCATATGGGCTGAGTCACCGGCGCGCCGCTCACAAGGCGGCGCGCTGCGGCTCAGATGGTTCCGGCGGCGTCCCGGTTGCGCAATGCCCGATTGCGCAGCCGGCTGACGCCGTTTCCGCGCTCAACTCGCGCTCAAAGGCGTTACATGACCACTACTACAAAGAAAACAGCCGATCGACTGATCAAGAAATATCCGAATCGTCGGCTCTACGATACCGAGACAAGCACGTACATCACGCTCACGGATGTCAAGCAGCTCGTGCTCGATCAGGAAGATTTCAAGGTCATCGATGCGAAGAGCAACGAGGACCTGACGCGCGCCATCCTGTTGCAGATCATCCTCGAGGAGGAGAGCGGCGGCTTGCCGATGTTCTCGTCGTCGATGCTGTCGCAGATCATCCGTTTTTACGGTCATGCGATGCAGGGCATGATGGGCACGTATCTGGAAAAGAACATCCAGGCCTTCATCGACATTCAGGCGAAGCTCGCCGACCAGTCGAAGAATCTGTATGAAGGCAAGGCGATGAATCCGGAAGTCTGGTCGCAGTTCATGAACATGCAGGCCCCGATGATGCAGGGCATGATGACCAGCTATATCGAGCAGTCGAAGAACATGTTCGTGCAGATGCAGGAGCAGATGCAGAACCAGGCGAAGTCGATGTTCGCCACCTTCCCGTTTACGCCTGGCGGCGCGGTCAATGCCGGCAATGTCGGCAACGCACCGGGTACGCCGCAAACCGATCCGGAGCCGGAGAAGAAGTAACAGCGTAGGGTGTGCGCGTGTTTCTGACGTGACGCCTTCAAGGGGGCAGCGGCGACATTTGGCATGCCGCTGTTTGCGGCGCCGCCTGCACTGCCTCCGCGCTTGTGCCCATGCATCGCACAGGCGCATAGCCGCCGGCGCGGTACAATTACGGGTTGAGCGTGTAGGTGCTCTTCCATAGGGTGGGGTTTTCATAACCCTTGACCCCTTGCTTCACCGCTCCCCCATTCTCGTCATCGCCATCGTCACCGCTCCAGCCGGGCCCGCTTTGCTTTACGTCGCAGATCACTTTCCCCACCGCACCGCCCCCTTCGACTCTGAAGGCCGGACCGGTCAGCCTCGTTTGACCGGCGGACCGCTTACGCAGGCCCCCGCATGAGCCGGCTGTTTCTCGCCCCGATGGAGGGGCTCGCGGACTACGTATTGCGCGACGTGCTGACCGGCACGGGCGGCTTCGACGGCTGCGTGTCGGAGTTCGTTCGCGTGACGGGGTCGTTGCTGCCCCCCCGCGTCTACGAGAGAGAGGCGCCCGAAGTCCTCCACGGAAGCCGCACCGCGAGCGGCACGCCGATGGTGATTCAGCTGCTCGGCAGCGATCCCGGGTGGATGGCCCGCAACGCGGCGCAAGCGGCCACCTTGTCGCCGTACGGCGTCGACCTGAACTTCGGCTGTCCCGCCAAGCTGGTTAATCAGCACGGCGGCGGCGCCATGCTGCTGGCCGACCCCGAGCAATTGCACCGGATCGTCTCGGCCGTTCGCGCGGCGGTGCCGGCCAGCGTCGCCGTGACGGCGAAAATGCGCCTCGGTCTGTCCGACACTGCGCGGGCGATCGATTGCGCAGTCGCGCTTGCGGAGGGCGGCGCGGCCTCGCTCGTCGTCCATGCGCGCACGCGCGATCAGGCCTACCGGCCGCCGGCCCACTGGGAATGGATCGCGCACATCGACGCGGCCGTCCGCGTACCGGTCATCGCGAACGGCGAAGTCTGGAGCGTGGCGGACTGGGAGCGGTGCCGGGCCGTTAGCGGCTGCGCGGACGTGATGCTCGGTCGCGGCGCCGTGTCGGACCCGTTCCTCGCGCTGCGAATCCGCGGACAGATGGATCCGTTCCCGTCCGATGTGGAATGGCGGCGTGTGCTTCGCGATATCGCCGGATATCTGAAGAAGTTGCAGGCCCGCGCGACGCACAGCCACGAGCATGGCCGCGTCAAGAAGTGGCTCAGCTACCTGCAGCGGACCTGGCCGCAGGCGGCCGAACTGCACGCGGCGATCCGGCGGGTGCAGGATTCGCACGAAATTCTCGGCGTGATCGAGCAGGCGCTGGCTTCCGGTGCGGCGCTCCGCGCAGCTCGACCCGAATACGCCGAGCAGTTCGATCCGGCCGAGGCCGTGGCCGGTTGAGCGCTAAAATTCAAAGACTTACGAGCGGCGGCCGTGCCGAACCGCTACAATTCAAGGTTTAACGTCTTCATGCGGTCCCCCATGTCTGCCACCCCCACGATTGCCTTGACCGCCGCGCCCGCGGCCGCACCTAAAGTCGGTTTTGTCTCGCTCGGCTGCCCGAAAGCGCTAGTCGACTCCGAGCAGATCATCACCCAGCTGCGCGCCGAAGGTTACGAAATTTCCGGTACGTACGACGGCGCGGACCTCGTGGTCGTCAACACCTGCGGCTTCATCGACGAAGCGGTGCAGGAAAGCCTCGACGCAATTGGTGAAGCGCTCAACGAGAACGGCAAGGTGATCGTCACCGGCTGCCTCGGCGCGAAGAAGAGCGGCAGCGGCTCGGGGCTGATCGAAGAGGTGCATCCGAAGGTGCTGGCCGTGACCGGCCCGCACGCGGTCGGCGAAGTGATGCAGCACGTGCACACGCATCTGCCGAAGCCGCACGACCCGTTCGTCGACCTGGTGCCCGCGGCGGGCATCAAGCTCACGCCGCGTCACTACGCGTATCTGAAGATTTCCGAAGGCTGCAACCACCGCTGCACGTTCTGCATCATCCCGTCGATGCGCGGCGACCTCGTGTCGCGCCCCGTCGCCGAAGTGATGCTCGAAGCGGAAAACCTGTTCAAGTCCGGCGTGAAGGAATTGCTGGTGATTTCTCAGGACACGAGCGCCTACGGCGTCGACGTCAAATATCGCACCGGTTTCTGGAACGGCAAGCCGATCAAGACGCGCATGACCGATCTGGTCGGCGCGCTCGGCGAACTCGCCGCGCAATACGGTGCGTGGGTGCGTCTGCATTACGTGTATCCGTACCCGAGCGTCGACGAAGTGATTCCGATGATGGCCGAAGGCCCGTACAAGGGCCACGTGCTGCCGTATCTCGACGTGCCGTTCCAGCACGCGCATCCCGAAGTGCTCAAGCGCATGAAGCGCCCGGCCAACGCCGAGAAGGTGATGGAGCGCGTCAAGGCATGGCGTGAGATGTGCCCGGATCTGACGATTCGCAGTACCTTCATCGCCGGCTTCCCGGGCGAGACCGAGGAGCAGTTCGAGACGCTGCTCGACTTCATCCGTGAGGCGGAACTGGACCGCGTCGGCTGCTTTGCGTATTCGCCGGTCGAGGGCGCGAGCGCCAATGAACTCGACGGCGCGTTGCCCGACGAAGTGCGAGAAGAACGTCGCGCGCGTTTCATGGAAGTGGCGGAGGAAGTGTCGGCGAAACGGATCGCGAAGAAGGTTGGCAAGACGCTGAAGGTGCTGGTCGACGAGATCAACGCCGACGGCGGCATTGGCCGCACCGCGGCGGATGCGCCGGAGATCGACGGCGTCGTGTATATCGCGCCGGCGACCAAGGCGTCCAAACGCTATAAGGTTGGCGATTTCGTGTCGGTGAAGATCACCGGCGCCGACGGCCACGACCTGTGGGGCGAGGTCTAAGCGATGACCGTCAGCATTGCCGCAACGCCGGAAAGCCAGCCCGCAGCGATCCTCGCCCTCGGCGAGGCGATGATCGAATTCAACCAGTCGGCGAAAGACCAGCCGAACTATTTGCAGGGCTTCGGCGGCGACACGTCGAACTTCTGCATCGCGGCGGCGCGCCAGGGCGCGCGCGCCGGTTTCGTGTCGGCGGTCGGCGCGGATCATTTCGGGCGTCTGCTGGTCGATCTGTGGGAGCGCGAGCAGGTGGATACGTCGCTCGTGCGCGTCGATCCGAACGCGCCCACCGGCGTCTATTTCGTGTCGCATGGCCCGAACGGCCACGCGTTCGATTACCTGCGCGCCGGTTCGGCGGCGAGCCGCTACGCGCCGCACGATTTGCCGCGCGACGCGATCGCCGCGGCCAAGGTCGTGCATCTGTCCGGCATCAGCCTCGCGATCAGCCTGAGCGCCTGCGATGCCGCGCTGGAAGCGATCGCGCATGCACGCGCCAACGGTGTGCGCGTGAGCTTCGACACCAACCTGCGCCTGAAGCTGTGGCCGCTCGCGCGGGCCCGCGCGGTGATGCTCGAAGCGATCCGCCAGACCGACATTTGTCTGCCGAGCTGGGACGACGTCACCGACCTAACCGGCTTGACGGGGCGTGACGAGATCGTCGATTTCCTGCTCGCACAGGGTCCGCGTGTGGTTGCGCTGAAGCTCGGCAAGGAAGGCTCGTATATCGCGACGCCCGACGAGCGGCGCGTCGTGCCGGGCCACGTCGTCAACGCGGTCGATGCGACCGGCGCGGGCGACTGTTTCGGCGGCGCGTTCATCGCGCGCATTGTCGAGGGCGACGATCCTTTTGCGGCGGCGCGCTACGCGAACGTCGCCGCGGCGCTGTCCACGCAAGGCTACGGCGCGGTGGCGCCGATTCCTTCGCGTGCCAGCGTCGAACGAATTCTGGCGGGCTGAACGCAAAACCATGCGCCGCGACGCGCGGCCCGCCAAGTCAAGATCATCTATATGAGACTTTCATAGACTAGAGAGGAGCGAGCGATGCAACGGGACGTGGTGGTGGTAAGCGGTGTGCGTACGGCAATTGGCGGCTTTGGCGGCAGTCTGAAGGATTTTTCGCCGACCGATCTCGGCGCGCGGGTGGTGCGTGAAGTGCTGACGCGCGCCGGCGTATCGGGCGACGAAGTCGGCCACGTGGTGTTCGGCAACGTCGTGCACACCGAACCGAAAGACATGTATCTGGCGCGCGTCGCCGCGATCAACGGCGGCGTCGCGCAGCACACGCCCGCGTTGACCGTGAACCGCCTGTGCGGCTCGGGCCTGCAGGCGATCGTCTCGGCCGCACAGAGCATCCTGCTCGGCGACGCCGACATCGCGATCGGCGGCGGCGCGGAAAACATGAGCCGCGCGCCTTATTCGATGCCCGCCGCGCGCTTCGGTCAGCGCATGGGCGACGCGCGCCTCGTCGACATGATGGTGGGCGCGCTGAATGACCCGTTCCAGTCGATCCACATGGGCGTGACCGCCGAAAACATCGCGCGCAAATATGACATTTCGCGCGAAGCCCAGGATGCGCTCGCGCTCGAATCGCACCGCCGCGCGGCTCACGCGATCACGAGCGGCTACTTCAAGGAACAGATCCTGCCAATCACGCTGGCGTCGAAGAAAGGCGACACCGTGTTCGACACGGACGAACACACGCGCATGAACGCGTCGGCGGAAGACTTCTCGAAGCTGAAGCCGGTGTTCGCGAAGGAAAACGGCACGGTGACGGCCGGTAACGCGTCGGGCATCAACGACGCCGCCGCGGCGCTCGTGCTGATGGAGCGCGGTGTCGCCGAACAGCGCGGCGTGAAGCCGCTCGCGCGGCTGGTGTCGTATGCGCACGCCGGCGTCGATCCGGCGTACATGGGCATCGGTCCGGTGCCGGCCTCCCGCAAGGCGCTCGAACGCGCCGGCCTGACGGTCGCCGATCTCGACGTGATCGAGGCGAACGAAGCGTTCGCCGCGCAGGCCTGCGCGGTCAGCAAGGAACTCGGCTTCGATCCGGCGAAGGTGAATCCGAACGGCTCGGGCATTTCGCTGGGCCATCCGATCGGCGCGACCGGCGCGCTGATCGCCGTCAAGGCGCTGTACGAATTGCAGCGGATCGGCGGGCGCTATGCGCTGGTCACGATGTGCATCGGCGGCGGGCAGGGTATTGCGGCGATCTTCGAGCGGATTTGACGCGCGTGGTGAACCGGTAGCAAGCAGGTATCAAGGTAATGAGGAAGGAACGGATGCGGGAATCGAAAGCGATGAAGGGCGCGGCGAAGGGCGCGATGAGGGATGCGCTGAAGGGCGCGACGGCGCGGCGCGGTTGGGCGATCATGAGCGCGGCCGCGTTGCTGTGCGCCGGCACGGTGGCGTTGACACCCGCGCAGGCCTGGGCGGAAAGCGATGCGGTCAAGCAACTGGCGGCGCCTCCGGCGATCCAGTTGCCGCTCAAGCCGAGCCCCGAGTTCGCAAAATTCCCGCGTTACGCCGGCACGCTGGGCTCGCGTCAGATCGTGCTGCGGCTCGGTGCGAAAACCGACGATCCGTCCGGCGTGCACGGCGAGTATCAGTACACCGATACCGGCGAGGTGATCCTGATCGCCGGCGACCGTAATGGGGATACGCTCGAAGTCGAGGAATCGAACGACGGCACCCATATTACCGGTAACTGGGTCGGCACGTTCGCCGCGGACGGCTCGGTGGAGGGCGATCGGATGAACGTCGACGATTCCGATCCGCAGCCGTTCAATCTGAAGCCGCTCGCGGCGGGGCAGGCGGTGCCCGCTGCGGCGGGCAGAGTCACGCCCGCAGCGGGAGCGGCGCAGCAACCTTCGGCCAGCGGCCGCGCCGCCGGGTCCGCTGCGGCACCCGCTCCAGCCGCCAGGACCGGCGGCCAGCCGGTGGGCGGCGTCAGCAATCTGCAAACCGGCGAGTGAAACCGCTGCCACGCGCGCCGTCGGTCGATCCGACGCAATTTCGCTGGCTCGTCTACGCTTGCATAGGCGGCGCGTGTGCCGAAACCACGCGCTCGCCACTTCCGTCTCGCTTCTGTCCGCTTTTATCCGTTTCTCTCAGCTTTCATCGAACTTCGCCATGACCCAATCCAAACTCAAACGCGGTCTGCAAACCCGCACCGTGCGCGCCGAGGACCAGTTGACGCCGGGCTTCGAGTCGTTCTCGATGCCGGTCACGCGAGCGTCGACGGTCGTGTTCCCCGATCTCGCGACCATGCGCGCGCTCGACTGGAAAAACGACGCGCAATGGCGCTACGGCCTGCATGCGACGCCGACTTCCCTCGCACTCGCACAGCGCCTCGCCGCGATCGAAGGCGGCAAGCATGCGCTGCTGCAGCCGTCGGGGCTGTCGTCGATTTCGAATGTGTACTTCGGCCTCGTGAAGGCCGGCGACGACGTGCTGATTCCCGATAATGTCTACTCGCCGAATCGCGATCATGGCGACTGGCTGGCGCGCGATTTCGGCGTCAGCGTGCGTTATTACGATCCGCTGATCGGCGCGGGCATCGCTGATCTGATCCAGCCGAATACGCGCCTCATCTGGATCGAAGCGCCGGGCTCGGTGACGATGGAAGTGGCCGACGTGCCCGCGATCACGGCGGCGGCGCGCGCGCGCAACGTCGTCACGGCCATCGACAACACGTGGTCCGCAGGGCTCGCGTTCCGGCCGTTCGAGCACGGCGTCGACATCTCGGTGCAGGCGCTGACCAAGTATCAGTCGGGCGGCGGCGACGTGCTGATGGGCGCGACGATCACGGTCGACCGCGAATTGCATCTGAAGCTGAAGGCGGCGCGCATGCGCATGGGGATCGGCGTCTCCTCGGACGACTGCTCGCTGATACTGCGCAGTCTGCCGTCCATGCAGTTGCGCTTCGCGCAGCATGACCGCGCGGCGCTCGGTCTTGCGACATGGCTGAAGAGCCGCCCGGAAATTTCCGCGGTGTTGCATCCGGCCATCGCCGACTGTCCTGGCCACGAGTTTTACAAGCGCGATTTCACGGGCGCGGGCGGGCTGTTTTCGGTCGTATTCGACGAGCGTTACAGCGCGGCGCAAATCGATACGTTCTGCGAGTCGCTCGAACTCTTCTCGCTCGGCTGGAGCTGGGGCGGTGCGCACAGCCTCGCCATGCCGTACGACGTCGCGTCGATGCGCACCGCCGGGCAGTGGCCGCATCGCGGGACCTTGGTGCGGTTCTACATCGGCCTCGAAGAAGAGGCCGATTTGCGCGCGGACATCGAGCAGTGCCTCGCTGCGCTGAACTAGACGGCTGAGTGCGTTCGCTGCGGGGATACCCCCACGGTGATGCCATATGTAAGCCCATCGGGACACCTTCCCGGTGGGCTTTTTTTTGCCCCAGTAGCTAGTAAGCCTAAGCATTTGTCTGAAAATGCGTTAGGGCTGTCGATCCTTCTTGCCGATGCGGTGGCGATTATGTTGGCAATCCTACACGTATGCCTGAATTCTAATTTTTAGACAATGCTGCACTTATGCCGGTTCGCTCGTGGAGGAACGCATGAAGAAGCTACTCATTTGGCTGGGATCGGAAAAAATCATGCGCGCATTTTGACGGGGCGACTATCGTCAAGATCATCGCTTTCGTCAGTGATATGGCGCTGCTCCTGCCAGCCATTGTGATGCGAAAGCGTGTCGGTCCGGATAGACCGACACGGTGCAGCGCTCGCTGCGCTGCACCGCGCGGTGTTTCCCTCAATGCGTCAGAACAACCGCAGTAAGCCGTCCAGTCCAACCTGGTTGAACGCCACGCTGGCCGCTTCACGTACCACCGGCTTCGCGCGGAAAGCGACAGACAGACCCGCGGCGGCCATCATTTTCAGATCGTTCGAACCGTCGCCCATCGCAATCGCGCGGGTCGGTTCGATGCCGAGCGTGGCGCATGTTTCGCACAGCGTGCGTGCCTTCACATCGGCGTTCACGATCTCGCCGATCACCTTGCCGGTCAGCTTGCCGTCCATGATTTCGAGCGTGTTTGCGTGCGTGAAATCGAGACCCAGGCGTGCTTTCAGTTTCTCGGTGAAGAACGTGAATCCGCCCGACACCAGCAGTGTTTTCAATCCCGCTTCTTTCGCACCGGCCAGCATCCGCTCCGCGCCTGGCGACAGTTGCAGGCGCTCTTCATAAACGCGTTCGAGCGCGCTCGCGTCGAGACCCTTGAGCAGCGCGACGCGGCGCGTCAGGCTTTCGTTGAAGTCCTTGATCTCGCCGCGCATCGAAGCCTCGGTAATCGCCGCCACTTCGGCTTTCAGCCCGCAGAAGTCGGCGATCTCATCGATGCATTCGATCGTGATCAGCGTCGAATCCATGTCCATCGCGACCAGCCCGAAATCGCGCAACTGGCGGCCAGCCTCGACAAACGCGTAGTCCAGTTGATGGGTCGCGCAATAGACCTCGACATCGCCGCGCTGCGCGACGCTCGCGTCGGCGATGCGAAGCGCGTTCGCGTCGATGACGGTGGCGTGCGAGCCGCGTGCGAGCGCGATGAGCGTGGTGTGGTGGTCGGCCGAAAGAGGCGCGGGGCTTTGAATGACGAGGTTCATGGACGACGCAGTGACGCAGGAAAGAGGGCGCGCGGCGCGCGCGGAAAATCCCGCTATTGTATCGGTTCCGTGGGACGTGCCATCGTGAGCGCCCAGGAGGCGGCACGGGGACGGGTTGCGAGAACAGGAACGAAAGGCGGGGCGGTTGAATGCGTCGCGCCGTTGGACGCGTCCATCAGGCTCGTCTGTCAAACGTCACCGCTAAACGCGACGGGACCTGCCGCCGTTTCTCAGCAGCGCCACCGTGCCGCGCGTGCGGAGCGTGCAAACGCGCCGAGAGAGACATACGCGTCGCACTACCACGACGAGGCCCAATCAACCCGGGCGAGTCCGCATGCGAATCCCGTTGCGCTTCTATCGTGCAATCCCTCCACGCCCGGTTCATACTGTCGCTTCCAACGACGCCCACCAGCCCGTGCCTGTCCCGACCTCGCGCGCCCGACACCGCCAGCGCAGGTCAGAATCAACACACTGGCACAAGCAACAAGGCGCACCCCTACGGAGACAACCGCATGACCCCGGCGACCGCCAGCGACGCATCCTCCCTTGCACGCGACTTCGATCTTCGCCACCTGAGTCCCGCGTTCTACGCCAATCCCTATCCGGTCTACCACGCGCTGCGTAGCCACGAGCCGATCCGGCGCATGCCGGACGGTTCGCTGTTTCTGACGCGCTTTCGCGACGTGCAAGCGGTCTACCGCGACCCGAAAACCTTCAGCTCCGACAAGACCGTCGAGTTCAAGCCGAAATACGGCGACTCGCCGCTCTATACGCATCACACCACCAGCCTCGTCTTCAACGACCCGCCGCGTCACACGCGTGTGCGCAAGCTGATCGCCGGTGCGCTCACGGCGCGCGCGATCGCGGCGATGGAGCCGGGCCTGATCCGCCTCGTCGATGGCTTGCTCGATGCGGCGGCCCGGCGTGGCCGCATCGATCTGATCGGCGAGTTCGCATCAGCGATTCCGGTCGAGATCATCGGTAATCTGCTGGACGTTCCGCACGAGGAGCGCGAGCCCCTGCGCGACTGGTCGCTCGCGATTCTCGGCGCGCTCGAACCGTCGCTTAGCGACGCGCAGCTCGAACGCGGCAATCGCGCGGTGAGCGAGTTCGTCGACTATCTGCGCGAACTGGTCGCGCGGCGCCGGCGCGAACCGGGCGACCCGCAGCACGACGTGCTGACACGGCTCATCCAGGGCGAAGCCGGTGGCGAGCAATTGTCGGAAGCGGAGTTGCTGCAGAACTGCATTTTCATTCTGAATGCCGGGCACGAGACCACCACCAACCTGATCGGCAACGGTCTCGTCACGCTCACCGAATGGCCCGACCAGCTCGCCGCGCTGCTGCGCGAGCCGTCGCTGATCGAGACGGCGGTCGAGGAATGCCTGCGGTACGAGAGTTCGAACCAGCTCGGCAACCGGATGGCGACCGTCGACACCGAGATCGGCGGCGCCGCGGTCGCGCGCGGCACGCCGGTCACGCTGTGCATCGGCGCGGCCAATCGCGATCCGGAACAGTTTGCGGAGCCGGACCGCTTCGACATTCGCCGCGATCCGAACCGGCATCTCGCGTTCGGCTTCGGCATCCATCAATGCGCCGGGCTATCGTTGGCGCGACTTGAGGCGCGCATCGCAATCGGACGTTTCGTGCAGCGTTTTCCGACGTATCGCCTCGCTGGCGAGCCGACGCGTGGCGGACGCGTACGCTTTCGCGGCTTCGCGGCCGTGCCGGTCGATGTCGCGCCCGAGGCTGGGCCCGCATAGCGCCGCGCACCGTAGCTTTTGCCGTCCTGACGCAAGACTTACCGCCTGTGTAGCAGGGCCCGCTGCGCTCGCCGTAGCCGGGCGCCACGCCCGCGCCGCGCCCGCGCCGCGCCCGGCTACGGCCGCCAACCCGTGGCACGCTTGCTGCTTCGTTTCTAGTCTTCGGCACACGGGAGCGCACGATGGCACACATGATCTGGAAAGGCGCAATCAGTTTCGGGCTCGTCCACGTGCCGGTGCAGTTGTATCCGGCGACGCAGTCGGAAAAGGTCGGCTTCAATCTGCTCGATAAGCGCACGATCGATCCGGTCGGCTACAAACAGATCAACAAGCGCACGGGCAAGGACGTGAGCCGCGAAAACATCGTGCGCGGCTTCGAGTACGAAAAGGATAAGTACGTCGTCCTGTCGGACGACGAGATCCGCGCGGCGAATCCCGAGTCGACGCAGACGGTCGACATCCTCGCCTTCGTCGACGCACCCGATATCTCGTTCCTCTACCTCGACACGCCGTATTTCCTGACGCCCGACCGCAAGGGTGAGAAGGTGTACGCATTGCTGCGCGAAGCGATGAAGGCGTCGGGCAAGGTCGGCGTCGCGAGCGTCGTGCTGCACAACAAGCAGCATCTGGCAGCGCTGATTCCGGTCGGCCCGGTGCTGGCGCTGAACACGCTGCGCTGGGCCGCCGAGGTGCGCGGCTTCGACGAATTCAAGCTGCCGCCCGAAGGGATGAAGGCCGCGGGCGTGTCGGCGCGGGAACTCGACATGGCGAAGAAACTGATCGACGACATGAGCGATGCGTGGGATCCCTCGCAGTATCACGACACGTTCCGCGACGACATCCTGGCGCTGGTCGATCGCAAGATTCGCGCGGGCAAGACCGAGGAAATCACCGAGGTCGAGGCGCCGCACGAGTCGCGTCAATCGGCCGATATTCTCGATCTGTCCGATCTGCTCAAACGGAGCCTGGGCCGAGGCAAAGGCAAACCGGCGGCAGGCGCTCGCAAGCGCGCGGCAGACGATGACGACGATCAGGACGACGCCGATGCTGACGGCAAGGCCTCGGAACCGGCCCGCAAGAAGCCTCGTACGACGCGTGCGGCGAGCACGTCGCGCGGTCGCAGTAGCGGCGGCGGTACTGCCGGCGGCCGCGCGACGGCGGGCAAAACCGCCGCGGCGCCAGCGGCCCGTAAGCGCCGCGCGGCCGCATGAACGCCCCGGCCACCTGAGCGTTGCGCTAACGGGTAACGCCACACCCCAATCACTTTGGACGACGTCATCGCCATGAACGACAGACTCGACCTCTACCACCGCAAGCGTCGCTTCGACGAAACGCCGGAGCCCGCCGGCGCCCGGACAGGATCGAAGCGTTCCACCGGCCGCAAAACGGCGTCCCGCTCGAAGGACCCGACGCTCGCGTACGTGATTCAGGAGCATGACGCACGGCGGCTGCATTACGACTTCCGGCTCGAACTCAATGGCACGTTGTTGTCATGGGCGGTGCCGAAGGGGCCGAGTCTCGATCCGTCGGTGAAGCGGCTGGCGGTGCACGTCGAAGATCACCCGGTCGAATACGGCTCGTTCGAGGGAGAGATCCCCGCCGGCAACTACGGGGCGGGCAGCGTGCTCGTGTGGGATCGCGGTTCGTGGGAACCGGTCGGCGGCGCGGCGGAGGCGGCGCGCGCCTATGCGGCCGGCAAGCTCAAATTCCAGCTTCACGGCGAGAAGCTGCGCGGCGGCTGGACACTGGTGCGCAGTCACATGCGCGGCAGCGGCGACAAGGAACAGTGGCTGTTGATCAAGGAGCGCGACGATGAAGCGCGCGACGAGAGCGAGTATGACGTTCTGAAGAAGCGTCCCGGGAGTGTGCTCGGTGGCGGGTCGGCAGCGGGGAGTGGGGCGAACTCGAAAGGTGCCACCGGCAAAACTGCGAGCAAAGGGAAAGGGAAAGCCGCAAGCGGGCGTGCGGGTAAAACTGCACTCGGCAGCGAAGACGAAATTGCAAACGAGATCCCTGGCGAAGGCAAAACACGGAAGGGCGCAAGCAGCATCGCAAGAGAGCCTGCCACGGCTTCGACAACGAATTCGCCTCCCAACAGGACTTTCCCGGCCGCTGTACAAGCCACCGCCCGACGCAACACAAAATCCGCGCCATCGAGCCGTGCGGACCCGAAGCGGCCCGACATCGTTTCCACCCGTACCGGGGAATCTCTGCGCGAGCTCGCCGCGTCGCCGTCGATCGAAGGGGCGCTCAAGGCTCGCTTGCCCGCCACGTTCAAGCCGCAACTGGCGACACTCGTCGACGCCGCTCCACCCGGCGACGACTGGACCTACGAAATCAAATTCGACGGCTATCGCGTACTGGCGCGCATCGAGCGGTCCGCCAAAGGGAGTGCCGTCAAGGTGTTCACGCGCGCGGGCAACGACTGGACCGCGAAGTTCGGCAAGCAGGTTCAGGCGCTCGACCGACTCGGCCTCGAAAGCGCATGGCTCGATGGCGAAGCGGTCGTGCTCGACGAACAGGGCGTGCCGAGTTTTCAGGCGCTGCAAAACGCGTTCGACTCGAACCGTCCGCAGGACATCGTCATCTATCTGTTCGACGTGCCGTTTCTGAACGGCTACGACTTACGCGGCGTGCCCCTCGAACAGCGCCGCGCGATTCTGCACGCCCTGCTGGAGGAGGTCAACGACAGCGTGCTGCGCTTCTCGAACGACTTCGCCTTCAGTGCCGACGAACTGCTCAGGAGTGCGTGCGACATGGCGCTCGAAGGCATCATCGGCAAGCGGCGCGATAGCGGCTATCTGTCGGGGCGCTCGCAGACGTGGATCAAACTGAAGTGCCGGCGGCGCCAGGAGTTCGTGATCGGCGGATATTCGGAACCGGGCGGCAGCCGCGCGGCGTTCGGTGCGCTGCTGCTCGGCGTCTACGACGGCGACGGGCGGCTGCGCTACGCCGGGCGGGTCGGCACGGGCTTCGACGCCGCGTTGCTGCGCTCGGTCAAGAAAGCACTCGACGCGCACGAGACGAAGCGCATGCCGTTCGCCGCCGCGCCGCGCGAGCGCAGCCGCACACCGGTGCACTGGGTCGAACCGGTACTCGTCGCCGAATGCAACTTCGCCGAGTGGACGAGCGACGGCATCGTGCGCCAGGCGTCGTTCGTGAGTCTGCGCGACGACAAGCCGGCGCGTCAGATCGTCAAGGAAACATCCCGCCAAGGAGCCGACGTGCAACAGCTAACCGATAACGGGTCCGATGCCGCGCCGAAGAAGCGGGCGGTGTCGAAGGCGGGTGGGTCAAAGACCGCCGCTTCAAAGACTACCGCCTCGAAGACTACCGCCTCGAAGACTACCGCTTCGAAGACCACCGCTTCGAAGACCACCGCTTCGAAGACCACCGCTTCGAAGACCACAGCCGCAAAGACCACAGCCGCAAAGACCGCTACCAGAACAACCACCCCCAGCGAGGTCGCAAGCGTGCGCATCTCCCACCCCGACCGCGTCATCGACAAAAGCACCGGCACGCGCAAAATCGACCTCGTGCGGTACTACGAGTCCATCGCCGACTGGATGCTGCCGCATCTGCAGGACCGGCCGGTGTCGCTGGTGCGCGCGCCCGAGGACATCGGCGGCGAGTTGTTCTTTCAGAAGCACAGCCAGAAGCTGTCGATTCCGAACGTCACGCAGCATCCCGGTCTCGACCCCGGCCATCCGCCGCTGATCACCGTCGAGACGATCGAGGCGCTGGTCGGCGCCGCGCAAATGGGCACGGTCGAATTTCACACGTGGAATGCGCTTGCCGCCAATATCGAAAAGCCCGATCGCATGGTGTTCGATCTCGATCCCGACGCGGCGCTCGGTTGGGAGCGCATGATCGAAGCCGCGCAACTCACGCGTTCGCTGCTCGACGAACTCGGCCTCAAGTCGTTCTGCAAGACGAGCGGCGGCAAGGGCTTGCATGTCGTCGTGCCGCTCGCGAAGCAGGCCGGCTGGGACGAGGTGAAAGACTTCTCTCAAGCCGTCGCGCAACATATGGCGACGACGCTGCCCAAGCAATTCAGCGCGAAGATGGGCGCACAGAATCGCAAGCAGAAGATCTTCGTCGATTACCTGCGCAACAACCGCGGCTCCAGCACGGTGGCCGCATTCTCGGCACGCGCGCGGCCGGGGCTGGGTGTGTCGGTGCCGCTGTCATGGGACGAAGTCGCAGCCACCACGGGCGGCGATCAGTGGACCATCGCGAACCTGCACGAACGCCTCGCCGATCTCGCACGCGATCCTTGGGCGGACTATGCGAAGACGCGCCAGCGCATTACCGCCGCGATGAAAAAACGCCTGGACGAAGCGCGATGAGCGTTTGCCAGTCGATCTCACTCAATACGGGAAGGAGCACATCATGAAGACCTCACCGCAATCGTCGGACGGCGACAAGCAGGCCGATCCGCATGGGCAGAAACAGCCGCGTTCGTTGCAGGATGCCGCCGCGCCGTTACCGCATGAAATCGATCAGGATCCCGAATCGCAGCACGAGGATGAGCCGCGCCATGTCGGCAAGCAGGCGCATCGGGATCTCGAACGCGGGTTGAAAGATACCGACCGCCGTGGCGGCGACGAGTATCAGCAGCAGACGCAGAACGATACGCACACCGATGTAAATTCGGACGGCAAACAGGGTGATGCGGGGCGGCCGGGCAAGCGCTGACTGAGGGGGCCTCGAGCGCTGATGGAAGGGGCAGGCTGAGTCGGGCGCGGCGTTGCCGCCGGTTCGGCTCAAGCCGACTCGACGTCAGCCAGAAACCGCCCCGAAGCCGATTCAGCGCCGATTCAGCGCCGACTCAAAGTCGACTCAAAGCGAGCCGGGCTCAAAGCAATCCAAAGCCCGCCCAAACTCAGCTCGAAACCGATCCAAACCTAACCTAACCCTAACCTAACCCAGCCACACCATCCCAATAAGGCGGATCACCAAAATGCGCCGCCAAAAACTCGATGAACGCGAGCGTCTTCGGCGGCACGAACGCGCGGCTTGGATACACCGCCCAGATCGCCACCTCCTCGGCCAGGGGATAGGCGTCGAGCACGCGGACCAGTGCGCCGCTGCGCAAATAGGGCGCCACGTCCCACGTCGATTTCAGCGCGATGCCGAAGCCCGCGAGCAGCGCATCGCGGATCACCTCGCCGTTGTCGGTGATGAGCCGCCCGCTCACGCGCACGTCGAGCGGCCCGGCGGGCGTGACGAAGGCCCAGTCCCGCTGGTCCGACAGAATCATGCATTCGTGCCGAGCGAGATCTGACGGATGATGCGGTAGGCCGTGTGCGGCGAGATAGGCGGGCGCGGCGCACAGCACCCGCCGGTTCACCGCGAGGCGCCGCGCGACCAGCGACGAATCCTTCAGCACGCCGACGCGGATCGCCACGTCGATCCCCGCATCGACCAGATCGATCACTTGATCGGTCAGCCGCAAATCGACGCTGACGCCGGGATGGCGGCGCAGAAATTCGCTGATCACCGGCGACACGTGCTGCCGCCCGAACGACGACGGCATCGACACCCGCAAGCGGCCCTGCGGCTCGGCTTGTGCGCGGCCCACCGACGCGCGCGCGGCGGCTGCCGCGTCGAGCAGCGCTTCGGCGCGTGTCATGAACACTTCGCCGTCCTGAGTGAGACTGATGCGGCGGGTCGTCCGGTGCAGCAGGCGCGCGCCGAGGAGCCGTTCCAGTTGCGCGATGCGCGAGCTCGCGACCGCCGCCGACAAGCCGAACTCGCGCCCGGCCGCCGACACGTTCGCGAGCAGCGCGGCGCGCACGAACAGGGCGACGTCGAGCAGATCGAGCCGCTCCCGTTCGCTGGACGAGGATCGCGCGGTGGGATCGGGAAGATTCATTATTCTGAAATACAAAAAGATGTTTCAGTCATTATGCCGGTTTTATAAGAGTAAGAATCGCCGTAGGATCACACGCATGGATCGGCGGCAAGGCTCGCCGACCCTTCATCTCATTGAAACGGACAGAACAGGAGCCTCCATGAAAGCCGTCGGTCTCTACCGCTACTTGCCGATCGATCAAACCGAAGCGCTGGTCGACGTCGACATTCCGAAACCCGAAGCCACGGGGCGCGACCTGCTGGTGAAGGTCGAGGCGATCTCCGTCAATCCGGTCGACACCAAGGTGCGCGCGCCGAAAGACACCGTCGAAAAGACGCCGCGCGTGCTGGGCTGGGATGCCGCCGGCACGGTGGCCGCTGTCGGCCCGGACGTCACGCTGTTCAAGGTCGGCGATCCGGTGTTCTATGCGGGCAGCATCACGCGGCCGGGCGCGAACAGCGAGTTCCATCTGGTCGACGAGCGGATCGTCGGGCGCAAACCGGCGTCGCTCGATTTCACGCACGCGGCCGCGCTGCCGCTGACCGCGATCACCGCGTGGGAAGCGTTGTTCGACCGCCTCGGCGTGTCGCCGCAAGGCGCGGACGCAGGCCGCACGGTGCTGATTTTCGGCGGCGCGGGCGGCGTCGGCTCGATCGGCATTCAACTGGCGAAGCAGTTGGCGAAGCTGAAAGTGATCGCGACCGCGTCGCGTCCCGAATCGGCGAAATGGGCGACCGAACTGGGCGCGGACCATACCGTCGATCACTTCGGCGACATTCCCGCGCAGTTGAAAAAGCTCGGCATCGAGCAGGTCGATTACGTGCTGATGTTCAACGACACCGACAAGAATTTTCCGGTGGCCGCGCAAATCATCAAGCCGCAAGGCGGCATTTGCACGATCGTCGAGAACAGCGGGCCTGTGCCGGTCGAACTGCTGAAGGCGAAAAGCGCCGCGTTGCATTGGGAGTTCATGTTCACCCGCTCGATGTTCGGCACGCCCGACATGATCGAACAGCACAAGCTGCTGACCGAAGTGGCGCGCCTCTTCGACGCGGGCACGCTGCGCACGACCGTCGGAGAAGAACTCGGGACGATCAACGCGGCGAATCTGCGCCGTGCGCATCGGCTGCTCGAAGAAGGGCGCGCGATCGGCAAGCTGGTCTTGACGGGCTTCTAAGCCGCACCGTGCGCGGATGCATGATTCGATATGGCCGGTGCCGCAGTCATGCGCGCCGGCCATGTTCAGTTGCCGCGCACCATCCGAGACAACGCAATGCGGTGTGCCGCGAGGTGGGGCGATCGAAGCGGCGGCCAGAGCCTCCCGCAATCGCAGCGTTTTGGCGATTGCACACGCAGAAAACGCGTCCCCGCAAGCGGGTTAACACCCGAGCCCAGGCGGCACGCGCGGTGCCGCGCTTGGCGTTAGACTGGCGGTGCATCATGCGAAAACAGTTGCGTGTCTCGCGCACCGGTTCGCCGGGCCAACCGCCCGGCTCGGGCGGTGCATCATAGACAGTAGCGTTGAAGCGGGGCGCGCAGCGGCACAACAACGAGGTGACAGTATGAGCTCCAGCTTCAAACTCTCCGCCGTTTCAGTTGTCGCTTCTCTCGCTTGCGCGCTCGCGCCCGTCATGCTCGTGCCGGCGGCTCACGCAGCCACGCCGATCACGGTGACGACCCAGTCCGCGCTCGACGGTCCGATCCGCTACACGGTTCGCGTCACGTCGAAGCAGTTCGGCAACTCACAGGAAACCCGCACGATCCGCTCGGGCGAGACCGACGACTTCACATGGAAGACCGTGCCGCCGGGCGGCCCGGTGACCGGCACGGATGCGTGTCCGAACTATGCGTCGCTGCCGGTCGATACCAACGGCGCGATGATCCGGCAGACACAGATCCGCTTTGCACCGGTCGTCGGCAGCGACGGCACGGCGAGCGTGCAGATGAGCTTCCAGGCGCAAGCGCCGCATGGGGTGAAGACCGTGACGAGCGGCGGAAAAACGATCAAGTGTCCGAACGATGTGCGCGTGAGTCAGATTCTGCGCTTTACGATGCCGGTCAACGGCAGCACGAAAACGCTCACGCTCGGCGACGGCACTGAAGTGGCGGTCAGCGCCAAGCGCTGAAGCCGGTTGAAGAGGGGGCGTCGGCGGCGCGCCGCATGCGTGCTGCTGGGCGCGGCCTGCCGCTGGACAGGTGAGCAGGCCTTGGCGCGATGCCTTCCGCGGCCCGTGAACCTGGCACGCCGCTGCGTCGTCGAGCAGGGTATGCGGCGGCGCATCGAGCAAGCCTGAGCATGTCTGCCGCTGCGTCTTCGCGCGACGTTTGTCACGATGTCTTTAGCACTGACTGAGCATGTCTTGTCACCGTGTTGTGTTTGCGAGCGAGGCTTGCCGCGACATCTGCCTCAGTCTCCAGGCACGGCCCGCCTGCACACCCCTCAGCGACGCTTCACCGCCCGCTCCATCAGCCGCGCCGACAAGAAGCGGTGCTCCGCCGAGAACAGCCGCCGGTACGTCAGCAGCACCGCACCCACGGTCCCCAGCGTCGATGACGCCGCGATCAGAAACATAATGACGATCTGATAGCGCACTGCCTGCAATGGCGACTGCCCCGCCAGCACCTGGCCCGTCATCATGCCGGGCAGGCTCACCACGCCGACCACCGCCATCTGGTTCAATGTCGGCATCATGCCCGCGCGCACGGCTTGCCGCGCCGGCGCCTGCGCCGCTTCCCAGCGTGTCGCGCCGAGCGCGAGCGCCATGTCGACGCGGTCGCGCCGCGCCGTCAATTCCTCGGTCATCCGTTCGATGCCGAGCGACACGCCGGTTAGCGTATTGCCGAGGATCATCCCGAGGATCGGAATCGCATACTGCGGCTCGTACCAGGGATGAATGCGGATTACGACGAACAGGCCGACCGCGGCCACCAGCCACGAACTGACCCAGATCGACAGCACGCTGTCGGCGCGCTGCCCGGCATAGGTGCGGGTGCCGCGCCCCGCGCCCGCGAAGCCGGCGATCAGCGTCATCACGATCATCAGCGGCAGCACGACGTACCAGCGGTCGTAACTGAACACCCAGCCGAGCACATAGCCGATCGCGAGCAACTGCACCACGGTGCGTAGCGCGGCCCACGCGAGCTTGCGTTCGAGATCGAGCTTCAGCGCCACCGATACCGCGCCGTTCACCACGATCAGCAGCGCGGCGATCGCGACGTCCCACAAACTCAGGTTCTGCAATGTCATGGAGCGGGCTCCTGATGCGCGGACATCGGCGCGGCGATTTCGTCGAGCGTGCCGGCGCGCATTGTCAGATGGCGCTCGCTCATGCGCGCGGCTTGCGCCGGATCGTGCGACACCCAGATCGACGCATGACGGGCGGGATCGGCGTCGAACCACGCGCGCACCAGCGCCTCGATCGCGAGCGACGACTCCGGGTCGAGCGATGCGGTAGGTTCGTCGAGCAGCAGCACCTCGGGCGCGAGTTGCAGCACGCGGATCAGCGCGGTGATCTGCGCTTCGCCGCCGGACAGTTCGCTCGCGCGTTTGTCGAGAAAGTCGCCGGCACGTCCCGCCTGAGTGGCGAGACTAGCCGCCCGCGTGCGATCGAAGCGCACGTCGCGATAGGCGCGCAATTCGAACGGATAGCGCAGGTTGTCTTCGACACTGCCGTCGAGCAGCGCGGGACGCTGCCGGATATAGGCGACGCTGCGCCGGTAACGCGGAATCGCGCCGCGCTCGACCGTCGCACCGTGCCACAGGATGCGTCCAGCATCGAGTGGATCGAGCAAGGCGAGCGCGCGCAGCAACACGCTCTTGCCCGAGCCGGACGCGCCGGTGATCGCGACACGCTCGCCGGCGTGCAGCGCGAAGGTCGTCGGCAGCAACAGCGTCTGGCCGCGCAGCGCATCGCGCCGGACGATACCGTCGGCGAGGACGAAAGGAACATCGGTCATGAGTTGGGTCGCAGTGGGGTTGTGTCATGGCCGGGATGACGTGCGAGGCGGCACTCCGTGCCGCCGATTCGCCGTCGAGGCGTGCAGCATGATAAAACGACAACGCGAACGACAACACGAACGGCAGCGCGAACGACAACGCGCTGCGTCGCCAGGCGCCGGGCACGATATCTGCTGGCCGGTCGATAACGTAGAACAATGACGGAGCTTCACAATGGCAGGGTCGAGCACCATCGGACGGCGGATCGGAAAAATCATCGCATGGCTGCTGGCGGCTATCGTCCTTCTGATTATCGCGCTGACCATTTTTATTCTGACCTTCGACTGGAATCGTGCCCGGCCTTATGTCAACGACAAGGTCACGCAAGCCATCGGCCGGCCGTTCGCGATCAATGGGGATCTGAAGGTGGGCTGGCGGCATCCGGTCGGCGAGACCGGCTGGCGCGGCTGGGTGCCCTGGCCGCGCTTCTCGGCGGCGAACATCACGGTGGGCAATCCCGACTGGACCAAACAGCCGAACTTCGCCACGCTCGATGAAATCGATTTCCAGGTCAAGGTGCTGCCGCTGCTTGCGCACGACATCGTGATTCCGGCGATCAACCTCGTGAATCCGTCCGTCGATCTCGAACGTCTGCTCGACGGGCGCAACAACTGGACTTTCAAATTGCCTGCATCGAGCGGGCCATCCGAATGGAAGCTCGATCTGCACGACATCGCGTTTGCGAAGGGCAATATCGCGCTGTCCGACCAGCAGAAGAAAGTCGACGTGCAGATGGTCATCGACACGCTCGGCCAGCCGATTCCGATCGGCGAGGCGATGAAGCAGCAGGAAGAGGCCTCGCGCAGCGCGTCGGCGCAGGCGATCGGCAAGGCGGGTGCGAGCAAGCTGACGGCGCAGGCGAATGCGCAGGCGGCCTCGGAGGCTGCGGCGGCATCGGCGGCGGCCGCGTCGGGCGCCTCGGCGACCGATATCGATGCGTCAGGCGCAACCGCGGCGTCGGGTGCCTCGGGCGCGCTGATGGCCGGCGGTTCCCGCGCGGCCAGCGAGGGCGCGAGCGGCGCGGCAGCGACATCGGGCACGAGCGAAACGAAGGCGCAGGCGAGCGCCTCGGCTGGGGCGAAGCGGGAGATCCCGCCGTATGCGATCGGCTGGACCATCAAGGGCACCTATAACAAGACACCGGTGGCGGGCAGCGGCAAGGTCGGCGGCGTGCTGGCGCTCCAGGACGCGAACCGGCCGTTCCCCGTGCAGGCCGACGTGAAGGCGGGCGACTTGCACGTGGGTCTCGTCGGCACGATCACCGATCCCGCGCATCTTGCTGCGGTCGATCTGCGCCTCTGGCTGCAAGGCAACAGCATGGCGCGTCTCTATTCGCTGACGGACGTGACCTTGCCCGACACCCCGCCGTATGCGACCGAAGGCCGGCTGATCGGTCAGTTCAAGTCGAGCGGCAACGTCTTCAAGTATGAAAATTTTACAGGCCGGGTCGGCGGCAGCGATCTGAACGGGTCGTTGACCTATACGGCGCGTGAGCCGCGTCCGCTGCTGCAGGGCGAACTGGTGTCACATCTGCTGCAGTTCTCGGATCTGGCGCCGGTGATCGGCGCGGACTCGAACGCGAGCAAGGCCAAACGCGGCGATGCGACGGCGCAGCCGAGCGGCCGCGTGCTGCCGGTCGAGGAATTCCGTACCGACCGCTGGAAGGCGATCGACGCCGACGTCAAGTTCACCGGCCGGCGCATCGTCAAGACCACCGATCTGCCGATCACGGACCTGTACACGCATGTCGTCATGACCGATGGGGTCTTGTCGCTGGAGCCGCTGAAATTTGGCGTAGCGGGCGGCTCGCTCGCATCGGACATTCATCTGGACGGCAGCGTGGTGCCGCTGAAGGGGCGCTTTGCAACCTCGGCGCGTCATCTGAAGCTCAAGCAGTTGTTCCCGAACTTCAAGACGATGCAAAACGCCCTCGGCGAGATCAACGGCGATGCCGCCTTGACCGCGACCGGCAATTCGCCGGCGGCGCTCGCGGCCACCTCAAACGGCGAGTTGAAGGCACTGGTGACGGACGGCACCGTGAGCCGTCTGCTGATGGAAGCGGCGGGGCTGAACGTGGCGAACGTCGTGTATGAAAAACTGTTCGGCAATCGCGACGTGAAGATCAATTGCGCGGCCGCCGATTTCGTCGCGACCAACGGCGTGCTCGAGTCGCGCATATTCGCACTCGATACCGACGATGCGGTGATCAACATCGACGGCACCGTCAATCTGCGCGACGAGACGCTCGATCTTGGCGTGCATCCTCATACCAAGGGCTTCCGCGTGTTTTCGCTGCGCTCGCCGCTCTACGTGAAGGGCACCTTCAAGGACCCGCATGTGGGCGTGAACGTGGCGGCGCTCGCGTTGCGAGGCGGCGCGGTAATCGGGCTCGGCCTGATCAATCCGTTCGCGGCGCTGATTCCATTGCTCGCGCCTAGCAACAACAAGCCGCTGCCGTGTGCGCAATTGCTGTCGCAGGTTCGTCAGGCGCCGACGGCGCCGCCGCCAGGCGTCAAGCAGAAGCCCAAGGCGCCACTGTCGCTCGAAGGCGCACCGGTCAACAAGTCTGGGGGAGGTGCGTCGTCGCCTGCCGCGGCGAATCGAAAGCCCGCTGTCATGTCGCCGGCGAGCGCGGCCGAATATAAGGGGAGCTGATGTTTTCCATGCTACCGGTGCTGCCCGCGGACTGGCCGGGCTGGAGCTTCGGCGGCTGCCTGTCGTTCATCTTCCTGTGGCTGATCAGCATGCCGCCCGTGGGCGGCCACGCCGACGAATCGATCACGGAGTAACGGACAGCATCACGCCGCCTGTGGGGCGCGCGCATACCCATGCAGCGCCGGACATGGCAAGTTCAACTGAAGAGAAGGGATACAGCGCCGCCTGGATCAAACCGGCGGCGCTGCCGGGCGCAGCAAAGCAAGTGCAGGAATGAACTGCCGGAGCTAACGCGACATATCTACCTGAGCGAGCGCGGTGTGGCATCGCCTGCCGCATCCTGGCGACGCACGCCCCGACGCGTACCCACGCGCGTGGCGCCGAATTCCGTGAGAATCTTGCCGCGCGCACGGCTGGCGAAGACAAGGAAGCCGAAGCCGTCCGCCTCGTACCAGTACCCGCCGTTCTCGAGCCCGTCGAGCGGCTGTTCCAACGCATTGGTGATGGATTCGATGCAGCGCCGCCTCAACTCGGCGGGCGCCGGATAGGGTGGTTGCGCGCCGCGTACGCTGCACAGGAGCACGTCGAGCCCGGGCAACACGTGGGCATACAACACCGGCTCGTCTTGTGCACGAGCACGCGCAATCTTGGTGTCGAGCTGACCGAACGGCTTGAAATGCCGCAGTACCGCGAGGAACGACTCATCGCCGTCCACCTTCGCGCGTCTACGCTTTTTCGGGAAGGACATAAAAATTCGCCTGAAAAAGAATTGCAAGAAACGCTGCGTCCTCATGCGACAACTCCCGGCTTCGCGCGCCGCACGTCGATCTTTTATAGCATACGACAAGGTCGGATTCACGATGAATCGACGACTTCGCCGCCTCATCGCCTCCCGCACGAATCATGCCGAACCGCCTCGCCGCGCGCTTTCGCATCCCATCACATCTGTCTCCATCATAGACGCACGAGCCGCCGAAAAAACATCCGATATCAATAAAAAAGTCATTTTTATGTGGGCGAGCGCATCTTGTGGTTGCGTTGAAATATCTCGCGTTCACGTCGATAATGGCCCGGCCGGCTGCATTGCGCAGCGCGCGAGGCGCTTGCCTCTGGCGCGTGAGCGGGGCGCGCGCAACCGGTGCTCGCGAGCCGCCTCGGCTCGAACGACCCTTCGGGTGACCATGAAATTATTCACGAAGGGTCTGCTGCTGATTGCAGTGCCGAGCGTGGTCGAGCTGGCGCTTCTTGGCGTCGTCTTCGATACCCAGGAGCAGACAGCGCAGGCCGCGCAGTGGGTCGACAACAGCAAGCAGATCCTCTATCAGTCATCGGCCCTCGTCGATCCGCTGCTGCGTCAGGCCGCGCGCGTGCGCACGGCCATGGCGACCCGCGACGCCTCGCTGCTCGAGCGTCATACGGTGTGGGTCGACCTCGGCGACCGTCTGTCGAAACTCGACGCGCTGGTCGCCGGCACGCAGCAGCAGGTCGAGCGCGTGCGCAACATGCAGCGCGTGGTCGATGCCTATCGCGCGCACACGCTCGCCATTTCGCAGGCGCTGCACGAGGGGCGCGGCCTCGCGCCGTTCATCGCACGGGAGACCGGCGCATTGCCGCGGCAGATCGTGCTGTTTCGCGACGAACTCACCGCGTTCGGCAACGAGGCTACGCGGCTCGATGCCGACCGTTCGGCCGCGCTCGCACGGCGCCGTGAGCGTCAGCAAAACGCGCTGATCGCAGCGGTGCTAGGCTCGATGCTGATCTGGGCGGCCACGGCGGCGGTGTTCGCGCGTAGCATCGGGCGGCGCCTGGAAGTGTTGACCGACAACGCCGAGCGCCTTGGCAACGGTCGGCCGCTCGCAGTACCGCTGTCGGGCAACGACGAAATCTCGACGCTCGACGCCGTGCTGCATCAAACCGGTGCGCGTCTGCGCGAAGCGGACAAGGAGCAGGCCACGCTCAAGACGCGGCTCGAAGCGCGCGCGCTGGAGCTTGCGAGCGTCAACGAGGAACTGCGTCAGGAAACACAAGACAACGAAATGTTCATCTACAGCGTGTCGCATGATTTGCGCTCGCCGCTGGTGAATCTGCAAGGCTTTTCGAAGGAATTGCAGGTGTCGTGCGACGAACTGGATACCATCGTGGCGCAGGCCGGATTGCCGGAGGCGGAGCGTCGGCGCATGGCGCATATTCTCGACGGCGACGTGCGCGAGTCGTTGCACTATTTGCGCACCGCGGTGACACGGGCGGCGTCGATCATCGACGCGCTGTTGCGGATTTCGCGCGTGGGGCGGCTCGAATATCAATGGCAGCGGGTCAGTGTGGGGCGCGTGGTGGGCCGGGTGGTCGACGCGCTGCGGGGCGCCATCAGCGAGCGCCAGGCGGTCGTCACGGTGCGTGAGTTGCCGCCCGCGTGGGGCGACCCCGCCGCGGTCGAGCAGATCTTCAGCAACCTGATCGGCAACGCGCTGAATTTTCTCGACCCGGCGCGTAACGGACGTATCGAGGTCGGCGCACTGGAGCCCGAACCGGTCGATGAAACCGACCCGCGTGCGGTGCGCATGCGCACGTATTACGTCCGCGATAACGGCCTTGGGATACCGGCAGCGTATATGTCGAAGGTGTTCCGCGCGTTCCAGCGTCTGCATGGCGAGGTCGCGCGCGGCGACGGCATCGGGCTCGCGGTGGTGCGGCGCGCGGTGGAGCGGCATGGCGGGCGGGTGTGGGTCGAGTCGGCCGAAGGTGCGGGATCGACCTTCTTCGTCGCGTTGCCCGAACAGCCGATACGCCTCTGACGCGGCACGGGGGACGCACGGCAGCGGTGCGGACATGACGGGCGTGACAGACATGGCGGACATGAAAGGCCGCATGGCTGGACGAATGATTAGCACGGAGCGCATATGAGTCACGGGGAAACGGTCAGCATCGTGCTGATTGAGGATGACGACGGCCACGCCACGCTGGTCGAGCGCAATCTGCGCCGCGCCGGCATATCGAACGGTTTCATACGTTTTCGTGACGGGCAGCAGGCTCTCGATTACTTCTTTGGCCCGGCGCCGCCCGAAGGCGCGGGCGGTTCGATGCCGAGCCCCGTCGCGGACGTCCATCCGCCGTGCGGAGATCTGACTCATTTCGTCGTGCTGCTCGATCTGAAAATGCCGCGGGTGGACGGCTTCGAAGTGCTGCGGCGTCTGAAGGAATCGCCGCGGACCGCCTCGGTGCCGGTGATCGTGCTGACCACGACCGACGATCCGCGCGAAATCGCCCGCTGCTACGAACTCGGCTGCAACGTCTACATCTGCAAACCGGTCGAATACGATGCGTTCATCGAAGCGGTGCGCCGTCTGGGCTTCTTCCTGCAAGTGGTCAAGCTGCCGCCCGGCCATCGGCTCGGCGCGCCTTGATCGCGGGCTTGCGCGCGGGCGTGCCCGGCGCAGTCCAAAGCTGCCCAAAAGCCGCTCATGACAAGATAGAGCCAGCGATAGACCAACCGATCAGCCAGAGAACAGTCCGCATGACCGAAGAAGTGTCCACGCCGCACGCCGCCTATGTGCTCGTCGTCGATGACGACGAAGGCATTCTGCGGCTCGCGCGCAAGTCGCTCGAACGCGCCGGCTGCCGCGTCGCGATCTGCGCGGGCGCCGATGCCGCCCGCGCGCGGCTCGCCGACGGCGGCCCCGATCTGCTGGTGCTGGACTACCAGTTGAGCGGACCGGAAACCGGACTCGACTTCTTTCGCCGCCTGCGCGCGGAAGGCGTGCGGATTCCCGCGATCCTCGTGACCGGCTTTACCGACGAATCGCGCGTGATCGAAGCATTGCGCGCGGGCGTCTCCGACGTGGTGCCGAAGGCCGGCGATTACCTCGATTACCTGCCGGAAGCCGTCGAGCGCGTGCTGTCGCAAGTGCGCATGCAAAGAGCGTCGGACGAGGCCTTGCTGCTGCGCGATCGCGAGCAGCATTACCGCACGTTGTCGGAAGCGTTGCCGCACCTCGTGCTGACCTGCAACGCGGCGGGCGACTGCGATTTTCTCTCGAAGCAGTGGTGCGACTACACGGGGCTTTCCGACCAGAGTTCGTATGGTCTCGCATGGCTGGACGCGGTACACCCCGAGGATCGCGACGCGATCCGCCGCAGTTGGCTCAAGGCGGTGGCGAGCCCGACCGGCGACTATCGGCGCGAGATGCGGATTCGCCGCCACGACGGCGAATACCGCTGGTTCGACACGCGCGTGGTGGCGGTGCGTGACGCCGAACGCAACGTCGTCAAGTGGTTCGGCAGTTGCACGGACATTCATTCGCAGCGCGAGGCGATCGAGGAACGCGAGCGGCTGCTCGCATCGGAGCAGGCGGCCCGTCAGACCGCCGAAGAAGCAAACCGCGCGAAAGACCGCTTCCTGGCGATGCTGTCGCATGAATTGCGCACACCGCTCACGCCGGTGCTGGCCGGCGCCCGCGTGCTGGAGATGATTCCCGATCTGCCCGACCAGGCGCGCAACAGCGTGCGCATGATCCGCCGCAACGTCGAACTGGAAGCGCGGCTGATCGACGACCTGCTCGATCTGACGCGCGTGGCGAACGGCAAGCTGCGGCTGTCGCTCGAAACGGTCGATGTGCATGAAGTGATGGACAGTGTGCTCGAACTCTTTCGCAGCGAGATTCAGGTCAAGCAGCAGGACGTGCACGTCGACAAGCACGCGACCCATCATTACGTGCTGGCCGATCGCGCGCGCCTGCAACAGATGCTGTGGAACCTGATTCGCAACGCCGCGAAGTTCACGCCGGACGGCGGCCATATCTACGTGCGCACGCGCGACGAACGCATGCACGTGCAGATCTGCGTCGAAGATACCGGCATCGGTATCGAGCCGGAACAGATCGGCAAGCTGTTCAACGCGTTCGAGCAGGGCAGCCAGAACATGACGCGGCAATTCGGCGGGCTGGGTCTGGGCCTCGCGATCACGAAGGCGTTGACCGACGTGCACGGCGGCACCGTCACCGCACAGAGCCCCGGTGCGCACTGCGGCGCGACCTTCACGATCACGCTGCCGACCGCGGCACCGCCATCGGAGGTGCAACCGGTCGCGGCCCCCGCTGCGGTGCATTCGGGCGGATTGCTGACCATCCTGCTGATCGAGGATCACGTCGATACCGCCGAGGTGATGGCGCAGCTGATCCGTGGCCTGGGTCACGACGTGACCGTGGTGGGCCGGGTCGACGATGCGCTGGCCGCCACCCAGCAGCAGGCTTTCGATCTGATCGTCAGCGACGTCGGCTTGCCGGACGGCACGGGTCTCGATTTCATCAAGGCGTTTCGCGAGCACTCGGATGCGCCCGCCGTCGCGTTGACCGGCTTCGGCACCGATGAAGACGTGCGCCGCTGTCTGAGCGCGGGCTTCACGTCGCATCTGACCAAGCCTGTCAATTTCGGCCAGCTCGAAACGATGATCGAAAGCGCGGTGAATCTGAAGGCGCAAAAGCAGGCGTGACGCGTATGCCGCATGAGCGCGTTGTTTCTCGCTCATGCAAAAGAGAAAGGCCTGTTGCGACTGTTGTCGCAACAGGCCTTTCTTCTGCCTTGATCCGGCGCACTGAATGCGCCGGATCATTAAGGCTCAACGTGGTGAATTCTTCAACGAATCGCGGATTTCGCGCAGCAGCAGCACATCTTCCGGCGTCGGCGGCGGCTCTGCCGGTGCGGCCGCAGCCGGCTTGCGCAGATTGTTGATGAACTTGACCATCAGGAAAATGATGAAGGCGAGAATGATGAAGTTGATGAGCACGGTGATGAACGAGCCATAACCGATCACCGCGACGCCCGCCGTCTGCAGGTCTTTATACGAAGTGGGATTGCCGTGATAAGTGGGCGGAATCTCGCCGAGGCGAATGAACATATTGGAGAAATCGAGACCGCCCGTGGCAATCCCGACGATCGGCATGATCAGGTCTTTGACAATTGAATTAACGATGGTGGAAAAAGCGCCGCCGATAATCACGCCGACCGCGAGATCCATTACGTTGCCCTTGAGGGCGAATTCCTTGAATTCCTTGATCATGCTCATAGAGGTTCCTCCCAGATATCAATAGCCGCATGATACCAACCTGAGAAGGATAGGCCAGTGTTTTGGGCCGGCCTGCGCCGACGAATGTTTCTATTGAGGAAACTGCGACTCGCTATGGCGCGCACGTTCGAGATGCGCGGCGAAACTGACCGGGTCGGTATTGGTGCCGCACAGCAGCACGCCCACGCGTTTGCCCTGCAACTGCTCGCGCAGCGGCCCGAGCAACGCTGCGGTCGCCGCCGCGCACGCCGGTTCCACCGCCAGCTTCAGTTGTTCGAAGAGGATCAGCATGGCCGCGCGCAACTGGTCGTCGGAAACGGTCACCAACTGGTCGATGTGACGGCGGCACAACTCGTAGCTGTATTCCTCGGTATGCGGCGACATCAGCGAATCGGCAATGCTGTGCATGTGGCCCATCTTGACCGTGTGATTGGCGGCAAAACTCTTGCTCATCACATCCGAGCCTTCGGGTTCGACACCGTACACATGCACATTGGGATTGGCGAGCCGCATGGCGGTGGAGACGCCGGCGGCAAGACCGCCGCCGCCGACCGGCACGATCACCGCTTCGAGGTCGGGCGTTTGCGTGGCCCATTCGTAGCCGAGCGTGGCCGAGCCCAGCACCGTGCGATAACCGTTGAACGGATGCACGAAATAGCGGCCCTCTTCGGCTTCGATACGGCGCACCAGTTCGAACGCCTCGGCAATATCTTCCGCGAACACGATGTCGGCGCGATATTGCCGGCACAACGCAATACGCGCCGGATTGGCCGCGCGAAACAGCACGACCTTGGCGCTGATGCCCAGACGCATGGCCGCATACGCGAGCGCTACCGCGTGATTGCCGCCCGACACACACGTGACGCCCGCGCTGCGTTGGGTTTCGTCGAGCGCGAGCAGGTTCGTGAACGCGCCGCGCGCCTTGAAGCTGCCACCCGCCTGCAGCAGTTCGAACTTGAAATTCACCACCGTGCGTTCCAGCGATGAAAAGTCGAGCCGGTCGAACACCGGCGTTCGCATGACCCACGGCGTCAACGCAAAATGCTGTGTGGCGATGTCGTCGAGCGTAGGGATCGGCTCGCCGTCGATCGTGTGGTCGGTGTGCTGCGGCGTGGCGGTTGACATGGCGGGAGCGTGTTGTCCTCGATGAGAGTAAGACCGGTTTGATGCAGTAACCGTTCCGCCGCGCGCCGTTTCAGTGAGCGTCGACCGACATGCTGCGGACGAATTTCTGCAGGAAGCGCTCGCAGGCCACCAGCTGGTCCAGCGCGACGAATTCGTTGGCCTTGTGCGCCTGCTGGATGTCGCCGGGGCCGCACACGATGCTCGGAATGCCCGCCAGCGAAAACAACCCCGCTTCGGTGCCGTAAGCGACCTTGCGCTTGTCCTGATCGGCGGTCAGCGCGCGCACGAGCTGCGTGATCGCCGCTTGTTCAGATGAATCGAGGCCGGGCGCCGCGGCGATCTTCGTGATCTCGATGGCCGCCGACGGATGTTCGCGCAGCATCTTCGGCAACAGCGTTTCACGGGCGTATTGATCGATGCGCGCGAAGATCGGTTCGGGATCGAGCGTGGGCAGATTACGGAATTCGAACTGGAACTTGCATTCGGCCGGCACCGTGTTGATCGCGTTGCCGCCGCTGATCGTGCTGGTTTGCGCGGTGGTGAAGGGCACGTCGTACAGTTCGTCGAACGGACCTTGCTCGCGGAACTGATCGGCCATGTCGCGGATGTAGCAGATCAGACGGGCGGCGTACTCGATCGCGTTCAAGCCCTTCGGCGTCAGCGACGAATGCGCCGCCTGGCCGCGCACGCAGCACTGGTACGCGTTGATGCCCTTGTGCGCCACGATCGGGCGCATGCTGGTCGGCTCGCCGACGATGCAGCCGTCCGGCTTCACGCCGCGCTTCATCAGGTCGGCGATCAGGAGCGGGGCGCCTGCGCAGCCCACTTCCTCGTCGAACGACAGCGCGAAGTGAATCGGTTTGGCGAGCTTCGCGCGCTGCATCTCCGGTACGAGCGCGAGCGCCGCGCCGATGAAGCCCTTCATGTCGCAAGTGCCGCGGCCATACAGCTTGTCGCCGCGAATTTCCGGCTTGAACGGATCGCTGTCCCATTGCTGGCCGTCCACCGGCACGACGTCGGTATGACCCGATAGCACCACGCCGCCATTCGTTTCGCCATCATGCGCGGGGATCGTGGCGAACAGGTTCGCCCATTTGCCGCCGCGTTCGTCGTGCGTGAGCGTGGCTTCGATACCGGCGGCGCGCAGTTCGTCGCGCACGGTTTCGATCAGGCCGAAATTCGGATTGCGGCTGACCGTGTCCATCGACACGAGACGGGTGACCCAGGGCAGCGAAACGGGAGAGGAATCTGAAGCGGAGGTGGGCGATTGCGAGGACTGCGCCGATTCAGCGACATGAGACATGACAAGACTCCAGCATTTGAGTCTTTCGATCATACCCAAAAAAAATGCGCCCGTATGCTGCGGCGGCCATTGGCGCACCGCAGCATGAGCATAAAAGCGCAGCACGCCCCCCCGTTTTCTGACGCGCGACGCTAACGGGGAGGTGTGCGGGAGCCGCGTGGCCGACTCAACGCGCGGCGGCAGCGGGCGCCGTGCCGCGGCTCGGCGCGCCGAGCGCGCGCAGGGTCTCCTTGACCGTCGCGACCCGCACCGCGAGATCGGGGCTGCGCGTTTCGATACGCAGCTTGTCCTGCCCTGCGAGCTTGATGTGCTTGTGCTTCTGAACCATCTCGATGATCCGCATCGCGTCGATCGGCGGATTCGGGATGAACTGCAAGCCGATCACCGCTTCGCCCGCATCGATCTTCGAAATGCCGAGCGGCTTCGCGGCGAGCCGCAGACGATGCGTCTCCACGAGCGCATGCGCTTGCGGCGGCAACTTGCCGAAGCGGTCGATCAGCTCTTCCTGGATGCCGTCGATCGAGTCGCTGAGTTCGCAGTTGGCAAGGCGCTTGTAAAGCGATAGACGTTCCTGCACATCGCCGCAATAGTCGGCCGGCAGAATGGCCGGCGCGTGCAGATTGATCTCGGTGGTCGCGGCGAGCGGCGCGGTGAGGTCGGGCTCCTTGCCTTCCTTGAGCGCCTTCACCGCGTCGTTCAACATGTCGGTGTAGAGCTGGAAACCGATCTCGTGAATCTCGCCCGACTGCTTGTCGCCGAGCACTTCGCCGGTGCCGCGAATTTCGAGGTCGTGCATCGCCAGATAGAAGCCCGAACCGAGTTCCTCCATCTGCTGGATCGCTTCGAGCCGGCGCTGCGCCTGCTTGGTGAGCCCTTGCGGATCATGCACGAGCAGATACGAATACGCCTGGTGATGCGAGCGGCCCACGCGCCCACGCAACTGATGCAACTGCGCGAGGCCGAACTTGTCGGAGCGATGAATCAGGATCGTGTTGGCGCTCGGCACGTCGATGCCGGTTTCGATGATCGTCGTACACAGCAGCACGTTCGCGCGCTGGGCGACGAAGTCGCGCATCACGCGTTCGAGTTCGCGTTCATGCATCTGACCGTGCGCGACCGCGATGCGCGCTTCGGGCACGAGCGCTTCGAGCATGTGCCGGCGGTTCTCGATGGTTTCGACTTCGTTGTGCAGGAAGTAGACCTGGCCGCCGCGTTTCAGCTCGCGCAGCATCGCTTCGCGAATCACGCTGTCTTCCTCGCGACGCACGAAGGTTTTGATCGCGAGACGCTTTTGCGGCGCGGTCGCGATGACCGAAAAATCGCGCAGCCCTTCGAGCGCCATGCCGAGGGTACGCGGGATCGGCGTGGCGGTCAGCGTGAGCACGTCCACTTCCGCGCGCAGCGCCTTGAGCGCCTCTTTCTGGCGCACGCCGAAACGGTGTTCCTCGTCGATGATCACGAGCCCGAGCCGCTTGAACTGCACGTCCGAGGACAGCAGCTTGTGCGTGCCGATCACGATGTCGACCGTGCCTTCGTTGATCTGCTGGATCGCGGCGTTGACTTCCTTGGTCGACTTGAAGCGCGACAACTCCGCGATGCGCACCGGCCAGTCGGAGAAGCGGTCGGTGAAGGTCTGCGTATGCTGTTCGGCGAGCAGCGTGGTAGGCGAGAGCAGCGCCACCTGCTTGCCGCCCATCACCGCGATGAACGCCGCGCGCAAGGCCACTTCGGTCTTGCCGAAGCCGACGTCGCCGCAGACGAGGCGATCCATCGGCTTGCCGCTCGTCATGTCGCCGATCACGGCAGCGATCGCGGCGGCCTGGTCAGGCGTTTCCTCGAAGCCGAAGCTCTCGGCGAACTTCACGTAGTCTTTCGGTTCGAGCGGGAACGCATGGCCCGAACGCGCGGCGCGGCGCGCGTACAGATTGAGCAGCTCGGCCGCGGTGTCGCGAATCTGCTGCGCGGCCTTGCGTTTGGCCTTTTCCCACTGGCCCGAGCCGAGCGCGTGCAGCGGCGCGCTTTCCGGATCGGCGCCGCTGTAGCGCGAGATCACGTGCAATTGCGCGACCGGCACGTAGAGCTTGCTGTCACCCGAGTATTCGAGGTGCAGGAACTCGGTCTCGCCTTCGCCGAGGTCCATCGTGACGAGACCCATATAGCGGCCGATACCGTGCTGCGAATGCACGACGGGGTCGCCCACTTTCAGCTCGGACAGATCGCGCACCATCGAATCGACGTTGCTCGCCTGTTCCTGGCGGCGGCGCCCCGAGCGCCGCGCGAGCGGCCCGTACAACTCGGTCTCGGTGATGATCGCAATGCCGTCGGCCGGCACGGCGAAGCCGTTGGCGAGCGGCGCGACGCCTAACGAAAAATGCGCGTCGCCGAGCAGCCAGTCCTGGAAGCTGTCGCTCGAGGCGGGCTTCAGATGGTTGTCGGCCAGCAACTGCAGCAGCGTTTCGCGCCGGCCCGCCGACTCCGCCGCGAACAGCACGCGATTCGGCGTGGTGTCGAGATACGCGCGTAAGGCCAGCACCGGATCGTCCGCATGACGGTCGATCGCGAGATTCGGCAGCGGGGTGGACCAGCCGCCGCCCGCGTTGGCGGGCAGCGCGAGCCGCGCGAACGGCTTGGCGAACGCGAAGAAATCTTCGTCCGACAGGAACAGCCGCTCCGGCTCGAGGATCGGCCGGTCGCGGTCATGCGACAGGAAGTTGTAGCGCTGCTTCGTGTCGTTCGTGAAGCGCCGGATGGCGGCGTCGAGATCGCCGACGAACGCCAGTTGCGCGCCTTGCGGCAGGTAGTGGAACAGTGTCGCCGTCTCGTCGAAGAAGAGCGGCAGATAGTATTCGATGCCCGCCGACGGCACGCCGTTGCCGATGTCCTTATAGATCGACGCGCGGCTCGGATCGCCCTCGAAGGTCTCGCGCCAGCGGCTGCGAAAAGCGGTGCGCGCGGCTTCGTCGAACGGGAATTCGCGGCCTGGCAGCAAGCGCACGTCCTTCACCGGATAGAGGCTGCGCTGCGTGTCCGGATCGAACGCGCGAATCGAGTCGACCTGATCGTCGAACAGGTCGATCCGGTAAGGCAGCGGCGAGCCCATCGGATAGAGGTCGAGCAGCGAGCCGCGCACGCAATACTCGCCGGGCCGCACGACCTGGCTCACGTGCTCGTAGCCGGCGAGCGTCAGTTGCGCCTTGAGTTTCGCTTCGTCGAGACGCTCGCCTTGCGAGAAGGAGAACGTATAGGCCGCGAGGAACGAGGCGGGCGGCATCCGGTACAGCGCCGTGGTGGCGGGCACCAGCAGGATGTCGCAGCGGCCTTCGCCGAGATCGTGCAGCGTGGCGAGGCGCTCGGAGACGAGGTCCTGGTGCGGCGAAAAGGTATCGTAAGGCAGCGTTTCCCAATCGGGCAGCAGACGCACCCGCGCCTCGGGCGCGAAAAAGCCGATTTCCTGCGACAGACGCTGCGCATCGACAGCGCTTTCGCACACGACCGCCAGCAGTGGCACCTTCTCGCGCCAGGCGAGATGGTAGCGGGCGATCAGCAGCGCGTCGGACGAGCCGTGCGTGCCGTCGAAGACGAAACGCTGGCCGGCCTTGACGAGCGCGACGGGCGGGGAGGACTGCAATGATGCGGCGATGTCTGGCATAGAAGAGAAAAAGCGGCCTCGGGCTCACACGGACGGCCAAGTTTACGCGCCTCGGGGCGTGGATGCGAAGCACCTATTATAAAATCCGTCCTTTACTTTAACCTCGCGGCATCCGCACTCGTGACTTCCCGTCTATTTGCCCTGATTCCGTGCGCAGGCACCGGCAGCCGTTCCGGCGCCGCGATGCCCAAACAATATCGCACTGTCGCCGGTCGCGACATGTTGCATTACTCGCTCGCCGCGTTCGACGCGTGCAGCGAGTTTGCGCAAACCCTGGTCGTGATCGCGCCCGACGACCAGCACTTCGACGCCCGCCGCTTCGGCGGCTTGCGCTTCGCGGTGCGCCGCTCGGGCGGTGCGTCGCGCCAGGCGTCGGTGCTGAACGGCCTGCATGCGCTCGCCGAGTTCGGCGCGCGCGACGACGACTGGGTGCTGGTGCACGATGCGGCGCGCCCGGGCATCACGCCCGCGCTGATCCGCACGCTGATCGGCTCGCTCAAGGACGACCCGGTGGGCGGCATCATGGCGTTGCCGGTGGCCGATACGCTGAAGCGGATCGACGCCGCGTCCGCCGATGGCCGCATCGGCCGCACCGAGCCGCGCGACGGCTTGTGGCAGGCGCAGACGCCGCAGATGTTCCGCATCGGTATGTTGCGTGAAGCGATCCTGCGCGCGCAGGCCGACGGTCACGATCTCACCGACGAAGCGAGCGCGATCGAATGGCTCGGGCATGCGCCGAAGCTGGTACAAGGCAGCTTGCGAAACTTCAAGGTGACCTATCCGGAAGATTTCGACCTGGCCGAGGCGATTCTGAGCCGGCCTGCGGCTTCGTGAGTGATTTCAATTTTTGCTGGCGGACTTTGAGGACTTGACGCATATGGATTTGAGAATTGGGCAAGGGTACGACGTGCATGCGCTGGTGCCGGGGCGTCCGTTGATTATCGGCGGCGTGACGATCCCTTATGAGCGCGGCCTGCTCGGCCATTCGGACGCGGACGTGCTGCTGCATGCGATTACCGACGCGCTGTTCGGTGCTGCCGCGCTGGGCGATATCGGCCGCCATTTCTCCGACACCGACGCGAAGTTCGCCGGCGCGGACAGCCGCGTGCTGTTGCGCGAGTGCGTCGCCCGCGTGAAGGCGGCGGGTTTTGCGATTGCCAACGTGGATAGCAGCGTGGTCGCTCAGGCGCCGAAGCTGGCGCCTCATATCGAAGGCATGCGCGCGAACATCGCCGCCGATCTCGGTCTGCCGGTCGAGCGGGTCAATGTCAAGGCGAAGACCAACGAGAAGCTCGGCTATCTCGGCAGAAGCGAGGGGATTGAAGCGCAAGCCGTGGCGCTGCTGGTCAAGAACTGATCCGGGTGAACGGCCTTCGCGCGAGCGCGCTTGCGGGCGAACGAAGGCTACCCACATCATCCGGTCACATGACGCGCGCGTGGCGACCCTAGCCGCGCACCGCGCGGTCAACCCGCTATTTGCCCTCTGCGCCCTCTGCGCCCTCGGCAGCAATGCACTGCGCAGCCGCGTTGATCACCGCCGCAATACGGCCCACGTCGCGCAATTGCGTGGAACTCATGCCCTCGGCGACCAGCGTATCGAAGTGCGACTTCACGCAAAAATGGCATTTGCCGATAATCGAAGCCGCCAACGCATACATCTCGAAACGCCGCTTGTCCACGCCGCCATGCGACGCATAAGCGTTCATCCGTAACTGCGCCGGTTGCGATTTAATATCTGCGCTCTGCGTCATCTCGACGTACGGGTACCAGACGTTGTTCATGCCCATCAGCGCAGCGGCCGTCAGCGCGCCCTGGGTTTCTTCCGGCGACAACACGCCGGCATGGCGGATCGCGTCGACGATCAGCGTGCTTTTGGCGGCAAACGCCGCCGCCAGCGCAACGCCGACCGCATCGTTGCCTTCGAGCGACGAGCGGGCAATCGTCCCGTCGAGATTCAGCCGGATGTCTTTCGCGTAGTCGGGCACGCGTGCCTTGATCGAAGCCAGGAATTCCATGGCATCTCCTGTCGAACTGTCGATAAAAAACCCGTTGCCTGTTCAAGCCCGGCGGGTTTTTGACGGCACGGCTTAAAGCGTTGCACCGCCGACTGCGCGGTTGCAAGGACACAGTTCATCCGTTTGCAGGCCGTCGAGAAGACGCAGTACTTCTTCCGGATTACGGCCGACGTTCAGGTTGTTCACCGACACGTGCTGGATCGTATTGTCCGGATCGACGATGAAGGTGGCGCGCAGCGCGACGCCCGCTTCCTTGTCGCGCACGCCGAGCTGGTCGATCAGTTCGCCCTTCACGTCGCCGAACGAATAGTGATTCAGCTTGCTCAGGTCCTTGTGTTCGCGGCGCCAGGCCAGTTTCACGAATTCGTTGTCGACGCTGCCGCCCATCAACACAGCGTCGCGCTCTTCGAAATCGCCGGCAAACTTGCCGAACTCGACGATCTCTGTCGGACACACGAACGTGAAATCCTTCGGGTAGAAATAGATGATTTTCCACTTGCCCGGGAACGACTGCTCCGTGATTTCTTCGAACGCCGACGCGCCGTTTTCTTCATGGTGGTTGAAGCCCGGCTTGGCAGCGGTGACGGTGAACGCTTCGACTTTATCGCCAACGGTTTTCATGCGAGTGCTCCTTCGTGGGTTGGAAAAAACAGCATGTTGAGGCTAGCAACTCGTTGCAACGAGCGCGTTACACCGTCCCACTATATTTCTATAAAAATATGGGCCTAATAGTTTTTTCTACCGATCTGGATAGTTATTATTCAACGCGTCAACAGCGTTGCAGAGAAGGGGGGCGCCCGTTTTGTTCAGACGCCTTTGGCGAGCGGAAACTCGATCGTGACTTCGAGGCCGGGCCCTGGCGTGCGATTGCGTAAGCGCAGCGCACCGCGATAGCGGCCCACGAGGCGCTGAACGATCGCCATGCCGAGGCCCGTGCCGTTGGCCTGGGTGCGCGCCGAATTCACCCGGTAGAACGGCCGGGTGACAAGCGCCAACTGATCTTCAGGAATGCCGGGACCTTCGTCGACCACTGACAGTTCGACCCGCGAATGCGACACCCGCGTTTCCAGAATGACGTGCGGGACGCCGTCGCCGTCGCTCAGGCCGTATTTGCGCGCGTTTTCCAGCAGATTGCCGACGACGCGCCGCATATCGGTTTCGTCGGCCTCGATTACCGCCGACGGCGCGAGCCGCGTGATCAGGCGCATGCTGTCCTCGCTCTGCATGCGCGCAGCCAGTTCGCTGGCGATCACGGACAGGTCAACCGGCTCCGGCACGCGCTGCACCGGGCGCGCGTAATCGAGGAAGCGGCCGATGATCATATCCATCTGCTCGATGTCGTCCACCATCGCGTCTTTCGTGTTCTGGTCCGACGGGCTCATTTCGGTTTCGAGCCGCAACCGCGCGAGCGGCGTGCGCAGATCGTGCGAGATGCCCGCGAGCATCAGCGCGCGGTCGGCCTCGAGCTGTTCGAGGTCCTGCACCATCTGGTTGAAACTGCGGTTGGTTTCAGCGGCCACGCCCATGCCGCGCTCAGGCAGCGGCTCGGGCGACTGGCCCGAGCCGACTTTACGCGCGGCCATCGCGAGCCTGGCGAATGGCCGGTTCACGAGACTCGTGATGAAGGCCGCGCCGAACAGCGACAGCGCCAGCGCGAACACGCCCCAGCCGGCCCATTGCAGACCGGTCGCGTTGTCGAGCTGATCACGGTCGAGCGCGACCCAGTAGTCGTCGTCGTCGATCTTGAAGCTGATCCACACGCCGTTGATGTCGTTCACGCTTTGCGCGATGACGGTGTCGTCGCCGAGGCGCCCGCGGATGTCGTGTTCGATCAGGCGGTTCAGCGATTCGTCGGGCTGGAGTTTGTATTTGTCGGTGGCTTCGCGCGGATACACGCGCACCCCTTCATTGCTTTCCAGATCCTGCAGCAGCGCGCGCCGCAGGTCGGGATCGGAATAGAGGAGTGCGGTGCGCGTGAGCTTGACGATCGCGACGAGCTGCAACGCCACGCGCTGTGCGCGCGGCTCGCGTTCGATCACGCGGAAGCTCTGGAACCACGCGGCGAGACTGACTGCGATCAACAGCGCGATCAACAGGAAGGTCCGCCAGAAAAGGCCGCCGAACGCGAGCGTCAGGAGGCGCCGGTCGATCCGCATGGGCCCTTCTTATCTGAAATCAGAGACAGGAAACTGAAACAAACTCAGGCCGCACCGTCGGGGATGAAGACGTAGCCCAGACCCCACACGGTCTGAATGAAACGTGGGCTGCCCGGATCGGGTTCGATCAGCTTGCGCAGACGCGAGATCTGCACGTCGAGACTGCGGTCGAAGACTTCGTATTCACGGCCGCGCGCGAGTTCCATCAGCTTTTCACGCGACAGCGGCTGGCGCGGATGACGCGCGAACACCTTGAGCACCGAGAACTCACCCGTGGTCAGCGGAATTTCCTGGCCGGCCTTGGTGAGCGTGCGGGTGGCGAGATTCAGCGCGAACTCGCCGAACTCGAACACTTCGGTCGTTTCGGACGGCGCGCCCGGCAATTCCGAGGGCGACTGGCGGCGCAGCACCGCGTGAATGCGCGCGACCAGCTCGCGCGGATTGAACGGCTTGGGCAGATAGTCGTCAGCGCCCATTTCGAGGCCGACGATACGATCGACGTCTTCACCCTTGGCCGTCAGCATGATGATCGGCGTACGGTCGTTGCTGCCGCGCAGGCGGCGGCAGATCGACAGGCCGTCCTCGCCGGGCAGCATCAGATCGAGCACCAGCAGATCGAAGCGCTCACGTACCCAGAGCTTGTTCATCGACGGCGCGTTCTCGGCGACGTAGACGTTGAAGCCCTGTTCGCCGAGATAGCGGCGCAGCAGATCGCGCAGACGTGGATCGTCATCGACGACGAGGATTTTCGAAGGGTTTTTGGTTTCCATGGTCGGCATCTTAGCGCGATTAGAAAGTGGTGCGCGGTTGCATCGTTTACGGGGTTACAGTCAGTTACAAAATTTACCCGCACTGTGGCACGACGTAAAGCTCGGGCAGGTAGACTCCTTTACTGAATGCGGCTGTTCGGTGGATACTTCACCCGACCACAACTCTCGCTCCCGGCTCGTTACCGGGGTTTGTATACGCATTTGAGGTAGCCGGTTGCCGCGCCACGAAGGGAACAACATGAAAGGAGGGGTTTGGCCGAATGTGCGCCTGAGCGTCATTGCACTGGCGGTTGCCGGTACGCTTGCAGGCTCACTGGGACCAACGCCCGCCCATGCCCAGCCTTCCGCCGACAGAGCTGCGAGTGAACACGCGCCCAGGCCCGGGAACGCGCGGACCAATCGCCGCAGTAGCCCGAATGCCGATCGCCCCGCGTCAGACATCATGTTGCGCACTGCAGTTCCCCCCGATCTTGATCAGCGTCGTCGTGATGGCCATATGACGCCCGACGAACGGCGCCTGCTGCGGCAGCACATCGAAGATGCTGTGCGTGAACTCTATAAGCGGTAGCTTTTTTCGTGCCCGCTCGCGGCACACAGGTCGCGCAGCCTCGCCGCGTGAAGAAAAAATCTCGTTGTACCTCCCATTGAGCAATTTGCGTCTCCTCTGCTTTTGAGCAGCGAGGAGCGATCTGCGTGCGCCTGTGCGGAGACTTTTTTCTGCGCCGTCAATCAGGATGATTGCTGGGGCTTGCCGGGGTGGGGCCGTCGCGGGTGCCGATGAGCAGCATGTCGAATGGCAGCGTGCGCGTGCGCAGCGTTACGAAACATTACGCTCGACCTGTGTGCGGAAGCCGACGAACACGCCGTCGATGCTGCTCTCAAATAGCCGTTTCACGCTGAGGTTTGGGAAAGCCAGTCTGCATGACGGCGCAAGCCATTGTGCCGGGATGCCGAGGCGGCTCGATGACACCGCCCGTCGCAAGAGCAAGCTCACGTGAGAACTTCGCCCGTAGCATTCAAGCTCATCGGATTGTCGATACTCGAAGTTCGCGGGCGAACAACGCATCGTCCAGGATGGAGAAGCGGCCGTCGTTGGAACGCACAGAGCGCGAGCCGGCCAAGGTGGCGTACGCTTCGATGTCGCGAGCCTCACTCCCGCCTTGCAACACTACGCCGATGGCGAACTGGGGGTTGCGGATTAATCAGTCGTTGCAGCGCATGGTCTTGCCGCTCCCGACAGTCGCCGTGATGACGACCCGTTCGACTGCGTGCGCCTCGCTGGACGTATCGACGCAGACACGACCCGCGCCATACCAATAGAACGAGGGTAATAATGAAACGACGCAGCTTTCTGTCGATCGGCGCAGCTTCCGGCGCGACGCTCTGGTTGCCGCGTTCGTTCGGCGCGCAGACGATGGCGGCTGGCATATCCCAAAGCCGTGGGTACGACAATCTCCTGATCCTCATCGAGTTGAAAGGCGGCAACGACGGTTTGAATACCGTAATTCCGTTTGCCGATCCCACTTACTACACGCTGCGCAGGAACATCGGCATCAAGCGCGAGCAGGCGATTCAACTCGATGAGCATACCGCGCTGCATCCTTCGTTGCGGCCGCTGCTCCCGCTTTGGCGCGGCCGGCAGCTGGCAATCGTGCAGGGCGTCGGCTATGCGCAGCCGAACGTCTCGCATTTCCGATCGACCGAAATCTGGGACACCGCGTCGCGCTCCGACCAGTATCTGCGCGAAGGCTGGTTGACACGCGCGTTCGCCCAAATGCCGGTGCCCGCCGGCTTTGCCGCAGATGGTGTGGTGATCGGCAGCGCCGAACAGGGCCCGCTCGCGCACGGTGCACGTGTTCTCTCTCTGCCCAATCCGGCACAGTTCGTCGACGTGACGTGGCCCGCGACGCTGGGGTCGCCGCAGACGCGTCTTCACAACAACGTCGGGAACAGTATCCCGAAAGCCGCCTATCGCCTGCGTCCCACGCAGGGTCATGCGCAATTGAAGACGAAGTTTCCCGACGGCGCATTCGGTAGTTCGATCAGAACGGCGATGCAAATGTTCGCCACTCGCGATGCGCCGAAGGAACTCCCCTTTGCGAACACCGCGCGCGACTCGACGAAAAGCGGGCAGGGTGTCGCAGTCATCCGCCTGACGCTGAGTGGTTTCGATACGCACCAGAACCAGCCGGCTCAGCAGGCCGCCTTGCTCAGGCAACTCGGGGAAGGGCTGTCCGCGATGAAGTCGGCGCTCGTCGAGCTCGGCCGCTGGGAGAGCACGCTGGTGATGACTTATGCCGAGTTCGGGCGTTGTCCGCGAGAGAACGAGAGCAGGGGCACCGAGCACGGCACCGTCGCACCGCATTTCGTGATGGGCGGACGTGTGCGGGGCGGCTTGTACGGCATGCCGCCCGCCCTCGCACGGCTCGACGGCAACGGCAATTTGCCGCTCGGCGTCGATTTTCGGCAACTCTATGCAACCGTGCTGGGCTCCTGGTGGGGGCTCGATGCATCGGCGATATTGCAACAGCGGTTCGAGCCCTTGCCGCTATTGAACGTTTGATGGTGAATCGAGCGCGATGGCGATGCTTTCGACGATTGATCGCCTGAGCGTCCAGCTGCGCGAAGTGGAGCCAAACAGTACCGGGCGGCGTACCGTGCCGCGTCGGCCGGTCGCTTCTATTTCGCGCGCCACGCAATCCAGAGTTTGCGGATCGGCGTCAATGCGATGCGTTGATGCAGAACGTGATAACCGTCGCGTTCGATTTCATCCAGCAGGGCCAACGCCAGCGCCGCCAATGCGAGCAGCGTGCGCTGCGCGCGGCGCTCGTGCGCGGGCACCGCGGCGAGCGCGGTCTGCAGCGCGGCGCGCGCGCGGCCGGTTTCGAAGCGCATCAGCTCGGTGAACGCGTCACTGTATTTCCGGTTGATCAGATCGGCTGCGGTGACGTTGAAGCGCTGCATTTCGTCGATCGGAATATAGATGCGGCCGTGCCGCGCGTCGTTGCCGGTTTCGGCGACGAACTGCGCGAGCGTCAGCGCCTCGCCTAGCGGCGCCGACCAGGCCGGTGCCTGCGTGGCGTCCTGCGCCGTCGTGCGTGCCACCAGCGACGCAAAGGTGCCCCCCACGCTTTGCATATAACGCCGCAGATTCGGATAGTCGAGGTAACGCGCCTGGTCGAGATCGATTTCGAAACCGGCGAGCAATGCCTGCAGCGCCGGATATGCCACCTTCACGTCGGGCAGATAGGCGGCCAGCGCCTTGGAAACCGGATGCGAGGGCGAACCCGAAGACAGCGCGGCGATCTCGTTTTGCCACCATGCGAGCTTCGTGCGGCCGATGGTCGGGTCGCTGGTTTCCTTGACCGTTTCCTCGAACTCGCGGCGCAATGCGAACAGCGCCGTCAACAATGGCTGACTTGCTGTGGGCGCCTGCCGAAGCGCATAGTAAGTGCTCGATCCGGGCGGCGCCGCTTTCTGCTGGCAATATTCGTCGAAATTCACTGGATTGGAAATGTGGGCAAGGGCAGGCGAAGAAGGGCACGGCGTGCCTGCGTCAAGCCGGAAATTCTAGCATCGGCGCCGCTTCTACAGACACCGGACAGATGCAGACAAGCGCGAATCAATCGGTTAGAATCTCGCGCTTACGCTTTCGGGCGCGTGTTTCTGGCGCGGCCGAAAGCAGGCAGGACATCGGGCAGGGCGCTTGGTGGCGTGCCCGGCTGCGAGGGTGGCGAAATTGGTAGACGCACCAGGTTTAGGTCCTGACGCCCGCAAGGGTGTAGGGGTTCGAGTCCCCTCCCTCGCACCATTTATCTGTAGCGAAAAACCCCGTTAAGTCGTTGGACTGACGGGGTTTTTTGTTTCTGGTCCGGCTCTGGCGCGCAGCTCGGACAGAGTCTGCCCGACATCGCTTCAGGCGCCTGGCGTGTCCGATTGCGCCGGTGCGCCCGGCAGTTCCGCCTGCGCTGCGCCTTCGAGGAAACGGCGGGTCGATTCGAAAGCCTGCAGCATCTGATCCGGCCACGGCGTCTGCAGCATGACCGCCTGATGGTTTTCGAATGCCGACGACAACAGTTTTACCAATTCGGGCGAGCGAAGATGACGCAGCAGTACGCTGACCGCGATCGCCGTCGCCTGGCTCGCGCCGGCGGTCTGGAGTTCCGAAGCGGTGAGGGCTGCGACCTGTTTGTTGATGTCCACTGAAACTTCCTTGGATGAAAAGTGGGGGGTGAAGGCTCGGTGGCCGGTGCCGAATTTTGACATGGTTGCCGGGGTGTCGCGAATTCGGCGGGATGGCCGCGCGGGTTGTGCAGTATCGCGGCATGGGGGCGCCGGTTCGCGGCCGGCGGATGTCACCTCGACGCACGCAGGCGTCAGTTTAGGTATTCTCGATGGTCTGTGTATTACGTCGATCACGTGGAGGATGAGCCGGACGTTCTGCCTCGCTGGCGGTGCGCTCAGACGGCAATCGTCGTCTTCCTTTCGCTGTCTGACCTGTCTGGTTATCTACCCGTTTCACTCCCGAGCAGTGGTCCTGGAAACTGAACAATGACGCATGCTTTGAGACTGACCGGCTGGTGCTTTGCAATCGCCGCTGCGTGGCTGCCGCCGCCCGCAGCCGCGGCCGACCATTTCGCGCAACGTTTTGCGCTCCAGCTCGAAGACGGCGCCGCGTCCTACAGCGTGACGCTGCCGGCGGCGGTCTATGCGGCCAGCCAGCGCAACGACCTCGGTGACGTGCGCGTATTCAACGGCGCCGGCGAAGCGGTGCCGTACTCGCTCGACGCGCCGCGCGAACCCGCGCGCCCTGCGCCGGCTCTGCGTGCCGTGAGCTGGTGTCCCGTGCCGCGGGCCGCGGCAGGCGGCAACGGCGCACCGGTCGGGGTAGCGATGGCGGCCGATGGCTCGTTGCGCGCGACCTCGGCGCCACCGCCGCGCGCCCAGCATGACGTAGATCTGATCGATACCGGGCGCGCGCCGCGATCTGGGCAAGTCGTCGCGCTGCGCGTGCATCTGCGTGACGACAACTACCAGGGCCGCGTGAGCATCGAGTCGAGCGACGATTTGCGTCACTGGCAACCCGCGGGCGATGCACAGCTGCTGAAGGTCAACTACAACGGCAGCCTGCTGAGTCAGGACCGCATCGAACTGGACGGCGCCCACGCGCGTTACCTGCGACTGCGCTGGCTCGATGGCGCGCCGTATGTCGAGTCGATGGACGCGGAAGTGCAGACGGGCATCGCCGGACCGGCGCGACGGGGCGACGCGCAGCGCGAATGGCGCGAAGGCATCGTCGCTCACGCGGGTCCGAGAGCCGGCGAGTATTTCTTCACGACAGGCGGCCCATATCCGGTAGACCGTTTGCGCGTGATCCTGCCGCAGCCCAATATGGTGGCGCCTGCCGTCGTGTACTCGCGAGCCGGACTGGACGCGCCTTGGCGCGAGGTCTCCCGTGCGATGCTGTTCCGCTTGCATAACGGCGCGGTGGAACAGAACAATCCATCGCTCGAATTGAAGCCGGACACAGATCGTCAATGGCGGGTGGTGGTCGATGCGCGCAATGGCGGACTGGGCGGTGGCAGTTTGACCGTTGCTGCAGGCTGGCAGCCGGCGACACTGAGTTTTGCCGCGCGCGGGGCCGCACCGTTCGTGCTCATGGTGGGAAGCGCGGCTGCGTCATCGGCGGCGGTGGGGCGGGACGAGTTGCTGGCGGGCGCGTCGTCGACAGTGGCGAGGGCGCGTCTGGGTGATGTACTGCTGCCCGTTGCGCAAGGCACGAGTGCGGGCTCGTCGGTGGTCAGCGATCCGGATGTGCGGCGCCGCTATCTGTCGTGGCTGGCTTTAGTGCTGGCCGTGAGTTCGCTCGGAATGATCGTGTGGTGGCTCGCGCGCGTCGCGCAGTCACGCGAGCGGAAAGTGGCGGCTGATGTGCCCGCCGTGCCCGCCGTGCCCGGCGTGACAAGCTCCGCGGTGGATGATGCGGGAATCGTTCGCAATGCGAATCTCGAAGGGCCGGACGGGGAGAAAAGGTGATTGTGCGGGTGGATGAGGGTGGCCGCCACGCAGTCAAACGAATGGAGCAGAGTTGAGCGCTGCGGCGAATCAACCCGCGCAGAGCGAGCCGTATGCAAGGCAGATCATCGCAGGGCACGTGCCGTCCATTCACGCTCCACCGCTTACGCCACGCGCTCTATCATCGTCTCGATGATCTTGTCGAGCGCGTCGCCGAACGCGGCCTTTTCCCGCTCGTCGAGACAATCGAACATATCGTCGTTCCATTTGCGCGCGATCGGCATCACCTTCCTGTACAGCGCGCGGCCCTCCGGTGTCAGCGACACCAGCACCACGCGGCCGTCTTCGGCGCTCGGCCGGCGCTGCACGAGTCCTTGCCGGATCATCGCTTCGGCCGCGCGGCTCGCCTGGCTTTTGTCGAGATTGGCATGCCTCGCCAGCTCCATGATGGAGAATGGTCCGAACGAACCCACCGATGCAATCACCCGCGCTTCCGGCAAGGTCACGCCGAGCTTCGCCTGATAGCGCTCGCTGATGCCACGCTCCGCGAGTTTGTTCAGCACGTGGAGACGATACGTGAGGAACTGTTCGAGCCCGGCTTTGGCGGAGTCCTTCATGGTGATCCCGTGGTGAGTGGAGCGGTCGCGGCGCTGTGATTGTTGCCGCAACCGTTCCGCCGGTCAACGCGAGCCGTATTTGAGGCGCGTCAGTTGTTCGGCCTCGTCGGCGAGCAGGCGTGCCGCATCGCGAATCGCGACGTCGAGCGTAATCGGCCCGGGTGCCGGAGAGAAGCAGCCGCTGAAGTATTCGGCGAGACGCGGCAACGCGGCGGAGTCGACCCCTCCGGAGAGCAGCGTGGCGGGCACGCCGGCCGCGCGCGCATGACCGCACGCGATAAAAGGCGCTTTGCCGTGTAGCGTCTGCACGTCCGAACGGCCTTCGCCGGTGATCAGCCAGTTCGCGCCTTCGAGCGCCACATCGAGGCCGATCTGCCGCGCGACCGTTTCCGCGCCCGGCTCGAACTGCGCGCCGAGCATATGCAGCGCGAAGCCGAGGCCGCCGGCCGCGCCCGCACCGGGCTGATCGCGCGCCACGCGTCCGAGCGCGGCCTCGAGCAGGTCGGCAAAGCGGGTGAGGGCGGCGTCGATCGGCGCAATCTGGTCGTGCTTGACGCCTTTTTGCGGACCGAACACGGCTGTCGCGCCGTGCTCGCCGGTGAGCGGGTTATCCACGTCCGACATGCCCACGAACTGCGTGTCCGCGAGCCGGGCGTCGAGTTGCGAGACGTCGAGGCGCGCAACGCGCGCCAACTGTTCGGGTGTGCCCTCGAGCTCGTTGCCTTGCGCATCGAATAGCCTCAGGCCGAGGCCTGTTAGCAGGCCGGCGCCGCCGTCGTTCGTGCTGCTCCCGCCGAGCGCGACGAAAAAGCGCCGCACGCCGGCGTCGAGCAGCGCGCGAATGGCTTCGCCCATGCCGCGCGTGCTGCGAGCTTCGACGGGCACGCCCATCCCGACCGGATCCGTAATGCCGACGATTTCCGCCGTCTCGATGATCGCGCTGCCGTCCGCGAGCAGGCCCGTCAGCGCTTCGCGCAGCGGGCCGGCCGCGCCGCACACGCTCAGCTTGCGGCGTTCGCCGCCGCTCGTGAGCATGGCGTCGAGGGTGCCTTCGCCGCCGTCGGCCATCGGGCAGATGCGCACGCTGGCATCGGGGCGGGCGCGCAGGATGCCGGATGCGATCGCCTGCGCGACCTGCTCCGCGCTAAGCGAGCCTTTGAAGGAGTCGGGGGCAATGACGACGACAGGCGAGGACGGCGAGTTCGGCATGGTGTCTCTAAATGGTTGGAATTGTTGCGAGGGCGGGGAAATGAAGCGATGCGGACGCAGCCCCGAGCGCGTTCGTTAGCTTATCAGCATGGGCGGGCCGACTGAATATGTCGAAAGGCATAGCCGGGATCGTCCGTCGTGGCGCGCGTTGAGTGTGCAATGGTTGCCGGTTGCCGGTTGCCGGTTGCCGCTGCCAGCCAGTACGCCGCAACGCCACCGGATCGGAATCGTTTACCCAAGGCGAATCGGGAGATTCGCAATCGACGCGACCACCCGCTCGTGCCGCGTTACCTTCGCTCAGCCGACGACGCAGGTGCGGAGAAATATGCCTGCGAGCGTGCGCCAGGATGTCGGGAGCGGCACGCCACCCGCACCGAAACCGTGCCGAAACAGCCCGGAAAGCCCCCGGAATGCCGATAAAAACGCGCGCATTCATCGAATCCCGGCTAGGTGCGCAAATAGTTTGCTAAAATATTCGGCTCTTTGGACCCAACCGTGCTGCCGGCGGCCTGCAAGCCCGCGGCGCAGGCGCGCAATCGATGCTAAACGACGCAAACGCGACATCGAAAAGCGGCACGGAGAAGATAACTGATTCGCTCGAATAATTTTAGGACGATTGAAGCCATGGCTAACGTTGTTGAGAACCTCGGCAAGCTCGAACGCCGCGTAACGATTTCCCTGCCGAAGGACGCCGTGCAGAAGGAAGTGGACTCGCGTATCCGTCAACTCGCGAAGAACGTGCGCATGCCGGGTTTCCGCCCGGGCAAGGTGCCGCTCAAGATGGTGACGCAACAGTATTCGGGCCAGGTGGAAGCCGAAGTGCTGAGCGACAAGGTCGGCAAGGAGTTCTTCGACATCAGCCGCACCGAGAACCTGCGCGTTGCCGGTCAGCCGAGCTTCGCGCCGAAGGCCGACGCAGTCGAAGGCGACTACGCGTTCGATGCGACCTTCGAGGTGTACCCGGAAGTGCAGCTGGGCGACGTCGCCACGGCTGAGATCGAGCGCACCACGACCACCATCAGCGAAGCGGAAATCGACCGCACGCTGGAAATCCTGCGCAAGCAGCGCGTGCACTTCCACGCTCGCGGCGAAGCCGGCGAGCATGGCGACGGCGGCGCGGATACGGCGGCGAAAGACGGCGACCGCGTGACGGTCGACTTCGTCGGCAAGATCGACGGTGAAGTGTTCCAGGGCGGCAGCGCGGAAGACTTCGCGTTCGTGCTGGGCGAAGGCCGCATGCTGCCGGAATTCGAAAAGGCGGCGCAAGGCCTGAAGGTCGGCGAGACGAAGGAATTCGATCTGGCGTTCCCTGAGGACTACCACGGCAAGGACGTGGCGGGCAAAACGGCGCAATTCACGATCACGATGAAGAAGATCGAATGGCCGCACCTGCCGGAAATCGACGCTGACTTCGCGAAGTCGCTCGGTATCGAAGACGGCGATCAGACCAAGATGCGCGCAGAGATCAAGGACAACCTCGAACGCGAAGCGAAGCGCCGCACGCAAGCCATCGTCAAGAACCAGGTGATGGACGCACTGCTGAAGATTTCGGAACTCGACGTGCCGAACGCGCTGATCGAACAGGACCAGGAACGCCTCGTCGCAATGGCGCGCCAGGATCTGGAGCAACGCGGCGTGCCGAACGCCAAAGACGCGCCGATCCCGGCCGCCATGTTCAAGGAACAAGCCGAGCGCCGCGTCAAGCTGGGCCTCGTGCTGGCCGAGCTGGTCAAGGCCAACGAGCTGCAAGCCAAGCCGGAGCAGATTCGCGCCGAAGTCGACGAATTCGCGAAAAGCTACGAAGACCCGAAGGAAGTCGTCCGCTGGTATTATTCCAACCAGCAACGTCTTGCTGAAATGGAAGCGTACGTCGTTGAAGCCAACGTCGTCGAATTCGTGCTCAGCAAGGCCAAGGTGACGGACAAGGAAGTGAGCTTCGAAGAACTGGCAAGCGCAACGGCGCAAGCGTAAGCGTCGCTGCAACGGCGTGCCGGCTGTCGAAGTGACGGCCCGCACGCCGTTTTTTTGTGCTGTGACTGTGCATTGCGTTGTGTCGCGCAACGCGTTTGCGCTGATCGCGCACTTGAATACGGGCTCGTCGCACACCACCTGTCCAGCATCTGATATTTAGAATATTTCCAGACAAGGATCCATTGCATGACCTTTCGCGCTCAAATGCTGGACACGTTGACCTCCCAGTCGTCCCGGGATCTCGAAGCGCAGGCGCTCGGACTGGTGCCGATCGTCGTGGAAACGAGCGGCCGGGGCGAGCGCTCGTATGACATCTATTCGCGTCTGCTCAAGGAACGCATCGTGTTCCTGGTCGGTGAAGTGAACGACCAGACGGCGAATCTCGTCGTGGCACAGATGCTGTTTCTGGAGAGCGAGAATCCGGACAAAGACATCAGCTTCTACATCAACAGCCCGGGCGGTTCGGTGTCGGCCGGCATGGCGATCTACGATACGATGCAGTTCATCAAGCCGGACGTCTCCACACTGTGCATGGGTCTCGCGGCGAGCATGGGTGCGTTCCTGCTGGCGGCGGGCGCGAAGGGCAAGCGGTTTGCGCTGCCGAATTCGCGCGTGATGATTCACCAGCCGTTGGGCGGTGCGCGCGGTCAGGCGTCGGACATCGAGATCCAGGCGCGCGAAATTCTGTATTTGAAGGAGCGGTTGAACCATCTGCTCGCGCACCATACGGGCCAGCCCGTCGAACGTATTGCGCGCGACACCGATCGTGACAACTTCATGTCCGGTGACGACGCGCAAGCTTACGGTCTGGTTGACCAGGTCGCACACAAGCGTCCTTGATCTGGTGCGGTTTTGCCCGTAATTGGGGCAAAACCGCCATCGGATCGATTGTGAAATAATCAAGACCCGTCCGAGCGCCTGCGGCAAGCGCCGTCACCTTGGCTCAAGTTCCCTGCGGTGCGGCCCACTGCGAGGCAGGGGGCAAACGGCGTATCATGTAATTGAGTGTCCGGAGGCTCACACATCTATGGCGGACAAGAAAAGTTCTAACAGCGAAAAGCTGTTGTATTGCTCGTTTTGCGGCAAGAGCCAGCATGAAGTCAAGAAACTGATTGCCGGCCCGTCGGTATTCATCTGCGATGAATGTATCGACCTGTGCAACGAAATCATTCGCGACGAGGCTGCCGGCGCGGGCATCGAAGCGGGCTTGTCGAAGTCCGATCTGCCGAGTCCGCAGGAAATCCGTGAGATTCTCGACCAGTACGTGATCGGTCAGGAACGCGCGAAGAAGATTCTCGCGGTCGCGGTGTACAACCACTACAAGCGCCTCAAGCATCTCGACAAGAAGGATGAGATCGAGCTGTCCAAGAGCAACATCCTGCTGATCGGTCCGACCGGTTCCGGCAAGACGCTGCTCGCGCAGACGCTCGCGCGCCTTCTGAACGTCCCGTTCGTGATTGCCGATGCAACCACGCTGACGGAAGCCGGCTATGTCGGCGAGGACGTCGAGAACATCATCCAGAAGCTGCTGCAGAACTGCAATTACGAAGTCGACAAGGCTCAGCGCGGCATCGTCTATATCGACGAGATCGACAAGATCAGCCGCAAGTCCGACAACCCGTCGATCACCCGCGATGTGTCGGGCGAAGGTGTGCAGCAGGCTTTGCTGAAGCTGGTCGAGGGCACGATGGCGTCGGTGCCGCCGCAGGGTGGTCGCAAGCATCCGAATCAGGATTTCATCCAGGTCGACACCACCAACATTCTGTTCATTTGCGGTGGCGCATTCGACGGGCTCGAGAAGGTCATTGTCGATCGTACCGAGAAGACCGGTATTGGTTTCGGCGCGAGCGTGAAGAGCAAGCAGGACCGTGACGCCGGCGAAGTGCTGCGCGAAGTGGAGCCGGAAGATCTGATCAAGTTCGGCCTGATTCCTGAGCTGATTGGCCGTCTGCCTGTGGTCGCCACGCTCGGCAAGCTCGATGAAGCGGCGCTGATGAAAATCCTCGTCGAACCGAAGAACGCATTGGTGAAGCAGTACCACAAGCTGTTCAACATGGAACGCGTCGAGTTGGAAATCCGTCCGGGTGCGTTGCAGGCTGTGGCGCGGAAAGCCATCCGTCGCAAGACAGGGGCGCGTGGTTTGCGCTCCATCCTGGAACAGGCGTTGCTTGACGTGATGTACGACCTGCCGCAAATGAAAGGCGTTAGCAAGGTCATCATCGACGATAACGTGATTGACGGCGACGGCAAACCGCTACTGATCTACGAAGACGCGCCCAAGGTCGCGGGTTCGAACTGATCGGCTTTCGGGTTCTGTAAAAAAGCCGTTCATGGCGACGTGAACGGCTTTTTCGTTTATCGTGTGGTCAGGATGGTTGTTTTCACTATGGAGTCACTGAACCTTCGGAGTCACTGAACTTTTCCCACACGCGGAGGCTTGCAATATTTTCTGCTGGCCTCACCTATCGAACGAACTGATTCCACTCATGGGGAAATGAAATGTCAGGAACCCAACTCCTCCCGCCGGAACGCATTACGCTCCCGCTGCTCCCGCTGCGTGACGTAGTCGTCTTCCCGCACATGGTGATTCCGCTCTTCGTAGGCCGCCCGAAGTCGATCAAGGCTCTCGAAGCAGCGATGGAAGGCGGCAAGCACATCATGCTCGTCGCCCAGAAAACGGCTGCGAAAGATGAGCCGACCGAAAAGGACATGTACGAAGTAGGGTGTGTTGCTAACATCCTGCAGATGCTCAAGCTGCCCGATGGCACCGTGAAGGTGCTCGTCGAAGGCTTGCAGCGCGCGAAAACGCTTTCCATCGAAGAGCAGGAAACGCAGTTCTCGTGCGAAGTCATGCCGCTCGAACCCGACCACGCCGACAGCGCTGAAACCGAAGCGTTGCGCCGCGCGATCGTGTCGCAGTTCGACCAGTATGTGAAGCTGAACAAGAAGATCCCGCCGGAGATCCTGACATCGCTGTCGGGTATCGACGAAGCCGGGCGTCTGGCCGACACGATCGCGGCGCATCTGCCGCTCAAGCTCGACCAGAAGCAGCACATCCTCGAAATGTTCCCGGTGATCGAGCGACTCGAGCATCTGCTCGCGCAACTCGAAGCCGAGATCGACATCCTGCAGGTCGAAAAGCGCATCCGTGGGCGTGTGAAGCGCCAGATGGAGAAGAGCCAGCGCGAGTACTACCTGAACGAACAGGTCAAGGCGATCCAGAAGGAACTCGGCGAAGGCGAAGAAGGTGCAGACCTCGAAGAGCTCGAGAAGCGCATCACGGCTGCCCGCATGCCGAAGGAAGCGAAGAAGAAGGCCGACGCCGAGCTGAAGAAGCTCAAGCTGATGTCACCGATGTCGGCGGAAGCGACGGTCGTGCGCAACTATATCGACACGCTGATCGGCTTGCCGTGGCGCAAGAAGAGCAAGGTCAACAATGACCTCTCGAATGCGGAGCGCGTGCTCGACGAAGACCACTTTGGTCTCGAGAAGGTGAAGGAACGCATTCTCGAGTATCTCGCGGTCCAGCAACGTGTCGACAAGGTCAAAGCGCCGATCCTGTGCCTCGTTGGGCCTCCGGGTGTCGGTAAGACGTCGCTGGGTCAGTCGATCGCTCGCGCCACGAACCGCAAGTTCGTGCGCATGGCGCTCGGCGGCGTGCGCGACGAAGCCGAGATTCGCGGTCACCGTCGTACGTACATCGGTTCGATGCCCGGCAAGATTCTGCAAAGTCTGACCAAAGTCGGCGTGCGCAATCCGCTCTTCCTGCTCGACGAAGTCGACAAGATGGGTCAGGATTTTCGCGGCGATCCGTCGTCGGCGTTGCTCGAAGTGCTCGATCCGGAACAGAACCACACGTTCGCCGATCACTACGTCGAAGTCGACTTCGATCTGTCGGATGTGATGTTCGTGGCGACGTCGAACTCGCTGAACATTCCGCCGCCGCTGCTCGACCGGATGGAAGTGATCCGCTTGTCGGGCTACACGGAAGACGAGAAAGTCAGCATCGCGCAGCGTTATCTGTTGCCGAAGCAGAAGAAGAACAACGGCCTCAAGGATGGCGAGGTCGATGTGACGGAAACCGCGATCCGCGACATCATTCGTTACTACACGCGTGAAGCGGGTGTGCGTTCGCTCGAGCGTGAAATTTCGAAGATCTGCCGCAAGGTCGTGAAGATGCTTCTGCTGAAGAAGGCGGAAGGTGCGGTGAAGGTCGACGGCAGCAATCTCGACACTTTCCTTGGTGTGCGCAAATACGACTTCGGTCTGGCTGCGAAGGAAAATCAGGTTGGCCAGGTCACGGGCCTTGCGTGGACGGAAGTGGGCGGCGATCTGCTGACCATCGAAGCCGCGGTGATGCCGGGCAAGGGCAATGTGATTCGCACGGGTTCGCTCGGCGACGTGATGAAGGAATCCGTCGAAGCGGCGCGCTCGGTCGTGCGTTCGCGTTCGCGTCGTCTGGGTGTCAAGGACGAAGCGTTCGAGAAGCAGGACATTCACATCCACGTGCCGGAAGGGGCGACGCCGAAAGACGGTCCTTCGGCCGGTATCGCGATGACGACCGCGCTGGTGTCGGTATTGACCGGTATTCCGGTACGTGCCGACGTCGCGATGACGGGCGAAATCACGTTGCGTGGCGAAGTCCTGCCGATCGGCGGTCTGAAGGAAAAGCTGCTGGCGGCGCATCGCGGCGGCATCAAGCTGGTGCTGATTCCGGAAGAAAACGTCAAGGACTTGACGGAGATTCCGGACAACGTGAAGAACGCGATCGAAATCGTGCCGGTCCGTTGGATCGACAAGGTGCTCGAACTGGCGCTCGAACGTGTGCCGCAAGCATTGCCGGAAGAAGAGCCGAAGCCTGCTGCGCCTGTCGCGGCCGAGCCGGGCAAAGACGCGGCATCAGAGGTTGTGAAGCACTAAAGCATTCAGAAGCGAAGCTGCTTGCTGAACAGAAACCCGCGGTTACGGCCGCGGGTTTTTTATTGCCCGCGCGATTTTGCAATGCGTTCGTGGGTCACGTTTTCCCACCTTGTGAGCATCGCACGAAGTGCTCCGGGTGACAGATTGCCTGCGCGGTGACGGCCGACAAGATTTGCTTATAAAAATCCCCTTAAAACGCGTCGAATCAGGCTCAACCCCGCTTGACACAAGGGTTTCGGCCAATTCTAATGAGGCGGCCCGGCGTTGCCCGCCGGCCGCGTGATGCCAGGTGCGACAGAGCACCGTCACGATTGTCATAAACATTCTCGGGGGTTGGAATGAACAAGACGGAATTGATCGATCACATTTCACAGCAGGCCGACATTTCGAAGGCTGCGGCAGGCCGTGCACTCGATGCAGTGATCGGTGGCGTCAAAGCTACACTGAAGACAGGCGGTTCGGTGACTCTGGTCGGCTTCGGCACGTTTGCGGTCGGCAAGCGCACCGCGCGTACGGGCCGCAATCCGCGCACCGGCGCCGCGATTAAAATCAAGGCGGCAAAGGTCCCTAAATTTAGGCCTGGCAAAGCTCTGAAGGATGCGCTAAACTAATGGGCTTGCTGCTTGAGAAGCAAGCGGCAGCAACGAAGCACACTGAATCACGAAACGGGTGCTTAGCTCAGTTGGTAGAGCGGCGCCCTTACAAGGCGTAGGTCGGGAGTTCGAGCCTCTCAGCACCCACCAGTTTCAGATTCGGCTCAAGTGTTTCAGTGCAGCAAAGCGCAGTATAAGGAGTGGTAGTTCAGTCGGTTAGAATACCGGCCTGTCACGCCGGGGGTCGCGGGTTCGAGTCCCGTCCACTCCGCCAGTATCCACGAAAGGCGAACTCCGGTTCGCCTTTTTTATTGCCCGCTGTTGTAAGATCGGGCGTTCTGTTTTTGGCACTCCTTTCGCATGCTCGATTTTTTCCGCAATCACAAACGCCTGATGATGTTCATGCTCATCCTCGTCATTGTGCCGGGGTTGGGTTTTGTGGGTATTCAGGGCTTCCGCGGCTTTTTTGACGAAAGTGCAAACGTCGCGAGCGTCAACGGTCACAAGATCACCCGCGCAGAGTACGACGACGCGACGCGTCAGCAACTCGACCGCGCCCGTCAGATGCTCGGCGCGCAGTTCGACATGAAGTCGTTCGATACGCCGGAGCGCCGTCGCCAGATGCTCGACGGTCTGATCGAGCAGCGCGTGCTGGCCGATGAGACGCAGCGCCTGCATTTGACCGCATCCGACGACGCAGTGCGCCGCGTGCTGCTCAACGATCCGGTGATTTCGTCGCTCAAGAATCCTGACGGTTCGATCGATGTCGACCGTTACAAGCAGTTGCTCGCGATGCAGGGCATGACGCCCGATCAATACGACGAACGTGTGCGCTACGGCCTCGCGATGCAGCAGTTGCCGGCGAGCATTCAAGGCAGCGCGTTCACGTCGAAGACGCTCGCGCAGCATCTGACCGAGCTTGCCGAACAGCAGCGTGAAGTGCAGGGCATCGCGTTCCATCCGCGTGACTATGCGGCAAAGGTGCAGCCCACCGACGCGCAACTGCAGGCCTACTACGACGCGCATCGCAACGACTTCGCGACGCCGGCCACCGCGACGATCCAGTACCTGGTGATGTCGCCGGCAAGCCTGGGCGCGTCCCTCCAGCCGAGCGACGCCGATCTGAAGAAGTACTACGATGACAACGTCGCGCACTTCCGCACCGAAGGCGAAGTGCGTGCGAGCCACATTCTGATCTCGGCGCCGAAAGACGCGAGCACGGCCGACAAGGCGAAGGCGAAGCAGAAGGCCGAAGCGTTGCTCGCGCAGATCAAGGCGCATCCGGACCAGTTCGCGCAGATCGCGCAGGCGAATTCGCAGGACCCGGGTTCGGCGTCGAAAGGTGGTGATCTGGGTTACTTCAGCCGCGGCATGATCGCCGGTGGCCAGGCGTTCGACGACGCCGTGTTCGCGCTGAAGAAGGACGAAGTCAGCGGCATCGTGCAGACCGACTTCGGCTTTCACATCGTCAAGGTGACGGACGTGAAGCCGGCGGTCACGAAGCCGTTCGACGAAGTGAAAGATCAGATCGCGAAGGATCTGAAGACGCAGTTGGCAAGCAAGGCCTTCAGCGATGCTTCGGAAGGCTTCACGTCGCTCGTGTATGAAAAGGCAAAGAGCCTGCAGCCGGCCGCTGACAAGTACAAGCTGCAACTGCAGACCGCGACGGTGACGCCGCAACCGGATCCGAAGCTGCCGCCCGACAGCCCGCTGAACAATGCGAAGTTCCTCACCGCAGTGTTCGCGAACGACGCGGCGGTCCAGCGTAACAACACGCAGGCAATCGACGTCGGCGGCAATACGCTGATCGCTGCGCGCGTCACCGACTACAAGCCGGCGGCCGTGCCGGCGTTCGACGCCGTCAAGGATGCCGTGCGTCAGAAGGTGATCGCGGTGCAGTCGAACGAAGCCGCGCATAAGGACGGCGCGGCGAAGCTGGCTGAGTTCGAGAAGTCGAAATCCACCGCTGGTTTCTCGTCGACGCTGAAGGTCTCGCGCAACGATGCGCAAGGCGTGCCGCCGGCCGCATTGAGCGCAATCTACAAGGCGGATGCGCAAAAATTGCCAGCTTACGTCGGTGTGGACCTCGGTGACGACGGCTATGCGATCTATCGCGTGAATGCTGTAGCGGCGGGTGCACCGATCGATCCGCAGCGTTTGGCCGCCGCGCAGCAGCAGATTGCGCAGGTCGATGCGCAGTCTGAAGCCGAGGCCTATGTCGAGGCACTGCGGGCCCGCTCGAAGGTGAAGTTCTACGGCTCGCTCGACAGCAGCAACGCCCAGCAGAGCGACGAGTAAGCCTGAAAAGCCATACAGCTTGCGCGCGGAACACGGCGCGCAAATAGAAAAAGCCCCGCAATTGCGGGGCTTTTTCATTTGACGGGCACGATGCCCATCACACCGTAAGTAGCGGCGCGTTAGAGGCAACCGCTGATCGCACCCGTGGCCTGACTGCCCGCAGCGTTGCCGCGGAAGCCGACCCACGTACCCGGGCCGCTGTACGACGGACGTACCACGGCGGCTGCGCCGTTAGGCGGCTGTTGACCGGGAACATAGACGTCCATCGCCTGATCGTTCGCCAGCGTGTTTTGCGAAACGACCTGCTGCTGCGAGGCGTCGGCCCACTTCTGCGCGATGCAACTGGCCACGGCCTTCGGCGGTTGCTGGCTTTGACCGACGGATTGAACGCCAGCAGGCGGTTGAGCGGCGCAGGCAGAGATTGCCACGGTCAAAGCGATTAACGGTAAGTATTTCACGTTATCTCCTCAGAGGCGCTCAGATTCGAGCTGGATTACACGGGATACGAAAGTGTCTGAGCGACCTTTACCGATCCGTGTTCCCAAAGTTCTAGAAACAAGTTGTTAGCTAGCTTGTCAGCGCGGCGAACTTGTGCGAAGAAGTGGCTTAACAGTCGGCCACACGTTGTTCAGTAGCACTGGCTGTGCCTGCTGCGTCGGATGAATCTGATCCGCCTGGAACATCTCGGGCTTGTCGGCAATGCCTGCGAGCAGGAAAGGCACCAGCGGCACGCGCAATTGCTTCGACAGCTCACCATATAGTCCATGGAACTTTTGCGTGTAGTCCGGGCCGTAATTGGGCGGGACATACATGCCCACCAGCACCACTTTCGCATGGCCCTGCTGAGCCTGTTCGATGATCGTGCGCAGGTTGTCTTCGGTGGTGGAGAGCGGCACGCCGCGCAACGCGTCGTTGGCGCCGAGTTCGACGATCACGATGCTCGGCTTCAAACGCTGCATCAGCGCCGGCAAGCGGGCCCGCCCGCCGCTCGTGGTGTCGCCGCTAATGCTCGCATTGGCGACGCTATAATCGATTCGCTCGTCGGTGAGGCGCTGGCGCATCAATGCAACCCAGCCGGTGTCGCGGGGCAAGCCGTACTCGGCGGAGATGCTGTCGCCGAGCACGACGATCACCGGTCTGGCCGGGTCCGGCGCGTTGGCGGCGTGAACCGGCAGGGGCATCGAAAACAGGGCGGCGGCCACGACGGCCGAGCCGAATGCCGTAGTCAGCGCCGTGGCGCGCGGGGCAATGGCGAGCACTTTCAACCTACGCTTCACCATGCTAAACAAAACTGATCCAGTCATTGAAGTGCGGGGTTTGTGCAAGAAAGTTAAGGATGCAACGGGCGAACTGACGATTCTCGACGACATCGATCTTGCTATCGCTGCCGGCAGCAGTGTAGCGATCGTCGGTGCATCCGGATCGGGCAAGTCTACGCTGCTCGGCTTGCTCGCGGGATTGGACAGCGCGAGTTCGGGCTCGGTTCGGTTGCTGGGCCGCGAGCTCACCGAATTGACCGAAGACGAACGGGCCGCGTTGCGCAGCGGCTCGGTCGGCTTCGTGTTCCAGTCGTTTCAACTGATGCCGCATTTGACGGCGCTCGAGAACGTCACGTTGCCGCTCGAACTGCAGGGCGGCATCGGCACACGCGAGGCCGCGGCGCGGGCGCGTGATCTGCTGGAGCAGGTGGGACTCGGGCAGCGCACCGGTCATTATCCGAAGCTTCTGTCGGGTGGCGAGCAGCAGCGCGTCGCGTTGGCGCGGGCGTTCGTCACGCATCCCGCCATCCTGTTCGCCGACGAGCCGACAGGCAGTCTTGACGCCGCGACCGGCCATGCGGTGATCGATCTGATGTTCGAGATGAACCGCGCGAATGGCGCCACACTGATTCTCGTCACGCACGACGTCGAGCTGGCGCGACGTTGCGATACGACTGTGACGATCGAAGCAGGGCGGCTTGCGTGAACGAGTACGCTCGCGAGTGTGGATGATCCAGGCGCGCGCTTCGATATAAAAGCAGAAGCGGGCCGCAATGGCCCGCTTTTTTTCATTGCGGCTTTTGGCGGGCAGCCGAGCGCGATAGAGCAACATGCGGCCAATATGCGGCCAACCTGTAGAAGCACCTAATCGCGCTCAACGAGCTACTTACCGACGCGCGCATCGAAGCAATCACCGAATGACTCCCCCGAGCACGCGCCGCTCCAACTCACCGCTCACCGCTTCAAGGCAGCCCGCGCCCGCGCGATCAACGCCGACGTCGACGAGTCATGCTTCTTCTCATCCACGCTCGCCGCGGTCAGATCGGCCTCGACCACCTTGCCGAGAATCTTGCCCAGTTCGACGCCCCATTGATCGAACGGATTGATGTTCCACACCGACGCCTGCACCAGCACCTTGTGCTCGTACAGCGCGATCAACGCGCCGAGCGAACGCGCGGTGAGCGCGTCGACGAGCAACGTAGCGGTCGGCCGGTTGCCTGGAAACACCAGGTGCGGCGCGAGTTCCGGCTTGTCCGGGCCGGCCACTTTCCTCGCTTCTTCCAGCGTGCGGCCGAGCATCAGCGCCTCGCTCTGCGCAAAGCAGTTGGCAAGCAGCTTCGGGTGATGGCTCGCGAGCGGATGCTCCGGCGTCAGCACCGCGATGAAGTCGATCGGGACGATGGTCGGCCCTTGATGCAGCATCTGGAAGAACGCATGCTGGCCATTCGTACCCGGTTCGCCCCACGTCACGGCGGAAGTCGGGTAGTCGACCATTGCACCATCGAGCCGCGCGGACTTGCCGTTGCTCTCCATCTCCAGTTGCTGCAAATACGACGGCAGGAAATGCAGCGCTTCCGAATACGGCGCGACCAGATAGCTTTGCGAGCCGAAGAAGTTGCGATACCAGATGCCGATCATGCCGAGCAGCACCGGGAGGTTCTTTTCGAGCGGCGCGTCGCGGAAATGCTGGTCCATCTCGTTGGCACCGGCGAGCAGTTCGCCGAACTGCTGCGGGCCGACCGCGATCATGATCGACAGACCCACCGCCGACCACAGCGAATAACGTCCGCCGACCCAGTCCCACATCTCGAACACGTTCTCTTTCGCGATGCCGAACTTGACCACTTCCGCGGGGTTCGCCGACACGCCGACGAAGTGTTTCGCGAGCGCGCTTTCCGGGCAGCCTTTCTCGACGAACCAGTCGCGCAGCGAGCGCGCGTTGGTCATGGTTTCGAGCGTCGTGAAGGTCTTCGAGACGATGATGGCGAGCGTCTCTTCGGGATCGATCTGCTGCATCACGTTGTACAGATCCGCGCCGTCGACGTTCGACACGAAGTGCGTGGTGATCTCCGGCGAAGCGAGATGATGCAGCGCGTGCACGACCATCTTCGGCCCGAGGTCCGAGCCGCCGATGCCGATGTTCACGACATAGCGAATCCGCTTGCCGGTGTAGCCGGTCCATGCGCCGCTGCGCACCTGGTCGGCGAACGCGGCCATCCTGGCGCGCTCGGCCTGGACTTCGGCGAAGAACGGCGCTTTCGGATCGGTGGCGCGCAACGCGGTGTGCAGCGCGGCGCGGCCTTCGGTCGGGTTGACCACGTCGCCCGCGAACATCGCTTCGCGGCGTTTCTCGACGCCGGCTTCGCGGGCGAGTTGCACGAGCAGTTGCAGGGTGTCGGTGGTGATGCGGTGCTTCGAGAAATCGGCCGCGAGACCGCCGCCCGCGAACGTGAAGCGTTCGGCTCGGGTAGGGGCAGGGTCGTTCTCGGGGGCGAACCAGTCGCGCATGTGTGCATCGCGAATCTTCTCGTAATGCGTTTGCAGCGAGGACCAGGAGGGGAGCGAGTTCTGGGTCATAGCGTCCGTCTAACCAAGGGGCACGAAGAAAGGCGCGCGCATGAAGCGCTGCCGAGGATGATGCAACGATGCTGTTAGAGCGATGCCACCCGCCCGGGTTCGTCCACGGGTGCCGGCGAAGCCTCGACGAGCCGTCAAACAACGCGGGCCCAGCCGTTGAAGTTTCGCCGCCACCCGCGATCGACCCGACGCGCGGCGCAGTTAATCAGTATAGCGGCGTTGCGTGACAGGCTGCATCGGTTTGGCATTGCCGCGCACAAGTTGGGACGCCGCGTTTCGCGAGTTCACATATCGGCAGGCGGATAGAACAGACGGTTGAGCAACGTGCGCACCATCGGCGCGAGTTCACCCGCCGTCAAGCCGGCCGGCCCGTGGCCTTGCGCGCTGAGCGTGTCGGCGGCGAGGCCGTGCAGGTAGACGCCCGCCAGCGCCGCTTCGTAGCGCGGCAGATGCTGCGCGAGCAGCGCGCCGATGATGCCGCCGAGCACGTCGCCGGTGCCGCCCGTCGCGAGCGCGGCGTTGCCCGTCGGGTTGATCGCGAGGCGGCCGTCCGGTGCGGCAATGATCGTGCCGATGCCTTTCAGCACCACGACGCTCGCGAAGCGCGCGGCCAGCGCACGTGCGGCGCCGAGCCGGTCGCGTTGCACACCTGGCGCGTCGCTGCCGAGCAGACGCGCCGCTTCCAGCGGATGCGGCGTGAGGATGCATGGGTCGCCTTGCACGCCGCGCGCGGTCACTTCGGCGGCGAGCGCGGGATCTTTGGCGATCAGGTTCAGTGCGTCCGCATCGAACAGCTTCGGCACGTCGAGCTGCAGCACGTCGTGCATCACCTGCGTCGCGCGCTCGCGATGCCCCATGCCGCAGCCGACGGCGAGCGCATCCATCTTGTCGAGCGGCAGATCGTCGAGCGCATGCAGCATCAGTTCGGGATGCGGCGGATCGTAGGGCGGGGCGCCTGCGCCGAGCAGCGCGACGTGCACCTTGCCCGCGCCGCTGTAGAGCGCCGCGCGCGCCGCGAGGATCGGGGCGCCACACATGCCGGTGTCGCCGCCGACCACCGCGAGGCTGCCGAAAGTGCCCTTGTTGGTGGCGAAATCGCGCGGCGGCAGGAACGCGCCGAACAGCTCGGGCGCGCTCAGTTGCACGGCCGTGCGCTGGCCGCTGTCGACGCCGATCGGCGCGAGCGTCACGGCCCCGGCAAGGTCGCGACCTTGCGCGGTGAACAGGCCGGGCTTCGCGGCAATGAAGGTAATCGTGTGGGTGGCGTGGACGGCGGCGCCGTCCTTGCCATCGGCGACGACCGTGCCGGTGTCGCTGTCGAGGCCGCTGGGGATGTCCAGCGCGAGCACGCCGCCTTTCCTCGGGCGGGCCTTCGCGCGTTGCGACAACTGCCGGGCGACGCTCGCGAACACGCCGTCGAGTGGCCGCGTGAGGCCAATGCCGAACATGCCGTCCACGAGCCAGCGATAGCCGTCGAGCGAAGCGGGCGGCGCCGTCGAGATCGGCACGCCGGCGGCGCGAGCCGTGGCGAGCGCCCAGCGGGCGTCGTCCGGTTTCACTTCGACCGGCATGCATACCTCCACCGCGATGCCGGCCTCGTGCAGCGCGGTCGCGAGGACCAGCGCGTCGCCGCCGTTGTTGCCTGGGCCGGCGATCAGCCAGACGCGTTGCTTCGATTTTTCGATCGACGTGTCGCGGGTGATCTGCTCGCGCAGGAAGCTCGCGGCCGACTGGCCGGCGCGCGCCATCAGCGTGTGCGCCGGCAGCCCCGCGGCGGCCTGCGCTTCCGCGACCCGCAGATCGGTCAGCGTCAGCAGGGGCAGCGCGCGCTGGTGTGGGGTGATGAGCGTCGGCGGCGTGTTTTCGGCGTCTGTCATGGCGAAACCCGGCGTGGCTTGCGCCGCCGGGCGGGAAAACCAGGGAATCGCTATGTTAGTGCCGATACGCGCGCCGCGCGCGGCTCGACCTGCAATAACGGGCCCGCTCGCGAGCGGGCCTGACATCGCAGATCGAAAGCAGGGGATTTACTGGAAGCGGTCGGCGCGCAGCGCGGCCAGCGTGTCGGCGGAAAGCTCCGGCGTCTGGCCCGACAGCAGGTCGGCGACCAGTTTGCCCGCTCCGCATGCGAGTCCCCAGCCCGACGGGCCGTGGCCGACATTGACGAACAGACGCGGGTGCAGCGCGTTGCCGATCACCGGCAAGCCATCCGGCGACAGCAGTTTGACGCCTTCCCACGGCAGGGCCGCCGAAATGCGCGCGGCGCCGGGAATCCAGTCGTGGGTCGCCTGGCCGAGCAGCGCCAGCGCTTCCTTGGTCACGGCTTCGCCGAGCGGCTTGTCGATCTGGCCGGCGGCTTGCAGCACCGCGCCCCCGGCGATGCGCAGCCGGTGATTCATGCGGCTGATGCCGATCCGCTTGACCGCGTCGACGATCGCCACGTGCGGCGCGCATTCCTCGTGCGCGATCGGCGCCACCAGCGTGTGCAGCCGCAGCGGATGCAACGGCAGCTGCAGGCCGAGGCGCTCGAGCAGCGCGAGGCTGCCGTAACCGGCGGCTACCACGACCGCGTCGGCATGAATCACGTCGACTTCGCGCGAACGCGGGGCCGTACCCGCGCGCGGCGCCAGTTCCACCGCGGCGCGCTGGCCCTCGAGACGGATTGCCGAAACTTCGCAGCCGTGCATGAACTGCACGCCGCCTTGCGCGTCGAGGGTCTGCTTGAGGAGCTTGGTGAACAGCGGGCTGTTGGCCGTGCGCTCCTGATCGAATAGCACGCCGCCGGCGAATTCAGGCTCCGTGCGCACGGAGTGCTCGTAGGCGGCGCATTCGTCCGGCGTCAGCACGTGGTGCGGCACCTCGTACTGGCGCAGCAGGTCGAGCGCGGGCTGGGTCTGCTCCCATTCGTGCTCGCTGCGCACCAGATGAAGCAGTCCGCTCGCCTGTTCGAATTCGAGCCCGAAGCGCGCTTCGATGTCCGCGAGCGCGTCGCGCGACGCCTCGATCAGCGGCCGCAGCCGCCCGAACTGGCGGGCGAACGCCTCCGGCTCCTGCAATGCGCCGAGCTGCTTGACGAACTGACGCGCCGCGCCGTTGAAGCCGATCTTGTTGACGACGCCGTTTTTCGCGTTCTGACGGCTCGCGAGAAAGGTCGGGCCGAACCAGACGTCGAGCGGGGTCGGCAGAACGGTGCCGCCGTGCCCGTAGGTCGCGCCCTGCGCGACGGTGGCGTGGCGCTCGACGACACACACGCGGTGGCCGGCCGCGCGCAGGTGATAAGCGGTGGCGACGCCCGCTATCCCGCCGCCAATGACGATGACATCCATGTTTTGATTCGAATTGCCGAAGGGGGCGCCGAAGCGGCGCATTCCCGTTGAGCGTGGCATGCGGCGCGGCCCGGCATGGCTCGGGCGGCTCGCGCCGATCTGGTGAAAGGGCGAATGATAGCAGTCAAAGCACCGCTGCGGCCACGCGCAGCGCATCGCGCGCGCGGACCGAAAGCGCACCGCGAAGCCCGCTGGAAGCCCGTTCCCGGGGTATAATCCCGGACTTCCTTTCCGCCTCACGTCGCCTGCATGCGCGGCTTCTCGGCATCATTGAGCGACGCAACGTCAAGTCCATGGCCCACTTCTCGTGTTTCCCCGGCGCTTCGGCCCTTTCCGATTTCCGTCAAACCCGCCTGCTCGAAACGCTCACGCGCATCGACCCGAATATCACCGGCGTGCGCGGGCAGTATCTGCATTTCGTCAATGCCCAGACCCCTCTGTCCGCTGAAGACAGCGCGAAAGTCGAGGCGCTGATGCACTACGGCGATCCGCTCGAAGAAAGCAAGGAGCGCGGCGCCGTCGAAACCTTCCTCGTGGTGCCGCGTTTCGGCACGGTGTCGCCGTGGGCCAGCAAGGCCACCGACATCGCCCACCTGTGCGGCCTCACGCAGGTGCGCCGCATCGAGCGCGGTGTCGAGTACACGGTCACGCTGAAAAGCGGCCTGCTGGGCGGCAAGAAAGCGCTCTCCGACGAAGCGCGCGCGGCCGTCGCCGCGGCGCTGCACGACCGCATGACCGAGAGCGTGTCGAGCTCGCGCGAGCACGCGCTGCATCTGTTCGACGAACTGCCGGCCAAGCCGCTGCAAACCGTCGACGTGCTCGGCCACGGCCGTGGCGCGCTGGAAGCGGCGAACACGGAACTGGGCCTCGCGCTCGCCGACGACGAAATCGATTATCTCGTCGACGCGTTCACGAAGCTCGGCCGCAACCCGACCGACGTCGAACTGATGATGTTCGCGCAGGCCAACAGCGAACACTGCCGCCACAAGATTTTCAACGCGGACTGGACCATCGACGGCGAGAAGCAGGACATCTCGCTGTTCAACATGATCCGCAACACCGAGAAGCTGAACCCGCAAGGCACGATCGTCGCGTATTCGGACAACTCGGCGATCATGGCGGGCGGCATGGCCGAGCGCTGGTTCCCGCGCACGCCGGCTGAACTCGGCGCGAACGGATTGCCGGAGCACTATCGTCGCAGCGTCGAACTCACGCACACGCTGATGAAGGTGGAGACGCACAATCACCCGACCGCGATCTCGCCGTTCCCGGGCGCCGCGACCGGCGCGGGCGGTGAAATCCGCGATGAAGGCGCGACCGGCCGCGGCGCGCGTCCGAAGGCGGGTCTGGCGGGCTTCACGGTGTCGAACCTGGCCTTGCCGGACGGCGTCGAGGCATGGGAAAACGCACGCGACGCCGCGCAGCCGCTCGCGCACCGCAATCCGGACGACCAGCACGAAGCGTATGGCCGCCCCGACCGCATCGCGTCGCCGCTGCAGATCATGATCGACGGCCCGCTCGGCGGCGCCGCGTTCAACAACGAGTTCGGCCGGCCGAACCTCGGCGGTTATTTCCGCGCTTATGAGCAGAACGTCGCGGGTCTGGTGCGCGGCTATCACAAGCCCATCATGATCGCCGGCGGCATCGGCAATATCTCGGACCAGCACACGCACAAGCACGATCTGCCGGAAGGGTCGCTGCTGATCCAGATCGGCGGCCCGGGCATGCGCATCGGCATGGGCGGCGGCGCCGCCAGCTCGATGGCGACCGGCACCAACACCGCCGAACTCGACTTCGACTCGGTGCAGCGCGGCAACCCGGAAATCGAACGCCGTGCGCAGGAAGTGATCAACGCGTGCTGGCAGCTTGGCGACAAGAATCCGATCCTGAGCATTCACGACGTCGGCGCGGGCGGTTTGTCGAACGCGTTCCCGGAAGTGGTGGACGGCGCGGGCAAGGGTGCGCTGTTCGAACTGCGCAAGATCCAGCTGGAAGAAAGCGGTTTGTCGCCGCGCGAAATCTGGTCGAACGAAGCGCAAGAACGCTACGTGCTGGCGATCGCGCCGGCCGATCTGCCGGCCTTCGAAGCAATGTGCCAGCGCGAGCGCTGCCCGTTCGCGGTGATCGGCACGGCCACCGCCGAACGTCAGCTGAAGCTGATCGACGCCGAACTGAACGACGCCGCCGCGCACCAGCCGGTCGACATGCCGATGGAAGTATTGCTCGGCAAGGCGCCGCGCATGCACCGCGACGTCAAACGCGTCGAGCAGAAGCTCGAACCGGTCGATGTCACCGGCATCGCGTTGCCGGATGTGGCGGCCAGCGTGCTGCGTCATCCGACGGTCGCGAGCAAGTCGTTCCTGATCACGATCGGCGACCGCTCGGTGGGCGGCACGACCGCGCGCGATCAGATGGTCGGCCCGTGGCAGGTGCCGGTGGCCGACGTCGCGATCACGACGATGGACTATGCGGGCTTTAGCGGCGAAGCGATGACGATGGCCGAGCGCACGCCGCTCGCCGTCATCAATGCGCCCGCGTCGGGCCGTATGGCGGTCGGCGAGGCGATCACCAACATCGTGGCGGCGCCGATCGCGTCGCTCGACAAGCTGAAGCTGTCGGCGAACTGGATGGCCGCGTGCGGCGCGCCGGGCGAAGACGCCGCGCTCTACGACACGGTCAAGGCGATCGGCATGGAACTGTGCCCCGCGCTCGGCATCAGCATTCCGGTCGGCAAGGATTCGCTGTCGATGCGCACGAAGTGGGAAGACCGCGGTGTCGCGAAGGAAGTGGTCGCGCCGGTCTCGCTGATCATCTCGGCGTTCGCGCCGGTCGCAGACGTGCGCAAGCACCTCACGCCGCAACTGCGCCGCATCAGCGATGCAGGCGACTCCGTGCTGATCGCGATCGATCTCGGCCGCGGCAAGCATCGCCTCGGCGGCAGTATCCTCGCGCAAGTGACGCAGCAGGTCGGCGACACGGTGCCGGACGTCGACGACCCGGAAGACCTGAAGCGCTTCTTCAACGTGATTCAGGCACTGAACAGCGATGGCAAACTGCTCGCTTACCACGACCGTTCGGACGGCGGCCTGTGGGCGACGGTCTGCGAAATGGCGTTTGCGGGTCACGTCGGCGTGTCGCTGAATGTGGACATGCTCGTGCTCGATCCGCATCACGAATCCGATTACGGCGACGCGAAAGACTGGGCGAAACAGACCAGCGGCCGTCGTGAAGACCGCACGATTCGCGCGCTCTTCAACGAAGAACTCGGCGGCGTGATCCAGGTGCGTGCGGCGGACCGCGACGCGGTGCTCGGCGCGTTGCGCGAGCACGGCCTGTCGGCGTGCTCGCATGTGATCGGCAAGCTCAACGAGCGCGACGCGATCGAAATCTACCGCGACGCGAAGAAGATCTACGAAGCATCGCGCACCGAACTGCATCGCACGTGGAGCGAAGTGAGCTGGCGCATCGCGCGTCTGCGCGACAACCCGGCTTGCGCCGATGCCGAATACGATGCGCTGCTGGATGCTGCCGATCCGGGCATCACGCCGGTGCTGAGCTTCGATCCGGCTGAAGATGTCGCTGCGCCTTTCGTGGGCAAGAGCGCGCGTCCGCGTGTTGCGATCCTGCGCGAGCAGGGCGTCAACTCGCACCTCGAAACGGCCTATGCGTTCGACCGCGCCGGCTTCGACGCGCACGACGTACACATGAGCGATCTGCTCGCGGGCCGCGCGAACCTGGCGGACTTCGCCGGCGCGGTGGCGTGCGGCGGCTTCTCGTACGGCGATACGCTCGGCGCCGGCGAAGGCTGGGCGAAAGCGATCCGCTTCAACGCGCAACTGGCCGACATGTTCGCCGCGTTCTTCGGCCGCGAAGACACGTTCGCGCTCGGCATCTGCAACGGCTGCCAGATGATGAGCAGCCTTGCATCGATGATCCCCGGCGCCGAAGCGTGGCCGAAGTTCACGCGCAACAAGTCGGAGAAATTCGAAGCGCGCTTCTCGCTGGTCGAAGTCCAGGCTTCGCCGTCGATCTTTTTCGCCGGCATGGAAGGCTCGCGCATTCCGGTGGCGGTGGCGCACGGCGAAGGCTACGCGGATTTCTCGCAGCAGGGCGATGCGTCGAAGGTGGCGGTGGCGATGCGTTATGTCGATCACCGTGGTCAGGCGACCGAGCAATATCCGTTCAATCCGAACGGTTCGCCGGACGGCATCACGTCGGTCACGACCGCGGATGGCCGCTTCACCGTGCTGATGCCGCACACCGAGCGCGTGCATCGTGCCGTGCAGATGAGCTGGCATCCGGAAGGCTGGGGCGAGAACGGCACGGACGCGAGCCCGTGGCTGCGCGTGTTCCAGAACGCGCGTCGCTGGCTGGGTTGATTGGGGCAGGGCCGCCGCTTCGGGCGGCGGCCTTGTTGTGCCTTACCCCCGCAGCAAACAAAAAAAGCCGCCCAACAGGCGGCTTTTTTGCATTCAAACTTCAAACGAAGAAGCGGTGACTCGACAACCCGTTACTGAATCTTCGCGTTCTTGCGCAAACCTTCTTCGAACGCTTGCAGCTTTTCCTGCTGGATCTGCTGGACGATCTGCGCACGCACCTGCTCCAGCGGCGGCGGCGTGATAGCACGCACGTCGTCGACACGGATGATGTGCCAGCCGAATTGCGTGCGCACCGGCGTGTCGGTCATCTGGCCTTTCTGCAGATGCGTGGCCGCTGCCGCGAATTCAGGCACGTAGGCCTTCGGATCCGACCAGTCGAGGTCGCCGCCGTTCTTGCCCGATCCCGGGTCCTTCGAGTATTGCTTTGCGAGTTCTTCGAAGCTTGCGCCGCCCTTGATCTTCGCGATCAGGTCCTTCGCCTGCTGCTCGTTGTCGACGAGGATGTGGTGCAGGTGATATTCCTTGCCGCCCGCATCCTTGATCAGCGCGTTGTAGCGCGCGGTGACTTCGGCGTCGGTCGGCTGGTTGTTCTTCACGAAGTCTTCGATCAGCGCGCGCAGCACGACGGTCTGTTGCGCGACGGCGATTTGCGCCTTGACGTCCGGACGATTCGGCAGGCCGCGGCGCAGCGCTTCCTGCATCAGGATTTCGCGGTTCACCAGTTCTTCACGCACGGCCATTTGCAGTTGCGGCGTGTTTTGCTGGCCTTGATGAACCAGTTGATCGATCAGCGCATCGGCGCGCGCTTTCGGAATCGGCGTGCCGTTGACGACAGCGATGTTCTGTGCAAATGCAGGTGCGGCTGCAAATGCAGCCAGCAATACCCAAAGGCGGGTTTTCTTCAAGGTCATCGGAAGTTCCTAGCGGGGCAACAAAGCAAATTCTTCGGGCGTATACGCCGTGATGGCAAGGGCATGAATGCCGCGCTGCATGGCATCGGCCAGCGCATCATACACCATGCGATGCCGCGCCACGCGGGCCTTGCCGGCAAATGCGGCCGCCACGATCGTGACACTGAAATGACCGCCGGCGGAGGCGCCGGCGTGGCCCGCGTGCTGCGCGCTGTCGTCGGTGATGCGGATCGATTCGACCGGCGCGAGCGCGGCCGTGAGGCGCGCTTCGATCAGCGCGGCGCGCTCGGCGGTGGTGGCGTGCATGAACACATCGCTCGTCATGTCATTCTTCCTTCATGTACTTCGACAGCCACAAACTCTGCCCGACGATGAACACCAGCAGGCAGCCGGTTGCGCCGAACAGCTTGAAATTGACCCATTGGTCGGTCGTGTAGTGATACGCGACGAACAGATTGACGAGTCCGAGCAGCACGAAGAACACCGCCCAGATGATGTTCAGCTTGCCCCAGATCGCGTGGGGCAGCGTGATCTGCTTGCCCATCATCGCCTCGATCAGGTTCTTGTTGAAGCCCAGTTGCGAGACGATCAGCGCGACGGAAAACGCCCAGTACAGCACGGTCGGCTTCCACTTGATGAAGGTGTCGTTGTGCAGCACGAGCGTGGCGCCGCCGAATACGGTGACGACGCCGAGGCTCACCCACAACATCGGATCGACCTTGCGGTGGCGGAAGGCCACCCACGCGATCTGCACCAGCGTGGCGACGATCGCCACTGCCGTCGCCGTGAAAATGCCCCAGATCTTGAAGGCGACGAAGAACAGGATGATCGGGAACAGATCGAACAGGAATTTCATTATCTGGTCGGGAATACGGAGAGTGAGTCTAAGGTGAGAGCGCGGCGAAGCGCCCGGTGGTGTGTAAGCGGCCGGAAAGCCGCCGCGCCAATTTGCCATGGGCGTCATGGCAAGCTGGCTGACAGGCGGCTTCTTGCCAGGCCGTAAGCGGCAGACCCGCAGCGCCAAGGTGGCGGTGCGCGGGCCGGAGCCGATCAACGGCCTCGCGCAGGCGGCTCGAATCCTGCCGGCCACGCCGGCCGGCAACGCACCAGACTCCGCGCCGCTGCGCTTTACTTGGGCTCGAATTGTAACGCAGCCGAATTGATGCAGTAGCGCAGACCCGTCGGCGCGGGGCCGTCTTCGAACACGTGGCCCAGATGCGCGCCGCAGTTCTTGCATTGCACCTCAATGCGCAGCATGCCGTGCGAGCGGTCGGTCTTCTCGGCGATCACCTCGCCGTTGATCGGCTTGAAGTAGCTCGGCCAGCCGCAGCCGGCGTCGAACTTGGTGTCCGATTCGAACAGCGGCGTACCGCAGCACACGCAATCGTAGATGCCGCGATCCCAGTGATCGTGATAGCGGCCCGTAAAGGGGCGCTCGGTGGCCGCGTGGCGCGTCACCTGATATTCGATGTCGGAGAGCTGCTGGCGCCACTCGGCGTCGTCTTTCTGCACGGCGGGCACGTCGGTGTGGAGGTCGTCGGGCTGGTTCATGGTCGGGTTCCTGTCTCGGGCTTGTTTTGGGGATGCACGGTGAAGGCGAACGGTTTCGGTCCGGTCTGGTGCGTCACGAGGAGCAGCTCACTTCCAGCGAGCTCGCCCAGTCCGGCGGCAAGCCCGCATACGCTTCGTGCTCGGGCTGTTCGTCGAACGGGCGGCGCAGCACCGCCGCCAGACGCTCCACTTCGGAAAAATCTTTCTCTTTCGCGCGGCGGATCGCCGTTTCCGCCAGGTGATTGCGAAGTACGAATTTGGGGTTCACACGGTTCATTGCAATGGCGCGCGCGGCGTCGTCGCGTGTTTCATGGGACAGCCGCGCGCGATAGTCGTTCGCCCACGCGTCGAACGCGGCGCGATCGAGAAACAGGTCGCGTACCGGCGCGTCGCCGCTCGCGTCGTGTTTCGACACGCGCGCGAGATGGCGGAAGGTCAGCGTGAAATCGGCGCGGTTCGCGTGCATGACTTCGAACAGACGATTGACCAGCGTGTCGTCGCCGTCGCGCTCGATGTCGAGGCCCAGCTTCGCGCGCATACGCCGCTCCAGCGCCGGTGCGAAGCGCTCCTTGAAACCGCCGAGCACTCGCTGCGCGTCTTCGATCGCCTTGTCGCCGCGCACGCTTTCGTCGTGCTGTTCGCCGAGCAGAGGCAGCAAACCTTGCGCGAGGCAGAACAGGTTCCAGTAGGCGATTTGCGGCTGCATTTTGTACGCGTAACGGCCTTGCGTATCGGAATGATTGCAGATGTAGCCGGCGTCGAAGCCGTCCATGAAACCGAACGGGCCGTAGTCGATCGTCAGGCCGAGGATCGACATGTTGTCCGTGTTCATCACGCCGTGGCAGAAGCCGACCGCCTGCCACTCGACCATCAGGTCGGCGGAGGAGAGCACCGCTTCGTTGAGCAGCGCGAGATAGGGATCGTCGGCGTCGCGGCAATGCGGATAGAAACGCTCGATCACGTGATCGGCGAGCGCGCGCAGCGCGTCGGTGCGATCGTTCGAATAGAAATGCTCGAAGTGGCCGAAGCGCACGAAGCTCGGTGCGACGCGCGTGACCACCGCGGCGGTTTCGACGCTCTCGCGCCGCACCGGCTGATCGGAGCCGATCACGCACAGCGCGCGCGTGGTCGGAATGCCGAGGTGATGCATCGCTTCCGAACACAGATACTCGCGGATCGACGAACGCAACACGGCGCGGCCGTCGCCCATGCGTGAATAGGGCGTGCGTCCCGCGCCCTTCAACTGCAATTCGAAGCGCTGGCCGTCGTGTTCGATTTCGCCGAGACCCAGCGCGCGGCCGTCGCCGAGCTGGCCCGCCCACACGCCGAACTGATGCCCCGAATACACCGAGGCATAAGGCAGCGTATCGGCCGGCCACTCGCGCGTGACGTTGCCGGAGAACAGCTCGACGAAGCCCGGATCGTTCTGAAGGTCGGGCGCGAGACCGAGCAGCGCGGCGGTCTCGCCGGAGAAGCCGACCATGTACGGCGCGTTGAGCGGCGCGGCGGGCAGACGCGTCAGGAACGTGCTGCCGAGCCGCGCGAACGCGCTTTCGGGGGAGCTGAGAAGAGCGTTGGAAAAAGCCGTTAAAGCTTCGGATAACCCTGCAATGCTTGGGGAAAACGACATATTGAGCGCCTCTGGATTAACCGATATTGTAAGTCCGCGCCCGCGGAGCTGCTGGCCGGCTGTTGGACGATGCTGCATCCATCTTTCGCCGGTCGTGCGGATTTTGCCGGCGGCGCATGGAGAAGCGCGCCATTGCGCCCCCACGGCTCCCGGACCCCATCCGATCGAAACAGACAAGCCGAGGAGACCACGCTTTATGACGACGCCGCTGCTGGGCCAGATGATGGATGTGCCGCTCACTGTGTCCTCGCTGCTCGCGCATGCCGCGCGGCATTTCGGCAGCACCGAGATCGTCTCGCGGCGTATCGAAGGCGATCTGCACCGCTACACCTATCGCGATTGCGAGAAGCGGGCGAAGCAGCTCGCGCAGGCGCTGATCGCGCTGGGCGTCGAGCCCGGCGAGCGCGTCGCGACCCTCGCGTGGAACGGCTACCGGCATCTGGAAGCGTATTACGGCACGACCGGCTTCGGCGCCGTGTGCCACACGATCAACCCGCGCCTGTTCCCGGATCAGATCGCCTACATCATCAATCACGCCGACGATGCCTACGTGCTGTTCGACACCACGTTCGCGCCGCTCGTCGACGTGCTCGCGCCGCAATGCCCGAAAGTGCGCGGCTGGATCGCGCTCGCCGACACGGCGCATCTGCCGGCCATGCAAACGCCCGCGCTCAGCTACGAAACGCTGGTGAGCGCGCAGGACGGCGACTTCGAATGGCCGGCTATCGACGAGCGTCAGGCCTCGTACCTTTGCTATACGTCCGGCACCACCGGCAATCCGAAAGGCGCGCTGTATTCGCACCGCTCGACGGTGCTGCATGCGTTCGGCGCGTCGTTGCCCGATGCGATGGGCCTGTCCGCGCGCGACGCGGTGCTGCCGGTCGTGCCGATGTTCCATGTGAACGCCTGGGGCATTCCGCACGCCGCGCCGCTGACCGGCGCGAAGCTGGTATTCCCCGGCAAGGACCTCGACGGCAAGTCGCTTTATGAACTCATGGAGAGCGAGCGCGTCACCTATTCGGCGGGCGTGCCGACCGTGTGGCTCGGCTTGCTGAACTACATGCGCGAGGCGGGCGTGAAGTTCTCGTCGCTGCAACGCACGGTGATCGGCGGCTCCGCGTGTCCGCCCGCGATGCTGCGCACGTTCGAGGACGACTACGGCGTGCAGGTGATCCATGCGTGGGGCATGACCGAGATGTCGCCGCTCGGCACCCTCTCGAAACTGACGTGGGAGCAGAGCCAGCGGCCGCTCGCCGAGCAGCGTGCGTTGCTCGAAAAGCAAGGCCATGTGATGTATGGCGTCGACATGAAGATCGTCGGCGAAGACGGGCGCGAATTGCCGTGGGACGGCGTCGCGTTCGGCGATCTGCACGTGCGCGGGCCGTGGGTGATCGACCGTTACTTCCGCAAGGACGACTCGCCGCTCGTGGACGGTTGGTTTCCGACCGGCGACGTCGCCACCATCGACCGCGACAGCTTCCTGCACATCACCGACCGCTCGAAGGATGTCATCAAATCCGGCGGCGAATGGATCAGTTCGATCGACCTCGAGAACGTCGCGATTGCGCATCCGGCGGTGGCGGAAGCGGCGTGCATCGCGTGTGCGCATCCGCGCTGGACCGAGCGTCCGTTGCTGGTAGTGGTCAAGCGCGCGGGTTTCGAGCTCACGCGCGAGGAACTGCTCGCGTTCTACGAAGGCAAGGTCGCCAAATGGTGGATTCCCGACGACGTGGCGTTCGTCGACGAACTGCCGCACACCGCCACCGGCAAGCTGCAAAAGCTGAAGCTGCGCGACATTTTCCGCGACCACGTGCTGCCGTCCGCGCTCGCCGACGAAGCGAACTGCCCGCTTACCAGGGGAAACCCCGCACCCTGATAAATTGAACGATCGTGCTTTTCTGTGTATCCTGCCTGCAGACCCGGAAACAATCGGTTGAAAGATGGACAATGAGCCGGACATGAATTGAACATTCAGCGGCTCGCAAAACCGGACAGGCGGCGCGCAAGGCGCCGCTTCATTGCATGGATCGCATGGAGGCAGGCAGATGGCAGTGGACTACACAACTCATGACGGCGTGGCCGTCATCACGCTGAACAATCCTCCGGTGAATGGCCTCGGCCTCTCGACGCGAGCGGGCATCGCCGACGGCATCGAGCGCGCGCAGAACGATCCGGCTGTCAAGGCCATCGTGCTGACGGGTGCGGGCAAGGCCTTCTCGGGCGGCGCCGACATCACCGAATTCAACACCCCGAAGGCCACCCAGGAGCCGACGCTCGCCACCGTCATCCGGATCGTCGAAGGCAGCGCGAAGCCGGTGGTCGCGGCCATTCACAGCGTCGCGATGGGTGGCGGGCTGGAACTGGCGCTCGGCGCGCATTACCGCATCGCCGCGCCCGGCGCGCAGATCGCGCTGCCGGAAGTGAAGCTCGGCATCCTGCCGGGCGCGGGCGGCACGCAGCGTCTGCCGCGCGCGATCGGCCTCGAAGCGTCGTTGAACATGATCGTGTCCGGCGCGCCGGTGTTGTCGGAGAAGCTGGCCGACTCGGGGCTGTTCGACGAAGTCGTCGCGAGCCAGGACGATCTGCCGGCAGCGGCGCTCACATTTGCCCGCAAGGTCGGCGCGAAGACGGGCCCGCATCCGAAAGTGCGTGATCGCAAGATCGAGCATCCGAACGCGGCTGGCTTCATCCAGTTCGCACGCAATAGCGTCGCGGCGATCGCGAAGAACTTCCCGGCGCCGCACAAATGCATCGACGCGGTGGAAGCGGGCCTGCAGAACGGTTTCGACAAGGGCCTCGCATTCGAGCGCGAATGCTTCGTCGCGCTGGTGCAGACGCCGGAAAGCCACGCGCTGCGTCATGCGTTCTTCGGCGAACGCGCGGCCAGCAAGATTCCCGACGTGCCCGCCGATACGCCGGTGCGCGAGATCGGCAAGGTTGGCGTGATCGGCGCGGGCACGATGGGCGGCGGTATCGCGATGAACTTCATCAACGCAGGCATTCCGGTCACGCTGCTGGAAACGAAACAGGAAGCGCTCGAGCGCGGCGTCGCGACGATCCGCAAGAACTACGAAACCTCCCTGAAGAAGGGCAAGCTCAAGCCCGAAGCGCTCGAACAGCGCATGGCGCTGATCACGCCCACGCTGTCCTATGACGACCTGAAGCACGCGGATCTGATCGTCGAGGCCGTGTTCGAAGAGCTCGGCGTGAAAGAGCAGGTGTTCACGCGTCTCGACGAAGTCGCCAAACGCGGCGCGATCCTCGCGTCGAATACGTCGACGCTCGACGTCGACAAGATCGCCGCGTTCACGAAGCGTCCGCAGGACGTGGTCGGCATGCACTTCTTCAGCCCGGCCAACGTGATGAAGCTGCTCGAAGTGGTGCGCGGCAAGGACACCGCGAAAGACGTGCTCGCCACCGTGATGAAGCTCGCGAAGAAGATCAAAAAGACGGCGGTGGTGTCGGGCGTGTGCGACGGCTTCATCGGCAACCGGATGATCGAGCAGTACATCCGTCAGGCGCTCTTCATGCTCGAAGAAGGCGCGCTGCCCGCGCAAGTGGATAAGGCCATCGAGAAGTTCGGCTTCGCGATGGGCCCGTTTCGCATGAGCGATCTGGCCGGCAACGACATCGGCTGGGCAATCCGCAAGCGCCGCTATCAGGAGCATCCGGAGATGCATTACTCGAAGATCGCCGACCGTCTGTGCGAGATGGGGCGCTTCGGTCAGAAGACCGGCGGCGGCTGGTACGACTACAAGGCGGGCGATCGCACTGCGTATCCGTCGAAGGTGGTCGACGAAATGATCGGCGCGTTCTCGAAGGAAACCAACGCCGAGCGCCGCAAGATCGGCGACGAGGAAATCGTCGAGCGCCTCGTGTTCGCGCTCGTCAACGAAGGCGCGAAGATTCTCGAAGAAGGCATCGCGTCGAAGGCGTCGGATATCGACATGGTCTATCTGACCGGCTACGGTTTCCCGCTTCATCGCGGCGGCCCGATGCTGTACGCGGATACGGTCGGGCTCTACAACGTGGAGCGCGCGATTCGCCGTTATGCCGCGCGGCCGAATGGTGACGCGTGGCAACTCGCGCCGAGCATCGCGAAGCTGGCGGCCGAGGGGCGCGGGTTCAACGGCTGAGCAGGCTGAGCGAGCCTTCGAGGCTGCTCGAATCAAACGACTAAGGTGGCGCGGTGCTGCGCGTGTAGCGCGATGCGCACGGGAAAGCGCCCGCGCGCCACTATCGACATCTGGAAGCACGACCAACTTGCATCAAGATCGGAGTAAGTGCTGAAGCGCCAACTCTGGTCGACCGCAAAAATCGCACGAGACCAGAGTAAGTGCTCAAGCATGGGACCGGAGTAGGCGCTAAAGCACCCACTCCGGATCGACACGCTAAAACACCGACTCCGGTCGACACAGGAGACAAGCATGACTGACGCCGTAATCGTATCGACCGCCCGCACGGGCCTCGCCAAATCATGGCGCGGCGGTTTCAACATGACGCACGGCGCGACGCTCGGCGGCCACGTGACGCAGGCCGCCGTCGAACGCGCGAAGCTCGACCCGGCGCGCGTGGAAGACGTAATCATGGGCTGCGCGAATCCGGAAGGCGCGACGGGCGGCAACATCGCGCGTCAGATCGCGCTGCGCGCCGGCTTGCCGGTCAGCGTGCCGGGCATGACGGTGAACCGTTTCTGTTCGTCGGGATTGCAAACTATCGCGCTCGCCGCGCAACGCGTGATCGCCGGCGAAGGCGACGTGTTCGTCGCGGGCGGGGTCGAGTCGATCTCGTGCGTGCAGAACGAGATGAACCGCCACATGATGGCCGAAGGCTGGTTGAGCAAAAACAAGCCGGAAATCTACTGGTCGATGCTGCAGACCGCCGAGAACGTCGCGAAACGCTATTCGATCTCGAAGGAACGTCAGGACGAATACGGCGTGCGCTCGCAACAACGTGCGGCAGCCGCGCTCGAAGCGGGCAGGTTCAAGGACGAGATCGTGCCGTTGACGGTGCTCGCCGGCGTCGCCGACAAGGCAAGCGGCCGTCTCTTCACGAAGGAAGTGACCGTTAGCAGTGACGAAGGCATTCGCACCGACACGACGCTCGAAGGTGTGTCGAAGATTCGCACCGCGATGCCGGGTGGCGTGATTACCGCCGGCAATGCAAGCCAGTTCTCCGACGGCGCGTCCGCTTGCGTCGTGATGAACGCGAAGGTCGCGGAGCGCGAGGGCCTGCAGCCGCTCGGCATTTTCCGCGGCTTCGCGGTGGCCGGTTGCGAGCCGGACGAAATGGGCATCGGCCCGGTGTTTGCAGTGCCGAAGCTGCTCAAGCAGGCGGGTCTGAAGGTCGAGGACATCGACCTGTGGGAACTGAACGAAGCGTTCGCGGTGCAGGTGCTGTATTGCGCGGACAAGCTCGGCATTGCGCAGGACCGTCTGAACGTGAACGGCGGCGCGATTGCGGTTGGCCATCCGTACGGCGTGTCCGGCGCGCGGCTGACCGGCCATGCGTTGATCGAGGGCAAGCGGCGCGGTGCGAAGCTGGTCGTCGTGACGATGTGTATCGGCGGTGGGCAGGGCGCGGCGGGGCTGTTCGAAGTGGTGTGATGGGGTGGGGGCGCCGTTGTTGGCGATAACTGTTGGCGATAACGGCGCGGACGTGACCAACCTGTGCCCCCGACTGTATTAGCCGCGCTTACTATCCGCGCTTCGTCGAAGCCGCTTGCCAGGACCGATTGCCGGCATCAGCGCGAAGCTGCGCCGAGCGATGCCAGACTCAACGTACCCTGACTGATGAATCGTGTCGTACCGGTCAAGCCACCCGCGAGCTTGCCGCGCAGGATGTACGGAATCTGTCCCGAGTCGGCGGCTCCGGCGAATGCGAAGGCCTGGCGAACTGCGGCGAACGCAGGCACCGTCAGCGGCACGGTGACGATGGTTTCGCCGAAGCGCGGCACCGTGCCGCCCTGGTCGCTGACGCCGCTCGCGAACGACTTGCCGTTCACTTCGAGATCGAGCGACACGCCGCTGAAGCTGACCGTCGAGTCGTTGGGATTCTGCACGCGCAGTTTGACGTTGAAGCGCATCTCCAGCCCTTGGCCCTCGAGCGGCTCGATGCCGGCCACGCTGACGCGCAACGGATCGGCGCCGAACAGGCCGGCGCAGCCGGTGAGCGTCAGCGTGACGATCATGAGTAGGGCGACGAGGGCGGACAAGCCGCGAAGGCTGGACAGACGGCCGGACAGCGGCGCGCACTGGAAAGGCATGACCGGCACCTCGAATGAAGCGGTTGGTGATGCATTGTACCGGGCAGCGTCGCGTGCACAGGGGCGTGTCAGGCAGTGCGCCGCCAGCGTGTTCTGACGAGTTCGATCAGATGGCGAGCGGCCAGGCGAAGCCAGTCACGAACGCCTGTCGCGGTATGCGGGGGCAGCACGATGAACGCGGCGGGGTCTGTGCGGCTCGCACCGGGTGCGCACATGGCGCTGATCGACACCATGCCACGTTGTGGCGTCACAAACCGCTCACCTTCGAGCAAGGTGATCGACGTGAGCGGGACGGCCTCGCCCAGCCAGGCGAGCGAACGATCGCGGAAATCGAGTTGCAGATCGCCCTCGACGGCCACGATCGAACTACCGGCACGCAGGTCATGCACGGCCACCTGACCGGCCACGAAAGACAAGGCCGGGGGGCGGCGCAAACCGGCGCGAGATTCACGAGCATGCATGACAGAGTCCCTTAAACCGTTTTCATGTCACACAGCTTATTGAGTCCGTCCACGTGAAAACAGCCGCAGCCGTCGACAATCTGAACCGGTACAGCGCAACATTTCAGCATGCTGTATTGGTCCGAATCGGGCCAAGGTGTATCTGTCGCGGCGCGCGAACTGTCCGCACCATCGGCTCATGACCGAACCCATCCTCAACCGGCCGGAGCCGTCGAGTGAGCCGTGCGCGAACAGCCAGCCGCTTTACCGGCAACTGGCCGATCAATACCGCCGCGCGATCGGCAATGGCGTGTTGCGCCCCGGCGATCGCATGCCGTCGATGCGCGCGTTCATGCAGCGACACGGTGTGAGCCTCGCGACCGCCACCGAGAGCTACCGTGTGCTGGAGCGCGCCGCGCTGATCGATGCCCGGCCACGCGCCGGCTATTTCGTGCGCGTACCACCCGCGGCCGCGTTGCCCGCCGCCGCCGAACCCGATCCTGCGGTCGTGCCGGGCGCCGCGCAGTTCGTCGGCATTCACTCGGCGATTTCCACGCTCGTGTCGACCTACCAGCGCTATCCGCAGGCGCTCAATCTCGGCGGAGCGACCGCCTCGCCCGACCTCTATCCGACCGACGCATTGCAGAAAGCCGCGCTGCGCGCGTTGCGCGCGCGGCCTACGCTGCTGACCGCCGCCGGTCCCGATCAGGGCGACCCGGCGTTGCGCGCGATCATCGCGCGGCGTGCGCTCGAAGCAGGTATCCAGATCGGCGCGGACGACATCATCATGACGCACGGCGGCATCGAAGCCGTGAACCTCGCGTTGCGCGCGGTGACGCAGCCGGGCGATACCGTCGCGGTCGAATCGCCGTGTTTTTTCGGGTTGCTGCAGGCGCTCGAAAGCCTCGGCCTGCGCGCGCTCGAAATTCCGACCAGCCCGAGCACGGGCCTCGCGATCGAAGCGCTCGCGTTCGCGCTGCAAACACATCCCGACATCAAGGCGGTGGTGGTCGTGCCGAACCTGCAGAATCCGCTCGGCAGCGTGATGCCCGACGCGCACAAGGCGAGCCTCGTCGAACTGTGCGCGCGTGCCGGCATTCCGCTGATCGAGGACGACCCGTATCGCGAACTCGTCGATGCCGCTGCGCCGCCGCGCTCACTGAAAGCCTGGGACACCGACGGCACCGTGATCCACTGTACGTCGTTCAACAAGACGCTCGCGCCGGGCATGCGGGTCGGCTGGATCAATGGCGGGCGTTGGCATCCGCGCATCGGCATGCTGAAGTTCGCGCAGTCGCGGCACAACGAGCAACTTTCCCAGGTCGTGCTCGCCGGGTTTCTGGAGACGAGCGCGTATGAGCGGCATCTGCGGCGCTTGCGCGACGGCTTGCGGCTTCAGCGCGAACGGATGGCCGCGGCGGTGGCTGCGTCGTTTCCCGACGGCACGCGCTTCACGCCGCCGCGCGGCGGCCTGTTCTTCTGGATCGAGTTGCCGCGCGAGGTGTCATCGGCGGCTTTCTTCGCGGCCGCACTGGATGACGGCATTCGCGTGATGCCGGGGACGGTGTTCTCGAACGCGGGGCGTTTCGATCACTTCATCCGGCTCAGCTGTCCGAGCACGGATCTCGATCGGGCCGACGAAGCGGTGCGCAGGTTAGGCAGATTGGCGGGACGGATGGCGGCGCATGCGTCGAAGCGATAGCGGGTATCATTTCCCGCTGCGCCTCACGCATGTTGCGCATGCGCGCGAACGCATACGTCATGCGTCAAAACGCAAGACAGACAGTGCGACGAACGTCAGGCCGCGGCCCGACGCTTCGAATCGAATTGAACCGAGCTGAGGCGAACGGGGTGTGGCCGCGATCCATCATGTTGCGATGTCAAGAATCAACGATGCAGCTAACCCGCTCCGCACTCCGCCGACTACGAAACCTGAATACGCAATGACCGATTCATCCTCATCACCGAAAGCCGGCAACGCGACGTTGCCCGAAAGCCCGTTCGTCGATCGTCTCGGCGCGCAGTTGTTGTCCGCTGCCGATGGCGTCAGCGAAGTCGTGCTGCCGTTGCAGCCCGATCACATGAACACGTGGGACGTCGCGCACGGCGGCGTCACGATGACGCTCGCCGACGTCGCGCTCGCGATGGCCGCGCGCAGTCTCGCCGGCGATGGCGTCGGCGTGGTCACCGTCGAGATGAAGGTCAACTTCATGCAGCCGGGGCGGGGCGAGTTGCGCGCGACCGGTCGCGTGCTGCACCGCTCGACCACGATGGCCTATTGCGAAGGCGAGATCCGCGACAGCGAAGGCCACTTCGTCGCCAAGGCGCTCGGCACCTTCAAATACATGCGACGCCTCGCGGTCGGCCGTGGCGTGACGCAACAGCGTTTGCGCAGCGACCCGTCGGCGAAACCCGGCCCGAGCGACGGCTGAACCACCGCTGCGCGGCGCGCCTGCCGAGCGGGTCGCATGCGCCTGTCGCGGCTTGGGCACGCGTGGTGTAAACCATGCATGCCGTTCCAACAATTCACCGATCCAATCGGTAACTCAAGGAGACAACCGTCATGTCCCAGATCAACCGTCAACTCGTGCTGGCTTCGCGCCCGCAAGGCGCGGTTACGCCCGACAATTTCAGGCTCGTCGAAACGCCGCTCGCACCGCTGGCCGATGGCGAATTGCGCGTGCGCAATCACTACCTGTCGCTCGACCCTTACATGCGCGGCCGCATGAACGACAGCAAGTCGTACGCGGCGCCGCAACCGCTGAACGAAGTGATGATCGGCGGCACGGTCGGCGAAGTGGTGGAGTCGAAGAATCCGAAGTTCGCGGTCGGCGACAAGGTGGTCGCGATGTTCGGCTGGCAGGAGCACGGCACGTCGAACGGCGCCGGTGTGCAGAAAGTCGACGACACGCACGTGCCGCTGTCGGCCTATCTCGGCCCGGTCGGCATGCCCGGCGTCACCGCGTGGTACGGGCTGAACCGCATCATCGCGCCGAAAGCGGGCGAGACGGTGGTGGTCAGCGCGGCGAGCGGTGCGGTGGGCAGCGTGGTCGGGCAACTGGCGAAGGCGGCCGGCGCGCGCGCGGTCGGCATCGCGGGCGGCGCGGACAAGTGCCGCTACGTGACCGACACGCTCGGCTTCGATGCCTGTGTCGACTACAAGGGCGGCAATCTGTATCAGGACCTCAAGGCCGTGACGCCCGATGGCGTGGACGGCTGTTTCGAGAACGTCGGCGGCGAAGTGCTCGATGCGACGCTCGCGCGTATGAACGCGTTCGGGCGCATCGCGCTGTGCGGGTTCATCGCGGGCTACGACGGCCAGCCGATGCCGCTCAAGCATCCGTCGTTGATGCTCACGCAGCGGCTGCTCGTGCAGGGCTTTATCGTCAGCGAGCATATGGAGGTGTGGCCGGAAGCGCTCAAGCAGCTCGGCACGCTGGTCGCGCAGAAGAAGCTGCACTATCGCGAGACCATCGCGCAGGGGCTCGACGCGGCGCCCGAAGCGTTCATCGGCCTGCTCAAAGGCCGCAACTTCGGCAAGCAGCTCGTCAAGCTGATCTGAGCGCGGCAACACGACAGCAGTCACTCACGCACCCAGGGGCGAGCGGATCAACCCGCCGCTTAAGCCAGGAGTCAGACGATGTTGGAATTCGCAGGCAAGGTGGCGGTGATCACCGGGGCGGGCAGCGGCTTCGGCCGCGCGTTCGCGCAGAAGGGCGCGGCGCTCGGCATGAAGCTCGTGCTCGCCGATGTGAATCCCGACGCGCTCGCGCAAACCGTCGACGCGTTGCGCGGCAATGGTGCCGACGCGATCGGCGTGCCGACCGACGTGTCCGACCCGGCCCAGGTCGAAGCCCTCGCGCAAGCGGCGCTCGCCGCGTTCGGCAAGGTGCACCTGCTTTTCAACAACGCGGGCGTGGGCTCGGGCGGTTTCCTGTGGGAGAGCACGGCGAACGACTGGTCGTGGGTGTTCGGTGTCAACGTGATGGGCGTCGCGCACGGCGTGCGGGTCTTCACGCCTATCATGCTGGCGCAGAACGAGCCCGCGCATATCGTCAATACAGCGTCGGTGGCGGGCCTGCTGTCGCCGCCTGCGATGGGCATCTACAACGCGTCGAAGCATGCAGTGGTGGCGCTGACCGAGACGCTTCATCACGACCTGCAACTCGCCCAGGCGCCGGCGACGCACGAAGAGGGCGCGCAGACGGCGGGTGGTCTCGTCGGCTGCTCGCTGCTGTGCCCGGCCTTCGTGCCGACCGGCATCGCCGATGCGGAGCGCGCGCGTCCCGAGCCACTGCGCAACGCCGGCCGCCCGACGCGCTCGCAGATCGCCGCCGGCAAGCAACTGCAGCGCGCGGTGCAGTCGGGCAAGCTGAGCGCCGCCGATGTCGCCGACATCACGTTCGAAGCGATCGCCGCGCGGCGTTTCTATATCATCACGCATCCGGGCATCATGGCGACGGTGAAACTGCGTCACGAGGACATCGAGCAATTGCGCAATCCCACCGATCCGATGTCGCTCAAGCCCGAGGTGAAGAACGCGGGCTAGGCATCAGGCGTGGCTGCTCGTCGTATTGCGCGCGCGTTCATGGTCTGAACATTGTCCGATCGCCGGCGCGTTGCGTGCCGGTTTTTTTCCAATCTTCGGCGCACAGGCGCCTTTTGGTCCACCACGCGCACCATGCCGCTGAATCCAACGATCGAGCAGATACTCAACATGATCGTGCGGGCGAAGCGCCCGCTGTATCATCAGATGACCGCGCAACAGGCGCGCGCCGCGTACGAGAAAAGCGCGCCGATCCTGGAGATCGCGAGCGCGCCGATGTTCACGCTCGACGACCTCTCCATTCCCACGCGCGACGGCGCGGCAATTCGCGCCCGTTTGTACCAGGCGCTCGAGCCGAGCTGGGCTCAGCCCGCGCCGGCGCTGGTCTATTACCACGGCGGCGGCTTCACGGTAGGCAGCGTCGATACGCACGATGCGTTGTGCCGGATGTTCGCGCGCGACGGCCAATGCACGGTGTTGTCGGTCGATTACCGGCTCGCGCCCGAGCACAAATTCCCCACCGCGGTCGAGGACGCGTTCGACGCGTTGAGCTGGCTGCACGAGCACGCCGCGCAATTCGGCGTGGACGGGGAACGGCTCGCGGTCGGTGGCGATAGCGCGGGTGGCACGCTGGCGACCGTCTGCGCGGTACTCGCCCGCGACGCCGGCATCCGGCTCGCGCTGCAATTGCTGATCTATCCCGGCACGACCGGCTATCAGCAAACCGATTCGCACGCGCGCTTCGCCGATGGTTTCCTGCTGTCGGGCGACACGATTCAATGGTTCTTCGAGCAGTACGTGCGCGACAAAAGCAATCGCGACGACTGGCGTTTCGCGCCGCTCGACGGCGAGCGCGGCGCGCCCGATTTTCGCGGCGTCGCGCCAGCATGGATCGCGACTGCTGAATACGATCCGCTGAGCGACGAAGGCGATGCGTATGCGCGCAAACTGCGCGCGTTCGGCAACGAAGTCGTGCTCACGCGCTATCCGGGCATGATCCACGAGTTCTTCAAGATGGGGGGCTTTGTGCGCGATGTCGTGAAGGCGCATGCGGACGCCGCGGCGGCGTTGCGGGCGGCGTTCGGGGTGGAGTAGCCGCGGCGGTCTCCACGCCCGTCGGTGCGATCGTCGTGACGCTGTGACGAAGCGGCTCAGCCGGTCTTGCGCACGACCCGGCGTGATGTGAAAGAAGACGAGGCGCGCAGCAGTACGGACCGTGCCGGACTATTTCACGCAATCTCGCGTTCGATGTTGAACGCGAAGCTGCGCTCGAAATCGCCGGGCCGCACGATCCGATGCGAGCCGTTGTCGTCGCTATGCTCGGCGATCGCCACGCTCACCACCTCGCCATGCGCGGTCACCCGCAAAGCGGTCGTGCCGCGCGTGCCGTAGTCCGGCGACTCGATGAACGCCGCTGACAACACCCGTTCGCGTTCGAGCGGAATGCCGGTGGAGGGCAATTCGTCGTCGCGAGCAACACGCGGGTCTCGCATGATATCGATCAGACGTTCGAGCGGCGGCATGGCGTCGCGCGTGAGCAGCGTCCCAAGCTCGGCGCGTTTTTTGACGAGCTTAGGCCACGCGGTATCGAGCACCGCATTCGAGATGCCGTGCGTGCCGGGTGAGAGCAGAGCGGGCTCGCGCTCGGCCCGGTTGCAATACCAGGCGAGCTCGCGGCGCGCCCAGTCGCCCACCAGCAGATTGAAGCCGTTATAGATGTCGCCGGTTTGCGCGACGTGCTGCAGATACGCGAGCGGGGTCTCGTGCGGGCTGCCGTTCGACGCGCGCGCCGAACCGTTTAGCCAGTCGCTCACGAGCGTGCCGCGAGTCGGCGCGTCGGCGCGCATTTCGTGCGGCGCGCGGTAATTGGTCAGCGCGGCAAAGCGGCCGTCGCGCGACAGGCCGAGCCACGTGCCGCCGCCCACCAGATCGCGGCCGGCCAGGACGCCCGGCGCGTCCTGCCACCAGCTGATCGGATCGGCCGTGCGGCGAAAGAATTCGTCGCGATTCGCGGCGAGCGTGAAAAGCGGGCCGTCGAGCGCATCGGGCCGCCAGTCGAAAACGATCAGGCACATCGGGGGGCGTCTCCCGCTGAAGGGCGTGGGCGTTGAAGAGGCCGGCAAAGGCGGTGAGCGAAAGCGGCCAGCAAAAAGCGGCGCCTGAGTGCGCCGCTTCGAGTCATGCGATGCGTCAGACTTCGGTCGGCAACCCGTAGGGCAGCGCGAGGAAGCGCAGCGCCGGACCGTCGGCCGCGCCCAGATGCACCGAGCCGCTTTCCAGCGCCGCGAGTTTGATCTCGACCAGCAGATCGACCCCGCCGACATGCGCCGACGCCGCGTTCACGATCATCCCGCACGGCTGGCCCGGATCGTCCGAGTGGAACAGTTCCGCGCCGGGCCTGACGTCTGCCAGTTCGCCATCAACGTTGGCGAGCGACGTGCGCCGCTTGATCGTGCCGCGATACTGGCTGCGCGCGACCACTTCCTGGCCGGGATAGCAGCCCTTGCGGAAATTCACCGCGCCGAGCACGTCGAAGTTGACCATTTGCGGCACGAACTGCTCGACCACCGGCTGCGTGATGCGCGGCTCGCCCGCGCGGATGTCGAGCCAGTCCCACACGGCCGGCGACACACGCTTGAGTTTGTCGTCGAGCGAGGGCAGCAGCGCCTCGACCTGCGCCTTCGGGCCGATCCACAGATAGCGCAGCCGTTCGAGCGCATCGGGCACGCGAATCAGCGAACCCGCCGTGCCGTCCACTTGCACGTGCACGCCGTCGGGCAGCGCGTCGAACACGCCGGACAATGCCTTGCGGACGTCGCCGGCGAGACCCACCACCGCCAGTTCGCCGCTCGCGTCGGCCAGTTTCGCTTTGGCGCGCAGGATGAACATGGACAGCCGCTTCTGCACGGCGGGCTGCACGTCCTTCGACAGCAGCAGGCGGATCGTGTCGCCGCTGCGCCACGTCAGGAACGACGCCAGCAGACGGCCCTTCGCCGAGCAGTAGCCCGCGAGCCGCGCGTTGGCGGCGTCGAGATGCTGGGTGTCGTTGGTCAGCTGGCCATGCAGGAAGCTCGCCGCGTCGTCGCCGGTGGCGTCGATCACGCCGAACTGCGTGAGCGGCATGTAGGCGCCGTGATGGAGCACGGCGTCGAATTCATCGGCCGACGGGCGCGGCAGCACGGCAAGCGCAGCGGCGGAACCCGGCGCGGTGCTGGACGGAGTGCCTGAAGGAGCGCCTGAAGCGGTAGCGAGCGGTGTGTTCATGGATCCCGGGAGCAGTCAATTCTGACTTTGGCTAAAGCAAACAGCTATTATATGCAGTCCACCCATGTCCCGTTTCGCATGTCCCTCCTGAAGAAATGTTTCGTCGCCGGCTCAATCGTCGTTGTGCTGGCCGCAGCCGCAATTGCTGGCGGATATCACTGGGCGACCAGCCCGCTCGAGCTGACTCCCGCGCAACTCGACGTCACCGTCAAACCGCACAGCAGCCTGCGCAGCGTCGCGCTGCAGCTCAATCGCGGCGGTGTGCCGGTCGAGCCCGAGCTGTTCATCCTGATGACGCGGCTGCTTGGCTTGCAGACCGATCTGAAGTCGGGCAACTACGAGTTCAAGACGGGCGTGACGCCGTACGAAGTGCTGCAGAAAATCGCGCGAGGCGACGTCAACGAATACGTGGCGACGATCATCGAGGGCTGGACTTTCAAGCGCATGCGCGCCGAACTCGACGCCAATCCGGCGCTCAAACACGACACGCTCGGCATGAGCGACGCCGACCTGCTGACGGCGATCGGCGCGCCCGAGGCCTCGCTCGGTACGGGTGAAGGGCTGTTTTTCCCGGACACGTATCTGTTCGACAAGAACACCAGCGACCTCGAGATCTACCGCCGCGCGTACCGGCTGATGCGCGTGCGGCTCGACGAAGCCTGGCTCGCGCGCGCGCCGAACCTGCCGTACAAAACGCCGTACGATGCGTTGACGATGGCGTCGATCATCGAAAAGGAAACCGGCAAACCCTCGGACCGGCCGATGGTGGCTGCGGTGTTCGCGAACCGCCTGCGCACGGGCATGCCGCTGCAGACCGATCCGACCGTGATCTACGGCATGGGCGAGAGCTACACCGGCCACATCAGAAAGAAAGACCTGCAGACCGACACTCCCTACAATACCTACACCCGGATGGGCTTGCCGCCCACTCCCATTGCGCTGCCCGGGGTCGCGTCGCTGCAGGCGGCGCTGAACCCGGCGCAAAGCACCGCGTTGTACTTCGTGTCGCGCGGCGACGGCAGCAGCATCTTTTCAGACACCCTCGGCGATCACAACAAAGCCGTGGACAAATACATTCGAGGGCAATGATGGCGCGGGGCAAATTCATCACGTTTGAGGGCATCGACGGTGCCGGCAAGACGACCCACCTCGGCTGGTTTCGCGAACGGCTAGGAGAGAAGGTCGCGAGCACCGGCCGCTCGGTCGTCATGACGCGCGAGCCGGGCGGCACGCCGCTGGGCGAACAGATTCGCGAGATCGTGCTGCATCAGAAGATGGACCTCGAAACCGAGGCGCTGCTGATGTTCGCGCTGCGCCGCCAGCATCTGGCCGAAGTGATCGAGCCGGCGCTCGCACGCGGCGACTGGGTGCTGTCGGACCGTTTCACCGACGCGACGTTCGCCTATCAGGGCGGCGGCCGCGGCTTGCCGCGCGACAAGCTGGAAACGCTGGAGCGCTGGGTGCAGGGCGGATTTCAGCCGGATCTGACCGTGCTGTTCGATCTGCCGCCCGAGATCGCCAACGAACGGCGCAGCGCGGCGCGCGATCCGGACCGCTTCGAGAGCGAGTCGGCGGCGTTTTTCGAACGCACGCGCGCCGAATACTTGCGACGCGCGGAAGAGGCGCCTTACCGTTTCGCTATCATCGACTCCTCGCTGAGCATCGCGCGCATTCAGAAGCAGCTTGAAGAATTGATTTCAAGTCTCTGATTTTAAGGAAATATAATTTCCTTTTATAGCAATACCTAGAGTTCGCGTCAGATCTCACGTAACGCTTTCAACTGATTGAATTCAAAGAGAAACGATGATTTATCTGTGGCAAACCGATGACTGGAACCGCCTGCAGCAACTGCGCGGCCACTGGCCGCACGCCTTGCTGCTGCATGGGCAGGCGGGCATCGGCAAGCTGCGCTTCGCGCAGCATCTCGCGCAAGGTCTGCTGTGCGAGGCGCAGCAGACCAATGGCGAGCCGTGCGGTGCGTGCGTGGCCTGCAACTGGTTTGCGCAGGGCAATCATCCTGACTACCGGATCGTTGTACCCGAGGCACTCGCGGCCGAAGCCGGCGTGAGCGGCGGCGCCGACGAAAAAGCCGACAAAGCCGACGCCGACGAAGGCAAGAAGACCCGCGCGCCCAGCAAGGAAATCAAGATCGAACAGATTCGCGGCCTGCTCGACTTTGTCGGCGTCGGTTCGCATCGCGGCGGCGCGCGTGTGGTCGTTTTATATCCGGCCGAGGCGCTGAACATCGCGGCAGCCAACGCCCTGCTCAAGACGCTGGAAGAGCCGCCGGCGGGCGTCGTGTTCCTGATGGTGTCGGCGCGCATCGACCGTTTGCTGCCCACCATCATCAGCCGCTGCCGCCAGTGGCCGATGAGCGTGCCCGCGCCCGAGGTGGCGACGAAGTGGCTGGCCGCGCAAGGCGTTGCCGAAGCGCCCGCGCTGCTCGCCGAAGCCGGCGGCGCGCCGCTCGCGGCGCTCGCGCTCGCCAGCGACGAAAACCGCACGCTGCGCGACTGGACGCTCAAGCAACTGGCCGCCGGTCCCGATTGCGACGCCTTCGCCTGCGGCGAGGCGCTGCAGAAGCTGCCGGTGCCGCTGGTACTGGGCTGGTTGCAGCGCTGGATGTACGATCTGCTGGCGCAGCGCACTGCCGGTGCGCCGCGTTATTTTCCGCAGGCCTCGGCGGCGTTGACGCGCTGCGCTTCGCAGGCGGATGCCAGCGCGTTTGCGCGCTTCACGCGCACCGTGACGCGTCAGCGCGCCGTCGAGAACCATCCGCTGAACGCGCGGCTGGTGTTCGAGGAACTGTTTATCGGCTACCGCGCGCTGTTCGCGTAAGCCGCGTCGGCGGCGAGCGCAAACGGCTCGCTGCCCAGGCCGGAAAGGGCTTTGCGCTGCGCGCCCCGGCCCGGTTGTTCGTCCCGTAATCGGTCTTTCATTTCAAATATAAGCACCATGAGCCTTGCCTACCGCGATGCCACGCTCGACGATCTGCCCGCGATCGTCGCCATCTACAACTCGACCGTGCCGTCGCGGCAAGTGACGGCCGACCTCGAACCGGTCACGGTCGAGAGCCGGCTCGCGTGGTTTCACGCGCACGGCCCGCACAAGCGCCCGCTGTGGGTGGTGGAAGACCCACAACAGCCCGGCCGCGTGATCGCGTGGCTGAGCTTTTCGGATTTCTACGGTCGTCCGGCCTACCTGCGCACCGCCGAAGTCAGCATCTATCTCGACGAAAGCGCGCGCGGCCAGGGCCTCGGCAAAAAGCTGCTGACGGCCTCGCTCGCGGCGGCGCCGGCGCTCGGCATCGACACCGTGCTGGGCTTCGTGTTCGGCCACAACGACGCAAGCCTGCGGCTGTTCCGCGGCTTCGGCTTCGACACATGGGGCTCGCTGCCGCGCGTGGCCGTGCTGGACGGCGTGGAGCGCGATCTGGTGATTCTCGGCAAGCGCCTCGATTCGGCTCACGCCGCCGCCTGATCTGCCTCAAGCCACTTTTCGCAGGACCTCATCATGTTTGTCGATTCGCACTGTCACATCAATTTCGAAGGACTCGCCGACCGCCTGCCGCAAGTGCTCGAGAACATGCGCAGCCATTCGGTTACGCATGCGCTGTGCGTGTCGGTCGATCTGGAGACGCTGCCGTCCGTGCTGGACATCGCGAGCCGGTACGAGAACGTCTACGCGTCGGTCGGCGTGCATCCGGATCACGAAGACATGCGTGAGCCGAGTCTCGCCGAGCTGATCGAGCTGGCCGTACATCCGAAAGTGGTCGCGATCGGCGAGACCGGGCTCGACTACTACCGGCTCGAAGGCCGCACGATCGCCGACATGGAATGGCAGCGCGAGCGCTTTCGCACGCACATCCGCGCCGCGCATGCGACGAAGAAGCCGCTGATCATCCATACGCGCTCGTCGGCGGAAGACACGCTGCGGATCATGGCCGAGGAACGCGCGAGCGAGCCGGGCGGCGTGATGCATTGTTTCACCGAGCCGTGGGCGGTGGCCGAGCAGGCCCTGGCGCAGAACTTTTACATCTCGCTGTCGGGTATCGTCACGTTCAAGAGCGCGACCGACGTGCAGGACGTCGCGCGCCGTGTGCCGCTCGAGCGCCTGCTGATCGAAACCGACTCGCCGTACCTCGCGCCGGTGCCATATCGCGGCAAGCCCAATGAACCTGCGTACGTAAGTTATGTCGGACGCTTCATCGCGCAACAGCGTGAGATGCCGGACGAGGCGCTGGCCGCCGCGACCACGCAAAACTTCTTCCGGCTGTTCAAGATCCCGGTCCCGGCCGGCGAGTGATTCATAAAGTCTAGCAATATCAACAGGATAGGAAAGTCTCCTAAAGTAAAATATGAAAAATATTCCGATGTCGTCCGCCGCCTTCCAACCGACTTCCGCCGTGCACGGCGCGCTGGCTTCGGCGCGCCGCGGCGCATCGCGTGCCGCGCTCGCGGCCGCTTTCGTGTGCGCGGCGGTGAGCGCGCTGGTCACGGCGCCGGCGCAGGCGGCGCCGATCGACTCGCTGATCAAGTCGGTCAAGTTCGACGATGTCGATGGCGTGAACAAGCTGCTCGCGAAGGGCATGGACCCGAACAGCATCGACAACCAGGGCATTCCGCTGCTGGTGATCGCCGCGCGCGAGAAATCGGACAAGGTGGGCGCGGCGCTGCTCGCGAACCCGAAAACCAACATCGAGATCGAAGACAAAGCCGGCGAGAACGCGCTGATGATGGCTGCGCTGGTCGGCGACCTGGACTTCGTCAACCTGCTGATCGCGAAAGACGCCGAGGTCAACAAGAAGGGCTGGGCGCCGCTGCACTACGCGGCCGCGAACGGCCACGACGACATCGTCAAGGTGCTGCTCGACCACTCGGCCTACGTCGACGCGGGTTCGCCGAACGGCACCACGCCGCTGATGATGGCCGCGCGCGGTGGCCATGTGTCGACGGTAAAGCTGCTGCTCGACAACGGCGCGGATCTGACGGTGAAGAACCAGATCGGCATGACGGCGCTCGATTTCGCGAAGACTTACAAGGAGCCGGACGTCGTCGAAGGGCTGACCGCGCGCCTGCAGCAGACGCAGCAGAAGTGAACCGCGCGGCGGCCTGGCCGCTCGCCGGATTCGCCGCGCATTGGCCTGAAGATGGCGGCGCCCTGCCTGCTGCGCTTGCGTAAAACAGTGCAGAATGACGACTTGGCGCGCCAGCCGGCGCGCCGTCTGGATGCGGCGAAAGACCGCCTGATAAACGACCCTCGAAAGGAACACCATGCTGCGGGCTTTGATTTTCGCCAGCGCGTTTGCCGTCCCGCTATCGGCAGCCGCGTTTACGGGGGGCGACCTCAACAAGCTGTGCACCAAGACGGATGTGGCATCGCGTAGCGCCTGCGCCGCCTACATCGAAGGCGCCGCCGACGGCATCTTCAACACCATCGACGCGATCGGTGGCACCACCGGCCCGCGGGTCGGCCAGTACTTCTGCCTGCCGCCCGACGCACGCTCCGCGCAGTTGACCGATGCGGTGCGCAAGTACATCGCGGAAAATCCGATCGTCGCGGGCTACAACGCCAGCACGGCGATCTCGCTGGGGCTCGGCAAGGCATTTCCCTGCAAGAGCAGCGACTGATCTGAACGGCGGCCGCCCCGCGAGCTTGGGTGCCCCAGGCGGGCGGGCGTGGTGGCCGGCGAATGTCGTCGTATGCGGGCCGCACCGTCGCGGGGTTGAAAATTCGCGCCGGGCCGGCCGCTTCAAAGCCGGTTGAAAACCGGAACGCCCCTCTGCGCAACGGGGGGCCTGGGCGCGATTCGCGCACTGCGCGGCGATTGAGACCTAAGATGTCGGTAGTCCGCGGATGCGTCACGCGGGCGTGGCACAACAGGCCGCCTGTGATTGAACGCCGCCGTGAGGGCATGCGCGGCGGGGCGCTGGCTCTGCAACGCGCCCGGCACAGCCAGTACGCCGCCTGTTCGTCCGGCGGCCCCGCGCGCAGCGCGCGGCAGGCGGTACGGTATATCGCCAACGGCGTGGCCACGCGCTGCGCGCAGCGGTCCTGTCTACCATTCGAGCCAGGAGGAACATATCCCCCATGTCTACTCTCGACGACTTCAGCCTCGTCGCCGAAGCGCCGCTGCACACATGGTTCGGCGCGTTGATCGTGGCGTTGATCGTGGCGGTGGTGGCCATCGGCATTCACCGGGTCGGCGCACGCGTCGTGATGCGCATCGCGCGGCCGCATCCGCTCACTAGCGTCGTGCTGCGCTATGTCGACAAGCCGTCGCTGTTCGTCCTCGTGATTCTGGTGCTGGAAGGCGTGTGGTCCGAGGCGCCCGATACGCTCAGGCACATCGAGCCGGTCCGCGACGTCGCCGCGATCGCGCTGATCGCCGCGCTCACGTGGCTCTCGGTGCGCTCGGCGGCAGCCATCGGCGAGGCGATCATCCGCGCTCATCCGCTCGATAGCGCCGACAACCTGCAGGCGCGCCGCATCCATACACAAGCGCGGGTGCTCGCGCGCTCGGTGATGATCCTGATCGTGATCGTCGGCACGGGCGGCGCGCTGATGACCTTTCCGAATGTCCGCCAGGTCGGCGCGAGTCTGTTGGCGTCGGCGGGGGTGGCCGGTCTCGTTGCCGGTATCGCGGCGCGGCCGGTGCTCGGCAATCTGATCGCCGGTTTGCAGATTGCGTTGTCGCAGCCGATCCGCCTCGACGACGTCGTCGTGATTCAGGGCGAGTGGGGGCGTATCGAGGAAATCACCGGTACGTATGTGTCGGTGCGGCTGTGGGACCAGCGCCGGCTGATCGTGCCGCTGCAATGGTTCATCGAAAATCCGTTCACCAACTGGACGCGCAGCAGCTCACAGATCATCGGCACGGTGTTTCTGTTCGTCGACTACCGGATGCCGCTCGCGCCGCTGCGTGAAGAACTGGCGCGCATCGTGGAGAGCGCACCCGAGTGGGACCGCCGCGTGCAGGTGCTGCAGGTCACGGATGGCACCGAGCGCTCGATGCAATTGCGCGCGCTCGTCAGTTCGCTCGATTCCGGCCTGAACTGGGATTTGCGCTGCCGCGTGCGCGAAGGGCTGCTCGACTTCATCCAGCGACACTATCCGCAATATTTGCCGCGTACGCGTGCCGACGTGTCGGCGGAGCTGGAAGCCAGCACGAACGAGCAGATCGACTGGGTGCCGCGCAGTGCGCAGGCGCCGGCGGGCAGCACCGCCGCGCATACCGAGGCCGATCCGGTGGCCAGCCGGTTTGGACGGCCGGGCGCGGCGGAGGCTGCGCAGAAAGCGAAGGAAAAAGTGTAGCGGGCACGCGGGTAACGCATACTTTCGTGAGTGCGTGAGTGCGTGAGTGCGTGAGTGCGTGAGTGCGTGAGTGCGTGAGTGCGTGAGTGCATGAGTGCATGAGTGCATGAGTGCGTGATCGCACGACCGCATGAGCACGCACCGCGCCCGGCTCATATTGCGTGCCTGAACCGATCAGCCTCGCTAGCGGTCGAACTGTCCACTCACTCACGAACCTGGCGCGGCAACGGTATGCGTCATCGCGCTCCGGGCAACGGCGGCGCAACTCGCAACACCGCCGCCAGCATCGCCAACGCACACCTGCCCGCGCCGTGCTAACCAAGGAGGACATGCAACATGGGCCGACTGATCGTCGTGTCGAATCGCGTCGCCACACCGACGGAAACCAAGGGATCGGCGGGCGGCCTCGCGGTCGGCGTGTTCGGTGCGCTGAAGGACGCGGGAGGCGTGTGGTTCGGCTGGAGCGGCGACGTCGTCAGCGAGACCGTCGCCAACGCCGGGCCTACGCTGGAACAGGATGGTGCCGTGACCTTCGCGACCGTCGGTCTGACGCGCAAGGACTACGACCAGTACTATCGCGGCTTTTCGAATGCGACGCTGTGGCCGGTGTTCCACTACCGCAACGACCTCGCGCGTTACGAGCGCGAGGAGTATGCGGGCTACCGGCGCGTCAACGCATGGCTTGCGCACAAGCTGATCAAACTGCTCGAACCCGACGACATCATCTGGGTTCACGACTACCATCTGATTCCGTTCGCCGAGGCGCTGCGCAACGAGGGCGTGACGAACCGCATCGGCTTCTTCCTGCACATTCCGTTTCCCGCGCCGCAAATCCTGCTCAACATCCCGCCGCACGAAGAGCTGGTGAAGTCGCTGTCGTGCTACGACTTGCTCGGTTTCCAGACCGCCACCGACGAGCAGGCGTTCCACGACTACGTGACGCGCCATGCGCGCGGCACGGTGAGCGCGGACGGACTCGTCGAAGCATTCGGGCGCAAGCTGCGCACTGGCGTCTACCGGATCGGCGTGTTCCCCGACGAAATCGCCGAGCAGGCGAAGCGCTACGAAAGCCGCCAGCATGTGCTCGATCTGAAGCAGAGCCTCGAAGGGCGCAAGCTGATCATGAGCGTCGACCGGCTCGATTATTCGAAGGGGCTGGTCGAGCGCTTCCGCGCGTTCGAGCAGTTGCTGGAGCGCTCGCCCGAATGGCGCGGCAACGTCACGCTGGTGCAGATCGCACCGCCCACCCGCTCGGACGTCGCCACCTATCAGAAGATTCGCCAGGACCTCGAATACGAAGCAGGGCGAATCAACGGCCGCTATTCGGGCCTCGACTACACGCCGATCCGTTATCTGAACCAGCAGTACGACCGCTGGAAACTGATGTCGCTGTTTCGCGAATCGCAGATCGGTTTCGTGACGCCGCTGCACGACGGCATGAACCTGGTCGCAAAAGAATACGTCGCCGCCCAGAATCCCGACGACCCCGGCGTGCTGGTGCTGTCTGTTTTCGCGGGCGCGGCGGCGGAGTTGAGTGGTGCGCTGCTGGTCAATCCGCACGATGCGATCGGCATGTGCGAAGCATTGCAGCGCGCCTTGCAGATGCCGCTCGACGCGCGTCAGCGGCGGCATGAGATCAATATGGCGGCGCTGCGCAAGAACGATCTCGGCGTGTGGCGCGACACCTTCCTGAGCGATCTGCGCAAGGTGCCGGTGCAGAAACCGGGTAAGGGCGGCGGGCACAAGTGACGGCGCATGGGGATGAGGTCATGGCGGCGGACGTGCCGCCGCTCGCGTTCGCACGACGGAGGAACGCATGCTGAGCGCCCTGGCCGTCGCGGGGTACCGGTCGTTGCGCGAGTTGATCGTGCCGCTCGGCCGCCTGAACGTGATCACCGGCGCGAACGGCAGCGGCAAGTCGAGCGTGTATCGCGCGCTGCGCTTGCTGGCGGAGACCGCGCGCGGCGGCGTGATTACATCGCTCGCGCGCGAGGGCGGTTTGCCGTCGACGCTGTGGGCCGGTCCCGAGCGTTTTTCGCGCGCGATGCTGGCGGGCGAGTCGCCAGTCGAGGGGACGCGCCGCAAGGAGCCGGTCAGTCTCCGGCTTGGCTTCGCCAGTGACGAATTCAGCTACGCGATCGACCTGGGCTTGCCGACGCCGCAGGCGTCGAGCAAATTCCAGCTCGACCCGGTCATCAAACGCGAGTGCATCTGGAGCGGACCGCTGCTGCGGCCTTCGGCGTTGCTGGTCGACCGCCACGGCGTCGCGCTGCGCACGCGTGACGGCAACGGCGACTGGCAGACCGTTCCGCAACCTGTCGCCAGTTTCGACAGCATGATGACGGAGTTCTCCGACCCGCGCAGCGCACCTGAAATGGTCACGGTGCGCGAGCAGATCCGCTCGTGGCGCTTCTACGATCATTTCCGCACCGACGCCGAAGCGCCCGCGCGGCTGCCGCAAATCGGCACGCATACGCCGGTGCTGTCCAACGACGGCACGGACCTCGCGGCGGCCTTGCAGACCATCCGCGAGATCGGCGACCCGGCCGCGCTCGACGCGGCAATCGACGACGCCTTTCCGGGCTCGCAACTGGACGTCACGACGCACGACGGCCGCTTCGAAGTGGCGATGCGCCAGCACGGCCTGCTGCGGCCGCTGAAAGGCGCGGAACTGTCGGACGGCACCTTGCGCTATCTGCTGCTGGTTGCCGCATTGCTCACGCCGCGTCCGCCCGCGCTGCTGGTGCTGAACGAACCGGAAACGAGCCTGCATCCGGACCTGCTGCCAGCGCTCGCGCGTCTGATCGCGCGCGCATCGGCGAATTCGCAGGTGCTGGTGGTATCGCATGCGGCGAGGTTGATCGCGGCGCTCGAACGCGAGGAGGCGAGCCAGTCGATCGTGCTGGAGAAACACTTCGGTGCGACGCGCCTCGCCGATGCCGACGACCTCGAACCGCCCGCCTGGAAATGGCCGGCGCGCTAGTCTTTGGGGCCGACGAGCGGGTCGGGCCGGATGTAAGCCGACTGTAACAGCGCAGAGCAAATGCAAGGTTGGGGGCTTTTCCCCGGACGCCAGGGAATAATGCTCCGATGCCGGTGGTGCACGCGCCCTCGCGTCACCCTCGCGCCGTTGCATTGATCGGAGTGAACGGCGCTGTCATACTCGGCGTCGCTGACGCGCACCGCCACGAGGCGCAAGCCGTCAGTTCATGGAGACATACAATATGAAGATTGCGCAGATCGCCCCTCTGACCGAATCGGTGCCGCCGAAGCTGTACGGCGGCACGGAGCGCGTCGTGTCGTACATCACCGAGGCGCTCGTCGAACTCGGCCATGACGTGACGCTGTTCGCAAGCGGCGACTCCGTCACCAGTGCGAAGCTCGAAGCGGTCTGGCCGCGCGCGCTGCGTCTGGACCCCGGCATTCGCGACCGCATCGCGCCGCACATGCTGCTGATGGAACTGGTGCGCCGCCAGGCCGACGAGTTCGACGTGCTGCACTTTCACCTCGACTATTACTCGTTCTCAGTGTTCAAACGGCAGGAGACGCCGTTCGTCACGACGATGCACGGCCGCCTCGATTTGCCCGAGCAGCAGCCGGTCTTCGACACCTTCAACACCGCGCCGGTAATTTCGATTTCAAACGCGCAGCGTCATCCGCTGCCGCAGGCGCGCTGGCTCACCACCGTCTATCACGGCTTGCCGGAGCAGCTCTACACGCCGCAGCCGGTCGAGCAGAAGTACCTCGCGTTTCTCGGCCGCATCTCGCCGGAAAAGCGCGTCGACACGGCGATCCGCATTGCCGGGCGTTGTGGAATGCCGATCCGCATCGCCGCGAAAGTGGACGCGGCCGACCGCGAGTACTTCGAACGTGAGATCCGGCCGCTGCTGGACTTGCCCTACGTGGAGTTCATCGGCGAGATTGCGGATAACCAGAAGGCCGAATTCCTGTCGGGCGCACATGCGCTGCTGTTCCCGATCGACTGGCCGGAGCCGTTCGGTCTCGTGATGATCGAGGCGATGGCGTGCGGCACGCCGGTGATCGCGTTCAATCGCGGCTCGGTGCCGGAAGTGATCGAAGACGGCGTGACGGGCTTTATCGTCGAGGACGAGATTGGCGCGGTGGCGGCGGTCAACCGTCTGCACAAGATGCCGCGCGCCGGCGTGCGGCAGCGCTTCGAGGAGCGCTTCACCTCGCACCGGATGGCGCAGCAGTACGTGGATGCGTATCAGTCGGTGATTCGCGCGCAGAAGCGCTCGCGCTTCAAGGTGATCGATACGTCGTCGGGAAGTTGACGCGGCGGACTCGCTCGTCCGCTGCGGCGAGCCGCGCATTCGGATATGCGCGGCGCGGTGAAAAAAGAACGGCGGTGTGCGATGCGCACCGCCGTTTTTCATTGCTGCTTCATGCTGAGCGGTTGCCTTGGGCGGCCGCCGGACTTTAGCGGCACAAGCCCTGAAGGACAGCCTGAACGCCGGGATAAGCCGCGGCCGCAAGCCCGATCGAACCCGCCGCCGCGACGCTCACGCCCGCCGCCCAGCAACCGCAGACCGCACGGGCCCGCGTCTGACCCGGCCACCGCCGCTCACGCAACCGGGCGGATCAGACGCTTACCCCGCAGACCTCCCAAGCGGATAGCACGCTCAGATCTTCAGGCGCGACACCTTGGTGCCCTGCAGCGACAGGTCGCCCATCAGGCCGGCATTGGTCAGCACGAATACCTGGACCGGGGCGGTTGCCGTGGTCGTGTCGATTGCACCGTTCGCACCGACCTTCACCAGCGCGACCGAGGCGTCGCCGCCGACCGACCAGCCATCCGCATTGCGGAATTTGTCGAGCGAGTCCTGCGTCATGAACAGGAAAATGATGGCCTTCGATTGCGCGCCCGCCTGCAGGCCGAACGACCCGGAAATCGTGCTGTAGTAGCCGACCGAGGCGCCGCCCACGCGCAACGCGCCTTCGCCGTACTGACCACCGACGATAAAGCCCGCTTGCAGAACCGACGGGAACACCAGCACGCCCCGCGCCTTCGATACCAGTTCGCGGGAACCCTTCACGGTCGTGAAGAGGCGTGAGAGCGTACCGTCGACGGCGGCGTCGATCGACTGCCGCTTGGATGAATCGGTGGATGGCGTGGGGTTGCTGCTGCTGGAAGACGTGGTCGTACAGCCAGCGAGTGCAATGCCTCCGAAAGCGAGCGCAGCGGTAGTCTTCAACATGAAGTTTCGTCTTTGCATCGTTTTTCTCCGTGTAGTTCCGGGGCGCAACATGAGGGCGAATGTCGCCGGGTTGCCTTTGAGTTATATCACAAGCGAGTGCGAACGCGCACTTGGCTGGCAGGCGAGAAGCCTTGTGTGACGGGGCTTTGCGGCTGATCGCAAGATGCCGTGCTGTAATTTTGACCTGCCTCGGTGCCGGCCCTGAAAGGGCTTGTGTGGCGTTTTGTTTGGGCTTGCCGCGAGGCCTGCGTCGTGCGCAGTCGCGCATCGGCTAAACGCGCGGTGTCAGGCGGAAAAGCGCTTTTTACCGATTTTTGAGCCGGGCTCAGGCGCTGAAAATCGACATGGAAGTGTTGCCTGGACGCCGCATTTGATTGGCGGCACGAAAGTCGGGAAGCGTGGGACAGGCGAGCCGCGGCGGGGCCTCTCCCGTGATCTTTTCGGCCTTCGCCTGAGGGCGCCTCTTGCGACGCATCTCATCCATGATTCGCCGGACTTTTGACCGGCGGCGGGCGCCGCAGTGCGCGGCGCACCATGCCGATCAGCATGCCGATCAGCAGCAGCACGACCGCCGGCACGACCCAGTAGCCGACGAACGCATGCCACAGATACCCGATCAGCGTCGTGCGGCGCACACTGTATTCGTTGCGCGCGTCCTGCTGGCGCGGCGCATTGGCGGCCAGCACGTCGGCGGGACAGCCGGCCGCCTGCGCCTCGTCGAGCTTGCCGTGGCAGCGCGCGGGCGCGCCGGCGGCGCGTTGTGCAGCGGTGAAATTCCAGGTGGTCAGCGCGCGGTCGAGGTCGACGGCGTTGTACGCCATTTCCTCGCGGATCTCGCTGACCGCGACGATCGCCACGGGCACGGCCCAGAAAACGATGACGAGCAGCCACCGCCTCAACCAGCGGTTTTTATGCTTCGATACCATCCTTGCCTCCAATCGATGCTCAGCAGCACCAACGACAAGATGGCGGCCCGTCTAATGTTGTATATGGGGGTGGGCCGTCTCCGCAGCCATCATAGAAGAAAACGGCGGGTTCAGGCGGGTGGACTGCGAAGGGCGGGGTGAGAGGCGAGGGAAGCGGGAGGCCGCGCGAGACGTCGAAGCGGAGGTCGGCGCGGCCGTATTCGAGCAATCAGCGCCTCGTCATCATGCTCGTTGCATGGCGCCGATGCGCTGCGTTCAGTCGTACTCAGTTAGCCGGCGCGGACGACAGGCAGGTCTTCATGAAGGCCTTGCGCTCGTCGCCTTTCTTGCCGGTGGCCTGCGTGTTACACACTTTCATCTTTTCCTGTTGGGTCATCGGCGCGGCGGCCGGCTTCGCGGACAGGCAGGTTTGCATGAACGCCTTGCGGTCATCGCCTTTCTTGTCGCCGGCCTGCTTGTTACAGTCAGCCATCTTGGTTTGCTGGCTGTTCCCGGCGAACACCGGCGAAACGAGAACCGCGCCGAGCACCAGCGTAGCGATAGCGGATTGGATTTTCATGTGACACTCCATCGGTGGTGAAAACGTTTTTGGTCGTTCATGCGCGTGGGCGTCAACGGCATCCAGGGCCCCCCGGCACGTCCATTATGGCAAATGCTGTCTGCCTGAACGGATAAAAGCGCATTCCGGTTGACAGGCGCCCACGCTCGTTTTCCCTGACGCGAAGGGGACCGGACATCCCGCCGCCGTTTGAAACAGGCGAATGAGGCCCGAGTGGAAATATGTTATGCAATCCAGATCAATTAATTAAGCTTATTCCATGGAATCGGCTTATCCACTATTTGAACCATTGATTGAAAGGTAGAAATGTAATCAGCATTGCTGCGAATGCAAATGAATAGTAAATCGGCATAAAATTCCTTGGTGAATCAGCTGGGCAATGTTGACGCCGGCGCCTTGCGGTTCACCCTCTCTCGCCAGCCACAGGAGGGCTCGCCATGCACTATCTGTTGATGTACGACTTCGTTTCCGACTACCTCGAACGGCGTCCCGCGTATCGCGACGAGCATCTGAAACTCGCGTGGGCGGCGTCGGCGCGCGGTGAACTCGTGCTCGCCGGCGCGCTCGCCGACCCCACGGACGGCGCCGTGCTGCTCTTCGAAGCCGATTCTCCCGCTGCCGCCGAAGCCTTTGCCAGAAAGGATCCGTACGTGCTCGCCGGACTCGTGACGCGCTGGCGCGTGCGCGAGTGGACGACGGTGGTGGGTGACGCCGCCGCGAAACCGACTCGCTAGAAGCAGCGCCCACAAGCCAGATCGAGCGCCGTATCAAGAGAAATGAGGGCGCACGCGCAGGCACCGCACGCGCCCCTTGCGTCCCCCATCATTTGCGTCATGCATACACGCCGTCAGCGCGACCGTCAGCTGGCGCGCCGGTCATTCGCACACTCCCATAACGCATTGAAATGCGCTTTAAATCACGTGTAGGATTGGTAAATCCTATTCGAGCGTGACGCGCGTCGTTGTGCTCTGCAATACGACGCTCTACTGTCAGGTTCGTCACCCCTTGTGTGACGGCAATGCAAGTAAAGACGCAGTGAAAAGGACAAGATTGTTTCTATCCGTAACACTTGTCTCAACTGTACTCACGCAAACCCTGGGATGGTATGCTTCGTGCACAAATTCTCCCATGCACGAGTGAGACCACGTTCTGTGCTTCGCAATAGGGACAAACCGCACTAAGTCAGGGCGGTATTGACCAGCCAACTGAACGTACCAAACATATTTGTGCAACCGAGGGCCGCACACGGATCGTGAAAGTTGAATCCGTGGCAGGTCCAACGCCGCGGCCAGGCCAGGCCGCGTGGAGAAAACCCAAATGTTTTTCGATGAGCTAAGCAATGACGAATGGGCGCTGCTGGCAGCGCTTGTCTCCGATGAGCCGGCCGTCCGTCTGAACCGACGCGGCCGGCCCCGCGCCGAACCACGTATCGTGGCGAATGCCGTCCTGTGGATTCTGACTACCGGCGAGCCCTGGTCGAAACTGCCGGGGCGCTATCCGTCGGGTCCCACGTGCCGTCGCCGGTTTGAAGAATGGCAACTGAACGGCACGCTGCTCGAAATGGTCCGGTTGTTGTCGCAGACCGGGCGGACTTTCGCGTACGTCCCCCAGCCGGCGCCGCCCGTCGCGGCCAAACCCGCAGCGCCGGCCGCGGAAACACCCAGCATGCGCGACGAGAGTCTGCGTGGCGTGTCCTGGAGGAGTCCCGAGTCGTGGCAGGCGCCGGGCGTGTCGAGCACGCTCGCCAACTGGCGCTCGGCTGATCCGATCGCCGACATGACGCGGCAATTGTCCGGCCTCGCGGCTGCGACACCGGTGGCGCGCACGCAGGCAAACTCCGCAACGGCCGAGATGCGCGCCGCTGTGCCTGCCGATTTCGGTGAGGCGGGTGCGGTCGGCACGGCGATGGGCCAGCTGAATTCGGCGATCGCGTCGGCACGTCACGCGCAAGCACCGGACGATCAGCGCAGCCCGTTGTCGCTGAGTCTCGCGCCACGCGGCATGCAGATCGCCGGCCCGCACGGCTATCTGATCTACGTCGTGGCGGAGCCGGTGCCGAACGAGATGTATCGCGCGTGGGCGGAAATCATGAAGGACGGCAAGCGCGTCGAGCGCTCCGGCCTCGTCGGCCCGCGTTTCGCGGATGTGCACGAGGCGGAGCAGTACGCGCTCGACTGGGCGCAGCAGTGGATCGACCGGGAACGCGCGACGCAGGCCGCGGCCGAATCCGCCGCGGGCGTGGCTCGTGCGCCGTCGGCCTATGCGCCGAGACAAACGGCACGTCCGTTGCCCGCCTTGCGCCACGTGCCGGAGCCGGTTGCGGTGAATCATGGCGCGCCGCTGCACGGTCCGCTCAATGCATTCCGTGGACCGTTGCGCCGTTATCCCGGTGACGCGCCGGTCGCAGCCCCCGTATCCGACGGCAATAGCAGCACCTCAGAGCGCGCATCGGATCGCTTTTCGTCGACGTACACAGAACTCATCTCCCACGCGGGATGAGCACGGCGAATAGCTAGTTCAGCAGCACCCCGCGGCAGTCAGGAGCAACCGCCGCAGGTTCCCGCTTCATTCGTGGTGATTCAACCGTGTTGCTTGATCACTGGCGTCCATACGTGTCGTCGAAACGCACGATGTCGTCTTCGCCGAGATACGAACCCGACTGCACCTCGATCATTTCGAGCGGCATCTTGCCCGGGTTCTCGAGGCGGTGCGTGACGCCCAGCGGAATATAGGCCGATTCGTTTTCGGAGACGATAAAGCGCTCTTCACCGCGCGTGACGAGCGCCGTGCCGCGCACGACGATCCAATGTTCGGCGCGGTGATGATGCATTTGCAGCGAAAGCCGCGCACCGGGTTTCACGACGATGCGTTTAACCTGGAAGCGCTCGCCGGTATCGACGGAATCGTAGTTGCCCCACGGGCGATGCACCTTGCGATGGTTGGACGCTTCCAGCCCGCCTTCTTCGCGAATCCGGCCGACGATCTTCTTCACGTCCTGCACGCGCGACTTGTCGGCGACGAGAATCGCGTCGGCCGTTTCGACCACCACGAGGTCCTGTGTGCCGACGCAGGCAATCAGTCGTCCTTCGGAATGCGCGAAAGTCGACGACGCGCCTTCGAACATCACGCGGCCGCGGCTCACGTTGCGCTCGGCGTCTTTCTCCGAGATGTCCCAGATCGCGTCCCATGAGCCCACGTCCGACCAGCCCGCCTGCAGCGGCACGACCACACCGGTGGCGATGCTCTGATCGGCGCCGAGCTGTTCCATCACCGCGTAGTCGATCGAATTCGACGGCGAGGCGCTGAACGCGTCGCGCTGCAGACGGAAAAAGTCACCGTCCGCTTTGCCGCCCGCGAACGCTGCTGAGCACGCCTCGTAAATGGCCGGCTGGAAATGGCGAATCGCCTTCAGCCAGGTGGACGCCCGCATGATGAAGATGCCGCTGTTCCACCAATACTCGCGCGATTCGACGTAGCGCTGCGCGAGTTCCAGATGCGGCTTCTCGACGAAGCGGTCGAGCTGATGCGCAGCGATCTTGCCGGATGCTTCGTTATCCGTAGCATTCGTCTGTGCGGCGAGCGCCGCACCGATGCGAATGTAGCCATAGCCGGTTTCCGCGCGCGTCGGCACGATGCCCATCGTCACGATGTGCCCGGCCGCCGCATGCTGCACACCGGCGGCCACCGCCGCATGGAAGCCGGCGCTGTCGGAGACGGCGTGGTCGGCAGGCATCACGACCATGATGCCGTCGCTGTCCTGCGCGGCGATCGACAACGCGGCCACCGTCAGCGCGGGCGCCGTATCGCGGCCTGCGGGTTCGAGAATCAGCCGGGTCGGCTTGCCGCTCGTGCGTAGTTGCTCGGCGGTGGTGAAGCGCTGCTCCTCATTGGCCACCACGACCAGTTGCTCGGTGAGCGGGTAGCCGGATTCGAGCCCGTCGAGACGACGGGTGGTGGATTGCAGCAGCGAGTCTTCGCCGAGCAAACCGATCAGCTGTTTCGGATGCTGTTCGCGCGACATCGGCCACAACCGCGTGCCGGAGCCGCCCGCGAGAATCACGGGGTGAACCTTGAGTTTGACGTTCAGGGGCATAGCTTGCGTGGACCGGGTGTCGGCGGGTGTCGCCGTGACCGGAGCTGTCATGATGGACTCCTCGAGGCTGGGTGAATGCGACGAGTTTTATCATGAAGTCTGGAATCAATAAAAGCGCGTTAAATGAAAACTATATAAATGCGCGCAATAAAAATATCCATTTCATGTAGAAAAAATGTCCGGTCGATTTATAAAAAAGAAAAATTACCCGAAAAAAATCGGCGGCCATTTTTTTACCGCACATTCTGCGTCAGAATGACGTCACGAAGTCAGGCGTAAGCTTCGTAGGGAATTGCGGGGCGCGGGCGAATTTACCTTACAGATCGGCCTTAAGAGCGCTCCAAAAGCGGCAGGAAGCCCTTCATCCGGTAACAATTGCCGAACAAAACTCAGAAAAAATATCGAAACTTTGACCGATACAATTTGAGATATTTTGCGGTCTTGCAGTGCGAATTTTAATATCGCTTTATCTATACCTGTACAAGGGTATTCACTCATTCCGACATCAATTTCCCGATCCGGCCATTCAGGCAATTTCAGGCTCGGGAAAAGGGAAGGGCAATCGCACCGGTTCAATCAGTTTCGCGTCGCGCAGGCTTATTGCGGGACGCGCTCGACGGCGTGGTGTGCCCGATTGGCGGACGGGGTGGCGACGGATTCAACCAACCAACGGATGGCACTTGACTGACGAACTGAGGGGCAGCGCATGCTGAGCGTTCTATCGAGAATCATCGACATCGCCATGGTCGCGCTCGGCGCCGCCATCGCGGCGGCCGTGCACAGCGGGAAGTTCGTGTGGCTGGACGATATGCAAAGCGTGTCGCTCGCGTTCGGCTGCCTGCTGGTGGTGGTGTTTTTCCCGGCGCTCGGCATCTATCAATCGTGGCGCGGCAAGCCGCTCTACGACCTGCTGTCGCGCGTGGCGGGCGGCTGGGTGATGGTGGAGATCACGGGCGTGCTGATCAGCTTCAGCCTGCACCGCTCGGACAGCCTGTCGCGGCTGTGGCTCGTGTACTGGGCAATTGCCACCATCGTGCTGCTGATCGTTACCAAGGTGATCGTCTATTCGATCCTGCGCGGGCTGCGCCGCGAAGGCTTCAATCAGCGCGCGGTGGCGATCGTCGGCGGGGCGCCGTATGGTCGCTTCCTGATCGAGCAGATGCGCAGCCGCCCGGAAGCGGGCTTCAGCCCGGTCGTGATGTTCGACGAGGACGGCACCATCAATCACTACGAAGACCCGGACGCGGGCGACGTGATCGAAGGCGTGCCGGTCGAGCGCGACTATCAGCGGATGATCCAGCTGGTGCGCCAGCGTGCGATTCGCGAGTTGTGGCTGGCGCTGCCGATCTCGAAGGAAAAGGCGATCCATCGCTTCGTGATGGACCTGCGCAACGACTTCGTGAACATCCGCTTCATTCCGGACGTGCGCAGTCTCACGCTGTTCAATCAGCCGATGGTCGAGCTGCTCGGCGTGCCGGCGATCAACCTGGCCGCCTCGCCGATCACCGATCTGCGCGTGCTGCCCAAGCGCGTGTTCGACCGCCTGTTCGCACTCGCCGCGTTGACCGCGCTGTCGCCGCTGATGCTGGTGATCGCGGCCATGGTGAAGCTGAGTTCGCCCGGCCCGGTGTTCTTCCGCCAGAAGCGCAAGGGCATCGACGGCAATCAGTTCGAGATCTACAAATTCCGCTCGATGAAGCAGCACAAGGAAGAGGCCGGCAAGATCACCCAGGCCACGCGCCGCGACCCGCGGATCACCGCGGTCGGCGCGTTCCTGCGGCGCACCAGCCTCGACGAACTGCCGCAGTTCATCAACGTGCTGCGCGGCGAGATGTCGGTGGTCGGCCCGCGCCCGCATGCGCTCGAACACGACGACATCTACAAGGATCTGGTGAAGGGCTACATGCACCGCTACCGGATCAAGCCCGGCATCACCGGATGGGCGCAGATCAACGGCTATCGCGGCGAAACCGACCGCATCGAAAAGATGATGGGCCGCGTCAAGCTCGATCTGTACTACATGCAGCACTGGACCTTCTGGCTCGACATCAAGATCGTCGTGCTGACGCTGTGGAAGGGCTTCGTGGGCAACAACGCTTATTGAATCCCGCGATCGAGCCCCGGTCATGCAACGCGACGCGCCACATGAGCGCACGCCTGAATCAACTCCACCGAATCAATTCCTTTTCTCGAGGTGCAACACATGAACCTGACGATCATCGGTAGTGGCTACGTAGGCCTCGTGACGGGCGCTTGTCTGGCCGACATCGGCCACGACGTGTTCTGTCTCGACGTCGATCAGCGCAAGATCGACGTGCTCAACAACGGCGGCGTGCCGATCCATGAACCGGGTCTGCAGGACATCATCGCGCGCAATCGCAAGGCCGGGCGCCTGAAGTTCTCGACCGACGTCGAGGCGGCGGTCGCGCACGGCGACATCCAGTTCATCGCGGTCGGCACGCCCTCCGACGAGGACGGTTCCGCCGACCTGCAATACGTGCTCGCCGCCGCGCGCAATATCGGCCGGCATATGACGGGCTTCAAGGTGATCGTCGACAAATCGACGGTGCCGGTCGGCACGGCCTCGCGTGTACGTGACGTGGTCGCGGCCGAACTGGCCGCGCGCAACGCCGCGCACATGTTCTCGGTGGTGTCGAATCCGGAGTTCCTGAAAGAGGGCGCGGCGGTCGAAGACTTCACGCGACCCGATCGCATCGTGCTCGGCTGCGACGAGGACGTGCCCGGCGAAAAAGCGCGCGAACTGATGAAGCGTCTCTACGCGCCGTTCAACCGCAACCGCGAACGCACGCTGTACATGGACGTGCGCTCGGCCGAATTCACCAAGTACGCGGCCAACGCGATGCTCGCCACGCGCATCTCGTACATGAACGAACTGGCCAATCTGGCCGACCGTGTCGGCGCGGATATCGAAGCGGTGCGCCGTGGCATCGGCTCCGATCCGCGCATCGGCTACGACTTCCTGTATGCCGGTTGCGGCTACGGCGGCTCGTGCTTCCCGAAGGACGTGCAGGCGCTGATCCGCACGGCCGCGGACCACAAAGCGAACCTGCGCATTCTCGAAGCGGTGGAAGCGGTCAACGACACGCAAAAGCGCATCCTCGCGCAGAAGATCGTCGCACGTCTGGGCGAAGACCTGTCGGACCGCACGTTCGGCGTGTGGGGCCTCGCGTTCAAGCCGAACACCGACGACATGCGTGAAGCGCCGAGCCGTCCGCTGATCGCCGAACTGCTGCGCCGCGGCGCGCGCGTGAAGGCCTACGACCCGGTCGCGATCGACGAATCGAAGCGCGTGTTCGCGCTCGATCTGAAGGACGTGCCGCAGCAGCACGCGCGCCTCACGTTCGTGAAGGAAGAAATGGAAGCGGCCGAGGGCGTCGACGCGCTGGTGATCCTCACCGAATGGAAGGTGTTCAAGAGCCCGGACTTCGACGCGCTCAAGGAGATGCTGAAGATGCCGCTGATTTTCGACGGCCGCAATCTCTACGAGCCGGATGCGCTGCTCGAACTCGGCATCGAGTATCACGCGATCGGCCGTCAGCACGCGCTGCGCAATGCGCCGGCGCGGGTCGGCGCGAACGGCCTGCCCGTCGCGCACGCGGATGTCGATACACGCGCGGTGAACGCCGCCGCCGCGAGCCTCTAGGCCGCCGGGCCACCCGCTCACCACGCGCCTCGTCAAGGAGCCTGCCATGTTCGCCAACGTTCTGATCGTTTGCCACGCCAACGTCTGCCGTTCGCCCGCCGCCGAAATGCTGTTCAAGGCGAGGCAGCGGGCGGCGTCGGAAGCAGGGCGCTCCGCCGCGCCGATCGCGTTTCATTCGGCGGGCCTGCGCGCGATGAACGGCCACGCGATGGACCCGGTCATGCAACGCCTGCTCGCCGAGCAGGGCGTTGCCTCCGGCATCCATTACTCGCGCCGGCTGGACCGCAAGCTCGTGCGAGCCGCGGATCTGGTGCTGGTCACCGAGCGCGCGCAGGTGAGCGACGTCGAAGCGCTCGATCCGGCCTCGCGCGGCAAGGTCTTTCCGCTCGGCAAATGGGAAGACGATTCCGACGTCGCCGATCCGCACGGCGGCGAGGAAACCGCTTACAGGGAGAGTCTCGTGCTCATCGAACATCTGGTCATGGGATGGCTGAAAAAAATATGCTGATGCAAAAACTCACTGCAAACTCATTCGCGAACGTCAAGGCCGGCTTCAGTACGAAGTTCGCCGCGACACTTTTGCTGACGTCTTTTCTGTCGGCCTGCGCCACCGCACCGGGCAATTATCTCGACACGTCGCGCCTGAAAGAGGACGACCAGAACCGGCCCACCGAAACCTATCCGGTCCATCTGATCGACGGCAACCTGATCGCCGCGCAGGCGCAGGCGGCCGCTTCGAAAACCCAGGTGCTGCCGACCTCGGCTCTGAGCGACCCGTCGCAGTACGTGTACCGTCTCTCGCCGCAGGACATTCTCGGCATCACCGTGTGGGATCACCCTGAATTGACCACGCCGCAGGGCAGCACGCTGTCCTCGGGCGGCAACACCACGCAGTCGATCGGCGGTGCGTTGCAGCAGCCGTATACGGCCGCGCTGCCGGGCCAGGCCGACCCGTACGGCCAGACCATCGCCGCCGACGGCACGATCTTTTTCCCGTTCGTCGGCCGCATCAAGGCCGCGGGCAAAACCACCGGCGAGTTGCGCGAGCAGCTCGCGAGCGGCCTCGTGCGCTATATCCGCAATCCGCAGGTCGACGTGCGCGTGCTGTCGTATCGCGGCCAGAAAGTCCAGGTGACCGGCGAAGTGAAGACGCCGGGACCGCTCGCCATCAGCGACGTGCCGCTCTCGCTGGTCGACGCGATCACGCGCTCGGGCGGCACGAACTCGGACGCCGATATCCAGCGCGTGCGCCTCACGCGCAACAACAAGCTCTACACGCTCGACGCCGACCGCATGCTCGATCGCGGCGACACCACGCAGAACGTGATGCTGCAAAACGGCGACGTGATCAACGTACCGGACCGCACCGACAGCCGCATCTTCGTGCTGGGTGAAGTGAAGACGCCGATCCAGGTGCCGATCGTGCGCGGCCGCATGACGATCGCCGATGCGCTGACGCAAGGCGGCGGCATCCTGAACACCGACGCCAATCCGCGCCAGATTTTCGTGATGCGCGGCATGAAGGACCATCCGACCACGCCGGAGGTGTTCCGCCTCGACATGACGCAGCCGGACTCGATCATGCTGTCCTCGCAGTTCCAGTTGCAGCCGCTCGATGTCGTGTATGTGGGCACCGCCGCTTCGACCACCTTCAACCGTGTGTTGCAGCAGGTCCTGCCGAGCGTGCAGACGCTGTTCTATCTGAAGCAGTTGACGCGCTGAACCTCCGAGCCGTAGACAGGCCCGCGCCGCTCTCTTCATGGGCGCGGCGCGGGACCGAAGCAAAAACGCCGAAGCAACCGATACGGGATCGAATTGTGAGCAATCAAATCTCTCCACACATGGCCGGTCCGATCAAGACCGAAGAAGAGGACATCGTCCTCGGGCAACTGGTGCAGGTGATCATCGACGACATCTGGTGGCTGCTTGCAATCGCCGGCGTGATCATCGCGATGGCCGTCGCGTACTGCTACCTCGCGAAGCCGATCTATTCGGCCGATGCGCACGTGCGCGTCGAGCAGTCCGACAACACGTCGCAGGCGCTCACGCAGACGCAGACGGGCGCCGCGATCACGAGCGGCTCGACCTCGCTGCCGACCGACGCCGAAATCGAAATCATCAAGAGCCGCGGCGTGGTCGGTCCGGTGGTGCAGCAGTTGAAGCTGAACTTCAGCGTCACGCCGAAGACGGTGCCGCTGCTCGGCAGCATCGCCGCGCGCCTCGCTACGCCCGGCCAGCCGGCGCGGCCGTGGCTGGGGCTGACGTCGTACGCATGGGGCGGCGAATCCGTCGACCTCGATTCGATCGACGTGACGCCCGCGCTCGAAGGCCAGAAGTTGAATCTGCGCGTGATCGACGAGCAGTACTACGAGTTGTTCGCACCCAACGGCGCGCTGCTGCTGCGCGGTCAGGTCGGGCAACAGGCGCAAGGCGGCGGCGTGACGATGCTCGTGAACAGTCTGGTCGCGCGTCCGGGCCAGGAATTCACGGTGATGCGCGCCAACGACCTCGACGCGATCACCGCGTTCCAGTCGGCCATCACCGTGCAGGAGCAGGGCAAGCAGACCGGCGTGATCCAGATCTCGCTGGAAGACAAGAGCCCCGAACACGCGGCGCTGGTCGCCAACGCGCTTGCGCAGTCATACGTGCGCCAGCACGTCTCGAACAAGCAGGAAGACGCGATCCGCATGCTCGACTTCCTGAAGAGCGAGGAGCCGCGCCTGAAGTCCGATCTGGAGCGCGCCGAAGCGGCATTGACCGCGTATCAGCGCCAGTCCGGCTCGATCAACGCGAGCGACGAGGCCAAGGTGTACCTCGAAGGCAGCGTGCAGTACGAACAGCAGATCGCCGGCCTGCGTCTGCAGATGGCACAGCTGACCGAGCGTTACGGCGACGACCATCCGCTGCTCAAGGCCGCGCGTGAGCAGATGGCCGAGCTGCAGGCGCAGCGCGCCAAATACGCGGACCGTTTCCGCGATCTGCCGGCCACCGAAGTGAAGGCGGTGCAGTTGCAGCGCGACGCGAAGGTCGCCGAAGACATCTACGTGCTGCTGCTCAACCGCGTGCAGGAGTTGTCGGTGCAGAAGGCGGGCACGGGCGGCAACGTGCATATCGTCGACGCGGCGCTGCGTCCGGGCGCACCGGTCAAGCCGAAGAAGATGCTGATCCTGTCGGCGGCGGTGATTCTCGGGCTGATCGCGGGCACCGGTTTCGTGTTCCTGCGCCGCAATATGTTCAAGGGCATCGACGACCCGGATCACATCGAGCGTGCGTTCCATCTGCCGGTGTTCGGGCTCGTGCCGCAAAGCGCCGAGCAGGCGCAACTCGAAAGCGCGTTCCAGCGCGGCGGCGAGCGTCTGCGCTCGGTGCTGGCGAACGCGCGTCCGAAGGACGTGACGATCGAAAGCCTGCGCAGCCTGCGCACCTCGATGCAGTTCACGATGATGGACGCGCGCAACAGCATCGTCATGCTGACCGGTCCGATGGCCGGGGTCGGCAAGAGCTTCCTGACGGTCAACCTCGCAGTGCTGCTCGCGCACTCGGGCAAGCGTGTGCTGCTGATCGACGGCGACATGCGGCGCGGCGTGCTCGAACGCTGCCTGGGCGGCCCGCAGGATAACGGCCTGTCCGAATTGCTGAGCGGCCAGATCTCACTCGAAGAAGCGATCCGCAGTTCGAACGTGGAGAACCTGAGCTTCATCGCGTGCGGCCGCCGTCCGCCGAATCCGTCGGAGCTGCTGATGTCGCCGCGTCTGCCGCAATACCTCGACGGGCTCGCCAAGCGCTACGACGTGATCCTGATCGACACACCGCCGGTGCTGGCCGTGACCGATGCGTCGATCATCGGCGCGTATGCCGGCTCGACCTTCTTCGTGATGCGCTCGGGCGTGCACAGCGAAGGCGAGATCGCCGATGCGCTGAAGCGCCTGCGCGCCGCCGGCGTGCACGTGCAGGGCGGCATTTTCAACGGCATGCCGGCGCGCTCGCGCGGCGGCTACGACCGCAGCTACGCGGCGGTTCAGGAATATCTGAGCACCTGAGCGCAGCCCGCGCTCCGCCTGCTCAGTCTCCAGCGCAACGAAGATAAAAAGGACATGACGATGAAAGTGACGGTACTGGTTCCGACATACCGCCGCCCGGCCGATCTGGTGCGCTGCCTCGCGGCGCTGCAACGGCAGTCGCGCGCGCCCGACGAAGTGGTGGTGGTGGCGCGCGCCGACGACGACGCGACGCATAGGTGTCTGCGCGATCCGGCCGTGCCGGGCACGCTGGCGCTCGTGATCGCGCCGATCGAAGTGCCGGGCCAGGTCGCGGCGCTCAATCGCGGGCTCGATGCCGCGAGCGGCGACGTGATCGCGATCACCGACGACGACGCCGCGCCACACGTCGACTGGGTCGCACGGATCGCGGCCGCATTCGAGAGCGACGCGCGTCTCGGCGCGCTCGGCGGGCGCGACTGGGTGCACGAGAAGGGCCGCGTGCTCGACGGCGAGCGGGAACTGGTGGGCAAGGTCACCGCGCACGGCAAGATCATCGGCAATCATCATCTCGGGGTCGGCGGCGCACGCGAAGTCGACATCCTGAAGGGCGCCAACATGAGCTACCGGCGCGACGCGGTGCGCACGATCCGCTTCGACGCGCGCTTGCGCGGCGCGGGCGCGCAGGTCCACAACGACATGGCGTTCAGCCTCGCAGTGAGAAATGCGGGCTGGAAGCTGATGTACGACCCGCGCGTGGCGGTCGATCACTTTCCCGCCGAACGTTTCGACGAAGACCGCCGCGACGCGCAAACCATGACGGCATTGCGCAACGCCGCGTTCAACTTCCATCTGATCCTGCGCGACCAGTTGCCGCCGCTGCGCCGCGAGGCCGCGTGGTGGTGGTGGACGCTGGTCGGCACGCGGGTCTATCCGGGACTCACGCATGCGGCGCTCGCGCTGGTGTCGAAGCAGGCGGGGCTGAAGCTCTCGCGCTGGCGCGCGGTGCGCACGGGCGCGCATGAAGCGCGCCGGGCGCTCTCGTGAGCAGCCCCGCAAGCGCCACCGCGTCCCCCATGTTCGCGCATCGGCCCCAGACCAACGTCAGGGCCGCCGATGCCTCTTTCCACCGGCAGAGCGGAGTGTCTGCATGAGTACGAAAGTTCACGTTCATCTGTTTTACGGCGCGGACCCGCGTTTTTACCGGCCGGGCGACAACATCGGCTGCCTGTACGGCTATCACCACGCGGAGTCCGACGAGTTCAGGCTGACCTATTCGCAGGACGCGCGCGAAGGCAAGCCGGTGCGCCTCGCGCGCCGCGCGCTGAAGGCGCTGCTGGGCTTCGACTTCATCCACACGTGGCGCAACCGCGCCGAGATGCTGCGCTCCGACGTGATCTGGACGCACACCGAGCAGGAATGGCTGTCGGCCGCGCTGATGCTGCTGCTGAGCGGCCGTAAGCCAGGCCCCGCCGCATCGCCGCTGCTGCTCGCACAAAGCGTGTGGCTGCTCGACAAGTGGCCTTCGTATGGGATTTTTCGTAGCTGGCTGTATCGCAAGCTGATGCGCCGCGCCGATCAGTTGACCACGCTCGCGAGCGAAAACGCCGAGCTATGCCAGCGCTATTTCGGCCGCGACGCGCGGCCGCTGCTGTACGGCCTGAACACGCAGGACTTTCCGGTCAGCGCGCCGGCGCAATGGACGCCGCATACGCCGCTGCGCATCGCTGCGATCGGCAACGATCGCGACCGCGACTGGGAGACGCTCATCAAGGCGTTCGGCAACGACTCGCGCTACACGGTGAAGCTCGCGACGCGGCGCCGAATTCCCGCGTCGCTGCGCGCGCCGAATGTCGAGATCGCGCTGTTCTCGGGCATCAGGAAGCAGCATGAGCTGTACGAGTGGGCCGACGTGATCGTCGTGCCGCTGCGGCCGAATTCGCACGCGTCGGGCATCACCGTGATGCTGGAAGCGGCGGCCGTCGGCAAGCCGATGGTGGTGACGAACGTCGGCGCGCTGCAGGATTATTTTCCGGCGGACGAAGCGGCCTATATCCCGCCGTTCGATCCGCAGGCACTGCGCGAGGCGGTGGACCGGCTCGTCGCGTCGCCAGCCGAAGCGTTGCGCCAGGCGCAGGCGGCGGCTGCCGGATTGCTGTCGCGGGATCTGACGACGCAGCACTACGCGATGCAGCACGTGCGGATCACGCGCGACATGCTGCGTGCGCGTGCGCAGGGTCAGACGCAAACTCAGGCACGGGCACAAGAGCACACGCAAGCGGCCCAGGCGCACGCGCCCAGGCAGGCCCAGGCACCGCAGCAGGCACAACCCGCTCGCGCTGCCGCGCGCGAATCACGCGGAGGCCTCTGAACGATGTCCACGATTGCGCGAGCCCACGCCACCGACGCCGCCCCAAAAGGGACGGCGCGGCTGCTGTCCGGCGGCCCGCAGGAATGGCTGCCGCCGCTGTTGCTGTGGCTGATCACGGCGGTGCTGATCGTCGCGCATCAGGGCACGGTGCTCACGCTCGCGTTCCCGGTGCTCGCGATCCTGACGGGCCTGTGGCTGTACTTCAAGAGCCCGGCGCGCTACATCGGCTTCATGTGGTGGCTGTGGTTCCTGAGCCCGGAAGTGCGGCGTCTGGCCGACTGGTCCAAGGGCTCGTTCACGCCGACCAGCCTGATCCAGGTCGCGCCGCTCGCGGTCACGATGATCAGCGCGCTGTCGCTGCTGCGTTACTACAAGCTGCTCGCGCAGCGGCGCGGCCTGCCGGTGCTGCTGGTCCTCCTGGGGCTCGCTTATGCGTTCATGGTCGGCGTGATGTCGAGCGGGCCGCTCGCGGCCACCTATGACCTCGCCAACTGGCTGTATCCGATCCTGATCGGCTTTCACATCATGGCGCACACGCGCCAGTATCCGCAGTACCGCGACACGATCGTCAACACGTTCATCTGGGGCATGCTCGTGATGGGCGGCTACGGCCTGATCCAGTTCTTCATCATGCCGCAGTGGGACGCGCTGTGGATGCTCGGCTCGCAGATGAACTCGCAAGGCGACCCGGTGCCGATGGGCGTGCGCGTGTTCAGCACGATGAATTCGTCCGGACCGTTCGCGTTCGCGATGATGGGCGCGATGGTCTTCGTGATGGCGGCCACCCACCGCGTGCGCTGGATCGCCGCGGCGCTCGGCTTCTTCTCGTTCGCGCTGAGCCTCGTGCGCTCGACCTGGGGCGGCTGGGTCATCGCGCTCCTGATCCAGCTCGTCAAGTCGAACAACAAGGTGCGCTTGCGCATCGTCGCGAGCGCGGTGCTGCTGGCCGGATTGTGCGTACCGCTGCTGGCGGTCGGCCCGGTGGCCGAGCGGATGCAGGCGCGCCTGACCACCATCGTCAACCTGAACGACGACCAGAGCTACGCCGCGCGCAACGAGTTCTACGCGACCTTCGCGAAGACCGCGTTCACCGACGTGGCCGGCGAGGGCATGGGCGCGACCGGCACCTCGACCAAGCTGTCGAACGACGGCGGCCAGTTGGGCCAGTACGGCAACTTCGACAGCGGCGTGATGAACATCCCGTTCGTGCTCGGCTGGCCCGGCACGCTGCTGTACATGTCCGGCATCGTCTGGCTGCTCATGCGCGCGGTACTCGCGTCGTTCAGGTTGCGCGACGACAAGTTCGTGTCCGCGTGCCTGAGCCTGAGCCTCGCGACCTTCGCGATGCTGGTGTTCACCAACTCGCTGGTCGGCACCGGCGGTCTGCTGCTTTTCATGAGTGTTTTTTCGATTCTTTCCGCGGTCCATCACGACAAGATGAACCGCCGACGCACGTTATTTCTCCACGGAGGCACGGATTGAGAGTCGCCATTGTCACGCACGTAGTGCGCCATAACGACGGCCAGGGGCGCGTCAACCACGAGATCGCGCGTGCCGCCCTCGACGAGAACATCGGCGTCACGCTGGTCGCGTCGCACGTCGCGCCCGAGCTGCTCGCGCATCCGAACGTCCGCTGGGCGCCGGTGAAGATCGGCCGCTGGTGGCCCACCAATCTGCTGCGCCAGCAGGTGTTCGCGTTCAAGAGCGCGATGTGGCTGCGCGCGCATCGCCGCGAATACGACGTGCTGCACGTGAACGGCTTCATCACGTGGATGCCCGCCGACGTCAACACGTCGCACTTCGTGCATAGCGGCTGGTTCGGCAGCAAGTACTATCCGTTCGGTCTCACGAAGGGGATGTGGTCCGCGTATCAGTCGGTGTATACGCGCTGCAATGCGCTGCTCGAACGCTGGGCCTACCGGCGCTCGAAGGTGATCACGGCGGTGTCGCAAAAGGTCGCCGACGAAATCCGCGCGATCGGGCTCACGCCGCATAACCGCGTCGACGTGATCTACAACGGCGTCGACACGCAAGGTTTCGCGGCGGCCACGGGTAACCGCGAGAAATTCGGCTTGCCGAAGGATGCGTTCCTGTTGCTATTCGTCGGCGATCTGCGCACGCCGCGCAAGAATCTCGGCACCGTGCTGGCCGCTTTGAAGCACTTGCCGGAGCACGTGCAGATCGCGGTGGCCGGTTTTTTGCCGGGCAGTCCGTACCCGGAACAGGCGAAGGCGCTCGGCATCGCGCACCGCGTGCATTTTCTCGGCCTCGTGAAGGAGATGCCGGTGCTGATGCATTCGGTCGACGCGTTCGTGTTTCCTTCGCGCTACGAAGCGATGAGTCTGTCGCTGCTCGAAGCGATGGCGGCCGGCTTGCCGGTGGTCACCGCGCGCACCGCGGGCGGCGCCGAAATCATCACGCCCGATTGCGGGATCGTGCTCGACGATCCGGACGATCCCAAGGCGCTCGCCGGGGCGGTCGCGCGTCTCGCGGATAACGACGATGCGCGCCGCGCGATGGGTGTCGCCGCCAACCAGCTCGCCACCGGCTTCGGCTGGGCGCGCATGGCCGAACAATACATCGCGCTGTACCGGCAACTGGCCGGCCAGCAGGAAAACCGCCGGCGCAGCGAGGCGGAAGCGGCGGTGGTCGCGAAGACCGACGCGCTGACGCTGAACACGCTGGCTGGACAGAAGAGCGCGGAATGACGGATGCCGCAGCGGCACGGCGCGTGTTGCGCCACGCCACGCATTCGCTGCATTCAGCGCTTCATCGACACAACTCTCAGAACGCACAGGGGCAATAACCATGACGACGAGCTCAATCAAATCGCTGCAGATCGGGATGCACTGGTTTCCCGAACGCGCGGGCGGCCTCGACCGCATGTACTACTCGCTGGTCGGCGCGCTGCCGGGCGCGGGCGTCGCGGTGCGCGGCGTGGTGGCCGGCTCGCCGAAAGTGGCGGCGGACACCGGCGGCGCCATCAACGGCTTCGGCTCGGCCGCGCAATCGCTGCCGTTGCGGCTGATGGCGGCACGCCGTGCGCTGCGCCAGGAAATCAGCACTTCGCGCCCGGACGTCATCTCCTCGCACTTCGCGCTGTACACGTTTCCGGGACTCGACGTGACGCGCGGCATTCCGCAGGTGTCGCATTTTCAGGGGCCGTGGGCCGACGAGAGCCACGTCGAAGGCGCCGATTCGCTCGGCCAGCGCGCGAAGCGCTATCTGGAGCAGTCGGTGTATGCGCGCTCGTCGCGGCTGATCGTGCTGTCGGAGGCGTTCGGCAAGATTCTGACCTCGCGCTACCGGATCGCGCCGGATCGCGTGCGCGTGGTGCCCGGTTGCGTCGACGTCGAGCAGTTCAATCTGCCGATCACGCCGGCCGAGGCGCGCCTGCGGCTACAACTGCCGCAGGACCGGCCGATCGTGCTGGCGGTGCGGCGCCTCGTGCGCCGTATGGGTCTCGAAGATCTGATCGACGCGGTGAAGCTGCTCAAGCGCAGCGCGCCGGACGTGCTGCTGCTGATTGCGGGCAAGGGGCGGCTCGAAGGCGAGTTGCAGGCGCGCATCAGCGAAGCTGGGCTGGAGGACAACGTCAAGCTGCTGGGTTTCGTGCCCGATCAGCATCTGGCTGCGTTGTATCGGGCGGCGAACATCAGCGTGGTGCCGACGGTCGCGCTCGAAGGCTTCGGTCTCATCACCGTCGAATCGCTCGCATCGGGTACGCCGGTGCTGGTGACGCCGGTCGGTGGCTTGCCTGAAGCGGTGGCGGGGTTGTCGCCGAATCTGGTGCTGCTGGAGACGGGCGCGCAGGCAATTGCAGATGGTCTTGCCGGTGCGTTGAACGGCTCGCTCAAGTTGCCGGATGCGGATGCGTGCCGCCGTTATGCGCGTGAGAATTTCGATAACTCGGTGATCGCGAAGCGTGTGGCGTCGGTGTACAGCGAGGCGATTGGGGCGGGTGGGGTGCATTGAGTTGATGGGGCGATGAGCTTGCCGCTCGTGCGCTGACGCGGCAGCCCCTCGCCCCACTTGTGGCTCGCGCGCATCACGCGCGTGCGGCCCGAAGAACGTGGCGCAGCGCTGCTCGCTTCGCCCAGGAAGCAAAAAGACGCGAGGCTTGAATCATGACGATCAAGCCTCGCGTCTTTTGCATGGACGTTCTTTACCGACGGTCCTTGCGCCGCTGCACGCGGCCGGCGCTGCGGCCGCGCATCCTTACATCGGCTCAGAACGTCTCGTGATGCTCATTGCGCCCAATATCCGCATGAACCATCATGTGGCACAACTGTTCGAGCGTGGTCTGCGGCTGCCAGCCGAGCGTGTCGCGCGCCTTGTCCGCGCTGCCGATCAGCAAATCGACTTCGGCCGGGCGGTAGAACTTCGGATTCACGCGCACCAGCGTCTTGCCGGTCGCGACATCGATACCGGTCTCGCGCTCGTCCTTACCCGACCATTCGATCTGATAACCCGCGGCGTTGAACGCCATGCGCACGAAATCGCGAACCGTCTCCGTGCGGCCGGTGGCGAGCACGAAGGTATCCGGCGTGTCGGCCTGCAGCATGCGCCACATACCTTCGACGTATTCGAGCGCAAAGCCCCAGTCGCGCTGCGCGCTCAGATTGCCGAGTTCCAGTACGTCCGCTTTTCCTAGCTTGATCTTCGCGACCGTGTCGGTGATCTTGCGCGTGACGAATTCGCGGCCACGCAGCGGCGATTCGTGATTGAACAGAATCCCGCTGCTGGCAAACAGGTTGTACGACTCGCGATAGTTGATGGTCGACCAGTGCGCGAACAGCTTGGCGACGCCATACGGGCTGCGCGGATAGAAGGGTGTGCTCTCGCGCTGCGGGACCGCCTGCACGAGGCCGAACATCTCGGACGTCGACGCCTGGTAGAAGCGCGTCTTCGGGCTCAGAATGCGCAGGCCTTCGAGCAGATTCAGCGCACCGACGCCGGTCACTTCCGCGGTGGTCACGGGCTGATCGAACGAGACACCCACGAAGCTCTGCGCGGCGAGGTTGTACAGCTCGTCGGCCTGCGCGCCTTCGAGCAGGCGCAACGTCGAGCCGAGATCGGTCAGATCGTGTTCGACCAGACGCAGATTCGGATGATCGAGCACGCCGAGCTCACGCATGCGCCAGAAATTGACAGAACTCGTGCGCCGGTACGTGCCGGTCACGTGATAGCCCTTTTCGAGCAGCAGTTTGGTCAGATAGGCGCCGTCCTGTCCGGATACGCCGGTGATGATCGCTTTGCGTGGTTGGCTGTGTGGTTGGCTCATGGCTTGCCTTCGATATTGGTAAAAGAAAAAAGGAAGAAGCATTCGCACCCGCCAGGGCGCATTTCATCGGCACACTCGGAAGCGCATTTCGGAAGCACGATTCACCTGCGTCATGAAGCGGACCTCGTGAAGCGCGCCTGAAAAAAGCGCTTCAGAGCGTGTCGTCCAGCAGCCGCCGCACCAGCGGGTCGACGACCTGATAGTCCTGTTCGGCCTTGAGCCGGTAGAGCCCCGGCTTCGGATGCGCGCCATCCGACATCAGCGTCTTCCAGTCGGGCAGACTGCTGACGTAAGCGAACTGATCGACGAGCGGCACCTGCTGTTCGGCGGCCACGCGGCGCGTCATCGTGACCATCGCGGCGAGCCGCGCGTTGAGCCGGTTGTCCGGCATCGGGTTCGACGTTTGCAGAACCGCCTGCTTGCCGAGCGCGCGGGCGGTTTTCACAAGCTCCGTTTCAGCCGCGTAAAACTGCTCGGGCGTCTGGTTCTGCATCACTTCGTTGATGCCGTAGTTGATCAACACGATCTGCGCGGGCGAGGCCGCGAGGCGTTCGCGCCATGGCAGACCGGCGGTCGGCCCGGCGCGGCGATTGCCGGTGCCGTCGCGCAGTTGCACGGCCATGGTGCCGCCTACGCCGAAATTCGTGACGCGTACGCGATCGCCGTGATGCGCGTTCAGTTCTTCCTGCAGATAGGACACGGCGTTTTGCGGCTGTGGGCCGCAGTGGCCGTCGTTGCAGGTGATACCGAGCGTGGTCGAATCGCCGTAGGCGTCGATCTGGACTTGCCGTTGCGTTTGCTCTTGCGCTTGCTCTTGCGCTTGTGTCTGCGGCGTTTGCGCCGCGTTTGTGCCGGCTGCGCAGGTCATGGGCCCGCATGCGAGTGCCATCGCCAGCGAGCCGGTCAGCGCAGCGGTCCATGCGCGCACGGGCAAGCCAACACGTGCACTCGACATGGGAGCCGCGGCCCTCAGGCTCGCGGCAAGGTCTCCACGGCATCTCATGCGCGGCTTTGCGGCGCAGTGCCCGCTCGCGCGACACTGCTGCCGGACGGCGCATGCGTCTGCGTCTGAGCCGACGCATGGCCAGGCACATGCGCCTGTTTCTTGCCGCGTGCACCGAAAATCAACCGCTTCTCGAACGCGAACCATGTGATGCTCGCGTAGGCGAGCGTGATCGCGAGGGCGCACCCGGCGGTCAGATAACGGTTCAGATGCAGCGGCCACAGCACGTACAGCACGCTCAGGTGAATCAGGTAAATCGTGTAGCTGATGGTGCCGATATAGACCAGCACGGGATTGCACAGCAGCCGTTTGACGATGCCCTTGCTTTGCAGGGCGATGACCACGACGGAAGTACAAAGCACCAACGAAACGCTGTAGAGCCCGGCATTCGACAACGGCGTATTGGCCGCGCGAAACCGCGGAAACTGCAGATGCAGCCACGCCAGCACGGCCAGCGCGGCGAAGAAACCGAGCACCGCGAGCCATTTGAACGGCTCGAGCGCGTGGCGGTCGCGCCGCACCGCCACCGCGAGCAGCGCGCCGGCCGCGAGCAGGTCCATGCGGAACGGCGTCAGGTAATAGATGGGCCAGAACGAGTCGAACCAGGGCGTGGCCACCGCGCGCAGCACCGGCACCAGCACGATCAGCGCGGCCGCCACGTAGCCGAGCAGACGCTCGGGCACAAGCAGGATCACGAACGGCCAGAAGATATAGAACTGCTCTTCGACCGCGAGCGACCACAGCACGTTGAGGCTGTCGTGACCGCTCTGATTGAGCGCGTCGCCGATATTGGTCGCGAAAAACGCATACCAGTACCAATGCTGCGCCCACGCGAGGCCGAACAGCAGCGACGACACCACCATCAGCAACAGATACGGCGGCAGGATGCGTCGCGCGCGGCGTGCGTAAAAGTAGCGGAAATAGGATTGCCCGCGGTCCTTGCGATCGAGCAGGATGCCGCTGATCAGAAAGCCGCTCAGGACAAAAAACAGATCGACGCCCATCCACAGCGGCGCTTTCAATGCGTGCTGCGCGAACACCGCGAGCACGGCGATGGCGCGCAAGCCGTCGAGCTGCACGATGCGGGAATGGGAGGGCGCGAGGGGCAATGCGCTGGCAGTCATGAACCGTCCATGGTGTGTAGCGGATGGGCCGGGCGAAGCGTCGCGCGAGAGTCCACAAGGGGCAGGCGCGCTCGCTTCGCGTCGCAACGGAAGTGCAATCGATTCTAGGGAAAAGAAAATCGCGAAAAAACGGGAATGAATTGGATAAATGAATCAGATTGCAACAGGGTGTTTCGTTATTCATTTCCACGGGATTTATATGCTTGTCTTGTGAGCCGTGTAGCGAACGGGAAATATGTAATAAATGCGGCGAGTGCAGCCTGACATCGGTAAGGATGGGTGAAACCGTGCCGCGCGACGCGCGCCGTTCATGCGTTCCGTTTTAATCTATTTTTAAATCGATTTCTTTCACGATGCTTAAAGCGTCGAATATTTTTGAATTATTTTCGATTTTCGTCGCAGTGTTTTTTCCGCGTAATGTGGCCAGGGCGGTGACCCATGCGGGGAGCCGTGCGCACTGGCATGTCCAGGACGGTGCGTGGGCCGTCGCGCTAGCGGGCGGTCCGGCCGTTGTCTGAATGTCGCCTGAATGAATGTCGCATCAGCGCGCTGCCTCGCAGCCGTCCTTCCTGCACGAATCGGTCGCACGTTCCTGTGTGGCTTTCGGCGGCCCGGCCCGTCACATCACTGACTTTTGTATCGTCGCGCGGGCTCGTGCCCGAGCGCGGCGTTGACTGGAGGACCTACCTTGCCCCGTTTCACGTTCAAAAGCTGGTTCGCCGTATTGGCATGCGCCGCCGCACTGGCCGCAGGATTGGTCAGTGTCGCGGCGCGCGCGGAGACCGCGTTGAACGCGAAAACGTCATGGATCGGCAACAGCTTCGGCTTCGGCGACGGTACGTGGGCACAGATCGACATCACCGCGATCGCGGTCGCGCCCGAAGGCAAGGTGTATACGAACGCGCCATGGGACGAGAGCGGCGCCGAAGCAAGCGTCTATCAGAACGGCAAGATGCTCGGCTTCGCGGGCGGCACGCACGGCTGGGGCAATGGCGGCGGCAACGCGGTCGCGGTGAATCGCAAATACGCGTTCGTGGCGATCGCGGTCGGCAACGAAAAGGGTCATCTGGTCGAGCAGGGCGTGTGGCCCGGGAAGGGCAAGCAATGGTTCGGCATTTCGCGCCGGCAGATCGCCGATCCGAAACGCGCCGCACCGTTCCAGCCCGCCGCGAAATCCGCCGACCCGCACGCGCAACTCGCCGCCGGCTTCCTGATGATGAACGAAGTGCCGACCGGTACGAGCGCTGAAATCGGCGGTCTCGCGGCGAACGACACCACGCTTTACGCGGCGAATACCGCGCGCGACCGCATCGAGGTGTACGACGCCGAATCGATGCAGAAGAAGGCCGCGTGGGACGTGCACGAACCCGGCCGCCTCGCGCTCGCACCCGACGGCACGCTGTGGGTGCTGAGCGGCACGCGCGGCGAACATGCGCGCATCGAGCATTACACGGCCACCGGTCAGCGCATCGAAGAAAACTTCACGCTGCCCGCCGACACGGTCGCGGTCGATCTCGCCGTCGACGCGCAAGGCCGCATCCTGATCGCCGACAACGGTCCGCGCCAGCAGGTGCTGTTCTTCACGAAGAGCAACGGCCGCTATGCGGAGTCGGGTGCGCTCGGCGAGAAAGGCGGCATTTTCAGCGGCGTGGCCGGCAAGCCGGGCCCGCGCCGTTTCAACGGACTCACCGGCGTCGGCGTGGATGCGCGCGGCAACGTCTACGTGTCGACCAACGGCATCGGCCCGCGCTACGCGCCGATCGGCGCGGGCCTCGGCGCGACGCTCGAAAGCTATGCGCCCGACGGCAAGCAGAACTGGCAGGTGCAGGGGCTGCTGTTCGTCGATGGTGCGTGGATCGATCCGTCGCGGCCGGATAGCGTCTATACCGGCAACAAGCGCTTCGAGCTCGATCTGTCGAAGCCCGCCGGACAGGACTGGAAATACGTAGGGTTCCTGTCTAACCGTTTCAAATATCCCGACGACCCGGTCTTTCACACGGATCAATACCCGGGCCTGCCGATCGCCCGCAAGCTCAAGGGCCGCACCTTCCTCTATCTGACGGACATGTATGCGGACCATCTGAAGATCTATCGCTTCGATCCGCAGCATGACGGCGAAACCGCGATTCCTTCTGGCTTCATCGCGGGCCGCGAGCGCGCGGTCGCGAAGGTGCCGAATGCACCGCCGGGCGGCGATTGGATCTGGCGCGATACGAACGGCGACGGCCGCTTCGATAGCGACGAATTCACGCTCAACACGACGGGCACGAAGCTCGCAGGCGGCTGGGGCTGGTGGGTCGATACCAACGGCGACATCTGGCGCACGCGCGACACGAAGGGCATCTACCGCTTCCGTTTCGGCGGCCTGGACGCGAAGGGCAATCCCGTCTACTCATATTCGAATCTCACGCAATACCCGGTGCCCCAGCCGTTCACCGAACTGCACCGCGCGATCTACGACCCCGCCACCGACACGATGTACGTGACCGGCTACACGCCCGACACGCCGGTCGATCGCGGCTTCTGGAAAGAGGTGGGGCGCGTGCTGGTGCGCTACGACAAATGGTCGAGCGGCAATCCGGTGCAGCGCTACGCGATCACGCTGCCGTGGCAGACGCATAGCAAACCCATCGCGACGATCATCGGCCTGACCGTCGAGGGGCAATACATCTTCGGCGTCGAACCGGTCGGCGCGGTGCATGTGTGGGACAAGGACAGCGGCCGGGAACTCGGCGTGATCCGGCCGGGCGCGGAAGTGGGGCGCGCGTCGGGCTGGGTCGACGTGCCCAACGGCATCAGCGCGGCGAAGCGCGCCGACGGCGAGTACCTGATATTCGTCGAGGAAGACGCGCGCGGCAAGGTGCTGATGTACCGCTGGAAACCGTGACCACAAACGCAACTACAAACGCAAACGCAACCACAAACGCAAACGCAAACGCAGTCAACCCAAGGCATCCGATGGACAAAGGCATTCTCAGGAACGTAACGATCAATTTCGTCGGGCTGGTGCTGCCGACCTTCGTCTCGCTCGTCACCGTGCCGTCGTATATCAAGCTGCTCGGCGTCGAGCGCTACGGCGTGATCAGTCTCGTGTGGACGCTGATCGGCTACTTCGGGATTCTCGATCTCGGCATGAGCATGGCCGCGCAGAACCACATCTCGAAGGCGCGCGCATCCGGCGACAAGGACGAAAGCGCGCGCGTGTTCTGGAGCGCGACGTGGCTCAATCTCGCGACCGGGGTCATCGGTGGATTGATCATTTATTTCGGCGCGTTTCTCTACACCGCCTATTTCACCAAGGTGTCGCCCGAGTTGCAGCATGAGGTCTACATGGCGCTGCCGTGGCTCGCGGTGGCGATTCCGATTGCCAACGTGTCGTGGGTGTTCGCCGGCGCAATCAACGGCGCGGAGCGCTTCGGCGTCTACAACACCAACCAGACCATCGGCACGTTCCTGTTCCAGCTGCTGCCGCTCGGCGCCGCGTGGTGGCTCGGCGCGACGTTGCAGAACGTGCTCGCCGCGGCGGTGTTCGCGCGGATTCTCGCGGCGCTTCTGCTGGGCCGCTCTGCGCTGAAGGTGCTGGAAATCCGCCGCGTTCTGCCGCCGCAATTCGGCGTGGCCAAGGGGTTGTTCAATTTCGGCGGCTGGATGCTGATTGCCAGCGTCACCACGATGATCGCCGACTCGCTCGATCGCGTGATGCTCGGCTCGCGTCTCGGCGCGCGTTTCGTCACGTACTACACGGTGCCGCAGAACCTCGTGACGCGGCTGAACATCGTGCCGACCGCGCTGGTGCGCACGCTGTTTCCGCGTTTGTCCGCGGTAGGCCGTGCGGATGCCGACTCCATCACGCAGCAGTCGCTCGAATTTCTCAATGGCGTGTTCACGCCGGTCGCGCTGATCGCGATGCTGGTGCTCGAACCGTTCCTGCATCTGTGGGTCGGCAATGAGATCGCCACGGTCGCCGCGCCGGTGGGCCGCATCATGATCGTCGCCGTGTGGCTGGTCGGCCAGGCGAATGTCACGCGGATCCTGATCCAGTCGCAGGTCAGTCCGGCTACGGCCGCACGCGTCGGTCTCGTCGAATTGCCCCTGTTTGCAGGGGCTCTGTGGCTCGGCATCACCCATTTCGGGCTGACCGGCGCGGCGGTGGCCGTGGCCGGCCGCGCGCTGTTCGACTACGCGGTGCTGCTGCATTTCTCGGCGATCCGCGCCCGCCAGATCGCGCTCGACATGCTCGCCCACCTCGCTTTCCTGCTCGCGAGCCTGTGGCTCGCGAGCTTCCTGCCGGGTCTCGCGCTGGCGATCGCCGCCGGCGTACTGATGGTCGGCGCGAATCTCGCCTGGTCGATCACGATGACCCCCGCCTTGCGCAATCTTGCGCGTTCACTGCTGTTGCGACTGAATCCGAGGAAAAGCGCATGAACCAGGACCTCCTTGAAGAAGCCGTGCTGCGGCCCGCGAAGCGCAGCGCGCTCGACGAACTCACCAGCGTGCCCGGCGTGCAGGCCACGCCGCGCCGCGCCGCGATGCGCGCCGATAAAACGGTGCGCATCGCGATCGTGCATGACTGGCTCGTCACCTATGCGGGCGCGGAGAAAGTGCTCGAGCAGATCGTCGCGTGCTTTCCGGACGCGGACCTGTTCAGTCTCGTCGACTTTCTCGACGACCGCAGCTTTCTGCGCGGCAAGTCCGTGACGACGTCGTTCATCCAGAAGCTGCCGCTCGCGCGCAGCAAGTACCGCTCGTATCTGCCGCTGATGCCGCTTGCGATCGAGCAGCTCGACGTGTCCGCGTACGACGTCGTGATTTCCAGCAGCCATGCGGTCGCCAAGGGCATTCTGACCGGCCCCGACCAGGTGCATATCAGCTACGTGCATTCGCCGATCCGCTACGCGTGGGATCTGCAGCATCAATACCTGCAGCAGTCGAAGCTGACCAACGGTCCGAAGTCGGCGCTCGCGCGGCTGATTCTGCATTACATCCGCAACTGGGATATCCGCACGTCGAACTCGGTGGACGGCTTCGTCGCGAACTCGGAGTTCATTGCCCGGCGCATCAAGAAGGTCTATCAGCGCGAGGCGCAGGTGATCTTTCCGCCGGTCGACGTCGACGCTTTTTCGTTGTGCACCGAGAAAGAAGACTTCTATCTGACCGCATCGCGGATGGTGCCGTACAAGAAGATCGACCTGATCGTCGAGGCGTTTGCGCGCATGCCCGAGCGCAAGCTGGTCGTGATCGGCGACGGTCCCGACATGGAGAAGATCCGCGCGAAGGCGGGGCCGAACGTCGAGATCATGGGCTACCAGCCGTTCAAGGTGCTCAAGGACCGGATGAGCCGCGCGAAGGCCTTCGTGTTCGCCGCCGAGGAAGACTTCGGCATCTCGGTGGTCGAAGCGCAGGCGTGCGGCACGCCGGTGATTGCCTACGGCAAGGGCGGGGCGCTCGAAACCGTGCGCGATCTGTCGGAGCCGCGGCCCACCGGCATGTTCTTCGATGAGCAGGATACCGAATCGATCATCGCCGCGGTCGAGCGTTTCGACACGCACATCAAGCGGTTTTCGCCGATGGACTGCCGGGCCAACGCCGAACAGTTCTCCGCCGCGCATTTCCGCGAACGTTTCTTCGCGCATGTGCGCGCGGCGGTGCCGGCCTTGCGCAGTGCGCAACTGCCGGCCTACGTCCCCTACAAGGCAAACGCCGCCGCGAGCGCGCCGCGCATCCTCGCCGTCGATCAAAGCGGTGTGCTCGGCGGCGCCGAGCTGTCGCTGCTGGAGATCGTCAAGGCGCTGCGCTCGCGCATCGAGGTCGTGCTGTTCGACGACGGTCCGTTCCGCACGGCACTCGACCAGGCGGGCGTGACGGTCGAGGTGCTCGATGCCGGCGCGCTGCGTCATGTGAAGAAGCAGGGCGGTTCGTTGCCGAAGGGCGCGGCGCTCAAGGGCTTGCTGTCGCTCGTGCGCGCCACCGCCAGGCGCGCGCGCAAGGCGCATGTGATCTACGCGAACACGCAGCGGGCGATGGTGATCGGCGCGATCGCCGGCAAGCTCGCGAGGCGGCCGGTGGTCTGGCATCTGCGCGACATCGTGAGTCCAGAGCATTTCGGCGGCAAGCAGCTCGCGATCATCAAGTGGTGCGCGCGGTTCGGCCTCACGCACGTGATCGCCAACTCGGCGGCATCGGCGCAAGCGTTCGCGAAGCTCACGCAATTCGACGACAAGCGTATCGACGTCGTCTTCAACGGCATCTCCGCCGAGCCGTTCGACGCGTTGCGCGCGGTGCCGCAAGCGGCGCTGCGCGAGCGGCTGAACCTGCCGCGCGACGCGTTCCTCGTGGGCTCGTTCAGCCGCCTCGCGCGCTGGAAAGGGCAGCACGTGCTGCTCGAAGCGATGGTGCTCAATCCGCAGATGCACGCGGTGCTGGTCGGCGCGCCACTGTTCGGCGAGGACCAGTACGAGAGCGAATTGCATGCGTTCGTCGCCGCGCACGACCTCGGCGAGCGGGTGCATTTTCTCGGCTTCCAGCACGACATTCCGGCCTGCATGTGCGCGGTCGACGCGGTCGTCCATACGTCGATCACGCCGGAGCCGTTCGGCCGAGTGATCGTCGAGGGGATGCTCGCGCAGCGGCCGGTGGTGGCGGCCCGCGCGGGCGGCGTACTGGAGATCATCGACGACTACGAGAACGGCGTGATGTGCACGCCCGGCGATGCGCACAGTCTCGCCGACACGCTTGCGGAATTGCGCTCGAACGACGACCTGCGCAACAAGCTGGTCAGAAACGGCTACCAGACGGCGCTGAGCCGCTTCGGCACCGCGACCTATGTCGATGGTGTCGCGCGAATTCTGAAGCGCGTGGCGGGGCGTTAAACGGGTCAGGGCGGCCTGGGAGGATCGATCCCTCAGGCCGCCGCTGTCGATGCGGGTTCAGGCAGGTTCGATGCGCTGCGGCGCGCACCGATTTGACGCGGGGGTAGGCAGGGACTCGGCCGGTTCCTGTCGTTGGCGTAGCGGAGCGAAAGTCAGCAGCTTTCGCTCCGTTTTTTTATCGCTGTTTTGCCGTGCCGTGACTTATTGCTGCGGCTTCACGGCTTCACGGCTTTCGGTTTGAAGCTGGCCGACCACTTCATGGCGGGCAGTTCGACCAGCCGGTAGAACACGTAGGCGGCCGGCACGGCCACGAGCATATAGCCGAACGACGGCCAGATCGACATCTGCAACGCCGAGCGGAACAGCAGCGACGACAGCAGCACGAAAATCGGCAGATGGATCAGGTACAGCGAAAAGCTGAAATCGCCGAACCGGGACAGCAGCCGCGTGGCGAAGCTTGCGCGCGGCGGCCCGTTGCGGCGGTCCAGCGCCTTGTACAGATAGAACGCGAAGCCGAGCGCCCACAACTGGAACGCACCGTACTGCCCGAAATGAAAGGCCACGCAGCCGAGCGCGATAAAGCCCGCGGCCAGCGCATAGAGCCACGTCGACGAGCGGGCTTGCGGCGCGCTGCGAACCTTGGCATCGGCAATCCACGCGCCGAGCGTCCACGAGAACCAGTACGACGTGAAGAACTGGAGGTCATGGCGTTCGAGCACATAGGCCGACGCCACGTTGACCACGGCGACGAGCGCCAGCACCGACGTCATGCCGATGCGCCGGCGCACGGCGAAGAGCAGCGGATAGATCGCGTAGAACTGCACCTCGAGCGACAGCGTCCAGAGTGCGCCGTTCGATCCATAGGTCTTGCCGGCCACGCCTTGCAGCGAGAACAGGTTGACGAGAAACGCCTGCAGGCCGATCTCGCGGATCTTGTGGCTGACGGGCGGCAGTTGCAGGCTGAACCAGTCGAGCGCGAAGGTCAGCACCAGCGCCGCGAGCAGCACCGGGTAAATGCGCGCGAAACGGCGTACCCAGAAATTGGCGGCATCGAGCCGGTAAGCGGGATTGGCCGCGAGGCGCAGCGCGCCGCCGCGATGAATGCAATAGCCGCTGATCACGAAGAAAATCGGCACGCCCGCCGAGCCCCACGCGATCGGGAACGTCAGATAGGCGGCGATCGCGCTCAAGCTGAACGAATGGCCGACGCTCTGATGAAACGCCTGCATGCCGACCCACGCGACCTGGCGGCAATGAAAATACGCGACCAGCAACGCGGCGAAGCCGCGCATCGCGTCGATCACGTGCTCCTTGCCGGCGCTGGCCGCGCGCGCTTCGGCCGATGCACGCGCGGCGGCGCTGGCCGCACGAGCAGGGCCAGACGGGGAAAGGGGCAGGGATGAGCCGGCGGCATCCAGTGCTGAGTCGCTCATGCGCGGTCCTTATTCTGAAGCTGAACGGGAAAAAGCGAAGTGCCGGGCGCCGTACGCGCCCGCGATGGATCACATGCTAGAGCACCGCGGCCGTAAAAAATCGATAAAAAATTACCTGTCTGATTGAATTGAACGGCGATTTTGTGACGAATTGTAATTGAGCATAAACAGATGCGGCGACGAATTATTTACCGCTTTTGTCGTGCTAATTTAAAGCACGGATTTTCTTGACCAGAGGTGAAGTCATGAACCTGCATTTACTCGCCGGCATTGCCGTGCTGCTGATCCTCGTCGCCGCCTCCGCTTACCGCGAGGCCTTGCGCAACGAGCCGATCCGCCGTTACCGGATGAATCCGGGCAAGCTGCCGCCCGTCGACGAAAACGAATGACGTGGAACGACAATCGATGAAACGCGTGTGACAGTGGCGCGCTTCATCGCCATGCCGACGCCGGCCGGCGCATTGCCGGCCGGTTGGTTCGAGACGTAAAATTTTCGGAATTACCGGAAATAATTCAATTGATATATGTAATTATTTCCTGGTGCTTATTGCTATTCGGCATAACGAAAGCAAACCGATTTATTTTGTTGATTCGATAAAAAAATCGCACGTGAAACGCGCGAGTTTTTTTGCTAGTCTTTCCGGCGACATCGATTGGCCGCCAGGTCCGCGAACACACTAACTTCTAACCGATGTGGGAATGCCTACCATGCTGAAAGTCACCAAAGCCGTGTTTCCCGTAGCGGGCCTCGGGACACGATTCCTGCCGGCTACCAAAGCAAGTCCTAAGGAAATGCTGCCGATCGTGGACAAGCCGCTGATCCAGTACGCGGTCGAGGAAGCGATTGCCGCCGGCATCACCGAGATGATCTTCGTGACGGGCCGCAGCAAGCGCGCGATCGAAGATCACTTCGACAAGTCCTATGAGATCGAGTCCGAACTCGAAGCACGCAACAAGCAGAAGCTGCTCGACCTCGTGCGCAGCATCAAGCCGGCCAACGTCGACTGCTTCTACGTGCGCCAGGCCGAAGCGCTCGGCCTGGGTCACGCGGTGCTGTGCGCCGAAAAACTGGTGGGCGACAGCCCGTTCGCCGTCATTCTCGCGGACGACCTGCTGCACAGCTCCAAGCCGGTGATGAGCCAGCTCGTCGACACCTTCAATCACTATCACAGCTCGGTGATCGGCGTCGAAACCATTGCGCGCGAAGACAGCCGTTCGTATGGCGTCGTCGACGGCCGCGAGTGGGAAGACAACGTGATCAAGCTGTCGGGCATCGTCGAAAAGCCGGCGCCGGACGATGCGCCGTCGAATCTCGGCGTGGTGGGCCGCTACGTGCTGATGCCGACCATCTTCAAGCATATCCGCGCGTTGAAGCCGGGCGCGGGCGGCGAACTGCAACTGACCGACGCGGTGCAGTCGCTGCTGACCGAAGAGCAGGTGCTCGCGTACCGCTATTTCGGCACGCGTTTCGATTGTGGCAGCAAGCTCGGCTATCTGAAGGCGACGGTGGAATTCGCACTGCGCCATCCGGAAGTGAAGGCCGATTTCGAAGCGTATCTGCAGGCGTATATGCAGAACAACCAGCCGGCGGGCGTGCCGGCGCAGTACACGGCGGAAGCGGCCTGAGTCGTTCAGCGGATGGGTTGATCCGCTGCTGAACCGCGCGGGTTACATGCAATCGCGCTGAGCGCCAGCGCCGCACGAAAGCTCTGCGCATATGAAAACGGGCGCCGCATCACGCGGCGCCCGTCGTCGTTTCGGCCTCTTCGCCCGTCACTGAAAGCGAAGAGGCCAGGCCGCTACGGCTTTACCCCTGCTGCTTCACTTCCAGCCGGAACTTGTGCAGCAGCGGTTCCGTATAACCGCTAGGCTGCTGGCGCCCTTCGAACACCAGCGCCTGCGCGGCCTTGAACGCGATCGTGTCGAAGCCCGGCGCCATCGGTTTGTAATGCGGGTCGCCGGCGTTCTGTTCGTCGACCACCTTGGCCATGCGCCTGAACGTCTCTTCGACCAGCTCGCGCTTCACCACGCCGTGATGCAGCCAGTTGGCGATGTGCTGGCTCGAAATGCGCAGCGTCGCGCGGTCTTCCATCAGGCCGACGTCGTGAATGTCCGGCACCTTCGAGCAGCCCACGCCCTGGTCGATCCAGCGCACCACGTAGCCGAGAATGCCTTGCGCGTTGTTGTCGATCTCGCTGCGAATCTCGTCGTCGCTCCACTTCGCGGATTCGACCACCGGAATCGTCAGCAGACCGTCGAGCAGTTCGTCGCGCACCGTCGCGTAGTCGGTGCGCTCCAACTGCTGCTGAACCGCCTGCACGTCGACCTGGTGATAGTGCAGCGCATGCAGCGTCGCGGCGGTCGGCGAGGGCACCCATGCGGTATTCGCACCGGCCTTCGGATGCGCGATCTTCTGTTCGAGCATCGCGTGCATCAGGTCGGGCATCGCCCACATGCCCTTGCCGATCTGCGAGCGGCCGCGCAGGCCCGCGCTCAAACCGGCCAGCACGTTGCTGCGCTCATACGCGGCGATCCACGCGCTCGACTTCATGTCGCCCTTGCGCATCATCGGGCCGGCTTCCATGGCCGAGTGCATCTCGTCGCCGGTGCGATCGAGAAAGCCCGTGTTGATGAACGCAACCCGCTCCGACGCTTCGGCGATACAGGCGAGCAGGTTCACGCTGGTGCGGCGCTCCTCGTCCATGATGCCCATCTTGATCGTGTTGCGCGGCAGTTGCAGCAGGTCTTCGACGCGCGCGAACAGCTCGCTCGCGAACGCGACTTCGGCCGGGCCGTGCATCTTCGGCTTGACGATGTAGATCGAGCCGGTGCGCGAATTCAGCTTGTGCTTGCGGTCGTGCAGCGCGCACAGCGTCGTGATCACCGCGTCGAGAATGCCTTCCGGAATTTCGTGGCCGTCCTTCGTCAGCACCGCCGGATTGGTCATCAAATGACCGACGTTGCGGATGAACAGCAGCGAGCGGCCATGCAGCACGACGGGCGCGGTGCCATTCGCGGCGACGTACACGCGATCTTCGTTCAGACGCCGCGTGAAGGTCTTGCCGTTCTTCGTCACCTGTTCGGTCAGATCGCCGGTCATCAGACCGAGCCAGTTGCGATAGAGCTGCACCTTGTCGTCCGCATCCACGGCCGCGACCGAGTCTTCGCAATCGATGATCGTGCTCACCGCCGCTTCGACCACCACGTCCTTCACATGCGCCGCATCGGTCTTGCCGATCGAATCGTTCGCGTCGATCTGGATGTCGAAGTGCAGGCCGTTGTGCTTGAGCAGCACGGAGGACGGCGCGCTTTCATCGCCCTGATAACCGATGAACTGCGCGGGTTTGGCCAACTCGCTCGTGCCGCTCTTCAACGTGACGACCAGCTTGCCGCTTTCCACGTGATAGCGCGTCGCGTCGGCATGCGAGCCGTTCGCGAGCGGGGCGGCCTGATCGAGAAACTTGCGCGCATAGGCGATCACCGCGGCGCCGCGCACCGGATTGAAGGCCTGCTGCTTTTGCGCGCCATTGGTCTCGGGGATCGCATCGGTGCCGTACAGCGCGTCATACAGGCTGCCCCAGCGCGCGTTCGCCGCGTTCAGCGCATAGCGCTGATTCGACAGCGGCACGACGAGTTGCGGGCCGGCCTGTTCGGCGATTTCGGTGTCCACCTGGTCGGTCGTGGCTTTGACGCGCGAAGGTGCCGGCACGATATAGCCGATGCCTTCGAGGAACGCACGGTACGCGCGCAGATCGCGCACCGGACCCGGATTCGTGCGATGCCAGCTATCGAGTTCGGCTTGCAGGCGGTCGCGCTCGGCGAGCAGCGCCCGATTTTTGGGCGCCAGTTCGTGCACGAGGGCGTCGAAACCCGACCAGAATGCGGCGCTGTCGATTCCGGTGCCGGGCAGGGCTTCGGTTTCGACAAACTGGTCGAGGTTGGCGGCGACCTGCAATCCGCCGCGCGGGTTCATCTGAGTCATCGACTGCTCCATCTGTCTGAATGGGACCGATGAGGGGGCATCGGTCCGCGTGATTGCCAGTTATTGCCAGAGTGATGCCACGGGGTACTTCAATTCGATCGAGGCGGGCGCACCGTTGCCGACGCCTTCACGCTTCAGGCCGCGAGAGCCGCGATGCCGGCCTTGGCGACCTGCACGTCCTGATCCGACTTGACGCCGGACACGCCGACCGCGCCGACCACCTGGCCGTCGACGATCACCGGCACGCCGCCTTCCAGCGTGCCTTGCAGCGGCGCGCTCAGGAATGCGGTGCGGCCGTTGTTGATCATGTCTTCGTAGACCTTGGTCTCACGACGGCCGATCGCCGCGGTGCGCGCTTTTTCCGTCGCGATGTACGAGCTGGCCGGCGCACCGCCGTCGAGCCGCAACATTCCGAGCGGATGACCGCCGTCGTCGACCACCACGATCGCGACGGCCCATTTGTTCTTCTCGGCCTCCGCACGCGCGGCTTCGAGGATGCGGGTCGTTTCGGCAACGGTCAACACGGGTTTGCTCAGCATAATGAAATTCCTGTCTCGGTGATGGTAAGGATGCTTCTACAAGTTCTATCCGGTGATGCGGCGGCGTGCGCGTCACATCGCCGGGATGCTTCGGGCCGCCAGCTCTCTGGCCGCGCATCGGGCCAGGCGAGGCGCGCCATGCTTGGGGGATTCTACGTCCAAGCGAGGCTGGACGAAACGGCGGCGGCACGCGGCCGGCTTTCAACGGCGCGGCGAACACAGCGGGAGGCGCGATCGATGCGCCGAAATCAAACCCCATCAACCCTCGTGCAACAGGCGGTCAAACGCGCCGCTGGAACTGGCCTTCGTCCGCAAGCGACAGGATTTAGTCGGCACCGCTGGGACGGGCACGCCTTTTAATCCAGAAAGGTGTGCGCGAAGCCACGGCGCATCGAACTGCAAACCCAGCGGCCGACGCACGCCGCACGCCGACTGGAAGCCTGCGAGCAAGGGGCTTTACAATCGAGCCTTGCGCACAGGCCCCGTGCGCACTACACGTCCCCTACACCATGCCTACAATCAGCGAACTGTTCGTCTATCCGGTCAAATCCTGCGCGGGCATTGCGCTGCGCGAAGCGCGCCTCTTCGCGACCGGCCTTGAATACGATCGAAGCTGGATGGTCACCGATCCGGACGGCGCGATGTTCACGCAGCGCGCGTATCCGCGCATGGCACTCATCAAGACCGAACTCGGTGCAGAGGAACTGGTGCTGCGCGCGCCCGGCATGAGCGAGCTGCGCACGCCGCTGGACGCCGCGCGGCTCGACGCGTCGCGCAAAGTCGAGACGAAGGTCTGGCACGACGCCGCCTACGGCATCGATACCGGCGATGCGAGCGCGGCCTGGTTCTCCGAGTTTCTCGGCATGCCGGCGCGGCTCCTGCGCTTCAATCCCGAGCGCGAGCGGACGGTCGACCCCGACTACACCGACAGCACCGGCGGCGCCACGACGCTGTTCGCCGACGGTTTCCCGCTGCTGGTGATCGGCCAGGCTTCGCTCGACGATCTGAACACGCGTCTCACCGGCAAGGGCGCGCCGGCCGTGCCAATTGACCGCTTCCGTCCGAATCTCGTGCTGACGGGGCTCGACGCATACGAAGAGGACTATGTCGAAACGCTGAGCATCGCGAGCGATACCGATGCCGAGCCGCCCGTGCAACTGCAACTGGTCAAGCTGTGCGCACGCTGCCCGATGCCGACCATCGACCAGGCGAAGGGCGCGCCCAACCCCGACTGGCCGAACGAACCGAGCGACACGATGAGCGTCTACCGGGCCCAGCCGCAGCGTGACGGCGCGATCACGTTCGGCAACAACGCGCTGGTCGCGAGCGGGGCCGGCGCGTGGCTGCGGGTCGGGCAAACGGTCGAAGCGGAACTGGCCTTCGGCGATTGATTCACGCGCTGTGCGGGCAGGCCGCTCGGGCAACGGCAGTACCCACACCGTCACCCCGGCGCATGCCGCCCCGGTTCAATCGCCGGTTCGTCTGAAACGCTTCGTCAACGCCGCGAGAATCACATCCATCGGCGCCGGTTTGACGAAGTGATGATTGAACCCCGAACGCAGCGACTCGCTCTTTTCCTCCGTCTGTTCGAGACCGCTGACAGCGACCAGCGTCGGCGCCGGCGTGTCAGCCACGTAGCGGATGCGCCGCGCCACCGCGCGGCCGTCGAGCCGCGGCATCTCGACGTCGAGCAGCGCGGCTTGCGGGTGCCACGCGCAGTACTCGGCGAGCGCATCGAGGCCGTTGTGCGCGGTGCGGATGTCGAAGCCATGCGCACTGAAATAGAGCGCGTAGGCGGCGAGCAGATCCGCGTCGTCGTCGGCGATCAGCAGGCGGGCGCTGTGGCGAAGGGACATCCGGCTTCTCCTGGTGGGTATCAACCAGTGAGCAATTTGAAGTCCCGCTAGAATCTGGCGTCGCCATTTCGGTTTTCAGGCCATCTACGCAAGGAACTCCGGCTGCGCCGGTCTATGAATAAATTACCGTTCGGAACCGGCCTCGACGCCGGCCTTGCACGCGACATCGAGGCGGTCCAGCGCATCGACGCCGTGCCGTCCATCCTGCGCCTGATCTGCAAGCACACCGGTATGGGCTTTGCGGCCGTGGCCCGGGTCACGGAACACGCGTGGACCGCCTGCGCGGTTCGGGACGAACTGAACTTCGGGCTCGCGGCCGGCGGCCAGCTCGATCTGCACACCACGCTGTGTTTCGAATCGCGCGCCGCGCGCGCGTCGATCGTGATCGACGATTTCGACAACGATCCGGTCTATCGCGGCCATCACACTGCGCGAATCTACAAGCTCGGCAGCTATATTTCCGTGCCGATCATTCTTCCCGACGGCAGCTACTTCGGTAATCTCTGCGCGATCGATCCGGCGCCGGCCGAACCCTCGAACCCGCGCACGCTCGGCATGTTCGAAGTGTTCGCCGAGCTGATCGCGACCCAGCTCGCCGCCGAAGGACGCCAGCAGGCGGCCGAAGCGGAGCTGTCGCGCGAGCGGGAAACCGCCGGCCTGCGCGAGCAGTTCATCGCCGTGCTCGGGCATGACCTGCGCAATCCGCTCTCGGCGATCAGCGCGACGGCCGAGTTGCTGTCGCTGCGCGGCAACGAGCCCGATCTCGTGAGCATCGGCCAGCGTTTGAAAACCACCACGTCGCGCATGGCGCGCCTGATCGACGACGTGATGGACTTCGCGCGCGGCCGGCTCGGCTCCGGCATCGGTGTGTCGATCGACGCGGTCGACGATCTGGCCGCCGCGTTGCGCGTGGTGATCGCCGAGGTGCGCATGGCCAATCCGGAGCGAATCCTCGCCGACGATATCGCCCTCGACCTACCGGTGCGCTGCGACCGTGCGCGTGTGCAGCAGTTGCTGTCGAACCTGCTCGGCAACGCGATGACGCATGGCGCGCCGGACTTCCGGTGCGGGTGTGGGCGCACGTCGAGCAGGCGGAGCTGGTGCTCAGCGTCACGAACGGCGGCAACGCGATCGCGCCGGATACCTTGAGCAAGGTCTTTGAGCCTTACTGGCGGCCGCCCACCAGCAAGCCCGGCGGCGGTCTGGGGCTGGGCCTTTATATCTGCAGGCAGATCGTGCTCGCGCATGGCGGCACGCTGGAGGTCAGCTCGTCGGTAGAAGAGGGCACGTGTTTTGTCGCGAGACTGCCTATCGGGGTATGAAGGTGTGAAGGTATGACGCCGGGGGCGTCGAGGCGGCTCGCGCGTGGCTTCACGCGGCATGCGCGATGACCTCGTGCGCGAGCGGCTCGCCTTGCATGGGCTCACCTTCGACCCACACGCGCTCCACGCTCTCGCCGATGGCGGCGCCCACCAGAATCACCGCCGGACTGGCGAAGCCCGCACTCGTCGCGTCGGTGGCGAGGCGGTCGAGCCGCGTCACCAGCCGCCGCTCGTCGACACCGCCCGCCCATTGCACGACCGCAGCGGGGGTATCGGCGGGCAGACTCGCCAGCAACGCGCTCGCGATGCTGGCGATACGCCGCATTCCCATATAGATCGCCAGCGTCGTGCGGGTCGCGGCGAGCGCGGCCCAATCCGGTTCGCCGTGATCCTCCGTATGGGCGTTGACGAAGCTCACACCGTGGCAGTGACGCCGATGCGTGAGCGAAATGCCGAGGCCCGCCGCGGCCGCAAAGCCCGACGAGATGCCGTTGATGATCTCCACCGCGATGCCTGCGCCGCGCAACCCCGCCAGTTCCTCGCCGGCGCGGCCGAACAGCAGCGCTTCGCCGCCTTTGACCCGCACCACGTGCAAGCCCTTGAGCGCGTAGCGCCGCATCAGGCGTTCGATGAACGCTTGCGGCGTCGAGCGGCAGCCGCCGCGCTTGCCGACGCGAATCACGCGAGCTTGCGGCGCGAGCGTCGCGATTCCCGAATTCGCGAGATCGTCGAGCAGCACGACGTCGGCGGCCGCGAGCGCCTTGGCGGCTTTGAGCGTGAGCAGGTCGAGGTCGCCCGGGCCGGCGCTCAATAGCGTGACTTTGCCGGTGTTCGTATTCATCACGGTATCCTTAGCTTTCTGTCCTGGTGGCTCCGCCGGCGGTGAACGTACCGTCGGCGTCAAATAAAAACGGCGTCCGCTCGTGATGTTCACGAGGGGACGCCGTTGTCCGTTACTGCGATCTGTTTTCGTCGCCGGTTCGAGCCGGGTTCAAATCCGGTTCGGGTCCAGCGCATGCAAAACGAAGCACGCCACGGCGCTTCGTCTTCTCATTGCGACTGCGTCGCCGCAATGACTTCGCAACGGTCAACGCAAGGACTGCGCCAGACAGGCAGGTTGCTCGCCCGATCCCACACCACGTCTTGCCCGCCGCGCTGAAAAAGCGCCGTGAGCGCACCGCGCACGTGCCCGGCTCCCGCACGCACAAGGTGCTGCGTCGCACCATCCATGTGCCTCTGCGCATCAAAACGCGCCGCGCGCCGGGCTCGCTGTCACGCCCTTCGATATGCCGTCGAGCCCTGCACGACGGCCTTTTCCGGCGCATTTCGCACGATTGGCATGGGCTTTGCATTAAGCGTCGTCATCGGATCAACGACGATCCGGCGCGAGCGCAACACAGAGCATTCGCCTGCAGGACCGATCAGGACAACGGCGTCCCCCGGATTCAGTCATCGACTGGATTCGCGGGACGCCGTTTTTATTTTCGCAATCGCTTCGCCCGATGCAGACGGCGACGCCCGACGCTCAGCACATTGAGGACACCGCGCTCATGAAAATCATCGTTATCGGTCACGGGATGGTCGGCCACAAACTGGTCGAGAGCCTGGCGCAAGATGCCGCGCACGGTCTCGACATCACGGTCCTGTGCGAGGAATCGCGGCCGGCCTACGATCGCGTGCATCTGTCCGAATTCTTCGCGGGCAAGAACGCGGACGACCTGTCGCTCGTCGCACCGGGGTTCTTCGAGCGCCAGAACGTGATGCTCAAGCTGAACGCGAAGGCGGTGGCGGTCGACCGCGATGCGCGCACCGTGACGGTCTCGACCGGCGAGACGCTGCCGTACGACAAGCTCGTGTTCGCCACGGGCTCCTATCCGTTCGTGCCGCCGGTGCCTGGCCGCGAGCGCGCCGATTGTTTCGTGTACCGAACCATCGACGACCTCGAAGCGATGCAGGAATGCGGCACGCGTTCGAAAACCGGCACGGTGGTCGGCGGCGGGCTGCTGGGTCTCGAATGCGCGAAGGCGCTGCGCGACATGGGCCTGCAAACGCACGTGGTCGAATTCGCCCCGCGCCTGATGGCCGTGCAAGTGGACGAGGGCGGTGGCCGCGTGTTGCGCACCAAAATCGAAGCACTCGGCGTGACGGTTCACACGCAGAAGAACACCTCGGTGATCGTGGACGGCGAAACGGGCACGCACCGCATGCAGTTCGCGGACGGCAGCCATCTCGACACCGACATGATCGTGTTCTCCGCGGGCATCCGTCCGCGCGATGACCTCGCGCGCGAATGCGGCCTGACGCTCGGCGCGCGCGGCGGCATCGTGATCGACAACGCGTGCCGCACCAGCGACCCGCACATCTATGCGATCGGCGAATGCGCGCTGTGGAACGGCCAGTTGTTCGGTCTCGTCGCGCCGGGTTACGACATGGCGCGCACGGTCGCGAAGCAATTGCTCGCAGGTTCAGCCGAACCCGGAGCCGGGCCCACGGCCGAATTCGCCGGCGCCGACATGAGCACCAAGCTCAAGCTAATGGGCGTCGACGTGGCGAGCATCGGTGACGCGCATGGCAATACGCCGGGCAGCCGTTCCTACCAGTTCAGCGACGAACGCAAGCAGCTCTACAAGAAGCTCGTGGTGTCCGAATGCGGCAAGTATCTGCTGGGCGGCGTGATGGTCGGCGACGCGAGCGAATACGGCACGTTGCTGCAGATGATGTTGAACCGCATCGAACTGCCGGAAGCGCCTGAATTCCTGATCCTGCCGCAAGCGGACGGCAACGCGAAGCCCGCGCTCGGCGTCGAGGCCTTGCCCGCCGCCGCGCAAATCTGCTCGTGCAACAACGTCTCGAAGGGCGATCTGTGCGCGGCCGTTTGCGCGGGCGCGACCGACATCGGCGCGCTCAAATGCGCGACCGGCGCGGGCACCTCGTGCGGCGGTTGCGTGCCGCTCGTCACGCAGGTGATGAAGGCCGAGATGAAGAAGCAGGGGCTCGCGGTCAACAACCACGTCTGCGAGCACTTCGCGTATTCGCGTCAGGAGCTGTATCACATCGTGCGTGTCGAGGGCGTGCGTAGCTTCGGCGAACTGCTTGCGAAGCACGGTCATGGCCTCGGCTGCGATATCTGCAAGCCGGTGGTGGCAAGCATTCTCGCGTCGTGCTGGAACGATTTCGTGCTGAAGAAAGAGCACGCGTCGCTGCAGGACACCAACGACTACTACCTCGCCAACATTCAACGCGACGGCACTTACTCGGTCGTGCCGCGCATGGCGGGCGGTGAAGTGACGCCCGACGGCCTGATCGCGGTCGGCCAGATCGCGAAGAAATACGGCCTCTACACCAAGATCACGGGCGGTCAGCGGGTCGATCTGTTCGGCGCGCGTGTCGAACAACTGCCGCTCATCTGGGAAGAGCTGATCGCGGCGGGCTTCGAATCCGGCCACGCGTACGGCAAGTCGCTGCGCACGGTGAAGTCGTGCGTCGGTTCGACATGGTGCCGCTACGGCGTCGGCGATTCGGTGGGCCTCGCGGTCGAACTCGAAAACCGCTACAAGGGCCTGCGCACGCCGCACAAGATCAAGTTCGGCGTATCGGGCTGCACGCGCGAATGCGCGGAAGCACAGGGCAAGGACGTCGGCGTCATCGCTACCGAGAAGGGCTGGAATCTCTACGTGTGCGGCAACGGCGGCATGAAACCGCGTCATGCCGAACTGCTCGCGTCGGACCTCGATAAGGACATGCTGATCCGCTACATCGACCGCTTCCTGATGTTCTACGTGCGCACCGCCGACCGTCTGCAACGCACCAGCGTCTGGCGCGACAACCTCGAAGGCGGGCTGGACTATCTGATCGACGTGGTGATCAACGATCGCCTGGAAGTGGCCGCCGAACTCGAAGCGGAGATGCGCCACGTGATCGACACCTACGAGTGCGAATGGAAGAAGGCCGTCACCGATCCCGCCACGCGCAAGCGCTTCCGTCATTTCGTCAACAGCGGCGAGCCCGACAGCAACGTGCGGTTCGTCGAGGAGCGCGGGCAGATCCGCCCGGCGACGCCCGTCGAGCGGCAAGCGGCACTGGCGGCGATTCCCGTGGTCGTCGAGACCGTCTGACTTTTTTCAGTACCACTCATTGCTCACCTAGCGAGGACTTCCGCCATGAACGACGATCGCGTACCACGCCCCTGGACCGCCATCTGCCCGCTCGACGACATCGTGCCCAACACGGGCGTCTGCGCGCTGGTCAACGGAGAACAGGTGGCGGTTTTCCACGTGGACGAGGGCGGCGCCAACACGGTGTACGCGATCGAGAACTTCGATCCGGGCTCGCAGGCGGCGGTGCTCTCGCGCGGCCTGATCGGCAGTCTCGGCGAGCGCGTCGTGGTCGCCTCGCCGATCTACAAGCATCACTTCGATCTGCGCACGGGCGAATGCCTGGAGACCCCGTCGTATTCCGTCGGTGCGTTCGCTACCCGCGTGGAAGACGGCCACGTGTGGGTCGCTGTTTAAGCCATTGAATTTCCGCCAACGCCTTCTTCGAACGATGCAGCCCGCCATGTCCTCCACTAGCGTAAAAACGGTTTGCCCCTACTGCGGCGTCGGCTGCGGAATGGTGCTGCACGTCGAGGGCGGCCAGGTCGTGAAGATCTCCGGCGACAAGGAGCATCCGTCGAACTTCGGACGGCTGTGCACGAAGGGGCAGTCCGCGCATGTCGCGTTGCGCAAGTCCGGTCGTCTGGAAAGCGCGTTCGTTCGTCATGCACGCGACGAAGACCCGGTGCCGCTGCCGATGGCCCAGGCGATCAACACCACCGCCGCGCGTTTGCGAGGCCTGCTCGACGAACACGGACCGGACGCGTTGTCGTTCTACGTGTCCGGTCAGATGTCGATCGAGGCGCAGTACCTCGTCAACAAGCTCGCGAAGGGTTTTGTCGGCACCAACAACATCGAATCGAATTCGCGCCTGTGCATGGCGAGCGCGGGCAGCGGCTACAAGCTCTCGCTGGGCGCGGACGGCCCGCCGGGGTCGTACGAGGACATCGACCACGCCGACCTGTTCTTCGTGATCGGCGCGAATATGGCCGACTGTCATCCGATTCTGTTCCTGCGCATGATGGACCGCGTGAAGGCCGGCGCGAAACTGATCGTGGTCGACCCGCGCCGCAACGCGACCGCGGACAAGGCCGATCTGTTCCTGCAGATCAAACCCGGCACCGACCTCGCACTGCTCAACGGCCTGTTGCATCTGCTGCACGAAAACGGGCAGACGGATGCCGCTTTCATCGCCGAGGCCACCGAAGGCTGGGACGCGCTGCCCGCGTTTCTCGCTGACTACACACCCGAGCGGGTGGCCGACATCACGGGCCTCGCCGCCGACGACATCCGCCGCGCTGCGCAGATGATCGGCACCGCGAAGGAGTGGATCAGCTGCTGGACCATGGGCCTGAATCAAAGCACGCACGGCACGTGGCACACCAACGCGATCTGCAACCTGCATCTGGCGACCGGCACGATCTGCCGGCGCGGCAGCGGGCCGTTTTCGCTGACGGGCCAGCCGAATGCGATGGGCGGCCGCGAAATGGGCTACATGGGGCCCGGTTTGCCGGGCCAGCGTTCGGTGCTGGTCGACGCGGACCGCGCGTTCGTCGAAGACCTGTGGGGCATTGCGCCCGGCACGCTGAAGACGGAAGTCGGCAACGGCACGATCGACATGTTCGCGCGCATGGCCGCGGGCGAGATCAAGGCGTGCTGGATCATCTGCACGAATCCGGTGGCGAGCGTCGCCAACCGCCAGAACGCCATCGTCGGTTTGCGCGCGGCGGAACTCGTGATCGCGCAGGACGCGTTCCTCGACACCGAGACCAACCGCTACGCCGACGTGCTGTTGCCCGGCGCGCTGTGGGCCGAAGCCGAAGGCGTGATGATCAACTCCGAGCGCAACCTCACGCTGATGCAAAAGGGCATCGAGCCGCCCGGCGCCGCGTTGCCCGACTGGCAGATCATCGCGCGCGTCGCATGTGAAATGGGCTTTGCCGACGCGTTCGGCTACGCGAGCGCCGACGAGGTGTTCGCCGAGATCACGCGCGCGTCGAATCCGAAAACCGGCTATGACCTGCGGGGTGCGAGCCATCGCCGCCTGAAGGAAACGCCCCTGCAGTGGCCGCTGGCGTCCGCCGGTTCGGCCGAGCGCAATCCGGTTCGCTACCTCAACGACGGCGTGAGCCAGACACTGAAGGAGCTGCCCGACGGCCGCCGTCCGCGGCTCGTGTTTCCGACCGCGAGCGGCAAGGCGATGTTTTTCGCCCGCGCTTATGCGGCTCCCGCCGAATTACCCGACCGCGAATTCCCGATCGTGCTGAACACGGGCCGCCTGCAGCATCAATGGCACACGATGACCAAGACCGGCAAGGTCGCGATGCTCAACAAGCTGAACCCGGGGCCGTTCGTCGAGATTCATCCCGAAGACGCCGCCACGCTCGGCATCAAGGCTAACGACCCGGTCGAGATCCGTTCGCGCCGTGGCCGCGCGGTGCTGCCTGCGGTCGTCACCGAACGCGTGAGCGAGGGCAACTGCTTCGCGCCGATGCACTGGAACGATGTATTCGGCGACGACCTGTGCATCAACGCGGTGACGAGCGACGCGATCGATCCAGTTTCTCAGCAGCCCGAACTGAAGTTCTGCGCGGTCGCGCTGAGTCCGGTGACGCTCGATGCCGTCGAGCCGGTTGCGCAAGACCTTGACGAAGTACCCGCCGACGAGGTTGCCGTTACCGCCAGCATCAAGGATCAGGACATGCCCCGTATCGATGCACTCACCAGCCTTCTGCAATTGCCGCCGGCGCCCGCGCCGTCGCTGAGCGACGCCGAGCGCGCCTATCTGGCTGGCTTCGTCAGCGGCCTGCGTTCGGCCGAAGCGCAGGGGATCGACAGCGTGCCGGTTCTGCCGCGCAGCGCACCGTTCGAGACGGCCAACCGCCTTCACGTGGACGGTCTGCTGGCCGGTCTCTACAGCCGCAGCGCAGCGGTGCCTGCGGCCGTATCGGCACTCACGTCTGCACAAGCGGATACCGCCTCGGCGCAGGCATCCGGCGTACGGATCGTGCGCGTGCGTCCGAAGGTGACCTTGCTGTGGGCTTCGCAAACCGGCAACACCGAATCGCTGACCGAGCGCTATGCGACGCGTCTGATGGAATCGCGCTTCGAAATTCGCACCGCGTGCATGGCGGACTATCCGGTCTCGGCCCTTGCCAAGGCGCAATACGTGTTGCTGATGACGAGCACGTTCGGCGACGGCGATCCGCCCGATAACGCGCAGAGCTTCTGGACGCAATTGAGCGCTGGCGACGCGCCGCGTCTGGACGGCGTGCGCTTCGCGGTGCTCGCGCTCGGCGACCGCAACTACGATCAGTTCTGCGGATACGGCCGCCGTCTCGACGAACGCCTCGCCGCGCAAGGCGCGCTTCGTCTGATGGACCGCGTGGATTGCGACGGCGAATATCAGCAGAGCGCCGATGCGTGGCTCGAACGCATCATCGTGCGCATCAACGAAGAAGACGCGGCGCTGCATGCGGTGCCGCCGGGCGGCATGATCAACGCGGTGGTGCCCGGCGCGGTGCCGACCAAAGCGCGCCCGGCTGCTTCGCGGCTCGTCAGCAATCTGCGCCTGAACCGCCAGGGCGCGGCGAAGGACACGCGTTATTTCTCACTGAATACCAGCGATTCGGGCCTCGAATACGAAGCGGGCGATGCGCTCGGCGTCTGGCCGAGCAACTGCCCCGAACTGGTCGACGAATTACTCACGCTGAGCGGCCTGAGCGCGGATGCGCCGGTGAACGTGGCGGGCGCGGGCGACATGCGGCTTGCCGATGCGCTCGGCAAGCACTACGAAATCGCGCGGCCGGGGGCGGACGCGCTCGCGTTCATCGCCGCGCGCAGCAGCAACGGCGCGCTGCGCGATCTGCTGACGCCCGAACGCAAGGCGGATCTGAAGCAATGGTTGTGGGGTCAGCAGCTTGCCGACGTGCTGCACGAATTTCCAGTGAGCCTTTCGGCCGCCGAATTGACCGGCATGCTCAAGCGTTTGCAACCGCGTCTGTACTCGATCGCTTCGAGCCCGAAAGCGCATCCGGGCGAAGTGCATCTGACCGTTTCGGCGGTGCGTTACAACAACGCGCGGCGTCATCGCAAGGGCGTGTCGTCGACCTTTCTCGCCGACCGCGCGAGCGAGACCGACGTGCCTGTATTCGTGCAGAAGTCAGCGCATTTTCGTCCGCCTCACAGCGCCGACACGCCGATGATCATGGTCGGCCCCGGCACCGGCATCGCACCGTTTCGCGGCTTCCTGCACGAGCGCCGCGCACGTGGCGACAAGGGCCGCAACTGGCTGTTCTTCGGCGAGCAGCATGCGGCCACCGATTTCTACTATCGCGACGAACTCGAAGCGATGCGCGACAGCGGCGTGCTGACCCGGCTCGACCTCGCGTTCTCGCGCGATCAGGCCGACAAGATCTATGTGCAGGACCGCATGCGCGAGCAAGGTGCGCAACTGTGGGCCTGGCTCGAAGACGGTGCGCATTTCTACGTGTGCGGCGACGCGAACCGGATGGCGCGCGATGTGGATGCGGCGCTCAAGGAGGTGGTCGCCACGCACGGCGGCATGAGCGACGAGAAGGCGGCTGAATACGTAAGCCGTCTCGCGCGCGAAAAGCGCTATGCACGCGACGTTTATTGAACCTGCGCACTGCACCGACGCGGGGTCGACCAGGCGCGCAAGGTTTCAGGAAAAGTAAGCAGGAAAGTTTTAGAAGACGGACCCGGATGGCATGGACGTTGCATGTTCAGATCGGTTTTCAATAGTGTGACTGGCTGGTGCATGGCGAGCGACGCCGTTGCCGGATAGTCGAAAAATCAGTTTTATGAGGATGCCTGATGAAAAACGTGATGAGCTCCCTTAAGAGCGGAGACTGGCGCGCGCTGGTGGCGTGTTTTCTCTATTTCGACACCGGCTTTACCGTGTGGGTGCTGTATGGACCGCTCGCGCCGTTCATCAGCAAGAGCATTGCGATGACGCCCGCGCAACAGGGCTTGCTGGTTGCGGTGCCGGTGCTGTCGGCGGCGATTCTGCGCGTGACGCTCGGCAATCTGTATCAATCGGCGCATGGCAAGCGCATTGCGTTGATGGGCGTGCTGCTGTCGGCGGTGCCGACCATCGTGCTGCCGCTGCTGCAGTCCGTGCCGTCGTACGAAATGCTGCTCGTGCTCGGCGTGTTCCTCGGCGTCGGCGGTGCGAGCTTCGCGGTGGCGCTGCCGATGGCCGGCAGCAACTATCCGCCGAAAGTACAGGGCCTGGTGCTGGGCCTCGCCGCGGCCGGCAATATCGGCGCGGTGCTCGACGGCTTCCTGTTCCCGCAACTGGCGACGCACTACGGTTGGCAGATGGCCGCCGGCGGTGCACTGCCGCTGCTCGCGATTGCCGCGATCACGCTGTATTTCTGGGCCAACGACGCGGGGGTGAAATCGGGCAGCGTGCTGCGCGCATTTGGCAGCTTCGCGGTGACGCTGGGCGGCTTGATCGTGCTGGTGCTGCTGGTCGAAGCCGGGCTGTTCGGTGCGGGCAAGACCGGTGTGCTGCTGTTGCCGGTGATCGGCGCGCTGCTCGCGATCTCCGTGCTGCCGAAACGCTATCGCTCGGTGCTCGGCGAACGCGATACGTGGGTCATCATGCTCGTGTACAGCATCACGTTCGGCGGTTTCGTCGGCATGTCCTCGTATGTGTCGCTGCTGCTCACCAACCTGTATCAGTTGTCGAAGATCGACGCCGGTCTGTTCATGGCGTTGCTCGCCGCCACCGGCGCCATGGTGCGGCCGCTCGGCGGGCTGATCGCCGACAAGGTGTCCGGCGTGCGCGCGTTGACCGTGCTGCTGGCTATCATTTCGTTGTGCGACTTCGTGTTTGCCGCGGCGATGCCTTCGCTCTCCGGCGGCATCGCGCTGCTGTTGTGCCTGTACGTGGCCTTTGGTCTCGGCAACGGTGCGACCTTCCAGTTGGTGCCGCATCGCTGGGCGGGCCGCACGGGTCTGATGTCGGGCATCGTCGGCGCGGCGGGCGGTATCGGTGGCTTCTATCTGCCGGTCGTGATGGGCATTGCCAAGGAAAGCACGGGCAGCTATCAGATGGGCTTTGCGACGTTCGGCGCACTGGCCGCCTGCGCGTTTGTCGCGATCGTCGCGCTGCGCCGTCCGTGGATGGCGTGGTCGATGCAAGCCGGTGTGATGCACGCCCACGCCACCGAGTGATGCCACGGGAAAGACGGGACGCGGCGGCGCCCGAGCGCCGCGTGGGCTCTCACGATTCAGACAGGGCGGCCGCCGGGCGTGGACGTGGATGGGGACGCACGCGTCGCGGCAGTGCCGCGGCGCAAACGCCCGGCGTATCCAACCGCACAGGTCATGCTCATGAATTTGCCGGATGCACGCTGCTTCACGGGCAGAAGGAGCGCGACGAACCGTGAAGATCCTACGACAATCCGCTTGAAAAATACGCAGTCACCTCCTTGCATATTGCGCGGCGGCTTTCTAATATGCAGTCAGGAGGCTGCATATGAACACATCGACCGATCGCATCGAAAAGCAGATTCTGCTGAAGGCGCCGCGCTCGCGGGTCTGGCGTGCGCTATCCAATGCCGAGGAATTCGGCACATGGTTCGGCATGAATCTGGCCGGCAAGCAGTTCATCGCCGGCCAGACCGTGCAAGCCAATCTGACTTACCCTGGCTATGAGCATCTCGTGATCGACCTGCTGATCGAGCGCGTCGAGCCCGAGCATCATCTGTCGTGGCGCTGGCATCCGGCCGCGATCGACGCTGCGGTCGACTACTCGTCGGAGCCGACCACGCTCGTCGTATTCGAGTTGAGCGAGGTCGAGGCGGGCACCTTGCTGCGTGTCGTCGAATCGGGCTTCGACCGGATTCCGGCCGCGCGCCGCGACGAGGCGTTCCGCATGAACAGCGGCGGGTGGGATCATCAGCTGGTCAACATCGAAAAGCATGTCGCCAAGGGCTAGGACCACGTCGGCCAATGCGAGTCTGAAAACGTCGGCGCTGAAGAACTCCGCGCCGATTTTCGCGGCGCTCGGCGACGAAACGCGCCTGCGGCTGATCGCGGTGTTATGTGCGGGCAGTGCGATGTCGATCGCGCAACTGACCGCGGGCACGGAGATCACGCGGCAGTCGGTCACGCAGCATCTGCAGGTGCTCGCGAACGCGGGCCTCGTGCGCGACGTGAAGGTGGGTCGGGAGCGCCTGTGGGCGTTCGAGCCGGCCCATCTCGACGAAGCGCGCCGCGCGCTCGATGCGATTTCGCAGCAGTGGGATCACGCATTGTCGCGGTTGAAGGCGATGGTGGAGGGGTGAGGGACTTCCTCTGCGCCGGGTGTATCACCGCGTGGGCGCGGGCATTTCGCGGTTCAAAATATTCGACCGGGACATGATGCGCGGTGGCGCAAGGTCCCGGCATTTCATCTGTTTGCGCTATGGCATTCGCCACGCAGACGAAGCGGTGCGCGGGCCATGTCCGATCAATACGCGATGCAAACCGACTTGCTCTCGGTATACGCGTCGATGATCGCCTTGCCATGTTCGCGGCCGATGCCCGAAGCCTTGAAGCCGCCGAACGGCATCGCCGGGTCGACCATGTTGTGCGTATTGACCCATACGGTGCCTGCTTCGATCCCATCCACGAGCCGCAGTGCCTTGTCGAGCTGATTGGTCCAGACGCTCGCACCGAGTCCGTATTCGGACGCGTTCGCCTGCGCCAGCACTTCGTCGAGATCGTCATAAGGCATCGCGACGAGCACCGGCCCGAACACTTCTTCGGTGACGACGGACAGCGGCTTGCACGCGCGGTTGGCAATCACGGTCGGGCGCACGAAGTAGCCGTCGCCGTCCACACGCGCCTCGCATGAGAGGATCTCGCCGCCTTCCTGCCTGCCTTGGGCGATCATGCCGACCACCTTGTCGCGATGCCGTGCGGACACCATCGGTCCCATCTGCGTCGCCGCATCGAAGCCCGAGCCGAGTGCGATGCCGTCGGCCACCGCCGCGACGCCTTGCACGACTTCATCGTAGATCGAGCGCGCCACATAGAGGCGCGAACCCGCCGTGCACACCTGACCGTGATTGAAGAAGATCGCGCCGGCCGCGCCTTCGATCGCCTTGCGCGGGTCGCAGTCGTCGAGCACGATCACCGGGCTCTTGCCGCCCAGTTCCAGCGACGCGCGCTTCAGATCGCCGGCACACTGGCGGCCGATGATGCGGCCCACCTCGGTCGATCCCGTGAACGTGACCTTGTTGACCAGAGGATGCCTAACCAACGCCGCACCAGCTGTTTCGCCGCGGCCGGTGACCACGTTGAACACGCCCGGCGGGAAGCCCGCTTCGTGCGCGAGTTCGGCGAGGCGGATCGCGGTCAGCGGCGTTTCTTCCGCGGGCTTGAGCACGACGGTGCAGCCGCACGCGAGCGCCGGCGCGATTTTCCACACCGCCATCAGCAGCGGGAAATTCCACGGCACGATAGCGGCAACGACACCGGCCGGCACGCGGCGGGTCGACGCGTTGTAGCGCGTGCCCGGCGGAAACGGAATCGACAGATCGAACGTGGTGCCCTCGATTTTGGTTGCCCAGCCGGCCATGTAGCGCAGCCATTGAACGCTGCCCGACACTTCGAGCATCTTCGAGAAGCCGATCAGCTTGCCCTGGTTCAGCGTTTCCAGCGCGGCGAGTTCGTCGGTGTGCTGTTCGACGAGGTCGGCGAGTTTGAGCAGCAGACGCTCGCGCGCGGCCGGCGGCATTCTGCGCCACGCATCGGATTCGAACGCGGCTTTCGAGGTTCTCACCGCGTGATCGATGTCCGAGTCCGAGGCATCGGGAATCTGCGCGAGTTCTTCGGCCGTAGCCGGATTGAAGACCGGAAAGGTTTTACCTGCGGCGCTGCGGGTTTTCTCGCCGTTGATGAACATGGTCTGCGGCAACGCCGCCGCTGCTTGATGGTGTTCGTGGTGTTCGCGCATGGTGCTTCGTCTCCGTTGAGTGCGTCTTGAGTCCGTGGGTCGGTGGTCCGTGGGTGCAAGCGGTGCGACGCTAACCGGATGAGTGAGCCTCGCTGTGATACCGGTGTGCGCGCAAGTGGAACGGTTTCGTGCCGCGCCAATGGGTGGCGAGCGACGCGGCGCAAAGCAGGTTCGTGGCCGCGCTGATGCTGAATAGCACGACGAATCCGTCGCCGAAAAAGTAGGGGGTGGTCGACAAGGCGGCGCCTGCCAGCATGCCGACGTGATGCGCGATGCCGGGGCAACTCGCGCTCAGCGCGCGCTTCGCGTTGCCTTGCAGATTCGCGAGGGCTGGGATCGTCAGGCAGTCGAGCAACAGAAATAGCTTTGCCGCGAGCGGGGCGAGCGCGGGGTTATCGACGGTGGCGAGCGTCCCGATCAGCAGCGCGCGTGCAACGTACAACACCGTGAGCATCCGGTCGTTGCGCGAGCGGTCGGCGTAGCAGGCCAGCGCGCATACCGCCGCCAGCAGGAGCGCAATGTGCCAGAGCGGTTGCACGTCGCCCGCGCCGCCCGCGCCGCATACAGCAAACAACTGGAAGCGCGCGAGAGTGCCGCTCGACATGCCCGCAAGCAACGCGAGCAGCGCTGTCGTGCTTGCTGCGCGCGTCGATTGCGTAGGCTCATTCGTGTGATGACGCTCATTGGGGACCGTGCCGCTCAATTGCCGCCAGTAAAACAGCAGGGCGCCGCCCGCCGCGATCATCAACGCGGCGAGCAGGCCGCCTTGCTGCAATCCGCTCAGATACGCCGGTAGCGCATTCACCGCGCTCATCGTGACGATCAATGTTGCGGCGGTTGCGGCGGTTGCGACGGTGGTGCGGCGAGTCGAGCGCGCTATCAGCAGCGGCGCGCCCATCATCGTCGCCAGCGCCAGCGCGCTCATCCACAGCGCGCTGGTGTGTGGATGGAGGCCCGCGCGCATCGACAACGCAGCGGCGCCGCCAGCGATCAGCACGCAAGCCGAGCCGGCCGCGCACACGGCAAGCACGCTTGCCGTATCGCCGACGCGCCGCGCGCCGCGCAGCGCCGGATCAGTGCTTGCAGCAGCCATGATCCGTCGGCTTGCCGTCTTCGACGCTGTTGAGATCGCGCTCGGCCGGCAGGTCCATCGTCGGATTGCCGGCGAAGAAGTTGTTCGGCTTGAGCATGAAGCCGGCGTACTCGACGGGCATCACCGGAAAGTCTTCGGGCTTGCACACGTGCGTGTGGCCGAAGCTGTGCCACAACACGAGGTCTTCGTTCTCGATGTTGCGGTTCGCCTCGATATAACGCGGCAAGCCGTCGCCGCCCGAATGCTGGTTCGGATAGTCGCCGCTCGCATAGCGCTCGGCCGGATCGAACGGCGTGACCCACACGTGACGCGTCGCGAAGCCGCCGCGTTGACGCACCTTCGAACGCTCGTCGGCGAGCATCAGCGGCGAGTCGTTGACGATCAGCTTGTAGCCCGGATTTGCCCCCACGGCGTTCTTCACGTTCGGGTTGATGACTTTCCAGTAGCGACCCGTGCGACCATTCGCGAGGCGCGCGGCTTCGCTCTCCGTTTTGAGCACCTGCTTCGTCGTATCGAACACATTGCCGTACGGATTCGTATCGCCCATCGGACGCGGCACGAATTCGTGTTCGGTGACGGTATTGCGCTCGCCGTCGACCATCATGTGCATGCGCGCATTGAAGAAGTGCTGGTGCGTGGGGCCGCCGAGGTTCTCCGTGATCATGCCGCCCCACGGATAGGTGTCGCCGTCCGCCACCGCCGAGGTCTGCACGATGCCGGTCAGCTTGCATTCGAGCTGGATCGTGCCGTCCTGATACAGATACCAGTAGAAGCCATAGTCGTAATTGCCGACCGTCGCAAAGAACGAAATCACGAGACGGCGCGAGCGGCGCATTTCGAACACGCCGGTGCGGAATTCATAGTGCTTCCACAGCGTGCCGTAGTCTTCCTCGTGCATGCATACGGCGTTCTTCATCACGAACGCGTTGCCGAAGTCGTCGGCGGAAGGGATGTCGAAATAGCGGATCGTGCCGAGGCAATCGCAACCGAGTTCGAGCTGGTTCGCGAGTTTGCCGAGCCCGTATTCGCCCGCATCGAACGCGCTTTTCCAGTAATGGTTGGTGCTCGGATCGGAGTAGGGCACGCACATTTCCGTGACGCTCGCGCGGTAGATGATCGGCCGCGCGCGCTTGCCGTCGTCCCACGACAGTTGATGCAGCACGAGCCCCTCGCGCGGCGTGAAGCCGACGCGGAAGGTCCAGTTCTGCCAGCTCACGTGCCAGCCGTCGATCGTGAAGCTCGGGCCGTCGGGCTGATCGATCGACAGCGGCTTGAGCGTGCTGCGCGGCTGGCCGAGGCTCGGGGTGTCGTAGTTGTGTTTGGCGCGCGGAATCGGAATGATGCGGCCGTCGTCGATCAGCTCGATCACTTTCTTTTCGAGCAGATCGACCACCGCAAGCACGCCTTCGATCGGGTGCGCGTAGCCGTTATCGGTCAGCGTCTCGCGGTAGTAGCTCACGCAGCGCACGAGACGCCGGCCGTTTTCGTGTTCGCGATCGAAGCAGCCGGCCGAGAACGGATCGACCTGCACGCGCTCCAGGTCCTTTTCGCTGAGGCCGCGCTTCATGATCGCCACGCGCCACGCTTCGTCGTTCTTGACGATCTGCTCGGCGTTCATGAAGTCGTCGATCATGATGGGCGGCTGACCGTAAGGCGCCTGGTCGAACGGCAACACCCGGCGCGACGCGATGCGTTTTTCTCTCAGGTCCACGTCGAATTCGATCGTCGCGCCATTCGAGCGGTCGATCGCGAGCACGAATGCGGTGCGCGAAAAATAGTCGCCGGTCTTGAACGCGACCACTTCGGCTTTGGGCGGCTCGCGCAATTCGACCATCGGGAAACGGGCGTGCGAGTCGAGTTTTTCGGCGGCCTTCACGAGATCGCAGGCAAGTTGCATTTCGTCGCCGCTCAATGGGTCGAGCGGATGAACGAGGGGGCGGGCAGCTTTCGTGGCATTCGTGTTCATAAGATTCCCGTAAAGATGTTTGCTGGACCGGACAGCGTGCCGATCGGCGCCGGTGACACGCGGCGCACGCTGAGTCGATGGCAAATCGTAGGAACCCAATAATATTTTCGCGCTTGCTTATCGCGCCAATTGAGCGATAAAGTGCGCCAGAGGAAACGACTCGGGCAACACGACAGCGCAGACTGGAGAGGAGACGCTCAACATGAAAAAAGTCACGCTCAATGGCAGTTTCCCGATGATTCGCGCGGCGGTGATGGGACCGGTCGTGCGCGCACTCGATCAATCGGGCGCCGATTGCGACACGCTGCTCGAAGCGTTCGGCATGAGCCGGCGGCTATTGTCCAATCCCTATGAAATCCTGCCGCTCACGCGTTACGTGGCGGCCTTCGAGCGCGCGGCCGAAGTGCTCGGCGAAGCGTCGCTCGGCTTGCGGCTCGGCAGCGAATTGCAGTTGACGGAACTGGGGCCGGCGGGCCTCGTCTTTCTTTCGTCACCCACGCTGAACGCGGCAATGCGCAAGTTCACGCTCGCGCTCGCCTCGTGGCAGAACACGACAAGCTGCGAAGTGCTGCGCGACGACGAGTGGCCCATCTGGACCTACCAGATCGCCAGTCCGCAAATCTGGCCGCGCCGCCAGGACGCGGAGTACAGCCTGTCGACCATGTGCAACATGATCCGGCTCGTGCGCGGCGCCGCATGGAATCCGGTCGAAGTGCATTTCGAACACGCGGCGCCGGCCGATCTCAAACCCTATGCGCGCATCTTTCGCGTACCGGTGCGCTTTCAGCAGCCTTTCAATGGCGTGATTCTGCGGCCGCAGGATCTCGACGCTTCGCTCAAAAGCGCCGATACGCAAATGGCGCGCATGATGGAGCGCCACGCAACCGATCTGATTGCGAACGATGCGATGCCGCACAGCATCGTCGAACAGGTGCGCGATCTGGTTACGCGGCGGCTTGCGCATGAAAAGCTGATCGTCGCGGACATTGCCAAAGACCTCGGCCTCTCGCATCGCTCGCTGCAACGGCATCTCGCGCAGGAAGGCACGTCCGTGCGGCAGATTCTGCGCGAGGAGCGGCAGCGCAGCGTCGCGGGTTTGCTCGAACGCGACGGGCTCACCAATGCGGCAATCGCACGGGCAGTCGGTTATGCCGACGCGACCGTGTTATGGCGCGCCACACGCAGCTGGAAAAAATAGTCGCGCGGCGCACACGCATGCTGCTTTCATTCTGAAAGTATCGTGCGACCTCGCGCCGGCCACACCGGAAAAAATAACATCGGGTTTCCTAAGTATCTGCTGCAGGCTGGCGAATTCAGGGTTCGCCCGCATTGGCGCGCTTTATCGAAAATTTGGCGCAGTTGGCGAAGTCGCTTTATTTTTTAGCTACCTACCATGCGCTCACCCCGAAGCATTTGAGGTCGGTCAAGCGAGCGCCATAACCAGTAGTGCAAGGGTTCTGGCGAGTTTCAGACTAGCCAATAACATAGAGGCAGCGATGAATGAACCCTATTCGCCGACCAGTCTGGTCGACGCGGAGAACCCCGTGGAATTGAAGGGCAATACGCTGGGCTTGTGGCAGATCGTGTTTCTCGTGATTTCCGCGGCGGCGCCGCTGACCGGCATGCTCGGCGCGGTGCCGCCCGCGATCAGTCTCGGCAACGGCGCGGGCATTCCTGGCGCGTTCGTGATTGCCGGGCTCGTGCTGCTGATCTTCAGCGTCGGCTTTGCGTCGATGAGCCGGCACGTGGTGCGCGCCGGTGCGTTCTACGCCTACATCGCCGCAGGACTCGGGCGGCCGTTGGGCATGGCCGGCGCGCTCGTCGCACTGATGTCGTACACGTTCATCCAGATCGCGCTATACGGTCTGTTTGGATTCTTCTGCACGGTGATCCTGTCGCCGCTGCTGCATACCGCGCTGCCGTGGTACGGCTATTCGCTGATCTGCGTGGCGGTGGTGCAATTCACCGGCATTCGCGGCATCGATCTGAATAGCCGCCTGCTCGGCGTGCTGATGTGTCTCGAACTCGGCATCCTCATGCTGCTCGCGATGGCGATCGTGATCCACGGCGGCGGGCCCAACGGCCTCACGCTCGCGCCGTTCTCGCCGCAGCATGTTTTCAGCGGCCACCTCGGCATTGCCGTGATGTTCGCGTTCGCGTCGTTCATCGGTTTCGAAGCCACCGCGATCTATGGCAAGGAATGCCGCGATCCGAAAGTGACCGTGCCGCGCGCAACGTACGTGTCGGTCATGCTGATTCTCGTGTTCTTCGCGTTCGTCACGTGGACCATCGTCTGCGCGTACGGTCTCGCCGACGTGGTCGACGTCGCGACCAAACAGCCCGGCGATTTCTGGTTCATTCAATCCGGCAAGTACCTCGGTGGCGCGGTCACGACGGTGATGAGCTTCCTGCTGCTCAGCAGTATTTTCGCGAGTCTGCTGTCGTTTCATAACACGCTGGTGCGCTATATCCACGCGTTGAGCCTCGAAGGCATCCTGCCGCAAGCGCTGAACCGCGTGCATGAAAAATACCGTTCGCCGTATGTCGCGAGCTATCTGCAAACGCTGTCCGTGTGCGTGTTGCTCGGACTGTTCATCGCGTCGGGCAGCGACGTGTTCAACGTCGTGTTCAGCTGGAGCTCGGCCCTCGGCACGATCGGCATCGTCATGCTGCAGGCGGTGACGAGTTTTTCGGTGATCGCATTCTTCCGCAAGACGCGCAAGGATACCCGCGTGTGGCACTCGTTCCTCGCGCCGCTGCTCGGCGGACTCGGCCTGCTGTATATCGGCGTGATCCTCGTGCGCAATCTCGATGCGTTGAGCGGCTCCGATAGCCCGATCGTCAAGTCCTTCCCCTGGATCGTGTTCGCCGTGGCGCTCGTCGGCGTGCTGATCGGTCTCATCCTGCGCAAGAAGCGGCCGGACATCTACGCGGGCTTCGGCCAGTAAGCGTCTCTGCGCATCGGTCCACGCTCACCACAGCTCACCTCACTTTCCGGCAAAAAACATGGCAGACAAATTCGTCAAGCGCTCGGCGCTTGCGCTGGCCGCGCTCGGCCTCGCGATGGGCGCACACGCGCAATCTTCAGTCACGCTGTACGGCACGGTCGACGCCGGCCTCGTCTACACGAACAACCAGCAGACGACGCACGCCGACGGCAGTACCAGCGGCCACGCGAACTATCAGCTGGCGGGCGGCAATCTGGTGCCGTCGCGCTGGGGCCTGATGGGCACGGAGGACATCGGCGGCGGCACGACGGTCAATTTCACGTTGGAAAACAGCTTCCTGATCGGCAACGGCGCGATGCTGCAATCGAACACGCTGTTCAACCGCAACGCGTGGGTCGGTCTGAACAACAGCACGTACGGCGCGCTCACCTTCGGCCGCCAGTACGATCCGTTCTCCGATTTCCTCGGCGCCTATGTGTCGAGCAATAACTGGGCGACGCTGTACGGCTCGCATTTCGGCGACGTCGACAATCTGAACGAGGCGTTCAACTTCAACAACTCGATCAAGTACATCAGCCCGAGCTTCGGCGGCTTCACGTTCGGCGGGCTGTTCAGTCTCGGCGGCGTCGCGGGCGATTTTTCACGCAACAAGGGATGGGCGCTCGCGGCGAATTACGTGCATGGGCCGTTGTCGCTGAGCGCGGGGTATCTGGAGTTGAACCAGCCGCTCGACGCGGCATTGGGCGGCGCCAACGGTTATATCGGCGACTTCAGTTGCGCGAACCCCGGCGCGTCGTACTGCCTGCTGCAGGACGCGAGCAAGGTGCGGATATTCGGGGCAGGGGGCTCGTATGCGTTCGGCAAGGCGAACGTGGCGCTGACTTACACGCATACGCGCCTGTCGCAGAGCCAGTACTTCGCGAGTGCGGCGCGGCCCGACGGCGCGGATATTTCGTTCGATATCGCCGAATTGAATACCACGTACGCGCTGGCGCCCGATTTGCAGCTAGGCTTCGCCTATATTTTCAACGACGCCAGGCCGTCGGGCAGCGCGTCGACGCGAGTACATCAGGTGAATCTGGGGGCGGTGTACAGCTTGTCGAAGCGCACCGCGGTGTACGCGGTGGCGATCGGGCAGAAGTCTTCGGGCGCGGGGCTGGCGATCGATCCGTCGACGGGCGCGACGCAGAACCTCGCGCAGATTCCGAATATCGTCAACTCAGACTCGGATAAGCAGCTTTCCGTGATCGTCGGGTTGCGGCACAACTTCTGAACGCGCCGCACGCGCGACGGCTCAATCCGCGAGCCGGCGATCCGCCAGCGCATTCTGGCAATCCGCCAGTACTTGCCTGACCAGCCGTGCTTGCGGGTCGAGGTCGTCGGTATCGAGAATTTCCTCGACCGCGTCACGCGCCCAATCGGTATCGACGAAGCGGGCGTGCCGCTGCGCGATGTCGAGCGCCGTGGCCGACAGCTTCGCGATGCTCAGCCAGTCGGCCTCGCGCGCGCGGCGGTCGAGCCACTTGTGCGCGGACTGCACGTGAAACGCCGCGTCGGGCCAGTCTTCGTTCAGGTAATAGGCGCCAAGGCTGCCGCATGTGAGCCAGCACAACAGCTCCAGACGGTCACGTGGACTCAGATGATGGCGTACATCACTCATGGCGACGCTCGCTGCTGTAAATTGCCCGGAGAGGACGGCGGGACGTCGTCCTCCGCTTTCAGCAACAATATCACGCAAAATTCAGGCGCGGCAATTTCCAGCGTATCCTGGCGCACTGTTTGCAGCATGCGGGCATACGCTTTGCGCATGCCCGAGCGGTCGGCGCCGCCGCTCGGGTGCGGCCGGCGCGGCTAACGCGTCGCGACGATGAAAAGCCGCGGGAACGGCAGCAGCACCGTGCCGTCGGGGAGCGCCGGATAGGCCTTCGCGATTTCGTCCTGGTAGCGTTGCAGGAAGGCCTGCTGTTCGGCGTCGTCGAGCGCGGCGAGGAACGGCCGCAACGCGCTGCCCTTGAACCATTCGACCACCGCGCCGGCCCCGCCTGCGAGCGGGTGATGGTAGACGGTGCGCCACACGTCGACCCGTGTGCAGAGTGGCTTGAGCAAACCGTAATACCAGTCGGCGCCAAAGCGCATGGTCCGCTCGACGCCCTTGAGCTTGAGCGCCCATGGGCCGTGCTCGGCGACCTCGCGCAGCAGACAGTGCGCGGGTTCGTCCAGATTGTCGGGCATCTGCACGGCGAGGCTGCCGCCCGGCGCGAGCTTTTGCGCGAGCGAAGGAAACAGCCGCTCGTGGCCGGGCACCCATTGCAGCACCGCGTTGGCGAGGATCAGGTCGTACGGTCCCGGCGCGTCCCACGTCGAAATGTCGCTCACGTCGAACCGGAATTGCGGCAGGCGCTGGCGGGCCGCCGCGATCATGTCGGCGGAGCTGTCCAGACCGACGATCGCCGCGCCCGGTGCGTGCGCCGCGAGCGTTTCGGTGGAATTGCCGGGGCCGCAGCCGAGGTCGACCGCGTGGCGCACGTCCGTCGCGGGGACCGCGGCGAGCAGATCCCTCACCGGACGGGTGCGCTCGTTTTCGAACAGCATGTACTGTTTCGCCTGCCAAGCCGTTGTCGCTGTCATCTGATGCTCCTTTGTGTGCGGGTCATGCTGAACGGCCGGTTTGCGGCTGCGTTCAAAAAGCGCATTCTCGGCTCGATACGTCACCGGAGTAAAATGAATTTATCATTCCGATTCCTTCATTTTTCTAATGAAAATCGACACGCTCGGCGTTCAGGCCTTCGTCGCAATTGCGGATCGCGGCAGCTTTCAGGGCGCGGCCGATTCGCTGCACGTCACGCAAACGGCGATCACGCAACGACTGCGCAAGCTCGAAGCGTTTCTCGGCGTCACGCTGATCGAGCGGACCACCCGGTCGATGGCGCTCACCGAAATCGGCCGCAGCTTCCTGCCGCAAGCGCGCCGCTTGCTCGGCGAACTCGCCGACGCGCTGGTCGAAATCCGCGAGACGGGGACGGCCCGGCGCGGCGACGTGTCGATGGCCTGCGTGCCGACCGTGGGCGTGCAGTATCTGCCGCGCATTCTGCAGGCGTATGCAGCGCGCTATCCGCATAACCGCATCAAGATTCTCGATCACGCGTCGGCGGCGGTGGAGGAGGCCGTGTTGCGGCGGGAGGTCGAATTCGGCATCAGTATCGCGCGCGATCCGCATCCGGATCTGGTCAATGTGCCGTTGACGGTGGACCGTTACGTGCTGATCTGCGACCAGGATCATCCGCTCGCGAAGCGGCGGCGCATGGCGTGGCGGCAATTGCACGCGTATGCGCTGATCTTTGCGGGCGAGGTCAGCGGCAATCGCGCGCTGCTCGATGGCGCACTGGAAACGAGCGGGCTCGCGTTGCGCTCGTTCTACGAGGTCCAGCGCAGCTCGACGGCGGTGGGGCTGGTCGCACAAGGCGTCGGCGCGGCCGTGGTGCCGGCGCTCGCGCTGCAGAAGGGCGCGTACCCTACGGTTCGCATGATCGAGTTGACACAGCCGGTGGTGTCGCGCACGCTCGTGCTGGTCGCACGGAAGACCGCGCAACTGTCGCCGGCGGCGCAGGCACTGTACGACATGATTCGCGAGCAGGCGACGCTGAAGGGGTGAGGGGGGAGTCAGCCGTCCCAGCCTTTTCATCAGATCATCCATCCACGACGAACGAGCCGTGCTCCAGATACTCGGCAAGACCTCATCGATCAACGTCCGCAAGGTGCTCTGGACCTGCGCGGAACTCGGGCTGTCCTTCGAGCAGGAGGACTGGGGTTCGGGATTTCGCGCGACGGACGTCGCGGAATTTCGCGCGCTCAATCCGAACGCGATGGTGCCCGTGATCCGCGACGGCGACTTCGTGCTGTGGGAATCCAATTCGATCATCCGCTATCTGGCGGGCCGCTATCACGGCGAGGCGATCTATCCGGGCGATCCTTGCGAGCGAGCGCGCTGCGACCAATGGATCGACTGGCAGGCGAGTGAGCTGAATCGCTCGTGGAGTTACGCATTTCTCGCGCTGGTGCGGCATTCTCCCGCCCATCAGGATCAGCAGCAGATCGCGCTGTCATGCGCGAACTGGACGAAGCACATGGCGATCGTCGAAGGACAACTGGAGCGCACGGGCGCGTTCATCGCGGGGCAGGCGTTCTCGCTCGCGGACATTCCGATCGCGCTGTCGGTCAACCGCTGGCTCGACACGCCGCTGCAGCACGAAGATTTTCCGGCCGTTAGCGCTTACATGGCTCGGCTGGCCGGGCGCGAAGGCTATCGCGACTACTGCCGCAACGGCACGCCATAAGGCAATCGGCCGCTCGGCCGCGCCTCGCACGGCATGCGTGCACCTCCGTTTTCGCCGAGGCGAACCGAGCGACCGACGCGGCGCGTCCTGCGCCGCACCCGTCCTTTCCGTGTCCGCGCTACTGACAAAAACCCACCGGAAAAGCTTACAGATTCGCACGTACGCAACGCTTCTGCGCACCACGTCCCGACTCCCCTACAATGGCCGCTTTTGCGACACGGATTGAAGGTTCAACGATGCGGTTATCGAAATTCGCGCTGGCTTTGCTGACAGCGTTCTTCGCTCTCAATGCGAACGCCGAAATGACGGCGGCCCAGTACAAACAGTGGGCTCATACGGATAACAACTCGGTCTACGCCGCGTACATCACCGGCACGATCAACGCGTACGGTTGGGCGAACGGCGACCTGGTCGCGAAGAAGCGGCCGCAGTTGTTCTGCCCGCCGCAAACGCTCGCGATCGGCAATCAGACCGTCTATCCGTTGCTCGACGCGTTTTTTGCCAACCACCCCGGCATTTCGGACGATTTTCCGATCGGCCTCGCGATTCTGCGTGCGCTTCAGGGGGCGTTTCCCTGCTGATGCGAGCGCGCCGCGCCTGAGGCCAGCCGGAAGGCGTCGACGGCCCACGCCTCGTTCGCGTCGAGCGTCGGCTGGGCGCGCGCCAGCCACTCCCCAAGAGGCGTGAGCCGGATGCCGGCCACAGAACCATCGAACGATTCGGAGACGAACGGTGCGTCGTCGTCCGGACGGCGGACGATCTGCACGATATGCGTGATCCCTCGCGGCCGGGGATGGTTGGCCGCCCAGGCGGGATTGCCGATCTTCAGGCCGATGGTCGCGCATCGCGGCAACGTATCGGCTGTGAGGGCGGTGCCTTGCAGGACGAAGCCGGTGCGCTGCCCGATCTCGTGGATGATGCGCTCGGACCACGTGTGGAGCGCGGCGATGTCGTCGTCGGCGAACACCGTGCGGGCGGCCGCCACGTTGTGCGCTTGCAACGCTCGCGACAGAAGCAGGGCGGTCCAGCCGGAGCAGTCGATGACCGGCGGACTCGCCGACAACCCTTCCGGTTTCATGCCGCGCCGGTAGCCGACCCGGCCCGTATGGCGTTGGACGAGTTGCCACATAGTGGCTTCGGCGGCTTCGAATGGCATCGCACGCAGGTCCTCGCAACTTGAGTCACGGCAGCCGTCTGCCCGCGACGAAACCAACAGTGCAACCGCGCGACGAACCCGCATCGAGCGAGCCCGCCGCGCGTCAAACACCAAACCTCAAACGCCACTCAAACCTGCACGAGCTTCGGAATCTGCACGTCGGGATTGACGTCCGCTTCGTAATCCACGCCCGAGATCTCGAAGCCGAACAGCCGCAGGAAATCGGTCTTGTAGCCGCTGAAATCGGTGAGTTCGTAGATATTCTCGTTGGTCACCTGATTCCATAGCGCCTGCACGCGCTCCTGCACTTCGGGGTCGAGCTCCTTGTAGTCGGCGCGCAGGCGGCCTTCGTCGTCCAGATGCGGCGCGGCGCCGTAGAGGCTCTCCTTGTACAGACCGTACACCTGCTCGATGCAGCCTTCGTGCGTGCCTTTCTCCTTCATGACCTTGAAGAGCAGCGACAGGTACAGCGGCATCATCGGAATCGCGGAGCTGGCCTGGGTGACCACCGCCTTGAGCACCGACACGCGCGCGTCGCCGCCCTTGGCCGCGAGCTTCGAGCGGATGCCCAGCACCTTCTGGTCGAGGTCTTTCTTGGCCGCGCCGATCGAACCGTTCCAGTAGATGTCGTGTGTGATCTTCTCGCCGAGGTAGGTAAACGCGGTGGTCTTCGCGCCGTCCGCGAGCACGCCGGCTTCCAGCAGCGCGTCGATCCACATCTGCCAGTCTTCGCCGCCCATGACCGCCACGGTGTGGTCGATCTCGGTCTGCGTCGCCGGTTCGAGGACCGTTTCCTTGATGACTTCCTTGTCCGTGTCGATGCCGCGCAGGTTCACGGCCTGGCCGACCGGCTTGAGCGTCGAGCTGAACACTTCGCCGCTCTTCGGATGCGTGCGCTTGGGCGCCGCAAGGCTGTACACGACGAGGTCGACCTGGCCGAGATCGCGCTTGATGACCTCGATGGTGCGCTGCTTGACTTCGTCGGAGAACGCGTCGCCGTTGATGCTGCTCGCGTACGGGCCTTTTTCCGTGGCGAATTTCTCGAACGCGGCGCTGTTGTACCAGCCCGCCGTGCCCGCCTTGGTTTCGCTGCCGGCGCGCTCGAAGAACACGCCGAGCGTGTCGGCGCCGCAGCCGAACGCGGCGCTGATGCGCGCGGCGAGGCCGTAGCCGGTGGATGCGCCGATCACGAGCACCTTTTTCGGGCCATTGGCGATGGGGCCGCGTGCGTTGACGTACTCGATCTGTTCGCGGACGTTGGCTTCGCAGCCGGTCGGATGGGTGGAAACGCAGATAAAGCCACGCACGCGCGGTTTGATGATCATGAAGCACCTCTTGTCGGAATTTGGCGACATTATAGTGGCCCCCGATTGTTGCGGGCCACCGTGCGGGTTTGGCCGACCCGGGTTGCCGTCCATCACGCAAAAATCCGCCGCCGCCGCGCATCTTGGTAGGATTGCGCCTTTCCCGGCAGACGGTAGCAAGCGTGAAGCGCCTCATCCCCTCGTTTCTGGCGGCCCTCGACAAAGGGCTGACCTTCATCAACCCGCACATCGCGCAGGCGCTGTGGCACCTGCGCCATCCTACCCGCCGCGGCGTGGTGTGGGCGTGCGCCGCGCTGCCGGTGCTGCTGCTCCTGTATGTGCTGCTGTTGATTCCGTTCACGCCGGGCATCGGCGACATCCGCAAGGCGAAGATCGAGCAGCCGGCGCGAATTCTCTCGGCCGACGGCAAGCTGCTCGCCGAGTTCAAGCCGTCCAACCGCGAGTGGGTCAAGCTCAAGGACATCTCGCCGAACGTGGTGAGCGCGCTGATCGCGACCGAAGACCACCGCTTCTATCAGCATTTCGGCCTCGACTGGCGGCGCACCGCATCCGCCGCGCTGCATACGTTTTCCGGCGACCGCCAGGGCGGCTCGACCATCACGCAGCAGCTCGCGCGCAACCTCTATCCGGACGAGATCGGCCGCGCGCCGACCCTCACGCGCAAGCTCAAGGAAGCGATCACGGCGTTCAAGATCGAAGCGCTCTACAGCAAGGACGAGATTCTCGAAACCTACCTGAACACGGTGCCGTTCCTGTACAACGCATACGGCATCGAGATGGCGGCACGCACCTATTTCGACAAATCGGCGTCCGACCTGAACGTGCTGGAAAGCGCGACGCTCACCGGCATGCTCAAGGGCAACAGCTATTACAACCCGGTGCTGAACCCGGAGCGCGCGCTGGATCGCCGCAATACGGTGCTCGCGCAGATGGTCAAGTACGGCAAGCTGACGCCCGCCGCCTACGAGACGCTCAAGCGCCGCCCGTTGCGCATCGATTTCGAGCGTCAGACCGAGCCGCCCGGACCCGCGCCGCACTTCGCGCAGCAACTGCGCAAGTGGCTCGCGGCATGGGCTGATCGCAACGACTACAACATCTACTCTGACGGCCTCGTGGTGCGCACCACTATCGATTCGCGCCTGCAGAACATGGCGACCCAGGCCGTCACGCTGCAGGGCAACCAGTTGCAGGGCATCGCGAACTCGGCGTGGGGCACGCGCTCGGGATGTTCGAGCGGCCGCGACCTGCTGCAGACTTTCCTGCGCGAGACGCCCGAGTTCCGCGCCGCGAAAGACGCGGGCCTGAGCGACGACGACGCACTCAAGCGCGTCGCATCCGATCACGATCTGGTGAAGTCGGTCTGCGAGACGAAGACCCGCGTGCAGGCCGACTTCCTCGCGATGGACCCGCGCAACGGCCAGATCAGGGCGTGGGTCGGCAGCCGCGACTTCAGCCAGGACCCGTTCGACCACGTGCAGCAGGCGCGCCGTCAGCCGGGCTCGACTTTCAAGCCGTTCGTCTATGCGGCGGCCTTCGAGGCGGGCGCGAAACCGTCCGATACGCTGGTCGACAAACCCGTCGAAATTCCGCTGGCGGGCGGCGAAGTCTGGCGTCCGAGCGACGAGGACGAACCGAGCGAGCGCGCCATCAGCCTGCGCGACGCGCTCGCGTTTTCGCGCAACCGCATTACCGCGCAGGTGATGGAGACGGTCGGCCCGACCAAGGTCGCGCGCCTCGCGCGCGACATGGGCGTGCGCGACAGCGAACTCGACCCGGTGCCGTCGCTCGCGCTCGGCACGAGCCCGGTGACGCTCAAGGAGATGGTGTCGGCCTACGGCACGATCGCCAACCTCGGCGGCTATGTGGAGCCGGTGATGGTCACACGCATCGAAGATCGCAACGGCGAGGTGCTGGCCGATTTCGCGCCGGCGCCGTCCCGCCAGGAACTGCCCGCCGATGCCGCCCGCACGCTGGTCGACGTGATGCGCGACGTCGTGAGCCGCGGCACCGGTTCGAGCATTCGCGGCCGCTTCGGCGTGCGCGGCGACGTCGCGGGCAAGACGGGTACGACCCAGGGCAACGCGGACGGCTGGTTCATCCTGATTCATCCCCAACTGGTGGCGGGCGCGTGGGTGGGCTTCAACGACAGCCGGGTCACGTTGCGCAGCGATTACTGGGGGCAGGGGGCGCATAGCGCGCTGCCGATCGTCGGCGACTTCTTCCAGCGCGCGCAACGCTCGCGCCTCGTCGACACGCACGTCAAGTTCGATACGGCGCAGGAACCGGGCTGGTTCGCCGAACGCACCGGCCGGTTGCGCGACTGGTTCCAGCAGTTGCTGGCGGCGCCGCCGGTCAAACCGGAGAAGCCGGTTGCGCCGCGCAGTCCGGTGCGCCGGGCGCCGGTTGAAACCGTTGCGCCTCAGGCGTCGGCGGCGTCCGCGGTGTCGGAGACGGTGGTCGAGCCGCGCGACTTGCCGCCGCTGCTACAAGCGCCGGGATCGGCGCCGGCGCCCGCGAGCGGGGCGGTCGACGGTGAAGCGCGCGGCGGCGGTGCGCCGGCCATCGCGCCGACGCCCACCCCGGACGATGTCGTGCCGCCCGATGCGGATAGCACGCCCGGCGAAGGGGCGACGATGAACGGCAGCGCGGCGCGCTGAGCGTGGAGAGCAGTCTGCGAGACCGGGGCCGCACGATGCGATGGCTCCGGGGGGCGCTCAGCGCGGTTGGTTCGCTGAGCGCTCCCTCGATTCCGGCGGTCTGGGCGCGGGGTCCGAGCTGCTCACGGGCATCGGTGCGGCCGGGGCTCGATCGCGTTGATCAATACGTTCGGACAGCGCGGCAAGATCCCGAGTCTATGTCGCTGCAGCGCGGTTGCGTCACCGCAGCGTGACCGCTTCGGCTCACGCGTCGCTTGGCCTCGTCCACAAGCCGGGGCTATCCCGCGCTTCGTGCACGGCGTGATGCCCCATCGCGCCGCATCTCTGCCACCCCATCCACCACTAAGATCGCGCCACATTAGCACCGCCCGCCGCGCGCGGATCAGGCAGCCCGGATGCCGACGCTTCGAGCGACGCATCGTGATGCAGCAGCAACACCGCCGCGACCCCCACGAGTCCCGCGCCCGACAGGCACAGCAAACCCGCGCCGAAGCCGCCGGTGCTGTCCTTGATCCAGCCCATCGCGAACGGTCCGAAGAATCCGGCCAGATTGCCGAGCGAGTTGATCGCGGCAATTCCGCCCGCTGCCGCCGCGCCCGACAGGAACGCGGCCGGCAACGTCCAGATCACCGGCAGGCAGCCGAAGATGCCGAACCCGGCGATCGACAATGCGATCATCTTCTGCACCGGATTGTCGAGCCCGGCCGCCGCCGCGATGCCGCCGGCCGCGACCAGCAGCGCGATCGCGACGTGCCATCGGCGTTCGAGCTTGTGGTCCGAATGCCGCCCCCACAGCACCATGCTGATCACGCCGACGATATACGGCAGCGACGTCACGAAACCCGTCTGCAGGTTGGTGAGACCGAAGGACTTGACGATCTGCGGCAGGAAGAAGCTCAGCCCGTAATTGGTCGCGTTCGCGCCGAAATAGATGAGGGCGATGGCAAGCACGCGCGGATTGATCAGCGCTTCCTTCACGCTGAAGGCGCGCGCGGCTTCACGATGCTCGCGCTCCTGCTTCTGGCGCGCAACCAGCCAGTCGCGTTCTTCGGCGGCGAGCCAGGTGGCGTCGGCGGGCCGGTCGGTCAGGTAGAACAGCACCGCAAACGAAAGGAACACGGCGGGCAGCGCCTCGATCAGATACACCCACTGCCAGCCGGCGAGTCCGCCGTGGCCGTCGAGCGACAGCAGCGCACCGGAAATCGGCCCGCCGATCACCGTGGACAGTGGAATCGCCGCCATGAAATAGCCGACCACGCGGCCGCGATAGGCGGCCGGGAACCACAGCGTCAGCAGGAAAATGATGCCGGGAAAGAAGCCCGCCTCGGCCACGCCCAGCAGAATGCGCAGGCCATAAAAGACATGCGCGGGCGAGAGTCCCGTGTAGCGCGAGATATCGGGGATGAACGCCATCGCGCCCGCGAGAATGCCCCACGTGAACATGATCCGCGCGATCCAGCGGCGCGCGCCGAAGCGTTCGAGCAGCAGGTTGGACGGCACTTCGAAGAAAAAATACGCGATGAAGAAGACCCCCGCGCCGAAACCGAACGCACTGGCCGACAGGTCGAGCGCCTTGTTCATCTGCAACGCGGCAAAGCCCACGTTGACACGATCCAGATAGGCGATGAAATAGCAAAGTATCAGGAACGGCACGAGCCGAACCGTGACACGTTTCAGGGTGCGTGCTTCGAGTTCCATCGATGTCTCCTCCGGTCCACTTTCCGGTTTCGTTTGAACGGTGTCGTTACAGACTAGGCGCTGAAATGCGTTTGCGGAAGGCTTTTACACGTGCCGTGATGTCGGAGCGAGGGAGCAACGAATGTGCCGCGGCGGCAAAAGGCAATGGGCGTGGAATGAAATGACGCGTGGACGCGCGCCGCAACGTTTCGAAAGATTGTTAATACACGCGTAACAGTGTTTTCAGGTGGCGAGGCTGATCTCTTGCATGCGATTGCGGATAATTACGTTTGGTAATCCGCGAGAAAAAGTACAGGTATCACATGGCCCTCCATCATTCCCCTCGACTACTCGAATCCAACCACCGCGTGCGCGGTTTTATCGCGGCCGTGCTCGCGAGCGCGAGCCTCGTGGGCTGTGCATCGACGAGCGACGTCGTCGCCAGCGACAAGCCCGGTACCTACACGGTCGCGGCCAGCGCGACAGGCGGGCGCATGGCATGGGCGCGCGCGCACGAACACGCGGTGAACGAAGCGCGCGACTATTGCGAGCGTCGCGGAATGCAAAGCAGCGTCACGACAGAAACCGTCACCGGTGTGCAGGTGATGTCGGAGCACGCGTCGTCGGTTAATTTCGAGTGCCATCCGAAGTTCTAGTGTGAAGCGGGCAGGGGTGCGATATGCGCTCGCCGTTTTTCCGCAATGCAGGTGTGTGTCTGCGTCGGCGATGAGCCGCTGGCCCGCCGCAGCATTCACAAACCGCGAATCCATTGACGCGTGTATTCGAAAGCCGCCACGCCGGCTTTAACGAAACCTTTCCATGACACGCGCGGCCGCGGCGTGCGGCAACTAATAGAAGCATCGCAACTGCGACGACTTTCGCGGCAGCACCAGACGCCGCACTGCCTCGTTCGCTCCGCTCACCGTACTCAACAAAAAAATGCCGGCAGGCGGCTTCGATGCCTCAACCGCGCCGGCCGCCTGCTTGCGTGCGCGGCAACGAGGGCCGCTGCCACGCCGTCACTTCTTGTCGAACGTGACGAGGTTTTTGTCTTTCGTATCCGCCACGAAGATGGCGAGCAGTTTCGCCGGTTCGGTCGCGCTCGCGTTTTCGCTAACCGTATGATGGACGCCGGGCTTCTCGGTCCAGTATTCGCCCGCGTGATAGACGCGCTCCTCGCCATTGTTGACCCGGCTGCGAATCGCGCCCGACAGCACATAGCCGACCACGAAAGCCTGGCCGTGCCGATGCGACGGCGACTTGCCGCCCGGCGCGTAGTCGACCACCAGCGCGGTCATCGTCTTGCCCGGCACGTTCGCAATCGCTTCGGCGAAAGCAGGTGTGATCGTTTCGCGAGCGGTGGAGTCGGCGGCGAACGCGGACGGCGAAGCGCCGATGATCGAGAATCCGGCCAACGTCGCCGCGATAAGGGTGCGAATCTTCATTGCGTTACTCCTGACAAAGCGTCATGACTTCATTGTTTGTATCGGCGGTGAGCGCATCCGCGGTAGCGTGAACCTGCTTCGCCCAATTTGCCGCTACCTCGACCAGTTCCGTGCGTGCCCGTTCGAGTGCTTCCGCACGCGCCTCGGGGTTCGCAAACTGCAGCGGCTGCGCATCGACGAAAGTCGGCTCGGCGACCCCGAGAAAGCCGAAAGCCGCTTTCAACGCCGGCGTGAGCGCATCCATCGATTCGTAGGGCGAGCCCGCGCGCAAGTCCGCGCCACGGCTCGTGATGAACAGCACCTTCTGGCGCACGAGTTGCCCGACGGTGTGGCCATCTTCCGAGTTCACGTAGGTGAGGCCGGTGCGCGTGACGCTGTCGATGTACGCCTTGAACGCGGAAGGCATCGACCAGTTGTACATCGGCATCGCGAAGACGAGTGCATCGGCGGCGAGCAGGCGCTTGCACAGCGCATCCGATGCCGCCAGCGTCGCCTTCATCGCCGCCGTACGTTCGTGGGCCGGGGTGTAGGTCGCAATCGCGAAAGCCTCGGTGACGTGCGGCGGGGTATCGACCGTGACGTCGAGGTAGTCGACTTCGAGGTCCACGCGCGCTTCGCACAGGCGTTCCAGAAAATAGCGGCTCAACGCGCGGGAGTTGGAGCGCTCGCGTTTCGCGCTGGCGTCGACGTGCATGATCTTCATGATTTCCGTCCTTGCGTTAGTGATTAAACCTGAATGCAGATTAAAGGCTCGACTGGCTTTATGAAATGACCGGTTTTGTCTAATTCAAGGTAACCACTTTGACGCACTGCCGCGCCGCGAGATAGGCCGCGCCATGAAACAGTGAAGTACCGGAATCAACTTTGACAATATCTGACTTCGCAGATAAAGTTCCGCTCACCCACCAGGAGGCCACGATGAACCATTACTCGCCGGATAGTTTCAGCCTCACGCAAAGCGTGGGCTTTTCGATCAACAAAGCGCGTAACCTGCTCGTGACCGAAATGGATGCCGCGCTCAAGGACCTCGATATCACGGCACAGCAGATGGGCATTCTGCTGTCGATGCGGCGGGGCGTCGCCGCCACGCCGTTCGAGTTGTCGAAGCTGCTCGGCATCGACACCGGCCTGATGACGCGCATGCTCGACAAGCTGGAAACGAAGGGTTTGCTGGAGCGCTCGCGTAGCATCGAAGACCGCCGCGTCGTCAACCTGAAGCTGACGAAAGAGGGCGAAGCGGTCGCCGCGCAGTTGCCGGAGATCGTCCCGGTCGTGCTTAACCGGCGTTTGAGGAAGTTCACGAAAGCCGAATTCGAAGAACTCCGCCGCTTGCTGAACAAGTTTCTCGCGGACTAGCCACAACGCAGACGAAGGCGCACGCGAGGGCACTCAAGGACGGACGGCGCCGCGCGGCATCGCAGCGATTTTTTTTCATCTATTTATCTGACAGGTCAGAAAATGAAATCACAGTTAATTAACCGGGCAGCCCGGTCGCGAGTCGCGCAGGCTGGTGTGACGGTGATCTTCGCGGCCGTGCTGTCGGCGTGCGCGAACTACGCCGGTATCTCGAGCGACAGGCAGATGGCGCAGCCGCAGACCTACGCGACTGAGCAAAGCATTCCGCCTGACAACGGTCATTGGCCGGCCGCCGATTGGGCCGACCAGTTCGGCGACGCGCAACTGAAGGCCTTGCTCGCCGAAGCGCTGAAGGGCAATCCATCGGTCGAACAGGCCCGCGCCCGGGTCGCTGCCGCGGCCGCCTACAGCGACACCGCGAAGGCCGCCACGATGCCGCAGGTCGGCGCGACCTACTCGTTCACGCGGCAACAGTTTTCGAGCACCGCGCTCGTGCCGCCGCCGTATGCGGGTTCATGGCAATCGGAAAACAAGGGACTGCTGTCCGCTTCCTACGATCTTGATCTGTGGGGTAAGAATCGCGAAGCGCTGAAGGCGTCGCTGTCGCAACTGCAGGCAAGCCAGGCCGACGCGGAAGTCGTCGGGCTGACGCTCACGTCGTCGATGGCGCGTGCGTATAACCAGTTGGCACGCCTCTACGCGTTGCGCGACATCGCGCAGCAGGAGATCACGCAACGCGAACGGATCGACCGTATCACCGCCGGGCGCATCGCCAGTGGTCTCGACACGCAAGTGGAACGCAAGACGGCACAGGCCAATCTCGCCACCAGCCGCGCGACGCTGGCCGCGCTCGACGGCAGCATCGTCACGACCCGCTATCAACTGGCGGCGTTGCTCGGCGCGGGGCCGGACCGCGGTCTCGCGATCACGCGGCCGGCGCTCGGCGTCGGCGATGAAGTGCGTCTGCCGGAGAACCTGCCCGCCGATCTGGTGAGCCGCCGCCCCGATCTGGTGGCCGCGAAATGGCGTGTCGATGCGCTGACGCACGACGTGAAGGAAGCCAAGGCCGAGTTCTATCCCGACATCAATCTGAGCGCGGCCATTGGGCTCGACGCGTTCGGCTTCGGCCGTTTTCTGACTGCGGCGAGCCGCACCGCATCGGCCGGCCCGGCGATTCATCTGCCGATCTTCGACGGCGGCCAATTGCGCGCGCAATTGAAGGGCCGTTACGCCGAGTTCGACTACGCGGTCGCCACCTATAACCAGACGCTCGTCACCGCGCTCTCGGAAGTCGCGACGCAGCTCGCGCAAATCCGCTCGACCGACCAGCAACTCGTCGACGCCGAGGCTGCGCAGGACGCCGCTCGCGGCGCCGACCAGCTGGCGCTCACGCAATACAAGGCCGGCCTCGCCAATCAGCTGACGGTGCTCAACGCCGACACCACCGCGCTCGCCGCCGACCAGCAGGTCGCCAATCTCAGGATGAACCGGCGCGATCAGCAGATTGCCCTGGCCGTGGCGCTCGGCGGCGGCTATGCCGACCACGCCGATGCCGCGAATCCGGCCACGGCCACGGCATCGGCAGCGGCCGCTTCGGCGGCAAACACTCAACCCATCGTCGCCGCGCGTTGAAACGCCATCGCGACATTCCGAATCTGTCAGGAGCCCCATCATGAGCGAAACGATCGACACTGTCCGCGCGACCGCGAAAGCGGACCCGGTCCCTGAAACGCAACAGCCCCGCACGAAGCGCAAGCTGCTGCTCACGCTGCTCGCCGCAACCGTCGTGGTGGCGGGCGCGGCTTACGGCGCGTACTACTTCACGGTGGGCCAGTACCACCAGTCCACCGACGACGCGTACGTGAGCGGCAACCTCGTCCAACTGACGCCGCAAGTGAGCGGCACGGTCGTCGCGGTGAACGCCGACGACACGCAGATCGTCAAGCAGGGCGCGCCGCTCGTCACGCTCGACAACGCCGACGCGAAGATCGCGCTGGCCGATGCGGAAGCGTCGCTCGGCCAGACCGTGCGCCAGGTCAGCGGCCTCTACGTGAACAACGACTTCTACGCGGCCACCGTCGCGCAACGCCAGTCCGATCTCGCGCGTGCGAACGACGACCTGAAGCGCCGGCTGACCGTGGCCGAGACGGGCGCGGTATCCGGCGAGGAAATCGCCCATGCCCGCGACGCGGTCAGCTCCGCCCAGGCCGCGCTCGACGCCGCGCGCCAGCAAGCCGAGGCCAACCATGCGCTGACCGATCGCACGTCGATCGAACAGCATCCGAACGTGCAGGCCGCCGCTACGAAAGTGCGCGACGCCTATCTGAACTACGCGCGCAACACCTTGCCCGCGCCGGTGACCGGCTACGTCGCGCGGCGTTCGGTGCAGGTCGGCCAGCGCGTCGCGCCAGGCACGCCGCTGATGGCGATCGTGCCGCTCGACGGCGTCTGGGTCGATGCGAACTTCAAGGAAGGCCAGCTTAACCACATGCGCATCGGCCAACCCGTCACGCTTACCGCCGACGTGTACGGCTCGGGCGTCAAGTATCACGGCCGGGTAGTGGGCTTTTCGGCGGGGACGGGCGCCGCCTTCGCGGTGTTGCCCGCGCAGAACGCCACCGGCAACTGGATCAAGGTCGTGCAGCGGCTGCCGGCGCGCATCCAGCTCGATCAAAGCGAACTGAACGGGCATCCGCTGCGTATCGGGCTGTCGATGCAGGTCGACGTCGACACGCGCGAAGAGTCGGGCGCGCAGCTCGGCGCGGCGGCCGGCACCACGTACCGCACGGATGTGTTCGCGCAATACGGCGCCGATGCGGATGCGGAAATCGCCCGGATCATCGCGCAGAACATGCCGGCCACGCGCGAGATCGCGGCCAGCACGACGCAAAAGAACGCGGCGCAAAAGCCCACACCGCGCAAGGCGGGCTGAAACGGCAGCCGCGCAGGCCGGGCTTTTCGCCCAATTAACTGATAAGTCAGATAGTTTTATCTTCCTCGACAGGTGATGACATGAATGGATCGGGCACTGCGGCGACGCTGCCGCCGTTGACAGGCGGCAAGCTCGTACTGGCCACGCTTGCCGTGGCGCTGGCCACGTTTATGAACGTGCTGGATTCGTCGATCGCGAACGTGGCGATTCCGACGATCGCCGGCAACCTGGGCGTGTCGGTGGACGAGGGCACGTGGGTGATCACGCTGTTCGCGGCCGCCAACGCGATCGCGATTCCCCTGACGGGCTGGCTCACGCAGCGCGTCGGGCAGATCAAGCTGTTCGTGTGGGCGATCCTGCTGTTCGTGCTGTCGTCGTGGCTGTGCGGCATCGCGCCGAATCTGCCGGTGCTGCTCGCCGCGCGGATCCTGCAAGGCGCGGTGGCGGGGCCGTTGATTCCGCTGTCGCAAGCGATCCTGCTCGGTTCGTATCCGAAGGAAAAAAGCTCGCACGCACTGGCGCTGTGGGCGATGACGGCGACCGTCGGGCCGATCGCCGGCCCCGCGCTCGGCGGCTGGATCACCGACAGCTACTCGTGGTCGTGGATTTTCTACATCAACATTCCAGTGGGCCTGTTCGCCGCCGGCGTGACGTGGGCGATCTATCGCACTCGCGAAACCCCGACGCGGCGTCTGCCGATCGACAAGATCGGGCTGATCTCGCTGATCGCATGGGTCGGTTCGCTGCAGATCATGCTCGACAAAGGCAAGGACCTCGACTGGTTCAATTCGCCGGTGATCGTCGCGTTGACCGTGTTCGCGGCGATCAGCTTCGCGTTCTTCGTGATCTGGGAGTTGACCGAAAAGAGTCCGATCGTCGATCTGAGATTGTTCGGAAAACGAAATTTCCTCGGCGGCACGATTGCGATTTCAGTGGCCTATGCGGTGTTTTTCTCGAACCTCGTGCTGCTGCCGCAATGGATGCAGGGCTACCTGAACTACCGCTCCGTGGATGCCGGCCTCGCGACCGCGCCGCTCGGCATCTTCGCGGTGGTGCTCGCGCCGGTGATCGCGAAGCTCCTGCCGAAGTCGGACGCGCGGGTATTGGCAACGCTGGCGTTCATCGGCTTCGCGGGGGTGTTTTTCATGCGCTCGCACTACACGACGGGCGTGGATACGTGGACTCTCGTATTGCCGACCCTGTTGCAAGGGTTCCCGACCGCGTTCTTCTTCGTGCCGCTCACCGCGATCATTCTGTCCGGTCTCTCCGCGGACAGGATTCCGGCGGCGGCGGGGCTGTCGAATTTCGTGCGGGTGTTTGCCGGGGCTGTGGGGACGTCGCTGGCATCGACCGGATGGAACAACCGGACGATCCTGCATCACGCGCGGCTCGCCGAGCAGACGAGCGTCGACAATCCGACCTTCACGTCCGCGCTCGATTCGTTGCACAGTTCGGTGGGCGGCAGCCCGGCTCAGGCGATGGCGTACTTCGAGCACTCGTTGAACACGCAGGCGGCAATGCTTGGCCTGAACGATATTTTCTGGCTGTCGGCGGTGATCTTCGTGTTGATCATCCCGCTGATCTGGGTGACGAAGCCCGATCACGCGAGCGCGGCGGCAGCGGCCGGGGCGGGTGGGCACTGAATGGGCACTGAATGGGCAGAGAATGAGCAGAGAATGAGCAGAGAATGAGCAGAGAAGCGGGCGGATTGGGCGGATTCATGGGCGCCCCGCTGCGGTGCTCATAGCGCGCGCTTCAAAACTCTGAACGCCGCCGCCATTGCATCCACTGCGGCGCGGCGTTCATCGCTTATTGCTTGGCGGCCGTTTGACGAAAGGCCCACCCGAAAAATCGACCGACGCACGCGCCTGAGGCTCGGCCTTCACGCGGGACCGGCGAGAAGGGCGTCCGGAGGCGGGCTCAGTGCGCGCCGTTTCCAGTCGCCGCGACATTGTTTCAAGGCGCTCGCGAAGCAGGTCCGTCGAGGCGATCCGCTCAACTAGCAACGCATCCTTTTCCGCGAGTTGCGCATCGATTGCCGCACATCTCGATCTCGACGCGGCCAGGTCGGCCTTCGCCGTCGCGAGCTCATCGCGCAAGGCGTCGCGCTCCGAGCGATGTTCGGTTTCCAGCGACGCGATCCGTTCATTGGCCGCTTGCAGTTCCTTGCGCGCGCGACTGGCCGCCGCCCGTTCGCTCTCGATTTCAAGCAAGGCCCGCTTTTCGGTCGCCGCCAGCCGCTGTTCGTTCAGATCGTGCGACTGGCGCAGTTTGGCCAATTCCTCGGCGAAATCGCGTCGTGCGTCCGCCAGTGCGGCCGTGCCTGCCGAGATTTCGTCCTTCGAGACAGCCAGTTGCCTCTTCAGCATGTCGTTGGCCGTTTGCAGTTCGACGAGGCGCGCTTCGAGCCCGCTGATCTGCTGGCCGAGCGCGGCGGCGTCGCGGGCAGCCTGGTCGGCTTTCAGCGCCGCGTCATTGCGCTGCGCTTCCATGTCCTGCGCCTGCTGGCGAGCTGCGGCGATGTCCGACTGCGCGTCCTGCCTGAATACGTCCAGCGCGGCGCTCGCCGCGTCGCTCGATAGTCGCCACAGGTTGGCGGCCAGTTCGCCCGCCGCCTTGGCGACCTCGGGCGGCAAGTCCGGACGGCCAACATCGACGCGGGTCTTTTCGCGCACCTCGACCCAGAAGTCGCGCAGCGCCTTGGCCGGCGCGCTCATGCTGCCTTTGCGCACCAGCTGGTAAAGCCGGTTGGCGGTCGGCGTTTCGCCGTACCGGAAGAACATCAGCGCGCAGACCTCGCGATATAGCGCTTGCGTGTCGGCGGCGTGTTCGCGGACGGCTTCAATGTCGGATTCGAGTGTCATGGGCGCGGGAAACGATCAGAGAACTTTGGTGTGTTGATAATACAACGTAAATCCTATACAACGCTACATTTCACAACCTCAAACACGACATTAGTACTATAATGTCGTGTTTAGTGTATAGTCGCCTGATTTGGCGTTTTCCTTGCAATCTGGAGCCCTCAGACCGTGTCCAATGCCCAGCTAGCCACCGTTCAGCCTGTCGAAACGCTCGCCGTCCCGGAGAGTCTCGATGGCCGCGACGGCACCAATCGCGGCGCGATCGAGAATTCGCAGCTTTCGGCCCGCAACGATCTGGATGCCGTGCGCGCCTGGCTGTCGAATTACGCCGACACGAAAACCACCTTCGACAACTACCGCAAGGAAGCCGAGCGGCTGCTGCTGTGGGCGGTCGTGCAATTGGGCAAGCCGCTGTCATCGCTGACCCACGAAGATCTACTGGTATTCAAAACGTTTCTCGTGGATCCGCAGCCGGCCAGCCGCTGGGTGTCGGCCAACGGCGGAAAATATGCGCGTGGCGACGAGCGCTGGCGGCCGTTCAACGGGCCGCTGTCGCCGGCCAGCCAGCGTCAGGCGCTGATCATCCTGAACGCGATGTTCACGTGGCTGGTCAACGCCGGCTATCTGCGCGGCAATCCGATGGCCTTGCTGCGGCAACGAGCCAAACGCTCGGCGCCGCGCGTCACGCGCTATCTGTCGACGTCGCTCTGGGACGAAGTGAAGCTCTTCGTCGAACAACTGCCGCGGGACACCGACGCGCAACGCGCCTACTACGCACGCTGCCGCTGGCTGACCACGCTGTTCTATCTGCAGGGCATGCGGATTTCCGAAGTCGCCGGCGGCCAGATGGGCAGCTTTTTCCGCAGACTCGGCGCGGACGGCAAGGATCAGTGGTGGCTGGAAACGCTGGGCAAGGGTGATAAGGAGCGGATCGTCCCCGTCTCGGTCGAACTGGTTCAGGAGTTGCGCAGCTACCGGACCCAGAATGGTCTCGCCGCCCTGCCCACACGCTCCGAGGAAACGCCGCTCGTCATTCCGTTCAAGGGCAGAAATCGCTGTCTGTCGCGCTCCGCGATCCACGATGCGATCAAGGGCATTTTCAGCGGCGCGGCGTCATGGCTGCGCGCGCGAGGTCCGGCGTTCGCCGATCGCGCCGATGAACTCGAACGGGCGTCGGCTCACTGGCTGCGCCATACCGCCGGCTCTCATCAGGCCGATGGCGGCGTCGATCTGCGCACCATCCGCGACAACCTCGGACACGTGTCGCTCAATACGACGAGTCTTTATCTGCACACGGAAGACGACGCGCGGCATAAGGAAACCGTTAATCGTCACAGAATGAATTGGGATGCGGGCAAGACCAAAGACGATGAACCGGGCAATGCGCCATGACGCGTCATGTCAGGGCTTTAGATGAGTCACGTCCGATTGAACATCTGGGCCAATCGCGCGTGAGTGCCAAAGGTTTTTCAAACAAATCCTTTCTGTTCAAAAGGCATGAATCGATCTTTGGCATTGACTTCCGCGAATGCTCGATAATTCACGCTTCACGCCGCTGCTGTAATACGTCGTAATCAGCATGACTCGCGAGGCGAGTCATTGCATATCAAGAACCCCAAACCCCTGACCGTTAATAATGAGTCGTTCGACAACATAATCAATACGGACTGGGGATTGAAGTTGAAAACCATAAGAAAAGCCCTGCTGGCATCGGCTGCATTGACGGCCCTTCTGGCGGGATGCGCGACCAACGAGCAAGGCCAGCTCGTGATCGACCCGAACAAAGTCAATGACGTGATCGCGAGTGCGCTCGCGCCCTCGCCGCCGGCGCCCATGGTGGTTGAGGAGGCTTACCAGCCGATGCCCACCGATGTCTACGTCGCAAACGTCGTCGATCACGACGTCTTCATTTCTGGCGGCGACACCTATATCTGGGTGGTTGGTCCGAATGGCGCCCGGCATCGCCAGTTCTACGCCCATGGCGACCACCGCGCGGACGTGTTTCATCGCCGCGAAGAATTGCACCGGGTGATGGCGAACCATGAAGGCCGATTGCCGGATCATCCGATTGGCGCAGACCATCGCATGGGTGGGGACCACCACATCGGTGAGAGCCGTCAAGGCGGCGGCCATCCGCAGATGGGACATCCGGGAGAACCTGCGCCGGCCGTCGCCGGACGCGGCCAGCCCACGCCGGGTCCGATGCCGGTCGCGCATGCTGTTGCGCCGGGCAAGCCGGCGCCGGCAGCCCGACCGGCGCCGAAGGACCCGAAGAAATCGTAATTTCGCCACGCTGCATGGGATAACCGGGCGAGCCGGGCCGTTGGGACCGGCCGTTCATCGCAGCTTTCGCCCGCTCCCGTCCGCTCTCAGGCAAAGCGGCGCTACCCCGGCGGGCGCATTGACCGCGCGTATTGATCCAACAGGCACCAACCGGCACCAGCCGGCTCAGGACCCGAACGCGCAGATTTGCCTGCCTGATCTGTCAGCCTACCTGCCTGGCGCACTTCCGCCCTCCTCGCAACAACCCGCCAATCTCGCCCGATTGCCCGCTAGAATGGCCGCCTTTGTCCGCTTCGGGCGCGCCGCAAGGCAAAATACGACTTTCGCGCTACCGCTGAATCACCGCCGGCTGCAAGCTTGCCGCCGGCCTTCGCAATCACGCACGACGGCGGCCCGGTCAGACCCGGCAACGGCCAGGCGGCCCGTCGCGTGCGGCGCAGCCAGGACAGCTCGTCCTTTAACAGAGCACCTCAGGAGCATTTATGACCGATTCGAACCCATCCTTCCTCGGCAGGATTTCACTTGCCGTCGGCACGTTTTTCAGCATTCTCGGCAATGGCGAATTCGCCGCCGGCGTGTTGCGTCTGCGTCAAGGTGAAACCGTGGGCGCAAGCGCGCCCACGCAGACACCGGCCCCGGCGCCCGCGCCTGCATCACAACCCGCGCCCACGCTGAAAGAAGCCACTCCCGAGGCCGCGCTGCAACTGCTCGGCCTGTTGCAACGCGACGCGCGCTTCATCGATTTCGTCGAAGAGGACATCAGGAACTACAGCGACGCCGACATCGGCGCCGCCGCGCGCCTCGTGCACGAGGGCTGCCGTGCGACGCTGCGCGAGCATTTCACGATCCGCCCGGTGCGCGACGAAGCCGAAGGCGCGCGCGTCACGCTCGCCGAAGGTTTCGACGCGAGTTCGATCCGCCTGACCGGCAACGTCGTCGGGAAAGCGCCGTTCAACGGCAGCATCAGCCATCGCGGCTGGCGCGTCGACGAGGTTCGTCTGCCGAAACTCGCGGACAGCCACAACGCCAAGGTCATCGCACCGGCAGAGGTGGAACTGTGAGCGACGCGCGCTATTCGATCGGCATCGACCTCGGCACCACGCACTGCGCGCTGTCCTACGTGGACACGAGCGCGAGCGACGGCGAAAAAACCGCCCAGGGCGTGCTGCCGATCGCCCAACTGACCGGCCCCGGCGCCATCGACAACCTCGATCTGCTGCCCTCCTTCCTCTATTTGCCGCATCCTGACGAACTGGCTGCGGGCGATCTCTATCTGCCCTGGACCGGCCAGCGCGAGTTCGCGGTCGGCGAGTTCGCCCGCAGCCGCGGCGCGGCCACGCCAATCCGGCTCGTGTCGAGCGCGAAGAGCTGGCTATGCCATCCGGGCGTCGATCGCCGCGCGGCGATTCTGCCCAACGACGCACCGCCCGAAGTCGCGCGCGTGTCGCCGCTCGAAAGCTCGGTGCGCTATCTGACGCACCTGCGCGAAGCCTGGGACCACGCTCATCCGGACGCGCCGTTCGTCCAGCAGGACATCACAGTGACGATCCCCGCCTCGTTCGATCCGGCCGCGCGCGAGCTGACCGCCGAGGCCGCCGAGGCCGCGGGCTTTGGCCGCATGACGCTGCTCGAAGAACCGCAAGCCGCGCTCTATAGCTGGATTCAGAAGAGCACCGGCGGCTGGCGCAAGCAGGTCAAGGTCGGCGACATCATCCTCGTGGTCGACGTGGGCGGCGGCACGACCGACCTCTCGCTGATCGCGGTGATCGAGCGCGACGGCAATCTCGAATTGCATCGCATCGCGGTCGGCGAACATATTCTGCTCGGCGGCGACAACATGGACCTCGCGCTCGCGCACGTGGTCGCGCGCAAGCTCGCGGCCCAAGGCACCCAGGCCGACGCGTGGCAACTGCGCGCCCTCACCTACGCGTGCCGCTCGGCGAAGGAAACGCTGCTCAGCGACCCCGCCACCGATACCGTGCCGCTCGTCGTGCCGAGCCGCGGCTCGAAGCTGATCGGCGGTTCGATCCGCACGGAACTGACGCGCGCGGAGTTGACGCAGACAATCCTCGAAGGCTTCTTCCCGCAGGTGGACAGCGCGGCGCGGCCGGTCAGCCGCGCGCGCGTCGGTCTGACGCAACTCGGCTTGCCGTACGCGCAGGACGCGGGCATCACGCGGCATCTGGCGGCGTTCCTCGGCCGTCAGGCCGGCGCGCTCGCCGAAATCGAAGGCTTGCGCGATCAGGCGGTCGAAGGCGCGAGCTTCCTGCACCCCACCGCCGTGCTGTTCAACGGCGGCGTGTTCAAGTCGCCGCTGCTCGTCGAGCGCATCATGGGCACGCTCAACCAATGGCTCACGGCGGAAGGCGCGGCGCCGGCGCGCCTGCTCGAAGGCGCGGACCTCGATCTAGCGGTCGCGCGCGGCGCGGCTTACTACGGCTACGTGCGGCGCGGCCAGGGCGTGCGGATTCGCGGCGGCACCGCGCGCGCGTACTACATCGCGATCGAATCGGCGATGCCGGCCGTGCCCGGGCTCGAACCGCCGGTGCAGGCGCTGTGCGTCGCGCCGTTCGGCATGGAGGAAGGCACCGAGGCCGAATTGCCCGCGCAGGAGTTCGGCCTCGTGGTCGGCGAGCCGGTGCACTTCCGCTTTTTCGGGTCGTCGGTGCGTCGTCAGGATCAGGTCGGCACGCTGCTCGACTTCTGGGGCCCCGAGGAATTGCAGGAACTCGAGGAAATCCAGGCGACGCTGCCCGCCTCCGGCCGCACCGCCGGTGAAGTCGTGCCGGTGAAGCTGCATGCGCGCGTCACCGAAGCGGGCACGCTCGAACTGGAAGCGATGCCGCGCGGCTCCGACGAGCGCTGGAAAGTCGAGTTCGACGTGCGCGGCAGCGCGTCGGCATAACGCGCCTGCGTGAGCGAGATGAAGCGCTACAGCGTCGGCATCGATCTCGGCACCAGCAACACGGTGCTCGCCTATGCGGAGGCCGGCGCGCAGGACGGCGCTGCGCCGATCCGGGTGTTCGGGATCGAGCAGCTGGTGAGCCCCGGCGAAGTCGCCGCGCGGCCGCTGCTGCCCTCGGTGCGCTATCACGCGGCCGCGGGCGAGCTGAGCGCGGGCGATCTGCAATTACCGTGGTCCACGGCGGATCGCGCAGCCGCCGACGCGGCGCCGCCCGTCGTGATCGGCCAGCTCGCGCGTGTGCTGGGCGCTCAGGTGCCGGGACGGCTGGTAGCGAGCGCGAAAAGCTGGCTCTCGCACGCGTCGGTCGACCGCGTGGCGCCGATCCTGCCGTGGGGCGCTGCCGACGATGTCCGCAAAGTCTCGCCCGTCGACGCGAGCGCGAGCTATCTCGCACACGTGCGCGCCGCGTGGAATCAACGCTTCCCCGACGCACCGCTCGAACAGCAGGACGTGGTGCTCACGGTGCCCGCATCGTTCGACGAAGGTGCGCGCGCGCTGACCGTCGAAGCGGCACGGCTTGCCGGTCTGCCTGCGCTGCGGCTGCTCGAAGAGCCGCAGGCGGCGTTCTACGACTGGCTGTTTCATCATCGCGAGCGGCTTGCGAGCGAACTCGCGCACTCGCGACTCGTGCTGATCTGCGACGTCGGCGGCGGCACCACCGATCTCACGCTGATCGAAGTGGGCATGAAGGACGGCGAGCCGCAACTCACGCGCATCGGCGTGGGCAATCATCTGATGCTCGGCGGCGACAACATGGATCTCGCGCTCGCGCATCTGGTCGAGGCGCGGTTGCCGGGTGGCGATGCGCGCACGCCGAACGCACGGTTATCGGCGGCGAGTCTGTCGCAACTGGTCGAGCGCTGCCGCAGGGCGAAAGAACACCTGCTCGGCCCGCAGGCGCCGGATTCGGCGTCGATCACGCTGCTCGGCGCGGGGGCGAAGCTGATCGGCGGCGCGCGTACTGCGCAGGTGACGCGTGACGAGGTCGAGCGGGTCATCGTCGATGGTTTTTTTCCGGCGGTGGCGTCGCACGAACGGCCCGGCAGGGCCCGCGGCGCGATTGTCGAGTTCGGCCTGCCCTACGCGACCGATGCGGCGGTCACCCGGCATATCGCGGCGTTTTTGAGCCGGTTCGCGGCGCAGTCGCGCAAGGCGCTAGGTGGAGGGGATGGTGGTGAGAGCACGGACTCGCGTGCGGGCGGTGCCTCTGCCGCAAATAGCACACCCGGCGAAAACGGTGTCTCCACCAGCACCGGAGACAACACCGCCGCTCTCCCGATTCCCGACACCCTCCTCCTGAACGGCGGCGTATTCCGCGCCGAAGCGCTCACGCAACGTCTCGCCGATACCCTCGGCATGTGGCGCGGTGCCCCGCTCAACGTGCTGCACAACGACGATCCCGATGTGGCCGTCGCGCGCGGCGCGGTCGCCTATTCGCTGGCGCGCGTGGGCAACGCGCCGAAAATCGGCGGCGGCTCGCCGCGCAGCTACTTCCTCGTGCTCGACGACGACACCGAGACCCGCGCCGACGGCCACTCCGCCGCCGAACCTGCGCAACGCGGCATCTGCCTGCTGCCGCGCGGCACCGAGGAAGGCCACGAGATCCTGATCGCCGATCGCACCTTCGCGTTGCGCCTCGGGCATCCGGTGCGTTTTCATCTGGTGTCGTCGAGCGCGGACACGGTTTATCAGGCCGGCGAGCTGATCGATCTGGCGGGCGGCGACTTCGTGCGCCTGCCGCCGATCGCCACCGTCGTGCAACCGCGCGGCGAGCGCATCGCGCGCGAAACCCTCGTGCGGATCGCCACGTCGCTCACCGAAGTGGGCACGCTCGACGTGCACTGCATCGAACGCGACGATCCCGCGCAACGCTGGCTGCTCGAATTCCAGTTGCGCGGCGAGGACGCACGCGTGGACCTGCCCGCCGACTCCGCATCGGCCCGTCATCCGGCTGCCGACCGCGCGCTCGAGCAGATCGACCGCTGCTTCGGTTCGCGTGCGCAAAACGTCGACCCGAAAGAAGTCAAACGGCTGCGCTCACAACTCGAACAACTGCTGGGCTCACGCGAAAGCTGGAACAGCGCGTTGCTGCGTGAACTGTTCGGCGCGCTGTGGGAACGCGCGCGCCGTCGCCGACGTTCCGCGGATCACGAACGGCTCTGGCTGAACCTCGCCGGCTATTGCGTGCGGCCCGGCTTCGGCTATCCGCTCGACGAATGGCGCGTCGAACAGCTGTGGTCGCTGTTCGACGACGGCATTCAATACGTCAACGACAGCCAGGTCTGGTCGGAGTGGTGGACGCTCTGGCGCCGTGCGGCGGGCGGGCTCGATGAAAGCGCGCAACTGCGCGTGCTCAATGCGATGGCGTACCTGCAAACGGCCGCGCAGTCGCGACACAAGCTGCCGTTCGACGTCGCGAAAACGGGCCCCGCCGATATGGTCAGATTGAGCGCGTCGCTCGAACGCATTCCGGTCGAGCGCAAGATCGAACTCGGCGAGTCGGTGCTGACGCGGCTGAAGAAGCCGGCTGAGAATCATCAGAGCTGGTGGGCGGTCGGACGTATCGGCGCGCGCCAGCCGTTCTACGGCAGCGCGCATAGCGTCGTGCCGCCGGAGATCGCCGGGCAATGGCTGAACACGATCCTCGCGCTCGACTGGAAGAAGGTCGACCCTGCGGCGTTCGCCGCCGTGCAGATCGCGCGCATGACGGGCGACCGCTCGCGCGATCTGCCCGACGATTTGCGTCAGACGGTCGTACGCCGGCTCGAAGCGGCCAATGCGCCGCGCGCATGGATCACGATGGTGAGCGAGAGCGTCGAGCTCGACAACGCCGACGAAGGCCGCGTGTTCGGCGAGTCCTTGCCGGTGGGGCTGAAGTTGATCGCGGGGTGAGGCTCGCGCTTTTCTCTTGCCCCTCGCGTCATGGCCGCTTCGGGGCAAGCAAGTTTGAACGCGTGGGTTCGGCGAACTTGCACCCTCGCAATCAGCCTGGCTCGAAACTCAGGACGGCCTGCGCCGCCGGCGGATCGCCGCGTCGCCTCAGGCTCTCCGCCAACAGTTCGCGAAAGATGTTCGCCGTGTCGGGACCGTACCGCAGGTGAAATTCCTGAAAGACCTCGGCAATCGCGATGCGTTGCGTCGCCGGACTCCGCGTGCTGGCAATGTACGAACTGCCGCGCGCCAACTCTATCTGGTAGATCGATCTGTAAAGCGTCTTCTCGGCCTGCAGGTCGCGCTTGCCGCCTTGTTTGCCGCCACGCTTTCGTTCGTTGGGCATCGTTGTTTTTCTCCGTCGTTTTCGAGGCGCATCGTGCCGACTGATACGCGCGCGCCGCCGACTATGTAAACAACCGTACCTTAAGGAAACCTTATGCGTGACCGGGGAAACGGCATGAGATCCGGCCAATTTTATTGCGCCCGTTGCACGGGCTGCTGACTCGGTCTTTCCTGCTCTATCCGCCCGTGCTCAACTCGGCGCTACATGTAAAAAAGGCCGGTTGTCCCGGCCTTCTTCACGCTATGTCGGTTTTCGTGTTGCCCTGCCGATTACACCTGCACCATCCCACCGTCGACGAACAACTCGATTCCCGTGATGTAACTCGCGTCGTCCGAGGCGAGGAACGAGACGGCCTTCGCGATCTCGTCCGGTTCGCCGACGCGGCCGAGCGGCGTGGTCGCGCTGACATGCTGCCGGTACGCTTCGATCTGCTCGTCGCTCATGTGCAGCTCCGACTTGTACGCGGGCGTGACCACTACCCCGGGCGCGACCACGTTGACGCGAATATCGCGGCCCTTGAGATCCGATGCCCAGGTGCGCGCAAACGAACGCAATGCCGCCTTGGTCGCCGCATACACGCCGAACGCCGGGACGCCCTGTATCGAGGTGACCGAGCCCGTGAGCACGATCGCGCTGCCGCGCGGCATCAAGGGCAACGCTTTTTGCACCGTGAACAGCGTGCCTTTGACGTTGATGTCGAAGTACTTGTCGAACTGCGCTTCGGTGATTTCGCCAAGCGGTGTGAACTCGCCGCCGCCCGCATTCGCAAACAGAATATCGAGCCGCTGATGGGCGGCCTGCACCGTGCTGAACATCCGGTCGAGATCGGCGGCCGACGAGATATCCGCGCGAATCGCGACCGCGCCGTGCCCGATGCGCTCCACTGCTTCGTCCAGTTCCGCCTGACGCCGGCCGGTGATGTAGACCGTCGCGCCTTCCCGCGCGAAACGGGTCGCGGCGGCAAGGCCGATGCCGCTGCTGCCGCCGGTGACCAGCACGATCTTGCCGGCATGTTTAGTGGTGTGGATGTTCCCTTGAGTGGACTGATTCATGGCTAGCTCCGTTGTGTGTGAGGGCAGTTGACCCAGTGACGCCAGCATATTTCACGCGCGCACAGAGATAAATATGTATCCTGTGGTTTCTTTATTCACAGTTGTGGATAATTACCCGAAAGCAGAGAACTCATGGATCACCTGCAAGCCATCCGCATCTTCGCGCGGGTCGTGGAAACCGGCGGCTTCAGCCGCGCCGCTCAATCGCTGCAGATGCCCAACGCGACCGTGAGCAAGTGGGTCCGATCGCTCGAAGACCATCTCGGCGTGAAGTTGCTCGAACGCAGCACGCGCAGCGTCAACGTGACGACCGACGGCGTCGCCTACTACGAGCGCATCCAGCCGCTGCTCACCGAACTCGACGATATCGAGGCAACCTTGGGGCGCGACCGCGCGAATCCGCGCGGCGCGTTGCGCGTGGACAGCGGCGGTTCGACCGCGAGCGGCATTCTGATTCCCGCCCTGCCGGCGTTTTGCGCGCGTTATCCGGACATTCAGGTGCAGTTGAGCGTGACGGACCGCACCGCCGACCTGATTGCCGAGAACATCGATTGCGCGATTCGCAGCACCGCGGACGACCCTGCGCTCGTCACGCATGCGATCGGCACGCTGCGCTGGACCACCTGCGCAAGCCCGGCGTATCTGGCCGCGCATGGCACACCGTTGCATCCGCAGCAGATCGTCGATGACGGGCACGCGGTCGTCGGCTATTTTTCCGCGAGCAGCGGCGTCACGCAGCCGTTGCGCTTCGAGAGGGACGGCGAGTCGATCGTGCCAGGCGGCGTGCGCAGTCCGGTGCTGGTGAGCGAAAGCAACGCGCATCTCGCGACCGCGCTGGCGGGCCTCGGTATCGTGCATACGCTTGATTTCATGGTGCGCCCGGCGATTGCGCGCGGCGAACTCCTGCCGATTCTCACCGACTGGCGGCCCGCGCCGCTGCAGGTTTATCTCGCGTATCCGCCGAGCCGGCGCTACAGCACGAAGGTGCGTGTGTTCGCCGACTGGGTGAGCCAGCTTTACGCGAATCTTCAGGATAGCTGACGGTAGCGTCGCTTGCCTCGTGCGCGGCCGTTCACCGATCGCCGTTCGCGGGCGAAGTGCCGCCGCCCTACGCCATCGTCACCTGGTTCCTGCCGCCATGCTTCGAGCGATATAACGCGCGGTCCGCGCTCGCGAAGCCATCGCGATGCGCGAGCCGCGCGTGCTCGCTGATGCGTGTCAACGACGCCCCCACGCTTACCGTCACCACGCCGAGCGGCGAGGCACGATGCTCGATCGCCAGATCGACGACGCCCCGCCGCAGCGTTTCGAGCGTATCGGCGAGCGCGGCGGCCTCCGCGTGCAGCACCAGCAGCCCGAACTCTTCGCCGCCCATGCGTCCGACGACGACGCGCTCGCCATCGGCCGCCGCCTGCATCACCGAGGCCACTTTGCACAGGCAATGATCGCCGGCCTGGTGGCCGTAGGTGTCGTTGTATTGCTTGAACCAGTCCACGTCGACCACCACCGAGCCCATCACGTCGCCGTCCCGCGCTTCCTTCCAGCGCCGCGCGATGCTCTCGAGCAGAAAGCGCCGGTTGTACAACTGCGTGAGCGGATCGATCGCGGTGGCCGTGCGCATCTTAAGGTCGTTTTCGATCATCGCGCGCAGATGGTAGAACACGCCCTGCTGCCCCGCGTCGAGCCGGCCAGGCGACGGGTCCATCGCGCACAACGCGCCGACGATCTCGCCATTCGGCGCACGCAGCGCGATCGCCGCATAGAAGCGCACGAACGGATAGCGCTGCACCAGCATGCACTCGCCGAAGCGGCTGTCGTCGTGGGTGTCCTCGATGACGAACAGATCCCCGTCGCGCACCGCATAGTCGGCCAGCGACCGGGCCCGTGTGACGAGCGGCATCGCCATGCCGACCTCGGCCCGGTAATGCTGGTACTCCTCGTCGAGCAGCGTGATCGCGGTGATCGCCGCGCCGGTCACGCTCTTGAGGATTTCCGCCGCATGGGTAAAGCACTCGCGCATCACCTGATCGTCGTGCAACAACCACTCGATGACCGAAGACTCCACCTCGGGTTCACCGGGGGCGAACGGATCGACGGCCATCCGGCTGGAGAGACGGTCGTTACTGTGAGCGAGTTGCACGGCTGGGTCCCGGAATGTGATCAGCCTATGTCAACGGCATAAACGTACGAAACTTGAGCGCTTCGGCGCGCGCGCGATGAGCGCTTTCGACGGCGGACCCGACGATGGGCAACCCGGCGGCGGCGATCGGCGCGCGGCCTCGCGAAGTACAATCACACGCCAGCCGCGCGCCGTCTTCGTTTGCCTGCCGATCAGGCAGCGCGCTTCATTCAACTGACCATTGCTTGCGCCATGCGGCGCGCTGCACTTGTCCGTGCCGTCGACCTGCTCATGACCACCACTGCCCCTTCCAGTATGACGAACGCCCGGCTCATCACGAACGTGCGCCAGACCGATGGCGCACGCGTCGACGTGTCGATCGCCGACGGCCGCATCGCGGCCATCGGTCCGGACCTCGCGCGCGCGCCCGGCATCACGATCGAAGACGGCGCCGGTGCGCTGCTGCTGCCCGGTTTCGTCGAAGGCCATACGCATCTGGACAAGACCCATTGGGGCATGCGCTGGTATCGCAACGAGGTCGGGCCGAAACTGACCGACCGCATCGAGAACGAACGGCGCTGGCGCGCGCAGAGCGGCCACGACGCGGGCGTGCAGTCGCTCGCGCTGGCCCGCGCGTTTCTGCTCGCGGGCACGACGCGGCTGCGCACGCACGTCGACATCGACACCGAGGCGGGTCTGCGCCACCTCGAGGGCGTGCTCGCCACGCGCGCCGCGCTGCGCGACGTGCTCGACCTGCAGATCGTCGCGTTTCCGCAATCGGGTCTGCTTGGCCGGCGAGGCACCGACGCCTTACTCGATCGCGCGTTGAGCGCGGGCGCCGATGTGCTCGGCGCGCTCGACCCGGCGCTGATCGACGGCGATCCGGTGGCGTCGCTGGACCTGACGTTCGGCCTCGCGCAGCGTCATCAGAAGCCGATCGATATTCATCTGCACGAGCCCGGCGAAATCGGCGCATTCACACTCGGCCTTCTGCTAGATCGCGTCGCGGCGCTCGGCATGCAAGGCCAGGTGGTGGTGAGTCACGCGTTCTGTCTCGGCGCGCTGCCCGAGCGCGAACGCGATGCGTTGCTCGCGCGCCTCGCCGATCTGCGCGTCGCGCTGCTGACAACTGCCCCGCCGTCGACGCCGGTGCCGCCGCTGCAAGCCTGCATCGACCAAGGCGTCACGCTGTTCGGCGGCAACGACGGCATTCGCGACACGTGGACGCCGTACGGCTCGCCGGACATGCTCGAACGCGCGATGCTGATCGCCATGCGCTACAACCTGCGCCGCGATGACGACCTCGCGCTCGCATTCGACTGCGTGAGCGGCACAGCGGCGCGCGGTTGCGGATTCACGCACTACGGATTGCAGGCGGGCGCGCGCGCCGACCTCGTGCTGGTGGACGCCGACACGCTTGCGCATGCGATCGTCGCGCGGCCGGCCCGCAAGCTCGTGATGGCGAACGGCCGGATCGTCGCGCGCGACGGCGCGCACGCGCAACATTAGCCGGGCGGCTGAAACGCGCGGCACGGCGCGGATGGGCGTGGTCGCCGCCTCCATTGCCGCGCCGGCACCTCGCGCTACACTCCACGCCACCGGCGTCCACGAACACGCACGCACACGCACCAACACGTTTCCCGCACTCACATGATCAATCTCTTTCAGGCCATGCAGGCATTCGTCAAGGTCGCCGACGCGGGCAGCTTCGCGCAGGCCGCGGCGCACCTCGGCGTTTCGACCTCGGTCGTGACGCGTCACGTGTCGAGCCTCGAACAGCATCTCGGCATTCGCCTGTTCCAGCGCACCACGCGCAAGGTCGTGCTGACCGAAGCCGGCGCGGAGTACGCGGACGGTTGCCGCGTCCTGCTCGCCGAGCTCGAAGAAGTCGAATCGCGCGCGACCACGACCTCGAAGGAAGTCGCCGGCGATCTGCGTATCGTCGCGCTGGGCAGCTTCTCGCTGTTTCGCCTCACGCCGCTGTTCGCGGAGTACCAGGCCAAGTTTCCTCACGTGAATCTGCGCGTCACGCTGACCGAAAAGCGCGTCGATCTGCTCGAAGGCGGTTTCGACGTGGGTATCGTGACCGAACATATGATCCGCTCGGAATCGCTGGTGGTGCGGCGTCTGCTCAATTCGCACGCGGTGCCGGTGGCGTCGGCCGCCTATCTCGCGCAGGCCGGGCAGCCCGCGAGGCCGGCCGATCTCGCGGGGCATCGGGTGATCGCAGCGCCACTCGACACGAGTCCGCAGAGCTGGATCTTCAGCAAGGACGGCGGCAACGACGAGAGCGTCGCGCTCGATGCGTCGTTCACGGTGAACAGCATGATCATGCAGAAACAGGCGGCGCTGGGCGCGATGGGCATCGCGTTGCTGCCGCTGGAGATGGTCGCCGACGAATTGCACGCCGGCACGCTGGTGCGGATACTCGGCGACTACACGATGCTCAATGGCGACGTCGCGGTGTCGCTGGTTTATCCAAGCCGCGAGTTCGTGCCGCGCAAGGTGCGGGAATTCATCGATCTGGCCGTGGGGTATTTCGAGTGAGGTGACGGGAATGACGCGCGGCTGGTCGTTTCACCCCGCTCAGCCAGCTTCACCGCATCACGGGCGCTCGCCGCGCGCAAGACGCGCGTCGATGTCGTACACCACCGGCATCAGATCGGCGACGCTGTCGATCACATAGTGCGCGCCCGCCGCCTGCAACTTCTGGAACGCCGCGTGACGGCGCGACGCGAACTCATCCGGCGACAACGCCTTGACCTGCGCTTCGGTCATGCCGAACGCGTTGCCGCTCACCGCGACGCCGACCGTCCACGTCCCGGCGTTGAGCCCCTCTTCGATACCGACCGCGGTATCGTCGACCTTGATGACCTCCCTCGTGCGCCAGACGCCCAGTGCCGGCATTGTCCGGTAGATCATGTACGGCGACGGCCGCCCTTCGGGCGTGTCGCCGGTGCAGACGATGCTGTCCGGTGAGAATCCCTGCGCCGCCGCGCCCGGCAGGATCTCGTCGATGATCTCGCGCGTGTAGCCGGTGGTCGTACCGATGCGGATATCGTCCTCGCGCAGCGCGCTCGCCACTTCGGCCACGCCCGGAATCACCGAGCTGTACCTCGCCGCCACCGCGATGTTCTTCGGCACGAACACGTCGTAGATGGCGTCGATATCGGCTTCGTTCGGCGCGTGCCCGTATTGGTCGGCCCAGGCGCGCGCGACGCGCGGCAACGCCATCAGCGCGGCGATATGCGGACGCTTGGCCATGCCCATCGGGCCGCGCGCTTCGTCGATTGTGATCGGGACGCCGAACTGCTCGAAGGTCTCGACGAATGCACCCATCGGCGCGAGCGAACCGTAGTCGACCACCGTGCCGGCCCAGTCGAAAATCACCGCTTTAACGTGTCTCATTGGTTTCAATCCTCATGAGGTGGCCTCGTCGATCATTGCGCTTGCGCCAATGCCTTGCTTTCTTCGAGCGCCGCTGCAGGCGGCGCCGCGTGGTCGACACCGAGCGCCTGCAACGACGCGGCGCAGGCCTGCACCACGCGGCGCATCACGTGCTCATCCACCTGGCCGATGCAGCCGATGCGAAAGCTCTCCACCACCGTCAGCTTGCCCGGATAGATGATGAAGCCCTGCTGTTTCATCAATTCGTAGAAGCGCGTGAATTCGAACGACGGATGCGCCGGCGCGAAAAACGTCACGATGATCGGCGAGCGCCAGCGCGCATTCAGCAGCGGCTCGAAACCGAGCGCCTGCATGCCTTCGATCAGCACGTCGCGATTGTTCGCGTATCGCGCGAGACGCCCCGGCTGACCGCCTTCGAGCTTGTGCAGACGCAGCGCCTCGATAAACGCGGCCACCGTGTGGGTGGGCGGCGTGAAGCGCCACTGCCCGGTGCGGTTCATCACGTCCCATTGATCGTAGACGTCGAGCGCGAGCGAATGGCTGCGGCCCTTCGCTTCCTGCAACGCGCGCTTGCGCGCGATCACGAAGCCGAAACCGGGTACGCCCTCGATGCATTTATTCGCCGACGACACGAACGCCTCGCAGGCCGTCTCGCGCACGTCGAGCGGCACCGCGCCGAACGCGCTCATCGAATCGATCAGCAGCTTGCGGCCTTTCTTCGCCGTGGCCGCGGCGATCTCCGCGAGCGGATTGAGAATCCCCGAGCTGGTTTCGCAATGCACCGCGACCACGTGCGTGATGCGCGGATCGGCATCCAGCATGCGTTCGATTTCCGCGCCGCGCGGCGGCAGATAGTCGCCCTTGTCGAGCAGCGTGTAGGCGCGGCCCAGATAGCCGAGCGTGGTGGCGATGCGTTTGCCGTAGGCGCCGTTGGCAAGCACGAGCGCGTGGCCGTCGCGCGGCACCAGACTGCCGAGCATCGCTTCGACGCAATAGCTGCCGCTGCCTTGCAGCGGCACGCAGTCGTAGTCGCCGGCGGGGTTGTCCGTGCCAGCGCCCGCGATGTCGAGCAGGCTCGCGCGCAACTGCGCGGTCATCGCCCGGAAATCGCCGTCCCACGAGCCCCAGTCGCGCAGCATGGCTTCTTTGGTCGAGCGCGCGGTGGTCAGCGGCCCCGGCGTCAATAGATATGGCTCGCCGCTCGCCGGCGCGGCGCATGGCAGCGCGCCGGGCTCGGTTGAAGAGGCTGAATGACCGATCGCGCTTTCCATGTGCAGAACTCCGGTGTCGCTATGTCGATGCGTGACACAGTACAGAACCGTATGGCATCGGTAAAATCGATATAATCGATGGCGGTATCGTAAAAACTTATTGCTCGAAACGAGCGGCGAGGCACACGTGCAATACGCGCAATTGCGGGCGTTTCATGCGGTCGCGGAACACGGCGGGTTTTCGAAAGCGGCGCAGGCCTTGTCGCTGACGCAGCCGGCCGTGTCGGATCACGTGCGGCGGCTGGAGCAGGATTACGGCGTCAAGCTGTTCGAACGCGGTCCACGCGGCGTCGAAACCACCGAACTGGGTTTGCGCCTGTTCAGCGTGACGCGCCACATGCTCGGGTGCGAGCGCGACGCGCGGCAACTGCTGGAGTCGGCGGGCGGGCTCGAGTCCGGCTCGCTGTCGCTGGCCGCCGATGCGCCCGATCTCGCGGTCACGCTGATCGGCGCGTTTCGCAAGCTCCATCCCGGAATCGTCGTGACGCTGTCGATCGCCAACGCGGCGGACTGCATGCAGCGCGTGCTGTCGAGCGCGGTCGACGCGGCCATCACCGCCGCGCCGCAAGTGCACAGCCGGCTGGAGTCGCGCGTGTTGCGGCGCGATCCGCTGGTGGCGATGGTGCCGGCCGGCGATCCGGTCGCGAAGAAACGCAGACTGAGCTACGCGGAACTGGTCAAACAGCCGATGATTTTCCGCGAGTCGCAGTCGGTCACGCAGCAGCTGCTCGAAATCGAGCTGGTGCGGGAGTCGTTGCAGGTCGAGCCGGTGATGTACGTGGACGGACGCGAGGCGTTGGAAGAAGCGGTCGCGCAAGGCATCGGCGTGGGCGTGATCGCGCGCGCCGAATTCAATGAGTCGCGGCGGATCAGGATGATCCCGCTGCAGGATTGCCGGGTGCAGATGATCGAGTCGCTAACGCGGCTCGCCGAGCGGCCGGGGTCGAATCTGCTCGATGCGTTGTTTGCGGTGCAGTTGCCTGGCGCCGCCGCGGCTGTGGCTGGATGAAAATATGAGGTGCCCGGCAGGTGATGACTGGAATTTGCGGCGAGTCACTTGCCGGGCGGGAGTACTTCCCTGCTGCTGTACTGTCAGTGTCAGGCATGCGGTTGCGGCCACCGTCCTCGCGGGCTGCACCGCACACCATCGCACTACAGGCTCGCTCAGCGCGAGCCGCCGCTCGCAATCAGACTCTCGCCCGTCAGCCAGCGCGAATCGTTGGAGGCGAGGAACACGACGACATCCGCGATATCGTCAGGTTGGCCGATGCGTCCCAGCGGCGTCGTGCCGAGCGCCCACGCTTCGAGATCCGAACCAATGATCCCCGCGCTATGCGTGCCTTCGGTCGCGACCATGCCCGGATTCACGGAATTCACGCGAATCTTGCGCGGACCGAGTTCCTTCGCGAGCACGCCCGTGATGCCGTCCACCGCGCCTTTGGTCGCCGTATAGACCGCGCTGCCCGGCGGCGTGATGCGGCTCACCACCGAGCTGACGTTGACGATGCTGCCGCCTTCGCCGAGATGTTTGACCGCCGCCTGCGTGGTCAGCAGCAGACCCAGCACGTTCACATTGAAATGCTTATGGAAGTGTTCTTCGGTGATCTGCTCGATCGGCGAAAACTCGTACACGCCCGAGTTGTTGACGAGGATGTCGAGACGGCCATAGGTTTCGACCGCCGCATCGATGATGCCTTGCGCGTCGGCCGCTTTGGCGACGTCCCCGCCGACCGCGATGGCCTTGCCACCCGCCGCGGTGATCGCTTCGACCACGCTGTCGGCGCCTGCCTTGCTGGACGCATAGTTCACGACCACCGATGCGCCCTGCGCCGCCAATGCCTTCGCGATGGCCGCGCCGATGCCTTTCGATCCGCCTGTTACGACCGCGACTTTACCTGTGAGCTTGCTCATGATCATGTCCTTTAAATGGGATTTGCGCCGACGCGCTGTCGCGAAGATTCGCGGAATGCACGTCGATGAAGCTGGATTTGCAGTGGCGCTGTCACTGGACACAATGTAGGCATGTCAGCGTGCGGGATAAAGCGGCTGACGGCGAATAGATACGTCGGTTGAGCCGAACAATCGGCAATCTGCTGCTGCAGCATGCGCGTGCATGCGTGCGTACGTGCGTACGTGCTCGCGAGACGATGGCGGTCCGCATTGTGCAGCTGGCCAGATGGGGGGAGAAATGAACTCAGCGCTTACGTATCAGCGCGATCTGCGCGCCTACACTTGCCAGCACCGCCAGCGCACCGAGCGTATCCAGAATGACGTGCAACACGATATCCCTCCGTTGTCCGCTGCCATCGCATTCTTATTAAACGAATGCGCGCGCCATCAATTGAATGCCGAGTCCGAGCAGGCAGATGAAGAACCAGCGGCGAAAGCTCGCCGGGCTGATGAGTCCGCGCACGCGCTGGCCGATCCACATACCGATCAGCGCCGGTGCGACGGCGGCGAGCGATACACCTAGCTCGTCGGCGGCAAATGCATGCTCGCGCGCGAGTCCGATGGCCAGCGCGATGGTCGACACGGTGAACGACAGACCGAGCGCTTGCACCAGCTCCTCTTTCTTCAGCGCGAGCGACTGCAGATAAGGGACCGCCGGCACCACGAACACGCCGGTGCCGCCTGTGACCAGACCGGTAAGCGCGCCGATCGCCGGCGACAGCCAGCGCTCGTGCCGCGCCGGCACCGGGAAGCGCCACGCCAGCAAGCCGGCCACCGCATACAGCGTCAACGCGGCGCCGAGTCCGACGACCGCCCATGCACCGCCCGCCCCCGCAATGAACGACGCCGCCGCGAGCGTACCGCCGACGATGCCCGCCATCATCGGCCACAAGCGCTTGAGCAGCGCCCGCACGCTCGGCCCCGCGAACAGTTGCCACACGTTCGTGACGAACGACGGCAACAGCAGCAAGGCGGCCGCCTGAGCGGGCAGCATCAACATGCCGAGCACGCCCATTGCGACGGTGGGCAGACCCATGCCGGTCACGCCTTTTACGAAACCGGCCACCACGAAGGTCGCGGCGATCACGCTGGCATGCAGCGCAATCGAACCCGGAAGCGGACCGGAAAACAGACTCGCAAACGAAGAGATCATCGGCAGATTTTTATTGAAGTGATGTGAGCGATTTTCAAGCACCGCCGCGCGGTCCACAATGCGTAAGATACGTATCGTGACTTAGGCTGAGACTAAGTCTCAATTCCCTCCAGCAGCGCCCACCCGAACCACACGCTCATGCGCTTCGACTTCATCGATCTCCGGCTCTTTCTCCATGTACTCGACACCGGCAGCATCACGCACGGGGCCGCGCGCGCGAACATGTCGCTGCCCTCGGCCAGCGCCCGGCTGCGCGGCATGGAAGACGCGCTGGGCATGCCGCTGCTCGAACGCGGCCGCCGCGGTGTCGAATCCACGCCGACCGGCGATACGCTCGCGCACCATGCGCGGCTCGTGCTCGGGCAGATAGAAAGGATGCAAGGCGAACTGGGCGAGCATCAGGAGGGACGCAAAGCCTGCATTCGCCTGTGGACCAATACCGCCGCGATCACCGAGTTCCTGCCGTCGGCGATCGGCCTGTTTCTACGCGATCACCCGAACGTGCAGATCGATCTGAAGGAGCGTCAAAGCAGCGAGACCGTCAAGGCCGTGCTGACCGGCGCCGCGGAGATCGGCATCATTTCCGATGCAGTCGAACATGGCGCACTGCAGACGTTTGCGTTTGCCGTCGACAAGCTGGTGCTGATCACGAGCCGCGACGACCCGCTCGCTACGCGCCGGCGCGCCACGCTCGCGGAAGTGGCCGCGCGCGAATTCATCGGTCTCAGCGCGGACAGCGCGTTGCACGCGTATCTCGGCGAGCGCGCTTTGCTGGCCGGGCAAACGCTCAGCTATCGCGCGCACATGCGTACCTTCGACGGCATCTGCTGCATGGTCGAACAGGGTGCCGGGGTCGGCATCGTGCCGGCCACGGCGGCGAGGCGCTATCGCGGCACGCCGGGCATTCGCACGATCGAGCTGGCCGAGAGCTGGGCCTCGCGCCGCTTGCTGGTCTGCATGCGCGAGCTGAACGCGATGTCGCGGCTGGAAAAGGCACTGGTGCGGCATCTGGCTGGCATCTAGCGGTTTCGGACGGGGTCCGGCTCACCTCGTTGATATCAGTCGCATTTATTCATCTAGCTATTTTTAATCGATTTGCCTGATTTAGCCCGAGTTCTTATCCTTGACGCACGACCGCCTGCAACCCATGCGCGCGGCGCCCGCACTGCTCACCGCAGTGCGCCTTGCAGCGTTATTTCTTGTCGGCAGAATCATGGAAAGAACCACCTTCAACGTACGTGTCGAGAGCGTGCGTGACGAAGCGCACGGCGTGCGCTCGTTCAGCGTCTCGCGTCTGGATGGCCAGCCGTTCGACCGCTACGAACCCGGCGCGCACATCGACGTCGTCGGCCCGTCCGGGCTCACGCGTCAATATTCGTTATGCGGCGACCCGGATCAGCGCGACGCGCATCTGTTTGCGGTGAAGCGCGAAGACGCTTCGCGCGGCGGCTCGCGTGCGCTGCACGACGAAGTCACGGTCGGCAGCGAACTGACGATCGGCGCGCCGCGCAATCTGTTCCAGCTTGCGCCCGGCGCCGACGAACACATTCTGGTCGCCGCGGGCATCGGCGTGACACCGTTATTGAGCATGGCCTACCGGTTGCTGAAGCAGCGACAGCGCTTCACGCTGCACTATTTCGCACGCAGCGCGGAGCATGCGGCGTTCTTGCCGTTGCTCTCGCGCGCGCCGTTCAGCGATCACGTGAAGTTTCACTTCGGCGTCACGCGCGAGCAGCTCGATGCGGTGCTCGGCGATTGTCTGCAAGGCTCGCGTGAAGGCACGCATATCTACACCTGCGGCCCCGCGCCTTTCATGGAACGCGTGGTCGCGATCGGCGAAACGTGCGTCGCGCCGGACGCCATTCACCTCGAACGTTTTGCGGCCGAGCCGGCTTCCGCTGCCATGAGCGGTGAAGCTGCGACGCTCGACGCGTTCGACGTGCGGATCGCCAGCAGCGGCGCAACCGTGCACGTCGACAAGGACACGACCATCGTGGCGGCGCTGGCGTCGATCGGCATCGAAGTGGATACGTCGTGTGGCGAGGGCGTCTGCGGCACCTGCATGATCGACGTGGTGAGCGGTACGCCCGAGCATCGCGACCATTGCCTGAGCAAAGCGGAACGCGCGAGCGGCAAGGTGATCTGCTGCTGTGTGTCGCGCGCGACGTCGCCGGTGCTGGTGCTGGATCTTTGATGTGGTGCGGTAGTGCGCGTGGCGCGTGAAAACCGCATAACCGTATTTCTGCATTGCGCCGTTGCACGACAGCGGCTTCATGCAATGGCAGAAGGTGCTGCATTCGCAGCACCTTCCTGAGCCTGGTCTCTTCCTGCTTATCTTCCTCGACGCTTACCGGTCGTCGTCGCGAATCGACGATGCGTGCCGGCACAGCGCGCGCACTTCGACATCCATGTACGGAAACAGCGGCAACTGGCTCAGCACGTCATGCAGATGCGCCGGGCTTTCCACATCGAACACGCTGATATTCGCGTAGCGCCCGGCAATGCGCCACAAGTGCCGCCATACGCCTTCCTGCTGAAGTCGTTGCGACATCGCTTTCTCGTCGGCCTTCAGACGTGCGGCGCGTTCCGCATCCATGTCCGGCGGCAGATTGACGGTCATCTCGACGTGAAACAACATGCTTGCTCTCCTGGGGTGATCGATCCCGTGCATGACGGATTATCGACACATGATCAATAGGATGATCGGTCATGAAAGACCCTGGCTGACACGGCAAGCCACACGCCGTGCAAGCCAGGGTCGACGAATTCCTGCACTGCGTTCGAGCGTCTTCTCTCAACGCTGCGCAGCATCAGGCCTCGGCGCGTACCCGTTCCACTTCGGCGCCCGGCAGATTGTCGCGTTCGTTGAACAGCGTGAAGTCGAAATCGATCAGCGCGAAGTTGCCTTCCACGCCATACGGTTTGCCGTCTGCGCCTTCGGCCTGCTTGAGCGCAGGCACGAGGCCGTCGCGCGTCGCGAAAGCGAAGTCGTCCCACAGATACGGATCGCCGTCGATGTTGATCTGCGTCGTCAACTTACGGCAACCCGGCGCGGAAACGAAGAAGTGGATATGCGCCGGACGATGCCCGTGACGGCCGAGCTGATCGAGCAGCAATTGCGTCTGACCTTGCGGCGGCACGCTATAGCCGACCGGCACGACGCTGCGGAAGCTGTATTTGCCTTCGGCATCCGTACGGATCGAGCGGCGCAGGTTGAACGCCGGCTGCGATTTGTCGAAGTACGAGTAATTGCCGAGATGGTTCGCATGCCACACTTCGACCAGCGCATTCGCGAGCGGCTGGCCGTCCTCGCCGAGCACGCGGCCGCGCATCACGAGCGTCTGGCCCGGATCGGTGCCGTCGTCGAGCCGTGCATGGCCGATCGACTCCGGTGCGCCCGCCACATACAACGGGCCTTCGATCGTGCGCGGCGTGCCGCCTTCAATGCCGGCCTTCGCTTCCGCTTCGTCCAGACGCAGATCGAGAAAATGTTCGAACCCGAGACCCGCTGCGAGCAAGCCCAGCTCGCCGCTCTTGCCGGCGTCGCCGAGATAGTTCAGCGCGGTCCAGAACTCGTCGGGCTGCACGTCGAGATCTTCGATCGTATAGAACAGGTCCTGCACGATCCGGTTCACGATCTGCTTCGTGCGCGGATTACCTTCGCTGGTGGCGCTGTCGTTGATCTTTTGCAGCAACGTATCGATGGCTTGCTTGTTCATGGGGTATCTCCCTGGTTTGATATTCTGGATCGCTAAATTACTTCACGGCAACGCTCGCGCCCTGGCGCGTATCGCGCCGCAGACGGTCGATCTTGTCCCAGTCGAGCGAGATGCCGAGGCCTGGACCCTGCGGCAGATGCAGCGCAAAATTTTCGTAGCGCAGCGGTTCGGTGAGAATTTCTTCGGTCAACAGCAGCGGGCCGAACAGCTCGGTGCCCCACTTCAATTCGCCGAAGGTACTGAAGAGTTGCGCCGACGCGATCGTGCCCACCGCGCCTTCGAGCATCGTGCCGCCGTACAGGTCGATATTCGCGGCAGACGCAATCGCCGCCACCTGCGCGGCGCCGCTCAAGCCGCCCGATTGTGCGATCTTCACCGCGAAGACATCGGCGGCACGCGCGCTCGCAATCGCGAACGCATCCGCCGGGCCGTGCAGCGCTTCGTCGGCCATGATCGGCACCTGGGCGAGATCGGTCAGGCGCTTCAGGCCCGCGCGGTTCTCGGCGGCGATCGGCTGCTCGATCAGCGCGACGCCGGCGTCGGCGAAACGGCGGCCCGCCCAGATCGCTTCCGATTCGGTCCATGCCTGGTTCACGTCGACCCGCACTTCACCGTATCCTGCGAGCGCTTTCCCGATCGCGACCACATGCGCGACGTCGTCGGCCACTGCGCGCGAGCCGATCTTCAGCTTGAACACGCGATGGCGTTTTGTCTCGTAGACCTGCTCGGCTTCGTCGATATCGCGCTTCGTGTCGCCGCTCGCAAGCGTCCATGCGACATCCACTGACTCGCGCACGCGGCCGCCGAACAACTCCGACAACGGCACGCCGACGCGTTGCGCCTGCGCGTCGAACAACGCGGTTTCGAGCGCGGACTTCGCAAAGCGGTTGCCTTGAAACAGCTCGCGCAATTTCGCCATCGCGGCGCCGGGACGGGTTGCGTCCATTCCTTTGAGCAGCGGCGCGAAATACGTGTCGATGTTGACCTTGATGCTCTCCGGGCTCTCCTCGCCATACGCGAGGCCGCCGATCGTGGTGCCCTCGCCCACGCCGACCACGCCGTCCGCGCAACGGATGCGCACCAGCACCAGCGTCTGGCAGTTCATCGTTGCGACCGAGAGACGGTGCGGACGGATCGTCGGTACGTCGACGAGAATCGTCTCCACGCTCTCGATCTTCACGGGTGTTGCTGTCATTCGTTGCCCTCCTGAACGGCTTTAACCTGGAGCCCCATATTAGAAACAAACCCGTCAAGCAGTCCAACACTCATTCAGACTAGTTCCATACTCTGGCGGTATGGAACGCGGGAACGGGTTTGAGCAACGCGACACAGCTCACGGCAGGCCCCGCACACGAACCCTCTACTGCCTTCGGCGGCTGTGCACTATTCTTTCTGTCAGATAACGAAGGAACGAAGGCGACGTCCAACCCTCTCACGCGCAACCGCGCTTCGACGGTCAATAGCCGACTCATGCAATCCGACCAATCCACGCCCGCTGCCGGGCATCCCGCGAACCGCCCGCAAGGATGGCTGCGCTGGCTCCCCGGACTCGTGATGCTGAAGGGGTATCAGCTCAGTTGGCTGCCAAAGGACGTGGCGGCGGGTCTCGTCCTGACGACGATGCTGGTGCCCGTCGGCATCGCCTATGCCGAGGCGTCCGGCGTCCCTGGTGTCGTCGGCCTGTACGCGACGATCGTTCCGCTGCTCGCCTACGCGCTCTTCGGTCCGAGCCGGATTCTGGTCGTGGGTCCGGACTCCGCGCTCGCGGCGCCGATCCTCTCGGTCGTCGTGACGCTTGCCATGGGCGATCCATCGCGCGCCATCGCGGTGGCCAGCATGCTGGCGATCGTCTCCGGCGTGTTCTGCATCGTCATGGGACTGCTGCGCTTGGGCTTCATCACCGAGCTGCTGTCCAAGCCCATTCGATACGGCTACATGAACGGCATCGCGGTCACCGTCCTGATCAGCCAGCTGCCGCGGCTCTTCGGCGTCTCCGGCAACGGCGATGGTTCTCTCGGCATCCTGTTGAACCTGACACAGGCCATTGCCGGCGGGAAAGTCAACGGGTACAGCCTGGCGGTCGGTGCGGGCAGTCTCGCCCTGATCCTGCTGCTCAAGCGCTTCGAAAAGCTGCCCGGCATTCTTATCGCCGTGGTGCTGGCGACGCTGTGCGTCTACCTGTTCGACCTCGACAGCGCCGGCGTCAAAGTGCTGGGCAAAATCCCGCAAGGCTTGCCCGCTTTCGTCCTGCCGTGGGCCAGCGGCGCCGATCTGGTCAAGATCCTGCTCGGCGGATGCGCGGTGGCGTTGATTTCGTTCGCCGACACGAGCGTGCTGTCGCGCACCTTCGCCGCACGGCTTCACAGCCGGGTCGACCCGAATCAGGAAATGGTGGGCCTGGGTGCGGCCAACCTCGCGGCAGGTTTTTTCCAGGGCTTTCCGATCAGCAGCAGCGCCTCGCGCACGCCAGTGGCCGAAGCGGCGGGCGCGCGCACGCAACTGACCGGCGTCGTCGGCGCGCTGGCCGTTGCGGCGCTGCTGCTGGCGGCGCCCAATCTGATGCGCTACCTGCCCAACAGCGCGCTCGCCGCGGTCGTGATTGCCGCAGCCCTTGGCCTGTTCGAAGTGACGGACCTCAAGCGCATCTACCGCATCCAGCAGTGGGAGTTCTGGCTCTCGCTCGCGTGCTTCGCCGGTGTCGCGGTATTCGGTGCGATTCCGGGCATCTGTCTCGCGGTGGTGATCGCGATCATCGAATTTCTCTGGGACGGCTGGCGGCCTCATTACGCGGTTCTCGGTCACGTGGAAGGTTTGCGCGGATACCATGACATCAAGCGCTATCCGCATGCCGCGCGGCCCGCGGGGCTTCTGCTGTTTCGCTGGGATGCGCCGCTCTTCTTCGCCAACGCGGAGCTGTTTCAGGATCGGCTTCTGGAAGCGGTCGACGACTATCCCTCGCAGGTTCGCCGGGTCGTCGTCGCGGCGGAGCCGGTGACCAGTGTCGACGTCACTTCCGCCGACATGCTGCGGGAACTGAGCCGGATTCTCGGCGAACGCGGCATCACGCTGCATTTCGCCGAAATGAAGGATCCGGTGCGTGACAAGCTGATCCGCTTCGAACTGACTGATGTGATTGGCGAGCGGCGCTTCCATCCGACGGTGGGCAGTGCGGTCGACGACTACGAGAGGGAATCCGGCGCCGCCACGGATGAGCATGGCGGGGCGTCGCGGCGACCATGAGCGGCGTATGTGGCGTACATGGCAGACGCGAACATTGACCATACCCGCCCGCCTGAACTAATCTGCGCCTTCGCCGCACGGCCTGCCACATGCTCAGCAACGTTCGAGATCGATAAGAAAACCTGTACCTTAGGGGACTGCATGGAACTTCGCCAACTCCGCTACTTCATCGCGGTCGCGGAAGAAATGAACATCACGCGGGCCGCCAATCGCCTGCACATGACGCAGCCGCCGCTAAGCCGGCAGATTCAGCAGATCGAGGAAAGCGTCGGCCTGCCGCTGTTCGAACGCGGCTCGCGTCCGCTGCGTTTGACCGAAGCCGGCCGCATTTTCTATACGCAGGCGAAGCGCCTCGTCGACGAAGCCGACGAACTCGCGCCGCTCACGCGCCGGCTCGCGCAGCTGGCCGAGCGCATCGTGATCGGCTTCGTGCCCTCCACGCTGTACGGCGCGCTACCCGCCGTGATCCGCGCGTTTCGCGAGGCCGCGCCGCATATCGAGTTGTCGCTGATCGAAATGTTCACGATCGAGCAGCTGGCCGCGCTCAAAGGCGGCCGTATCGACGTCGGCTTCGGCCGCCTGCGTTTCGACGACGCGCAACTGGCGCGCGAAGTGCTCGTCGAAGAACGGATGATTGCGGCGCTGCCGCAAGACCATCCGCTCGCGCGGCAAAAGAAGCCGCTGACCCTCGCCGCGCTCGCGCAGGAAACGCTGATCGTCTATCCGAGCACGCCGCGCCCGAGCTATGCCGACCAGCAGCTCTCGGCGCTGCACGATCACGCGCTGGAGCCGAAGGCGATTCATGAAGTGCGGGAATTGCAGACCGCCCTCGGTCTGGTCGCGGCGCGCGTGGGCGTGTGCCTCGTGCCGGAAAGCGTGGAAGGTTTGCGCGCGCATGGCGTCGTGTACCGGCCGATTCCGGCGGCCAGCATCGCCTCGCCGATCATCATGAGCCGCCGTTTGCAGGACGAGTCGCCCGCCACCACGCTGATGTGTTCGCTTGCACGCGGGCTCTTCAAACGGACGTGACGCCGCAACGGCGTCACTGCTCGTCGAAGCGCCGCACGATGTCCGCCATGAGCGTGCGCAGCCACACGTTGCCCTCGTCCTGGTCGAAATGCTCGTGCCAGTGCATCGTGACCGCCGCGACCGGCAGACTCACCGGCAACTCGTAAATCTGAAAGCCGCCGCTGCGGTTGAAAATCTGCGCAAGGCGGCGCGGCAGCGTCGCGAACAGATCGGTCACGGCGAGCACGCTCGGCAGCGCGACGAAATGCGGTAGTTCCAGCGCGATATGACGCCCGACGCCTTGCGCGCGGAACTCGTCGTCGAGCGCATGGTGGCTGTGCTCGACCGACGTGATCTGCACGTGCGACGCCTCCAGAAACGCCTTCAGACCCAGCTCTTTCGCGCGCGGCAAGCCGCGTCGCTTGCGCGTCATGCACACATAGGTTTCCTCGAACAATGCCTGATGACGCGTGCGCGCAGTGAGTGTCGGCAGGTTGCCGATGGCGAAATCGAGCCGGCTCGCGCGCAACGCGTCTTCGATTTCTTCGACCGGCAACGGCTCGATGCGCAATTTCACGCGTGGCGCCTGCTGGTGCAAGGCCTCGCAGATCGGCGGCAGATAAGCCAGTTCACCCGCGTCCGAAAGCGACAGCCGGAACGTGCGCGTGCTCACCGCCGGATCGAAATGTTCCGCGTAACGCAGCGCTTCGCGCACCGTGTCGAGCGCCCGCGACACGATCGCCGACAACTCCAGCGCGATCGGCGTGGGCTGCATGCCGACCCGCGTGCGAATGAACAGCGGATCGTCGAACAGCGTGCGCAAACGCCCCAGCGAATAACTGATGGCCGGCTGTGACAGCGCGAGCCGCTGACCGGCCCGCGTGAGGCTGCGCTCTTCGACGATCGCCTGAAAAACGCGCAGCAGGTTGAGGTCGACGTGGTCCAGCGAATTCATCGAGATATCCATGCGGTTGATCTTGGTTTTTATTTTAGATCAATTTGACGCATATCAGTCACTCGGCGAGACTTTGCTCCATCGACCACACCCCCACTACACCGTCATGAGCGAATCCTCATATCAGACCGTCGATGCGAGCGCGCTGTACCAGCGCGCGCAGTCCGACCGCGTGGCCCCGTCGCTGTACTACGACCCGGCCGTCTTCGAAACCGAACTCGAGCGCATTTTCTACAAGACGTGGATCTGGGTCGCGCACGAAAGCGAACTGCCGAACCCCGGCGACTTCCGCACCACGACGATCGGCCGCCAGCCGGTGATCGTCGTGCGCGACAGGAGCGGCGCGGTCAACGTGCTGCAGAATCGCTGCCGCCATCGCGGTGCGACCGTGTGCGAACAGCACAAGGGCAACGCAAAAGGCTTCACGTGCCCGTATCACAGCTGGACCTACGGCCTCGACGGCGCCTTGCGCGCACTGCCGTACGGCGACGGCTATGAAGGCGTGATCGACAAGACGGAACTGCCGCTCGCGAGTCTGCGCGTCGGAATCTATCAAGGTTTGATATTTGCGAGCTTCAATCAGGAAATCGAGCCGCTCGAGGATTTTCTCGGCGGCGCGAAGCCCTGGATCGATCTGTTCATGAAGCAGGGCGCGGGCTATCCGATCAAGGCCAACGGCGAACACCGCTTCCGCTTCAACGGCAACTGGAAGATTCAGCTCGAAAACACGACGGATCTGTATCACTTCCCCGTGGTCCACAAATCGTGGATGAAATCGATCGACGACGAAACCGCCACCGCGATCACCAGTTTCATGACCAGCGACGACGCTTTCTGCCGCTCGCTCGGCAACGGCCATAGCCTCGCGGTGCTGGTGCCCGAACTCGTCGATCTGGACAAGGATGACGGCGCGCCCATTCCCGAACGCTTCGAGGCGCTCGCCGCGTCGCTCGCCAAAGATCATGCGCCAGACGAGGTGCGCCGCATCGTGCGCTCGCTGATGGGCGTCGGCTTCAACCTGAATCTGTTTCCGAATCTCGCGTTGTCGATGGCGTTTTTCCGCGTGCTGCGGCCCATTTCCGCGAATGAAACCGAAATTCGTCACGTCGCGCTCGCGATGGACGGCGGCCCCGACGAAGCGAACCGCGTGCGTCTGCGTATTCACGAACACTTCCAGGGCCCGTTCGGTTTCGGCAGCCCCGATGACGCCGAAGCCTGGGAGCGCGTGCAGCGCGGCTCGCACGCCGGGCCCGATCTGCCGATTCTCGTGAACCGCGGCCTGAATCGCGAGAACACCGCGCCGAACGGCGAAAAGACCGCGCACGCCACCGACGAAACCGGCATGCGCGAAGCGTACGCGCAATGGCGCACGATGATGGAGCAAGCATGATGGACGAGCGCAACACCCTGTTCTCGCAGAAGATCTTCGCCGAGGCGATCGAACTCATCTGGCGCGAAGCCGAACTGCTGGATCGCAAGGACTATCGCGAGTGGCTGACGCTGTGGGACCCGGCGGGCTTCTACGTGGTGCCGATCGAACCCGACGCCACCGACTTCGCCGCCACGCTGAACTACGCGTACGACGATCAGGACATGCGCGAAAAACGCGTGCAACGGATGACGTCCGGCTATTCGGCGTCGGCGAGCGACGCCGCCCGCACCGTGCGCACGGTCTCGCGCTTCACGCTGACGAGCGACGCCAGCGATGAAGTCACGGTGAACTCGGCACAGGTGATCGTCGCGTACAAACGCGGCAAGGCGACGCTGTTCGCGGCGGACCTCACGCATCGCATCGGCTTTGCGAGCGGCGAGCCGCGCATCGTGCAGAAGGTGATTCGCCTGATCGATTCGACCGATGCGTTGAGCGCGATCGGCTTCCTGCTGTGATCGCCTGAACGACGATCGTCGACCCCACGAGCGAAGCGAAAACGACACGATGCCTACACTAGAAGTCTATCTGCCGGCCGGACACGCGCCGGCGCGCAAGGCGCAGCTGATCGCGGATCTCACGCGGGCCACGGTCGACGCGATCGGCGCGCCTGCCGAAGCGGTGCGGATTCTGCTGAGCGAATTGCCGCCGCACGACATCGGCGTGGGCGGCCTCAGCGCGAGCAACGCCCCTGGTGCACGCAGCGCGCTGTTGAGCATCGTCGCGATCCTGATCGCGGGCCGCACGCCCACGCAAAAAGCCGCGTTGATCGCCGCGCTCAGCGAGACCGCCGCGAACCTGCTCGATACGCCACTGGCGGCCGCCCGCGTGATGATCAAGGACATACCGAATACCGACTTCGGCATCGGCGGCCACACCGCGAGGTCACTCGGGCGCTAGCGCCCTTTCCCTCCCCCACGATACCGCGACAACAGCGAGCACGACGATGCAAAACGATACGTTTTCCCCCACGGCCGGATCGCCTCCCGCGTCCGCGATGCCGGCCACTTCGCGGACCTTGCGGCGGATCATCATCGCCTCCGTGATCGGCAATGCGCTCGAATGGTACGACTTCTTTCTGTACGGCACGGCCGCCGCGCTGATCTTCGGGCCGCTGTTTTTCCCGCTGCACGGCGATCCGTTGCTCGGCACGCTCGCCGCGTTCGCGGGCTTCGCGATCGGCTTTCTCGCGCGGCCGCTGGGCGGCGTCGTGTTCGGCCACATTGGCGACCGACATGGACGCAAAGGCGCGCTCGTCGTCACGCTGATGATGATGGGCGTGGCGACCTTCGGCATCGGCCTGTTGCCGACGTTCTCGCAGGTCGGCTTTCTCGCGCCCATCGCACTGGTGTGTCTGCGGATCGTGCAAGGCATCGCCTCCGGCGGCGAATGGGGCGGCGGCGTGCTCCTGATCAGCGAAAGCGCACCGGCCAACCGGCGCGGCTACTACGCGTCGTTCAGTCAATTGGGCGTGGCCGGCGGTTTCGTGTTGTCGGCGGCGGCGTTCTATCTGGTGCAGCGCCTGCCGCTCGAAAGCTTCATGTCGTGGGGTTGGCGCGTGCCGTTTCTCGCGAGCGTGCTGATCTTCGGTGTCGGTGTGTATATTCGCCGGCGCTTGCCCGAAAGCCGCGACTTCGCTGCTGCCAAACCGAAGCACATGCCGGTGCTGACCGTGCTGCGCAATCATCCGAAGCAGGTCTTGCAGGCGATGGGCCTGCGCGTTGCGGAAAACGGCGGCACGTATATCTTTCTGTCGTTCGTGCTGGTGTACGGCAAGACGGTCGGCGTGCCGGTTTCGGTGATGCTCGGCGGTGTGATGATCGCGATGTTGCTCGAACTCGTGACGATCGTGCTGTGGGGCCGCCTCTCCGATGTCATCGGGCGACGCCCCGTGTATATGATCGGCGCGCTCGGTCTCGTGGTGATCGCGTTTCCGGCCTTCTGGCTGATCGACACGCATCAGCCGCTCTACGTGTTCCTGTCGCTCGCGTTGGGCCTGCCGTTCTGCCACGCCGCGATGATCGGCACGCAACCCGCGCTGATGGGCGAACTGTTCCCCACCGAAGTGCGCTACTCGGGCATGGCGCTCGGCCACGAAATCGCATCGGTCTTTTCCGGCGGACTCGCGCCGCTGGTCGCGACCGCACTGTATGCGCAAGTCCGGGCGCCGTGGCCGGTTGCGTTGATGCTGATCGGCTTCGGTCTGATTACCGCGCTGACGCTCATGACCATTCCGAAGAACACGCACACCGCGCATGATTAACGCGCGCTCAGGCGGCCGGCGCAACCGCGAGCGGCAGCGTGAAGCTGCATTCGAGTCCGCCGTGCGGCGCCGGCTTCGCCCAGATCTCGCCGCCGTGCCGCGTGACGATGTTCTTGCACAACGACAGGCCAATGCCGTTGCCGCCCGCCTTCGACGACGAGAAGCCGTCGAAGAGACGCCCATACGCATCGGCGGGCACGCCGGGCCCGTTGTCGATCACCTGGACCTGCGCGTGTTTGCCGCGCAGTTGAGTGACGAGGCGCAACTCGTTATTTCGTGGCAGTGTCGGGTCCGCCTGCGTGCCCTGACCCAACGCGTCGATCGCATTGAACGCGAGATTGAGCAACACCTGGCCGATCAGCACGCGCTCGACATACACCGGCAACGGCTCGCTCGCCTGATCGATCGTAACCGTCACGCCCGCCTCGCGCGCGCGCAATTCGATGAAGTAGGCGGAATCCGCGAGCACCTCGCGCAAGTCGGCATACGTCTCGCTCGGCTCGCGCCTCGCAATGTAATCGCGCACGCTCCGGATGATCAACGCCGCGTGCTCCGCCTGACGATCGGCGCTGCGCAGCCCCCACACGGCATCGTCGAGCGAACCGGGTTGCGCGAGCCGCCGGATCGCCCCTTCGATGAAGTTGCGCACCGCCGCGAGCGGCTGGCTCAACTCATGAGCGATCGCGGTCGCCATTTCGCCCATCGCGTTGTAACGCCCCGCATATTCGAGCAGACGCGCTTCGTTGCGGCGCGCCTCTTCCACGGCCACCTCGTCGGTCACGTCGCGAAAGTGCAGCAGGCGGCCATTGAGGTCGTCTTCGATCTCGATGCGCCGGCACGTAATGCGCAGCCAGCCCGGCGTGCCGTCACGGCGCGTGATCCGGTAACGCTGCGGCGCCGACGGCTGGATGCGCGGCGCCGCAGCGAGCTGCGCGAGCAGACGGTCGCGATCCGGCGCGCTGCAATAGTCGAGCAGGTCGCCCATCGGCGCACCTTCTTCGAGACCGAGCACGCGCCGTCCGGACTCGCTGACGAATTCCACGACGCCTGCGGGCGTCAGGACCGCGACGCCTTCGCCGAGATCCTGCATGAATTCGCGCAGCCGCGATTCGTAGCGCCGCAATGTCTGCTTGAGCGTGTCCTCCGCGCTGATGTCGCGGAACTGCACCATCACGACCGGACGCCCGGCGAGCGGCACATAGGTGGCAATTGCTTCGGACAGCATATCGGCGCCGCTGCGCGAACGGTAGCACCACTCGTAGACCTGCGGGCCCTCGGTGATCGAGCGGTCCATCGCGCCCACGCCGATCTCGCGGCGGTACTTCGGCACCGGGCGCGTCATGTCCTTCGCTTTAAGCGGCAACAGTTCGTCGAGCGTGAAGCCAAGCGCCTCACACGCCGCGCGGTTGGCCCACACGATCGCCTTGGTCTCGGCGTCGTGCAGCAGCACGCACAGCGTCAGCGCGTCGAGCAGGCGGTGAAAATCGGCTTCGGCGGGGAAATTCATCGGGCGTGGCGGCATACGGGTTCGATCTGGTCTGTGCAGAAACATAACACCAGTACCCGCGATCCGTATCTGAAGATTTCTTTAGACGCCCCCGGCGCGTTACCTAAAAGAGCGCCCCGCATCCCAATTGAAGCGTTCTTTTTGCGTTCCTAGACTGGCCTCACCGTGCACGGCGCGTTGTCTTCGACCACACCGTGCGCCCTATTCCCGTCGATATCGAATCAAGGAGAAGCCCACATGTCCGCCACCGCCATCGCCGTCGCCTCCGACTCCTGCCCCGCGTCGATGAGCGCGCGCCTGCCGCTCGCCGACGTGATCGCCGAGATCGCCGCGCGCCGCGACGAATTCGACCGGCTTGCGCATGTGCCGCGCGACATGATCGCCAGGCTCAAGCGCGCGGGCATCTATCGCGCGGCCACGCCGCGGCGCTTCGGCGGCGATGCGCTCGCGCCCACCGCTTTTCTCGACATGATCGAGCGGATTGCGGCGGCCGATGGTTCGGCCGCGTGGGTCGCCAGTTTCGGTTCGGCCAATGTCTATCTCGCGGCACTCCCGCTCCAGACCCAGGCGGAGATCTATGCCGACGGACCCGACCAGGTGTTCGCGGGCGGCCTCTTTCCGGTGCAATCCGCGCAGCCCGCGGACGGCGGCTGGCGCGTGAACGGCACGTGGAAATTCGCGAGCGGCTGCAAGGGCGCGGACTGGCTGGGCGTGGGCATCGGCACGGGCGGCGCGGGCGCGCCCGGCAAGCCACGCACTGCCGTGTTCCGTGCGCATCAGGTGGAAATCGTCGAGAACTGGGATGTGGTCGGCATGCAAGGCACCGGCAGCCACGATCTGCGCGTGCACGACCAGTTCGTCGCCGATGCGTGGACCTTCGTGCGCGGCGGCGAACCATGCGTCGACGAACCGCTGTATCGCTACCCAACCATCGCCTATGCGGCGCAGGTGCTCGCCGTCGTCAACCTCGGGCTGGCCCGCGCCGCGCTCGATGTCGCCAATCAGATGGCCGGCGGGCGCAAGACCACGACCGGCGCGCCGCAACTCGCTGACCGCGCGTACTACCGCATCGAACTCGCCAAAGCCGAGGCGCAATTGCGTTCGGCCCGCGCGTTCTTCTACGACACCACCGATGAGGTCTGGCAATCGATCCTCGCCGGCACACCCGTCACCGCCGATCAGGTCAGCCTGCTGCGTCTCGCGGCCACGCAGATCGCGCGCGAAGGCGCCGAGGTCGTGCAGCGCGCGTACCGGCTTGGCGGCACGATGGCGATCTATCGCACCCATCCGTTGCAGCGGCTGTTGCGCGACTCGATGGTCGTCACGCAGCACGCGTTTCTCGGCGAGGGCAACTATGACGGCGCCGGTGCGGTATTCGTCGGCGTGCCGCCGATTCCCGGTTATTTGTGATCGGCGCTTTTGCGCGATCCGCAGGTTAGGTGAAGCGACCCGATCATTTTCGCTTTGCTCTGTTCAAACGATTTCAAGGAGAACCTACTCATGTCCACCTCGACCGGCAATCCGGCGCTGCCGCTACGCGTTCTGTTCTGCTGTGGCGTCACGCAGAATTTCTTCGATTTGCCCCGCGAGCAGATCGGCACGGTGTGGCAGGCCTACGGCAAGATGCTGGCCGCGATCGAAGCAATGGACGGCGTCGAGGTGCTCGGCATCATGGACGATGACCGCCTCACCGTCGGCCACGCGGACAACTCGCCGTGGACCTTCTACATCATGGCCGACGTGCGCGACTTCGACACGACGGTCGCCGTGTGCAATCTGTATCGCACGACGCCGGTCGGCGAATACAACCTGTGGCGCTATGGCAAGATCGAGGCGCGCGTTGGGCGCGCGTTGCAAGTGCCGCCGCAGCACGCGAACGCGGCGTGAACATGACGGAGCGCGATGCAATGGAGACGAATCCGGATACGCTGCGCGTGCTGAGCGAACGGCTCGCCGCGCTCGAAGCCGAGACTGCGGTACGCCGCACGATGGCGCGTTATATGGCGCTGTGCGATGTACCGTGCGGCGCGCTCGAAGGCGAGACGCTCGCCGCGCTGTTTGCCCACGATGCCGTCTGGGAAGGCATCGGCCCGCAATACGCCAACAAGTTCGGATGCCTGAAGGGTCATGCGGCAATCATCGCGATGCTGTCCCGCTACCTGCCGCCGTCGCCGCATTTCTCGGTGAACGTGCACTTCCTTACGTCGGAAACGATCGACGTGCGCGGCGCCGCCGCGAAGGGCCGCTGGATCATGCTGCAGGCGTCGGGCTATGTGGATGCGCCGGCGGAGCTGATCTCGGCGCGCCTCGAAGTGGATTTCGCGCCAGCGGACAATGGCCGCGACTGGCTCATCACTCACTTTCGCACCGAGCGCCTGTTCGATGCGCCGTGGCAAGTCAATGCAAGGATACCTAACCCATGAACGAGTTTATCCAGACGTTGTCGTTGGGCGGCACAGGAGCGTCGATCGCGATCAAGGACACGATCGATATCGCCGGCTACGCGAGCACGGCCGCAAGCCGTGCGCTGGCCGACACGGCGCCCGCGGCAGAGCATGCGGAGGTCGTCGCGCGTTTGCTCGCGGCCGGCTGGCGCGTCGTCGGCAAAGCGAACATGCATGAACTCGCGTTCGGCATGACCGGCATCAACGACTACACCGGCACACCGCAAAATCCGCAGGACGCTACGCGTATTCCGGGCGGATCGTCGAGCGGTTCGGCTGCGGCGGTTGGCCTGAAGCTCGCCGATGCCGCGCTCGGCACCGACACCGGCGGCTCGATTCGCGGGCCCGCCGCGTGCTGCGGCGTGCTCGGCTTGAAGCCGACGTTCGGCCGCGTGTCGCGGCACGGCGTGGCGCCGCGTGAATCCTCGCTAGATTGCGTCGGTCCGTTTGCGCGCGACATGTCGATGCTGGTGGCCGTGATGCAGGCGATCACCGCCGACTTCGACGCGCAGGCCGCACGCGTGTGGCAAGGCGCGTGCAAGGTCGGCGTCGTGCAGGCCGAAGCGATCCCCGAGATCGGCGCAGCGCTCGCGCGAGCGGCCGATGTGGCCGGTTGCACTGCGCACGCGGTACGGCTCGACGGGCTGGCGGCTGCGTTCGATGCGGGCCTCGCGGTCATCAATGTGGAGACATCGCGCGCATTCGGTCATCTGCTCGAAACCGGCAAGCTCGGCGTCGATCTCGATACACGGCTGCGCGCCGCGGCGAAAACCACCGCCGCGCAACTCGACGCTGCGCAACAGATCCGCCGGCAATTCACCGCGGCCGTCGATCATGCGCTCGATAACGTCGACGTGCTGATTCTGCCAACGCTGCCCGCTCTGCCCATCACACTCGACGAGGCGCGCGGCGGCGCGTCGGTGATCGCGATGTCGTCGCTGATCCGGCCGTTCAATCTGAGCGGCCATCCCGCGTTGAGCTTGCCGCTGCCGATCGCGGGCTCGCCGCTGAAGGCGGGTTTGCAGATCGTCGGACGCAAAGGACAGGACGAACAGGTGTGCGCGATTGCGGCGCGTTTCGAAGCTGCTCTTGCCGCCTGAATGCGATGGGGATCGGGCGGGCCCGAGCGACATCAGGTGACGCATGCTGCCGCGTGTCATGGCGGCGCGTCGTGCCCGCTCTCGCCTGCCCTCGCTTACTAACGGAGTCGAAGTCATGAAAAAAAGAGTCGTCCTCGTCACAGGTGCCGCACGCGGCCTGGGCGCCGCGATTGCCGCGCGTTTTCACGCGGCCGGTTATGCGGTCGCGATCGGCGACATCGCGTTCGCTGCCGCGCAGGCGCTCGCGCGCGATCTGAGCGCCGACGGGTCCAGCGCGTTCGCGCTGAATCTCGACGTCACCGCGAAGGCCGCGTTCGAAGCCGCGCGCGATGCGATCCTCCAGCGCTGGGGACGCGTGGACGCGTTGGTCAACAACGCCGGCGCGTCCAAGGTCGTCCCCGTGATGGAGATCACCGCCGAGCAGTTCGATCAGGTCATCGACGTCAATCTGCGCAGCGTGCTGTTCGGCTGTCAGGTGTTCGGCCAGCATTTCGCCGACGTCGGCCAGGGGCGCATCGTCAACATCGCGTCGCTGGCCGGGCAGAACGGCGGCTCGGCGACCGGCGCGCACTATGCGGCGGCCAAGGGCGGCGTGATTACGCTCACCAAGGTGTTTGCGCGCGACCTCGGCGCGGCCGGTGTGACCGTCAACGCCATTTCGCCGGGTCCGATGGATTTGCCGATCGTGCACGAAAGCGTCGCGCCGGAGAAGCTCAAGGCGGTGATCGCCAATATTCCCGCAGGGCGTTTGGGCTCGGCGGATTATGTCGCCGATGTGGCGGTGATGCTCGCCGCAGAGAATGCCTACTTTGCCAACGGCGCGTGCTGGGATGTGAATGGCGGATTGTTCATGCGGTGAAGGGCGAGAAGGTTCGACGCACGCGGTGCGCTTTGGTACGGTTTTGTACGCGCTGGTGTGCCTGCATGGTGTGCTTTTTGGCGCGCCATCCGGGTGTACCTCCACGCGCCGCGTGTGCTTGCCCTTGCGTTCGTGTTAGCCGTCGCTGTGTCTGTTGACTGTGCGTTCGCAGCACGCAGCGGGAGCGACGTTCGGATGCATCGCCATCGCCCTCACGCCGTCAGCCAGACGCCCCGTCCCCCTCCCACACCGCCATTACTTCGCGCACCAGCATCGCGATCGAAGCCGCGCCGAGTTTGTCCTTGATGCTCGCGCGATGCACGTCGACCGTTTTCACGCTGATCGACAGATCGCTCGCGATGCGTTTGCTGCCCTTGCCGTCGATCACCCCGCGCAGCACTTCCGTTTCGCGCGCGGTCAGCGACTCGATCCGCCTGCGCAGTTCGCGCTGCTTCTGACCGGCGACGTGCCGCTGCGCGGCGAGCTTCAACGCATGCTGCACGCGATCGAGCATCTGCTGCGAGTTATACGGCTTTTCGACGAAATCGATCGCGCCGTTCTGCAATGCGCGCACGGACATCGGAATGTCGCCGTGGCCGCTGACGAAAATGATCGGCAAGTTGGCGCCCCGCCGGTTCAACTCCGCTTGCACATCGAAGCCGCTTTGCTCCGGCATGCGCACGTCGAGCACCAGACAAGCGGGAATCGCCGGATCGAACGCGGCAAGAAACTCGCTCGCATTGGCAAAGCCCGCCGACTTCACGCCAACCGATTCGAGCAGCCATGCGAGCGACGTGCGCATGCCGCTGTCGTCGTCGACGATATAGACGATCGGTGCGGGAGCGGGAACGGATGGCGGCGAGTGAGGCATGGAAGGCGCGGGAGCAGTTCGTGACGGGGTGGTTCGGGACGTGTAGCGCGAACCATCATAGCCAGCGAAAAAAACCGTGCAAAGTGCTAATTACCCTGAAAGTTACGCTGAATCGGCGCTGACAACCCAGTCACGCGCCTGTCGTTCGAATCAAATGTGCACCAGGGCACAGAGGACGCGTGGGGCATTGGGGAAAACTTTAGAAACGTTGGGAAAGACGCCCAGCTGCGCGCCGCGCGTGCGGATTTTTTTCCGGATCCGGATTGATTACGCTTCAATCCAGATCAGCACCCACGATGCCGCGCCCTCAAGGAACCGAGATCATGACCACGACCCCGCCCCCGCTCGCGACCGCCGACAGCGACGCCCACCTGAACGAGAAGCAGCAATTCCGCCAGGCGATGGCGCATCTGTGCGCGGCCGTCAACGTCATCACGACCGCCGGTCCGCATGGACGCTGCGGCGTCACCGCAAGCGCGGTGTGCTCCGTTACCGATACGCCGCCCACGCTGCTCGTTTGCCTGAACCGATCGAGCGCGATGCACGCGACCTTCGAAGGCAACCGGCATGTCTGTGTCAACGTACTGCCCGGCGAGCACGAGCTGCTCGCGCGCCACTTCGCAGGGATGACCCAGGTGCCGATGGAAGAACGCTTCGGCTGGCCGATCTGGGACGACGGCGCACACGGCGTACCGGTGCTGCGCGATGCGCTCGCGAGCCTGCAAGGCGAGATCGTCGATCTGAAGGAAGTCGGCTCGCACTCGGTGATGTTCGTGAAGACGACGCGCATCAGCGTGCGCGCCGATGGTGACGGACTGATCTATTTCGATCGCAATTTCCATCGCATCAAGCGGGTTGCGTCGTGTTGAACGGGGTTGACCAGCGGCAGGCTGTGGTGGTCCGCTACGCTGTGACCTGAGTGCGAACGCATCGGCGCCTTCGGCGCGGCACCATGCCGCCGAACAACAAACCCATCGACGTCGTCGACATTGACGTTTAGGATGTCGAACGTTCAACCGGAAGCCATTTACCGGTGCATTCGGGCACGCCTGCAGGGGCGCGGCACCGCGAACCCGGCACGACATGCGGTGCGATGACAATCATCAGGGCGTGGTGCGCGATGACGTTCAGATCCCACACATAGCGCAACCGGCCGGCCATGCGCTGCGCATGGTCAATAGAGCAAACTGCCGACGGTGAATCCGCCGCGTACAGTGGACAATGTGTTTATCCGGCTTCAGCCACGGAGTGTCCATGAAAGCTCAGCGTCGGCGTCCCCCGCAGTTTCCCGGCGAGCAGCCGCATGCCGAATGGCGCGATCACACGCTGCCATTCGTGCTCGTGGCCGCGCTCGTCGTGCTGGCGCTCACGCTGGTGATCTGGCTGGTCGACCCGGCACCGCCGAAGACCATCACGATGAGCGCGGGCCCGCGCGACAGTTCGTTTCTCATCACCGCAAACCAGTACAAAAAGATCCTCGCCCGCAACGGCGTGCGGCTGAACGTGCTGGAATCCGACGGTTCGGTGCAGAACCTGCAACGACTGCTCGACCCGAAACAGCATGTCGATATCGCGCTCGTGCAAGGCGGTGTCGCCGGCGGGCTTGACACGTCGTCGCTGATGTCGCTCGGCAGCCTTTTCTATATCCCGGTGGTCGTGTTCTATCGCGGTACCGGTGTGACCCAGCTTTCACAACTGGAAGGTAAGCGCATTGCGATAGGCCGCGAAGGCAGCGGTACGCGCCTGCTGTCGCTCAAGCTGCTGGATGCAAACGGCATCGGGCCCGGCGGCGGCACCGTGCTGGTGCCGAGCGACGGTTTGCAGGCCGCCACCCAACTGGTCTCGGGCGAGGTGGACGCGGCGATCCTCAGCGGCGACTCGGCCACGCGCAGCCTGATGCTGCGCCTGCTCAAGGTGCCCGGCATTTCGGTGATGAATTTCGAAGAAGCGAGCGCGTATACGCGGCTCTTTCCGTACCTCGATCAGATCGACCTGCCGCCCGGCGTGCTGGATCTTAAGTATCGGATTCCGCCTGAAACGGTGCATCTGATCAGCCCGACAGTCGAACTCGTCGCGCGGACCAATCTTCATCCGGCGATCTCCGACCTGCTGATCGAAGCGGCGCAGGACGTGCATGGCATGCCGGGGCTGTTGCAGCGTGCGGGGCAATTCCCGAATCCGACCGCTCATGAATATCAGATCAGCGAGGACGCTCAGCGCTATTACAAGACCGGCAAAAGTTTCCTGTATCGCACGCTGCCGTTCTGGCTGGCGAGTATCGGCGACCGCACGCTGGTGCTATTGCTGCCGGTGGCGGTGCTGCTGTTTCCGGCCATGCGTGTGATTCCCGCGCTCTACCGCTGGCGCGTGCGCTCGCGCATTTATCGCTATTACGGGTCGTTGATTGCAATCGAACGCGACGCGCTCGCCGATTCGACCGACGAAGAGCGCAAGCAGCTCTTCGCTCAACTGGATGAAATCGAGGCGTCGTTGAACCAGTTGCGCATGCCGCTCGCCTACGCCGACGCGTTCTATGTGCTACGCGAACACGTCGGCTTCGTGCGCAGCCGGCTGGCGGCTGCGGAGCGGCAAGGCAGCACCCCGTAGCAGGGGTGGCGAGGACTTTATGCTTCGGGTGCGGCCGGGGAATTGGCCGGCGAGTTGGCGGGCGCGGCAACCGTTTCGTTGGACACGGCCGCCTCAGCGGCGTTGGCCTGCGGCTTGCCATCGCTGTCGGACGCATCCGGCGTGGTCGCCGCTTCGGCCACATTGGGCGCCGCGCTCGTCGCTTCAGTTGCCGCTTCAGTTGCGCCTTCAACCGCAGACGCACCCGCCGCTACCGCCTTCGGCGCGCCCTTGCCTGCCCGATGCGCCTGCAGACGCTGCGCGCCCGCCGCTTCCTGCGCGGTGACCTGGCCTGCGGCTGCGCCCGTCAGATCGACGCGTGCCGCGCCTTCGACGAGACACTTCCAGTAGCGGCTGCCGCGGCACCACGTCTTGATCGCGTCGCGCAACTCGGCTTCGCTCAGCGACAGTTCCTTCGCATGCACGACGAGGTCTTCGAAAATGCCGACCTTCAACGGCAGCTTGGGCGCCGGATTCTTCGGGAAGGCGATGGGGAAGCGCTTTTGCAGACGCCCGATCGATTTCACCACCGGGTCGACCGGCTTGGCGTCCACCGCCGGCTTCGCTTGCGCGCCCGCTGCGGGCGCGTCGCGACGCGGCTGCGCGGGCCTGCGGGCAGGCTTCGCGCCCGGCCTGGAACCGGCCTTGGAATCGGCTTTCGAAGCAGGCTTGGATGCCGGTTTGGCATCGGACCTGGCGGCAGGCGCAGCTTCGGCGCGTGCCGCGGCCAGTTGCTTCTTCAGTTCAGCGAGTTGTTCGAAACCCATAGCGCACAATCAATCGAGAAAGACGAGATTGTAGCAGCGTGTGGCAATGCGCTCGTGACAATGCCATCGGGACACAAACGCGGGTAGCCGCGAGGCGATGAGCGACCTAGGTTCCGGCTCGCGCGTCTCGCGTTGACGCTGACCCGGTGGCGGGCAAATCTGCCGCTTTACGGTTCCATTCCACAGCGCCGTTTGAATCTGCGCGCAGCCCCCCCAGCCCCCGCGACCAGCATGTGCGCGCCCACCGCCGCGCGCCCTTCCCCAGCCTCGTCAGACTCTGACGGCCACAGGCGCCTCGGCATCGTGCGCCTTCAGACCGAACACCGCCACGCACAGGCCCGGCCGCCCCTCGTTATTGCGCAACGACAGTCCCAGCTGATGCCGCTCGGCGATCCGCGACACGATCGCGAGGCCTAGCCCGCTGCCGTCGCCGCGCGCTTCCTCGCCGCGATAGAAGCGGTCGAACACGCGCTCGATCTCGGCCTGCGGAATGCCCGAGCCATTATCGACGACGTCGAACCCCACCCGCGCGCCCGCCCGCTTGAGGATCACATCGACACGGCCGCCGCGCGGCGTGTGCCGGATCGCGTTATTGATCAGGTTAGCTAACATTACGCCCACGCCGTGCGGCTCGGCGAGCACCGTGTAAGCGTCGTTGGGCGTGCGCGCGTCTTCGCATTCGAGACCGAGATCGATCTCCGCCGATTCCGCCAGCAGCGACAGGTCGCCCACCACCTGCTCGCCGATCCGGCGCAAGCTGACCGGCACCATCGACGTCACCGGCTGCGCGTCCTCGCGCGCGAGGGTCAACAACTGCTGCACCAGATGAATGATCCGGTTCACGCGTCCCTCGACTCGCTCGAGCGTCTGCCCTTCGCCCTTCAACGAGCCGTCGCGCGAAGCCGCCTGCAATTGCAGCTTCAGCGCGGCGAGCGGCGAGCGCAGCTCGTGAGCGGCATCGGCAATGAACGTGTGCTGCGCCTGTGACGCGGTATGCAGCCTTTGCAGCAGATCGTTGAGCGCTTCCACCAGCGGCTTGATTTCGACCGGCACGGTGCCGTCCAGACGCAGCGGTTCGAGCGAGTCGATCGAACGCGTCGATAGCGCGCGAGACAGGCCGCCGATCGGCGCGAGCCCGCGCGCGACCACCAGCAGCACCAGCACGATCGTCACCGGGACCAGCACGCCGAGCGGCCACAGCGTGTGCAGCGCGAGCCGCAGCGCGAGGTCCTCGCGCACCGAGATGGGCTGCGCGACCTGCACATAGCGCTCTTTCTGCTGCACGCCGAAGGTGCGCCATTGCGAGCCGCCCCGCTCGACCATGCTGAAGCCCTCAGGCAGCCGCTCGAACACCGGCGCCTCCATCGAGTGATAGATCTGCTCGCCGCCCCGATCCCAGATTTCGATGACGACCCGGTCGTCGGCCAGTCCGCCGAGGTCGGGGTGGCGATGCTCGCCGTCGCCCGCGCCGTTCAGGTTCGACGGCAACGACACCGCGATCGTGCGCAGTTCGTAGTCGAACAGTTCGCCGGCTTCCTGCCGCGCCGTCTGAAAGATGCCGAAGGCGGCCACGGCCGAGGCCGCCGCCATGCCGAAGATCAGCCAACCCAGCAGCCAGCGGCGAATCGACCTCATCAGCACCTCTTCAGACGGTAACCGACGCCGCGCACCGTGACGACCTGCTCCGCGCCGATCTTGCGCCGCAAGCTGTGCACGTGGACCTCAATCGTGTTGCTGCCTACTTCCTCGCCCCAGCCATACAGCTTTTCTTCGAGCTCGGCCTTCGTGAACACGCGGGTGGGCTCTTCGATCAGCGCCTGCAGCAGCGCGAACTCGCGCGGCACGAGCGGCAGCGGCGTACCGTCCTTGGTGACTTCGTGCGCGGCGGGGTCGAGCGTGAGTTCGCCGTGCGCATAGATGGGCTGCTTCTGGCCGGTGCGCCGGCGCAGCAGCGCGCGCACACGCGCGGCGAGTTCGTCGAGGTCGAACGGCTTGATCAGGTAATCGTCGGCGCCGGCGTCGAGGCCGCGAATCCTTTCGTCGACCGCATCGCGCGCGGTCAGGATGATCACCGGCGCGGTGCCGCCGCGCTTGCGATACGCGTTGAGCACTTCGATGCCGTCCTTCTTGGGCAGGCCGAGATCGAGCAGCACGAGGTCGTACACGTCATTGTCCAGCGACAGTTCCGCCGCGCGGCCGTCTTCAGCCCAGTCGGTCGCATAGCCGGAGCGGCGCATCGCGCCCTGCACCGTTTCCGCAATCATCTCGTCGTCTTCGACCAGTAGCAGGCGCATGGCCTTCTCTCCGTCCAGTTTTTTTCCCGCCCATTGTCCAGGCCGCCAGCTTAACGCTTCCTTAACGCTTCCTTAACACTTCCTTAGCGCAGCCTTATGGGCGCGTTGCAGCGGGCCGATGCGACGCCGTTGGCCTGCTTAATTTGAAGTTAAGCGTGACTTAAGCGCTCCCTGCGCAAACTCGGCTCCACTTTGCCGCGGCATCCGCTCGCGGTTGCGTCAATTCTTCATTCAGGAGCCGGATTTTGTCCGTTTTCGATGCCGCCACGGCGGCCTTCCCTGCGGCACCCCCAGAGAATGCCGTCACCCGCGCGTCAGTGGGCGCGCGCCGTGCGCCACGGCTGCGCGCGCTCGTGGCCCTCGCCGCGCTGCTGCTCGGCGGCTGCGCGTGGTATCACCGCGAGCCGCTCGCGCCGCGCGACACGTCCACCTCCGCACATTCGCTCGAACGCATCCAGATCGACGCGTCGCGCATGCCGCTGCCCGAGCTGGCCGCGCATCGTTTCGATCCGTCCGACGGGCTCGACATCGACGAAGTCGCGATGCTCGCGGTGGCCAACAATCCCGAGCTCAAGCTGGCCCGCGGCGATCTCGGCATCGCGCGTGCTCAAGCCTACTCGGCGGGCCTGCTGCCCGACCCGCAAATGAGCGTGTCGAGCGATTACCCGGGCGCCGCCGGCACCACGCGCGCATTCAATTATGGCTTGAGCATCGACGTGATGGCGATCGTGCTGCGCAGTGCGAACCAGCAGTCCGCCGACGCCACGGTTGCCAAAACCGATCTCGGCCTGCTCTGGCAGGAATGGCAGATCGTCGCGCAGGCGCGGCAGTTGTTCATCAAGACGCGCTTCCAGCAGGACACGCTGCCGCTGCTGCAGCAACAGCGCGAGCTCGCGCGCACGCGATACGAACGGATGGCCGAAGCACGCCGCGACGGCAACCTCACCGACGACACGCTGAGCGCCGCACTCACCGCGTATAGCGACGCGCGCAAGCAAGCCACGGACGCCGAACGCGCCGCGCAGCAGACGCACCACGATCTGAACGCATTGCTCGGTCTCGCGCCCGACGTCCAGTTGCCCCTGCGCGGCAGCGACGACATCGCGCCGCTGAGCGACCCCACGCTCGACGGCGCGCTCGCCTCGCTCGCACAACGCCGCCCGGACCTGATCGCGCTGCAGGCGGGCTACGAGGCGCAGGAGCAGAAGTACCGCGCGGCGATTCTGAGCCAGTTTCCCAGCCTGTCGGTGGGCTTCGTGCGCGCGCGCGACACGTCGAACATCTACACCAGCGGCTTCCAGATCAACCTGAGCCTGCCGATCTTCAACCGCAACCAGGGCAACGTCGCGATCGAAAAGGCCACCCGGCAGCGGCTGCGCGACGAATATCAGACGCGCCTGAACCAGGCCTACGCCGACGTCGCGCAGATGCGCGCGGATCTCGCGATCCTCACGCGGCAATTGCAGCAGACCGAAAGCGCGCTGCCCGAGGTCGATCTCGCGGCCCAGCATGCGGCCGCGGCCTATGCCGAACACAATCTCGCGCTCGGCGCGTACACCGACGCGCAAAGCGCCGCGCTCGCCAAACGTGTCGACGTAGCGAAACTGCGCGAGTCGCTCGCCGAACAGCGTGTCGGCTTGCAGGCGCTGCTAGGCAGCGCGATTCCCGACGCCTTCACCTCCGCTCAGACCTTCATCGACACTCATGCGAAATAGTCCATTCCCAAGCTCACGGCCGCGCGTCGCCGCTGTGGCGACCGCGCTCGCCTGCGCCGCGCTGCTATGCGTGGCGGTCCACGCCGTGAGCGCGGCTCATGCAGCCGGCGCAAGCGCGGCCCCCGCCGACGACGCCGCCAATCAACCCGCCGTATCCGTCCAGACCGTTCGCGTGCAACGCGCCGAAATCGCGCAGCCGGTGCGCGGTTTCGGCATCGTCGCCGCGTCTGCCTCCAATCTCACGACCATCAATCTGCCCTACGTCGCACGCATCGTGCAGATGCGCGTGCAGTCCGGCCAGCGCGTCACGCGCGGCACGCCGCTGTTCGTCGTGCAGGCCGATCCCGCCGCCGTGCTCGCCGCGACCCAGGCGAAGAGCGCCGTGACGCTCGCGCAAGGCGAATTGACGCGCACGCAGTCGCTGTATGACAAGGGGCTCGCCACGCAGTCGCAACTCGCGGCCGCCCGCAAGGCTGCCGACGACGCGCAACAGGCGCTTGCTGCGCAAACCCAGACCGGCGTCGCGAGCGGCAACAAGGTCGTGACCGCGCCGCTCGATGGCGTGGTGCTGCAACTGTCGGCGGCACAAGGCGACCAGGTGCAGGCCGGCGCGCCGATCCTGCAACTGGCCGGTGGCAATGCGAAAGACACGCGCGCGAACGTGATGCTCGGCGTCGAACCGTCGGACGCTGCCGCGATTCACGCGGGCGACTCCGTCACGCTGCGCGGCCTCTCGAGCGCACTTGCGAACACGCCGGTCAATGGACGCGTGGTGCAGGTCGGCGCCGCGATCAATCCGCAGAGCCAACAGGTTGACGTCGGCGCGAACGTGCCGCTCGGTGAGAGTGCGTTCATTCCGGGCACGCGCGTGAGCGCCGAGATCGCGACCCGCAGCGGCACGCATTGGGTCGTGCCGCGCGCGGCCGTGCTCAAGGACGACAGGAGTGCGTACGTCTTCCAGATCACGCCGCAAAACAAAGCGCGCCGCGTCGCCGTAAGCGTTCAGATCGAGAACGGCGAGCGCTACGGTGTGGACGGCCCGATCGATGCCGCCCAAGGGCTCGTGGTCAGCGGCAACTATGAACTGAAGGACGGCATGGCGGTGCGAACCGGCGGAGGCGCACCGCGATGAACTTCGGTCAATGGATGCAGACGCACCGCCGCTCGCTGCTGTTCGTGATCGCGCTGCTGGCGATCGCGGGCGCGCTGACGGCGTTCCGTCTGCCGATCTCGCTGTTTCCAAACGTCGCATTTCCGCGTGCGGTGGTCTCGCTCGACGCGGGCGACCGCCCCGCCGAACAGATGGCGACGCTCGTGACGATGCCGGTCGAGGAAGCGCTGCGCCGCGTGCCGAACGTGCGCGACGTCGAGTCGAGCACCAGTCGCGGCGCGGCGGAAATCTCGTTGAACTTCGACTGGGGCACCGACATGGCGCAGGCCACGTTGCAGGCGCAGTCGGCCATCAGCGAGATTCTCGCGACGCTGCCGCCCGGCACCTCGATGCAGGTGCGGCGCATGGACCCGACCGTGTTTCCGGTGCTCGCGTACAGCCTCACGTCGACGCAGCAGTCGCTGTCTGCATTGCACGATCTCGCGCAGTTCCAGATGCGGCCGTTGCTGTCTTCGGTGGAAGGCGTGGCGCGGGTCGACGTGACCGGCGGCGCTCAGGACGAGTTCGAAGTCGCGGTCGACCCCGCGCGCCTCGCCGCGTACAAGCTGTCGCTCGCCGACGTATCGAAGGCGATCGGCGCGCACAACGTGCTGATGGCCAACGGCCGCATCGAGGACCACGACAAGCTGTACCTCGTGATCACCAACACCACGATCACGCAGCTCGATGAACTGCGCAACGTGGTGGTGTCCGCGAGCGGCGCGGCGCAGGTTCGCCTGGGCGACGTCGCGACGGTCCGCCAGGGCGTCGTGCCGCAGTGGATGCGCGTCACCGCCGACGGCCAGGACGCCGTGCTGCTCAACGTCTACCAGCAGCCCGGCGCGAACAGCGTCGCGATGGCGAAGGCGATCCGCGCGAAACTCGCCGACTTCCAGCATCAGATGCCGCCGGGCGTGCATCTGTCGAACTGGTACGACCAGAGCGAACTGGTCATCGCATCGGCCACCAGCGTGCGCGACGCGATCATGATCGGCGTCGTGCTGGCGGCGCTCACGCTGTTCGTATTCCTGCGCAACTGGAAGATCACCGCGATCGCCGTGGCGCTGGTGCCGGTGGTGATGGCCGCGACGATCCTGCTGCTCGACGTGTTCGGCATGGGCTTCAACATCATGACGCTCGGCGGCATGGCGGCCGCGGTCGGCCTCGTGATCGACGACGCGATCGTGATGATCGAGCACATCGTGCGGCGCATGCGCGAAGCCGGCTCGCGCGCGTTTCACGGCCGCGTGATGGCCGCGGCGCTCGAATTCACGCGGCCGCTGGCCGGGTCCTCGGCGGCGACGCTGATCATCTTCGTGCCGCTCGCGTTCCTGTCGGGCGTGACGGGCGCGTTCTTCAAGGCGCTTTCAGTGACGATGGCGAGCGCGTTGTTCATTTCATTTCTCGTCACCTGGCTCGCGGTGCCGATTCTGTGCGACCGCTGGCTGAAACCGAAAGACGCCGAAGAGCATGCCGAAACCCGCTTCGCCGCATGGCTGAACCGGCGTTACGCCACGCTGGTCGAGCGCGTCACGACAAAACCCGTGCTCGTACTGCTCGGCGTCCTGCCGTTGATCGTAGCGGCCGCGTTCGCGTTCACGCAGGTGGGCAGCGGCTTCATGCCGAGCATGGACGAAGGCGGTTTCGTGCTCGACTATCACACCGAACCGGGCACCTCGGTAACCGAAACCGATCGGCTGATGAAGCAGATCGAGAGCATCATTCGCGCGAATCCGAATGTGGCGACCTATTCGCGCCGCACCGGCGCGGGTCTCGGCGGCGACCTGAACGAGCCCAACAAAGGCGACTTCTTCGTGCGCCTGAAGTCCGGCCAGCGCGAGCCGATCGACACGGTCATGGAAGAAATCCGCTCGCAGGTCGAAGCGCAGGTGCCCGGCGTCAATATCGAACTCGCGCAGTTGATGGAGGATCTGATCGGCGACCTGACGGCGGTCCCCCAGCCGGTGCAGATCAAGATCTTCTCCGACGACGCGAACACGCTCGACACCACCGCGCGCAAGGTCGCCGCGCGTATCGGCAAGATTCAGGGCGTGGTGGACGTGAACGACGGCATCAATCCCGCGGGCGACGCGCTCGAATTGCATATCCTGCCGGCCGCGGCCGCCGCCGAGGGCATGGACCCGCAGTCGATCGCGCAGGCCGTGTCCGACATGGTCGAAGGCAATGTGGCGACGCAGTTCCAGAGCGGGCCGAAAACGGTCGGCGTGCGCGTGCGGGTGGACGGCGCGTTGAAACTCACCGATACGCAACTGGGCCAGTTACAGATTCGCGCGCCGGACGGCCATCTGTTCGCGCTGAACCGCGTCGCCGATCAGGTGAAGGTGACGGGCCAGCCTGAGATCAGCCGCGACAACCTCAAGCGGATGGTCGCGGTGACCGCGCGCATCGACGGGCGCGATCTCGGCTCCACCATCGCCGACGTGCAGAAGGCGCTCGGCGAAGCCACCCTCCTGCCGACGGGCGTCTACTACGAACTGGGCGGCTTGTACCAGCAACAGCAGATCGCGTTCAAGGGGCTGCTGACCGTGTTCGGCGCGGCGATTGCGCTGGTGTTCGGCCTGCTGCTGTTTCTGTACGAGCGCTTTCGGGTCGCGCTGGCGGTGCTGGCGATGCCGCTGCTGGCGGCGGGCGCGGTGTTCATCGGCCTGTGGATCACCGGCATCGAGTTGAACATCTCCGCGATGATGGGGATGACGATGATCATCGGCATCGTCACCGAAGTGGCGATCTTCTATGTGTCGGAATTGCAGGGCCTCGTGCGTGACGAGGAGATGCCGTTCGACGAAGCGTTGCGTAGCGCCGGCCGCAATCGCCTGCGCCCGATCGCGATGACGACGATCGCCGCGATCCTCGCGCTGCTGCCTTTGGCGTTCGCGCTCGGGCAAGGCTCGGCGATGCAGCAGCCGCTCGCGATCGCGATCATTTCCGGGCTGATCGTGCAGTTGCCGCTCGTCTTGTTGCTGCTGCCGGTGCTGCTGAAGCTCTTGATGAAGAAGCAGCCGATATAACGCGCAGCTTTTGCCGCACACGTGCGGGTGCACATCGTGTGGGTACGTCCACGCCGGTCTCGTGGACGTACCCGCCCGCAGTCAAACACCCCCGTTATTACATGCGCTGCGTCAACACGTCCGCAAATCCGCCGACCCGCGCGCCCGACGCGCGAATCGCGGCGGCCACCTTCGGCGAGAGCAGCGCCTGCAATTCATCGGCATGCCGGTAGTCGCGCATGCCGTCACTCAACGGCAGTTCGCCCGCCAGCGCGGGATGGCAATAGATCTCGCCGACGCCATGCGGCAGCGCGCTCAACGCCGCGAGCCACGCCGCTTCGTCCATCCGTCCGCTGCCGGCGATCCCGAGCACGTAGTCGTTGTGCACGATCCCCGCGCGATCGAGGCGCGCCCTCACCTGCGCGATCCACGGCTTCAGCCAGAGCGGCGCGTTCGCTTCGAACGGCAGGCGCATCGCCTGCATGCCGTACTCGCGGCCGATCGCGAGGATCAACCCGAGCACCGTCGGGTGCAGATGAAAATGCTTGTGTGTGTTCACGTGATCGAGCGTCAACCCGGTTTGCGCGAAGGCGTCGAACTGCGCGCGGATTTCGCGCGCGAGTTGGCGGCGCACTCGTGGCAGGAAGAAAAAGCGCACGCCGTCGCGCACCATGTTGTCGCCGAAGCGGCCGTGCTCGTCGAGCAACGCGTGAATCTCCGCGCGCGGCAGCAGCGCGGCGCCGTCGGCGAGCACCAGATGCAGACCGACCCGCAGGCGCGGCAGCGCGCGGGCGCGCGCCACGGCGTCGCTTGCAGCCGGCGCGCCGATCATCAAGCTCGCCGCGCTCAACACGCCGTCACGATGCGCGCGCTCGACGGCCAGATTCACGCGCGGATGCAGGCCGAAATCGTCGGCGGTGACGATCAGCCCGCGTGGCCTAGCCGCCATCCGACACCTCCATTGCATCCATCACGTTCACGTGCCCGCTGCGCGCCGGCGCCGCAGCCGACGTGCCGAGCGGCACACGCACGCCGCGCCAGGTCACGTGCGAGCCGAACGCGCCGGCGCACCATTGCAACGCCAGCAACGTATCGCGTAGCGGCACGAGCGGCAGATCGCGCCAGAACGTGCGCTCATGCCGCGCGGCGCGCAGATGCAGCAGTAGGCGCGCGCCGAACCCGGCCGCCGTGGCGGCGGCGCTCGCCAGTGCGACCGCGCTGTGCGCCCCGTGGCCCTGGCACGTCGTGAGAGCAAAGCTGAGCCACGCGCCAACCAGCAGCCACGGCGTTGCAAACGTGATCGCCAGCGACGCGAAGCCCGACGGATTCACCGAGCGGATCGTGCGCAACCAGCGGGTTTCACGTTGCCATAGCTCGCCGAAGGTCGGCTCGATCACATCGGTGGCCACCACCACGCGCGAGAGCACCGTTTGCAAGCCCAGCGCGCGCACGTGTTCGGCGAGCCAGTAATCGTCCGCGAGACAGTTTTTCAGCGCGTCGAAGCCGCCGATGCGTTCGAGCGTCGCGCGACGCAACGCGAGGGTCGCGCCGAAACCGAAGCGGCGCGAGCCGATCGCGTGCGCGACGCGCACCGACGGCGCGAACCACTCGTTGATGAAGAGCGCGCCCACGCGCGGCCAGAATCCGCCGACGCCGCGCGCGACGTACAGACACGTGACGACCCCCACGCGCGGGTCCGCGAGCGGCGCGGCGACGCTGTCGAGGTAATCGGCTGAGACGGCAATATCGCTGTCGGCAATCACGATCACGTCGTAGCGGGCTCGACCCGCCATGTTGATCAGATTGCTGACCTTCAGATTGCTGCCGTGCACGCGCGTGTCGATCGCGAACTCGATGTCGTGCGCCGGATAGGCGGCTTGCAAGCGGCGTGCCACCGCGATCGCGGGATCGTGCGGCGACGAGACGCCGAGCACCAGTTGAAAATGCCCATGTCGTTGCTCGCAGAAGGTTCGCAGGTTGTCGTACAGACGCGGCTCGGCGCCGCACAGCGGTTTGAGCACGCTGACGCCGACCTGCTCGAATGGATCGGGCCGTTGCGCTGATTGCGTCGATTGCGTCGATTGCGGCGCGCAGACGGGGGCCGCTGGAAAATCAGGGGCGTCCTCCCGATGGGCCGAAGCGTGCCGGCACGTGCCGAGGAACGGCGTCGCCACCACGGCGGTCATCGCGTAGAACGCGGCGCCAATGCAGCCGGTCGACAGAATCCATTGGCATACGGTCCATACATGCGCCGCCATAGCCCGTTTCCGTCAGTGGCCAGCCAGCACGAACGGTTGGCCTGTCAGCCGCAGATGAAGAATGACGAGCCAGCGCCGCGGACAATCCGGCGCGATCTCGAACGGCCGCTCGCAGCGCCTGGCAGGCGTCGTGTGATGACCTTCGACCGCGACCTCGAACGCGGCCTGCGCGAATTCGCGCGTCACGATCACGCCGCCGGCGATCACCGCAATCGCGAGCAGCCGGAACGAAGTGGAGCCGAAGAATTGCTGCGACACGGGCAACACCAGCAGTGCGACACAGACGATCGCCTCGGCGCCCACTGCAGTGAGCGAGGCGACCAGCAGATGAGCGCGCAGCATGTCGACGGTGAGTGGCTTCATAATGCGGCCTCGTGACGTGAAGGAACGCACAGCGGGACTTGTCGGCATGGACACTGGCCGGAAAATTTCCGTCGATGTCCTTACGATCGAGTTGCAATTGGCTAACGAACGTGGGCGACATGCGATGTTGAAAAAAGCGCAGTCAGAAAAAATCAACCGACATCCGTATGCGCGTCACGTATTCATCATCGCCTCGCGAACCGGGCTGTTGAGGGGCGATACTATCCATTCGAACTGAAGGAAACCTTAAGCATGCGCACGGTATAAAGCAGTCTGATGAAGAGGCTGGTTAAACTGCGGATGCACGATTGGCGCTCGCATAAAAGCGCCTGCCGTCATGCAATAAACATTCGAAACGGACATTTCCCCCATGCGTGTACTCCTCGTAGAAGACGATGATCTGATCGGCTACGGCGTCGAAGCCGGCTTGCGTCAAGCCGGCTTTACCGTTGACTGGGCACGCGACGGCCACAAGGCCGGCCTCGCGCTCGACACCACCACGTATGCGCTGGTGGTGCTCGATCTCGGCTTGCCGCGCGTCTGCGGTATGGAACTCCTTCGTCGCTTACGCGACGCCGGCAACGACGTGCCGGTGCTGGTGCTGACCGCGAGAGGCACGGTGGCCGACCGGGTCGGCGGTCTCGAAGCCGGCGCGGACGACTACCTCGGCAAGCCCTTCGACCTGACCGAACTGATCGCGCGTTGCCGCGCTCTGCTGCGCCGCGCGCAAGGCCGCAGTGTCGAGCTGATCCGCTATCAGGACCTGACGGTCAATCCGGTCGCGCAAACGGTGGAAGTGGGCACGACGCGCGTGCCGCTCACGTCGCGCGAATGGGCGATCCTGTTGCAGTTGCTGACTCATCAGGACATTCCGCAATCACGCTCGCAACTCGAAGAAAGCCTGTACGGCTGGCAGGAAGAGATCGAAAGCAACGCGATCGAAGTCCATGTCTCTAACCTGCGCAAGAAACTCGGCGCGGGGTTGATCAAGACCGTGCGCAATATCGGCTACGTGGTGGAGAAAGCGTGATGGGCGCGTCGATTCGCCGGCGCCTCATGCTGCTGGTGCTCGCCAGCATCGTGTTGATCTGGGGCATCGCGCTGGTGTCGAGTTATCGTCAGGCCACGCGTGAAGTCGGCGAATGGGAAGAGGCGCGTCTTGCGGAACTCGCGCAGATTCTCGCGCTGCTCGACCAACGCAATCTGACCACACTCGCCAACGCGCGCATCGACGTGCGCGAAGAAGAAAAAGGCGGCGACCCCGGCGCCAGCGATCTCGACGACGACGACACCCTGCCGCGCGACGCCCTCTTCCAGGTGCGCGGCGCGAACGGCGAGGTACTCGCGGGCAGCCCGCAATTGCATGCGCTCCGCGCATGGGACCTGCCAGTGCCGTCCGTCAGCGGCGCGCGCGACATCACGCTCGGCGGCCAGCGGTATCACTCGTTCACGCTGCGCGACACCGCGCTCGGCCACACCGTGCGCGTGTTCGAACCAGCCAATACGCGCAGCGACCTGGTGAGCGGCGTCGCGAGCCGGATTGCGCGTCCCACGCTGATCGCGTTGCCGGTGCTGGCGCTGCTGGTGTGGTTGAGCATCGGCTGGAGTCTGGCGCCGCTGAAGGTGCTGTCGGGCGCGATTCGCTCGCGCGACGTCAACCGGATGGAGCCGGTCGACATCGGCCGTGCGCCGCTCGAAGTTCGGCCGCTCGTCGATGCGATCAATCTGATGTTGTCGCGCTTGCTGAACTCGCTGGAGCGCGAACGCGCGTTTACCGCCGACGCCGCCCATGAACTGAAGACGCCGCTCGCCGCGATCAAGGTGCAGGCGCAGGTCGCGCTGGCCGAGCCGGACACCGCATTGCAGAGGCTCGCCATGGAGCGCGTGGTGCAAGCCGTGGATCGCAGCGCGCGGCTCGCGGAACAATTGCTGCTGCTAGCGCGTCTCGACGCACATGAAAAATTGTCGGCCGGGCCGCTCAAACTCGCGATGGTGGCGAAGAACACGCTGCGCGCGAACGAGTTCAACGCGCAGCAGAAGAACATCCGCGTGTGGCTCACCGGCGACATGCGCGCCGAGATCGACGCGGAGCCGGTACTGATCGGCATCCTGCTCGACAATCTCCTCGATAACGCGATCAAGTACGGCCACAGCGGCGGCAGCGTCGAAGTCGCGGTCAGCCAGGCCGGCGACCGCGTGCAGATCAGCGTGTGCGACGACGGCCCCGGCGTTGCGCCGGACGACCTCGCCCGCCTGACCCGCCGATTCTTTCGCGCAACCGGCAACGCGGCTTCCGGCAGCGGCCTGGGGTTGTCGATCGCCGCGCGTATCGCCGGACATTTCGGCGCGCAGCTGAATCTGGCCGCGGGCATTGGCGGACGAGGTCTGAAGGTGGATGTGTCGTTTCCAGCCCATGTGCAGGAGCAGGCGCAGGCACAAGCGCACGCGCACTGACGCTCCTGCACGATGGCCCTCGCGCCGGGTTCGTCTCGCTTAAGGCCTAACGCCGGCCAGTCTCGGTCACGGCAGAGCGCGGCTCGCCCCGTTCCGCGCGCGCTCCCTGCTGCGCCAGCGTGTTTGCGCGCTTCGGCGATTCGGCAAACTGCCACGCGAGCAGCCCCGGCACGAATATCAGCACGTCGCGAATCCGTCGCGCGGCGGCCAGCGCCAGACAGGTGGACGGATCGAGTCCGAGCGCGCCGCCGATCAGAATGAAACCGCCCTCCTGCACGCCCAGCCCGCCAGGCACGAAGAACGCCGCGCTGCTGATCGCCTGGATCAACGACTCGATCACGATCGCTTCCACGAGCGTGATCCGCACGCCGAGAAAATACAGCGCGAGCCAGATTTCGAAGGCCGTCATCAAGGATTGCAGCGCTTGCCAGCCGAACAGATAGCGCAACACCACTGCGCGCCGCCGCCAGATGAGCTTGATCGACTGATCGATCTGCGCGGACTGCCCGGCCAGCGCCGCGAGCTTGCCGCTCGTCATCCGGTTGAGTACACGCGTGATGCGCGCGAACGGATTCGCATGCTGCACGAGCGCGAACAACAGCAGCAGCGGCGCCAGCACCACCACGCCCCATGCGAGTTGTCCCGCGAGGCGCAGCGTGTCGGACTGCGCGTGCGCGAACAGGAAGCCGATGCCGACCATCGTGAACAGCAATTGGCTGATCACCGTGAGCTGCATGTCGACGACGATGCTGCCCACCGCCGTCGAAGCGCGCGTGTCCCAGCGCCGGAGCATGCGGAATGCGACGACTTCGCCGCCGATCCGCGCGACCGGCAGCATGCTGTTGACCGATTCTCGCACCCACACGAGATGCAGCATCCTGAGCACGCTCGGCTGCTGCGCGCCGCGAATCAGCGAGCGCCAGCTGCAGGCGTTGGCCAGCATCGGCAGCAGGTGCACGAGTGCTGCGAGCACGAGGCCGGCGCCCGCGGCCTGCAGCGCGCCGAGCACGGCGCCGGGATTGTCGCGCCACACGAGCCATAGCGAGAGCAGCAAGCCGAGTAGCGCGGCGGCGCGGCCGACATGCTTCATCGCGCGGACACCGTGCGTGCGCGCATCATCGGCGCGATCAATGCCGACGCGAATACGATGCCACTCGCCGCGCATGCAGCCGTACAGTCCGCTGCGCGCGGTTCGAAAAACCCATCTGTCATGACCGCCCTGCCTTGCCGTTCATCCGTTACTCGTCCTGTGGCGCCGACAACAGGCCGTCGCCATCCACCTTGAAGCTGAAGCCCCGCCAGATCACGCGCGATGACCGGAAGCTCGCCACGAAAATCGCAAACGATACGATATCCCATAACGGAAGCACCCAGAGGTCGCGCGGGCGCAGCCGCAACGCGCGGTCGGTGAGCAGTTGCAGCGCGAGCCGCGCGCACATCGCGATGACGGCGAGCGGCCACGCCCAGATCGCGCCGCCCGAGAATGCGACGGCCAGCAGCGCGAACGGCAGCGGATGAATCAGCGCCGAGCCCAGATGGCCGAGCGGATCGATATAACGAATCGTGCGGCTCCAGCGCAGTTCATGCGCGATCAGCTGCGTTGCGCTCGATTCGACGCACGCATGCGAAATCGGAAACGGCGGGATCACGACCTTCTCGCCGATCATGCGCACCGCTTCGCCGATCGCATGATCCTCGGCGAGATGCCGCACGAACGGCGTGAAACCGCCGATTTTGTCGAACGTGTCGCGCCGCATCGCAATGGTCTGCCCGAAGCACGGCCGGGCGAGTCCGACTGCGAGGCCGGTCACCACGCTAGGCAGGAACTGGTAGTTGGTGGCCTTGACCGACAACCGCGGCCAGAAGCCCGGATCGGGCTGTCCTTGATACGCGCAGGTGACGAGCCCCACGTCCGGCTTCTGCAGTTCGCCCATGACGTGGCGCAGATAGCCGGGCGCGACGCTCACGTCGCTGTCGGCGAACACCAGCACGTCGTGCCGCGCCTGCGGCAACATATTGATGATGTTGCTGATCTTGCGGTTCGGCCCGTACAGACGCGCATCGGCGACCACCGTGATGTCGGCGTCCGGATGCAGCCGCCGCAGTTCTTCAACGGCATGCAGCGCGGGGTCGTTCGAGTCGTGCACGCCGAATACGAATTGCACCGGCCCCGGATAATCCTGCTCGCAGAAGCTAGCCAGATTAGCGAGCAGCGCCCACTCGTTGCCGTGCAGCGGCTTGACGATCGTGACTGGCGGAAAACTGGTCGGCATGGACACCGGCCGGGCGAAGAAGCGCCCGATCAGCACGCCGGCCAGCACCGTGTAGCCGATCCCGAATACAGCCGCCGCCGCACACGCGTAGGCCAGCGTGACGGCGAGCAGGTGCGTGGCGCTCACGCCTGATGGGCACGCAGGAAACGGAAGAATTCGACGCCTTCACGCAAGCGCCGTTTCATCATGTCCCAGCTGGTAAACATCTCGCGCAGGATTTCCCAGATCTTCGACGGCCGGAAATAGAAGCGTTTGTAGAAGTTTTCGAGCTGGTGATACATCTCGTCGCGCGACAGATGCGGATAGCCGATCGCCGCCAGCTGCACGCCTTCCTTGCTCACGAGGTTGATGACCTTGTTCTCCGCGAGCCAGCCGTTCTCGACCGCCTGGTTGTAGAGCACGGTACCGGGATACGGCGCGGCGAGCGACACCTGGATCGTCAGAGGATTGACCTCTTTCGCGTATTCGATGGTCTTCCGGATCGTTTCCGGCGTTTCGCCCGGCAAGCCCAGAATGAAGGTGCCGTGAACCTTGATGCCGAGCGCGCGGCAGTCTTTCGCAAAGCGCCGCGCCATATCCGTGCGCAAGCCCTTCTTCACGTTCACGAGGATCTGGTCGTCGCCGGATTCATAGCCGACGAGCAACAGGCGCAGGCCGTTCTCCTTCATGATCTTCAGCGTCTCGTAAGGCACGTTGGCCTTCGCGTTGCACGACCACGTCACGCCCAGCTTGCCCATGCCGCGCGCGATTTCTTCGGCGCGCGGCCTGAAGTCGGTGAAGGTGTCGTCGTCGAACATGATCTCCTTGACTTCAGGCATGTTGTCGCGAATCCACTTCACTTCCTCGAGCACGTGCTCGGCCGAACGCACCCGGTAGCGATGGCCGCCGACCGTGTGCGGCCACAGGCAGAACGTGCACCGCGAGCGGCAGCCGCGGCCGGTGTAGAGCGAAACGTACGGATGCTTCAGATAGCCGTTGAAGTAGTTTTCGATCTTCAGATCGCGCTTGTAGACCGGCGCGACGAACGGCAGCTCGTCCATGTTCTCGAGGATCGGACGCGCTTCGTTATGTTCGATCGAACCGTCCGCGGCGCGATAGCTCAAGCCCTTGATCTGCGCGAACGGCACGCCATCGGCGACTTCCTTGCAGGTGAAATCGAATTCTTCGCGGCCGACGAAGTCGATTGCCTGGGTCGCGGTGAGCGAATTGTGCGGATCGACCGCCACCTTCGCGCCGACCATGCCGATCAGGATCGACGGCCTGCGTTCCTTGAGATGCTGCGCGAATAGCGCGTCGGTGGGAAACGAAGGCGTGCTGGTGTGGATGATGACGAGATCGTATTGCTGGGCGAGGTCGAGCGTCTCGTCCACCGATGCCCCATTCGCGGTGGCATCGAAGACGCGGCTGTCGGGAATCAGAGCGGCTGGCTGTGCAAGCCATGTTGGATACCAGAACGACTTGACCTCACGTTTTGCCTGGTAGCGCGAACCTGCGCCGCCGTCGAAGCCGTCGAATGACGGAGCCTGCAAGAACAGAGTTTTCATAGAGACCCTAGCAAGCCTGTGCGGCATTTCAGTTTTCTGTCGAAACACTATCGGGACCGTGGTTCGTGCGAACGCGAACGGGTGGCGCAGATAGTACGGAGCAAAGCTGAAGGAAACCTGATGAATAATACTGCGTTCACGCGATGCGCGGCATGGTTCTGCGTTTTAGTTTCACCTTACGCACAGCTGTCTTTTTTTTATGCTAGCCGGACAAAAATGCGCGGTGATTCGCGGGTCGCCCGTCTCACCGTACAACGTGCCTTGCCCAGTCGAGCCAGCCCAGATTGAGAGCAGCGTTTACCACTACGCCGAGCGCCGACGCGATCGCGGCGATCATCGTCCAGAATGCCGAACGCCGCGCGCTCAGCGCGGACGTATGCGCGGCCGTGGCCGCATCGCGCGATGCGCTCGCCGCCGCTTGCGCGAGATGCGACGACGATTCCATCTGCGCGAGCGACTTCAGCGCGAAGCCGCGCTCTTCGTCGTGCGCGGCGGTTCGCGCTTCGAGATCCTTTTCGAACAGGTAGCGATGGCAGAACGGCGTGAGCGGATGCTCGGGGTTCTGCATGGCGAAGTACCTTGCATACGGTGCGCCGCCGTTGCCGGTTATTTCCTTGTATGCACTGTCTTTGTCCACGACGTCCTCGCTTGCCGACGGGCCGCACCGCGGCCGTTGATCTCATCGTGCCATATCGGCGGAGTGAGGCCGCGGAGTTGGCGGCCACGCGCCCGAATGCCTCCTCGCTCAACGCCATGCACCTCTTGCATTAAGCACACAATTCACCCCGCCTCCATAGCGGCCGAGCTGCTTTGATTGTGACTTTTTATTCGTTCAGTTTCGCGCGGTCATTCACTACATTGAGCGGTCACACCAGACGACCAATCAGGACCATTCGATGACATTCCCGCGGGGTACGGCCAATCTGTCGCGTTCCACTTTCCGGGCGCCGCGTTCGCGGCAAGCGAACCGCGTGCAAGCCGGTTTCGCGTCGCTGCTGGTCGCCGCCACCGCGCTGGCTGCGTTCTTCGCGCCGAACGTCGCACGCGCCGCGCCGCCCGCCGAACTGAAGCTCGACTATGCGTACTACTCGCCGGAAAGTCTGGTGATCAAGCGTAACGGCTGGCTTGAACAAGCGCTGGCGCCGCAGCACACCGACGTCAAATGGGTACTGAGCCTCGGCAGCAATCGCGCGCTCGAATACCTCAATAGCGGTGCGATCGACATCGGCTCGACGGCGGGTCTCGCCGCCGTGCTCGCCAAGGCGAACGGCAATCCGATCCGCTCGGTGTACGTGTTCTCGCGCCCGGAATGGACCGCGCTGGTCGTGCGCAAGGACTCGCCGATCAAGACCCTCGCCGACCTGAAGGGCAAGAAGATCGCCGCGACCAAGGGCACCGATCCGTTCCTCTTCACGCTGCGTGCATTGCACACGGCGGGGCTGTCGCGCGACGACGTCGAGATCGTCAATCTCCAGCATCCGGATGGCCGCACGGCGCTCGCCAACAGCCAGGTGGACGCCTGGGCCGGCCTCGATCCGCACATGGCTGCCGCGCAGATCGACGATGGCGCGAAGCTGCTATACCGCAACGTCGATTTCAACACATGGGGTCTGCTCAACGCCCGCGAGGATTTCATCCGCGATCATCCGGAGACGCTCGCGCAGGTGCTGAAGGTCTATGAAAAAGCGCGCGTGTGGATCGCCGCGCATCCGGACGAAACCGCGAAGATCGTCGCGGAAGAATCGAAGCTGTCGCTGCCGGTCGCGAAACTGCAATTGAGCCGCAACGATTTCAGCCACCCTCAGTTGGGCGCGCAGCAGCTCGCCGCGCTCAAGGCGGCCGCGCCGATTCTGGTGCAGGAGCAACTGGTGAAGCCGGGTACGGATCTGAATCAGGTGATCGATGCGTTGATCGATGTGAAATCGGCGCAGCCTGTGTTTGCCGCGAATGGGCAGTGAGCGGTTGCGTGCTTGTGCATCATCGGCCGCGTGGCGTACTGGGTTAGCTGCTGCTCCGCGCGCTCAGGGCCATCCATGTATCGCCTGCGGTTGATGCTTCGCCATTTGTCTGGTCGCGGCTGTGTGCCATGCCGTTCGGACGCATAGCCGCTCAACCGCCTATCGGCCATGCGCGGCCGCCAAGCCACCGCACCTTCGTTTCCCCCCTCGCTGACGCACGTTCATGGCCACCGACGAATCGCTCTCCCTGCATCCTCCCACCTACCCCGCCGCCGCTGCCGGCCGCCCGTCGCCGCCGCGCGATCCGCTGAGGCGCTGGCGCATCGCAGGCCTGATCCTGCCGCTCGCGTTCCTCGCGCTGATCGAAGCCCTGGTGCGGGCGTCGATACTGCCGGCGCATCTGGTGCCGGCGCCCAGTTCGATCTTCGAGACCCTCTGGCAGCTCGGCGGCGAGCGTCTTGGCCGCCACCTCGGCGCGAGCACACTGCGGGTGCTCGCGGGTTTCGGCATCGGCGCCGCGCTCGCGCTGCTGGCCGGCGCCGCGATGGGCCTGAGCCGCCGGCTCGACGCGCTGTTCGATCCCGCGTTCCAGGCGTTGCGTGCGATTCCATCGCTCGCGTGGGTGCCGATTCTGCTGCTGTGGATGGGCATCGACGAAGCGCCGAAAATCGCGCTCGTCGCCATCGGCGCGTTTTTCCCGGTGCAACTGAGCGTGGTGGCGGGGATTCGCGGCGTCGATAGAAAACTGCTCGAACTCGGCGAGGTTAACCGCTTGAGTCGCCGGGCGCTGTTCACGCGCATTCTGCTGCCGGCGGCGTTGCCGCAGATCTTCACCGGTCTGCGCACCGGCCTGAGCCTCGCGTGGATGTTCATGGTCGCCGCCGAACTGATCGCGGCCACGCGCGGGCTCGGCTATCTGCTCAGCGACGGACGCGAAACCGGCCGCCCCGACCTCGTGTTCGGCGCGATCCTGCTGCTGGCGCTGCTCGGCAAGCTCAGCGACAGCGTGCTCAAGGCGCTCGAAGCGCGCGTGCTGCGCTGGCGCGACACGGCGAACGATCAGGCGGTTTCGGGAGGTGCGCGGTGAGCGCGGTTGAAGTGTCGACGGGGTTGTCGTCCGGGCCGGCCGCGGGAGCGTCGCGGCTGCTGGACGTGCGGGCGGTGAGCAAGCGCTACGACGCGCGCATGGTGCTCGACCGGGTGAGCTTCGCGCTCGGACGCGGCGAGATCGTCAGCCTGGTCGGTCCGAGCGGATGCGGCAAAAGCACCCTGCTGCGCGTGCTGGCCGGGCTCGATCGCGACTTCGACGGCGAACTGCTGCTCGACGCAGTGGCGCAGCGCGGACCGTCGCCGCGCGTCGGCGTGATTTTTCAGGAGCCCCGCCTGCTGCCGTGGCTGAGCGTGGCCGACAACGTCGCGTTTTCAGCCGGTCCGCGCCAGGGCCATGACCCGCGCGTCGCGCGTCTGCTCGAAGAGGTCGGCCTCGCCGGCATAGGCGCGGCGTTGCCCAAGCAGCTCTCGGGCGGCATGGCGCAGCGTGTGGCGCTTGCGCGCGGGCTGTTCCCGCAGCCGGATCTGTTGCTGCTCGACGAACCGTTCAGCGCGGTCGATGCGATGACGCGCAGGCGTCTGCAGGATCTGTTGCTGTCGTTGACGCGCGCGCACGGCACCGCCGCGCTGATCGTCACACACGATCTGGACGAGGCGCTCTATCTGTCGGACCGGGTGCTGCTGCTCAACGCGGCAGGTCCGCATCGCGCGGGGCGGCTGCTGCGCGACGTGGCGGTGACGGGACGGCATCCACGCGAGCGGCGCGACGAAACCCTCGCGGCCCTGCGTGATGAATTGCTCGAAGGAATCGGGGCTGCGGCGGACGGCGGGATTTAAAGAATGTAGCGGCCAAGGGCACGGCTTGACCAGGGCGCAAGTCCCAAGCGTCGGCGTTCGAGCGCCCAGAGGCTGCCTTGAACTCGCGTGCCGGCGTCAGCCGCCACCTTCGCCCATGCGAACCCCACCCACGCTTCACGAAGCAGCCGGCCGCATCTCATCCCGCGTGCGAACCGGCTGCCCCTCTTCCTTCACACCGGCTTGATATCCGCTGCCTGTTTCCCCTTGGGCCCCTGCTTGATCTCAAAGCTGACCTTCTGGTTTTCCTGCAACGATTTGAAGCCCTCGGAGCGAATCTCCGAAAAATGGGCGAAAAGATCTTCGCCGCCGTCATCGGGTGTGATGAAGCCAAATCCTTTCGCGTCGTTGAACCACTTCACTGTACCGGTTGGCATGTCGATTCCTCGTGTGCATCTGGGTTGATTGGAGTTTGTTCGCTGTCTTCGCCTGCCGCGCCGGGAACTTGCCTCGCGCTGCTCTCTCCTGCTTCAGCGCCGTCCGCCGTCGCGGGCCGGGCCTGCTCCCACCGCGGCAACGGCCACAGCCATCTGACTTTACGCCTGTTTGCGCGGCGCTGCTCCTACCGTTTTCCCGGTGCCGCGACAACCGCCCCGCAAGCGGCGTGCCGCGTGCCGCAATCGAGGCGGCGGCCGATGCGATGACGCGCAATCAGATAAGATGATTGCTATCGGCAGTCCATCCATGGCCGCGCAGGTCGGTTTCATCGCTTCAGGATCGCGCGGCCTGTCGTTTTTCCCAACTACAGGAACCCAGCATGGCCATTTCGAGCTATACCGATACCCGACTTCTGATTAACGGCGAGTGGTGTGATGCTGCCAGCGGCAAGACGCTCGACGTCATCAACCCGGCCACCGGCCAGGCCATCGGCAAAGTGGCGCACGCCGGCATCGCCGACCTCGACCGCGCGCTCGAAGCCGCGCAACGCGGCTTCGAAGCATGGCGCAAGATTCCGGCCAACGAGCGCGCCACGACGATGCGCAAGGCCGCGGCTCTGGTGCGCGAACGCGCTTCCGACATCGGCCGCCTGATGACGCAGGAACAGGGCAAGCCGTTCGCCGAAGCGCGCGTCGAAGTGCTGGCCGCCGCGGACATCATCGAGTGGTTCGCCGACGAAGGCCGCCGCGTGTATGGCCGCATCGTGCCGTCGCGCAACCTCGCCGCGCAGCAACTGGTGCTCAAGGAGCCGATCGGCCCGGTCGCGGCGTTCACGCCGTGGAACTTCCCGGTCAACCAGGTGGTGCGCAAGCTCTCCGCGGCGCTCGCCTGCGGCTGCTCGTTCCTCGTGAAGGCGCCGGAAGAAACCCCGGCATCGCCGGCGGCACTGCTGCAGGCATTCGTCGAAGCGGGCGTGCCGGCGGGCACGGTCGGCCTCGTGTTCGGCGACCCGGCTGAAATTTCCAGCTACCTGATCCCGCACCCGGTGATCCGCAAGGTCACGTTCACGGGCTCGACGCCGGTCGGCAAGCAACTGGCCGCCCTCGCCGGCGCGCACATGAAGCGCGCGACCATGGAGCTGGGCGGTCACGCGCCGGTGATCGTCGCTGAAGACGCCGACGTGGCGCTCGCCGTCAAGGCGGCCGGCGGCGCGAAGTTCCGCAACGCCGGCCAGGTCTGCATCTCGCCGACGCGCTTTCTCGTGCACAACAGCATCCGTGAAGAATTCGCCGCGGCGCTGGTCAAGCACGCCGAAAGCCTGAAGCTCGGCGACGGCCTCGCGGAAGGCACGACCCTCGGGCCGCTCGCCAACGCGCGCCGTCTCTCCGCAATGACCAAGGTGCTCGACGACGCGCGCAAGACCGGCGCCAAGGTCGAAACCGGCGGCGAACGCGTGGGCTCGGAAGGCAACTTCTTCGCGCCGACCGTGCTGACCAACGTGTCGCTCGAAGCCGACGTGTTCAACAACGAACCGTTCGGCCCGATCGCCGCGATTCGCGGCTTCGACAAGCTCGAAGACGCGATCGCCGAAGCCAACCGTCTGCCGTTCGGCCTCGCGGGCTACGCGTACACGAAGTCGTTCAGCAACGTGCACCTGCTGTCGCAGCAAATGGAAGTCGGCATGCTGTGGATCAACCAGCCGGCCACGCCTTCGCCGGAAATGCCGTTCGGCGGCGTGAAGGATTCGGGCTACGGCTCGGAAGGCGGACCGGAAGCGATGGAAGGCTATCTGGTCACCAAGGCGGTGTCGGTGCTGGCGGCTTAAGGTTTAGCCGCCACGGGCTGAAGGCCGGTCGGCGCAAGTCGAGTCAGGCGTTTCGGCCCGTACCGTTCGACGTCACTGCATCGGGTCCGCGAGCCAAAAACTCGCGGACTTTTTTATTGCCATGAATCACGACACTTCCCCACTCATGCAACCCACGCTGACCGGCGCGACGGTCGAGCTCCGGCCGCTTCGGCAGGAACACGCGCAAGCGTTGCTCGACGCCGCCGCCGACGGCCAACTCTGGAACATGAAGCTGACCGTCGTGCCCGGACCGGCCACCATCGGCGGCTATATCGCGAGCGCGCTCGACGGCTGCGCGGCCGGCACCGTGATGCCGTTCGTGATCGTGCTGCGCGCGAGCGGCGCGATTGTCGGCAGCACGCGCTTCTGGAAGATCGACCGCGCGAACCGCAAGCTCGAAATCGGTCATACGTGGTTGAGCGAATCGGTGCAGCGCTCGGCGGTCAACACCGAGGCAAAGTATCTGCTGCTGAGCGAGGCGTTCGACGCAATGCAATGCGTGCGCGTGCAGTTCACGACCGATGCGCTCAACGAGCGCTCACGCGCGGCGATTCTGCGCATCGGTGCGAAACAGGAAGGAGTGGTCCGGCATGAACGGATCATGCCGGATGGGCGCAAGCGCAACTCGGTGCGCTTTAGCATCATCGATGACGAATGGTCCGGGGTGAAGACGATGCTGGAAGCGAAGCTCGCGCGTTAATCGGCGCGGCCTCGCGGACGGTCTAGGCTGCAGATGCCGCTCAAGGCCCGCCGCGCTCCGATCCAACGCGCGCACGCGGGCCACTTACCGGTTGCCTTGCAACCTCACGCAACCGCACGACCTCACCGTCTCAAACGTGCGCGTCGCGCTCATTGAGCGGCGCCGCCTGCGCCGCCGCGAACTCCTCGCGCAACGCATCGCGTGCGTGATGCCGGCGTACCCACAGCGCGGTGAGAATCGGCACCAGAATCGCGGTCACGAGGCAAGCCGTCGCGACCATCGCCGTCGCGGCCGGCACCAGCGGCTTGAAGCTCGGAATCATGTCGCCGATGATCGCCGGATTGGCCACCGCGGCCCCCGCCGTCGACGATGCCGCCAGCCCCGCCGCCCCATTGCCGCCGGCAATCCAGCGGTCGGCGAGAATCAGCGGAATGCCCGTCACGACGATCACCGCGAGACCGAGCACGATGCCCGGCAAGCCGCTCGTGACGATCACGTTCAGGTCGATGCCGTTGCCGAGCGCAAAGCCAAAAAACGGAATCAGCGGATGCACGCAGCGGCCGAACAGATCGCGCAGATCGCTGTCGAAATTGCCCAGCGCGAAGCCGATCAGGAACGGCAGCACCGCGCCGACAAAGAGCCGTGGCTCGAAGAACGCGACGCCCGTCGCGCCCAGAATGATCATGCTGACGAGCGGTCCCGATTCGACCGACATCAGCACGAACGCGCCCGCCTCCTCCTTGGTCCCGTATTGCTGCATCACCGCGGCATAGAGGCCGCCGTTGGTCATGTCCATCGAAGTCGTGATTGCGAGGATCGAGAGTCCGGCGAATAGCCCGGTCTTGATGCCGTCGACCGGAATGAAGCGCGCCGCGATCATCGTCACGATCCACGCGACCAGCATCTTGGTCGCGAGCAGCGTGCCCGACTTGCGCAGCACGGTGCCGGTCGCCCGCAGGTCGATCGTCGCCCCCATGCAGAAGAACCACACCGCCAGAATCGGCACGGTGCCGGTGATCAGGCCGTTGCTGAACGACCCGAAATATTTGCCCGCGCCGGGCGCGAACGTATGGACACAGGCGCCGAGCAGCAGCGGAACCAGCATCAACCCGCCGGGAATGCGGTCGAGGGCCTTTTTGATCTTCATGCCTCCTCCATGGACTTTGCGTCCTGTTGGTCGGGTGAATCACCCGGGGTAAGGTCGCCGGTCTGACGCCGGTCTGCTCCCTTTCGGCGCAATATAACATCGTGAAAGGAACGTCGTTCCGATTCTCTTTATAAATTCGGCTCATCGTTTACCCGCCTGCATGGCGAACGCTTTACCAGGCTCGAAGACACGCCATAATTTTTCGGACCACTGTTCCGAAACTGCGAATCTGCGCTACAGTCCCGAACAGATCGGCGTGGCGGCGCGGGCGGGGCGGCCCCACGGAAAGCGAATCGAACGGAGAAACAACATGGAAGTGAGACAGGCCATCAACAGCGAGTATGCGAAGACGCTCGATACCGCCGGGCTGCGCAAAACGTTTCTGGTCGAGGAGGTGTTCGAGCGCGACGCGTTGAAGCTCACCTATAGCCATATCGACCGGATCATCGTCGGCGGTGTGTGGCCGGCGACGCGCGCAGTCGAGGTGCCCGGCTCGCTCGGCAAGTCGATCGGCGTCAACTATCTGCTGGAGCGGCGCGAACTCGGGGCGATCAACATCGGCGGCGACGGCTGGGTCGATGTCGACGGTACGCGCCATACGGTGCGCAACGAGGAAGCGATCTACATCGGCAAGGGTGCGCAGGCGATCGCATTCGGCAGCGACGACGCCGCGCGCCCGGCGAAGTTCTATCTGAACTGCGCGCCCGCGCACGAGTCGCATCCGACCCGCAGGATCACGCTCGCGCAGGCATCGCCGCAAACGCTCGGCGATCCGGCCACGAGCAACCGCCGCACCATCTACAAGTTCATCGTGCCCGAGGTGCTGCCCACCTGCCAGCTGTCGATGGGCATGACCAGGCTCGAACCGGGCAGCCTGTGGAACACGATGCCCTGCCACACCCACGAGCGGCGCATGGAAGTGTATTTCTACTTCAACGTCGCCGACGACGCCGCCGTCTTTCACATGATGGGCGAGCCACATGAAACGCGGCACATTCTCGTGCACAACGAACAGGCGGTGATCTCGCCGAGCTGGTCGATTCACTCGGGCGTCGGTACGCGCGCATACACGTTCATCTGGGGCATGGTCGGCGAGAACCAGGTGTTCGGCGACATGGATCACCTCGCGATCGGCGACCTGCGTTGAGGGCCCGTCCGCTTTATCCCGACGACCATCCGCATACGACATGGGTTTGAATAACGTGAATACTTTCGATCTCACCGGCAAGGTCGCCATCGTCACCGGCAGCAATACGGGGCTCGGCGCCGCGATGGCGCTCGCGCTCGCCGCGGCCGGCTGCGACATCATCGGCGTGAGCCGTGCCGACGCCGGCGCCACGCCCGCGCGCGTCGCGGCCATTGGGCGCCGTTTCGCCGACGTGCGCGCCGACCTCGGCTCGATCGCGCCGGTCGACGACATCGTGCGCGCGGCGGTCGAGGCCTTCGGCCGCGTCGACGTGCTCGTGAACAACGCCGGCATCATCCGTCGCGAGGACGCGCTCGACTTCACCGAAGACGATTGGGACGCCGTCGTCGACGTCAATCTGAAGAGTCTGTTCTTTCTGTCGCAAGCCACGGCGCGGCAGTTCGTCAGGCAGCAAAGCGGCGGCAAGATCATCAACGTCGCGTCGATGCTGTCGTTCCAGGGCGGCATCCGGGTCGCCTCTTATACGGCGGCGAAAAGCGGCGTGCTCGGTCTGACGCGGCTGCTCGCCAACGAATGGGCCGCGCAGCGCATCAACGTGAACGCGATCGCGCCGGGCTACATGGCAACCGCCAACACGACGGCGTTGCGCGAGGACGCGCAGCGCAACGAGGAGATTGTCGGGCGGATTCCGGCGGGCCGCTGGGGCGCGCCGGAAGATCTCGCGGGGCCGGTCGTATTTCTCGCGTCGTCCGCTTCGGACTACGTGCACGGGCATACACTGGCGGTAGACGGCGGGTGGCTCGCGCGCTAGCGGCAGACACGCGCGCGAAGCGGTATGCTTGCGCGCCTCGCCGCACGAGCGGGCGTGACTGACGTGTTCGATCGCGCGGGCCGGCCACGCAGAGGGGCCGTATGGGTCCGTATAGACAGGGAATGACGGAAATGGCAGCAACAGGCAAACAGCGCAAGGACGACGCCGCCGCGCAGATACAGGACGCAGAGAGCGGCGAGTCCGGCAACGGCGGCGAACGGGGCGAACGGGGCGAATCGGCGTCGTCGATCGGCCGCGTGTTCGCGATTCTCGGCGCGATCGGCGACGGCGGACAGATCGGCATCAGCGAGCTGTCGCAACGGCTCGCAATGTCGAAGACCACCGTGCATCGCGTGATCCAGACGCTCAAGGCGCTCGGCTATGTGACCCAGGAAGTCGAGACCGAGCGCTACCGGCTCACGATCCGTCTGTTCGAACTCGGCGCGAAGGCGCTGGAGAGCGTCGATCTCGTGCGCGAGGCCGACGTCGAAATGCGGCGCATCGGCCAGGTGACGCGCGAAGCGGTGCACCTCGGCGCATTCGACGAAGACGCGATCATCTACATCCACAAGATCGACGCCGACTACGGCTTGCGCATGCAGTCACGCATCGGCCGGCGCAATCCGCTGCACAGCACGGCGATCGGCAAGGTGCTGCTCGCGTGGATGGACCCGGCCGACGCGCGCGAAGTGCTTTCGCATGTCGAGTTTCGCAAGTCGACGCAGAAAACCCTCACCTGCGCCGAAGCGGTGCTCAGCATCCTGCCTCACGTGCGCGAGCAAGGTTATGGCGAAGACAACGAGGAGCAGGAAGAAGGACTGCGGTGCATCGCGGTGCCGGTGTTCGATCGCTTCGGCCGCGTGATCGCCGGCCTGTCGGTGTCGTTTCCGACGATGCGTTGCGGCGCCGACACGAAGTCGCACTATGTCGCGTTGCTCAAGCAGTCGGGTCTTGCGATCTCGGCGCGGCTCGGCTATCGCGAAACGACGGCGCCGGAGCCTGCACCGGCGGGATAAACGACGCGCTGCAATGACGGCGCTGTTGACTCGACCCGGCCTTGGCGCCGTCACGCCTGTGTGAACGCCGGACGCACATCTTGTCGATTTTACGCATCGAACCTTATCCAGAACTGATGGCACTCGCGTCGTGTCGCGCCTCGACCACTCAGGCCGGCGGCCGCGCCGCTCGCCATGCAACGTCACGCCTCAGTCTGCAACTGAATGTATCCGCCCGGCTTATCCGCGGCGAAACACGATGCGATCCACTTGCCGGCAATTGATGCATTGACCGCTCAATGCGCGCAGTCATGCGCAATGCGTGGGCGCCGCGTTTTTTTCATAGTCTGTTCAATGGCTTGCGGCTGTTGCGGCAAGCTCGCCATCGCCCGATGAAACGCTCCCTCGACGCCCTCCTCACACGCCGCGCCCGTTAGCCACGCGCGTTCGCATCGACACGTCCTGTTACACACAAACACAACGAAAATGCCGCCGCTCAGTAGAGTTCGCTTCACAAGCAAAACGGAGCAACGACATGAAAAGAATTCTCGCCCTGGTCATTCTGGCAGCAACGCTCGGCAGCACGCTGAGCGGTTGCATCGTGGTCCCCGAAGGCGGCTATCGCGATCACGACCACCACCGCGATCACGACCATTACTAATGCGCATCGCGCGCGAGCATGTCCCCTCAATCGTAGAGACCGAGAATAAAACATGAGCAATTCAAAAAACCGCTGGCTCTCGTTGGCGATCGTTGCAGGCGTGGGAATCGGCGCATCGTCGGCCGCGCTGGCCCACGTCGATGTCGGCGTGAACATCGGCGTGCCGGGTGTCGTGTACGCACCCGAGCCGGTGTATGCGCCGCCCCCGCCTCCGCCGGTGTACGCACCTGCGCCGCCGCCCGTGGTCGTGGTGAGCCCCGGCTGGTACGGCGAGCGCTATTACGACGGCCACCGCTACTGGGAACGGCGCGAATGGGAAGAGCGTCATGACGACCGGCGCGAGTGGCGCGAGGCTCGCGGCCCGCACGGTCACGACAACGGCTGGCATGGCCATGGCGACGACCACGGGCACAATCACTGATGCCCGGACGGCGGCTGCGTCGATGACGCAGCCGTATCGCGTGGGCATGCTCGCCACCCCTTTTGCAGGAGCGACGAATTGCTACGCAACGATCCAAGACGAGTAACGGCGCACATCGATGGTTCGCTCATCTGCGCCGAATACAGCGAACAAACTGGTCAATTGTGTTTGCGCCAGGACGGCACGCTGTTGCGCGAGTGGTTCCCACCGCATTCGTGGATGGCGATTGCATCGGTGGCGGGCGCACAGCATTGGGGGACTCGCCCTACCGACGATGAACTGCATGCGCTGCTGCGCAACGAGATGGCGTTGTTGCGTACGCCCTGACTGGAACCCCGACGCCACGCGCGCGACGAATCGCTCGTCGCGCGGTGGGTCATGTATGGCTTCGTTAAGTGCTTACGCGCGAGCCATTCTTATGAATACCTCGCCCGCACCTGCGCTCAACGCGCGTTGTAGATCGGCGGCGAGTAGGAGCTGACCGTCGTGTCGGTGCCGCGACCGGACTGCGACGTACCGTGGCTGCTTGCACCATACCCGCTGTCATCCGTTCGGGCTGCGTGATGCGGGCGGGCGGCTGGCGTCTGCGTGGCCTGCGAGTCCTGAGAACCGGGATCACCGGCCGGTTGGGCGAACGATGCGACCGGCGCGGCAAGAACGACGGCGAGAGCAACAGTTTGAATGAGCAACTTCATGACACCACCTCCAGAGATTGTCTCCACATGCGCTCCCGCGTGACTCGCGCGGCAGCATTGAAGGCAGTGTAGGTGGCTCACCTGACGGGATAAATCCGTCAATCACGAATTCACTGTTGTTTTTCAGACCACAATGAAAGTGGCTGCCGGTCATGAAGGCGTGGCGCCATTGTGCGGCACACCCCTTTGCCACGCAGCGGTCATTCGAGCGCGACGGCAGGATTTGCCCCCTGCTCCGAAGACGCGTCTGCCCGCACGCGCCGCGTCATCAGATACACACCGCTCGCGGCGATCACCGACGGCACGGCCAGCAGACTGAACACCGCGCCGAACTGCCAGCCGAGCCCCATCAGCACGGCGCCGACCAGCGCGCCCGCCACACCGCCGATGCGGCCGATCCCCAGCATCCACGCTACCCCCGTCGCGCGCGCCCGGGTCGGATAGAAGCTCGCGGCGAGCGCCGACATCGACGTGACCGCGCTCGTCGCCACCGTGCCGGTGAGGAAGATCAGCGTGCCGAGCCAGACCTGATGTCCAACGCCACGTCCGACCAGCAGCACCAGCACACCCACCAGGACGAAGGTCAGCGCCACCACGCGATGCCCGGCAAAACGGTCCATGATCCAGCCGACGCACAGATTGCCGAGTACGCCGCCAAGGGGAAAAAGCGAGGTCATTAGCGCGGCTTTTTCGCCGGAGAAACCGGTGTCCTTGAACAGCGTCGGCAGCCAGTTGGTCAGCAGGTAATAGATCAGCAAGCCCATGAAATACGCGAGCCACAGCATGAGCGTGCCGAAGCGGTAACGTGAGGACAGCACGATGGCGAGCGCCCACTGAGGACGCGCGCCGGATTTGCTCGCGTTGCTTGCCGCAGCCTCGTGGCCTGCGCGCGCATCCACCGCGACGAAGCGGCATCCTTCGAAGCGGCTATGCGGCGCAATACGTTGCAGGATCCGCGCGATGCGCCGATCCGCCTGCCTGCGCACGGCAAGAAACTGCACCGACTCCGGCAGCAGCAGAATCAGCAGCACGGTCAGCGCGATCGGGCCGACGCCGCCTGCCACCAGTACGCTGGGCCAGCCGAAATGCGGAATCAGCCACGCGGAAGCCACACCGCCAATCGCCAGTCCGCACGAAAATCCGCAGAACATCCCGTTGACCGCGACCGCGCGAAGCCGCGCCGGCGCGTATTCGGACATCAGCGTGACGGCGTTCGGCATCGCCGCGCCGAGGCCCAGCCCCGTGAGAAAGCGCAGCAGCGTCAGCGCTTCGATCGAGTTCGCGCGAGCCGCCGCGAGACTCCACACGCCGAAGAAGAACACCGACAACACCAGCACCGTTTTGCGTCCGAGACGATCCGCGAAAGGACCGGCCGCGAGCGCGCCGATCCCGAGCCCGACGAGCGCCGCGCTCATCACGGGCCCGAGCGAGCTGCGCGCGATGCCCCACTGCTGCACCAGTGACGGCGCGATGAAGCCGACCGCGGCCGTATCGAAGCCATCCGCGGCAACGACGAGAAAGCACAGCAGGAGAATCGTCCATTGATACGGCGAAAAGCGCTGCTCGTCGATGAAGGCCTGAACATCCACATTGCGTTCGGAGCGGATCATTTGAGGTCTCCCCGAGCGAGGGTGGCGCGTGTTTCACGACCGTACGGGCGCAGGACTTTCGCCCTGCCTGGTTGAGGCTTTTTCATTGCGGTGTCTCCGTGATATGACGAGGTGTTTTTTATTGTTCGGAATGCTATGAATAATGCGGCTGCCTATGCCGAGATTCGCTCGCGGCGTTCAGGAGGCTGTCAGTCGCCGGCGGCGCCGTACGCATGCCAGCCTCCATCGACGCTCAGCACCGTGCCGGTGATGTAGCTCGCCGCGTCCGACGCGAGGAAGCTGATTGCCCGCGCGATTTCATCCGGCTGTGCGAGGCGGCCCATCGGGGTGCGCCGCTCGATGGCCTGCAGATTCATCTGGCCGTTGCGCTTGAGCGTCTCCACCAGTTCGGTGGCGACATAGCCTGGCGCCACGGCGTTCACGCGGACGCCGTCGCGCGCCCATTCGCAGGCGAGCGAACGCGTCATCGCCACGATGCCCGCCTTCGCGGCGCCGTATGCGTTGCGCGCCGGGATGCCGGCGAGCCCCGCAATCGAGCCGAGATTGACGATCGCGCCGCTGCGCTGCGCGAGCATGACTCGGGCCGCCTCGCGGCATGCGAGGAAGGTGCCGCGCACATGGATGTCGAGTAGCCGGTCGAACGCTTCGACGTTCTGCTCGATCGTCGGATGCGGTTGATCGCCGTTGCCTGCGTTGTTGACCAGCACGTCGAGCCGCCCGAAACGCTCGATGCATGCGCCGATCAGCGCGCGCACGTCGGCTTCGACGGCCACATCTGCGCCGATGCCCAGATGAGCCGCACCTAATGCCTGCGCGCGTTCGCCAGCACGATTCGCATCCATGTCGGCAATGACCACGCTATAGCCTTCCTGCGCGAAACGTTGTGCGCTCGCCCAGCCGATACCGTTCGCGGCGCCTGTCACGAGCGCGACGCGTCGTGTTCGATCGTTCATGTTTTGTCTCCTCCTGAATGATGCGGCGCCGCTAGCGAAGCATCGCCAGGCTCCTGAAATCGACGCGTTTGATGATGCGGCTTTCCTGCGCGACGATCAGATGCGCCGACGCCTGCAAATACGCGGGCCATTGCGGATCGGCGTCGCGCGCGGTGCGACGCCGGTCGTAGTCGGCGATGCTCTCGTAGCCCCACAGATGCACGACCTGATTCAGCGCGCCGATGTCGCTCATATAGAAGCCGACCGGCGCACCGAGATACTTCACCTGGATCGGCATGGCCAGCCGGTCGAATACCTCGATGAATTCCGCCATGCCGCGCGGGCGGATCGTATAGATGCGGTGATCGACAAACGGTTTGCCGCTGCTCATGTGCCTGTCCTCAACACGGTTTCGGTGTTGCGGGCGCCTGCGTTGCCGCCCCGGTCGTGACTTGCGTTCGCGCCGCTTGCACCAGTTTCACCGGTCTCACCGACGCCTGCCAGATGCCGCCCGGTGATGTAACCGAACGTCATGATCGGGCCAAGCGTGATGCCTGCGCCGGGATAGTTGCCGCCCATCACACTCGCGCGATCGTTGCCGACTGCATACAAGCCGGAAATCGGCGCGCCGGCTTCGTCGAGCACTTCGCCGGTCACTTTGGTCGAAATGCCATCGAAGGTGCCGAGGTCGCCCATCACCACCTTCAGCGCGTAATACGGGCCATTGCCGATCGGCGCGACGCATGGATTCGGACGGTGCTCCGGGTCTGCAAGATAGCGGTTGAACGAGGTCGTGCCGCGCCCGAACTCGGGGTCTTCGCCGCGCACTGCATCGGCGTTGTAGCGTTTCACCGTCGCTTCCAGCGCCGCACCGTCGAGCCCCGCGTTGCGCGCGAGTTCGGCAAGCGTGCGGCCGCTCGTCAGATAGCCGTTGCGCAGCAGCGGTCCGAGCGGGACCGGGGCGGGCTTCGCGAAACCAAGCCCGTATTTGCGGATTGTCGCGTGATCGCAGATCAGCCACATCGCGGTTTCGCGCTCGTTCGCGCACGCGTCGATCATCGCCGCGCCCACGTCGTGATACGAATTCGCTTCGTTGGTGAAGCGTTTGCCCGCGCGCGTCACGCCGATGATCCCAGGCTTGTAGCGATCGAGCAGATGCGGAAACACGCCGACGCTGCCATCGCGCATCGGCACACGCGAGACCGGCATCCAGGCCGCCGGTTGCGGATAACGGATCGTCACTTTCGCGCCCAGCCGTTCCGCCATGCCGACGCCGTCGCCGGTATTGCCGGTCGGCACCGGCGACACGTGCTCACCGCCACGCCGCACGTGCGGATACGCACGGGCGATGCGCGCCACGTCATGCGAGAAGCCGCCGCACGCGAGCACGACGCCGCGCCGCGCGGTAATGCGCATCTCGCCGTCTGGTCCGCTAACGAGCGCACCCGTCACGCGTTGGCCCGCGACGGTCAACTCGCGCGCCGCGGTGTTCGTGTGAACCGGAATGCCGAGGTCGAGCGCGGACTTCGCGAGTCGTGCGGCGAGCGCGTTGCCGCTCGTGACCTGTACGCCGCGCCGGTACAGCGCGAGATCCTTCAGGTGGCTTGCAAGGCGCTTCGCCACGTACAGCGCGGACGTCAACGAGCGCGTCGCGTTGAAAAAGTGCTTGAGGTCCGCGTTCGACGAATTGAACATCATGCCGATGAACGTGATCGTCTTCAGCGGCGGCCGCAAACGCCCGATGTCCTTGCCGAGCGCGCGTGCATCGAACGGCGCGGCTACCACCGAGCGGCCGATATCCACGCCGCCGCCCACGTTTGGGTGATAGTCGGGATAGAGCGTCGGCACGAATTTGACTGCGGTCTCCCGTTCGAAGAACTCAAGCATGTGCGGGCCGGTGTCGAGAAACGCGTCGACGGCGGCGGCATCGAAAAAGGCGCCGGTCTCGTTGCGCATGTAGGTCAGCGCCGCCTCGCGCGTGTCGCTCACGTGATTGCTGCTAGCGTGACGATTGCCCGGAATCCACAGCACGCCCCCGGAAAACGCGGTCGTGCCGCCAAAGAACGGCTCCTTCTCGATCACGATCACGTCGAGCCCCTGCTTGCGCGCAGTGATGGCCGTCGAGAGGCCGCCCGCGCCCGAACCGATGACGAGCACGTCGCAGGTCAGTGTGGTGTTGCCGATTGCACGTGTTGCGGTAGTCATGATGTGCGTCCTTGTGCGGGGGCTTGGCGAGTGACCGGCGCAGCCGCTGCGGCTTCGAAGCCTGGGCGCGGCACGAGGTCCATCAGCATGCTTTCGAGCCCGCCGTCGACGACGAACTCCGCGCCGTTCACATACGCGGCGCGAGCGCTGCCGAGAAACGCGACGACATCGGCGATGTCGTTGGGCTCGCCGATACGGCGGCTCGCCGTCATCGCGCTGCGGCGCCGCTCGATGTCGCCATGCTCGTAGAACGCGGCGGACAACGGCGTGCGGATCATGCCCGGACACACCGTGTTGCTGCGGATACCGCGCGGCCCCCACTCCGCCGCGATCTGTTTCGACAGCATCGCCACGCCGGCCTTGCCGGGGCTATACGCGCCGCTGTAAGTCTGTGGATGATGCGCGGCCACCGACGCGACATGCACGATCGCGCCCGCGCCCCGTTTCAGCATGCCGTGGCCGAACTGCTGCGAGCACAGCATGTAGCCGGTCAGGTTCACACGCAGCATCGCGTTCCACGCATCCAGCGCGATCTCCTCGATGCCGCCCGGGCGCAGCAGGCCCGCGTTGTTCACCAGCACATCGGCCGCGCCGTACGCCGACTCGACGCCCTGCACGGCGCCGCGCACGCTGTCGATGTCGCCGATATCGCAGGCCAGCGCCAGTGCTTCGATGCCGTTCGCGTTCAACGCTTGCGCAAGCGCGCGGCACTTGTCGTCGTCACGGTCGAGCAATGCGAGCCGCGCGCCGGCCCCGCCCAGCACGTGAGCGATCGCACTGCCGATGCCCCCGGCCGCGCCGCTCACCACGCAGACCTTGCCTTCGAGGCCGAGCCAATGCCGCTGGTTCGCGTCCGCATCGGCTTTCTTTATTTGATTAGTCATCCGAATCTCCATGATTTTGATTGCCGGTATGGCGTGCCGCGTCGATACCTGCACCGCGCTATCCCAGCGCCCCTTTCATGGAAAAAAGTATAGCGACGCGAATGCGCTTGAAATTGGACAAAGGCGGCGCATCGCAGGACAATTCGTACACAGGAGACAAACCGGCATGAGTAAAATCCCTAACTACGATCTGTACGGCGAATCCGCGCGACCGCCCTGGTACGACGCGTTCAATTTCGAATGGATCGCCGAGCGCAGCCGTCCTAACGACTGGCACATCTCCGCTCATCGGCACGACGCGTTGCTGCAGATCCTCTATATCCGCAGCGGAACGGGCCACGTGCTGATAGAAAGCGAAAAGCTCGTGATCGAACCGCCTTGCCTCCTGCTGATTCCCGCGCAAACGGTGCATGGCTTCGTGTTTTCGCCCGAGATCGACGGGCTGGTGATTACCGCCGCGCAGCGGGCTTTGGAGTCGATTTCGAAGGCGGTGTCGCCGGGTCTGTTGCCGGTGCTGCAGCGGCCCGCGCTGATTCCCGTGCGACCCGAGATCGGCGACGACACGCTGATGCCGCTATTCGGTTTGCTGGAGCAGGAATTTCGTGGCAGTGCGCGCGGCCACATCGCCGCGGGCATGTCGTTGATGATTGCACTTTTTGTACAAGTGGCGCGTTTGACCGACGCGGCTTCGGCGGCCAGCGCGGCGGCCGGCGCAACAGTCAACGACCGGCGCGCGGCGCAGATCAAACGGCTGCGCGAACTCGTCGCCGCGCACGTTCGCGAGCATCAGCCGATCGAGTTCTATGCGGGCAAAATCGGCATCACGGCCGCGCAATTGGGCCGCATCTGCCGCGACGAACTCGGCCATTCGCCGATGTCGCTCGTCAACGATCATCTGATACGCGAGGCGCAGCGCGATCTGGTCTATTCAGGCTTGACCATCAAACAGATTGCGCATGCGCTCGGTTTCGAGGACGCGGCTTATTTCAGTCGCTATTTCCGCAAGCAGACCGGCGTCACGCCTACGGAGTTTCAGGCTGCGGCGCATCGGGATTTATCGTTGAACTAGTCACCCGACGCGCTGCGTACGCTACGCGCTTTCGCTTATGTTTATGCGTGCGCTCCAGCGACGCCGACGTAGTTTTCCGCCATGGCGGTGGCCGCCGCACGCGAGGTCGTCACGTATTCGAGTTCGGCCACCTGCAACTGTTGCTCGAACGGCGACGCGCCTTCGATACGGTGCATCATGCTCGTCATCCAGTACGAGAAGTGCTCCGCGCGCCAGATGCGCTTGAGCGCGGTTTCGGTATAGCCGTCCAGCAGATCGCTGCGATTTTCGACGTAGAACGCGTTGAGCGCTTGCGTCAGCACACGCACGTCGGAGACGGCGAGGTTCATGCCCTTCGCGCCCGTCGGCGGCACGATGTGCGCCGCGTCGCCGGCGAGGAAGAGCCGGCCATGCTGCATCGTGGCCGACACGAAACTGCGCATGCCGACAATGTTCTTCTGGAAAATCTTGCCGTCGACGATCTTCTGCCCGTCGTGCGAATCGACACGTGCGTGCAATTCGGCCCAGATACGATCGTCGGACCAGTTCTCGACCGAGTCCTTCGGATCGCACTGAAAGTACATGCGCTGCACGTTCGGCGAGCGCGTGCTGATCAGCGCGAAGCCGCGGTCGTGGCGTGCATAGATCAGTTCCGCCGACGACGGCGGCCCTTCGCACAGGATACCGAACCAACCGAACGGGTAGACGCGCTCATAGTCTTTGCGCAGCGCCTGCGGAATCGATGCGCGCGAGACGCCTTGCGATCCGTCGCAGCCGATCACGAAGTCGCATTGCAGCTCGCAGGCTTCGCCTTCGTGGCGATAGCGGATCGCCGGCTTGTCGGTATCGATGCCGTGAATCGACGTCTCCGACACGCCGAAACGCAGCGCGCCATTCGCGGCCACGCGCGCCGCGACCAGATCCTTGATCACTTCGTGCTGTGCATAGACCGTGATCGAATGGCCGGTGAGTCCGGTCAGATCGATGCGGCGGCGCTTGCCTTCGAACGCCAGTTCGAAGCCATGATGCAGTGCGCCTTCGGCTTTCATGCGCGCGCCGACGCCGGCTTCGCTCAGCAGGTCCATCGTGCCCTGTTCGAGCACGCCCGCGCGGATGGTGGATTCGATCTGTTCGCGTGTGCGCGTTTCGAGCACGACCGACTCGATGCCCCGCAAATGAAGAAGGTGGGAAAGCAGCAGGCCCGCGGGCCCAGCACCGATGATGCCAACTTGGGTGCGCATGAGATGTCTCCTGAATGCGGCGATTGATTTGCACTCAGTGTGACGATCATGGCCCGTATCGTGCAACGCGATATGACGGATAGGCTGTATCGCTTATGGCGATAAACAACGTTTCCGGGGCGACGGCGCTGATGGGTGACAATGCGCGCTAACGCCGTACTGGCTGGGCTTGCAGCGTCTCGATGAGGATCGTCGCGCAATCACTCGACTTCAGGTGGGCTTAAGGTAAACCCCGAGCGCGTCCGTCAGGCCAGAAACAA
>NZ_JAQQCJ010000009.1:0-274183 GCF_046030495.1 Paraburkholderia strydomiana
CTTCAGTCCTCCGCGTTATCCGATGACAGTCGGTTACGACCAGGCCCGGAAATACTGGCGCACCCAGTAGCACGAACGAACAGCCGGGAAAGACCGACACGAAGAAGCCGACCCGCGATGGTCGGCTTCTTCTTTTGTGACGGATATCCCAAACGTAGGCTCCCGACGATCTGCCAGGTTTACGCCCTCATAAGCTACGAGACTTATCGGTGAGCAGTTCTGAACTCAAAACAGACGCGTCGCAGCGGTGGATGATGTACAGCAAGGATGCATACGAAGGTGGGCGCATCTTTCTAACCACCGAACAGAAACAGGCGGTCGAAGAAGGCAAGAAGCTCTCCCAACGCGCCTATGCCGATGTATGGACAAAGGATGCTGCGCTCGTGCAGCGCGTCCGCTCGTTTCTCGGGACGAACTTTCATTGGCACCACCGATTGGCAAGGAATGGCGCTGACCTTGAGGTCATACAGACCTTGCAGTCCATGATTCGCGGCGAGAGTGTCGTGTTAATCGCCGAGCAATCCCGCTCAGGTGGCGCCGTCGCGATGGCTACTCCTGCACAGCCGAAAATGCGCAGCTTTCGCGAATCGTTGATGACCGAATTCAGCATGACTTACGACGCTGCGACGGCCTACATCGAAAACTATAACGACATGGTGGACCGCGTTAATGCGGTTACGGACCGCTATGCGAGCCGCGCCGATTCGTCACTGGCCGACACTGTGGACGATCTGACGGAAACCGCTACACCGCTCGGCGATGCGCAGCCGTTCGAGTACGCACCCGACGCAGCAGGCAGCGACACGGAGCAGATAGCTGGCATGCCATTTAAAGGAGCGCCCATGGGCTTCGAGCATGCCCGGAACGATGCCGCAGTTGCGCCAGTACGGCCCGAATGGAACGCCGATGACGGATATCGACTTCGAAGCCCATCACGGGAACGCCAATCCACACGCGCATAATTGGGACGGCACGAGCCGCGACCAGGCTGGCCGGTTTCAATACTTCCATAGACCCACTCATGACGATTACAGAATCACTCGAAAAGTTCGGTCACTTCCACGACTGGTATCTTGACATTGTTGCGACTGGACCGAACCGCGAACCGCGCACGCTGACTCTCGGCCTCTACCTCGACGACAAGCGCGCAACAGTCACTTTCGAAGGCGTGACCTGCGTTCACCTTGAAAATTGGGGATTGTTGAACATCGTCTACGCGATCCGGTTACTACGACCGGACGACGCGGGCTACATCCGTGCACGAGACATTCTGGCAAAGACAGAACGCCTAAGCGATCTTAACGGGGCTAACGTGGCCTACATGTACGCCACGCTGGGGGCAGAAATCGCGGTTGAGTTTGGCTCGCTGCGGATCGAGTCCACGTGATGCGAGGGCGAGCGCCGCGGAGCCCTGCGCTTTTCCTGCTGAAAGCTGTACGGCGGCCCGCGCGGCGGGTCCGGGAACCCTTCCAAGGGGAAAGGGAATCGGAGATCCAAAGCAGCATAGGACATCCGTCGAGGAGCGGCAGGCGGTACTAGCTGTTGCTCACGCGTGGCGGGGCCTTCACGCTTTTTTGCCTTTGCGTGAGACGGAGCGCTTGCTGGCACCCTTTGAGAAGCGATGACGATTGCCAAGGAGCTCGACCAGCCGTGTCTCGCATTCGGAAAACGAGTACCCGCGCCGCTGCGAGATCATGAACGTGAGGGGGCGCATGTGCCATGCGCGCCGCTGGAGTTCGACAAGTGTTCCATTCGCGAGGTCTTCCGCAATCACATGATGCGGCATGTGCCCCCAGCATAAGCCTCCCCTGAGCAAATCGTGCTTCGCGCCGAGGTCATTCACCAGCCACTGGCGTTCACCGGCGACCCCCTGTTGTGTCTTTTCCGCATCGGGCTGATTGTCGGTGACGACGAGCTGGATGTGCCGGCCAAATTCCTCGCGCGGGATCGGCCCCGCGATTGCAGCCAGCGGATGCGATGGCGCGCAGACGGTCACCATTTGCGCTTCACATAAATGCTGCCTTTCTATGGTCCCCGGGCTCAGTTCCGGCACGTCGGTGATCGTCACCGCCAATGCGCACGTGCCTTCTAGAACCAAACGCTCGCCGCCTTGCATGGTCGTCATGCGCAGATTGATTGCAACGGTTGGACAGTCCGACTGCAGGCTGCGCAGGCATTCAATCAGGTGCGCGCGCGGAAAATAGGTATCCACTGCGATCGAGACCTGTGGTACCCCGGCTTCAGCAATCGCAACCGCGCGCATCTTCATTTCCTCGGTGCGTGAGATCACCCCACGAGCATCAGGCAGGAGGCTGCGGCCCGCGGCCGTAAGCGTCGCTTTGCGAGCGTTGCGCTCGAACAGCATCACATCAAAGGCACTCTCGAGCGCGCTGATCGCGTGACTGATCGCTGACTGTGCACGCCTGAGCTCCCGTGCAGCCCCGGAAAAGCTTCCCTGGTCACACACGGCAACGAAGGCCCGAAGTTGATTGATGGTGACGTTATCGAGCATACATATCCAAAGAGTAGATGGTATCCATAGATATTTAGTCAATTGGCTTCATGAATCAAGACCTCCAGAATCGTGTTTGTCACTTTTGCTTCGGCACTCGCAGTCAAAGGGTTCGGGTTCTATGTGTTCATGTGGTTCATGAATACAGTTCCCTGCTCCCGAGCAACTCCAACGAAGGATGCATGACATGAACAGACTGAATGGAAAGACCGCCGTGATCACCGGTGGCGCTACCGGCATCGGCCGCGCCACAGCAAAGCGCTTTGTCGAGGAGGGCGCCTTCGTCTTCATCTTCGGCCGGCGGCAGGAAGCGCTCGACGCCGCTGTGGCCGACCTCGGGCCCAATGCCCGCGCGGTGAAGGGCTCGGTCTCCGATCTGGCCGACCTCGACCGACTCTACGCGGCGGTGAAGGCCGAGCGCGGAACCCTCGATATCGTCGTCGCCAATGCCGGGGCGGGAAGCCAGCTTGCGCTTGGCAAGATCACCGCCGAGCACATTGACGAAACCTTCGATACCAATGTGAAGGGGACGATCTTCACGGTCCAGAAGGCACTGCCGCTGATGGGCAAGGGCGGTTCGATCATCCTGACCGGATCAAGCGCCGGCACCACGGGCGCCCCGGCAATGGGCGCCTACAGCGCGAGCAAAGCGGCGGTGCGCAACCTCGCGCGGACCTGGGCGGAGGACCTGAAGGGCACCGGCATCCGGGTGAACGTGCTGTCGCCCGGGGCGACGGCGACCGAACTCGCGAAGGAAGCGCTAGGCGAGGAGGGCCAGAAGGTCTTCGCCTCGATGACTCCGCTCCAGCGCATGGCTGATCCGGCGGAGATCGCAGCGGTGGCCGCCTTTCTCGCGTCGCCGGATAGCAGCTTCATGACCGCCAGCGAGGTCGCCGTTGACGGCGGCCTTGCGCAACTCTGACGCGCCAAGCCCGGCCGGGCGCTCCATTCGATTATTCGGAGCGTCGGGGGGAGCGGCAAACTGAAGGAGAATATATGAGCTACGCAATTATCGGCTTCGGCAATATCGGCCAGGCCCTGGCCAAGGCATTTGCCCGCAACGGCATCGAAGTATCCGTTGCAACCACGCGCGACCCGGAAAGCTTCGCATCCACTGCGGCCGCGATCGGACCCACGATCATTCCCAAGAAACTGGCGGAAGCGGTCAAGGCAGACATTGTCTTTCTCGCTGTCCGTTTCGAGGCGCACCGGGAGGTCGCGAAGGCGCTGCCGAACTGGCAGGGCAAGACCATCGTCGATGTGACCAATGCCTACGGGGTGCCCCCTGAGGAACTGGGGGGACAACCTTCTTCCAAGGCCGTCGCGCAGGCCTTCACTGGCGGCAGACTGGTTAAGGGCTTCAATCATTTGGGCGCTGCAGTCCTTGGCGAGGATCCGGCCGTACATGGTGGCAGGAGAGTCGTGTTCCTGGCGAGCGACGACGACGGCGCCGCAGCGGAGATTGGTGCGCTTGCGGAAAATCTCGGTTTCTCGACGATCAAACTTGGCGGACTTTCGGAAGGCGGACTGCTCGTGCAGGCGCGTGGAAATAGCTGGGGTCGACTGATCTTTAAGGACCTGGTCAAGTTCGACGGATGAATCGTGATCGCAAATTTCGATGCGATCCTGCCGCGTGGACAAAGGGCAGCCGCAGTTTGATTGAAGCGAGGGCGACGCCGGCGGTGACCATCGCACCAACTCGACGGGACAGTGTGGACCCGCCACCAATCCCAGGGCAACGATCATCGGCAAGCACGTTGAACTGTTGACTTCCCAGGCGACAATCCTGGTCGCCTCCTGATCTTCGGGCGATTGCGCCGATCCGTGCAGATCGATCCGGGCATGCAATACATCCTTGTCGATGAGCCGGCTTCGACCATGCCCGGAATCATGCCGCGGTTGCGTCGATACGGCCCCGCGGCACGCCTGCGCCGGATATTCCGCGCGGCGCCGCCCTGCCCTCTGGCCCTCAATTTCCCATTTGACGCCCCTCGGTCGAGGGGCGTATAACCATCCCATTGGATGTTAAATGGATTCCAGCGGGATTCCCTCCGGAGTTAAAGTGCCCAAACTCAATCTCGTCGGCAGCTCCCGCCCCAAAGGCGGCGAGACCGAGAAAATCACCATCAACCTGGGGCCGATCGACCTCGGCCAGATCGATCTGCTGGTCGAAGAAGGCTTTTACACGAATCGCACCGACCTGATCCGCACGGCGATCCGCAATCAGCTTGCCGTGCACGCACAGGTCGTCACGGAAACGGTGACGCGCCGCGCGATGGTGCTCGGCTTGCAGCACTTCTCGCGACAGGATCTCGAAGCAGCTCAGGCCGCGCACGAGCAGCTCGACATTCACGTACTCGGCCTCGCCAGCATCGCCGCCGACGTGCCGCCGGAACTCGCGGCTGCCACCATCGCCTCGGTCGTCGTGCTGGGTGCCTTTCACGCGTCGCCGGCGGTCAAAGCGGCGCTTGCCGGCCGCATCAGCTAGGCGTCTGCCTCGACTCATCGCATCGCTGAACCTCGGCATGTCGCCGGTTCACTCACGCCACCACGCAAGGCAATGCAACCCACCATGAACATGAACGAAGATTTCCTGAAGTCGATGAAAGACGCCTTCGATCTGCTGCGTACAAAAGGTCCCCAGGAAGCGACCGCAGCGGTTCAACGCGCGCTCGCGGGCGCCAACGCTCAGGGGAGCCACGCGCAGACAGCGCAACCGCGATCGACGGCGAGCGATTGGACGCGAGCATGGCCCGAGGTTCAAACCCAGGCGCAAACCCAGGCACAAGCACAGGCTCGGGCACACCCCCACGTGCGCCCGCATGCCCCTGCCCCCTACACAATCGACGCAGACACACCCGGCGCCTTCAGCACTCACACTTTCAGCAACAGCGCGGGCCAGCGTCAATACAAGCTGTACGTGCCGGCCGTCTACAACCACGAGCCGATGCCATTGATCGTCATGCTGCACGGCTGTACCCAGAATGCCGACGACTTCGCGGCCGGCACGCGCATGAACGAAATGGCAGAGCGTCACGGCTTCATCGCCGTCTATCCGAATCAATCGCAAGCAGCCAATCATTCGAAATGCTGGAACTGGTTCAAGCCTGCCGATCAACAGCGCGAGCACGGTGAACCGTCATTGATCGCGGGGATCACGCGCGAGGTGATGACGCGCTATCGCGTCGATGCCACGCGCGTGTACGTGGCGGGTCTGTCGGCGGGCGGCGCGATGGCGGACATCATGCTGAAGACCTCGCCCGAGCTGTACGCCGCCGCCTGTGTGCATTCGGGGCTCGCCTACGGATGCGCGAAGGACCTGCCCTCCGCGCTCGCCGCGATGAAGGGCGGCAAGCCGCCGCGCGCCCGCATGCGCGCCGCACCGCAGCGCCCGCTGATCGTGTTTCATGGCGATGTGGATACGACGGTGCATCCGTCGAACGCCCTTGAGCTCGTTGCGAGCTTCGAGGCAAGCGCCACGACGGTCGCCCCGGCGTCGGCGGCGGGGGCGTCAGGCAACAGACGCGCCGCGACGTTGCAGCGACTCGTCGCGGAGAACGGCGTCGAGGCGGAGTATTGGTCGATTCACGGCGCGGGGCACGCGTGGGCCGGCGGCAGTCAGCGCGGCTCGTACACGGATCCGGCCGGGCCGGACGCCACTGCGGAGATGCTACGATTTTTTCTTGCTCATCCACGAGCGTAACAAGCGGCCTAAACGCGACGGTCGAGCGCTTGAACACAGCGCTACGCTCTGGCTGACGTCATGCAACGGCGCAGTGCGGAGTTGGTGAGCGAATATCCCAGACGTGGCGTGTTTCGCGCCATCCGCACTCGAAGTCGACGCGATCATCGCCTCCCCCGTCGACTCTTACATCAAGACGCGCATGGGCGACGACGAGTCGGCACATCAACGCCTGCAAGCAACGTCAGCCACGCGGCAGGCAAAAACACAGCATGAGGTTCGTGGACCACGCATCACAAACGCTCGCGTCTTCGTCGCCCACGGCACTCGAAGCGAACCTCGCGAGAGCGCGCCACGTACGCCACGCCCAGCCACGCGCCACCGACCTCAAGCCGCCACCGGGCAACCCGCCTGTTCAAGCGCCGCTTGCGCATGCGCCTGCAAATCGCCGCTGGCGAGCGGCACGTCGGGCGTACGCACCCATGCGGCGATGCGCAGCGTCGCACCGCCATCGTCCGGATAGCTGGCGACCGTGACGACCGGCGCAAGCGTCGCGCCGCTCAACACGCGGGGTTCGTCGGCGACCAGTTTCTTCAGTTCGCCGATCGCAGCATCGACGTCCTTGCGCTCGGCCAGTTCCACTTCGACTTCGATGCGCTGCGTGCCACCGCTGCTGTAGTTGATCACCGGATTGCTCCAGATCTGGCTATTCGGCACGAACACCGCGTTGCCGTCGCCGCGCTCGATACGCGTCGTGAACAGGCCCACTTCGCGCACGATCCCGGCAGCCGCGCCAACGCCCTCGATCACGTCGCCGACGCGAAACGGCCGCAGCAACAGCAGCATCATGCCGGCTGCGATGTTCTGCAACGTACCCTGCAGCGCGAGGCCGATGGCGAGGCCGGCTGCGCCGAGCACGGCGAGCACGCTGGCGGTCGCGATACCGACTTCACCGAGCGCCGCGATGAACGCGAGCACGCGCACCGCCCACGTGCCCATCGCGGCGAGCATCGGTGCGAGCGTCGGGTCCGCGCGCGTGCGCGCGAGCGCTTTGGCGAACATCGCGCCGACACGGTTCGACAGCCACCAGCCGACCACGAAAATCAGCACGGCCAATACGATATGAAGGGCGTCGTGCGTGATGGTGACGATCAACGACGGCTGAAAATGCATTAGACGGGCAAAGAGGTCGTTCATCGTAAGTCTGCGTTCCAGTGCGGGAAATTTTCTCCCGATGCGGGTAGCAGGATATGTTCCCGCCCGGCCGGGTGAGCATGGCGAGGCACATCGCTTGCTCCCGACTCCGTCTGGATGACTCGCCCAAAATCGATTCCCGAGATCCGCAAATGAAGGCCTATCCGAGGCTTCAGCGACGTGCGCGTCGATTGCGCCCCAATCAATCGAGGAGTGCCCGATGTCTTCTCCCCATCTGAAACTGCACGATCGCGTCAGTTGGAATACGCCGCAAGGTATGACGCAAGGCAGGATCGTGCGTGTCATTTCTACTCACACGACTGTGGACGGCAGAACTATCGACGCATCGGAATCCGACCCGCATTACGAAGTGGAAAGCGAGAAAAGCGGCAAGCATGCCGTGCATCGCAGCGATGCGCTGCGGCATCTGGAAGATTGAAACGTGATGAGCGCGAGGTTGTACGCAGGCCCCCGGTCGAAGAGAGGGTCGAGGCCAAGGTACGTCACTCGCCGCCCAAATTCACCAGGCAGTTTGATATGGATAGCTAACCACTACACACATCACACCATCCCGAGCGGCTTCAACACATTCCGTAACGCCGCAATCGTAATCGGCCGGGAAAACCAGAACCTGCGCCTCGTCACACCCGAGCGCTTCAAGTTGCGCGGCGTGCGGGCGCATCGCTGCCGTCGCACGGATGCGCAACGATGCCGATGCTCGCGGTCAGTTCAGCGTGGTCCCGGCGTAGTCGATCGCTTCGGCGTTCGCTCCGGCGTTATTAGAAGAGCACACCAGCCCGCTTGCTCCCCAGAGCGGCCCGACTCCCTGTACAAGCACCCATTTACGCCGCCACTCAGGACGCGGACTCCGCGCGCGGCAACGCGGCTTCGATGAACACGGCGCAGAGCGCTTCCATGCCCTTCGCGTCTTCCTCATCGAAACGCGCGACGACCGGGCTGTCGACGTCCCACACGCCGATCAGCGTGCCGTCCGGCGCGACGAGCGGCACGACGATTTCGGATTGCGACGCCGCATCGCACGCGATATGGCCGGGAAAATCGTGCACGTCGCGCACGACCTGGGTCTGACGGGTTTGCGCGGCCGTGCCGCACACGCCCTTGCCAAGGGCGATGCGCACGCACGCGGGCTTGCCCTGAAACGGTCCGACGACCAGTTCGCGGCCATCATGAAAGTAGAAGCCGGCCCAGTTCAGATCGCTCAGCGAATGAAACACGAAGGCGGAAAAATTCGCGGCGTTGGCGATCCAGTCGGATTCGTCGGCGAGCAGCGCGCGCGCCTGGGCGACCAGTTCTGCGTAATGCGCGGCTTTGGGCAGATGCGAGGCGGAGGAGACTTCGAACATGACGGTGTCCGTGATGAAAGCGGAAAGAGAACAGCAAGGGTGTGCAGTTTAAAGCAAGCGGGCGGTTAGTTCATGGTGTGGCACCTTGCTGCGCGGCGCGATGCCGTGTCGTGTCGCTCCGCGCGGTGCCCTGCCGCGCTTGCCGCGCTTTGCATGTCACGCGCGGTCCTCAACCGTCAGCCTCGCCGGCTTTCCACCCAATCACGAGAAGCCCCGCACCGCGCCCGACCTTCGGCCACCGATTTACTGATCGACGCCGATAATCACGCTCGACGCCTTGAAAATCGCGGTCGCCGCTTTACTGCTCGCGAGGCCGAGGCGCTCGACGCTCTCGTTGGTGATGATCGCCGCGATCTGCGCACCGCCCGCGCTGATCGTCACTTCGGAGTTCACTGCGCCCTTCGTCACCGCCGATACCGTGCCGGCGATGCAGTTGCGCGCCGACACCTGGTTCTTCGCGACGTCGACCATCACGATCACCGACGACGCCTTCACCAGCGCAAACGCCTTCTTGCCGGCTGCGAGGCCGAGCGACGTCGCACTGCCATGCGTGATGATCGCGACGATCTCCAGACCGTCCCGAGTGCGCAGCGTGACTTCGTCGTTCACGGCGCCGTGTTTGACTTCGGCCACTTCGCCGGCGAATTGATTGCGCGCGCTGGTTTGCATGTCGTGCTCCTTGCTTGATCAGAGCGCCTCGCACGAACGTTGCGAGGCGGGATTCAGGTATGAAACGGCTAATGGAATGCTTGCCGGCTGCGCCCGCCTGCTCATGACGTGGCGTCGCGCGCACTCGCGCTGAGCGTTCCGAATCAGTATCAGAACACAGAAGCGTCGAGCATGGGCATGCGTAACGCAGCGCCGGCTCAACACGGCACAGCACGGCACAACGCAATGCGCGTCGCGGACACCGTATCATCGTGTCCTTCGATCCTCCGTGCCGAACTCCATGTCCGTTGCCGTCCTGTCCCGCTTCGCCGCTTCATGGCCGAACGCGTGCCGCGCCGCCGCGCTGTGCGCCGCCCTCACGACGCTCGCCGCGTGCAGCACCCCGCCGCCGCGCGACGCGCACGCATCGGTCGATACTGTCACGCTGTTTCCGCTAGCCGCTTACGACCAGAACGTCGATCACTGGCTCAAACCGGACAGCCCGGGCTACGACCAGCCGTTCTTCAGCGCGGCGGATCAGCAGGCGCATTTCAGGGCGCTCTACGCGCGCTACTTCGGCACCGGCGCGAACGCAGCGTCGCCGTGGAATTCGGTCTACGTGACGACGCGCGTGTATCGCCAGCAAGGCGCGGACATTGCCGCATTGCAGCAGCGCCGCATCGCCAAATTCGACAACACCGGCAGGAGCGGCGCGGCGCTCGGCTATGGCGAGAACTTCCGCCCGCACGACAAGGCATGGATCGATGCGATCGCGCGGAACATGGACGTCGGGCAATTCACGCACGCGCCGGTCTATCAACCCGGGCGCCGCGCAATCGCCGCTACCAATCTGATGGTGCGCGAACTGCCGACCACCGATCCCTCGTTCTACGACCATCGTCTGGCCGGCGAAGGCTATCCGTTCGACAACCTGCAGATTTCGGCCGCGCGGCCGGGCACGCCGTTGTATGTGCTGGGCAGCAGCGCCGACGGCGCGTGGCACTACGTGCAGACGCCCGACGTGCAGGGCTGGGTGCGTAGCGACGGCGTCGCGATGACCGACGACCGCTTCATCGACGCATGGCGCGCCGCGACCGGCAAATCGCTCGGCGCGGTGACGGTCGCATCAGCGCCCGTGCGCGACAGCGGCGGCGTGTTCCGCTTCGACGCGCCCGCAGGCACGATGTTGCCGCTGCTGCCGTCGTCGCCCGACTCGCTGGCGCACGCCGGGCGGCCAACGTCCGCCGACGGAGGCGTCAGCGAGACCGACAACCAGGCGGCCGGCATTACCCCGCTCCCCGCGATGCGCGAAGTATTCGTCCCGGTCCGCGATACCGATGGCCGCGCGCTCATCCGCACCGCTACGCTGAGCGAAGCGCAAATCGCGCCCATGCCGCTCGCCGCCACGCCGCGTCATCTGGCGATGCTGATGAAAACGCTGATCGGACGGCCGTATGGCTGGGGCAACAGCGGGCTCTATAACGACTGTTCGTCGGAACTGCAAAGCATCTTCGCCGCGTTCGGCGTATGGCTGCCGCGCCATTCGTCGACGCAGATGAGCGCGGGACGCATGATCGACCTGTCCGCCTCCGCCCCCGCGCAGCGGCTCGACTATCTCGCCCGGCACGGCGAGCCATTTCGCACGCTGATCTACATCGGCGGCCACGTGATGCTGTACATCGGCAACACGACGCGCGACGGCGTCGCGGTACCGGTCGTCTATCAGGACGTGTGGGGCTTACGGCCTGCCGACAACAGCCGGCGCGCGGTGATCGGCGGCTCGGTGATCCTGCCGCTCTTCGAGCACATCCCTGAGGATGGCACGCTGCAATCGCTGGCGGCCACGCGAACGTTCCAGATCAGCATTCTCGGCACGCCGGACGGGGTTTTGCCACCGCCGTCTTCCGCGCCGCCGGATGAAGACAATCCGGCCGGTTGAATGGGTTTTGGCGGGTGCTGGCGCGAATCGCGGCCCCACACCGAAAATATTTTTCCCGGAGTGTCGATTCAACTGCCCTGGACTCGTCGTAACGTTGAAGACCTGGCTCACGCAGCCAGTCTTTCACCTCGCGAACCTGTTACTTCAAGGAGTCACCGTCATGACCAGCGCCGCCGTCAAACCGATCCCCGACGGGATGCACTCGCTTACCCCGTATCTGATCTGCGCCAACGCCGCGGACGCCATCGCGTTCTACACGAAGGCCTTCAGCGCGGTCGAACAGTTCCGCCTGCCGGGACCGGGCGGCAAGGTGATGCACGCCTGCCTGAAGATCGGCGACTCCATGCTGATGCTGACCGACGAGTGGCCCGACCATCAGGCATTCGGCCCGAATACGCTGAAGGGCACGCCGGTCACGATTCACCACTACGTGCAGGACGTCGACGCCAGCTTCAAACAGGCCGTCGAGGCCGGCGCGACGGTCCTGATGCCGGTCGCCGACATGTTCTGGGGCGACCGCTACGGCCAGTTGCAGGACCCGTTCGGCCATCGCTGGTCGCTCGCCACACACACACGCGATCTGAGCGCGGAAGAAATCCAGCAGGCCATGGCCACGATGAAATGCGACTGACGCGCCAGTCAAGCGCAAGCAGCGCAAGCCCGATCCGCCTGACAGAAGGAGAACCGTCATGCAAAAGATTGCGCCGTGCCTGTGGTTCGACGGCAATGCGGCAGAAGCGGCCCGCTTCTATACGTCCGTGTTTTCCGCTTCGCGCATCGCCACCACGATGCATTACACGGACGCCGGACCAGGCCCGGAGGGCGACGTGCTGGTCGTCACGTTCGAGATCGAAGGCCAGGAGTTCATGGCCTTGAACGGCGGCGCGCAATTTCCGTTCACCCCGGCCATTTCGCTATTCGTGCATTGCAGCTCGCAGGCGGAGATCGACCATTACTGGTCGAAGCTCCTCGACGGCGGCAAGCCGTGGCAATGCGGCTGGCTGCAGGACCGCTTCGGCGTGTCGTGGCAAATCGTGCCCGACGCGCTCGGCGACATGCTGCGCGACCCGGACACCGCGAAAGCAAGCCGCGTGATGAAAGCGATGATGCAAATGGTCAAGCTGGATGTCGCGCAACTGGAGCACGCGTATCGCGGCGCAGAGTAAGCGGTCCTCGCCCCGCCCGCCCGCCGGCCACGGCACACCGCTCACGCGGTGTCGCGGCCGGCGGGCAGCGCGTTTTGCGGCGCGACCAGCGCCGTCATCTTTGATAGCATCGGTGTCGACCCATAAACGACGGGACATCCACGGTGCGCGTCAATCATCAGGCTTTCTTCTGCTCGCTGTTTGTCGCGCGTCTCGCCGATCAGATTCTGCTGTTTCTCGTCCCCCTCGTCGTGTTCCAGACAACACGCCAGGTCTCGTGGTCGGGCCTCGCGTTCTTCATCGAAACGCTGCCGCGTTACCTCGTGTTCCCTTTCTTCGGCGCGCTGTGCGATCGCGTTTCGCCGCTCAGGCTGATGCGCGTCAGTCAGACCGTGCGGGCGCTGACGTGCTTCGGCGGCGTGCTCGCGTACCTGCTGTTTGGCGGAATCGGCTGGCTGATCGCGCTCTCGGCGATCTGCGGCGTGTTGACGAGCCAGGGGCTGGTGGCACGCGAGGTGATGCTGCCGCAAATTTTCAGCACGCAGCAGTTTCAACGCGTGCTCGCCTTCTCGCAACTCGCCGACCAGTTGGGCTTCGTCCTCGGTCCGATGCTGGCCGCGCTGCTGCTCGGCTGGTGGCGTTGGGAATGGGTGGTCGGCGCCACCGGCGTGCTATTCGTCGCCGCCGATGGCGCGCTGCTGCTGTGGCGGCGCACGAGCGGCTTCGAGCCCGGCAATCCGCTGCCCGCTCTCGCGGGCCACTGGACCCGGCCGCTGCGCATCGCGCTGCGCCATGTGCTGGTGCTGCCGGGTCTGAAGAAGCTCGTGCTGCTCGCAGCCGCCGAAAACCTCGTGATCGGCGTGACGCTCGCCACGTCGGCTGCGATGGTGACCGGCTATCACGCGCAATCGAACCACTACTATGCCGCGCTTCAAACAGCCGGCGCCGTCGCCACGGTGCTGATCCTGTTGACCATCGCGCGAACCGCATGGCCGGCCAAGGTGCTCGGCCGGGTCGCGTTCGTGGCGATCTGCGCGGGCGGCGTGATCGCCGGCGCAAGTGCCGCGCCTCGCGGTTACGCACTCGGCTTCCTGCTGATCGTCGGCTTCGACAAGATGTTCAACGTCTACATTCGCGGTGCGCGCCAGCGGATCATTCCGCCGGAGGACTACGGCAAGACGACCGGCGTCGTGATCCTGCTGAACAACCTGACACAACCGCTCGCCGGTCTGCTGGTCGGTCTGTTCTCGGCGCGCACGCAAACCGGACCGCTGATCGTCACGCTGTCGCTGGCGATGGGCGGCATCGGCGCGGCGGTGTCGCTCGGCTCCTCATTGCTGCGACGCAAGCGCGCGCTGGCGCTCGGTGAATGACGCGGCATACCAATTGATGGCACGCGTAGCGACGCGTGGGCGGGGGCGGCGCGGTGAATTACCAGCTTTACACTGACTCGACCCACACCAGCGCCTGGGGCGACGGCAACTCGGGCACGACGATGGCCACCGGCACGGGGGAGCGGCAACGCGGTGTCGATCAAGGTGTACGGACTCGTGCTGGCGAAGAGCACGCCGATGCCCGGCAACTATAGCGACACGATTACCGCGACGATCAGTTGTTGAGTGGTGGTTCGAACCCGATTCGCGATGCGGACTGGATGCTGAGCGTGTCGGCATTCGCACACCGAAACTTTACCGGTTTGGCACGGCGATGCGCGTCGAGCGGCTCGCACGGCACGGGCGATATCCATGAGCGATGGGGTCGGCGCGCTCCGTTAGATTGATTGGTTCAACTCACCTGAGCGGTGGTTTGGGGTCCAGAAGTTATCAACAGAATCTGTTCAAAAATCTGTGCATAACTGCAAGGCAAAATCCGCAAGCCGTTGACGCAATTGCCATTTTCGTTGCGATGCCGATGATGGGCCGGTTGCGTTTCACGCACGCGCCGATCGTGCGTCGTTGTTCAAGTCTCGCCACCGCATCACTCACGCCTCAATCCCGCACCGCTCCCGACGCCACACCGCGCTCCCCCGCCTGCGCCACCGTCGCGTTGCGTGCCTCTTCGCGCCACTGCTGCCGCGAGCGCACCATTCTGCGCACGGCGAGCCGCGCCATCCTGACCCAGCCCGAAGGCCGCGGGTCGGCCAGCATGCTGAGCGCGCGCGCATAGTCGAGCGTGAGGCCGGGAGTCCACGCCATCGTCGCGGCGCGTTTGCGCAGTTGCGCGGCCACCCACAATTCCGGTGTCGTGATCACGCGCAGAAACGGCCGCCAGCCGCCGAGGTTGCCCCACACGCGCGCCGATGCGCCCTCGAGCGCGGCCTCCAGCGCGCGCGACACACTGCTCGAACAGTTGCGATGCGTCAGGTTGTAGGTCGTGTCCTGCCGATAGGTCTCCCAGAAGCGGCGCAAGCGGACCGGATCGTAATTGCGGATGCGTACCTGCACCGTCGACGGACACCACGCCTTCGATTCGGTCGGGTAGTCGGGCTGGAACACGCCGGGCACGTCGTTCTCGCGCGTGGCGCGCAACAGCCGCGTGAAATCGTCCGGTGAACGATCGATCTCCACGCCCGGGTACAGGCTGATGTAGATGCCCTCGGGCGATTCGAGCGCGGCATGCCCGGTCGATATCACGCCATTGCGGTCCACCGCCGCGATATAGCGGTCGACGATCGGCTGCCGCCGCGCCTCGCTTTTAGCGGATCCCACCGGAGTCCACACGTGCACGGTCAACGCGGCTTCGTCGGCGGCGGGCGGACCATCCCATTCGAGCGTGCCCGTCCGTCCGGGCGACGCCGCGCTGGCTGGCGCAGCGGGTGCGGCCGCTGCATGCGCGGCGGCATCGTCGGCGGCCACCGCCGGGTTCGACGCGAGACGCCGCACACGCGTGCTCAGCAGAATCAGGTTCCAGCCGCCGAACATCAGCCCGAGGCCGAGACAGTACGGCACGGTGCCCACATAGTGCGTCGGGAACGGTTGGAAGAAGAAAATCGCCAACGCGATTTCGAGGCTGCCGCCGATGATCGCGAGCCGCCATGTGCGATAGCGGACCACCCTTGCGGAAACGATCTGCAGCAAGCCGTCGGCCAGAAAGAGCATGCCGAAGATCATCGACAGAATGAAATGGCCGTGATGATGGCCGGCGAGAATCAGCGTCGCGGCAAAGCTGAACGCGAAGCCCTTCACGTAGCGCAACGTGCGTTGGCCGCCCATGCCGGTCCATGCGACGGCCAGCGTGCAGAGTCCTTCGAGCAGCAGCAACACCGCGAACGGCGTGATCGGAAAATAGAGTGCGTTATCGAGCGCGTCGATGAATATCACCACCCCGAGCAGCACACTCAGCCAGCCGATGATCCGCAACGATCGCCAGCGGGTACGCAGATAATCGACGCCCAGCAGAATCATGACCAGACGAACCATCGCAAGCCCTCCCTGGCGGATGCACGAGTTCGATCGTCATCTTATACAGATTCGATGCGCACAACGGCGCGATGCGGCGGGCGCGCTCGCGCGGACGCAGAACAAAATCGAACGACGGCTTAAACGGATTCGTGCGATGGCTGCCAACGCGCTTTCGCCGACGACGCGCGCGCACCGCGCTTGCCGATGCTCAAGACGGCGTACGGTTGGTCGTGGGGAGTAGCGTGCAAGGATGCACGCTGGTCGAGATCGCAGCCGGACCGATTCGCGAGCTTGCCGCACACCGCCCCGCAGCGCGATGCCCTGAGCGTGAAGACCAGAATTCGACCACGCAGGATTCAGATATCGCGAATCCAGCATGGTCGATGCCGCCACCTCGATGCACAACACGCCGGTCCTTGCCGAACCAGCGCGCGGATCAGGCCGCCGCAGCCTGCGGGAGCGCGTCGCCCTGCTCACCGCCCAACGCGTCGAGCAGATCGGTCAGCATGCGGTCGAGTTCGGCTGTCATCAGTGTGACGTCGGAATCGAAACGCTCGTCGTCGTTCTGCGCGGTCGGGTCGCTCGCTTCCTTCAGCACGTCGAGCGGCGCGATGCGCTTGATCGTCAGCGAGGGCGTCAGCACGAACGACACGCGGTCGTTCCACGTCATCGCGAGGCGCATGCACTGCTTGCCCGCTTCGATATGACGGCGCATATCTTCGGTATCCAAAGTATGTCCGACGTAGCGCACGGTAGCGTTGCCTTCGGTGGGCGAGCGCAATTCGGTATCCTGGTCGAGCGTGAAGCCCGCCGGACCTTCCCCGGAGAGGAGCCAGCCGGTCATCGCCGCGACCGGCGACTGCGTGACGCGCACCGTGCCGAGCGGCAGCTGATCGATCGACTTCACCAGCAGGCCGCGTACTTCGTCGGCGACCGTTTGCGAAGCCGCGTCGATCACGAGCCAGCCGTTCTTGCAATCGATCCACACGCGCGTGTCGCGGCGAATGCTGAAGGCGCGCGGCAGCAGTTCGTCGGTGACCTGCTCCTTCAATTCGCGCATTTGCTTGCGACCGGGTTTGAAACCCTGCTGTTCCTCGAGTTCGAGCGCGCGCGCCTTGGTCACCTGGGTGACGACCGACGCGGGCAGCAGTTTCTTTTCGGTGCGGAACACCAGCAGCATCTGGCCGTTGAGCGCGTACACCAGCGAATCGTTGTCGCGCGGCGACGCCCAGCCGTGGCTTTGCATCTCGACGCTATTGCCGGGCGCAAACGCGTGCGGCGCGAGCCACTTCTGCATCTGTTCGGGGGTGACGGACCACGGAGCGGGAAGACGGTGCAGCTGAAGGTTTTTGAACCACATGGGCGAGGTCGTTTCCGGGCAAAGCGCGCCATTCTATATGACGAACGCGCCGGGGCGTTTGGGCGGACCCGTTTGATTTCGCCAGGATTTTCAAATTAAAAATGAAAATCCTTTAATTGCCAAGCCGATTATCAAACGTGGTCGTTAGCCGGAGAATCTGTTTCATCCACTTACACTTCTCTGGAGCGCCCCATGTCCACCTCACCGGTATCGCGCCTCGTTCGTCACGTCGTGCTGGCCGTCGGACTTGCCGGCACGCTGAGCGCCTACGCCGCAAGCGACGCCGCCCTGCCCGCGCCGCACCACTTCGCCGTCGATGCCGCATCGGCGCAAACCAATGCCGTCGCGCTGGCCGCGCGCCGCTACGCCGCGTTCTGGAACACTGGCGACGAAGCCTACGCGAAGCTCGCGCTGTCGCCTGCGTTCATCGACCGCACGTTGCCGGACGGCCGGCCGCAGGGGCCTCGCGGCCCGTTGCAGGCCTCGAAGGGATTCCGCGCGGCCGTCCCCGACCTGCATGCGGATATCGACGACCTCGTCGTGGCGGGCGACCGCGCGTCGGTCCATCTGCATTTCCATGGACACTTCACCGGGCAGTTCCAGAACCTGCAAGGCAGCGGCCAGACTGTCGACTTCCAGGCGTTCGATCTATACCGCGTGAAGGACGGCCGTATCGTCGAGAACTGGCACCTCGAAGACAATCTGACGCTGCTCAAACAGCTTGGCGCGATCAAGCCGTAATGGTTTTGCCGTATCCGTCTTCGAGCGCGTTTCGATCGCGGATCACCTAGACTTTTTGGTAGACACGGCAAAGACGGAGGCGGCCATGGCCGATGAAACCGCACCTTGGCAAATGGTGGAATACGAGGGCTTCGAGATTCACGTGGCGCTTCTGCCCAAGACCCCGCCCGACGAGACCAGGCCGTCAGCCGCGGCGGATAACCGCTACACGTATGTCGGCTATGTCTGTCATCCGGGCGCCGATCCGGCGATTCCCGGCCATGCCGTAGCGTTTCATGCTGACGGCGAGGAGAGCTTCGCCGGTAAGGACGACGCGCTCTATGAAGGGGTGCATGTGGGACGCAGCATCGTCGACGGCACGCATCCGGACCTGACGGTGCTGCCGCTGGTGACGGGCGGCGTGTGACGCGCGTGAGTGACGGGCGTGCACCGTCGTTGCGGGCCGACGCGTAGCCGGCGAGGTTCGGGCGCTCGCGTCTGAACGCCCGCTTGCGCACGACCAGACCCGTCAGCTGAACGCCCGCTTGATCCGCGACTTGAGCAGCGCGCGGCGCAGACGTCCGGTGCGCTCGGGCTCGCTCACCGCCGCGCCGCCCTCGACAGCCGTGCCGCGCCGCAGATAGTAGCGATCGAACGTGGCCTGCGTCATGCCCCACTTGTTCAGGAACTGACGACGCCCGTCGTTCTTGACGACCTTGCCGGTGCTCTTCTGCTGGAAGTGATACACGAGACTGTCGCCGACGCCGAGGAACACGCGGCAGCCGGCGTCCCACAATTTCATCGAAAAGTCGTTGTCGCTGCTCATGCCGGGACTCAATTCGCTGCTATAGCCGCCCACCTTATGCCACCAGTCGCGATGCACGAGCGTCGGCGGCCATGTCGCGCCGCGCCAGTCGGCGCGCGCCATGCCGGGCGCGGCGGCGACCAGTTCGTCGGCGCGGAAAGTCTCCACGTCGCGGCCGAAGTTGCGCACCACCACGCACGGATTGCCGGAATCGACCGGCTCGACCATCGTGCCGGACAGCATGAACAGGTTGTCGGCGGGCATCTGCGCGAGGCGTTTGACGAGCGCGTCGTCCCAGCCGGGGCAGCAGTACATGTCGTCGTTCATGTAGACGATGTAATCGTGCGTCGCGCGCGCCGCGGCGATATTGACCGCGTGGCAGATGCCGATGTTGCCGGGCGACGCGGTATGTTCGAGCCCCTCGTCGCGCACCCAGGCAAGCGTGCCGTCCGAGCCGTCATTGACGTGCACGATGATCTGATGCGCGTGCGTCGAATGACGCCGCAGGCTCTCGATCACGAGGCGCAGGTAAGGCAGGTTGTTCCAGGTCGGGATGATGATTGAGAACATCGATTCGGTCCGTTGAGCTGGCTGCGGGCACGGCATGCGCCGCGCGCCGGCCATGAGTTTCGCGGGATTGTACCGCCGCAGCCCGTGCGTACGGCAAATACCGGGGCGCCGGCCGCCAGGGCCGCGGCCAATGGCGGGTCGCCTGCGCCGAGCGCGAAGCGCTGCGCGCAAGGTCACGCGGACCGCCGCGCCGGGCACCGCAAACGCTGCGCCGCCTTGCGTTCGCGCCCTTTGCCGGCCGATTCGCCGCGCCGTGCCGTGGCGCCGTCTTCCCGCACCTTTCCGCGTGCGACAGCAAGCATTTTGCAAGGAGGGGCGCGGTTATAATCCCGTTCGCTCTACCGTCTTGAAAAAACTTCTCTCAATGGTCCGGCTCCCCCAGCAACTCCACCACCGGAACGGTAGTGTTCATACAAATCGTTGCCCTATGATTTTTGCTTCCAGTCTGGTCTGGCTCTGTACAGCCCTGCTGTTTCTCGCGCCCGCAGTCAATCTGATGTGGCGCGGCGGCACCGGCTATTGCTTTTTCGCAATTCTCGCGCTGGCGCTCGGCGCCGCCGTCGTCAACCGGCGCATGCCGGGCTATTTTTCGGCGCTGCGCACCTACCGCTGGTTCACCATCGGCATGCTGGCGCTGGTCGTCGCGATCGGCGCGCAGCAATTGCTGTTCGGCTACTGGCTGCCCCGGCAGTTCGACGCGCTGTCGCGCTTCGTGCTCGCGCTGCCGATCTTCCTGCTGCTGCGGCAATTGCCATCGCGCAATCTGCGCATGATCGGCTGGGGCTGCGCGGCCGGCGCGCTGGCGGTCGGCCTCTGGGCGATCGTCGATCAGCCCCCTGGCGGCTGGACCGATGCGAATCGTCTGAATAATTCCTACACCAACGCGATTCCGTTCGGCGATACCGCACTGCTGCTCGCTTTCCTGTCGGTCTTCACGCTCGGCTGGGACAAGCCCCGCGACTGGCGCTTGCTGGTGCCGCGTGTGCTGGCGCTGGTGGCGGGCGGCTATGCGTCGTATCTGTCGGGCACGCGTGGCGGCTGGCTGGCCGTGCCGGTGTTCGTGGTGCTGCTCGGTATGCAGTACCAGTGGTTTGCGCACAAGAAGCGTCTGCTGATCGCGACGCTGGCGATCGTGCTCGTGGCCGGCACGCTGCTGTCGACCGAGCGCATCCAGAAGCGCCTGAGCGAAGTGTCGACCGACGTCTCGATGATGCACAAGGGCGAGGATTACACCTCGGTGGGTCTGCGCCTGCAGTTGTGGAACGCGTCGCGGCTGATTTTCATGCATCACCCGGTGTACGGCGTCGGCAAGGGACATCTGGCCGAGGAGCTGGGCGTGATGGCCAAGCGTGGTGAAGTGAAGGCCGAGATCGTCAACGAGCGCGCCCATAGCGACTTTTTCTCGGCGCTCGCCGAGATGGGTGCGATCGGCGTGGCGGGCCTGCTGCTGTTCTACTATGGGATCTCGGTGTATTTCTGGCGGCACCGGCATTCGACCGACCCGGCGATCCGCGCGGCCTCTTACGCGGGCCTCGCGGTCGCCACCAGCACCGTGATCTTCGGGCTGACCATCGACGTGCTCGTGCCGATCATGGTCACGGTGCTGCTCGCGTTGCTGGTCGCCACGCTGCTCGCGGTGGTCGATGCAAGGAAGCGCGAACTGCAGAGCGCGCCGGCTTTACACGCGGCTCGCCGCGCTGGCGGCGTCAAGGTTTGAGGTCGGGCGGAGTTCGGCGAGCGGGCGCCCGGGGGATCGGGCCGGTTTGCTCCCCGCTCTGCGCCGATTCGGCGTGCTCCCGCGCCGGTCCGAGGCCCGACCCGCCCATCAGCCGATCAGCTCACCGCGTGAACAGCTCATAAAGCGCGGCAACATGCGCATCGACGCTCGGGTCGTACACCAGATTCTCGAGCGGCCGTGCGATCCGCGCGCCGCCGCCGCGCACCCGCTCCACCGCCTGCCCGATCGCCCGCTCGAAACTCCCCGCCGACTGCCGCGAGAACTCGATCTTCGCCGCGCCGGTGACGGTCTCCGCCGAGCCGACGTTGTCCGCGATCACGAGCGGCGTGCCGCACATCACGGACTCGACGCCCACGAGGCCGAACGGCTCGTACGCCGATGCGACGACCGTGAAGTCGGCGGCCGCGAACAGCTTCTCGATCTCCTTGCTGTAGCCGACGTAGCGAATCGTCTCACTGGTCTTCGGCACCGGCCGGCCGGCGACGACGAGGCACACCGGCAGCGTGGTCCGCGCAAAAAACGCCTCCAGCAGCGGATAGCCTTTGCGCTCGTGACTGGTCGACGAGAACACGAAGATCACGCGGTCTTCGGGCAAGTCGAGCTGGCGGCGCACCGTCGCGCGGGCTTCGTCGGTGAGCGGCTGGAAGCGCGCAGTGTCGACCGGCGGATAGATGACGTCGATGCGCTCCGCCGGCACGCCGTAAAAGCGCTGCAACTCGCGGCTCATCAGTTGCGAATGCGCAATGATCGAACGCGCGTGCGTGTAGACGCGCCGCTCCATGTCGATCTGCCACTCGTCGCTGCGGCGCGCGCTGCGCCCGGCGGCTTCGAGCGAGCCCGGATGCGTGCCGCCGCACAGCGCGACGTCGGCCTGGGTGGAGTGATTGATCGAAAACACGCAAGCGGGGCGGTGCCGTTTGAGCCGCTGCTTCAGCCGCCAGTCGAACGCGAGGTTGCGCAGCTTGCGCGGCGCCCAGTGCACGTTCAGCGGCTGTGCGTCGATCCATGCCGCTTCGGGCAGGCTTCGGTCGATTTCGCGGGCGAACAGCGTAGGCCGCAAGCCCATCCGATGCAGGCCGGCGATCACGTCGCGCGTATAGCGTTCGGCGCCGCCGCTGTTTTTCAGCGCCTGGGTGGTCAGCGCAATGTCGGTGAGTGGACGGCGGGTCGGGTCGGACAAGGATCGGATCTCGGTGAAGGGCGCACGCAGCGCACATACGGTGTTACTCGGGCATGGACACGCGGCGCCGCGCGGGCCGCCTGGTCGAAAGCAGCGGCAATTGTAAAGGATGCCTGCCGCGGCGCTCGAATCGAAGCCGCAATCCCGCAGCCGCGTCTGCACCGATTAAAATCTAGCCCAATTGCAACCGCTCCGACTCCATGACCGATAGCCTGCCGCCTCATCCGTCGCCCGCAGCGCCCTGCGCCGCGCCGGGCACCGAACGCCCGCTGGTCACGATGCTGCTGATCGCTTACAACCAGGCTGAACAGATCGGCGATGCCGTGCGCAGCGCGCTCGCGCAGACCTATCAGCCGCTCGAAATCATCATCTCCGACGACGCGTCCAGCGACGCGACCTTCGCCGCGATCGAAGCGGCGCTCGCCGGCTACGACGGTCCGCATCGGGTGATCACGCGGCGCAACGCGGCCAACCAGGGGATCAGCGCGCACCTGTCGCAAATCGCGCAACTGGCCCAGGGAGAGCTGCTGTTCGTCGCCGCGGGCGACGACATGTCGGCGTCGACCCGCTGCGAGCGCGTGGTCGACTTCTGGCTCGCGCACGGGCGCCGCGCCGATCTGATTGCTACCGACCTCGCCGACATGGACGAAGCAGGCCACGTTCACGAGCGGCTGAGCCCCACCGAACTCGACACCTATCGCAGTTTCGACGACTGGTTGGCGGGCCGTCCCTGGCTGATCGGCGCGGCGCACACGTGGTCGCGGCGGCTGTTCGAGCGCTTCGGACCGATGCTGGCGGGCGCTGCGGCCGAAGATCAGATCATGGTGCTGCGCGCGATCCTGTCGGGCGGCGCCATGAGCCTGCGCGAGCCGCTGGTGCGCTACCGGCGCGGTGGGTTGTCGCGCAAACGCCGCTATGGTTCGGTGGACGAGCTGATCGCGCGGATGCGCCAGAGCAATCGTTACGGACTGGCGGAACTGGCGCAGTTGCAGCGCGACGCAGAGGTGGCGGGTGTGGGCGAACGCATGCGTGCGGCCATGGCGCCCAAGCTCGCGCGTGAACGGTTCATCCACGCGATGTTCGAAGCAGGCAGTCCCGGCGAGCGTATCGGCTTGCTGATGCGCAGTGCCGGCGTGAAGCTCGGGCTGCGCATTCGGATGTTTCTGTACGCTAGCTGTCCGGCGGTGTACGCGCCGGGCATCTGGCTCAAGCGCGTGGTGCGTAAAAACCGTCGCTGAGTTCGCGCGTTGCAATGGCGGTGCGCCGCGCGGCGCGCTGGCAACGAGACATAGCTAACCCGCCGCCGTCAGCGGCATTCAGGCGGCCCGGGTGCCAGCCGCCAAACCCTGCTGACAGCGCCACGAGCCGGACGATGCCGGACGGAATGTGGAAAGTGCTTCCCCGCTCAACGGGGCAATGAAGACGCGACGCTCAGCCACCAGACCGGGCGTCGCTCGAACCGGCCTGATCAGGCCGCGTTCTGCTGGAACTGGATGCGGTGCAAATGCGCATACAGCCCATCCTGCTTCAGCAATTCACGATGGCTGCCACGCTCGACGATGCGCCCCGCTTCCATCACGAGAATCCGGTCGGCGCGCTCGATCGTCGACAGGCGGTGCGCGATGACCAGCGTCGTGCGGCCCTTCATCAAGGTTTCCAGCGCGGACTGCACGTGGCGCTCGGATTCGGAATCGAGCGCGGAAGTGGCTTCGTCGAGAATCAGGATCGGCGCGTCCTTGTAGATCGCGCGCGCAATCGCCAGACGCTGCCGCTGGCCGCCCGAGAGCATCATGCCGTTGTCGCCGACCAGGGTCTCGATGCCGTTCGGCATCGCCTCGACGGTGTCCCACAGGTTGGCCGCGCGCAGCGCCGCCTTGACCTTCTCGGCATCGGCCGTCTGGCCGTACGCGACGTTGTTGGCGACCGTGTCGTTGAACAGCACCACGTCCTGGCTGACCATCGCGACCTGGCTGCGCAGCGCGTGCAGGTCGTATTCCGGCAGCGGCACGCCGTCGACCAGAATCTGGCCGCCGGTCGGATCGAAAAAGCGCGGCAGCAGATTCACGAGCGTGGTCTTGCCGCTGCCCGACGGACCCGCCAGCGCGACCATTTCTCCCGGCGCCACCTTGAACGACACCTGATCGAGCGTGTGGCGGTTATGCGTGGCGCTCGTGCCGTTGGTGCTGTAATTGAACGACACGTCGCGGAACTCCACCTCGCCGCGCGCGCGCTCGAGCGGCTTGCCGCCGCCTTCCGGCTCAGAGGGCTCGTCGATCAGACCGAAGATCAGCTCGCAGGCCGTCATGCCGCGCTGCAGCGGCTGGTTCACGTCCATCAGATGCTTGAGCGGCGAAATGATCAGCAGCATCGACGTGACGAACGCGACGAAGCCGCCCACGGTGGTCTGGTCCGACGACGACTGCACCACCGCGATCGTAATCACGACGGCGAGCGCAATCGACGCGAGGAACTGCGTCAACGGCTGCGCGAGACCGCCGGACACCGTCATGCGCATCGCGTAGCCGCGCAGGCGCTTGCTCATCGCCGTGAAGCGGTCGATCTCGTACTGCTCGCCGTTATGCACCTTGACGACCTTGTAGCCGCCCACCGTCTCCTCGACGATGTACGACAGCTCGTTGGTCAGCAGCTGATGTTCGCGGTTCAGGCGCCGCAGACGGCGATTGATCTTGCCGACCAGCCAGCCGATCCCCGGCAGCAGCACCGCGACGATCAGCGTCAAACGCCAGTTCAGATAGAACAGATAGCCGAGCAGGAAGATCACCGTCAGCGAGTCGCGCACGAGCGTCACCATCACGCTGAGCAGCACGTTGAGAATCTGGTTCACCTCGAACACGATCGCGTTGATCACCGTGCTCGCGGTCTCACGCTGGAAAAACGCGACGCTCGTGTGGATCATCCGGTTGAACATCTTCAGGCGCAGGTCGAGCAGGATCTTGTTCGACACGTACGCGAGCAGATAGCCGGAGGCGTATTGCGACACGCCGCGAACCAGTGCGAGGCCGATCACCGCGCCCGGCACGAACCACTTGGCGTTGTCGCTCGCGTGCGCGCCGAAGCCCTTGTCCAGCAGCGGTTTGAGCAAGGCGGGGATGGCGGCGTCGGTGCCGGCGCTGACGGCCATCGCGACGATCGCGCCGACCACCACCCACAGCAGCGGCTTGATATACGGCCACAGGCGCCGGAAAACGACGGCCGGCGACGACGCCTCACCTGAACCGATGGGTTTGCTTAACGTTGGCTTCGCGCTCAAGGAATCCTCTGTGAATGCGGGACAGCAACCGCGCGGCGCGCCGGATGGGCGCTGCGGGGAATATCGAAAAAGAGCATTGTAATCGGTTGGGGGTGGAGGCCGGGACGGAGTGGGTGGCGTTGGGGGGTGTGGTCACCGCACGCGAGAACCCGCAAAGCCAGGCGCGCGACGGCCGACGCTCCACGCGCTGCGCCTGGCGCTTTAGCGTGGGGCCGGATGAGCGAGGCTGTGTATACTCGCGAGACTCGTTTGCACGTCTAGCCTCCACCATCCCGCGTTCCTCGCCACTCGAACCCAGCCTACGCAACTCAGGTATGCAAGAAACCACCCTCGGCGTCGCCATCATCACCCGAAACGCGGCGGCGCGGCTGGCCGAATGCCTGCAAGCCGTGGCCTTTGCCGATCAGATCGTCGTGATCGACGGCGGCAGCACCGACGGCACCGCCGACATCGCCCGCGCGCACGGCGCCCGCGTGATCGAACAAACCGACTGGCCCGGCTTCGGCCCGCAAAAGAACCGCGCGGTCGACGCGCTCAGCACAAGCTGGATTCTATCGATCGACGCCGACGAAATCGTCTCGCCGGAACTGGCTGTGGCAATGCGCGCGGCGCTCATCGCCCCCACCGCCGACGTCTACGCGGTGGACCGGCTGTCGAGTTTTTGCGGCCACTGGATTCATCACAGCGGCTGGTACCCGGACTGGATTCCGCGTCTGTTCAAACGCGGCGCCGCGCGTTTCTCCGACGACCTCGTGCACGAGCGCCTCGTGTTCGACACCCCAGCGCAGCGTCTGACCGGCAAGCTGATGCACTACTCGTACGAGGACTTCGAAGGCGTGCTGCGCAAGCTCGATGCGTATTCGACGGCGGGCGCGCAGCAACGTCACGCGGCGGGTCAGCGCGGCAGCTTCGGCAAGGCGCTTGGGCGCGGCGCGTGGGCGTTCGTGCGGACCTATCTGCTGCGGCGCGGTTTTCTGGATGGCCGCGCCGGCTTCATGATTGCTGTGTTCAACGCGGAAACGGTGTACTACCGGTTTTTAAAGCTGGCGCGTTTGGGCGAAGCGGCGCGGCGCGGCAGGGGGTGAAGCTAAGGCGGCGTGGAGTGACGGCGCTCAACGCGGGCCGAAATTTGGTCCGCCCGAACCGCGCGGACCAAACCCGAACCTCAATAAACGATCTCGATCGAACTTCCCGCAAACTCGCCACGCAACGCGGCGAGCAGTTCGTCGGTCGGCTTCACGCGCCAGGCATCGCCCAGACGCATTTCACCTTGCGCGTTTTCGCTGCGATAAACCACCTGCACAGCCAGGCCGTTCGGAATCTGCACAGCCTGGCGTTGACGGCCACTGTCGTTGCCATAACCGCCGTCGTTGCGCCCGCCGCCATTGCCGCGCGATGATGCCGCCGGCGCGGGAGCCGCCTGCGGCTCGTCCTTGCCGGCGCTATGCGCTTCGAGCACGCGGCGCAACGCCAGCGCATCCGCATTGCCGTTCATCTGCACCTTCACGGCTTCCGCGTAGCGGCAGCGCGCGCGGCCCAGATCCATGACCGTGTCGACGGTAAAGCGGATGCCGCCCGTGAACGCGTCGTTACGCGCCTGGCCTTGCACGACCAGCAGTTCGTCTTCCTTGAACAGTTGCTTGTGCGCTTCGAAGGTCTCGTTGAAGACCGTCACTTCGCACTGGCCGGTGCCGTCGTCGAGCAGCGCGATCAGCATCTTGCCGCGCTGGGTCATCTGCGTGCGCAGCGACGCGATCACGCCCGCGACCAGCTTGTCGCGCCCTTCCTTCAACTCGCCGATCTTCTGGCGCACGAAGCGGCGCACTTCGTCCTTGTAGGCGTCGAACAAATGGCCCGACAGATAAAAGCCGAGCGCGGCCTTCTCTTCCTGCAGCTTCTTCTTTTCCGGCCATTCCGGCTCGTCGACCAGTTCGTGACCTTGCGACGGCGCGTCGCCCATGTCGAACAGACCCGCTTGCAACGCATTGGCACTCGCCTGCTCGGCCGCTTCCATCGCGAGCGAAACGGACGCGATCAGCTGCGCGCGATTCGCATGCAAGGTGTCGAACGCGCCCGCGCGAATCAACGCTTCAATCGTGCGGCGATTGACGATGCGGCGGTCGACGCGGTTGCAGAAATCGAAGATGTCGATGAACGGGCCGTCTTCGCGCGCGCGCAGGATTTCTTCGATCGCGTTCTGGCCGCTGCCCTTGACCGCGCCCAGGCCATAGCGAATCGTTTTCGAGCGCTTGCCGTCGGCTTCGGCGACCGGCTCGAAGCGATACGCGGACAGATTCACGTCCGGCGGCAACACGGCCATCTTGTTCGTCAGACAGTCTTCGAACAGGATCTTGACCTTGTCCGTGTCGTCCATGGCGAGCGACATATTCGCCGCCATGAATTCCGCCGGATGGTGCGCCTTGAGCCACGCGGTGTAGTACGCGAGCAGCGCATACGCGGCCGCGTGCGACTTGTTGAAGCCGTAGCCCGCGAACTTCTCCATCAAGTCGAAGATTTCGTCGGCCTTCTCGGCGGTCAGCCCGTTCTTCGCGGCGCCCTGACGGAACAACTCGCGATGCTCGGCCATCTCCTCGGCCTTCTTCTTACCCATCGCGCGACGCAGCAAGTCGGCGCCGCCCAGCGAGTAGCCGCCGATGATCTGCGCCATCTGCATCACCTGCTCCTGGTAGACCATGATGCCGTAGGTCTCTTTCAGAACAGATTCGACACGCGGGTCCGGATACTCGACCACTTCGCGGCCGTGCTTACGCGCGCAGAAGCTCGGGATCAGGTCCATCGGGCCCGGACGGTACAACGCGACCAGCGCGATGATGTCTTCGAAGCGGTCGGGCTGCGCGTCTTTCAGCATGCCCTGCATGCCGCGGCTTTCCAGCTGGAACACGGCGACCGTATTCGCTTTCTTGAGAACCGAGAACGACGCCGGATCGTCGAGCGGTACCTGGCCGAGCGACCAGTCCTGCTTCGACGGATCGAGGCGGCGGATATAGCGCTCGGCCCAGTCGAGAATCGTCAGCGTGGTCAAGCCCAGAAAGTCGAACTTCACGAGGCCGACGGCTTCGACGTCGTCCTTGTCGTACTGGCTGACGACGCCGCTTTCGTCGCCCTGCGTGTAGAGCGGGCAGAAATCGGTCAGCTTGCCGGGCGCGATCAGCACGCCGCCCGCGTGCATGCCGACGTTACGCGTGAGGCCTTCGACGCGCTGCGCGAGTTCGATCAGCTGATGCACTTCGTCTTCGTTATCGAAGCGCTCCTGCAACAGCGGCTCTTCCTTCATCGCGTCGGCGATCGTGACGTGCTTGCCCGGCTTGAAAGGAATCAGCTTGGCGATGCCGTCGGTGAACATGTAGCCGAGATCGAGCACCCGGCCGATGTCGCGCACCGCCGCTTTCGCGGCCATCGTGCCGAACGTCGCGATCTGCGATACGGCGTCCGCACCGTACTTCTCCTTCACGTACTGGATCACGCGATCGCGGCCGTGCTGGCAGAAGTCGATGTCGAAGTCGGGCATCGACACCCGCTCCGGATTCAGGAAACGCTCGAACAGCAGGTTGTAGCGCAGCGGGTCGAGATCGGTCACGCCGAGCGCGTAGGCGACCAGCGAACCCGCGCCCGAGCCCCGGCCCGGTCCGACCGGCACGCCGTTGTTCTTCGCCCAGTTGATGAAGTCCGCGACGATCAGGAAGTAGCCCGGAAAGCCCATCTTGATGATCGTGCCGCACTCGAATTCGAGGCGCTGGTAGTAGGTTTCGCGCTGCGCGGCGCGCTCGGCTTCGTCCGGGTACAACTGTTCGAGACGCTTTTCGAGGCCCTCTTTCGACAGCAGCACGAGATAGTCGTCGAGCGACATGCGGTCGGGCGTCGGGAACAGCGGCAGCTTCGGCTTGCCGAGTTCGAGCGTGAGATTGCAACGCTTCGCGATCTCGACGGTGTTGGCGAGCGCCGACGGAATGTCCGCGAACAGCGCGGCCATTTCCTCCTGCGTGCGGAAATACTGCTCGGACGTGAAGCGCTTCGGGCGGCGCGGATTCGCGAGAATGTCGCCCTCGGAAATACACACGCGCGCTTCGTGCGCGGTGAAGTCGTCCGGCGTCATGAACTGCATCGGATGCGTGGCGACCACCGGCAATTTCAGCGATGCCGCGAGCGCGACCGCCTGTTGCACGTATTGCTCGCCGCCCGGCTGGGCGCAACGCTGCAGCTCGATGTAGAAGCCTCCCGGGAACACCTTCGCCCAATGCAGCGCGTTGCGCCTCGCCGCTTCCTCGTTGCCGGCCGCAAGCGCGAGCCCCACGTCGCCCTGCTGCGCGCCCGACAACGCGAGCAGCCCCTCGCCGAGCCCGGATTCGAGCCAGCCGGCTTCGACTTCCGCGCGGCCGCGATGCTGGTTCGTGAGCGATGCCTTGCTGAGCAGTTCGCACAGATTCAGATAGCCGCGCCGGTCCTTGACCAGCAGCAGCAAACGGGAAGGCTTGTCGCGGTCGTCCGGATTGGTGATCCAGACGTCGCAGCCGGCAATGGGTTTGACCCCTTTGCCGCGGGCTTCCTTGTAGAAACGGACGAGGCCGAACGCGTTGCCGAGATCGGTGAGGGCGAGCGCGCCCTGGCCGTCTTTGGCCGCGGCCTTGACGATGTCGTCAAGACGCACGATGCCGTCGGCAATCGAGAATTCGGAGTGAACGCGGAGATGAACGAAGCGGGGATCTGACATGGGCGACATTGTAACTCCACCCTTCCGCCGTGTTCAGCGCAAAACCGCGCGTTAGCCGTCCGGCTTAGGACGCGAACGCGGCAGCGCCACGGCGCGGGCGTTTCGCAACATGGCGCGCGGCTTGAGCGGCAGGCTCGACCGTGCGGCGACCGCAGGAAACCGCACCACCCGGCGCCACAAATTGCCGGACAATTTGAGCTGGCGCAATCGGCTGGCCATTCGGCCGAGTCCGGGGAAACGCCGGGTTGAGGGATAATAGCGCTTTCGCCCTTTTCGACGTGGCCGCGACACCCTGGCTCCGCCCGGCTATCCCGGGCCGCGCGCGGCGGCTCGACGCCCCCGCGCTTCGCCACGCCGGCCACTTCATACCGCTGCTTACCGCTGCTTACCGCTGAACACACATGAGTATCGTCAATCTCGCCGCGTATCATTTCGCGACCATCGAAGACACCGCCGCCTGGCGCCCGCTCGTCACTGAACGCTGCAACGCGCTTGGCCTGCGCGGCACCGTTCTGCTGGCACCGGAAGGCATCAACCTGTTCGTCGCCGGCTCGCGCGAGCACACCGACGCGTTCATCGACTACATCCGTCACGATGCGCTGTTCGAGGGCAAGTTCGCGAACCTGCAATTCAAGGAAAGCCTGTCGGACAAGCAGCCGTTCACGCGCATGCTGGTCAAGCTCAAGCGCGAAATCATCACGATGAAGAAGCCGGCCATCCGTCCGGAACTCGGCCGCGCGCCGTTCGTCGACGCTCCCACGCTGAAGGCCTGGCTGGACCGCGGTCATGATGACGAGGGCCGCCCGGTCGTGATGCTCGACACGCGCAACGCATTCGAAGTGGACGTCGGCACGTTCGACGACGCGCTCGACTACCGCATTACGAAATTCAGCGAGTTTCCCGAGGTGATCGAGAACAATCGCGCCGATCTCGAAGGCAAGACGGTGGTGTCGTTCTGCACCGGTGGGATTCGCTGCGAGAAAGCCGCGATCCACATGAAGGAAGTCGGCATCGAAAACGTGTACCAGCTCGAAGGCGGCATCCTGAAGTACTTCGAGGAAGTGGGCGGCGCGCATTATCACGGCGACTGCTTCGTGTTCGACTACCGCACCGCGCTGAACCCGCTGCTGCAGCCTACCGCGACCGCGCAATGCTTCGGCTGCCGCGCCGTGGTCACGCCCGAAGCGCAGCAATCCCCGCTGTACGTGGCGGGCAAGACCTGCCCGGCGTGTCATCCGGACGGCAAGGCGGCGCGCGCGGCGTGATGGTGGCGGCGCACCACAACGCCACCCGACCATGACCTATCGCGGACGCTTTGCACCGTCGCCTACCGGGCCGCTGCATTTCGGCTCGCTGGTCAGCGCACTGGCAAGCTGGCTCGACGCCCGCGCGCATGAGGGCACCTGGCTCGTGCGGATCGAAGACATCGACCGGCCGCGCACCGTGCCGGGCGCCGCCGACGACATCCTCGCGACCCTCGCGCGCTTCGGCATGCACGCCGATGAAGCACCCCTCTGGCAAAGCCGGCGCGTGGCGCGCTACGAGCAGGCGCTGGCGCAACTGAAGCCGACCGGGCTGATCTATCCGTGCGGCTGCACGCGCAAGGAAATCGCCGACTCGCTGCTGCACGCGCATGCGCGCAACACGACCCTCGCGTACCCCGGCACCTGCCGTCACGGTCTGAACGGCAAACCGGCGCGCGCCTGGCGGCTGCGCGTGCCCGACGGCGCTGCTGCCGTGATCGCGTTCGACGATCGCTGGCAGGGCCGGCGGACGCAAAACCTCGCCACCGAAGTCGGCGACTTCGTTCTGAAGCGTGCGGACGACCAATGGGCGTATCAGTTGGCGGTGGTGGTCGACGATGCGGATGCGGGCATCACGCACATCGTGCGCGGCGTGGATCTGATGGATTCGACTGCGCGGCAGATTTATCTGCAACGCTGCCTTGGTGTGCCGACGCCGCGGTATCTGCATGTGCCCGTCGTGACGAACGAACTCGGCGAAAAGCTGAGCAAGCAGAACGGCGCAACCGCGCTCGACAGCGACAGGCCGCTCGAAGCGCTGAGCGCCGCGGCGCGCCATCTGGGACTCGGCGACCTGAACGGCCAGGCCCACACGACGCTGGACGGCTTCTATGCCGCCGCCACGACGGCATGGGCCCGGCGCATGGGCGTCACAAAATAAAAAGCGCTTCGCGGTTAAAACCGCGAAGCGCTTGAGATGCTTGAGGTGCTTGAGACGTTTAAACCACAGAAGCGTCTGAAGAACCTTGCAAGGCGTCAAAAGGCACTAAACCTTCCCCGCCAGCATCACGACGACGAAGTCGACTTCCTCGGCATGCCAAACCCGCCCAGCAATGCCGCCAACGGCTGCTTCGAGCCCGACTTCTGCGGCGTGGCCGCTGCGGCCGCTTCTTCGACCTTACGCATCGAAGATGCCGACGGCTCATACGGCTTCAGGAAAAAGTCATCCACTGGCTGCGCGCGATGGTGATGCGGCCGGTCGAACGAGCCCGACGACGGCGCGCCCGTACGACGGCGGCTGCCGCGCTCGTCGCGACCCTCACGGCCATCGCCGCTGCGCTCGCGGCGCGGCGCGCGCTCTTCATGGTGATGACGCACCGGCGCTGCAACGGTCAGGCGTTGCACATCCAGAGGCCGCTTGATCAGCTTCTCGATATCGGCAAGCTGCTTGCGCTCGTTCGGGCTGCACAGCGACAGCGCGTCGCCCGACGCCCCAGCACGCCCGGTACGGCCGATCCGGTGCACGTAATCTTCCGCGTTGAACGGCAGGTCGAAGTTGATCACCGCCGGCAGTTCGGCGATGTCCAGACCGCGTGCGGCGACGTCGGTCGCCACCAGCGCTTCGATCTCGCCGCGCTTGAACGCGTCGAGCGCCTGCATACGCTCGTTCTGCGAGCGGTCGCCGTGAATCGCGGTCGCCACCACGCCGTCGCGTTCGAGGCTGCGCGCAAGCCGGCTCGCGCCGATTTTGCTGTTGCAGAACACGATCACCTGCTTGAGGCTGCGCTCGCGGATCAGTTGCACGACCGCGCCGGTCTTGTCGCCCTCGGCGACTTCGTAGACGATCTGGGTAACGTTGGTCGCGGTCGAGTTGCTGCGCGCGACTTCGATGGTCTGCGGGTTGCGCAGATACGTGGCCGCGAGCTTCTTGATTTCGCCCGAGAAGGTGGCCGAGAACAGCAGCGTCTGACGTTCCTTCGGCAGCAGGTTCAGGATGCGCTGCAGGTCCGGCAGGAAGCCCATGTCGAGCATTCGGTCGGCTTCGTCGAGCACGAGGATCTGCACCTGGCCCAGGTTGGCGGTTTTCTGTTGCACGTGATCGAGCAGACGGCCCGGCGTGGCGATCAGGATTTCGACGCCGCGGCGCAGTTGCTCGGACTGCGGATTCATGTCCACGCCGCCGAACACCACGGCGCTGCGCAGCGCCGTGTGCTTCGCATACGACTGCACGTTCGCGGCGACCTGGTCGGCGAGTTCGCGGGTCGGCGTGAGGATCAGCGCGCGCACCGGATGGCGTGCGGGCGATGCGCTCGTGCTGGCCTGCGGCAGCAGCCGCTGGATGATCGGCAGCGAGAAACTCGCGGTCTTGCCGGTGCCGGTCTGCGCGGCGCCCATCACGTCACGGCCGGCCAGCACGACGGGAATCGCCTCCGCCTGGATAGGCGTTGGCGTGGTGTAGCCCGATTCTTTGACGGCTTTCAGGATGTCGGGCGCGAGACCGAATTGATCAAAAGTCGCAGTGCTGGGCGTGACGGCTGTGTCGGACATGGTGGCTTTCGCTAAAAATGCGCTTGGCGCGGGTGCGCGCGGCAGCGGTCGAAACCGCAGAGGGCATCAGGATGAAGGCGGAGCCACGGCGTTCCGCACGGGACCCGTCAGTGCTTCGGGAAAACTGCGGCCGGCTCCGGCCGGCGGAAACACCCGCCGGAAAGGCCGGTATTGTAGCACTTCAGCAAAAACACTCATGGCGCACGTGACGGCTTTCTGCTTACGTCGGCGAAAGCTCGTCGCGGGAGCGCATCGCGCGAACGCCGGCGGATCGCCGCCGGGCGGCGGCCCGCCTCGCTCGCGAGCGTAGTGCGCGCAGGCGACAATTGCGTGACAGGAGGAGCTCGCGTAGCCGGCGCCTGCCCTAGCCCGCTCGCTTCCCAACCGCCACGCCCCCTCACCACGTCTCGCGCATCACCATCAAACGCATCTCAGTCATATCTTCGATCGCGTAGCGCACACCTTCGCGCCCCAGCCCCGAATCCTTCACGCCGCCATACGGCATATTGTCGACCCGGAACGACGGCACGTCGTTGATCACCACACCGCCCACTTCGAGCGCGTCCCACGCGCGATGCGCATGCGCGAGCGAATCAGTGAACACGCCCGCTTGCAGACCGAAGTCGCTGTCGTTGACCGTCGCGAGCGCGGCCTCGAAATCGTCGAAGCGCTCCAGGATCGCGACCGGCCCGAAAGCTTCCTTCCGATACAGATCGGTGTCGCGCTTCACGCCTTCGAGCAGCGTGGCCTCGAACATCGCGCCGTCGACCTTGCCGCCCGCAACGATTGTCGCGCCCGCCTGCACCGCGCCGTCCATCCAGCCGGCGAGGCGTTTGGACTCCGATTCGGAGATCATCGGCCCGACGAAGGTCTTTTCGTCTTTCGGATCGCCCATCACCAGCGACTGCGTTTTCGCAATCAGCTTCTCGCGCAGCGCGTCGTACACCTTCACGTGCACCAGAATCCGCTGCACGCCGATGCAGCTCTGCCCCGACTGATAGAACGCGCCGAACGCGAGCCGCTCGACCACGTAGTCGAGCTTGCCGCCCTGATCGCCGTCGACGATCGCGGCCGCGTTGCCACCCAGCTCCAGAATCACTTTCTTCTTGCCGGCCTTCGCCTTCAGATCCCACCCGACCGCCGGCGAACCGGTGAACGACAGCAGCTTGAAACGTTCGTCGGTAGTAAACAGATCGGCGCCGTCGCGATGCGCGGGAAGGATCGAGAACGCGCCTTTCGGCAGATCGGTTTCCGCAAGGATCTCGCCCATGATCAGCGCGCCGACCGGTGTGCGGCTCGCCGGCTTCAGCACGAACGGCACGCCCGCGGCAATCGCCGGCGCGACCTTGTGCGCGGTCAGATTCAACGGAAAATTGAACGGCGAGATGAACGAGCACGGCCCGATCGGCACGCGCTTCACGTAGCCGTGATAGCCCTTCGCGCGCGGTGAAATCTCCAGATTGACGATCTCGCCGTCGATCCTCACGCTCTCCTCGGCGGCCACCTTGAACGTGTCGATCAGGCGCGTGACCTCGCCTTTCGAATCGTTGATCGGCTTGCCCGCCTCGATGCACAGCGCGAGCGCCAGTTCGTCATAACGCTCGCGAAAGCGTTTCACACAGTGTTCGAGCACCGCCTGGCGCTTGAACGGCGGGAACGCGCGCATGGCGGGCATCGCGTCGACGGCGTGGCCGATCGCCTTGTCGATCGCTGCCGCGTCGGCCATCGCGACGCGGGTCGCCACTTCGCCGCTGAATTTATCGGTGACTTCGAGATCGGTGTTGGCGGCCACCGCCTCGTTGGCGAGGTAGTACGGGTAAGTCTTCTTCAACATGATGCGTTCTCCTTGATCCGATACCTGACAGCAGCAAGAAGCAGCAAAAGCGGTACCAGCAGTCGCGGCGGCACGGCGCGCAAGCGCCATGCCGCCCGCTTCCGGGTCAGACGAAACTCACAGTTGCGCGGACAGCCGCTTGATCTCGCGGTTGAGCACGCGCTCGTTGTCCGAGTAGTCGATCGGCACATCGATCACGTGCACACCGGGCGTCACGAAGCATTCGCGCAGCAAAGGCGCGAACTCCGCGGCCGATTCGATCCGATGCCCCTTCGCGCCATAGCTCTGCGCGTACGCGACGAAATCCGGATTGGCGAGCGTCATGCCGTAGTCGGGGAAGTTCATGTTCTCCTGCTTCCAGCGGATCATGCCGAACGCGTCGTCGCGCAGGATCAGGATCACCAGATCGAGCTTCAGACGCACCGCCGTTTCCAGTTCCTGCGAATTCATCAGGAAGCCGCCGTCACCGCATACGGCCATCACCTTGCGATCCGGGTGCACGATCTTGGTGGCGATCGCCGAGGGCAAGCCCGCGCCCATCGACGCGAGCGCGTTGTCGAGCAGCAGCGAATTCGGTTCATGCGCGCGGTAGTAGCGGGCGAACCAGATCTTGTACATGCCGTTGTCCAGACACACGATGCCGTCCACCGGCGTGGTCTCGTACACATCGTTGACGATCCGCACCGGATACATCGGGAAGCGGTCGTCGTGCTGGCCTTTGACCAGATGCGCCTCGAAGTGCTGCTTGATCTCCTTGAAGCGCGTGAAGTCCCAATGCTCCTGACGCTCCTTGAGGCTTTCCTTCAACTGCCATACCGCGTTGGCGATGTCGCCGACCACTTCGATCTGCGGGAAATACACCGTGTCGACTTCCGCGCCGAGAAAGTTGACGTGAATCACCGTCTTCTCGCCCGCTTCGCCGCTGCGCATGAAGAACGGCGGCTTCTCGATCACGTCGTGACCCACGTTGATGATGCAGTCCGCGTGCTCGATCGCGCGGTGCACGAAGTCGCCGTCGGACAGGGTCGCGTTGCCGAGCCACATCGGATGCGATTCGTCGATCACGCCCTTGCCCATCTGCGTGGTGAAGAACGGTATGCCGATCTGATCGACGAACTCGCGCAGCATCTTGGTGGTGGTCTTGCGGTTGCCGCCCGCGCCGATCATCAGCAACGGATGCTTCGCGCCGATGATCGCCTCGACCGCGCGCGCGACCGCTTTTTCCTCGGCGACGGGGCGGCGGCTATAGCTCTTCGGGATCGGCTTGCCGTCGCCCTCTTCGTGCGCGACGTCTTCGGGCAATTCGAGGTGGGTGGCGCCGGGCCGCTCTTCCTCGGCCTGCCGGACCGCCTCGCGCACCGCCGCCGGAATGTTGCTGATCGACACGATCTGCCGCGTGTACTTGGTGAGCGGCTCCATCATCCGCACCACGTCGACGATCTGAAAATGGCCCTGCTTGCTCGACTTGATCGGCTTTTGCCCGGTGACCATCAGCATTGGCATGCCGCCTAGCTGCGCATACGCGGCGGCGGTCACGAAGTTGGTCGCGCCGGGGCCGAGCGTGGCCAGACATACACCGGTGCGGCCGGTGAGGCGCCCATAAGTGGCGGCCATGAAACCGGCCGCCTGTTCGTGGCGCGTGAGAATCAGACGGATTCTCGAGCGGCGCAGCGATTCGAGCAGATCGAGATTTTCTTCACCGGGGATGCCGAACACATACTCGACACCTTCGGCTTCCAGCGATTTGACGAACAGGTCCGATGCTTTCATTGAGGTCTCGCTTGATGATACGGACGCGGGCCGTGAGCCCAACCCTCAGGCTCCGGAAACGGACGATCGAAGACGACGACGGCCGCGCGCACAGCGCGCGGCATGGCACGACGGCACGGCAAATGCCATGCCGGACAGCTTACTACTCGAACGGAAATGATGCGCGCAGGCGGGACATGCGGTGCGGCGGGGGTGGCGGGGGTGGGGTGAAGCAGGCAAAGGCGAAGCGGCGGCACGCACAAGGAGAGCCGCCGCATCACGCCTAGCGGACGATGGTGACGCAGTCGGAGAGAACCGGCGGCGCATTCTCGCCGTTCATCGCGTCATAGAGATCGGCGCGCGGGCCCTTGGTCCACCACGTGTAGCTGCCGGCCTGGTATTTCGCACCGGACGCCGACATCGTGTTGACGAACAGCAGCGGTTTGCCATTCACCGGCACGAGCGCGAAGCTCTGGCCGTTCGCGGTGTTCCAGTAAGTGACCTGCAGAATCTTGCCGGTCGCGCAGGTGTACTTGTGCGTCTGGCGATTTTTGCTCTGAATCTGCGTGACCTGAAATGGCGCGGCCCATGCGTTGCCGTCGAGCGCGGCGAGGCCCGCCGCTGTGATTGCTGCAACCAGCCATGTCTTCATCGGATGCCTCGCTTGTTGCTGTTTTGCTATGGCGTTTGATGCGGCGTTTGTGGCGGCATACCCAACCGGACGGAACGCGAATGACGCGACGACCGGCCGCTCAAGGATCGATTACCGCCGCGCACGCATCGGTCGGCGCGGCGGCGACGTGTCCGACCAGCGGCACGATCTTCAGCCCGGCCGATGCGACCCGGCACGGCGCGGCCGCGAGACCGCAGCCCGTGAGCCCGGCACACAGCGCGAGCGCCACGCCGAGTGCGCCGAGTCGGCCGGTCATGCCGCACTGCGTGGTCTTGCGCGAGTCAGGCGCCATAAATACCTCGATCCCGATGAGCTCGACGAGCTTCCATCATTCTGTTTGGAGCGCCCGGCAAGCGTGGCCAGCGCGTAAATGGGTGTCGCGCGTGGTGCCGCGCGGGTGTCGTGCGTCGCGTTGCACACCTCGACACGCGTGAGGCATCTTCGCGCACGGCACCCGGGCTTATTTCGCCGACACCGGCCGCACCGCCGCCGCGGCCTGCTTCGCGCGCGAGCGTGCTTCGTCGAGGTTCTCGCCGGTGGCGAGCGCCACGCCCATGCGACGCTTGACGAAACTCTCCGGCTTGCCGAACAGGCGCAGGTCCGCATTGGGCACCGCCAACGCTGCCGCGACGCCTTCGAAAGCAATTCCGGCTTCGTCCAGCCCGCCATAAATTACCGCCGACGCCCCCGGCGCCCGCAGCGACGTATCCACCGGCAAGCCGAGGATCGCGCGCGCATGCAGTTCGAACTCCGAGAAGCGTTGCGAGCACAGCGTGACGAGCCCCGTGTCGTGCGGACGCGGACTCACTTCCGAGAACCATACATCATCGCCGCGCACGAAAAGTTCCACGCCGAAGAGACCCCGGCCGCCGAGCGCGGCCGTCACCTTATGCGCCACTTCGCGCGAGCGTTCAAGCGCGAGCGGGCTCATCGGCTGCGGCTGCCACGATTCGACGTAGTCGCCCGCCACCTGCACGTGGCCGATCGGATCGCAGAAATACGTGCTGACTTCGCCGCTCGCCGGGTCGATCGCGCGCACCGTCAACTGCGTGATCTCGTATTCAAAGTCGATAAAGCCTTCGACGATCACGCGGCCGTGATTCACGCGGCCGCCCGCCATCGCGTATTGCCAGGCGGCTTCGACGTCGGCCTCGCTCCTGAGCACCGACTGCCCCTTGCCCGACGACGACATGACGGGTTTCACGACGCACGGATAGCCGACCTTGGCGATCCCGGCGCGCAGTTCGTCGAGCGAATCGGCGAACGCGTATGGCGAGGTCGGCAAGCCGAGCTCTTCCGCGGCGAGACGGCGAATGCCTTCGCGGTTCATGGTGAGTTGCGTGGCGCGCGCGGTCGGGATGACTTCGGCGAGACCGTCGGTTTCGATCGCGGCGAGCGCGTCTGTGGCGATCGCCTCGATCTCGGGGACGATCAGATGTGGACGCTCCTGCTCGACCAGCGCGCGCAGCGCGGCGCGGTCGGTCATGTCGATCACGTGCGAGCGATGCGCGACCTGATGGCCCGGCGCATTCGGGTAACGGTCGACGGCGATCACTTCGACACCCAGCCGTTGCAGCGCGATGATCACCTCCTTGCCGAGTTCGCCGGCGCCGAGCAGCATGACGCGCGTGGCGGATTCAGAAAGGGGCGTGCCGATCCGTTGGCCGATCTGCATGGGGTCTCCAGAAAAAGTCAGGATGAGGGTGGGATTGATCAGAACACGATGTTAACATGCGGGCCCCTCGCCGCGGCTTGCTCGCGGCGCCCGCTTTGTCCTGTCATTGTTCGTGCGCGAAAGGTGCATCAGGGGTGCACGCAGCGCGCGCGAAGGACGCGGCAATGGCGCGCCCGCGCGCCGCTGCTATCTCACTAAAATTTTCACACGCCGTTGCGCTCGCGTGCGGCCAGCTTAGTGCGTTACCCTTACGCCTTCGCCAGTTTGAAGAGGAACGACGCCATGCTCCAAAGCTCCTCCGCGCGACGTGTTGCGCGCTTCACCCCGTCCGTGCGCGCGGCTCTTGCCGCGCTGAGCGTCGCCGCGCTGCTGGGCGCCTGCGCGATCCCGAAACATCCCGACTCGGCCGCCGCGGCGCCTGATCCATTCAATCCCGCCGCCGTGCAACTGCTCGACGACACGAGCTGGGTGCTGAGCGCCTGGAAGCAGGCCGACGGCACGGCGCGCGCGATTCCGTCCACTGATCAGGGCGGACCGATCACGCTGATGCTCTCCACTTCGAAGGGCCAGCGTCACGCGAGCGGCTTTTCCGGCTGCAATCGCTTCATGGGCACATACGCGCTGAAGGACGGCAAGCTCAGCTTCGGTCCGCTGGCCGGCACGCGCATGGCGTGCACGTCGCCGGGCGGCAATATCGAAGGTGCGTTTCTCGACGCGCTGACGCGCATCGAGCGCACCGGGGTGCAGATGCGCGAGCCGCAGCAGATGCAGTTGACGCTCGATAACGGCGACACGCTGACCTTCGATCGCAGCACCAAATGAAAGGTGCGCCAGAGGGTGCCCGAGCGGGCAACCGGCTCGCCCGCCCGCGACGTGAAGTGGTGGTACGCGCCCGGGCAACTCGACGCACCGTCGAACACTTGCACCCGCGTTCGGGCCGCCTCGCGCGAGGTGCGCCCGGTGTTCCGTCAGCCGTTGTTTTTCGCCGATGGCAGGCCGCGCACCGGTCTGCTCTCCCTTGGGACGCAAGCATCCTTGCGTCGGCCTTCGAAGCCTCGAGCTTCGCCGGTTTAAACTCGACGGATTGCGTTTTCGCGCGTCCGTCATTCGTTGATGTCTAGTATGCACACGGTAGTTTTCGGCTGGTTCGGCGGGTCGGCCGTCTGGTTCATTCCTCTTTTGTGGCGCCTCGTGAAGTCGGTGCTGCCGGGCGGCGCAGGCTTGCGCGGCCCCGGCACGATCCGCCTTTGGCTCGGCTTCGTCTGCGTGATGGTGGCGAGTTGCACGCTCGAGGCGTCGCTGCTCGACGTGGCAGGCCTCAATGGCCTGGGCCATGCGCTCGCTGCGGGCTTCGGTCATCTGCTCGGGCATATCGGCACGCCGCTAGCGGCGCTCGCCCTGCTTCTCATCAGCCTGCCCTGGCTGATCGACTTCCGCTGGCGTGATTTCGCCGCGTGGGCGGACGGCGCGTTCGGTCTCGGCCTGTCGCCCGGACTGGCCAGGCGCGACGAGGAAGCGCGCCGTCATCGCAGCGTCGATGACGGTTTGTCTTCGCACGTTTCGCCGGCCACGAATACGATGGCGCCGAAAAGCAATGGACGCTACACGCGTCCGACCGTGTGGCGGCCGCCGGCGCGCGGGCGTGGCGCGGCGGCGGGCGGCGCGGCGGCCGGCAAGGATGCGGCGGCGCGCGGTGCCGGGTCGAGCTGGCGCGCGGGTAACGTGACGCCGCGCAGCCAGGCGACGCAAATCGAGCCAGTGCTGCGCACGGGCGCGGCGATTGCGCCGCGGCAGGCGTCGATGCAGAAGTCGGCGCCGAATGCCGATAAGGCGGCGTTCATGCCGGCTGAGCCGGTCGCGCCTGCCGGGTGGTTGCGGGAGACTGCGTCGCCGCGTGCGGGAGTGTCGGTGGGAGCTGGGGCGGCTGGCATTTCAGGCGCCTCTGCCGCGGTGCCTCGCGATGGCGCGTTGCAGGTCGGCCGGCGCTCGGCTGGCGAACAGCGGTCGGGGGCGTCGGTTGATTCGGGCGCGGGTTCGGCGATGGCGGCGGGTGTGGCCGGTGCTGCCGCGTCGAGCGCGGCAGGCGCGTCGAGCGCGGCAGGCGCGTCGGCGAGAGCTGCGCACGGCATAGCGGCAGGTACGGCCGCAAGCACTGCGGCCGGTTCGATGATGAATACCGCAACCGGTGCGGGCCGTTCGGCAGCGATGCAGCGTGCAGCGGCTCCGCTCGACAGCACTGTCGCGACCCGTCAACCGTTCCCGGCCGCCCCGCTGGCGAACGCGGTCACGCCGACGTCGGCCACGTCTCGGACGGCACCAAGTTACACGCGGCCCATGGCGGCGGCGCAGACAGTTTCGCCGCCCGCCAGCGTCCAGGAAACGCTGCGCAGCATCGCGGAAAACGCCGCGCGCTGGACCGATCTGGCCGGCGTCAGCCTCGCGCGCAGCAGCGGCGCGGAAGGCGTGAAGATGACGCCGGCGGCGCACGCCGGGCCGTCGGTCGAGGTTGACTGGCCTGGTGAGGATGCACGCCATGCCAGCGCGGTTGGGACGGCTTCGCCGGCGCGTGCGGATGAGCCTTTGCCGGAGCTTGCCGAGCCTGCGGTCGAGCCGCCTGTTGCGCCGTCATTTGAGCAAACGCCAATTGAAGCGGCGCCCGTCGAGTCACCGTGGATGGAAGCCGCAGTCGATGCGCCAGTCGAGACGAATGCAGAGCCCATCGTGCATTGGCCAATCGAGCCGCCGATCATTCACGCGCCGCTGACGGCGGCGCCTGGATTTGTCGCGCAAGTGGACAAGCCTGCGGAAGTGGATGCGGCGTTTGTGCCTGTTGCGTCTATCCCCGCTGCATCTGCGCATGCTGCATCTGCGCCCACGCCGCCCTCCGCTGCGTTCACATCTGCGACACCCGCACCGCCTACGCATGCATCCGTCACAGTTGCCCCGCAAGGCATGACGCCGGCAGTGACGCCCACGCCATTCCAGATCTTCGCGGCCCAGTTGGAAGCGAGCGAAGAACAGCCAGCACCGGACGCATCGCCCATCGAAGACGACCCGGCGCAATCGACCGTTCACATCGACAGCCACACGCACCCGATTGCCGAGCTCACGCAACCAGTCAGCGAAACAGTAGCGTCGACGCACACCATCGCGCCGAGCGTCGCAGCGCCCACGAATGAAAGTGTCGCGGCGCGTGTGGAAGAACCCGCTCCGGTCGTCGAATCGCCCGCCGTTCCTGCAACGACGATGCAACCGCCCGTACCGGCCGCAGAAGTCTTTGCCGATAAGACGCTTGCGCCTTGGGAAACCAAGGCCGACGTCATCGCGACCCAGCACGACACGACGGTATCGATCGCGCCGCCGGTCAGCCGCAGCAGCGTTCCAGCAGAAAACGCATCGACATCTCACGAGACCCCGTCGACGCACGTCGCAAGCGCGAATGCAAACGAAGCAGCAACACTGAGCCAACCAGAAACGGCACACGTCCCTGCCCTGCGAAACGAAGCGGAAGCGGGGAGCACTTTCGCACCGGCAACAGCGGCAAGCACCGCAGCGAACGTCACAGCGAACACCCCCTCTTCAGCCGCGTCGCCAAGCCTCGAGCCGCAAGCGTCGAACGTGGTTCGCTTCCCGGGTTTCGCGGCTCAGGCCGCATCGTCGGCACCTGCCATCGGTATTGAAGAAGCGGACGGCACCGAAGAGTCCGCTATCGCCGCCCGCACGACCGAACCGCCCGTCGCGTCAGTGACGTTCGCACCATCGGCATCTCCGTCCCCGGAGCCCGCCGTCCAGCGCCCCCCGCTGCGCGGCCACGCCCCGGCCAACGGCTTCGAATTCCACGCGCCCGCTGCATCGATGGTCGAGCTGCCCACGCTCGATCTGCTGGAGCGCGCCGACACCGACGTCGAACCGGTTTCCGAGGAAAAGCTCATCGAAACCGGCCTGCTGATCGAGCAGCGTCTGCAGGAATTCAAAGTGCCGGTCACCGTGGTCGGCGCGTCGGCGGGTCCGGTCATCACCCGCTTCGAAGTCGAGCCCGCGCTCGGCGTGCGCGGCAGTCAGATCGTCGGCCTGATGAAAGACCTGTCGCGCGGTCTCGGCCTCACCTCCATCCGCGTGGTCGAAACGATTCCCGGCAAGACCTGCATGGGCCTCGAATTGCCAAACGCGAAGCGCCAGACGATCCGCCTGTCCGAAATCCTCGAGGCAAGCGTCTACCAGAACTCGCACTCGCAACTCACGCTCGCGATGGGCAAGGACATCACCGGTCACCCGGTCGTCGCCGATCTGGCGAAGGCGCCGCACATGCTGGTCGCGGGCACGACCGGTTCGGGCAAGTCAGTCGCGATCAACGCGATGATCTGCTCGCTGCTCTACAAGGCGACGCCCGAGGAAGTGCGCCTCATCATGATCGATCCGAAGATGCTGGAGCTGTCGGTGTACGAAGGCATCCCGCACCTGCTCGCGCCGGTCGTCACCGACATGAAGCTCGCGGCCAATGCGCTGAACTGGTGCGTCGGCGAAATGGAGAAGCGCTACCGGCTGATGTCCGCGGTCGGCGTGCGCAATCTCGCGGGCTTCAACCAGAAGATCCGTGACACCGAGGTGAAGGGCAAGAAGCTCGGCAACCCGTTCTCGCTGACGCCCGAAGCGCCCGAGCCGCTTGCGCCGCTGCCGCTGATCGTGGTGGTGATCGACGAGTTGGCCGACCTGATGATGGTCGCGGGCAAGAAGATCGAAGAGCTGATCGCGCGGCTCGCGCAGAAGGCGCGCGCCGCCGGCATCCACCTGATTCTGGCGACTCAGCGGCCCTCGGTCGACGTGATCACCGGGCTCATCAAGGCGAACATTCCGACGCGCGTCGCGTTCCAGGTGTCGTCGAAGATCGACTCGCGCACGATTCTCGATCAGATGGGCGCGGAGTCGCTGCTCGGCCAGGGCGACATGCTGTTCCTGCCGCCGGGTACGGGCTATCCGCAACGCGTGCACGGCGCTTTCGTCGCCGACGAGGAAGTGCATCGGATCGTCGAGTATCTGAAGCAGTTCGGCGAGCCGCAATACGAGGAAGGCATTCTCGATGGCCCGGCTACCGATGGCGGCGCGGCGCAGGACCTGTTCGGCGAATCGCCGGATGCGGAAGCCGATCCGCTCTATGACGAAGCCGTAGCGTTCGTGGTGCGCACGCGGCGCGCGTCGATTTCGTCGGTGCAGCGGCAGTTGCGCATCGGCTATAACCGCGCGGCACGCCTCGTCGAGCAGATGGAGACGGCGGGACTCGTGTCGGCGATGAGCATCAACGGCAGCCGCGAAGTGCTCGCGCCGGGGCCGGCGGAATAGCGGCCCGGTGGGTTGTCGCTCGGCGGCTTGCAAGGGATGGCTGATCGGCTGTCGACGGTTGCAAGGCGAGTTGCCGAGCCGGCCGCAAGGCAAAAAAACGGGCCGCTCGAAGCGGCCCGTTTTTCATTCCACCCACACGTTCGAATCAAGCACGACACCGTCCTTTCACGACGGCGACACCAGCTTGAAGTCCACCGGCGCGCCGAGTTCGAAGTGCTGCTTCGGCGTCGGATCGAGTAAACCGGTTTGACGATCGCGCTTGAACACGTACACCGTATCGCTGTTCTGATTGCCAACGATCAGCCAGTTGCCGGTCGGATCGATCGCGAACTCACGCGGCGACTTGCCGAGACTCGATTGATGCCCGATCTTCTTCAGATGCCCGTTGGCTGGATCGACCGAAAAGATCACGATCTCGTTCGCGTCGCCGCGATTGGACGCGTACACGAAGCGTCCGTCCGGCGACAGATGGATCGCCGCCCCACCGACCGCGCCCTTGAAGCCTGGCTGCGTCAGAGGAAGCGTTTGCACCAGCTTGAGCTTGCCGTCGGCGTAGTCGAACGTGCTGACCGAGGCGTTCAGCTCGCTCGTCAGGTACGCATGCTTGCCGTTGGCGCCGAAGATCAGATGACGCGGACCCGTGCCCGCCTTCTGCTGGGTATAGCCCCAATCGGTCGGCGTGACCGGGCCGTGACTGTCGCCCGGCGTGTAGCGATACGCGTAGAGCTTGTCGGCGCCGAGGTCCTGCGCGAAGAGATAGCGCCCATCCGGCGAAAACACGGTGGAGTGAACGTGCGAGTTGTCCTGCCGCCCCTTCACCGGACCGCCGCCCTCGTGATGCACGGTGAGCACCGACGCGCCGAGCCGGCCATCGCCCTCAACCGGAAACACCGCGAAGCTGCCGCCGGGGTCGGCCGCCACCGAGTAGTTCGCGCTCAGCAGATACTTCTCATCCGGCGACAAACTCAGATAGCACGGATCATTGCCATCCGACGACACCTTGTTGAGGAACGTCAGTTGCCCCTGTGCGGCGTCAAAGCGAAATGCGCTGACACCGCCGCGCTGCGTGGCCGGGCCATCGTCACCGGGCAATTCGTTGACCGCATAGACGAAGCGGCGGTCACGGCTCACCACGAGGAACGAAGGATTGACCGTCTGCGCCACCGACACGCGCGTGGCCGCACCTGTCTTCGTGTCGAAGCGATAGACGTAGATCCCCTCGCTCTTGCCGCTGGTGTAGGTGCCGACCAGCATGTTGTAGACGCCGTCCGCGGGGACCGGGCCGGAATCTTGCGCATACGCGTGCGACGCAACAATCGAGACCATGAGCACGAAACCTTTTATTATCGAGCGGGCGGCGCGTAGAGGCGCAGGCCGCCCGGAGTGTCCCGCCCCGCAAGCAGCGGCGGCAGGCGAAACGGAAGGCGGGAAAGCAGATGAAGCGGGACTCGAAATGGCACGCACGGCCGCCCGGCGACGACGAAGCATATGACCTCCTCCACATCGGTTATTGGATCGAAGCGGTTGTAATGATGTCGCTGGTCTGCCGCGCGGCGAGTCGAGCGTTGTTCTTATCGAGGCAAGTATAAAAGCGTTGGGTCGGATCATGCAGCGAATCCGGCTGCCGGCACGCATCGGCAGCCATTGTCCCGCGTCGCGGGACGTTTCTTCAATCGCGTCTTACGCGTTTCACACTACGGAGTCTTCATGAACGTCACACTCAGCCTGGGCCCGCTCGTTTCGTTGATCGCCGGCATTCTGATTCTCGTCATGCCGCGCCTGTTGAACTACATCGTCGCGCTCTATCTGATCATCATCGGCATCATTGGGATCTTCGGTGTGGGGTCGTCGCACTTCTGAGTTGGCGGCAATCGACGTGCGGCCGGGCGCAGGGCCGGCCCGGCCGCACATCGTCAATGCGCAAGGAAGGCGCGGCAAAGCGCGCGCGTGACACGGAACAGAAACGTGGGAAATGCGGCGGCAGAAACGAAGCTGCATCGCATCACGATGCAGCTTTGCGCAAGCGGATTAGCAGGTCATCAAACCGGACGCATGGAGCGCCGCCTCACTCATCGGCCTCGCGGCTTACGCGCCCCGTCGCCGAGCGTCAACCGTTCGACAGCTGGTCGAGCCGCAAGCGTCCCTGCAACGACAGCGCGCCGACGGCATAATGGCCGTCACCTTCCTGATAGCGCCGGAAGCAGGCCCGTTCGACCAGAAACGCGGCAGCGGCCAGCATGCCGTTGCGGCTCAGCCCCAGCCGGCCATGATCGAGCGGCAACATCGAATCGCCGGCGAGTTGGCTGGCGGCCGAGAGTATCGTGATGCAATCGGTTTTCGTCGGGTTCAGCATGGCTTTCGTCCTCGGAAACGGCGCCTGCGTGCGCCATGGGCAAGGCCGACTCGCTGCCCGGTCGGGCTCCGGGCTCGGCTCGAAATCCGATTGTAGGCACTGATTTGACAATTACCAACCCGCGTTTTGCCGCATTGCGTGATGAACCAATGCGCATCGCGCGGGTCCGGTAGTAACCATGACCCAGCGCGACGGCCTCGCCGTGCGTCATCACCGACACGCTCCCCTATGCCCGCAAACATCGAAGACTATGCGCTCATCGGCGACGGCCACACGGCCGCGCTCGTCTCCCGCGAAGGTTCCGTCGACTGGCTCTGCTGGCCGCGCTTCGACTCCGGCGCCTGTTTCGCCGCCCTGCTCGGCACGCCCGAGAACGGCCGCTGGCTGATCTCGCCGGTATCGGAAGACCCGAACGCCGCGCCGACCATCACGCGTCGCTATCGCGGCGAAACCCTGATCCTCGAGACCGATTTCGAAACGCCCGAGGGCGCCGTCACGCTGATCGACTTCATGCCGCCGGGTAACGGCTGGTCGGAGATGGTGCGCATCGTCGTCGGCAAACGCGGCACCGTGCGCATGAAGATGGAACTGGTGCTGCGCTTCGACTACGGCTTTTCCATTCCGTGGGTCGACAAGCTCAAGCACGACAGCGGCATCAAGGCGATCGTCGGACCGGACAACGCGGTGCTGCGCACGCCGGTCGCGCTGCGCGGCGAAGACATGAAGACAGTTGCCGACTTCACCGTCAGCGAAGGCGAGCGGGTGCCGTTCTCGCTCGCCTACGCGGCCTCGCATCTGCGCATTCCGCCCGCGCGCGATCCGCATACGTCGCTCGCGCGCAGCGAGAATCACTGGCTCGAATGGTCGGCGCGCGGCACCGTCGAAGGACGCTGGGCCGGCGCGATCCGCCGCTCGCTGATCACGCTGAAGGCGCTCGCCTACGAGCCGACCGGCGGCATCGTCGCGGCGCCCACCACGTCGCTGCCAGAGCAGCTCGGTGGCACGCGCAACTGGGACTACCGCTACTGCTGGTTGCGCGACGCCACCATCACGTTGCTCGCGATGATGCGCGGCGGCTACTACGACGAAGCGCGCGCATGGCGCAGTTGGCTCGGCCGCGTGATGGCCGGCTCGCCCGAGCAGCTGCAGATCATGTACGGGATCGCCGGCGAGCGGCGGCTGCCGGAATTCGAAATCGACTGGCTGCCCGGTTATCAAGGCGCGAAGCCGGTGCGCATCGGCAACAACGCGGTCGGCCAGCGCCAGCTCGACGTGTATGGCGAAGTAATGAACGCGCTGCATCTGGCGCGCGTCGGCGGCCTGCAGGCGGACGACACCGCATGGAACGTGCAGCGCGCGCTGCTCGAACACCTCGGCACGATCTGGCAGGAGCCCGACGAAGGCATCTGGGAAACGCGCGGCGGCCGCCAGCATTTCACTTTCTCGAAGGTGATGGCGTGGGTCGCGTTCGATCGCGCGATCCGCTCGGCCGAAATGTTCAAGCTCGACGGCCCGCTCGACGAATGGCGCGCCACCCGCGCGCAGATTCACGCGGAGGTCTGCGAGAAAGCGTGGAATGCCGAGCTCGACGCGTTCTCGCAGTACTACGGCAGCGACCAGCTCGACGCAAGCGTGCTGCTGCTGCCGATGCTCGGCTTCCTGCCGCCGCACGATCCGCGCATCAAGGGCACCGTGGCGGCGATCGAGCGCGACCTGATGCACGACGGCTTCGTGATGCGCTACCGCACCACCGAATACGACGACGGCCTGCCGCCCGGGGAAGGCACGTTTCTCGCGTGCTCGTTCTGGATGGTGGACAACCTCGCGCTGCAAGGCCGTATCGACGAGGCCATCGCGATGTACGAACGATTGCTTGGGCTATGCAACGACGTGGGCCTCCTCGCCGAAGAGTACGATCCGGCGGTAAAGCGCCTGGTCGGCAATTTCCCGCAGGCGTTTTCGCACGTGGCGCTGGTGCACACGGGCCTGAACCTGATGAAGCACGAACAGGAAATGGCCCAGGCAACCGGGCATCCGGGCCATAACGGCGGCCGCTCCGGAAAACTGAAGGCTGAGGCAACCCCCGATAGCGGCGCGGCAACATCGCCAGTAGCATGATTTAATGACAGTTTGCGTGCTACCCGCGCGCAGATTGCTGCATTGCACAAATGCACTTTGTTCGATATGATCGATCAACCTGTCGGCCGAAAATCAATGCGCCAACAATCAAAACGGCCCGCCGCAACGCCTTACGCGTGTTTGCGAAGCCCCATGCGAACCGCTTAAAACGGAGCACCCATGCTCTATCAACTGCACGAATTCCAACGGGCGATGTTGAGCCCCCTTACCGCCTGGGCCCAGGCCGCGTCGAAATCGTTCGCGAATCCTGCCAGTCCACTGGCCTACGTGCCGGGCGCAACCCGTCTGTCGGCCGGCTACGAACTACTGTACCGGCTGGGTAAAGATTACGAAAAGCCCGAGTTCAATCTTCACCAGATTGTCAAAGATGGTCACAACATCCCGATCATCGAGCAGATCATCGTCGAGAAGCCGTTCTGCCGCCTGATGCGCTTCAAGCGTTTCGCCGACGACAGCGACGCCGTCACGCAGTTGAAGGACGAACCGGTCGTGCTGGTCTGCGCACCGTTGTCGGGACACCACGCTACGCTGCTGCGCGATACCGTGCGGACGTTGCTGCAAGACCACAAGGTGTACCTGACCGACTGGATCGACGCGCGCATGGTGCCGCTCGAAGCCGGCGAGTTCGGTCTGAACGACTACGTCGCCTACATCCAGGAATTCATCCGTCACATCGGCGCGAAGAATCTGCATGTGATCTCGGTGTGCCAGCCTACGGTGCCTGTGCTCGCGGCCATTTCGCTGCTGGCGAGCCGCGGCGAAGACACGCCGCGCACCATGACGATGATGGGCGGCCCGATCGACGCGCGTAAGAGCCCGACCTCGGTCAATTCGCTCGCCACCCAGCACTCGTACGAGTGGTTCGAGAACAACGTGATTTTCACGGTGCCGCCGAACTATCCGGGTGTGGGCCGTAAGGTTTACCCGGGCTTCCTGCAGCACACCGGCTTTGTCGCCATGAATCCGGAACGTCACGCGGCCTCGCACTGGGACTTCTACCAGAGCCTGCTGCGCGGCGACGAAGACGACGCGGAAGCGCATCGCCGCTTCTACGACGAGTACAACGCCGTGCTCGACATGGACGCGGACTATTACCTCGACACGATCCGCGTGGTGTTCCAGGAATTCCGTCTTGCCGAAGGCACGTGGGACATCGCCGGCGAGCGGGTGAAGCCGCAGGACATCTCGAAGACCGCGCTATTCACCATCGAAGGCGAACTGGACGACATCTCCGGCGACGGTCAGACCTATGCCGCGCACGAACTGTGCACCGGCATTCCGGAGAGTGACAAGCGCCACTTCACCGCGGAAAAATGCGGCCATTACGGCATTTTCTCGGGCCGGCGCTGGCGCACGATTATTTATCCGCAGTTGCGCGACTTCATCCTCGAGCACAACAAGGCGCCGAAAGTGGCGAAGGAAAAAGTCGAAGCCTGAGCGAATCCGCACGCGGCATCCGGCAAAAACGACGGCCTCTTCGGAGGCCGTTTTCGTTTGCGATGCCGCTTTGCCATAGGGTGTGCGACGGCGTGCTTGTGCCTCGCCCAACGCGCGCGACGGCGCGTCACGTCGCGTGCGCGCCTACTTGCGCGCCTACTTGCGCAACAGATACGCGAGCAGCAACTCGGTGTTCATCTGAACCACTTCACTGCGTTCGCTGGCGCTGTTGAAATCGCGGCCGAGCGTCGCTTCGAGCGTGAAGCGGTTCGACACGATGTAATAGCCCATGCCCGACAGCGTCACGTAAAAGCGCAGCGGATCGATGTTGGCGCGAAACAGCCCCGCACGCTGCCCGCGTTCGAGAATGCCGCCGAGCGTCGCGACGATCGGCGAGATCATTTCGCGGATACGCGTCGACTTCTGCATGTAGCGCGCTTCATGCAGATTCTCGTTGTTGACCAGACGCAGCAACTCGGGATGATCGCGGTAGTAATCCCACACGAAATGCGCGAGACGCGTCACGGCCTCGACCGGCGCGACGCCGTTCAGTTCGAGTGTGCGTTCCGCTTCGTTGAGCGCACTGAACGCGTGCTCGAGTACCGCGGTGAAAAGCTGCTCCTTGCTACCGAAGTAGTAATAGAGCATGCGTTCATTCGTTTCCGCGCGGCGGGCGATCTGATCGACGCGTGCGCCGAATAGCCCACCATTTGCAAACTCTTCGGCCGCCGCAAGCAGAATGCGGCGCCGCGTGCCTTCAGGATCTCTTTTGATTTTCGGCTGATTCATGGTGGCATCGTCTTCGTGAGCCGCGTTATCCGGATCGCGCCGCCGGCCTCTCCTCGGGCCTTGCACCGACAGCGTTGAACGGGCGCGCCATGGTTGGGGAACACACCCTTTTCTGCGGTCTTTCGAAAAAGCGCTTCGATTATGGCACATGGATTGCGAATGGCAATTGGGGAAATCGGCGATAATGTGCTATTTAGTTCAAGCTATGCGGCAGCAAGGCAAGCCCCCCGTCGTGACCGTGACAGACATTAAAATACTTGCGGATCGCATAGAAGATCTGCTGCCCCAAACGCAATGCACGAAGTGCGGATATCCCGCATGTCGTCCCTATGCCGAAGCCGTTGCGAACGGCGACGCCAATTACAACCAGTGTCCTCCCGGCGGCGCCGAGGGTATCGCACGCCTCGCCGCGTTGCTCGGCAGGCCGGTGATTCCGCTCAATTCCGCCAACGGAGTCGAACGCGCGCGTCCGTTGGCGGTTATCGACGAACAGGTTTGCATCGGCTGCACGCTGTGCATGCAGGCTTGTCCGGTCGACGCGATAGTTGGCGCACCGAAACAGATGCACACCGTGATTGCCGAACTCTGTACCGGCTGCGATCTGTGCGTGCCACCGTGCCCGGTCGACTGCATTGCGATGCCGTCCGTCACCGGCGAGGCGACCGGCTGGAACGCATGGACCCAGAGCCAGGCCGACGCCGCGCGCGCGCGTCACAACCGGCGCGAAGCCCGTCTCACGCGTGAGCGCGAAGCCGCCGAAGCGCGTGCTGCTGCGCGCCGCGCCGGCGGCGCGGGCACGGCGCTCACTCCGGACGTGACGCAAGCGACTCAAACAACGCAAGCCGGTACCGCTACAGCGCCAGTGGCCCCCAACGTGGACGACGCCGAAGCGAAGAAACGCGCGATCATCCAGGCCGCGCTCGAGCGCGCTCGCAAGAAGAAAGAAGAACTGGCTGCCAAAGGCCAAGACCCGTTGAACACCGAACACGTTAGCGCCGACGTGCAGGCGCAGATCGACGCCGCCGAAGCGCGCCGCCGCCGTCTCGGCCTCGCCGACGCCGCCGACGACGACACCGACGCCGACACGCCGTCCAACCCGCGCTAAACGCACCCGCCACGCTCCGCATGAACGCGAACAAACGCCGCGCCATCTACGAAACGCTACAGAGTCTCAACCCCCATCCAACGACCGAGCTTGAGTACACTTCACCGTTCGAGCTGCTGATTGCCGTGCTGTTGTCGGCGCAGGCCACGGACGTGTCGGTCAACAAGGCGATGCGCAAGATGTTCCCGGTCGCGAACACGCCGCAGCAGGTGTTCGATCTCGGCGAGGAAGGCGTGACCGGCTACATCAAGACGATCGGGCTGTACCGGACCAAGGCGAAGAACGTCATCGCGACCTGCCGCATTCTGCTCGATCAGTACGGCGGCGAAGTGCCGGAGGACCGTGAAGCGCTCGAAAGTCTGCCGGGCGTGGGCCGCAAAACTGCCAACGTGATTCTGAACACCGCGTTCGGCCATCCGACCATCGCGGTCGATACGCACATCTTTCGGGTTGCCAATCGAACCGGGCTCGCGCCCGGCAAGGACGTCCGCGCGGTCGAAGCGGCGCTGGAGAAATTCACGCCCGCCGAGTTCAGACAGGATGCGCACCACTGGCTGATCCTGCATGGCCGTTATGTCTGCAAGGCGCGTCGCCCCGAATGCTGGCATTGCGTGATCGAGCCGCTTTGCGAGTTCCGTCCGAAAACGCCGCCGCCGGATCTCTGAGCCGCCTCGCGAGGCGCGGCGCGCCGCCAGCAGCGCGCGCCGCCGCGGCGTAAAATACCGGCCTGCGCGCTTGTCTCGCGCGCGCCCACTCAAACGCACCGGTTCCACGATGTTCAATCCCAGCCGCGATGAAGTCCGCCTCTTTTTCACCGACACCTGGCGCAAGCAGCGTCAAGGCGAGATTCTGACGCCGCTGGAAGCGATCGCCGCCGACTGGATCGTCGAGCATCCCGAATATCACGCGGACCTCAGCGATAGCGGCGCCGCCCAGGCGCAGGATTACTCGCCCGAACGCGGCCAGACCAATCCATTCCTGCATCTGTCGATGCATCTCGCGATCAGCGAACAGTTGTCGATCGACCAGCCGCCGGGCATTCGCGCGGCGCACGAGCGGCTCGCGTCGCGCCTCGGCTCGACTCACGACGCGCAGCACGCGATCATGGAGTGCCTCGGCGAAACCATCTGGGAAGCGCAGCGCACCGGCACGCCGCCGGATACGGACGCCTATCTGCAGCGCATCGAGCGGCGCGCGACGCGCGACTGAGGTCGGACTGAGCGCCGGCCGCGCCGCCGCCCAAAACAAAACACCCCGCCAAAGCGGGGTGTCGTTCGAATCCGAAAAGCAGCGCGGCAATGACGCTCAAATCATGACGCGGCCCGCTTACTTCTTCTGCACCAGATCGCCGTCCAGCGATTCGATATAAGCCGCGAGGTCTTTCATGTCGCTCTGCGACAGGCTCTGCACCTGCGCCTGCATGATCGCGTTGTTGCGGCCGAGATGCGGATTGCCCACGCCCATCTGGTACTGGCGCAGCGCCCAGTAGATGTAGTCGGCGTGCTGGCCCGCGAGCTTCGGATACTCCGGGCTCACCGGCTTGTTCAGATTGACGCCGTGGCAAGCCGCGCAGTTGTGACTCTCGGACAGCACCTTGCCGTTGCCTGCATCGGCGGCATGCGCGAGATTCGCTGCAGCCAGACCGATCACCGCCGCCGACGCGCAAGCAGCCTTGAACACCGTGTGGAGTGCCTGTTGGGGCTTAATCATGAATTCTCCTATCCCGCGAATAATTGATAGCCGGGTGACTGAATGGACGGCCGCGGCCGATCACTTGTCGGGATTGTTTTTCGAAGAGGCATTTTGCGCCGCGTAGTAAGCGGCGATGTCGGCAATGTCCTGATCCGACAACGAGACGGCAATGGCGTGCATCGTGTCGAAATGGCGGTCGCCCTTCTTGTAGCCACGCAACGCGTTTTCGAGGTATGCCTGATTCTGGCCGCCGAGCATCGGCACACGGTAGACCTCGGGATAAGCCGTACGGTATTCGGGGATGCCGTGGCAGCCGATACACATCGCGACCTTGGCCCGCCCCGCCTTCGCGTTACCAACCACATCCGCTGCCTGGGCGCTGACCGCATAGCCCGTGAGCACCGACAGCGCTGCGATCACGACGTGTTTGCCGACGAATTTATTCATAGCATGTAACCTGGCATGAGGGGAACGGGCGCCCAAAAAAGGCAACGGCCCGCGCCGTTCTTCTTATAGGGTAGCCACGCAGGCCAAAAAAATCGGGCTAATTGTACCGCGACGCCGCGCAGAACGTCCACCGCGCGGGGCCAGCGGCCCGCCCGCCGGCTGCAAAGCCACGGCCGGCGCCGCTTTACTCCGGCACGCCCGCCGCGCAAGGCCTGACGGGGTGGCCGAGCGCACGGTCCGCGCCGTCCGGGGCACCGGCTCAAACACCGGCAAGCCCAGCTCAGGCACCCGCCCGCCGCACTGGGTGGATCCCGAACGAACACCAAACGAGCACGCGGCCCACCCGTGCGCAACGCATGCAGCACGCACGCAACACGCGTTTTGCCGTCCCGCGCATCGGGCTGAACCTCGGCTGACACCATACGCGAGCCGGTTTCAGGCCAACAGGGCTTCTGACTTATACTGGGTTTTTTCCCGATCAAGAGCATCTCGCCATGCGTTTCGAAGGCTCATCGCAGTACGTCGCCACCGACGACCTCAAGCTCGCGGTCAACGCCGCGATGACGCTGAAGCGCCCGTTGCTGATCAAGGGCGAACCGGGCACGGGCAAGACCATGCTCGCCGAAGAGGTCGCCGCCGCGCTCGGCATGCCGCTGCTGCAGTGGCACATCAAGTCCACCACCAAGGCCCAGCAGGGTCTGTACGAATACGACGCGGTGTCGCGCCTGCGCGATTCGCAGCTCGGCGACGAGCGCGTCAAGGACATCCGCAACTACATCGTCAAGGGCGTGCTGTGGCAGGCGTTCGAGTCGGACGAGCAAACCGTGCTGCTGATCGACGAGATCGACAAGGCCGACATCGAATTCCCGAACGACCTGCTGCGCGAACTCGACCGCATGGAGTTCTACGTGTACGAGACGCACGAGCTGATCCGCGCCAAACAGCGCCCGCTCGTGATCATCACGTCGAACAACGAGAAGGAGCTGCCCGACGCGTTCCTGCGCCGCTGCTTCTTCCACTACATCAAGTTTCCCGATCCGGCCACGATGCAGCAGATCGTCGAGGTGCACTACCCAGGCATCAGGAAGGAACTGCTCGCCGCGGCCATGCAGAGCTTTTTCGAACTGCGCAACGTCGCGGGTCTGAAGAAGAAGCCGTCCACCTCGGAGCTGCTCGACTGGCTCAAGCTGCTGCTCGCCGAAGACCTTCCGCCCGAAGCGCTGCGCTCGTCCGACCAGAAGCAGATCATTCCGCCATTGCACGGCGCGCTGCTGAAGAACGAACAGGACGTGAGCCTGTTCGAACGGCTGATTTTCATGAACCGCAACAACCGTTGATCGGGCGAGCCTCGTCGTCGAAGAGCGGCAGCCGGGTCGATGCCGGCCCACCGCCGCCCGACGCGTCGCATCGACCATTCGCCGCTGGAGGGCACACCGCATGCTGATCGACTTCTTCTACTCGCTGCGCGCCGCCAGGCTGCCGGTGTCGGTGAAGGAATATCTGACGCTGCTCGAAGCGCTCAAAGCCAACGTGATCGCGCCGTCGCTCGACGAGTTCTACTACCTTTCGCGCATCACGCTGGTCAAGGACGAGCAGTATTTCGACAAGTTCGATCAGGCGTTCGGCGCGTATTTCAACGGCGTCGCGAAAGCGTCGGAACTGGCGTTCGACGTCCCGCTCGACTGGCTGAAGAAGAAGCTGCAACGCGACCTGTCGCCGGAGGAAAAGGCGCAGATCGAGGCGATGGGCGGGCTCGACAAGCTGATGGAGCGCCTCAAGGAGCTGTTCGACGAACAGAAAGAGCGCCACGAAGGCGGCAGCAAGTGGATCGGCACGGGCGGCACGTCGCCGTTCGGCAACGGCGGCTACAACCCGGAGGGCGTGCGCATCGGCGGCGACGCGGCGGGCAACCGCACGGCGGTGAAGGTGTGGGAAGCGCGCGCGTATCGCGATTACGACGACCAGGTCGAAATCGGCACGCGCAACATCAAGGTCGCGCTGCGCCGTTTGCGCCGCTTCGCGCGCGAAGGCGCCGCCGAAGAGCTCGATCTGCCCGACACGATCCGCAGCACCGCCGCGAACGCCGGCTGGCTCGATCTGAAGATGGTGCCGGAGCGGCACAACAAGGTGAAGGTGCTGATGCTGCTCGACGTCGGCGGCTCGATGGACGACCACATCAAACGCACGGAAGAACTGTTCTCCGCCGCGAAAGCCGAGTTCAAGCACCTCGAGTTCTATTACTTCCACAATTGCGTGTACGACTTCCTGTGGAAGAACAACCGCCGCCGCCACGCCGAACGCATGCCAACGTGGGACGTGCTGCACAAGTTCACGCCCGACTACAAGCTGATTTTCGTCGGCGACGCGACGATGAGCCCCTACGAAGTGCTGCAGCCAGGCGGCTCGGTGGAATACAACAACGCCGAGGCCGGCGCGGTGTGGCTGCGCCGTCTCGCGGATCATTTCCCGCATCACGCGTGGCTCAATCCCGAACCGGAAGGTCTGTGGGCGTACCGGCAATCGGTCGGCGCGATCCGCGAAGTGCTCGGACACCGGATGTACCCGCTCACGCTTGCCGGGTTGGAGAGCGCAATGCGCATGCTGAGCAAATAACGCGGTTGTACCGCTGCCGTATCGCTGTCACTGATTACCCCCAACTATAAAAAAGCACCTGCATGAGCCTTTCTTCATCGCCCCAGTCGCCCCCTGCCGCGACACCGCCCCGGCGCCTCAATCCGCTCGCCGATACCTCGCTCTCCACCGTCGTCGCCGGCTTCGTCGCGATGATGACGGGCTACACCAGTTCGCTCGTGCTGATGTTCCAGGCGGGCCAGGCCGCGCATCTGAGCGACGCGCAGATTTCGTCGTGGATCTGGGCGCTGTCGATCGGCATGGCCGTGTGCACGATCGGCCTGTCGCTGCGTTTTCGCGCGCCGATCGTGATTGCGTGGTCGACGCCCGGCGCGGCGCTGCTGGTGTCGTCGCTGCCGCATGTGGCGTATGCCGAGGCGATCGGCGCGTTCATCGTCTGCGCGGCGCTGCTCACGCTGGTCGGTTTGACCGGCTGGTTCGACACGTTGATGAAGAAGATCCCGGCCGGCATCGCCTCCGCCTTGCTGGCGGGCATTCTGTTCGAGATCGGCATCGAGATTTTTCGCGCCGCGCAGTTCCAGACCGCGCTCGTACTGACGATGTTCTTCACCTACCTGATCGTCAAACGGCTCGCGCCGCGCTACGCGATCGTCACGACGCTGATCGTCGGCACGGCCGCCGCGGGCGGGCTCGGGCTGCTCGATTTCAGCCGCTTTCACGTCGCGCTCGCGCATCCGGTGTTCACGCTGCCGGCGTTCTCGGTGGCGGCCAGCGTGAGCATCGGGATTCCGCTGTTCGTCGTCGCGATGGCGTCGCAGAACGTGCCGGGCATCGCCGTGCTGCGCGCAGACGGCTACACCACGCCGTCCGCGCCGCTGATTTCGACGACCGGCATCGTGTCGCTGCTGCTCGCACCGTTCGGCTCGCACGGCATCAATCTTGCGGCGATCACGGCGGCGATCTGCACCGGCCCCGAAGCGCATGAAAACCGCGACAAGCGCTACACCGCCGCGGTCTGGGGCGGCGTTTTCTATCTTCTCGCCGGCATTTTCGGCGCGACCATCGCCGCGTTGTTCGCGGCCTTGCCGAAGGCGTTGGTGGTGTCCGTCGCGGCGCTCGCGCTGTTCGGCTCGATCATGAGCGGCCTGACCAACGCGATGCAGGACGTGAAGCAGCGCGAGGCGGCGCTGGTGACCTTCATGGTCACGGCCTCGGGGCTGACGCTGCTGTCGATCGGCTCGGCGTTCTGGGGGTTGGTGGCGGGCGTGCTGACGCAACTGGTGCTGAACGCCCGGCGCGCGTGACGGGCCGGCGTGACGAATTGGCTCGACGGCCCCACATCGCCGACAATTCCGTGAACGGATCGCCGAAGCCAAGTGTCAACACCGGATCAGGCGATCCGCCATAGAATAGAAGCATCCGGCAGCGTTTCCCGGCAACATCACGGGGACGCTGCAGCGTGACCCGCGGCCGCCGGCGCCGATTCCGTCCTGTCAGCCCGGCGGCAATCTCATTTCTCCTGAACCACGGCGCGCGCGCCCTGAAGGCCCGAACATGACAACCGCACTCGATCAACTCAAGCAATACACCACCGTCGTCGCCGATACCGGCGACTTCCAGCAGCTTGCCCAGTACAAGCCGCAGGACGCGACCACCAATCCGTCGCTGATCCTGAAGGCCGTGCAGAAAGACGACTACCGCCCGCTGCTCGAAAAAACCGTGAAGGCGCACGCGTCGAAGCCGGTCGGCGCGATCATCGACCAGTTGCTGATCGCTTTCGGCACCGAAATCCTCAAGATCATCCCGGGCCGCGTGTCGACCGAAGTCGACGCGCGCCTGTCGTTCGACGTCGAGGGCTCGATCGCCAAAGGGCGCGAGCTGATCGCGCTTTACAAGGAACACGGCATTGGCCGCGAACGCGTGCTGATCAAGCTGGCCTCCACCTGGGAAGGCATCCGCGCGGCGGAAGTGCTGCAGAAGGAAGGCATCCACTGCAACATGACGCTGCTGTTCTCGCTCGCCCAGGCCGCGGCCTGCGCCGAAGCGGGCGCGCAACTGATCTCGCCGTTCGTCGGCCGCATCTACGACTGGTACAAGAAGAACGCCGGCAGCGCGTGGGACGAAGCGAAAGACGGCGGCGCCAACGATCCGGGCGTCAAATCGGTGCGCCGCATTTACGCGTACTACAAAAAGTTCGGCTACAAGACCGAGGTCATGGGCGCGAGCTTCCGCACGCCCGGACAGATTCTGGAACTGGCCGGCTGCGATCTGCTGACCATCAGCCCGGATCTGCTGCAGAAGCTGCAGGACAGCACCGATAAGGTGGAACGCAAGCTGTCGCCGGACATGTCCAACGAAGCGAACATCGAGCGCGTGCCGGTGGACGAGGCGTCGTTCCGCTTCCTCGTCAACGACGAGGCGATGGCGACCGAAAAGCTCGCCGAAGGCATCCGCGCGTTCGCCGCAGACGCGGTGAAGCTGGAAAAGCTGATCGAAGCGCTGCGTTGAGCTTCGCTTCGCGCGCCGCGTGATTCATGCGGCTGACGCGGCTGCAAGGGCGGCCCTGGACCTCGCGGTTCGGGGCCGCTCGCCGTTTACAAGGCGGCGCCATCGTTCGAGGCCGCCCGCATCACCGCTTTTCCTACACTTTTCCTACGCAATAACGTCACAATCGGCGCCAGGACGGACGACTACAATCGATTCCACGCCCGCTCCCCGGCGCCGCTGGCTCCGGGCTGACGGTGCGCACACCAGTTCCGGGAGACGATCATGGAAGTTCAGCCCTACCTGTTTTTCAACGGACGTTGCGAGGAAGCGCTCGCGTATTACTGCGAGAAGCTCGGCGCCGAAGTCACCTTCAAGATGCGCTTCAAGGAGGCGCCGCCGGATTCGGGACACCAGCCGCGCCCCGATCTCGAAGAAAAAATCATGCACGCGAACGTGCGGATGGGCTCGACCACCTGGATGGCGTCCGACGGCAATGGCGATCCCGCGGCCAGTCCGATGAGCGGCTTCAGCCTGTCGCTGACGGCCGACGACGCCGCCTCCGCCGAGCGCTACTTCAACGCGCTCGCCGACGGCGGCCAGCTGGTGATGCCGTTTCAGGCCACGTTCTGGAGCAAGGGCTTCGGGATGGTGGTGGACCGCTTCGGCCTCATGTGGATGGTGACGGTGCCGGACAAGCCTTAAAGCGTCGTCGGCGGCCGCGCGCCCTACCCCTTCAGCAAACTGCGCGAATGCCGCTCGATATTCCAGTTCGGCTCGGTCTCCAGCAACAGCGCGCGTAGCCGCTCCACCTGCTCCGCGAGCCGCTGCCCGAGCCAATACGGCCCCTGCAGATCGGGCGGCAGCCTGAGCGCCCCGTCGCCCGACGTCTGCCCGAGCGGCGACGCGGCCGGAATGCCGAACTGCGTCGCGCGCCCAAAGCGCAGCCCGCGGGCGATCGCCAGCAGAATCGCCCGCACCGCGCGGACCTCGACGCCGCAGCGCGCGGCATACGCGGCGCGCGCCACGGCGTCGGCATGCATGAGCGGACCGGTCGCGAGCAATTCCAGCGCGCTGAGCACCGAGCGATGCAGCCGCTGGATCTCTTCGAGCTTCGCCTGCGGCACGTCGATTTCCTTCGCCACCGACGGCATCAGCGAGCGCAACTGCACCAGCCGCTGGTTGATTTGCAGAAAGCGCTTGACCTGCTCCTCTTCGCTGATCGTCTCGCCATCCAGCAGCCGCGCGTAGATCGACGCGCATTCGCGCAGGTTGGCCGCGAGGCCGTAGCGCCACGAATACGTCGCGTGCAGCGGCAGCGCGAACGAAAACGCCAGCGCGATCACGATACCGATCAGCACGTTCAGCGTGCGCCACAGGCCGACGTCGATCAGATTGTCGCCGTGACCCGCGACGATGCACATCGTGATCGCCGTCAGCAGCCCGACATAGCCGGACGAGCCGATCGCGAACCACGCGCAGATTGCCGCGATGATCGCCATCAGCACATAGGTGAGCGGCAGCGAGCCGACCAGATTCTGCTGCACGATCAGCAGCAGCCCGATCGACGCCCCGAGCAGCGTCCCGGCTGCCCGCTCCGCCGCCTTCTTGCGGATATTGCCGTGATGCTGCAAACCGCCGATCACCACCAGCAGCGTCACCGACGACCAGATGCCGTGCGGTATATCGATACCGCTGGTGGCGAGAATCGAGAACAGCATCGCGAGGCCCACGCGCAGGCTGTGCAGCACCTTCGCGTGGCGATAGCGGTAGTAAGGCGACGTCACGGCGCGCACCATCCGGCTGAGCGCCGAGCGGCGTGGAATCACGGGATGGGAATCGGCAGATGCCATGGCGGCGCGACCCACGCTTGGAAAGGACAGTTTCGCTATCCTGCCCTGGAGTGCCCGGTAAAGACAAACGCCCGCAAACTTTCGTCTGCGGGCGCTGCGGTTTTCAGGCCTATCGACAACGACGCCCGGCCGAGCCAGGCGTCACGGCGCCATGCCGTTGCGCTCAGCCTTCGACCACGTCCAGATAATCTTCCGGACGGGTGCGGTCTTCGCCGCGCTGCATGCCGAACGCGCGCACCAGCAGGCTCACCACGACCGACACCACCAGGTTCACGATCAGCGACCACACCGCCGCATAACCCGGGATCGCCATGCCGAACAGATGGATCGTGAAGATCGAACTGGCCAGCTTCAGTGAGACCGCCATCCACGTGCCGGTGCCGATGCCGACCGCCCAGCCGATCAGCAAGCCACGGTAGTCGAGCACGCGCGTGTACAGGCCGAGCACGATGGCCGGCAGCGTCTGGATGATCCAGATGCCGCCGAGCAGCTGCAACTGGATCGCGTACGTGAGCGGCAGACCGAGAATGAACGCGACCGCGCCGACCTTGACGATCAGCGAGACCAGCTTCGCGACGTTGGTCTCCTGCTCGTGCGTCATGTTGCGGTTGACGAACTCCTTGTGCACATTGCGCGTGTACAGGTTGGCCGCCGCGATCGACATGATCGCCGCCGGCACCAGCGCGCCGATACCGATCGCCGCGAACGCCACGCCGACGAACCACGACGGGAAGAAGTGCAGGAACAGCGCCGGCACCGCGAAGTTCGGGCCGAAGGCCTTGAAGTACGGCACGAATTCCGGCATGTCCTTCACGCCGGCCGCGAGCGCCATGAAGCCGAGCAGCGCGAGCAGGCCGAGCACCAGCGAATAGGCCGGCAGGAGCGCCATGTTGCGACGGATCGTGTTGCCCGACTTCGACGACAGTACCGCCGTGATCGAATGCGGATACAGGAACAGCGCGAGCGCCGAGCCGACCGCGAGCGTTGCGTAGGCGCTATAGCCGTTCAGGCTCGACACGTCCGGCGACTTCAGCAGCAGCTTCTCCGGCGGCACCACGCTGAAGATATGGCTGAAACCGCCCAGTTGCGGCGGAATCACGATGATCGCGGCGAAGATCGTCACGTAGATCAGGATGTCCTTGACCACCGCGATCATTGCCGGCGCGCGCAGGCCCGACGTGTACGTGTACGCGGCGAGAATCGCGAACGCGATGATCAGCGGCAGATCGCCGACGAAGCCCTTGGTGTCGAAACCGAGCGCGCCGATCACCACTTCGATGCCGACCAGTTGCAGCGCGATGTAAGGCATGGTCGCGACGATGCCGGTCACGGCGATCGCCAGCGCGAGCATGCGGCTGCCGTAGCGGGCCGACACGAAGTCCGCGGACGTCACGTAGCCGTGACGCTTGGCGATGCTCCACAGTTTGGGGAACACGACGAACGCGAACGGATAGATCAGGATCGTGTACGGCAGCGCGAAGAAGCCGGTTGCGCCCGCGCCGAACACCAGCGCCGGCACGGCGATGAAGGTGTACGCGGTGTACAGGTCGCCGCCCAGCAGGAACCACGTGACGATGGTGCCGAAGCGCCGGCCGCCGAGACCCCACTCTTCCAGATGGGCGAGATCGCCGCGCCGCCAGTGGGCCGCGACGAAGCCGAGAATGGTGACGCCGATGAAAAACAGGACGAAGACGAAAGTTGCTGTGGCGTTCATTATTGCGCGCCCCCTTCCGAACGGCCCGTGTAGCGCGATTTGGTCTTGAAGTACACGAGCGCCGTGATGACGGCGCTGATCAGCACCCACAGGAGCTGATACCAGTAGAAGAACGGGAAGTCGAACAGCTGCGGTTCGATCCTGTTGTATGACGGCACCCAGATCATCGCGATCCAGGGCAGTAGCAGCAACCAGAGCCAGTGCTTGCTGGCCTTGTTCGCGTCGGCGTCGTGAGCCATGACGTCTCCTCTTTCCTATTTTTGAATTGTTGGCCCGTGTCTTTGACGGGAGGTGGATCCCACAGCGGGTGGCCGCCCCGCGGGTGGCCACGGGCGCCCCGAAGAAAGCTCCGAAAGAGTATAGGAGCCGCGAACGCGCGGTCAAGCAGGGACGACCCGAGGCGGGACGCTGCGGTGACACGGGGACATGCGCGATGGAGTATGGCTGGGAGTCAGGCGCGGGGGTGCGGCGATGACTCGAAAGGAACGGCGAGGGGCGGGAGCGATGCTTGCTGTGCGGGGGGCTTGCTGTATGCGGGGCGTCCTGTGCAGGCGTAGCCGCGCAAGGAGCTGATGCTTAGCGCTGCTTGCCTGTGTGGGCGTTGTCGCCGCGTAGAGGCTGCTGGAGCGTCGGGCGGGCCTCGGTCAAAGAAGATCGTGTGCGGCGTGGTTGAGGTACTTCAGCTTTGCCTGGGCGTTGCTGACACGACACACCTGGAGCAATCCAAGCGCCCGGGGAACGCCGAACCTCCGACATTCCCCAGCACCCCGAGGCATCCCGCAAGCGGCCGGAACGCCGTGAGGCGGCACCTACCCGGCCCCGCCCGCTTCCACACTCAGATAGAAAACGACGCGCCCTTTTGCCCCGTCGATTCCTGCAGACCCTTGATCCACTTGCGCGCCGGCAAGCCGAGTTCCGCTTCGATCAGCTTCGCGCGCGTTTGCAGCGCGGTGAACGGCACATCGAGCGCCGGCCCCGAAAACGCAATCGCGATGCGGTTGCCGTCGTGCACTTCCGGCAGCGCGACCACGCGGCCGTCGAACGCTTCGTTCAGACGCTTCATGTTGCGCACGAAGCTCGGATGATCGCCGAACAGATTCACCGTCACCACGCCCGCATCGGTCAGACACGCGCGCACCGCGCGATAGAAGCCGACACTGTCGAGCACCGGGCCGCGCGCCGTCGCGTCATAGACGTCGATCTGCAACGCGCCGATCGTGCCGTGATTGGCGCGGTCGTTGACGAAGTCCCACGCATCGGTTTCATGCACGGTCAGACGCGCATCGTCGTGCGGCAGTTCGAACATCGTGCGCGCGGCCACCACGACCGCCGGGTTCACCTCGACCGCCTCGACCTTCGCGCCCGTCAGGAAGCGGTGCGCGAACTTGGTCAGCGAAGCCGCGCCCAGACCCAGCTGGACGACGCGCTTCGGCGTTTCGATGAACAGCAGCCAGGCCATCATCTGCTGCGCGTATTCGAGTTCGATGTGATCCGGCTTGCGCAGACGCATCGCGCCTTGCACCCATTCCGTGCCGAAGTGCAGAAAGCGCACGCCGCCCTCTTCCGAGAACGTCACCGGGGCGAAGCGCGGCTTGCGCGGCGCTTCGATTTGCGGCGCGTCGTGCAGATCGTCGTCGAGCGCGGCGCGCTTGTTGCGCGTGGTGGTTGGCGCGGTTTTCTGTTTGCCGGCGAACGCGTCGGTGTCACGGTTGCGGAAGGCGCGCGCCTCGGCCGAAGCGCGCTTGATCAGTTTCGTCATGTGAGGATGTCGCGCCAGAGACGCAATTTTTGGTCGAACGAGAGCATAGCACTCGCCGAGGTTCAGGTTGTCGACGCAGCTCCGTGTCGACGGGCCAACGGAACGCGGACCGCTCGCGCGTCCGGTTCGGGCCGCGTGACGGCGTCACGTCGGCGATTCGCCCGGCCATGCACGAAAGCGAGCCGGTATCCGACGAGCCGTCGCTCTGAATTTCCTTCTGTGCGATGCGCTGAACCGAGGTTGCAAGTGGATTGCACTACACCATCGGCTCAATGACAGCCCAAACCGCGCCTTGATGCATCGCTCGCGTGCAGCGTGGCAACGGTGGCGCGGACAGCGCGCTGCGCCGACTACCGCAGCCGCCCGCACTCGCCGTCCTCATGCAGACAATCGTGGATGTTGCGCCAGATTTCGAGCTTGGCCGCATACGGTATCGTCGCGTGCGCGGGGCTGCTCGATGGAAGCCTGAGCATGCGATACCCGCTCGCGCGCTCGCCAAGGGCACGCTCGCCGATCTTCGCCGCCGTGCCGCCGTTGAAGGCAACGCAGGCGAGTTCGGGCAGCGTCCCGATAAGGCCGACGAGATCGTTGCTCGCATGATCGCGAATGTTGCTGTCGAGACTGCCGGAGCGGCGCGCCTCGGCGACCACGTCCCATAGTCCGATGCGGTGTTCGAGGAGCGTGCGCAAACGTTCGTCGTATTCCATCGCGCTGAGGTTTGCGCCGATGACATCCCCGACCAGATGCCAGAACCGGTTCTGTTTGTGCGCATAGTACTGCCCATGCGCCAACGACCTCTCACCCGGCAAGCTACCCAGAATCAACACTCGTGTACGAGCATCGACGACCGGCGCAAAGCAGCGTTTGAACGTCATGAGCGCTGGCCCTCGTCACGGCATCGCGCGAGTGGCCGGCCGTGTTCGCGCTGGCGCGCAAAGGCCGTATGCGTGGCGTGCCCGGCGTCCTCGCGTGAAGCGAAACCGCGCTCTTCGCGCGAACCCGCGGAAGCCGCCACACATTCCCACAGCGCCGGCAACATACACTCCGTCACCATCAAAGGCGCGCCATGCCGCTCGAACACCGAGCGCCGCGCGACGAACGCATGCGGCGCTCGCGCATTCCCAGCGCCGATTTCCCGCGCCGCCAGCCAATACAACGGATGACGCGCGCCCACCCTGCGGCTCACCAGCGACGAGCGCGCCACGCTGCTGTCGCTATACAGCAGTTCCGCGAGCGGGCGCGTGCGCAAACGCCGCGTCGCCTGCCACACGCCGACGCTCGCCGCGCGCGGCGTCACGCTATGCGCCGCGACGCACGGCACGCCAGCCACCGCGAGCACCACTTCGCGCACCCACACGGGCGCGCGCGGCGCGAGACCGAGCGCGGCCGCCTCGTCGGGCCAGGGGAGCGCGACGCCTTCGCGCGTGACGCGCACCGCGACCGGGCCGAGCGCGCGCAGATGCGCGGTCAGCGAACCACCTCGGGTCAACCAGTCTTTCTGGGCGGCGCTCAGGCCGGGTAAGGGCGAGACACGCCAGTGGGCGTCGGCAGCATCGAAACGGATAGACATGGTGTCGGATTATAACGGCGTGGCCATCCGGAGATTTCTCACGCACCCGAGCGCCGCCGCGCGCCGCCGCGCGCCGCGCATCAATGCACATGTCGTTTTCGGAAGGATCTGATTTCTCCTCTTTGCGGCGCGCGATAAAACCTCCGTGCTTCAAACAAACATCAAGGAGAAAGAAGAGATGAAGACATTCCTGGGCACAACCGCATGCGCGGTGTCGGTGTTGCTGATGGCGGGCTGCACCGCCCCGCTCGATCGCGACAAGGAAACCTCGCTGAACAAGGCGGTCGGCATCGAAGTGACGCGCACGGCGGACGGCGTCGCGGTGAAGCTGCCCGAAACCGCGTTGTTCGATTTCAACCAATCCGAGGTACGGGCCGATTCGAGCGCGGTCGTCGATCGCTCCGCCGTGCTGCTCAAGCGTAGCAGGAAGCCGATCGTCGTCGAGGGCTATACCGACAATGTCGGCACGCTCGACTACAACCAGCAGTTATCCGAAGCGCGTGCGACCTCGGTGGGCTATGCACTGGTCGCACGCGGCGTGGCGCAGGATCGCATCCGCACGAAGGGCAACGCGTATAACAACCCGGTGGCGAGTAACGATACCCCCGAAGGCCGTGCGTTGAATCGCCGTACGGAAATCATCGTGCGCGGCGAGAGGCTCGATACGTTGATGGGTAAATAATTAGCCCGGAAATAGCGCATGAATCTTCCGGGCTCCTGGTTTAAGACGCATCGACATAAGACAAACCAGGATTTTCATAATCAACATCCCGATCTCCATTTATGGACGTTGATCGATTTTGTTTAGCTAACCATCATTAATTCAGGCCGACGCCGGATGAAACTTCGGCCCGTCGGCTGCTTCGATAAAAACACCAGGGAGTCACATTGAACATCGGAAATCATGCAGAAACTTCTGCGCGTATCGCTCATCTTGCGGCGCTCGTTTTGCGGCGCAGCGACGCCCCGCTTCGCGAGAAAGAACTGGCCGGCTCGGCACTAGCGCAACACCACACGTCGAAGCAAACCAGCAAAGCCATCGGCAGTCTCGCGGCCAAGGTACTCGGCGACAACACCTCCAGTCACGAGGCAAAAGAACTGGCCGGCTGCGTGCTGGCGCAAGTGCGTCATCTGACGGCCACGGTCTCCACCGCTCAATGAATCCTCGCTGACCGTTCGGGCTGACACCGCCGAGCCGCCATCGCACCGTCGCGCGGGGGGCAAAAAAAATGCGCTGCCGAAGCAGCGCATTTCTCAGCAACGAGCGTCAGTGCGACGCTGTCGGCTCATGCTCAATTCGCACGAGACAGCAGCAGCGCATTGGTGCGCTTCACGAAGCTCGCCGGATCTTCCAGCGCGCCGCCTTCGGCGAGCAAAGCCTGATCGAACAACAGGTGACACCAGTCGTCGAAGTTGGCGCTGTCCGCGTGCAAGCCCTTCACCAGCGCATGCTCCGGATTCACTTCGAGAATCGGATGGAACGACGGCGCTTGCTGACCTGCGGCCTTCAGCATGCGTTGCAGGTAGCCGCTCATTTCGCCATCGTCGGCGATCAGGCACGACGGCGAGTCGGTCAGGCGGAACGTCAACCGCACGTCCTTCGCTTTGTCCTTCAGTGCTTCCTTCATTTTCTCGACGAGCGGCTTGAACTCTTCGCCCACCTTTTCCTGCGCCTGCTTTTCTTCGTCGTTCAACGCGCCCAGATCGAGATCACCGCGCGCCACGCTTTGCAGCGGCTTACCGTCGAATTCGGTCAGGTACGAGAGAATCCACTCATCGACGCGATCGGTCAGCAGCAGCACTTCCACGCCCTTCTTGCGGAACACTTCGAGGTGCGGGCTGTGGGTCGCGGCCTGCCAGGTGTCGGCGGTGACGTAGTAGATCTTCGTTTGCTCGGGCTTCATGCGCGCGACATAGTCGGCCAGCGAGACGGTCTGCTCCGGCGTTTCCGTATGCGTGGAAGCAAAGCGCACGAGCTTCGCGACGCGCTCGCGATTCGCAAAGTCTTCGCCGATGCCTTCCTTCAGCACCTGGCCGAATTCCTTCCAGAAGCCGGCGTACTTTTCGCGATCGGCTTCGTTTTCCGAGTTGGCCAGTTCTTCGAGCATCGAGAGCGAGCGCTTCGTCACGCCTTCGCGGATCGCCTTGACGTCACGGCTTTCCTGCAAGATTTCGCGCGACACGTTCAGCGGCAGATCGCTCGAATCGACCACACCCTTCACGAAGCGCAGATACGTGGGCAACAGTTGCTCGGCGTCGTCCATGATGAACACGCGCTTCACGTACAGCTTCAGCCCGCCGCGCTGCTCGCGGTTCCACAGGTCGAACGGCGCGTGGCTCGGCACGTACAGCAGTTGCGTGTATTCGCTGCGGCCTTCCACACGGTTGTGGGTCCACGCGAGCGGGTCCTGATGATCGTGCGCGAGGTGCTGGTAGAACTGCTTGTACTGCTCCTCGCTGATGTCGTTCTTCGCGCGGGTCCACAGCGCGCTCGCCTGATTGACGGTCTCGTCCTCGTCCTTCGCGACCATCGCGCTCTTTTCCGCGTCCCACTCTTCCTTCTGCATCAGGATCGGCAGCGCGACGTGGTCCGAGTACTTCTGGATGATCGACTTCAGACGATGGGCCGACAGCAGCTCGTCCTCATCGGCACGCAGATGCAGCGTGATGGTGGTGCCGCGCGCGGCGCGCTCGATCTGCTCCACCACGAAATCGCCCTCGCCCGCGCTGATCCAGCGCACGCCTTCCGAGGCCGGCAAACCGGCGCGGCGCGTTTCGACCGTGATCTTGTCCGCGACGATGAAGCCCGAATAGAAGCCCACGCCGAACTGGCCGATCAGCGCCGCATCTTTCTGCTGGTCGCCGGAGAGCTTGCCGAAGAATTCCTTGGTGCCCGAGCGCGCGATCGTGCCGAGGTTCGCGATCGCTTCGTCGCGGCTCATGCCGATGCCGTTGTCGTCGAGCGTGACGGTGCGCGCGTCTTTGTCGAACGACACGCGAATTCGCAGGTTCGGATCGTTCTCGTACAGCGCGCTGTTTTCGATCGCTTCGAAGCGCAGCTTGTCGGCCGCGTCGGATGCGTTGGAAATCAGCTCGCGCAGAAAGATTTCCTTGTTGCTGTACAGCGAATGGATCATCAGTTGCAGAAGCTGTTTCACTTCTGCCTGAAAGCTCATGGTTTCTTGTGCCATGGTCGGACTTCCTCTCTGTTGCGAATGGGGGTTCATCAGGTCAGGCGGGGTACTCGGGCGCCCGCGCCGTTCGGTGCGGCCGGCCGGGCCACCGGTATGCCGGCCACCAGATCGTGCGCCTAACTGGGGACGACCCGGCACGGTTTCAAGAGGCGCGCCGCGCGACACTGTCGAGATAGCGGCACAGAAACGTCGCCAGTTCAGGGTCGCCGCAATTGGCGATATTGAAGCGCATCCACGTCGTCGGCGACTGCTGCGGTGAAAACAGGCTGCCGGGCGTCAGCAGGAAGCCGCCTTCGTGCCCGGCGGCGGCCAGCGAACCCGCGTCGACGCCCGTGTCGACCCATAAGAACATGCCGGCCGCGGGCGTCAGAAACAGCTTCATGCCGGTCTTTTCCAGCATCCGCGCGGACTTTTCGCGCACGCCGTCGAGCCGCGCGCGCAATCGCTCGACATGCCGCCGATAGTGGCCCTCGGTCAGAATCTTATATAGGACGCGCTCGTTGAGCTCGGGGCTCGTCATGCCGACCAGCATCTTCTGGTTGCTGACCGCCGTCGCCACCTCCGGCGCGCACGCGATAAAGCCCACGCGCAGATTCGGCGCGAGCGTCTTCGAAAAACTGCCGAGGTAGATCACGCGCTTCAACTGGTCGAGGCTCGCGAGGCGCGTGCCCGGATGGCTCGGCGGGCATAGATCGCCGTAAATATCATCTTCGACGACGATGAAATCGTACGCTTCGGCGAGGCGCAGAATGCGGAACGCCTGGGCCGCCGTCAGCGACGTGCCGGTCGGGTTCTGCAACACCGAGTTGATCACCAGCATTTTCGGCCGCCACGTCTGAACGAGCGTTTCGAGCGCGTCGAGATCGGGGCCGTCCGGCGTGTACGGCATGCCGACCAGCCGCGCGCCTTGCGACGCGAAGCAGCCGAACATCTGGAACCAGGCCGGATCGCCGACGATCACCGCTTCGCCCGGCTTCACGTAGATGCGCGAGATCAGGTCGATCGCCTGCGTGACACCCGACACCATCACGATCTGCTCCGGCGACGCGCCGATCTCCAGTTCTTCGAGCCGCGTCTGCAATTGCTGGCGCAGCGGCAGGAAACCCTGCGGCGTGCCGATGCCGAGCATCTGCGCGCCGCTTTGCCGCCCGAGCGTGCGCAATGCGTTGGTAATCAGGTCGCCGTCGAGCCAGCGCGCGGGCAGATAACCGAGACCCGGGCTGCGCTCGGGGCGCGTGCCGGTGTACAGCATGTTGCGCAACAGCCAGACCACGTCGATCTTGGCCGGCGCGGGCGCGCCCTCGGCAGGCGGGCGAATTTCCGTGACCGGCGCGCCGGCGAGCCGCTCGCGCACATAGAACCCGGAGCCGCGCCGCGACTCCAGATACCCTTGCGCCACCAGCCGCTCATACGCCTCGACCACCGTGAAGCGCGACACGCCCTTGTCGAGCGCGAGCTTGCGGATCGACGGCATGCGCATGCCGGGGCGGAACACGCGTTCCTCGATACGGCGGCGCGCCCACTGCACGAGCTGCTCGACCAGCGTCAGCGCTGACGTATCGTGCGGGGCGGGAATCTGGGCAAGCAAGACAGACATGACGGGCTCCAACTGTACCGAACAGTATCGAATCGATTGTACCGTTACTGTGCCGGTCGCCGCCGTTACATTTGAGTTCGACAAAGGATGGTGAGGCAGCGCCAAAGCGTGCGGACAAGGGTTCCGCCGCTCGCAACCGATCCGGCAACCCCGGTCCCGACACCATCCGCATGGCCCGCCGATCTGGCAAACGGTTATGCTTACGGCCCGGGCAGCAGCGCCGCCACATCTGGCGCGCACCGGCTTACCGCAGAAAACCGTTTCCTCGCTCCGTCATGACAGCTCATCCGCTCCGTCTCGATCACCTCGTGGTTTCAGCGCGCACCCTCGACGAGGGCACGCAGTACGTCGCCGATACGCTCGGCGTCGCGCCGGCTGGCGGCGGTGCGCATCCGCTGATGCGCACCCACAACCGGCTGCTGAATCTGTGGGGCGGCGTCTATCTGGAAGTGATCGCGATCGACCCGCACGCCGCGCCGGCGGCCGCTTCTGCCGCTTCTGCCGCTTCTGCCGCTTCTGCCGCTTCTGCCGCTTCTGCCGCTTCTGCCGCTTCTGCCGCTTCTGCCGCTTCTGCCGACCCCGCCGCCTCCGCCGACGCCGGCGCGCCGCGCCCCCGCCTGTTCGCCCTCGACGACCCGGCGACGCACGCGCGGCTCGAAAACGGCCCGTATCTGTCGCACTGGGTCGCCCGGGTCGAACGCCCGAAGCAGCTGAGAACGTGGCGAGCGCAGTTTCCACAGCGCATTCCGCCCATCGTGCCGATGACGCGCGGCGATTTCACCTGGGGCCTGTCGGTGCCTGACGACGGCGCTTTCCCGGCCTGGCAAGGCGCGGGCGACGGCGTGCTGCCCTCGCTGATCCAATGGGACTCGCCGCGCCATCCGTCGGATGCGCTGCCGCCCACGGGCATCGCGCTGAAAGCGCTAAAAGCCGTGCATCCGCAAGCCGATCCGGTGCGGGCGCAATTGCAGTGGCTCGGCGCCGCGCATCTGCTCGAATTGCAGTCCACCGACGGCGCCGCCGCGCTCGTCGCCGAATTTGAAACACCCGATGGTCTCCGGACCCTCAAATAAGCAGCGCGCGCGGGTCGCCGACTCGCGCGATAATTGAAGTTTTGACCGGTTCCAGAAATACCAAGCAGAGGAGAGCATGGACCAAAGCGACCTGAAAGCCCCGACGTGGCAATTGTCCGAACGCGCGCGCAAGCTCACGAGCTCCGCGATCCGCGAGATCCTGAAGGTCACGGAACGGCCCGAAGTCATTTCGTTCGCCGGCGGCCTGCCCTCGCCGGCCACCTTCCCGGCCGAGCGCATGCGCGAAGCCTCCGACCGCATTCTGCGCGATTCGCCCGCCGCGGCGCTGCAATACAGCGCGACCGAAGGCTACGCGCCGCTGCGTGAATGGATCGCGCAGCGCTATTCGGTCAACGGCGCGCAGATTCGCGCAAGCCAGGTGCTGATTACCACCGGCTCGCAACAGGCGCTCGATCTGCTCGGCAAAGTGCTGGTGTGCCCGGACAGCCCGGTGCTGGTCGAAACGCCGACCTACCTCGGCGCGCTGCAATCGTTCTCGATGTACGAGCCGCGCTACGTGCAGGTGGCCACCGACGAACAAGGCCTGATCCCCGAGGCGCTCACGGCGGAACTGACGAAGGGCGCGCGCCTGCTGTACGCGCAGCCGAACTTCCAGAATCCGACCGGCCGCCGTCTGCCGATCGAACGCCGCCGCGCGCTCGCCGAGTTTGCGAAGACCGCGCCGTTCCCGGTGATCGAAGACGATCCGTACGGCGCGCTCGACTACGCGGGCGAACCGCTGCCCACCATGCTGTCGATGGCGCCGGAACACATCGTCTATCTCGGCTCGTTCTCGAAGGTGCTCGCGCCCGGCCTGCGGGTCGGCTTCATCATCGCGCCCGAGGAATTGATCTTCAAACTCGTGCAGGCGAAGCAGGCCACCGACCTGCACACGCCGAGCTTCACGCAGCGCATCGTGCACGAAGTGATCAAGGACGGTTTCCTCGACACGCACGTGCCGACCATCCGCGAGCTGTATCGCAACCAGTGCGACGCGATGCTGTCCGCGCTCGAGCGCAACATGCCCGCAGGCGTGAGCTGGAACCGCCCGGAAGGCGGCATGTTCATCTGGGTGAATCTGCCCGCGCAGATCGACAGCATGAAGCTGCTCGAAGAAGCCGTCGCGCAGAACGTCGCGTTCGTGCCGGGCGGTCCGTTCTTCGCGAATGAAGCGCAACACAACACGCTGCGTCTGTCGTTCGTCACGGTGCCGCCGGCGAAAATCGACGAAGGCATCGGGCGTCTAGGCGCGCTGATCCGCGCGAAGCTCTGAGCACGCGCGGCCCGACCCGCGTGAGCGAATTCCACTACTGATCGAGGACACCATGGCTCAAACGAATGTGTACGACAAGCTGAAGGAACTGGGCATCGAACTGCCGGTCGCCGGCGCACCGGCAGCCGCGTATGTGATGAGCGCACAAAGCGGCAACACCGTGTACCTGTCCGGCCACATTGCGAAGAAAGACGGCAAGGTGTGGACGGGCAAGCTCGGTGCCACGCTCGGCACCGACGAAGGCAAGGCCGCGGCGCGCTCGATCGCCATCGACCTGCTCGCCACGCTGCATGCGCATGTGGGCGATCTGAACCGCGTCACGCGCATCGTCAAGCTGATGAGTCTCGTCAACTCGACGCCCGAGTTCACCGAACAGCATCTGGTCACCAACGGTGCGTCCGAACTGGTCGCCGACGTGTTCGGCGAGCGCGGCAAGCATGCGCGCTCGGCATTCGGCGTCGCGCAGATTCCGCTCGGCGCGTGCGTCGAGATCGAGATGATCGCTGAAGTCGAGTAACGAATACGCATGAGCAGCCGCACGGCGAAAGCCGCCGCGGCAACCCAGCGTGTGTAAGCCAGCGGTTCGCCGGCTAGTCCGTTCAGAACGCGTCGCGAGGTGCCTGTCACCTGCGGCGCGTTTTGCATTTGTGCAAAGGTGGATCGTTGACGCGCCAGCGGATAGAATCCGCGAATCCTACTCAATCGTTTGATTCGCTGGACCGCGCCATGCCCGCTCATACCGTCCGTTTCAAACAGGTCGACGTGTTCACGTCGGTGCCGTTCAAAGGCAATCCGCTCGCTGTCATATTCGACGCCGATAGGCTCGATGCGGATCAGATGCAAGCCATCGCCCGCTGGACCAATCTGTCCGAAACCACTTTCCTGTTGCAACCGACCGACCCGGCCGCCGACTATCGCGTGCGAATCTTCACGACGCATGGCGAATTGCCGTTCGCGGGACATCCGACGCTCGGCACCGCGCACGCGCTGCTCGAAAGCGGCTATCAGCCGAAGCAGGCCGGCAAGCTGGTTCAACAGTGCGGCGTGGGACTCGTCGAACTCGAAGCATTGAGTGGGCCGAACGACGGACCGAACGAAACCACACAAGGCGCATGGGCATTCGCCGCGCCACCCGCGCGGGTCACACCGCTCGCCGCGGATAGCTATAGCGAACTCGCTACGGCATTACGTAGTGATGCAATCGATTTCAGCGCGACGCCCTGCGCGGTCGACAACGGCGCACCATGGCTCGTGGTGCGTTTGAATTCGGCGCGCGATTGTCTCGCGCTCGACCCGGACGCCGCCGCGCTCGCTGAACTCGTGCATTCGGTCGACACACACGGACTCGCGGCGTACGGCCCTCATGACGCCGACGGCCCCGCCACTTTCGAGGTACGCTGCCTGATGGCCGGCGGCGGTTTCGGCATCGGCGAAGACCCGGTGACCGGCAGCGCCAATGCCGCGCTGGCCGGTCTGTTGAGCGCGCAGCAACGTCGTCCCGGCACGCGCTATACGGCGCGCCAGGGCACCGTGCTGGGCCGCGCCGGTCAGGTTTCGGTGCATTACGACGATGCACGCGGCAAGACGTGGATTGGTGGCTCGTCGGTGACGATCGTCGACGGTACGTTCCGCTTGCCGTGAGCGACACGCGCTGAACCGGCTCGAATGCGGCGCGCCCGAGCTTGCGTGCTTGACCACGAAAGCGGCAGGGTTTTAACAATCGATGCGACTTGCATTACGACGAGCGCTCCGCCCAAGACCTGGCACACCTGAACACCGATTCCGATGAAATTGTCCAAACGTTCGCGAAGCCGCAGCGGCAAGGCGGACCGCGCCCATTGCAACATCAGCCGAACCGGTGCGTGTGCCGCAGCAGCGTATACCCGATGCGCGGACGCTTCCTTAATCCAGTGGCATTAAGTAATATCGAAACGTCCCCGCTGACCTGTGGTCGGTCAGGTCAGGCACGGCACCACGCCGCCTCCTGCGCAGCAGTTCCGGCACCTTGGTCACCATGCAGCCATCCATGAAATCAGCGCAGTCGATGCTCGCGTGTTTGCAGTCGGACGGCACTCAGGCACGGGCCGCGCGATGAGCCAATCCCGCTTCTCCGAGGCGCGTGAAGCCAAACCTCGTCGTGATCCCGCCGCCTCGCGCCGGCGGGCTCTGCTCGTCATCCCCGCGCTCGGCGTGCTGGTCCTGATCCTGCTTTGGACCGTGATCTTCGCGCGTCTGTCGGTCGAGAAGGAAGCCACTTACCGCGAAACCATGGCCTCTGCTGCGATTCTCTCCGCGGCGTTGGAGCAGCACACGATCAAGGCGATTCACCAGGTCGATCAGATCACCCGCTTCGTCAAATACGAGTTCGAGAAAACGCCGGAGCGTTTCGATCTCTCCAGCACGGTCGAGAAAGGCGTCGTGCAAAGCGAGACTTTGGTGCAGGTGTCGTTGATCGACGAACACGGCAAGCTGATCGCCAACACGGCCGAACTCAATCCCAAACGCATCGACCTGTCCGATCGCGAACACTTCAAGGTTCACGAGCACGAGAACGACGATCAGCTGTTTATCAGCAAGCCCGTGCTCGGCCGCGTCTCAGGCCATTGGACCTTGCAGATGACGCGCCGTCTGAATCATCCGGATGGTTCGTTCGCGGGCGTCGTGGTGGTCTCTGAAGACCCCAGCTATTTCACCAGCGATTTTTACAACAACGCGGCGATCGGCCATGAAGGCGTGATCGCCGTGATCTCGGACAACGGCGCCGTGCTCGCGCGGCGCACCGGTAGTGCCGACAGCACGAACGGCGCGTTCTCGGCGAGCGGCACTTATCCGACGTCCGAGCATGTGTCGGGCACCTATGTCGATTCGATCGACAACGTCACGCGTATCGTGTCGTACCGGCACATCGACGGTTATCCGCTCGGCGTACTGGTGGGCCTTTCGCAAGCCGAAGAATTCGCGGACTACAACCACACGCGCAATGTCTATCTGATGATGGCGGGCTTCATCTCGCTCGCGATGCTGAGTTTCTTCGCCGTTGCGACCGGTCTGATCGGCAAGCTGCTCGGCCGCGAGCGCGAGATGACGCATCTGGTCGAATACGATCTGCTCACCGGTTTGCGCAACCGCTATGCGACGCTGCAAACGCTGCGGCACGACGTGGCGCAGCCGGCCAACCTCGGACGCCTCGCGATTCTCTTCATCGACCTCGATAACTTCAAGACCGTCAACGACACGCTCGGCCACAACGCCGGCGACATCGTGCTGCAGATGACGGCCTCGCGGCTCGCCTCCGCGGTCGGCGAGAACGGCGCGTTGAGCCGCATCGGCGGCGACGAGTTCGTCGTCGTGATCAAGGGCGACGACGTCGAGAAGCGCGCGGTCGCGCTGGCCGAAGCCGCCGCCGACGCGTTCGCCAAACCCTTCGAAGTGCGCGGCAGTTCATTCGTGCTGCATGCGAGCATCGGTATCGCGCTGTATTCGGTGGCCAACGAAAGCGAGATCGACCTGCTGAAGAAGGCCGACCTCGCGATGTACAGCGCGAAGGACGCGGGCAAGAACTGCTATCAGTTCTATTCGCCGCACTTGTCGCATCGCGCGGATCATTTGATGAAGTGGGAGCAGCAGTTGCGCGTCGCGCTTGCCGAAGGGCAACTGTTTCTCGCCTATCAGCCGAAGATCGATCTGACGCGCCGCTGCATCACCGGTTTCGAAGCGCTGGTGCGGTGGAACCATCCGCAGCACGGTTTGATTCCGGCCAACGAATTCATTCCGGTCGCCGAATCGACCGGCCTGATCGTGCCGATCGGCGACTTCGTGATCGAGACCGCGTGCCGGCAACTGGCGCTCTGGCAGCAACAGGGCTACGACACACTGTCGCTCGCGGTGAACATCTCGGCGGTACAGTTCTGGCGCGGCGATCTGTACAAAACCGTCTCGCAAGCGATCGAGGAAACCGGCATTTCCGCGCGCCGTCTCGAACTCGAAATCACCGAGACGGCGATGATGGAATATCCCGAACTCGTGTCGGAGAAAATCTTCGCGTTGAAGCGCCTCGGCGCGCGCATCGCGCTCGACGACTTCGGCACCGGCTATTCGTCGCTGTCCTATCTGAACCGCTTCTCGGTGGACACGCTGAAAGTGGACCGTTCGTTCATCCAGGCCATTCCGGGCGACCGCAGCGTCTGCGTGATGGTCACCGCGATCGTCAATCTGGCGCGCTCGCTCGGGCTCACGGTGGTGGTCGAAGGCACCGAAACCGAAGAGCAGATCGCCTGGCTCGCCGCGCTCGGTCATATCGAGGCGCAAGGCTTCCTGTTCTCGCGCCCGGTGCCGGTCGAGGCGATCCCCGCGCTGCTCGAACGCTTCGGCGTATGCGGAATGACCGGACGCCGCGACGCGCAGGAAACCGACAACACGAGCAGCGTGTCCAGCACCAACGAATGAGCACGCTGGCCGCGCGGCCACGGCGCACCACGGCGTCGAAATACCGGCTACATTCACACTGAACCACGACGCCGCGGCGCGTCGCCTCATACCACGATGATCCCAAAGGACGGGCGCCCGCGAGCCGGACGCCCGTGGCGCCATGCAGACGATCATGAGCCAGGATGCAGTCAGACGAGGGGAACGGGAACCGCTATGGACGCTGTTCAGGGTCGTGTTCGCCTTGTCGGCGTTGTCGTGGGGCGGCCTCGCGCTCATGGCGCAACTCGAACATCATTACGTCGAACGCAAGGGACGGCTCTCGCGCATCGCCTTCTCCGATCTGATCGCGCTCGCGTGGATGGTGCCCGGGCCCGTGGGCTGCAACGTCGCCGTGCAACTGGGGCATGCCCTGCGCGGACGCGCCGGCGCGTGGGTCGCGGGCATCGCCAGCGTGCTGCCCTTCTTCATGCTGATGACGCTGTTCGCGATCTTCTATCGCACGCCGCTCGTGCGCGCCGCGGCTTCTCAGACTTTGCTCAATCACTTCAGCGTCGTGCTCGCCACGCTGATCGCGATCACCTGGTACAAGCAGACGCGCGCGCTGGTGCGCGGCAGGCTCGAATGGATCGCGGCAGTGCTCGGCTGCGTGGCGCTCTTCTATGCACACAGTCCCGCCGCTTATGTCGTGATGCTCGCGGCGGCCTTCGGCGCAGGCTGGGTCGTGAGCCCGGTGCGCGACGCGCGCCTCGTCGTGTCGCTCAGGCGCGGCGACTGGCAGGTGCTGGCCGCCTTGTGCGTGTTGCTCGTGCTGTTCGCGTTGCCGCTGCCACATCGCTACGAACTGGCGCTGTTGTGGCCGCGCCTCGCCGGCGCCGGGATGACGCTGTTCGGCGGCGGCTTCTCGGCGCTGCCGGTGCTCAGGACGCTGTTCGTCACGCCAGCGATCGGCGTATCGGATAACGACTTCACGCTGGCGTTTTCGCTGTCGCCGTTGTCACCGGGACCGCTGTTGAACGTGGTGCCGTTCTTCGGCTACCTGGTGGACGGCTGGGTCGGTGCGCTGATTGCGACGCTCGCGCTATTCGTGCCGTCGGGCTGTCTCGTCGTGCTCGCGCAGCGGCATCTGCATCAGTTGAAGGCAAATCCGCGTTTCGAGCATGGCATGCGGATTCTGCGCGCGGTGACGACTGCGTTTCTCGCCGTCGCCGTGCTGCGCATTGGTGCGCATGTGCCTTTCAAGCCGGTCTATCTGCTGACCGCGCTGTTCTCCGGCATGTGCTTCGCGAAGCTCAAGGTGCCGGTGTACGTGGTGTATGGAACGGTGGCGGTGGTTTGCGGGTTGTGGCTGGCTTATGGCGCGCTGCCTTGAGCGGCAGTGGCGGCAGAGATAAAAACCGTGGCGATCGAGGCGATAAACGAGGCGATAAACGAGGTGATATACGAGGTGATCAACGAAGTAATCCGCCATGCGATAACCGAAGCGACAGCCGAAGCGGCCATCGCAACACTCCCCGCAGACCCTGTCCTCAGAACCCGCGCGACAACACGGCGACGCCGATCGTCACGACGCCGAGCACGATATTGATCAGCACCAGACGCCGGACCGTGCCCACCGCCTGCGCGCCGTCGGGCCATTTCTGCGCCTGTACCGCGCGGCGAATGCGCGGGAAAACGGCAAAGCGGATGTGGCCGAAGATCAGCATCATCACGATGCCGAGGCCCGCCATCGCATGCAACGGCCACGTGGCGTGACCGCCGCCGAACTGCATCAGCAGAAAGCCGCCGGTGAGAAGAATCACCAGCACGGCGGCGGCGACCCAATTGAAGAAGCGGCCGAACACCGATTCCCACAGCGGCAAGCGCAATTGCGGCGACAGATCGGCAATGGCCGGACGCAGACAGAAATGCGCGAAGATCATCCCGCCTACCCATACCGCGACCGCGAGCAGATGCAGAAAGAGTGCGAGTTCGATAGCTTTGTTCATGTACTTTTCCTCTCCCGACGACGACACCGCACCGCTTGGGACGATTGATACCGGCAGCGGCCAGTGAGCGCGTTCGACCGCGCGTCATGCGCGCAGTTCCGGACGCCCGAAGCTTTGCCGCCGATTTTGTAGTTGTTATTGCAGCGCGCCTGATGCCACGACGCCGCTACTCCCCGACTTTGCTACTTCGCACGCACTTTTTTACTGCGCACGGCGGGCGCCTGCATGCTAGCAGACGAGCGCCGTGTTTAAACGTCAAACTTCGTCAAGCCAGCACCGGACGCATACCGTCGAGCTTCATCTTGCTCTCCGGCGCACGCCCCTTTCGCGCGCGCTTGCCGACATGCGGCGCGAGCGCGGCAGGGCCGAGCTTCTCTTCGTCCGTCCGGCCGCCACGGCGCGTACCGATCAGCACCACACCCGCATGGTTGATCGCCAGCGCCTGCAGCAGCGTTTCGTTGTCGTCGAGCGCCATCAGCGTGACGCCGCGTCCGCCGCCCGAGAGCGTCTTCATCTCGTCGAGCGCGAACACCAGCAGACGCCCGCCCGACGACAGACACGCGATGTGCGTCGCATCCGGCAGCATCGGCATCGGCGCGAGCGGTGCGGCGCCGGCGTCGATCGTCATGAACGACTTGCCCGCCTTCACGCGGCTCACCATGTCGCCGACTTTCGCGACGAAACCGAATCCGTTGCTCGATGCGAGCAGCAACGCCTGATCCGCGGACGCCGCGTAGTAATGCATCAGGTGGCTGCCCGACTCCAGTTCGATCAGCGACGTGACCGGCACGCCGTCGCCACGGCCGCCCGGCAACAGGGCCACCGCCACCGAATAGACGCGGCCGTTGCTGCCCCACGCGACCAGCGTATCCGGCGTGCGGCACTGGAACGCCGCGTAGAGACCGTCGCCCGCCTTGAAGGTGAAGCCTGCCGCGTCGAGACCGTGGCCCTTCAGCGCACGTACCCAGCCCTTCTGCGACACCACCACCGTGACCGGTTCGTCGACCACGCGCGCTTCGAAAGTCGCGCGCTTTTCCTGCTGGATCAGCGTGCGGCGCTCGTCGCCGTACTGTTTCGCGTCGGCTTCGATTTCCTTGATGAGCAGACGCTTCATCGCCGATTCGCTGCCGAGCAGTTCTTCGAGCTTGGCCTTCTCGTCGCGCAGTTCGGACAGTTCCTTCTCGATCTTGATCTTTTCGAGCCGCGCCAACTGACGCAGACGGATTTCAAGAATGTCCTCGGCCTGGCGATCCGACAAGCCGAATGCGGCCATCAGCGCGACCTTCGGTTCGTCCGACTCGCGAATGATGCGGATGACTTCGTCGATATTCAAAAAGACGATCATCCGGCCTTCGAGGATGTGAATCCGGTCGTCGACCTTCGACAGGCGATGCCGCGTGCGGCGCGTGACCGTCGCGAAACGGAACGCGATCCACTCGTGCAGGATTTCGCTCAACCCCTTCTGACGCGGACGGCCGTCACCGCCCACCATCACCATGTTCAGCGACGCATTCGATTCGAGGCTCGTGTGCGCGAGCAGCGAATTGACGAACTCGGTCTGGTCGATTCGGCTCGACTTCGGTTCGAACACGAGACGCACCGGCGCGTCCTTGCCGGACTCGTCGCGCACCGCGTCGAGGAGCGCCAGCATGGTCTGCTTGGTCTGCAACTGCTCCGGCGTGAGCGTCTTCTTGCCGAGCTTGATCTTCGGGTTGGTCTGCTCTTCGATTTCTTCGAGCACCTTCTGCGCGGCCGTGTTCGGCGGCAGTTCGGTGATCACCAGTTGCCACTGGCCGCGCGCGAGCTCTTCGATCTTCCAGCGCGCGCGCACTTTCAGGCTGCCGCGGCCGGCTTCGTACGCCGCGGAGATTTCCGCCTCGCTCGAAATGATCTGGCCGCCGCCCGGGAAGTCCGGACCCGGAATGTGCTGCATCAACTCGGCATGCGACAGCTTCGGATTGCGAATCAGCGCCACCGCCGCGCCCGCGACTTCGCGCAGATTGTGCGACGGAATTTCCGTCGCCAGCCCCACCGCGATACCCGACGCGCCGTTCAGCAACACGAACGGCAAACGCGCCGGCAGCGTCTTCGGCTCCTGGAACGAGCCGTCGTAGTTCGACATGAAATCGACCGTGCCCTGGTCGATTTCGCTGAGCAGCAGTTTCGCGATCGGCGTGAGACGCGCTTCCGTGTAACGCATCGCCGCCGCGCCGTCGCCGTCGCGCGAGCCGAAGTTGCCCTGGCCGTCGATCAGCGGATAGCGCATCGAAAAGTCCTGCGCGAGACGCACCAGCGCGTCATAGGCGGACTGGTCGCCGTGCGGGTGATACTTGCCGAGCACGTCGCCGACCACGCGCGCCGACTTGACCGGCTTCGCAGTGTCGGCGAGGCCCATCTCGTTCATCGCGAACAGGATGCGGCGCTGCACCGGCTTCTGGCCGTCGCACACGTCCGGCAGCGCGCGGCCCTTGACCACGCTCACCGCGTATTCGAGGTACGCGCGCTCCGCATAGTTGCCGAGCGTCAGAAAGTCGCCTTCGGGGGGCGCCGGCTCGTTGAAAAGGTCGAGAGTGTTATCGTCGTCCATCTAGATTCCGTATCCGTGTTTGGCTTGAAGTTCTGGTTCGAATGCCGAGCGCTGTGCAGGTTAAAAAACCCGCGCTCAGATGTCCGCTTCCACTTCGTTGCCCTTTTCTTCCAGCCAGCTGCGCCGCGACGCCGCTTCGCCCTTGCCCATCAGCATCGTCATGCGCGCGACCGTGGCGTCGTAGTCGAGCGCGCCCAGTGCGACCGGCTGCAGACGCCGCGTGTCGGGGTTCATCGTGGTGTCCCACAACTGCTCCGCGCTCATTTCGCCGAGGCCCTTGAAACGGCTGATCGACCATTGCGATTCGCGCACGCCGTCCTTGGTCAGCTTGTCGAGGATCGCTTCGAGTTCGCCTTCGTCGAGCGCGTAGAGCTTCTGCGCCGGCTTCTTGCCGCGCGCGGGAGCATCCACGCGGAACAGCGGCGGCCGCGCGACGCACACATGGCCACGCTCGATCAGTTGCGGGAAATGCTTGAAGAACAGCGTGAGCAGCAGCACCTGGATGTGCGAGCCGTCGACGTCAGCGTCCGACAGAATGCAGATCTTGCCGTAGCGCAGATTCGACAGATCGACCTTGTCATCGGGGCTGTGCGGATCGACGCCGATCGCCACCGAGATGTCGTGCACCTCGTTGTTCGCGAACAGGCGGTCACGCTCGGTTTCCCACGTGTTCAGCACCTTGCCGCGCAGCGGCAGGATCGCCTGGTATTCCTTATCGCGGCCCATCTTCGCCGAGCCGCCCGCCGAGTCGCCCTCGACGAGGAACAGTTCGTTGCGGCCGATTTCCGTCGATTCGCAATCGGTCAGCTTGCCCGGCAGCACCGCGACGCCCGAGCTCTTGCGCTTCTCGACCTTCTGGCCTGCGCGCGTGCGCGCCTGCGCCTGCTTGATGACGAGGTCCGCGAGTTTCTTGCCGTGCTCGACGTGCTGATTGAGCCACAACTCGAGCGCAGGCCGCGCGAACGACGACACCAGCTTGACCGCATCGCGGCTATTCAGGCGTTCCTTGATCTGCCCTTGAAACTGCGGATCGAGCACCTTCGCCGACAGCACGAACGACACCCGCGCGAACACGTCTTCCGCGAGCAGCTTCACGCCCTTCGGCTGCAGGTTGTGCAACTCGACGAAGCTCTTGACCGCCTGGTACAGACCGTCGCGCAAACCGGATTCGTGCGTGCCGCCCGCGGGCGTCGGAATCAGGTTGACGTACGACTCGCGCATCAGCGTGCCTTCCTCGCTCCACGCGACGACCCATGCGGCGCCCTCGCCTTCGGCAAACGTCTCTTCGCTCGCGCGCGAGTTTTCGACGTAGCGCTCGCCTTCGAACAGCGGGATCAGCAGGTCGCTGCCGTTCATGCCTTCGAGCAGATAGCCGCGCAGGCCGTCTTCGTATTTCCAGCTTTGCTGCTCGCCGGTTTTTTCGTTGATCAGCGTGACTTCGACGCCCGGCAGCAGCACCGCCTTCGAGCGCAGCAGACGTTGCAGTTCGCCGAGCGGCAGGTTCGGCGAGTCGAAGTATTTCGGATCGGCCCATGCGGTGACGCGCGTGCCGGACTTCTTGTCGCCCTTCGTAGCGGGCCGCACTTCGAGCTGTTTCGCGACGTCGCCATGGGCAAAGCTCAGTTCCGCGACCTTGCCGTCTCGCCAGACAGTGACGTCGAGGCGCGTGGACAGCGCGTTGGTGACCGACACGCCGACGCCGTGCAGGCCGCCCGAAAACGTGTACGCGCCGCCGGCGGCCTTGTCGAACTTGCCGCCCGCGTGCAGGCGCGTGTAAACGATTTCAATGACCGGCACGCCTTCTTCCGGATGCAGGCCGAACGGAATGCCGCGACCGTCGTCTTCGACCGACACCGAATGGTCCGCGTGCAGCGTGACCGTGATTTGCCGGCCGTGGCCGCCGAGGGCCTCGTCCGACGCGTTGTCGATGACTTCCTGAATGATGTGCAGCGGATTTTCGGTGCGGGTGTACATCCCGGGCCGTTGCTTGACCGGCTCCAGGCCCTTCAACACCTTGATCGACGCTTCGCTATACGCGGCGTTTGGCTTTTTCGTAGACATGGTTGACTCGGGTGCGTCGGTTCATCGTTGTCCACAGGTCCTGTGGACAGGTCCGTGGACAATGCGTTGAGTTTTCAAAAAAAGCAAAACGAAACAACGGGGTTAGGTGGGATGCCCGCGATGCGGGCAAGCTGTTTTGTCGCGCGGCTTCCCGTTGGCGCGCTCAACGGCGTTCATCGTGCATGACCACGCCGGTGCGAACATGGGGGAAGCCTGTTCGCGGGGTATTTTACTGATTTCGATAACGGCGGCAATTCACGATGTGCAGGATTGGCCGTCTGGATAAGGCCTGGCAGGCGCGACCGACCGTCGCGAAGCGCACGGCGCGGCAGTTCCGTGGCCAAAGCGTGACGGTTATCGGAGCCTCGCGCAAGCTGCATTTTCTGCGGCCCTTCAGCCGCGCTTTCTTATCTGCCGAGCCTTTTGTCGTGCCTTCTGCCGCAGCGCACCGCTCGCCGCACCGCATCGCGTTATGGCGCCGCGCTCTGCCGCGCAGCCCCCGAGCCCGCGCGGCCTTTGCTTCACTTACGGCGTTTTTCCAGCTCGTCCCAGCGTTCGAGCGCGATCAGCAGTTCTTCGTCGATCGCCGCATAGCGCTCGGTCAGACGCGTGCCTTCCTGCGCATCCTTCGCGAAGATCGAGCCGTCTTCGAGTTGCGCGCCGATGGTTTTCTGCTCGGCTTCGAGCGCGGCGATCTGCTCCGGCAACGCGTCCAGCTCGCGCTGCTCCTTGAACGACAGCTTCGCCGCGCGCTGCGCATTGCGGCCCGCGGCATTGTCTTTGGCCGGCACCGCGTCTTTGGCCGCATCCTTGCCGGCCTCTTTCTGCGCATCCAGCGCCATCTGCTGCGAGCGGTCGCGCTGGACCTGCCAGTCCGTGAAGCCGCCGACATACTCGCGCCACTTGCCCGCGCCTTCCGACGCGATCACCGAGGTCGCGACGTTATCGAGAAACGCGCGGTCGTGGCTGACCAGCAGCACCGTGCCGTCGTATTCGGTGAGCAGTTCTTCGAGCAGTTCGAGCGTGGGGATGTCGAGGTCGTTGGTCGGTTCGTCGAGCACCAGCACGTTGGCCGGCCGCGCGAACAGCCGCGCGAGCAACAGACGGTTGCGCTCGCCGCCCGACAGCGACTTGACCGGCGAACGCGCACGCTCCGGCGCGAACAGGAAGTCGCCGAGGTAGCTCATCACGTGCTTCTTCTGGCCGTTGACTTCGACCCACTCGCTGCCCGGGCTGATGGTGTCGGCGAGGCTCTTGTCCAGATCGAGCTGCGCGCGCATCTGGTCGAAATACGCGACCTGCAGGTTGGTGCCGACGCGCACCGTGCCCGCGTCCGGCGCCAGTTCGCCGAGGATCATCTTCAGCAGGGTGGTCTTGCCCGCGCCGTTCGGACCGACGAAGCCGATCTTGTCGCCGCGCATCACCGTGGCCGTGAAATTGTCGACCACCGCGCGCGAGCCGTAGCGCTTGGTCACATCGGTCAGCTCGGCGACGATCTTGCCGGACTTCTCGCCCTGGCCGACGTCGAGCTTGACGTTGCCCTGCACGTTGCGGCGCTCGGCGCGCTGCTCACGCATTTCCACGAGACGCGCGATCCGGCCGACGCTGCGCGTGCGGCGCGCTTCGACGCCCTTGCGGATCCACACTTCTTCCTGCGCGAGGAGCTTGTCGGCCTTGTCGTTTTCGACGCGCTCGATTTCGAGTTGCTGCGCCTTGCGCGTCTGGTACGCCGAGAAGTTACCCGGATACGACAGCAGACGCCCGCGATCCAGTTCGACGATGCGCGTGGCGACGCGGTCGAGAAACGCGCGGTCGTGGGTGATGAAGAGCAGGCCCGCGCGCAGCGAGACCAGCAGATCTTCGAGCCAGCGGATACCGTCGAAGTCGAGGTGGTTGGTCGGCTCGTCGAGCAGCAGCACGTCGGGCTGCACGACCAGCGCGCGCGCCAGCGCCACGCGCTTTTGCATGCCGCCCGACAGCGAGCCGACCCGCGCCTCGCCGTTCAGGCCGATCTGCTGCAGCGTGGTGGCCACGCGCGTGCTCCAGTTCCACGCGTCCGCCGCGTCCAATGACGATTGCAGCGTGTTCATGCGCGCCATCAGCGCGTCGTGCTCGGCGCCTTCCGGCTCGTCGGCGAGCTGGTTGGCGACCACGTCGTATTCGTCGAGCAGCGCGCGGGCGTGCGTGAGGCCAGCGGCGACCGCGTCGAATACGGTGTCGTCGGTGTCGAACTCGGGCTCCTGCGGCACGTAGACCGTGGTCAGATTCTGTTGACGCGAGACCAGGCCGTCGTCGGGCTTCGTCAGGTCGGCGACGATCTTCAGCAGCGACGACTTGCCGGCGCCATTGCGTCCGATCAACCCAACGCGTTCACCCGCTTCGAGGGAGAAATCCGCGTGATCGAGCAACGCGACGTGACCGAACGCCAATTGGGCGCCGGTAATGGAATAAAGCGACATGGAGAATTGGAGAAGACAGCGATGAGTCGGAACTGCTCATTGTACCGGGCGCGCGGCCGGGTGCCTGTATGCCGGAAGAGATAGGCCGATTGGGCCCGATTGAGTGGCCCGCGGGAAGCAAGCGAACCGGGGCAAACTGCTGGGCGATTTAGCGGCTCAGTCGCAGCAAACCTTGGCGCGGCGGAATGCAAGCCGCGTGCTGGCCGGCTGGCGCGGCCGGCCAGCCGGTTACCGCCGCACGTGTCCAGCCGGCCGGGACGGCAGTGCGGCTTACTTCACGTGCACCGTGATGGTCTTGCTCATTTCCGGCCCATACGAGCGATGCGCGCCGTCGCCGAACTGCAGCGTCAGCGTATGGTCGCCCGGCGGCAGCGTCAGATCGGTTTCGGTCTGGCCCTTGCCGAAGTGCAGCGACTTGTCCGTGGCCGGAATGACTTCGCCCTTGGGCAGCGGCTTGCCGTCGATCAGCAGGTGGTGGTGGCCCGTGCCTTCCGTCATCGTGCCGGCAGGTGCGATCTTCATGCCTTCCACGCCGAATACGACGTGCACGGGATTGCTGACGGTTGCCCCGTCCTTCGGCTGCACGAAGGACACGCCGGCGGCCTGCGCCGCGCCCGATACCGCGAGCAAGCCGGCCAGTGCGGCACCGGCCAACCATTTGTTCTTCAACATCGTTGTTCTCCTTACAGGGAAACGAAAGTCCCGCCTGGACGCTGCCGACGACGGCGACGCCCCATCGCCTGGGACCGATCGTCGCATTGCATGCGAGACGCCTCACGCGCATGTCCAATCGAATAGCTGCGGATCAGAGCATACACGCTGTGGCTCGTGTGGTCCGTTCAGTGGGGTCGGAGATGTCTCAGACGCGTTGCGGCGGCGCCGCACCGGTGGTTCGCGGTCGGATTGACAAATTCCGGTAATATTGCGGGTCGCCGCGCTGCCCAAAAAAGGGGCAGACTACGCGGGCCTTTGCATTGAACTAGAGAAGAGTACGTCGTGAGCGAAGTCATTGAAGTGATTGAATACAAGAGCTGGGTCTGCCTGATTTGCGGCTGGATCTACAACGAGGAAGAAGGCCTGCCCGAAGAAGGCATCGCGCCGGGCACGCGCTTCGCCGCCATTCCGGAAGACTGGCGCTGCCCGCTGTGCGATGTGAGCAAGGCGGAATTCGCGGTGGTGGAGTTCTGAGCCGGGTCGATTGAATCGGGGGGCGAATCGATTGCGCCTTTCGGGTGAAACCTCTGCGGCGATCGGTGTACGGCCTAGCAGGCAAATGCCGCTGGGCCGTTTCCTTTTCTGGCTGGGCTGCGCGGCTCTCCTCGCCCCCGAACGGGTTTGATATACTCTGCGCTCGCTGGCGAATTTGGACTCGCCCAGTCGCGCGGGCTTGTTCGACCGCGCGATTGCAGCGATCATTCCGGTTTGGTCCTCTCCCTGTAGTTCAATGGATAGAACAAGTGCCTCCTAAGCGCTAGATACAGGTTCGATTCCTGTCAGGGGGACCAACTAGCTTCCCAGCGTCTCCCAAGTTTGCCCAGAAAAGCCCCGTATGCGTTGCGCTGCGGGGCTTTTTGCTGCCGTCATTGCCCAAGGTTGCCCACGACAAGCCAGATTTTTTGGGGGTATTAGTGGGGATATCGCCGAATACCCCCAAATTCGATACCCCCAAAGCCATGCCCAAGCAGATTGCACCGCTGACCGAGCTTCAAGTCCGCAAGGCCAAGCCGGGTGAACAGCCCTACCGCCTTGCTGATGGCAAGGGACTGTACCTTCAGGTCATGCCGAACGGCGCGCGCTACTGGCGCATGAAGTACCGGTTTGACGGCAAGGAAAAGCTCGCCTCCTTTGGCGTCTATCCTGAGGTCAGTCTCGCCGACGCCAGAAAGGCATGCATGGCCGCGTGGCAACTATTGACCACGGGCACTGATCCGTCGGAGCAGAAAAAGGACGTGAAGCGTGCGCGAGCGCTAGAAGCGGTTTCCTCGTTCGAGGCGGTGGCGCGCGAGTGGTTCGAGTCGCAAAAGGACGGCTGGACGGAGGTCTACGCCGGCAAGGTGATCAGTTCGCTGGAGGTGGACGTGTTTCCGAAGATCGGCGCCAAGCCGATCGCCGGCATCGAGGCGCCGCATATGCTGGAGGTCTTGCGAGCGGTCGAGGCCCGCGGTGTTCGGGAAACCGCCAAGCGCATTCTGCAGCGGTCACGCGCGGTTTTCCAGTACGGCATCATGACGGGCCGGTGCTCACGCAACCCGGCGGCCGACATCAATCCTGAGACCGTGCTGAAGAAAGGCGCTGGCGTCAAACACATGGCGCGCGTCAAACCGGTAGAGATCCCGCAGCTCATGCAGGACATCGCTGGATACCAAGGGGACGTCGTCACCCGGCTAGCGCTGCAACTTATGGCGCTCACGTTCGTCCGGACTACGGAGTTGATCAAGGCCGAATGGACCGAGATCGACGAAAAGGCCGCTCAATGGAGAATCCCCGCCGAGCGCATGAAGATGCGCGACCCGCACATCGTGCCACTCTCGAAACAAGCCCTTGACGTTCTCGGCGAGCTAAGGAAGCTCAGCGGCGCCGAGAAATACGTGTTCCACAGCGTGCAGGGACGCAGCCGCGGCCCCATCTCCAATAACACCATGCTGTTTGCGCTCTACCGCATGGGATACAAATCGAGGATGACCGGTCACGGATTTCGAGGGCTTGCTGCCACCGTTTTGCGAGAGCAAGGGTATAGCCGTGACGTCGTTGACAGGCAGCTCGCGCACGCCGAGCGCAATCAAGTGACGGCGGCATACGTGCACGCGGAGTACCTCCCTGAGCGCAGAAAAATGATGCAGCATTGGGCTGACTATCTGGGCAAGTTGAAGGAAGAACGCGCGGACATCACGGCCCTATCAGCGCCAAACTGATGACGATCAACGCCAGATACTCCTATGCACGCTAAGCGCCGCGCGTCCGACCGCTAGAATCAATTTATGCCCATATAGGGCATTCCGCAAAGCCGCGCCTAGTTCGGCTATTCGAAAACCGGGCTCCCCTTACCCGGCTGGCGCGGTCGCTTTTTGAGGGCGTGATCGAGGCGCAGCTATCCCAGCAAGAGAAAAGCCAGACTGTCGCCGCCTACAACCACGCCCGCTACACGGCGGAGCGCCAGCGAATGATGCAGTGGTGGGCGATCGGCTCGACCAGCCGGCCGCCGGCAACGTGGTTCCCTTCAAGCGGCCTGCCTAATTCACGAGGTGTTAAATGCCTGTCAAAAACCGATATGTTTTCGAGCGCATTCGCCAGTTCGGTGAGTGGGTTACGCTGAACACCGTGCTTCAGGATACGGTTCTCTAGATGCCGCGCAGCTTGGCTTGTCTGGACGATAGTTGCCCAAGAGAGTAGGGTTCAATCCTATCCACATCAAGGAGCCCTTCGTGCGAACCACGCAGCAAATAAGCATTACCCTGCCGAACGACATGGCGCACGTTGTGAGAGGCAAGGTGCTACGCGTTCTTTGCTCGATCGTTGGCGCGTTTGCCATCTGGACGCTGGCGGCCTGCCAACATACGACGCCGAGTTCGTCGATCGGTGTCGGCAATCCCTATCCAGTCAGCAGCTACGTCTGCGATGAGACACGTTTGGCTGTGCGCTTGATGGGAGAGCGCGCCTCGGTCTCCGTTGACGGAGCAGCCGCCGTCGATCTTCCCTCGATCGGAAACTCAGGGACCACGTTTTCCAACGGACGCCAAACGCTGATCATCGAGCAAGGCCGCACGTCGTGGGCCGTTGGGCGCGCCATGCCGGTTGCGTGCACCGGCGGCTAGCGCCGGAGAAATTCGGTGGCGGACGTGCGCGACGGAGTGACCGCTGCCCTCAAAAACCGGCCGTAAGGGGAAGATGCTCCGTCAGGCTTCTTTGGGTCGATGGCAGTCGGCCACGGCTAGGCCGGACCTACTTGCGGATTCAATGCGACAGGGTAGCCGGGAAAGACCCAAAAGAGAAAGCCGACCCGCAATGGTCGGCTTTTTCGTTTCTTTTGAGCTACTAAGCATAGCTGACTTATCTCGTAAACAACTACCCTTCTCGATCTGCTAGGTTTACGCCGTCACAAGATACAGGACCAGGCAATGGGCGGTACGGAACTGAAAACAGACGCTTCGCAGCGGTGGATGTTGTACAGCAAGGACGCCTACGGGAGCGGGCGCATCTTTCTTACTACCGAGCAGAAACAGGCAGTTGAAGAGGGCAAGAAGTTCGCCCAACGCGCGTATGCCGATGTGTGGGCCAAGGACGCACATCTGGTCAAGCGCGTGCGGACGTTCCTTGGGCAGCACTTCTACTGGCACGACCGGCTTGTGAAGACCGGCGCCGACCTTGAGGTGTTAGAAACCTTGCAGTCGATGATTCGTGGTGAGAGCGTGGTACTCATTGCCGAGCAATCGCGCACAGGCGGCGCCGGGATTGATGCGGCACCTGAACCCGAAAGGCTTCCCAGCTTCCGTGAATCGTTAATGACCAGCTACGGGATGTCATACGATGCGGCGACGGACTACATCGAGCGCTACAACGCTTCGGTCGATCGCATCAATGCGGCGCTGGCACGATCCGCGAGCACGGCCGCGTCCGCACTGGCCGACACCGCGAGCGATCTGACGGAAACCGCTACGCCGCTCGGCGATGCGCAGCCGTTCGAGTATACACCGGACGCGGTGGGTGGCGACGTTGAAGAGCTGGCGAAGTCGACGATGAACGAGCGATATGCGGCCAAGATGCTTGGCTACGACATGGACACGTTCGGCGGCATGATTCACGCGCTCAAGGGGCAATACAGCCTGCGAGGCGATGACAACGTTATGTTCCACGACAGCGGCGACATTTATTTCAATGGCGAATGGTTGGACAACATTCACAGCTACGCGCCCTGAAAGAGAAATTAAATGACCTCAAAACACCAGCTCGCATACGCCTCTTTCTCGATCTACCAAGACGCGGAACCATCCGAGTTCTGGACGCGATACTTTGCCGTCGCGCCGGACTCGGCAGGCGTCAAGGGCGAGCGCTTCATAACGCCATCTGGGCGCATGAGTGCCGGCGTGCGGCGAATCGGCGTCTGGAGCGTCTCCAGTAAAGCGGCGGTGATGAGCGACGAGTTGACGCCCCATCTTCGCTATCTGGTCGAGCGCCTGGCGCTGCCGCGCGCAGACCTGCCCGAGCTACTCAGACAAACGAATGCGCGAATGCGTTTTTTCTGTTACTGGTCTAACGAGACCGGCGACCGAGTGCCCGATGTTCCTGACGACATTAGGGCGCTGATGGAAGCGATGGGCGGCACCATCGAGATTGACGAATACCGATAGGCTCACCATCCCCTAACTACAGTACCGTACAAAAACACCCAGACGGCCTGCCAGAGCAATCTGCGCACGCCGTTTCCACTAAAGGAGGAACACCGTGAAAATGACGAATGCAGAAAAATTGATGACAGTCATGCTCGCCGAGATTTTGGAAGGCATCAAGACGAAAGGCGAGATTGAACCGGAGTTTGTGAAGGAGCAATCTTTAATGATCACCTGTGGGCGTTGGAGTGGAAATACCACGGCCTTTTCGCGGACTCGGCGGACCCGACCGCACCGGAAGTCTCATTTGTCGTAGACGTTCTCGATATGTGGTCGTTCATCGAGCGTGGCTACGAGAAACTCTCAAAGGCTGATAAAGCGCGAGTCGATGCCGAGGTTCCGAACGGTGTCGGCCCCTTTCAGGGCTTCGACGGCAACAACGAAGCCGAATATATGTCGATCGCCCGCTTTCTGGTTGAACACCTGGACCGGTTCACGCAGTTCAAGGGACGCGGATTTAACTCCCACATGCCGAGTGCTGGGCGATACAAACAAATGTTGGAGAAATTCGAGCCAATTCGCGCCGGGCTTGGGGCTCCACGCGAGCTGAATGCAGGTGAACTCATTGCAATCTGCAAGCGCTGAGCTGCTGACCTGACAGCAGTCCGTCGCTATTGCGATTAGCAGCCCACCAATGGGTCAACTCACAGAGAAAAAACTATGGACCAGCAACTCATTGCACTTTATGAACTCAAGCGTCAATCCTTCTTGATCGGATATATCCAGAATCCGGAGAACTTCGACGACGCTCTCGCATTTGCGTACTTTAACCGGCTCGCACCCATCTTTCACGAAGACAGCATGCGAGAAAAGTATGACGGGGACCCGTTCGCGGAAGTCTATGCCGTCAAAGCCGACTTTATGGACGAAGTGCTCAAGTACGTGGATCACCGGGATTTGGCAGGCGACCACAGCGCAATCGAGTTTTACAATCTCGAAGATAATTGAGTGCGGCGCTCGTCGACGGACTTGCGAGGATGCGCGACGAGGTGCACGTGAACACCGTTCTGCCGCGCGAAGCCAGCCAACTTGCGCATCACGTCCTTTTGCGACGTCATCGAGCCAGGTCCATCCGCCTGCACGTCGGTCATCATCAAGCTATCGATCACAACGTGACGAATCCCATAGCGCTTGTAGCCGTAGTTGAAAACCGTCAGCAGGCGGTCGATCGACGCGGAGCCGACCAGCGCAAAGAGCCACATGCGATCGTGCAGCCATTCAGCCATGTGATCGAGGTAAGCCGGCGCCGGCCGATCAAGGCCGCCGAGCTGTTTCGCCATGCGCTTGCCTTGCCGCTCAGGCGTCATTTCGCCGGAGAACACGCACACACGCTCGCCCTGCTCCATGACGCCGATCAGCACCTGATTCAGCAGCAGAGACTTGCCGTGGCCGTTGTAGCCCGTCCAAACCGTTACCTCGCCCGGCCTGAACTCAAACCAGAACTGCTTGGTGCCGCAGAACGTCAGGAACACAAGCACTGATTTGCGATGCTGAAACGTCATCGCGTTTTTTGTTGAAGCCGTATGTTTTTCGCACGATTGCGAGAAGAACCTTGAGTTGGCGTGCGGTGAACGGATAGTTCAAGACAGCGTCGTAGAGCTCGTTCGCGATCTTGATGTGGCCATCTTCGACCTGTGGAGACGCTGACATGTCGATGCCCTCAGTGACGCGCCAGATCGAACAAGCGGAAGGCGCTGATGACCAGTGCGGCCGGCACAATGCCGCGGCTGTAGCCGGCTATCAGCATCCGTTTGACGTATGTCTTCATGCTGTGAGCCCCAATGCACCTTCAAGCAGCCGCACCTGGGCTCCGCTACGCGCGTTGATCTCCTGTCGCATCAGATACCAGCAGCGGGCCCGCATGACGCGAGTCTGCGCCGCGCACATAAGCTCGCCGAGGGCTCGGATGCGCAGCTCGCGGGCGTGGTCTGCAAGCGGGCTGCCAAGCAGCGTCGCCTCGACAAGCGACGTCCGGACGGACCATGAGTGAATACGGATTGAGCCGATATTGCGCTGCCAGTGTGCAGCGCGGCGCGAGCGAATCGCGCGCTCCTGAATGGTCGCCATGGCTAACCTTAAGCAGCGTCTTCAGCGTAATTCAGCGGATCAGCGATCCAGCGGAGGACCTGCTCGTTGCGATAGACAGCGCAGGTTTCCGAAAGCTTGATGGGCCGCGGTGCCTTGCCGGCGAGGCCGAGCTTGCGCCACGTCTCGCGGCCAATCGGGAGGAATGGCTGGATCTGCGGCCACTTGGACAGGCCAGTGGTCGGCAGGATGGGCGGTTGGGCCGGGGAGGTTTCAGGAAGGTTTGACATTCGTTCACCGTTATCGTGAGAGTTGGTGAACGAATGCTAAGGATTTGATTCTCTGAGCGGTACGGCCGTAGTAAGCCATACCAATCAAACTAGTTACGGGTCGAAATACTGATAAAAAAGAAAACTACGCACCGGCACTTAATTGCTCAATTTGTCCAAACAACTGCCGCCGACTGTCGCTGAATTTCTTACACAGCTTCTCGATAGTTCGAGTGTCGAGCGATACCCGGAACCCTTCCAGCATCATTAGATTGGCGATTGCCTCTGCCTTAAATGAGCGAAAATGCCGCCAGTTTAGCCGGGACATTCGGTAGACAAAGAGTCGCTCACCTATTGTCTCGTCACCCCGAACGATCGGATAGACCGCAGTTGCGTCAACCGCGGCAAGCAGCCTTAGGCCGTTGAGTTGGGCGTCCAAAATTTCCTTCCTCCAGAAGGCCGGCCGATGGCTAGGTCTGAAGCTTTTCAGTACCTCCATAGCTAGTGAATCATCAACAAGGGCCATAATAGCTTCGATACCCGCAATCGCCGTCTTAAGTTTCGACTCAATAGTGCGCCGATCCGAAACCATTCTTTGCGCGGTATCACTGTGCAGGTATTCGTTCAGTGCGAAGACGAAGCCCTCGTACCAGTGCATCATTCCCCCGTGAGGATTCTTCAAATCACTGATCACCCCCCTAAATCTGTGCGGGCGATCTAGATCCGCGGCCGCTTTCACCAGACGCCGCATGAGAATTTTTACATGCTCCTCCATTCGCTCAGCCTCGCTGAGACCGGTTTTCTCGACCTCTCTGAAAATCTCTGCATATAGCTTTCGCTGCGCGTGTGCGAAGACATTCTGAGCTTCGATCCACTTCATGACTCGGTGCTCGAAGACTGTTTCGCAGTTTTGCGCACGCTGTTCCAAAACGAGCCTGACAAGACGCTCGCCATTTGTATTGGCGACGTCGGAAAAATACGCGCGCTCGAAATCGGAATCGAGGTCGACTGCGTTGCTCTCGCTCAGTAAGCTAAGACATCCGTTGAATTCGTCAATACTCGGTATTGCCATTGCGCCCTCACGCACCCTTGACAGTGAACCGCGCCAACAGGGTAAGGGAGCCCTGCGTTCGCCCCGTCGAGCTAGGCGCGGTTGCAAACGATTATGCCACCGAGCGGTGGCTGTCCAATCAACGTAATCGCGCAGTGATCACTCTGATTGTCAGCAGAAGATGATGGGCGAGCTCGTCGAACATGGCCTGTACTTCTTCGCGTGAGTTGGGCAGTTGGACCTGGCCACTGACTGCCGGCGAACGTCGCGCTTTCAGTTGGTAGACATCTGCACGGGGCAGTGCGGGTACCGGGCCGCGCCGACGGCGCCTTTTCTCGATCTGGAGATAATGAACGTTGTCATTCATGGCAGGTCCCCAGGCGGGATTGGCAGGCATACAGCACATCACGTGCGGCTTCTACCTGGCCTCGAAGCAACGGCAGCAGTTTGTCCAGAAGCGTCTGCAAGGGCTCGAAGTCTTCATGGTTGTGCGCCGCGTCTCTGACCCAATCCAAAGCATTGAGAATTAGCAATGCATCTTCTGTGGCGTTCACGCCGTCGCGAGGGATTGGTCTTACGCTGTCCGGTTGCGCGCACGTGGTCACACCATCGATTGGCTTATTCATGACGGGCCTTGTGAACGAGATCCATCAGGCTCGTCGCAAGCTTCTCTACGTCAATGTTTAGGTCCGTCACGGTGCATTTGACGGGCAAACCGTCCACCGGGTCTTCATCCAGCGCTGCACGCATGAAGGCAAGCACGTTATGTATCTTCCATGCGAAGCGAGATTCATCGCAAAGAAACTCATCTACGCGCGCCAGCGTGCGCGTATCTTCGGCGAAACGCTTCACGCCTTCGTTCAGCCCCTCGAAGAACTTATTTCCCATAACGTCGACCAACTCTCCAAACTCGTCGTCGGTCTGACCGACAGCAACAGGGACGTTAGCGTTGACCCAGTTCATCCAGAGGGTGTCGGCGACTGCCTGAACGGCAGCATCGTCGGCGAGAATTTCTCGGCCAGCAACGCGAGCGCGTTCGATTGCGTCTTCGCGAGGAAGCGCAGCGAGATTGATGAGCGGTTGTTGGCTTTGCTCGGGACGAGCAGAGGCTTTGGCAGTCATGGCATGGACTCCTACGTTGTGTAGAAGCCTGCCCGGCCGCTGTCAAACGGGGTGGGCAGGCTGTGACAGGGTTGACAGACCGGAACGTAGGCACCGGCGAGCGCAAGCGCTCCCCCACCACAGCCCACCCGTAAATGGGTGCGCGTGATGATACAACGGACGTAAAAAAACCGCACGTAGCGGCGGTTGTCCGCCTACATTTCCAGGCTGTCAAACCCGACCGCTGTTGTCTCAGCGATGAGGGAAGATTAGTGGGCTAGCGCGCAGACGTCAAGAAGATTTTTTCCCGGCCTCAGATCGATTAGGCATGCCTAATAGAAACAAAAGCAATGCTTCTACTCACCGATGAATAGAATGCTAGTGAGGGGCGTATAGCCCTCTCAACCCGCATTAGCTCGCCAATACCTTTACGTACCGAACACTAAACGTATCGGCATCGAAGTTTAGTGTACTTACAACTTTCGGTTGAGTTCACTAAACATCGGGCCGCTCAGGCCACCCGCCACTCGCCTGCGGTTGTCGCAAATTGTTTTTAGCGATGGCATGTACGTCTACCGTCGTTCGATTTCATCACGCTACGCTCGCCAAAAAATATCCTAGTTCTGCCTCGGAACGCCGAGGCGATAACTTATATCGGAGATAGAACGTGGCGCACACGAAGAAGGCGTTGCTTAGCAAGCGCGCAGAGATGATCTCACTCATCGGTCAGCATCCTGGCATTACTTCGGCCGAAATCGCAGAGCGACTCGCGCTTGAGAGTTCAAATAAGGTCGGCACGGCTCTTTGGACTGCGATCCGCGCCGGTCGCGTCATGACTGAACGAGTCGAGCGGAACGGGCGTTGGATGAACAAACACTACCTGCCCGATCAGGTACCGCCAGATGCGGTGACACGGGTGAAGCAGCGGATCGTCGACGCATCCGAAGTGATCCCGCCACCGGGTGCTCTATCAGCGCCTACCAGTGTCTTCAACGGCCCGAGGAAGCCCAAGCATACGAAAAGGCCAACTCGCAAAGTCACCGCTAGTCCGGCCGCTCCGTCGCGACCAGTGCCACAACCAAAAGTTGTCGAGCAACTGCAGAGCTTTTCGTGCGCGGTCGCCAACGATGGGAGTCTAGTGCTGATGCGAGGCGGCCGGATCGAGATGTCATTACCCGAAGTCGACGCGGCTGTCCTACAAAGCTACCTGGTGAAGCGCGCCGCCGCGAGCCTCTTCGCGAACATGGCTTGATGCGAAAGCCGGCGACACACCGCCGGCCTCATTTCGGAATCCGATCGGCGAGACGTGGCAGGACGGTCGAATCTGCAAACGTGGCGTTTTCTTCGACATAGTAAGATCGGCCCACCTTCACAGGTGGAGGATAAATCTTCCCCGCCCTGATCCACAGCCGCGCGGTACGAATCTTCGGCGGCGGATCAAACTCTTTTTCCAGCCACTTATCGAGCCGGATTTTCATAAGCACTGCTCCTATTGGGGCAACTGGCCGATCACGATAATAGCGCGCCGCTTGCGGTCGGCGACGCATAGCTGCACAATCCCCGCACAAATCGGGGACCACAATGAAAATGAAAATAGCTTTAGCGACGCTGACCATGCTTGCTGCATGCACGACGATCACGGATGTGACGCCGGCCGGCGACGAACACTACACTGTCACGACTCAGGTTCGTGGAGGGATGACGCCATGGGGCGAGATCAAGGCAACAAGCCTTAAGCGAGCGGATGAATTTTGCAGCAGCCAAGGCAAGCAGATGCACCAGGTCGACATGCAGACGCACGGCGTACGCGGTTGGACGCCGCAGGAAGCGGAACTGACGTTCGCGTGTATCTAAAATAGCAACTCATCCTACGCATATAAGGCGAGCGCGATGGGACCAACATCAAAAACAGAGAATACCGTGGGCGAAATACTAAAAGCAGCGATAGGCGTCGTTACCTCGGGTGTCGGCGCTTACATCGCCCTCGTCTTGAAGGACCGATTTGACCTTCGTGGAAAGGCTCGGGCCGCCGACGCAGAGGAATTCAAGAAAGCGTCCGCTTGGTTGAACGATCAGACTGTCGCGGTACTTCGATCGACTGAGTTCTATTCCGGGCTCGACCGGCGGCGCCTTGAACCAATCGACCAATTGACCCATGCATATGAGGGAAACCGCAGTGTGCTGTTCCACGACAGCGAATTGAATGCGTTATTCTTAGAACTGCTGGCCGACGTCACGACCTTTCGACAGGAAGTCGCCAAGCTTACTGTGCCTGAAGGCGATCCTGTCCTGCTGACAACGACGAGTCGAGCAAATCGGTTATACGGCGGAGCCGATGCAAAACGTCAGAGCATCGAGGAAGCGAATGCCTTAGATGCCGGCGCGAGGCGGTTGGCCGACAAAGGTGCAGCCTTCATCGACCGGGCGAAGCGTCAGCTCAAAGCCTGACGTACCCTGTGGTCTCCATGCGTGTCCTGCACAACCTCGATGACGAAGCCCGTGCCGAACTGCGCTCCGCTACTTCGTAGTGGGGCAACTAGTCGCTCACGCGCGCACCGGCGACTGGCTGCGGACCGATCACCTCGTTGAACTGCTGACCATCTGGGCGAACGGCAATGGGACGCAACTAGGCTGGCTTGAGCGTGTAAACCTTGGCCACCTGTCAGAGCAAGTCGACGGCAGGTTCGCCGGGCTCGCGATGTTCGCCGACACCATAACTCTGGCAAAGCTCTTCACAAACGGCTGGCGCTTGGACTTTCGATCTCCAGTCGCGTGCACAATTTATTCTGCGTGCAAACGCAAGCTGAACAACGACGGTGAATGGACGCTCGGCTGGCGCCCCGCGGGCCAACCTGTGCCTAATTTGCCACCTGTTGCGAGCTATGGAGGGCGATTCGGCGGATTTAGAGTAATATCGGGCTCGATCACCAAGGGCGGCGGCATAACACCCGGACCAATGCGTCCCAACCAATGTGCAACTGCACGTACAGTCCTGAATTCATGGGGATAGATGGTTTCTGAACGAGAGGCTCACGATTTCCTTGCCGTTCCCGCCAAGGAGTTGGTAAGACCAATGGCCTGGGTTTCAAAGCAGGGGAACTACTCACCTGCGCTGTACGAATACACCAGCGCTGTCCGGGTTTCGGGCGAAATCCCCGAAGGCATTATTTTTCGCGCCCGCTTCAGAGACCGCAAGACAATCCAGCAAGGGGCGGCCTCAGTCGTACTGTCACCGTCCTTCTCGGCTGCGCTTCAAATTGGGAACGCTCGCATTGCCGCAATCGATACCAATCCGGGGCAGCTTCATACAAACTCGTCTAGAATTGGTGTGGGGAGGCCGTTCTACGGGCAAGCGATAGACGCTGACACCCACGTGCACATTTGGGTGGGCGAATATGGCTACGTAGAACCCGTTGAACCATCTTTACTTGATTTACAAATTTTGCTTGAGGCTTTTTATCGACTCGCGAACATCGTGCCCCCGAGGGACTTTGTCGATCCGCTGGTCGGCCAACAGGGCACTCTTGATCTATGAATTGCCAAGCCTTGTCCAACTTGATTCAATGGCGTTGCGCTCCCGCGGGTGAGCGCGCGATTCGTGCGACCTCGCCAGTGACATACGGCGATGACGGTCTGCATATGTCCTTCTACATCCTGCAACCGGACGAACATTCTTATTACGTCACGGATGCGCACCAAGCCGTGATGCATGCCTCCGAGCGCGGAATCACTTTCTCCAAGGCCCGGTGCGAAAAAATTTCGTCCACGCCCGGCGCGAGGTTCGCTGAGATTACCGAAGACGGAGAAATAGTTGCACGTGCGACAGAGGCAACCCTAAGATCTGCGCTTTGGGATGCGTTACGCCTATCCATGGCGATCAGCAATCGCGAAGAAGAGTGGCTGCCGCGCTCACATCAAGAAAGATTCGCTACGAGAGTAAAAAAATATCTCCAGCAAGCGCTGCCAGAGCACCACTTGGCAACTAAACCCGTCGTATCCGGTGCAAGTGGTCATACAATCGAATTTCCAATCGCAGTACTGGGTGCTGGAAATGTCCTGCGCTACATCCAGCCAGTCGGCCTTGATGATCGACGCAAAATGGACTGGGGCCACATATATCAGACCTTCGGAAAATTTTCCGATCTGAAGCTCATTTCCGAGCCTGGACTTGGTAACCGCATCGCTATGTTCGAAGATGGCGCTGACGCCGACGAATTCGGGCGCGCATCTACTTTGCTCGCCGACGCCGCGGCAATCCAAGTATTTCGCCCCGGTCAACAACTGCTCGCAGCGTTAGCCGCATAACCGAAAGAGCAACGTTCTGACCCGGAGTGTGGAGCACAGGAATCGCACCCGTATTTCCTTAGGGGACGGTTTTTAGGGGCACTGGTGGGGGCACAAAAAATCTAAATATCCCCGGAACACCCCGCCAGCCTTGACGTATGAATTCTGTCAGGGGACCAACTAGCTTCCCAGCGTCTCCCCAGTTTGCCCAGAAAAGCCCCGTATGCGTTGCGCTGCGGGGCTTTTTGCTGCCGTCATTGCCCACGCGCACCCAGTCCGAGCAGAATTTCTCTGAAGTATTGGTAGGGTTATCGCATCGTACCCTCACGATCGACAAGAGAAATCAGTTCGTCAAAGCGCCGTCAAGGCCAAGACGCAGGTGATCAACAGCCCGAAGAAAGAGCGAGTCCACGCCGCGCGCTGCCGGACGCGCCGGGCCCCCCGCTGCATAATTCTGCGCCTCTGGAAGGCGCAAAACCAAGGAAAGCTCATCTCGCGCCGCGCCAGGAGTGCTCGCCTCCAAGTCATCGACGGCCCCCCGAGGCAGTCATTCAGGACGCAGCTGCGGGATCGAGCGTACACGCAAGCGCCGCATTGAAGACGGGCGCCAATCCCGTACTGTCCAGCCCGCGCATGAACTCGCCGATCCGCTTGTGCAAATAGGCCTGCACGTCGACATTCCCGTACTCGTAAAAGCCGCGGGAGTCGCGTAATCCATCGCGGCCATCGCGCATGTTATCGACCACCCGCTGCGCCGGCAAAAAGCGCGGATCGATTTGCCGCGCCAGATAATGCGATGCGTAGTACAGAATGTCGCAACCGCCCCAGTCGATAAATTCGAGCAGGCCCAGCACCGAAAATCGCAGGCCGAAGCCGGTGCGAATCGCGGTGTCGATATCTTCCGCGCTCGCCACACCTTCTTCGACCATCCGCGCGGCCTCGTTCATCGCCAGTGCCTGAATGCGCGGCACGATATACCCAGGTGATGGCCCACACACCACCGGCACCTTGCCGACCCGCTTAAGCAGTGCGACCACGCGTTGTACGGCGCTTTCCGCGGTCTGCGCGCTACGGCTGATCTCGACCAGCGGCATCAGATGCGCGGGATTCAACCAGTGCGCGTTGAGCACGCGCGCCGGATGCGCAACGATACGCTGCAACTCCGTCACCAGAAACGTCGACGTGGTCGATGCGATCAAGGTCGTGGCGTCGACATACTCGCAAAGCCAGTCGAAGGCGGCCTGTTTCGCCTCGATGACTTCCGGCACCGCCTCGAAAACGATCGCGCTATCGCCGAGCAGTGCCTGCGCGCCCTCGCGATCCACCACGACGATGCGCGCCAGCGCTTCTTCGGCTTGCGCATCGGTGATACGCGCGAGACTCACCAGGGTGCGCATTTGCCGCCCAATCTCGCCGCGTGCCGCGGCGGCGAATGCCGCACGCGCGTCGGCATCGCGCGCCTTGAAGTCGATCAGCGTGACGCCCAGGCCGGCATAGGCGAAGGCCAGCGCCATGCCCTGTCCCATGCGCCCGGCCCCGAGAATATGCACTTCCTGAATCGGATCGGAGCCACTCATCACGCGATGCCTCGCTTGAGGAGCGTGCTCAGCGCATCGCGCGACAGGGACGCGATGCCCAGTTGCTCGAACGTGCGCCCCTCGCCATAAAGATCGCGCTCCGAGACCGCGGACGCGATATTCAGCAGCCCCTCTGCAATCGGCGTCGCCACGCCCGCCCAACGCCCGGCCGACACCAGTAACGACAAGCCGAGCCGCGTATCCTCGAGCATGTACCGATGCGTCTTCAGATCGATATCCTCGCGCCAGTCGCCGCTGTCGGTCAGCTTACCGTGCGCGCCGCGTCCGTACATCCACTCGTCGCCGTCCGGCGCGTAGTGATCGGCGAGCGGGAAATGCGGCGCGCCATAGCCGAAGGCTTCGCGCACCGCCATACGTTCCGCGTCGAGTGCGTTCGTCACGCGGCGGATCGACGGTTGCGTGCCTTCATTGTGAATGTCCCATGCGTCGAAATGCTCCAGCGGGCCCGCATTCATCATGATGAGCGGCGGATGGATCACCGGTCCCGCGTTCATCAACGCACCGCTTAGCGCATCCTCGATCCGTTCGACCGACGGATAACCCGCCTCGAGCACCGGAAACGCCCAATCCGAAAACGCGCCGGGAAACACGCCGGTCGGCAGGCGGGTGGCGTACGCGCTGATCACGACACGATCGTCGCCATGCTTGCGGGCCAGATACGGCAGCGTCCCCGTTTCCGCGAACGCGACGCGTGCGGTGTTGCCGCTCTCGTGCATCGCCTTCGCGAACACGTAGCTGCCAAAGGTGCCCGGCGGCAGGAATACCACCTGATCGTCGGCAAGAAGCGGCGCGAGCTGGACCGCGAGCGCCTCGTGCGTCGTCGAAGGCAACGGAATGACGATCAGGCTTGCGCCGCGCACGCCGTCGTCCAGCCGCTCGACGATGCGCACCGCGCCCTGCCCGTCGCCCACTGGCACCCGGCGCTCGCCTCGAAAATCCTTCACACGCAGTGCGCCGCGCTCGCGCAAGCGCGCGGCCGACGCCGTATCGCGCCGCCACCATGTCACGCGATGCCCCTTCTCCAGCAAATCGACCACTGCCGCATAACATCCGTGACCGCCGCCCAGTACGCAGATATTCATCGTCATTCCCCCTGTTTCGATACCTGCCAGATTACGTGGCCGGCGAATCCGCGGCGCTTCGTCTCGCGCAATCCGCATTCAAATCCGGCAACTCACTGCACAACGAAGCAATGTTGCCCTCGCGGCGGCATCCGGGTCGATCCGTTCTTGCACGATTAAATTGAACGACGCATCATCCCCGGGGCACCCGCCTGGCGCTATTCGTTTCGAGGCCTCTAAATGGAAATCGCGATTTCACGCAAACACCGCAACCGTCTTGTCGCATCGCATGGCCGCGAGGATGTCGAACGCGAGGTGTCGCAGGTGCTGTGTCCGCACAGGATGGAAGTGGCCGGGCACGGGCCGTTGAACGCTGAGTTGTATGGTGTGGCGCTGCATCAGACGAGCTTGCTGGAGTTGCATTACGGCAGCGAAACGCAAATCGACGCCGGCGATCTCGGCGATCATTACCTGTTCCGCACGACACTGAGCGGACAATGTTCGCTGCAGTCGGACGGCGAGCGAGTCGCATTGCGCGCGGGCGGCCTCAGCGTGTCGTCCCCGCAACGCGCGAGCCGCATCGTCACCGATCGCGAATGCCGCAACCTGTTGTTGAGAATCGAGCGCCGCGCACTCGAAGTCAAGCTCGCGGACATGCTGAACGACAGCATCAAGCAACCGCTCATCTTCGAGCTCGCGGTGCCGGCCGCGCACCCAGGCGCCGCCATCTTTCTATCGACGCTGCGTTATCTGTGCACGCTCTGCGATCAATTCGACGAACCCGCACAAGAGCGCATGTTCGGCAACGACTTCACCCAGTGGCTCGCCTCCGTGCTGCTGAGCCAGTTGCCGCATTCGTACAGCGCCACGCTCGCCAGGGCAACCTCGGCGCCGTTACCGGTGCATGTGCGCCGCGCGCGCGACTACATTCACTCGCATCTGGACGAGCCGCTGCGGCTCGACACGCTGGCGCGCGAAGCCGGCGTATCGCCTCGCACGCTGCAGAACGGCTTCACGCAATTTCTGCAGAGCTCGCCGGGCGGCTATATCCGCGAACGCAGGCTGGAGGCCGTGCATCGCGCGCTGCAGGCGGCGCCGGATCGCTCGGTAACGGATATTTTCATCGAGCACGGCGTGCACAGTTTTGGGCATTTCGCCAAGGCCTATACGCGGCGCTTCGGTTGTTTGCCGTCGGTCACCGCACGGCAGCGCAAGTGCAATTGATCCCACATCAGCTTCACATTGCCCGCCATGTCAGCGCAAAGTGACCCGTCCGAGCCGCTGCTTCATGCCAACGAATTGTTGCCGCTGAGCGCAACGGACTCCAGCGACACACTGCGCGTGCAAGATCTCGATCTGAATCTGCTGAAGGCATTTCACGCAGTTCACGTCGAAAAGAACGTGGGCCGGGCGGCGCTGCGACTCGGCATCACGCAGCCTTCGGTCAGTCATGCACTCAGCCGATTGCGCCTGGTATTTCGCGACGCACTCTTCGTGCGCACGCCGGGCGGCGTCGAAGCGACGCCGCGTGCGCAACGGCTCGCCGGTTCGATCGACCGCGTGCTGCGGATACTGCAAGACATGCTCGATGAAAGTGCGCAATTCAGTGCGGCGACGTCGCGCCGCGTTTTCCGGCTACATATGAGCGATTTCGCCGAAAGCGCATTCCTGCCGACGCTGATGCGCGAACTCGATACGCGGGCGCCGGGCGTCGTCATCGAAACCCATCATATCGACGACAGCCAGTTCAACGTCGCACTCGAATCCGGCCGCATCGATTTCGCACTCGGCTATTTTCCGCACGCGTCGAGTCACTTTCATCACAGCGAGTTGCTGCACGAACGCTATGTGCTGCTGACGCCGCGCCGCGTCGCCGAGCGGCTCGCTCTCGACAAGCACTTCACGCTGAGCGCGAATGCGCCTGCGGGCCTGCGGTTCATCGCGGTCACGTCGCATTCGCAGGCCACCGAACTGCTCGAACGCAACGGCCTCGCGTCGCGCGTGCGAATCGCGGTGCCGAATTTCATGGTCGTCCCGGCGATACTCAGCCGCTGCGACTACGCGCTGATTCTGCCGCGCACGGTGGCGCGCGCGTTTTCGACGCTCGGCGATTACGCCGTGTTCGACATCGACGACGCCGGGATGTGGCCCGTCAATGCGTACTGGCATCGCCGTTTTGACGCGGACCCCGGCCATCGCTGGCTACGCGGCTTGTTGATGGAACTGTTCCGCATCGGCGCGCGCGAGCCTTTCGACAGTTGGCTCGGCGCGCCGGCCGAGGTTCCGGGCGAGAAGCCGCCCGACGCGCCATGACGCTGCACGGCGGCCCTGCTCAGAACGACGTGAGGATGCCGGCGACCACCGAGCTCGCGGTCGCTCCGGGCTTCGCGACCGGCATGCCGCCGCCTGCCGCACCGTTGACGGTGAACGATGCGTGCTCGCCGTTGCGAACCATCGCGGCGCCCGTATAGAGCACCGTGCGTTTGGACAGCGGGTAATCGACTCGCACACCGAACGAATCGGCATTGCCCTCGCTGTCCGCGACCTTGCGGTAATGGCCGTAGCTCAGCAACACGAGCGCGCGTCCGACCGGCACCGTCGCGTCGAGTTCGAACAGGTCGTTGTGCGGATTCGAATACGCCGAGGTGACGGCCGTCGTGACATCCGGCCCGCCGCGATGCCGCATATAGATGAACGCCGGCTTGATGAAGCCAAAGTCGTACGAGATCCCACCCAGCGCGTAATTCCCCACTGCCGTCTGACTGCTTGCATTCAACGCCGCGGCACTCGCGGGGCTGAAAGTCTGTTGCATGTAGTCGAGATCGACGGACAAAGCGCCCTGAACATAATTGAGCGACGCGCCATACGTATCGCCGAGCGTCGAGGGCAAATTGGATGCGCCGTTCGCGCCACGCGCGGCAATCGCCTTCAGCACCACCCCGCCGATACGCGGCGACATATAGCGTATCGAGTTGTTCACACGCAGAAATGCGGGTCCGACGAAGTTATTCGCGGCATTGCCCCACGCGAGACCCGCGCCGTTGCCGGGCAAGCTGTACGTGATGAACGACGTGTGCAGCACCGTGTAATTCACGCCGGCCTGCATCGTGCCGAATGGCCCCGTCAAACCGACCCACGCTTCCCGGCCAAACAGCGCGCCGTTGTTGCCGAGTGCGCCGGTCGCCGAATTAAAGCCGTTTTCGAGCTTGAAGATCGCGCGATAGCCGCCCCCGAGATCTTCCGCGCCCTTCAAGCCGAACTGAGTGGCGAAGATATCGCCGCTACCCATCCGCACCGCGTGCGAGGGACCGAAGTTCGTCACTTCGATCGACGTATCGACCCGTCCGTACAAGGTCACGCTCGATTGCGCTAGCACGGGTGCCGCTGCAACGCAAAGCAGCGACGCGCTCCACTTCCAGTTGGTCATTCCTGTGATCCCGGCGAGAAATTGTTTTTTTGTGCCGTGCGTTCCTGCGCACACGGCGCGACTGCTCTCCGTGATTCATCGTGTGTTTCGATGAATCAGAAAAACGAGGCGAGTCTAGAAAGACCAATTTCGACCGTCGATCAATTCACCGATATAACACTTATAGATAGCGCGCATAACTCGTTGCGCGCACCGCGCTCTGTGCGTTCGAGCCTTGCGGGGCGCGGGCCGGGGACCGGTCTCCTGGGGAAAGCTTTAGCCGGTTAGGGAGAACCGGCAATGTTGCTGAAGGCATTGCGCATATGTTCCGGAAATTTGTTTACGTACGCTGCATTTCCGGACCGCCCGTTGGTGGCCCTTCACGATGCGTGACAGCGCACGTAGCCGTCCCGCACGGCTGAACCCCGAATACTGGAGAAACCGAATGGCCGCATCAACGAGCAGCACGCCCGTGAGCAGGCGCTACACGTATGAATGGTACGTGGTGTTGATTTGCATGCTTGCGTATGTATTTTCCTTTGTCGACCGCCAGGTGCTCGCGCTGATGATCGAGCCGATCAAGAAGGACCTGCATCTGAGCGACACGCAGTTCAGTCTTCTGCAAGGCTTTGCGTTTTCACTCTTCTACGCGGTGATGGGCATGCCGCTCGCGTATCTCGCGGACCGCTTCGCACGGCCGCGCATCATCGCGACGGGGATTGCACTATGGAGTCTCGCGACGGCCGCGTGCGGCATCAGCCAGAACTTCGTGCAGATGTTCCTGGCACGGTTGAGCGTCGGGGTCGGCGAAGCGGCGTTGTCTCCCGGCACCTATTCGATGCTGAGCGACTACTTTCCCAAGGAGAAACTCGGACGCGCGGTAGGTATCTATTCGCTCGGCTCTTTTATCGGCGGGGGAATGGCGTTTCTGATCGGCGGGTATGTGATCAACCTGCTCAAGCAGGTGACGACCACGACCGTTCCGCTGCTCGGCGACGTGCGCTCATGGCAACTGACGTTCCTGATCGTCGGCCTGCCTGGCTTTCTGGTGGCGCTGCTTTTCATTCTGACGGTGCGGGATCCGCAACGCAAAGGCCTCGTGCAGGACAGCGCAGGCCAGGCGAAGCGCGTGTCGATGATCGACTCGCTGCGATTTATCCGCGAGCACGGCCAAACCTTCGCATGCCACTACCTGGGTTTCTCGTTCTACGCGATGACGCTGTTTTGCCTGATGAGCTGGACGCCCGCCTTCTATATTCGCCACTTCGGACTATCACCGGTCGAAGCCGGCTACACGCTCGGCACGATTCTGTTGGTCGCGAATACCACCGGCGTGTTCTGCGGCGGCTGGCTCAACGACTGGCTGATGACGAAGGGCCGCACCGACGGTCCGATGCTGGCGGGCACGATCGGCGCAATCGGTATGCTGGTGCCCGCTGTCGTGTTTACGCAGGTGAGCAGCCTGACGGTGTCGCTGGGTCTGCTCGTGATTGCGATGTTCTTCGCATCCTTCCCGATGCCGACTTCCACGGCCGCCATGCAAACCCTCGCGCCCAATCAGATGCGCGCGCAGATTTCGGCGGTGTTCCTCCTGATTTCGAATCTGATCGCACTGGGAATCGGCACGACGCTGGTGGCGTTGCTGACCGACAAAGTATTCGGCTCGCCAAAAATGGTGGGCATGTCGATGTCGGTCGTCAACCTGATTGCAACGCTGCTCGCGATCGGACTGCTGTGGTTGGGCTGCAGGCAGTTTCGTTTGAGCGTCGCGCGCGAAGCAAATAAAACGGCGCGGGCACATGTCGCGGAAGTTCTGGGCGATGAGGATCGAACCGGTGCGACCACGGCGTTCGAAACGACCCGGGTCTAGGACGCGCAGAAGTAGACATGCGCGCGCTTTCGCGCGCATGTCCCGAGACTCGAGAGGCTGTTCCAAACCTCAAGCCATGCGATGACAGATTTGCTCCGGCCTACGATCGCACCGATGATGTGAACGCCGTCAGAGGGCCAACCCATCACCCGCTCCGCCGCTCAGCGAGCCCCTCGCACCTCACCGCTTCACCCCGACCACCCCACGCCCCGCTTCCGGCATGGCCATCCATCTCGCGACAGCCCGACTCGCTGGCCGCTCGATCCAACGATACGAAGCGAGACCAATCACGACCGACACCACCACAACCGCCCCACACATCAGATCACCCGGCACACGATGTTGCGTATCAACCGCCTGCAAAACCCTGACGACGACGGGCATCGAGAAAAGATGCGTGAGGTACAGCGAATAAGACGAATCGCCGATCCGTTCAAGCCACGCGTTCCAGCGCAGCTTGTTCTCGAACGCAAGCCCGGCGACCACCACGGCCAACGCCGGCAAACCGAACACCAGAAAGCGGTTCGCATCCGTGAGGGTCGGCGCGAATGCGCCACCAGCGGCGGCTGTCGCAAGCAGCAGGACAGCGGCTGCGGCCACGGGTACCGTGCGCCCCGACGCGTACAGCGTGCCGACGCAACAGCCGAACACAAACTCCAGCACTAGCGGGTTCGTGTAGAACGCAAACGCGACACCCTCGCCAGGCAGCAGATGCAACGCCGACGTGAGCACCAGCAACGCGCCGACAGCGAGCAGGCGATGACGCGTCGCGCACATTGCCACGGCGAACACGACGTAAAACCACATCTCGTAGTTCAAGGTCCAGCCGACACCGAGCACAGGCGCGGCGATGCCCGTCCAGCTCATCGACGGCAGAAATAAGAACGAGGTGAGCGCGTGCCACGCCGTGACGTGCGCGTGATCGAATGCATCGGAAGCGCCCGGCATGACGGCGACGAGCGCAATGAAAAACGCCGTGAGAAGCCAATAAAGCGGAACGACCCGCGCGATGCGGGCAAACATGAACGACCTCGCCGACGCGAGGCCAGAGGGCACGCCGTGAGTCACGAGCGCCATCACGAATCCGGAGATCACGAAAAAGACGTCGACGCCGATTTCGCCATAGCGGGACACATGCGGAAAAACATGTGCCGGCCAGCCGTGCGAGAGCACGATGCCGTTGGTATGAAAGGCGACAACGCCGAGCGCGGCGAGCGCGCGCAAAGCCTGGATCGATCGATACTTCCTGAAACTTGCCATTGCCTTGCGCTCGACATATTGAGTAAGGGCGTCATCGTAGCCCAGACAATCGCAGCATGTGTCGACGAGCGGTTCAGATGGTTCAACCCGGCGCTTGCCACACTCGCGCAAGAAGACGCCCGGCCGATCGAGAGCGAGCCGATGGCAGCCCGCTCGAGCGCCACCAGCCGCATCACCTCACTACGACGGCCGCTTCGGAATATTCAATCCCCTCTCCACCGCCGGCCGCGCGACGAACGCGGCCAGCACACGCGTCACATTCGGAAAGTCCTGAATGCCGACGAGCTCGCCCGCTTCGTAAAAACCGGCCAGGTTGCGCACCCACGGAAAAGTGGCGATATCCGCGATAGAGTACTGGTCGCCCAGAATCCAGTCGCGTCCTTCGAGCCGCTGGTTCAACACGCCGAGCAAGCGCCTCGACTCGCCGACGTACCGGTCGCGCGGACGCTTGTCCTCGTACTCCTTGCCTGCGAACTTGTGGAAGAAGCCAACCTGCCCGAACATCGGTCCGATGCCGCCCATCTGGAACATCACCCACTGCATCGCTTCATAACGGCCGGCGGCGTCTTGCGGAATCAGCTGGCCGCTCTTGTCCGCGAGATAAATCAGGATCGCGCCGGATTCGAACAGCGGCAGCGGCTTGCCGTCGGGTCCGTTGGGATCGAGGATCGCCGGAATCTTGTTGTTCGGATTGAGCGACAGAAACTCCGGCGTCATCTGATCGTCCGTATCGAAGCGCACCAGATGCGGTTCATACGGCAAGCCGGTCTCTTCGAGCATGATCGAAATTTTCACGCCGTTCGGCGTGGGCAGCGAATAGAGCTGAATCCGCTCCGGGTGCTCGGCGGGCCATTTCTTCGTGATCGGGAAAGCGGATAAATCGGTCATGGAACGGTATCAACCTTGTACGAAAGTCGTGCGATTGGGAAGCCGGATTGGACGCGCGGCAAGCGGCATCGATAAATGGCCGGCTTCGATGACGCTGACGCGCATGCCGCGAACGCGGGACCGCCAAATATAAACCGACTCGACGCAACGCGTGCAAGCCGCGCCTCAGTGGGCCGAAGCGTGAACCTGAACGCACCACGACGCATTAACCGAACTCGCAACACGGATCTGCAACCCGGAATCGCCGCCGCGACTCACGAACAGGCCCGAGCGCAACAACCCAAACTTCGCACGCCGCCGCCCCTTCACCACAAATCCTTGGTCGCCGTGCCCGCGCGAAGGTTGAACCCTTCACGCCACAACGCTGCGCCGACCGTCAGAAGCAGCGTCTTCTGCTCGCCGTCGAGCAACTCCCACGCCGTTGACAGCCATGTCGCGAAACTTGCACAGGTGGGTTCGAGGTCGACGGGCACTTTGCCTTCCAGGTACTGCCGTTCGAACATCGAAAGTACTTTTTCGGGTGTCATTGGCGCTACCTCCGTGTGGGATGCGCCAAGTCTAAAGGCGCCACCCCGCGCACGGAATGCTCCGCGACACCGATTGCGGGTTACTCCCAGGCGGTTGCGTCCGAACATCCGGGAAAGTGGAACTGACAGGCAGCCGTCCTCGAGGAACGAAAACGCCGCCACGTGAAGGCAAATGGGAAGAGGCGCCGAAGCGCCTCTGCCCCCGCCGCAATGATGCCGGCGGTCATTCAGAAACCCCCGCACGCCGCATTACGGCATGTTGCGCTTGGCATTGTCCTTGGCGTCTTCCTTCGCATCGCCATAGGCTTTCTGCACCTTGCCCGCACCTTGTTGCAGGTCGCCCTTCACTTCCTTCGCCGGATCGTTCGTGACCTTGCCGACGGCTTCGTTGACCTTGCCCTTGACCTGTTCTCCAACACCCTTTACCTGGTCCTTGTTCATATTCGGCTCCACTGTCTGGAATGCCGGCGCGACATTACGCCAGTATCGATATTGAGCAACGGGTGTGCCCACGCTTCGCGCCGGATCGACGGGTCGGCCCGCGCCGCCCAAAAAATATTTAAAGAAATGCCTAAAGTTCCGCCGTGGCCTGCCGTTAAGGCGCCATGGAGGAGCTATGGATCGCACACCCAACACGCTTTCAGGATCATCCCAGGCCACGCTGATCGACGGAGACATCGCGCACATTGCGCGCGTGATGCGGACGTCTTTACACGGCGACCTGGCCGGTCCGATCCTGCCCCCCACCTATTGGCGCAAGCGTCTGCACGCGTTGCTCGACACCGGCCATCTTTCCCACGCGCAACTGTGCACGATCGACAGCCTCCTGCTGCAACTCGACCAGTTCGAAGCTCATCCGGCATGGGATACGCTGGCTCCCGCCACCGCCGCGCTGTACGCGCCGCCCTATCCCGACAACGCCAGCGGTCACCATTAACATCCGGCTGATCCGGCACGCCTGCGCCTGACACGCAGCCCCTGCCAACCGCCCCCGCGATCCAAAAGCCGCGAGCGAACGCGAACCGCGTCGCGGCGTCCGCACGCGCCGCAATCCTGCAACTCGCACGCCGGCCCCAAGCCGCCCAACCGACGCTAGCAACCCGCTTTAGCCGCCGAGGCTCCCCCCACTCGCGAAAATTCCACCTCTGAACCGCGAAAATAGCGAAAACGGGACGACCTTAGGTCATAATGTCCGCAAAAATTCCCAGCAAGGACGCCTGTGACCCTCGCCGCACCGCTCAACCTGCTCCGGCAGGCGCGCGCCCGCTTCACTCAACGCGAAATCGCCGCGCACGTCGGCAAGGACATCAAGACGGTGCGCCGCTGGGAAAAAGGCGAAACACCGTGCCCGGCGATGCTCGAGCCGGCCCTGCGTGATCTGTTGCAGCAAGGCGCGCGAACCAGCAGCGGCACAGGCGACGCGCAATTCCGATTCATCGATCTGTTCGCCGGTATCGGCGGGATTCGCATGGGCTTCGAGGCCCACGGCGGAGATTGCGTGTTCACGAGCGAGTGGAACGATTTTTCGACGAGGACGTACCGCGAGAACTATCCCGGCGGCGGCGACCATGCGCTGATCGGCGACATCGTCGCCTTTCCCGCCGAAGAGGTGCCGGGTCACGACGTGCTGCTCGGCGGCTTCCCCTGCCAGCCGTTTTCGATTGCCGGCGTCAGCAAGAAAAACGCGCTGGGCCGGCCGCACGGTTTCGAATGCACGACGCAGGGCACGCTCTTTTTCGACGTCGCGCGGATCATCGCGGCGAAGCGCCCCGCCGCGTTCCTGCTGGAGAACGTGAAGAACCTGCTGTCGCACGACAAGGGCCGCACCTTCGACGTGATCCTGCAAACCTTGCGCGACGAACTCGGCTATGAAGTGCATTACCGCGTGATCGACGGCCAGCATTTCACGCCGCAGCATCGCGAGCGGATCATCATCGTCGGCTTTCGCGGCAAGACCGCGTTTTCGTGGGACGATCTGCATCTGCCGGACCAAGGCCCGCGGCTCGGCTCGATCCTGCATCGCACGGATGGCGGCGAACCGGTGCTGCCGTGGGACCACGACCGCTTCTTCGACCACACCGCACAACGCGTGCAGCCGAAGTACACGCTCACACCGAATCTCTGGACCTATCTGCAGAACTACGCGGCCAAACACCGCGCGGCGGGCAACGGCTTCGGCTTCGGCATGGCCTATCCGGACAGCGTGACGCGCACGCTGTCGGCGCGCTATCACAAGGACGGCTCCGAGATCCTCGTGTACCAGGGCGAAGCGCTGCGCCCGCGACGCCTGACGCCACGCGAATGCGCACGCCTGATGGGCTTTCCCGACACTTTCAGGATTCCAGTCAGCGACACCCAGGCCTACCGGCAATTCGGCAACAGCGTCGTCATGCCGGTGATGCGCGAAGTGGCGCGCATCATGCTGCCGCATGTGCAAACTCTGCTCGCCGAGGACAACCCGCATGGCTCGAAGCAAGCCCTTTCGCTGTACGCGTGAACCGCGCGCCGCCATAACGGTAAGGGCCCGCCGCCGTCGCGGCGACGGCTCATCCGGGTCCGGGCACTGACGCGATGGTCGATATCGTCGACAGCGTGACGCGCAGCCGGATGATGTCCGGCATTCGCGGCCGCAATACCAAACCGGAAATCCTGATCCGCAGCCTGCTGCATCGCCAGGGCTTTCGCTTTCGTCTGGATGTGCGCGATCTGCCGGGCCGCCCCGACATCGTGTTGCCGCGCTATCGCGCCGTGGTGCTGGTGCACGGCTGTTTCTGGCACGGCCACGACTGCCATCTGTTCAAGTGGCCGCAAACGCGGCCGGAGTTCTGGCGCGAGAAGATCGGCCGCAATCGCAGCAATGACGACAAGGTCCGCAGCGCGTTGCTCGACGACGGCTGGCGCGTGGCGGTAGTGTGGGAATGCGCGTTGCGTGGCGCCAATCGCGACATCGCGGGCGTGTTGCAGCGGCTCGTCGACTGGTTGAAGAGCGACGCGCCGAGCTTCGAGGAACGCGGCTGAAAGCCGCCTGTCGTCGGCCTGTCGCGTACCCGGCCAGGGCGAATCCCGCAGCCGCTGGTGATACACTCGACAGGCTACCTCGGAGCATTTTTGTGCGCCGTTGCGGACCGTCCGCCGCACCTCGTCCAGCACGCAACCGCACGCTTCGACTATCCCAGAACCAATCAACAAGGGAGGCACATCATGGCTGATTTCCGTCTCTGGTCCGACGACTTTCCCACCAACGGCTTCATGCCGAAAGCGCACGAATATCACGACAAGGCGTTCGGCGTGGACGGTGAGAACATCTCGCCCGCGTTGCAGTGGGATGCACCGCCGCCGGACACGCAAAGCTTCGCGCTCACCGTGCACGACCCCGACGCCCCGACCGGCAGCGGCTTCTGGCACTGGGTCGTGGTGAACATTCCGGGCGACGCCCGCTCGCTGCCGCGCAACGCGGGCAAGGCGGACGGCTCGCTGCTGCCGCAAGGCGCGCTGCAGGTGCGCAACGACTACGGCACGGTCGGCTTCGGCGGCGCCGCGCCGCCGCGCGGCGACCGGGCGCATCGCTACATCTTCCGCCTGCATGCGCTGAGGGTGCCGCATCTGCCGATCAACGCGGACACCACCAACGCCGTGGCGCGCTTCATGACGCATCTGAACGAACTCGACTCCACCACCCACACGGGCCTGTACGAACTCAAGTAACGCACGAGACGCGCAGCCGGCCCGCGTTCGCGATGCCGGCCCATGCGCTTTGCCGAGCACGACAAGCCGCGCGCGCGGTTCGTCGGCGGACCGCCGGGCCATCCCACTACAAATCGAACAATCGATGCACGCACAATCCTCGCGCAACGGCACCTCCTCGCCGAGCGCTGCAGCCGACGCCACCGCCGCGTCGCCCGAGACCGGCGCCGAACTCGGCCTGCCGCTTCCACAACGCTACTGGGCGATGCTGGTCATCGCACTCGGACTCACGCTCGCGGTGCTCGACAGCGCGATCGCCAACGTCGCGCTGCCGACGATCGCGCGCAACCTGCACGCGAGCGCGGCCGGCTCGATCTGGGTCGTCAACGCCTATCAGCTGGCGATCACCATTTCGCTGCTGCCGCTCGCCTCGCTCGGCGACCGCATCGGCTACCGGCGCGTCTATCTGAGCGGCCTCGTCCTGTTCACGGTGTCCTCGTTCGGCTGCGCGCTGTCCACCTCGCTGCCGACCCTGGCGTTCGCCCGCGTGATCCAGGGCTTCGGCGCGGCGGGCATCATGAGCGTGAACACCGCGCTGGTACGCATGATCTATCCGCCCGCGCAGCTCGGCCGCGGCGTCGCGATCAACGCGATGGTGGTCGCGGTGTCGTCGGCGGTCGGGCCGACGGTGGCCTCCGGCGTGCTCGCGGTCGCATCTTGGCCGTGGCTGTTCGCGATCAATGTGCCGATCGGGATCGCGGCGATCGTCGGCGGCTTCAAGGCGCTGCCGATGAACCCCGGCCACGACTCGCCGTACGACTACCTGAGCGCGGTGATGAACGCGTTCGTGTTCGGCCTGCTGATTTTCGCGGTCGACGGACTCGGCCACGGCGAGCGGTACGGCTATGTCACGGTCGAAGCAATCGGCGCGCTCGTGATCGGCTATTTCTTCGTGCGCCGTCAGTTGACGCAGTCCGCGCCGCTGCTGCCGATCGATCTGCTGAAGATTCCGGTGTTCGCGCTGTCGATCGGCACCTCGGTCTGCTCGTTCTGCGCGCAGATGCTGGCCTTCGTGTCGCTGCCGTTTCTGCTGCAGGAAACCTTGGGGCTCTCGCAAGTCGAAACCGGTCTGCTGATGACGCCGTGGCCCGCAATCATCATTCTCGCGGCGCCGCTTTCAGGCGTGCTGTCGGACAAGGTGTCGGCCGGCTGGCTGGGCGGCATCGGCCTCGCCGCGCTGGCGCTCGGACTGCTGCTGCTCGCCACGCTCGGCCCGCATCCGGACGCATGGCAGATCTCGTGGCGCATGGCGTTGTGCGGCGCTGGCTTCGGCATCTTCCAGTCGCCGAACAACCGCACCATCCTCTCGGCCGCGCCGCGCGAGCGCAGCGGCGGCGCGAGCGGCATGCTCGGCACCGCGCGTCTGAGCGGGCAGACACTCGGCGCGGCGCTGGTCGCGCTGATCTTCGGCATTGCGCCGCAAAACGGGCCGATCGTCGCGCTGTACGTGGCGGCGGGCTTCGCGGCGGTCGCCTCGGTGGTTAGCACGTTGCGCGTCATGCAGCCGGGCAGCACGCCAGCCGTTTGACGCAGCTTCTCCCACACGCATCGCACGCACAAACAGAAAGAGCGCGGATCATGTGATCCGCGCTCTTTCTGTTTCGTTCGTTCTCCGATCTTGATCTCGATGCCGCCTGGACGTGACAGCCTGGGCGCTTCCCTCGAGACCGAAAGAAGCGCCGATCCGGCTACGACGGAGACGCCGTCACGTCAGCGAGCTTTACCGCTTTGGCCGTCACCGAAGAGGCGGTCGCGACGTTGCGCAGATCCGCGAGGAATGTGTCGCGCCACACCGACAGATTGTTCTCGCGCATCGGCGCCATCATGTCGGCGTGACGCGCCTGGCGCTCGGCGAGCGGCATCGACAATGCGCGCTCCAGCGCTTCGGCCATCTGCGACAGATCGAACGGATTGACGACCAGCGCGCCCGGCAGCTGCTCGGCGGCGCCGGCGAATTGCGACAGCACCAGCACGCCCGGATCGGCCGGGTCCTGCGAGGCGACGTACTCTTTCGCGACGAGATTCATGCCGTCGCGCAACGGCGTCACATAGCCGACCTGCGACTGACGGAACAGTGCCATCAGCAGATTGCGTTCGTATTTACGGTTCAGGTACTGGATCGGCGTCCAGTCGAGCTGCGCGAAACGTCCGTTGATGCGGCCCGCTTCACCCTCCAGCGTCTGACGGATGCGCTGATAGGTCTGCACGTCCGCGCGCGTCGGCGGGGCAATCTGCACGAGCGACACCCGGCCGTGCCAGCCCGGCGCATTCAGCAGCAACCGCTCGAACGCCTGAAAGCGCTCCACCAGCCCCTTCGAATAATCGAGACGGTCGACGCTCATGATCAGCTTGCGCCCGCGCATGCCGTCGCGCAGGCTGCGTACCGGCTTGCGGTCGGTGAACTGCTCGGCGGCTTTCGCAATGGCGTCCGGATAGATGCCGATCGGATAGGCACCGACTTTGAGGAAGCGGTTATACGCGTGCACCATGCCGTCTTCGCTGGAGGTGCCGTGCTGCCCGCGCTCGATATAGTCGACGAACGACTGGCGATCCGCCTCGGTCTGAAAACCGATCACGTCATAGCTGCACATCGCCTTGACCAGTTCTTCGTGCGGCGGAATCGTGCGCAGCACTTCCGGCACCGGAAACGGAATATGCAGGAAAAAGCCGATCGGATTCTTCACGCCGAGTTCGCGCAGGCAGCGCGCGAACGGCAGCAGGTGATAGTCGTGGACCCAGATGATGTCGTCGGGCTTGAGCAACTCCTTGAGCTGCTTCGCGAGCGTCGCATTGACGCGCTGGTAGCCCGCGTATTCCTGGCGGTCGTAACGCGAGAGATCGTTACGATAGTGGAAAGTCGGCCACAGCGTCGCGTTGGAAAAACCGCGGTAGTACTGGTCATAGTCGCGCTTGGTGAGGCCCACGGTCGCGTAGGTCACGTTGCCCTGCTTTTCGATGACCGGAGCGGACGGCTCGCTCACCGTCTCGCCGCTCCAGCCGAACCAGACTCCGCCGGTTTCCTTCAGCGCGTCCAGCACGCCGATCGCCAGCCCACCTGCTGCGGGGCGCCCTTCCTGGATCGGTGCGACACGATTCGATACCACGATCAGTCTGCTCATTGGTTCTCCACCTAGTTCAGTTGTTTCGTTGCATACGGATATGTGCCGGAAAGGTGCACGCAAGTCGCGTGCCGTTTTTTGAGATGCCGGAAATAAAAATGTATGCAAATGTGTCGGGCAAGTAGAAACCCGCGACAAATTCGCATCGCAAAGGAATTTTTACTGGCGGAACCGACGAAACCGGAACAGACGCTCCGGCCATCAAAATCGCTCGAATGGGGTTCGAACGAACTCAAGCATCCTGTTCCGAACCCAGATCACGCTGGTATTCCAGCCCTTCCTTGCGCACGCCGCCCTGGTTGTGCTCGCCGTCGGGCGGCGCATCGGGCGCTACGCGGTTTTGCGCGGCCGGATCCGGCGACACCGCGGGCTCGGCCTGGCTACCGCCCGGCCGGGCATCGCGCTTCGAATGGCGCGCCGAGCGTCGCAATGCGGGATGTCTCATGATCGTTGCCTCCGGAGAAGCGCGCCGCTATCCAGCAGCATTCATACAGTCTAAGGGGCGCGAAGGTAAATTGCCGGTAAAAGATGCGCCCGTTTTGTAACAAATACACAAATTTGGTGCGCCGGACGGGCGTGCGGTGTAGCGGACGTGTCAGAGTTGCATTCGCAGCATGCGACGCCCGGCGGCTTGCGGCGTTTGCGTGGGCTGCGGCGGCGGATCGCCGATCGGCGGAGCGACGGGCTCGATCGGTTCGATCGGCTGCGGAGCCGGACTGGGGATGGTGTCGGGCTCGGCCGGGTTCGGCGGCGGCGACGGCGACGGCGGTTCGATCGGTTCGGGACGGTGAGCACGCTTCGAAGGGGGAAGCGCGGGAGCGGCGGCGTAGTCCGGCATGTCGGTTATCCTCGGTTGCGTTCCTTCGGATCGCAGCAAGGCCTGTGCCGTTACGTTGCCCTCCCGGCGGGCGGGGGGTGTGGCTGCGGGCGGGCGCTGGCGGGACGCCCGTCAGGCGTCCGCGCCGCCCAGCGCGCGCGATTCGTCGGCGGCATCGCCCTCGTCACGCGCATCGTTGCCGTACTCGACCAGGCGGTTATACAGCGTCTTCAGACTGATGCCGAGAATCTCGGCAGCGCGCGTCTTCACACCGCCGCATTGTTCGAGCGTAGCCAGAATCAGCTGACGGTCCGCTTCGGCGAGCGACGTGCCGAACGGAATCGTGATGGCCGTGCCGGCGGCGGGCTTCGACAGCGTGATCTGCAACGGCACCGTCGCCGTGCTGTCCGAATCCGCGCCCGACATGATGTGCGCGCGCTGCACGTAGTTCTTCAGTTCGCGCACGTTGCCCGGCCACGGATACGACATCAGCATGTCCTTCACGGCGGCTGGGAAGTGCTTCTTCGTGTTGTGGCGCTCGTTGAGTTCGTCGAGGAAAGCCTGCGCGAGCAGTTCGACGTCCTTGCCACGGTCGCGCAGCGGCGGCAGGCTGATCGGAAACACGTTCAACCGATGGTAGAGGTCGAGGCGCAGCTTGCCTTCCAGCACCGCCTGCTCGGGATCCCGGTTGGTGGCCGCGATCAGGCGCACATCGGTTTCGATTTCTTTGGTCGTGCCGACTCGCATGAACATGCCAGTTTCGAGCACGCGCAGCAGTTTCACCTGCAGCTCGATCGGCATCTCGGTGATTTCGTCGAGGAACAGCGTGCCGCCGTTCGCGCGCTCGAAATAGCCCTTGTGCTGCCGGTCCGCGCCGGTGAACGAGCCGCGCTCGTGACCGAACATTTCCGATTCGATCAGGTTCGGCGAGATCGCCCCGCAGTTCACGGCGAGGAACGCGTGCTTGCGGCGCAAGCTCAGTTCATGCAGCGTCTGGGCGGCGACTTCCTTGCCGGTGCCCGACTCGCCCACCAGCATCACGGAGGCCGCGGTCGGCGCGACGCGGCCGATCTGGTCGTAGACTTCCTGCATCGCCGGCGAGTTGCCCAGCATCAGGCCGAAGCGTCCCATGCGGCGCAATTCGCCGCGCAGCGTGCCGATTTCCGCCTTCAGGTCGCCGGCGCGCGGCAAGCGCGACAGGATCGCCTTCACGCGCTGCATGTTGATCGGCTTGACCAGGTAGTCGGTGGCACCCATTTTGAGCGCGTTGACCGCCGACTCCACCGTGGCGTGGCCGGTAATCACGATCACCTCCACGCCGGAGCGCGGATCCAGATCTTCGAACAGATCGACCCCGCTGCCGTCGGGCAGCTTCAGGTCGGTAAAGACGACGTCCGGCATCTGCCGGACCAGTTGAATGCGCGCTTCGCGCAAATCGCCCGCGGTGGCGGTGGTCAGACCGTCTTCCCCGATGATGGCGGAAAGCGCCTCGCGGGTACCGGCATCGTCATCGACAATCAGTACATGTGGCATCGCGTCTCGAAAACCTGCAAGCGTGGGTAGGGGAGCATGCCAATGCGCATGCTTAAAAGCGCGCCGACGGTGGCGCACCGTACGGCGGCGCGCTCCGGACAGGACGCACACGCTGACTTTCCGCGCACGCACCCGCCGGCGACTTCATACAATATTGCAACAATAACCCGGAAATTCCCGATTAACGCCGCAGCATTGTTGTATATTTGCCTATTATACGGCCTTATTCAAACAAATTAACAATGTTGACCGAGCGCGCCTCCCTCACGTGAGTTGGCGGGCGGCACGCGGCAGCCACCGCCTCAACTACGCGGAAACGGCCACGCCCGGCCATCTCCGTTCGCATGCGCCGAGCCATTCGCTGCGGGCGCGTCCGGGCTCGCACTTGCCGTCGTCACGCTGCCTGCCGGGGATGCAGGCGTCGCCACGGCGCCGCCCTCGCCTTCCCAGCGGCTCAATTCCCGCGCGGACGGGAACTTGGCCGCGCGCTTGCTCTGCACGTAACGGACCGCCAGAAAGCCGCCCAGCGCCATCAATGCACCGAAGATGCCAATTGGTCGTGCCATCGTGAACTCCTTGTGGTCGTGAAGCGGATAAGGCCCGGACCGCGCTCGCGAATCAGCGCGCGGTCAGGACGCCCAGGAGAAAGCCTACACCCGCCGCGATACCGATCGCGCGCCACGGGTTGTGCCGCACGTAGCGCTCCGTGCTGACGGTGGCCACCCGGTAACGCCGCTGGGCGTTCTGCTGCGCATCGCCGAGCGCCGATTGCAGCGTCTCCACATGCGTGCCCAGCCTGTCGCGCAGCGCGTCCACGCCCTCGCCCGGGACGTTGGCGGCAAGCCGCAGCATTTCCTCCGAGTCCTTCAGCAGCACCCGCAGGTCCTCGACAATCTTCTGGCCGCCGAGTGCAAGTTGTTGCGTGGTGTCAGTCATCATTCACTCCTCGTCTAGATTCGGCGTTCGTATGCGCTTCCAAGGCATCGAGAGCTTCGAACTCCTCGGCCGGTCTGCGCCGCAGAAAAAAGCGCACGCGTGTCGGGCCATTGACGCAAACGGCGTGCCCGGTAAATTCGGCCTTCCATCACGGCCTGCTCGTTGCCTGACGCACATTCGACCGATCGCGCGTGAATGTCCGTCGCACGGCGTCACTTAGATTGCCGGAAACCGCGTCGAAGTGGTTAAATCGACTTCTGCGAGATATCGGCTGGACCGGTCTGTCTCGCGTCCAAGGCCTGCGCGCCGTAACAACACACTCATTTGCACAGGACCGTCTATGGCGTCAATCGATCTGGACTCGCCCACCGTCTCCGCCGGCGGCAATGCTTCGGCACAGGTGAAGCAGCGCGTCGCGGACGGCGTCGCGGGACTGAAATCGTACGGGCTGCTGTACGGTTCGTCACCGGTGATGCTGGATCTGTACGAGCAGATCGAGCGCGTCGCCAGCACCGACGCGACCGCGCTGATCATCGGCGAATCCGGCACCGGCAAGGAGCTGATCGCCCGCACGATTCACGATCAAAGCAGCCGCAAGGACGCCGCCTTCGTCGCCGTGAACTGCGGCGCGATTCCCGACGAACTCATCGAAGCCGAACTGTTCGGCCACGAAAAAGGCAGCTTCACCGGCGCGGTCCAAGGCCGCGTCGGCTACTTCGAACACGCGAACGGCGGCACGCTGTTCCTCGACGAAATCACCGAAATGGCGCCGGTGCGCCAGGTCAAACTGCTGCGCGCGCTCGAAACGGGCACCTTCTACCGGGTCGGCGGCACCGACCTGATCAGCGGCAACGTGCGCGTGATCGCCGCCACCAATCGCGACCCCGCGGTGGCCGTGAAGGAAAACGGCCTGCGCGAAGACCTGATGTACCGGCTCGCGGTGTTCCCGTTGCGCGCGCCGCCGTTGCGCGAGCGCGAAGGCGACCGCGAACTGCTCGCGCAACACTTCCTCGTGCAGCTGAATCAGCAGGAAGGCACGAGCAAGAGCTTCAGCAAACGGTCGATCGAAACGCTGCGCACGTGGTCGTGGCCCGGCAACGTGCGTGAGCTGAAGAACGCGGTGTACCGCGCGTTCATTCTCGCGGAGAAGACCGTCGAGCTGCCGCATCCGCATCTGGCGTCGCGGGTTAAAAAAGCCGTCACGCAGGGCGACGCGATGAGCGTGTGGATCGGTACGCCGCTCGCCGATGCGCAAAAGCAGATCATCCTCGGTACGCTCAAGTATTGCGGCGGCGACAAGCGGCGTGCGGCCAAAGCGCTCGGCGTGAGTCTGAAAACGCTGTACAACCGCCTGAGCGCCTACGGCGACGAAGGCGCGGAAGAAGAAGCCGAACAGTAAGCGCTTTGCAAGACACGCGCCTGCGCAATACAGAACCAACCAGCTTGCCTGGTGCTCACGCGATCCCTCGCGTGAGCACCTCCCCCCTATCCCAATAACGCGGATTCACCGGCGAAACGGCTCGCTTCGCATCGCTTCGTGCATCGCTTCGTGCATTGCTTCGTGCATTGCTTCGTGCATTGCTTCGCATTACCAAGCAAATCTTCGTTCTCTTCAACAGAAACCGGTTTGGTCCGCATCATGTTTTGCAATTTCTTGCACTTTGCCACTGCCAATTACAAAACGCATCCTGCAAAATGCGGCAGCGTATTGGAACGACGTGCCGTTCGTTCGCGTGCTCGCTTCACGCGTGAATGAATGGCACTTGCACGAGCAGAGACAGGGAAATGCAAAAAAACAGGGTGTGGGCGGGCAGGGCAAAAACAACGGCCAGATGCGCACGTCAGCGTGCAACGGCGCTTGTCGCATTCGCGCTCGTTGCGTCGTCGGCATTGAGCGGCTGTAGCTCGCTTTACTCCGAAGGCGCCGTGGCAGGCGCCGGTATCGCAGGCGCGGCGGTCGCGACGAAAGTCACCAGCAACGCGGCGGTCGCCACCGGCATCGGCCTCGGCGCAGTGGCCGCGGCCCGCGCCGGCGTGCAGTACTCGGAGCGCGTGGTCCATCGGAATACGCAGGACAGCATCGCCCGGGTGGCCGGCCCGCTCGAGGTCGGCGCGGTCGCGCCGTGGAGCGTGACCCACTCGTTCCCGATCGAAGACGACCAGCACGGTCGCGTTACTGTCAGCCGCGCGATCAGCACGGGCGCGCTCGACTGCAAGGAAATCGTCTTCTCCGTCGACGAGACCGCCACCAAAAACGTGCCCGCGAGCAGCGCGTTTTTTGTCGCGTCGGTCTGCCGTGACGGCGAGAACTGGAAATGGGCGTCGGCCGAACCCGCCACCGAACGCTGGGGCGCGCTGCAATGAAGACACTCTCGCTTCGCGTCTCGCGCGCGGCGGCTCGCACACGTGTCGCGCGATTGTCCGGCAACCGTCTGCGGCTGATCGCGGCCGGCGCGCTCTGCGTCGGCGCGAGCCTGCTGACGAGCGGATGTTCATCGGTCGGCGCCGCGAGCGGTGCGGCGGCGGGCGTTGCATCGGGCCTCGTGACCTCGAACCCGGCCGTTGCGATCGGCGTCGGTATCGCCGTGCAGGCCGCGACAGACGAAGTCGTCGGCCGCTACATGCGCAACATGCACAAGGACCAGCAGGACCTGATCGCCGCGTTGGCGGGCGCCATGCCGGTCGGCGAGACGCGGCCCTGGTCGGTCAAGCACACGCTGCCCATCGAGAACGGTCACGGCGAGGTGCGCGTGACGCGCGCGTTCGGTTCGGCGCTCGCGCTGTGCAAGGAGTTCGTGTTCTCGGTGAAGGACGGCGACGCGCCGAACGCGCCGCAAGCCTGGTTCACGGCGAGCGCCTGCCAGCAGGACAAAGGCTGGAAGTGGGCTTCGGCCGAACCGGCGGTCGCACGCTGGGGCAATCTGCAATAAAAAAAAGCGGCGGGTCTCCCCTGCCGCTTTTCGCTTAAGCCGTCTGTCCCGGCTAGCTAGCCAGCCCGGCTACGCCTCAAGACTCCACGTCTTCCAGACTGAAGATTTCTGTCTGGTCGTTGTACGAGAAGATCTCGCCATAACGGCCCCAGTTGATTACCGCGTCGAGCGTCTCTTCCGCCGCGCTATCCGACAGAAAATCCTCCAGCTCCTGCTCGAAGCGCACGCGCGGCGCGCGATGCCCCGGCCGTTCGTTCAACACCTTCTTGATCCGCGCGGCAAGCGGCACGTGCCGCAGCAGATGCTCGGCGAACATCATCTTGCGCTCCTGCGTGCCGAATTCGGAGAACACGCGCGCGGGCGGCGTCAGGAAAATATCGCCTTCGCGCACGTCGGCGAAACCGAGGTGCTGCAGCACTTCGGCCACCGGGAACAGATCATCCACCTCCAGATGCAGCGAGCGCGCGATTTCCGGCATGTCCGCGCGGCCGTGGTAGGGAGCTGCGGCCAGCGTCTCGATCAGACCGGCCATCAGGTTGGTCGACACATGCGGCAGCCAGCTATGCAGCTCGAGCCCCTTTCTGGTTTTTTCGTCGGTCTGACGCGCGGTCATCTTCGCGTAGATCTCGTCGACCAGACGCCGGAACGCCGGGTCCAGCCGGTTGCGCGGATGCTTGAACGGCACCTTGATCTCGGCGATCACGCGCCCCGGATTCGACGACAGCACCAGAATCCGGTCGCACATGAACACCGCTTCCTCGATGTTGTGCGTGACGATCAGCACCGCCTTGATCGGCATACGGCCTTGCGTCCACAGATCGAGCAGGTCGGTACGCAGCGTTTCGGCGGTCAGCACGTCGAGCGCGGAGAACGGCTCGTCCATCAGCAGCAGCGTGGGGTCGACCACCAGCGCGCGCGCAAAGCCGACGCGCTGCCGCATGCCGCCCGACAACTCGCGCGGATACGCGTTTTCGAAACCGTCCAGACCGATCAGGTCGATCGCGGCCAACGCGCGCGTGCGCCGCTCTGCGGCGCCGACGCCTTGCGCTTCGAGACCCGCCTCAACGTTTTGCAGCACGGTCAGCCACGGGAACAGCGCGAAAGTCTGAAACACCATCGCGACACCCCTGGCGGGGCCGTCGAGCGGCTTGCCCATATAGGTGACTTCGCCGTCGGTCGGCTCGATCAGACCGGCGATGATACGCAGCAGCGTCGACTTGCCCGAGCCCGAGCGGCCCAGCAAACCGACGATCTCACCTTCGCGCAACGACAGGTTCGCGTCGTCGAGCACGAGCAGTTCGCCCTGCGACTTGTTGAAACCACGGCACACGTCCTTGACGCGCAGGATCTCTTCGCCGAGGCGCGGCGGCTTCGGCGGCGTCTGGATCGGCGCGGCGGTCATAGCAGCTTTAGGATTTTGCATCGCGTTATGCCTTCATATCTCAATCGAGCCGGAGCTTGGCTTCGGCGTAGGCGTACATCGGACGCCACAGCAGGCGGTTGAACAGGGTGACGAACAGGGACATCACGGCGATGCCCACGATGATCTTCGGATAGTCGCCCGCCGCGGTGGTCTGCGCGATGTACGCGCCCAACCCGTGAGCGGCCACCTTCGTATCGCCCCACTGGACGAATTCGGCCACGATGCTCGCGTTCCACGCGCCGCCCGACGCGGTGATCGCACCGGTCACGTAGTACGGGAAGATGCCCGGCAGCATCGCCTGGCGCCACCACTGCCAGCCGCGGATGTGGAAATTCTTGGCCGCCTCGCGGTAGTCGTTCGGATAGGAGCTTGCACCGGCAATCACGTTGAAAAGGATATACCACTGCGTGCCGAGCACGATCAGCGGCGACAGCCAGATGTCCGGATTCAGATGGAACCGCACGATCACGATCACGAACACCGGGAACAGCAGGTTGGCCGGGAACGCGGCGAGGAACTGCGCGAGCGGCTGGATCTTTTCCGCCAGCGCCGGGCGCAGGCCGATCAGCACGCCGACCGGCACCCAGATCACCGAGGCGATCGCGATCAGCACCACCACGCGCAACAGCGTGATGAGCCCGAGCACGAGCACGTGCCCCATCTCGTCGAGCGTCACGCCGGTGCGCACATAGAGGAACACGCGGTACACCACGTACACCGTGACGACCAGCACCAGCGCGGCCCACAGCATGTCGCCGAGCTTCGAACTCTTCTCGCGCTGCGGAATCTGGAAGCGCGGCGCGCTGAACGCCGGCAGCTGGAAGCGCACCCGCGCGGCCTTCGCGAACATCCAGCCGACCGGCACCAGCAGGCGGTGAATCAGGCGCGTGCGGCGAATCAGGTCGAGCAGCCAGGACTCCGGCGCGTCGCCCGAGCTGGTGGTTTCCATGCGGAACTTGTCGGCCCACGCGACGAGCGGACGGAACAGGAACTGGTCGTACGCGAGGATCACGACCGTCATCGCGAGGATCACCCAGCCGATCGCATGCAGGTTCTTCTCCGAGATCGCCTGTGCCAGGAACGCGCCGATGCCCGGCAGCGTGATCGTGTTGTTGCCGACCGTAATCGCCTCGGAGGCGACGACGAAGAACCATCCGCCCGACATCGACATCATCATGTTCCAGATGAGGCCCGGCATCGAGAACGGCACTTCGAGCTTCCAGAAGCGCTGCCACGAGGTCAGATGAAAACCGCGCGACACTTCGTCCAGATCGCGCGGCACCGTGCGCAGCGACTGATAGAAGCTGAACGTCATGTTCCACGCCTGGCTCGTGAAGATCGCGAAGATCGCCGCGAGTTCGGCGCCGAGCACGCGGCCCGGAAACAGCGCGAGGAAGAACGTGACCGTAAACGAAATGTAGCCAAGCACTGGCACCGACTGCAGGATGTCCAGAATCGGCACCAGCACGAGGCCGGCGCGGCGGCTCTTGGCCGCGAGCGTGCCGTAGACCAGCGTGAAGATCAGCGAGGCGACCATCGCCGCGAGCATGCGCAGCGTGGTGCGCATCGCGTACTCAGGCAGGTTCGCCGGATCGAGCGAGATCGCCTGGGTCTTGAGCGTCGACATCGGCGCAAGCGTTTCGTGAAAGCCGATCGCCGCCATCGCGATGATGCAGATGATCAGCGGAAAGGCGACGAAGTCCCAGCGATTGGGCAACACCCGCCATGCCGACGCATTGGCGGTGCGCTTCAGGTTGAAACTGAAATCCATCAGATGCCCTCCCCTTCGATGCAGGCACTGGTTCGCTCGAAGGAGGCCGCGGCTTCGGCGCGGCGGTCTGAAGATCGGTCCGGAAAGCGGAAATCATGCATGGCAAAACGCGTGTGCGCGGTAAATCGTTAGCGTTGGAGACACGTGGGCCGGTTCACGGACGTGTCATGGACGAGCCCGTCCATGACTACCCGATCACGCCGGACTCCTGTCGCCGCAGGCGCCGCCCGAAGGCTGGCGAGCTTTCCTTGTTTTGGACGGCACGACACTACACCATCCTATGTTTCAGGCACAACCTTTCACGGCAAATCGTGATAAATCGCCACCGGAGCCCGCCACACCGGCCTTGGCCGGCATCGCCGCCACTTTGCCGCGAGCCGTCGATCGTGGCGCGTGAACCACATCGCGGGTCATCGCAGCAGCGCCGGTCCGGCGCGACAAACCATCCAGAGAAGACCCGCGCAGCCATCAAGGATCCGGCTCATGTGCCGTTAAGAACCCGACGGCCTTCGCTCATGCACTTCGCATTCCCGCAATAACGGTGGCGTCTGGCCCCATGCCGGTTAAAATCAGGACATGACGCGCATGTCTGTCAGCGCGCGGTTTATCCCGGGCCGCAGCGGCGGCGGCGCGGCAGCCGCTTCCTAAGGGTCGACACAGCGCCTGCGCGCTGCCACGAATGAGCTAGTTGCATGTCACAGCCAGACGGATCAGAGGGTCGATGAACAGGACAACCTTGCGCCAGGTAACCGGACCGGTCAGCTTCGTGCTGATCGTACTGGTTTGCTGGTTCGTGGCCGGTATGGTCGCGGACCGGATGGTACAGCAAGAGCTGGACGCGGCGCTGCGCGCGCAGCGGCAAATGTCCGCATCGATCGTCGACAACATGGCCGAGGTAATTGCCAGCGACCTCGCCATGTCCCGCGCCATCCCCGCAACCATGGCCGAAATGGACGTGGTCCAGCGCGCCCTGGTGCAATCACAGAATTATGCCGCGAACAGCGAGGCGGCGGAACCCGCCCTGCGCGCCGCGCTGCTAAAAGATACGCGAATGACTACGGTCAGCCGCTTCCTGCACGACGCGCAAGGTTTCTCCGGGCTCGACCAGATCTGGCTCGTGAACGCCAACGGCATCTGCGTGGCGTCGAGCAACTCGATCGACAACCCGCTCGCGGCGGAGCACTCGTTCGTCGGCGTCGACATGCGCATGCGCGGCTATCTGACGAGCGCGCTGCTCGGCGCGTTCTCGGAAGCCTATGGCGTCGGCCGCACGAGCGGCGAGCCGGGCATCTTCATCGCCGCGCCGGTTTATGCGGAGGGGCTGCTGGTCGGGGCGGTCGTCGCCAAAGTGGGGATTGCGCGGCTGCGCCACTGGGTTGCGCACGCGGGCACCTTCGTCGCCGACGACAACGGCGTCATCATCATGGCGCACAACAGCGAGCTCGAAGGCCACACGCTGCCGAACTCGCGCGTCACGCAGATGAGCCCCGCCGAGCGCAGGCTCGTCTACCACCGCGAAACGTTCCCCGGCATGCAGATTCGCATCGACGCCCAGGTGCGCGAGCAGGCGCCGTGGGTGCCCGCGGCGGTCGCCGGCCAGTTGTTCGGCATGAGCGAGCAGCGGATGCCGGCGCTGTATCAGGACCGTGTCGGCCTGAATTCGGGACTCTCCGCGCACCTGGTCGACCCGCTCGCGGCCTGGCCGGAATTGCTGCGCAATCATAAGCGCGACCATCTGCTGGTGTTTCTGACGCTGGCCGGCACGGTCGCGCTAGCGTGGGTGATCACCGTGTCCTATGTGCGCGAGCGGCGCCACCATCGCGCCACGCGCGACCTCGCCGAGCAGTTGCAGGCGGCCAATACGCTGCTCTCGGCCGAAGCGCGCCACGACGTGCTGACCGGCGCGCTGTCGCGGCGCTACTTCCTCGATCTGCTGCGCCACGAGATCGAACGCGCGCATGCGAACAACGAGCCGCTGTGCATGGCGATCGCCGACCTCGATCACTTCAAGCAGATCAACGACCGCTTCGGCCATGCCGCCGGCGACCGCGCGCTCGAACATTTCGTCGACACCTGCCGCGCCGAGCTGCGCGGCGCCGACGCAATCGGCCGGCTCGGCGGCGAAGAGTTCGGCCTTCTGCTGCCGGCCACTGGCCTCGCCAGCGGCCGCGACGTCGTGGAACGCTTGCGCCTGCGTCTGAAAGCGGTGCCCTCGCCGAAGCTGCCGCCGTCGGTGGGCTTGAGCGTGAGCATCGGCATCACCGAACTCTCGCCGGACGATCTGCCCGAGCGCCTCATGAGTCGTGCCGACACCGCGCTCTATGCCGCGAAAACGGGCGGCCGCGACCGCACCGAAGCGCTGCCGCCCGACGACACCGCACCGCCAGCACGCACGGTGGCGAACGTCTGGTAAAGCGCCCGCTGGTGCCCTCTGCGCACCTTTCCCCCTGCGGCTCCCGCGCGCCGATGCGTGCGTCAACCGATATCGCGCAAGCGCGCAGCGCGGGGCTTTCCGTCACGAAGCAGGTATGATCGACCCTGACATCGAGGTTGACGCTACCGCTTTAACGGGAGATTCGCATGAAGGGAAATTTGATCATCGTCTGTCGCGATCAGGATGCTGACGCGTTCGATCATCTGCTGGCTGAATACGGCGCGTTCCAGACGCGTCTGTCGTCTACCGCGTGGTATCTCAAGCTGGCCGTGGCGCCGGAGCTGATTCAGGAAGAGATTCTCGCGCGTCTCGGCAAATACACGACGCACTACATTTTCGAAGCCGAAACGGTGACGTGGAACACGGTGGACAGCGACGCGGCGAATGCGTTGAACACGCTGTTCTCGGACTAAAACACCGCATTATCGCCATGCCTCCGAACCTTGCGTCCGGAGTTCATCAAATCGACTATCGACACGGTGCAGACGCATCGCGTCCGCACCGCCTGGCACCTACCAGACAATTACCACGCGCTTTCTGAAGCCGCAGCCACCCGCGACAACACCTCGAACGGAAAGCTCATCAAGACCCGCAAACCGCGGCCGCCGTGGTTGCCGATCTCCCACTCCCCGCCCGCACGCCGCACCAGCCGCTCGACAATCGCGAGCCCGAGTCCGCTATGGCCGTTGCCGCCGCGCGCCGGGTCGAGCCGCACGAACGGCCGGCTCGCGTTGATCAGATCCTGCGCGGCGATGCCGCTGCCGTTGTCGCTTACCGACAGCGTGAAGCCTTGCGCCGTGCGCGCCGTGGCGACGGTGATCGGCGGCGCGCCGTATGCGTGCGCGTTGTCGAGCAGGTTCGACAGGATCCGGTCGAGCGTGGCGGCGGGCAGCAGAAACGCCGGCCCAGCGTTCAGCTCGGTCAGCACGCTGGGCGCACCAGCGGCCACCGCGCGATAGCTGCGCACGACCCGCTCGCACTGCGCGTCCACTTCGACGGCTTCGCTGCGATCGGCGCCGTCGTGCGCGAACACCAGAAACTGTTCGACGATATGCGTCATCGAATCGACGTCGCGCACCACGCCGTCGCGCATCTTCACCTCGTCCATCATTTCAGCGCGCAGCCGCAAACGCGCGAGCGGCGTTTTCAGATCGTGCGCGACGCCGGCCAGCATTACCGCGCGGTCGTTCTCGGTGCGCGCCACTTCCTGAACCATCTGGTTGAAGCCGTGCGTCAGTTGCCGCAATTCGCGCGGACCGCGCTCCGGCACCGGCGGCACCGGCAGGCCGCGGCCGAAGCGCGCCACCGCCTGGGCTAGCGAGCGCAGCGGCTGTTGCAACGCCCAGGCGGCGAACAGCGCCGCCATCACCGCGAACGAAAAGATGATGACCAGCCACAGGACCGTACGGTCGAGCGAGCGCGGCATGCGCAATGGCTGCATCGGCACGACGATCCAGCTGTGATCGTTGGCCGCGCGCACCCAGAGCGTGGGCGGACGGCCCGGCATGCCGACCCGCACCTGGGTGTCGGAAGGCATGCGCTCGCGCACGTCCTCGACGAAACGCTCCAGTGGCGGCGGCATTTCCGTGTTGTCGGGCGGCACGTCCGGGCTCGCCGGATCGACGAGTTTGACGCGCGAGGGCAACGGCTGATCCGGCGTACGGGCGACGTGCTGGCGCACCGCGTCGACGAGGAAGGTGGCTTCCTCGACCGCGTAGCGCGTTTGCAGTTGCGAGCGTTCGAGCCGCATCAGCGCGTACCACGCGAAGTGCGACAACAACAGCACCGCGACGACTAGCAGCGCGAGCCGCCCGAACAGCGAATCAATGGGCCGGCGCATGTTGCTCGCCGTCGGGCACGAACACGTAGCCGCGTCCGCGCACGGTCTGGATGAAGCGCGGCGTGGAAGGGTCGGTTTCGAGGATGCGGCGCAGACGCCACACCTGCACGTCGATGCCGCGGTCGGTGCCGTCGTATTCCGGACCGTGCAGCAGTTCGAGCAGGCGCTCGCGCGTGAGCGTGCGCATGGGGTGATTCACGAAGATCTTCAGCAATGCGAACTCGCTGCCCGACAGCGTGAGCGGCTTGCCTTCCAGATGCAGCGTGCGCGACTGGAAGTCGAGCGTGAAGCGGCCGAAGTTGAATGGCTCGCGTTGCTCCGGCGCCGCCGCCGACGGCAACGTGCGACGCCGCCGCAGCACCGCCTGCACGCGCGCGAGCAACTCGCGCGGGTTGAACGGCTTGCCGAGGTAGTCGTCCGCGCCGAGCTCCAGGCCGACGATCCGGTCGACGTCGTCCGCGCGCGCCGTGAGCATGATCACCGGAATGTCGTCACCCGACGCGCGCAGCTTGCGCAATGCCGTGAGTCCGTCGACACCGGGCATCATCAGATCCAGCACGATGAGATCGGGACGTTCGCGTTCGAGCCTGCGCTCGAGCGAGCCCGCGTCGTGCAGCACCGACACTTCGATGCCCTGGCGGGCCAGATAGTCGCGCAGCAGGTCGCGCAATTCGACGTCGTCGTCGACAACAAGTATTTGAGTAGCCATGGAATGAAGTTTAACGCTCAGCACGAAGGGTTTTCGTTAACCGATGCCCCTCAAGGGTTACCGGGTGTTACCGTGAAAGGCGCACGTAATGGTCCGTAATAGCGGCATCAAGCCACGTAACACAGCGATCGGCGCGCTTCTCTACGCTGTGCCTTACCGAATGCAGGCAGTCCACATGACCGGTTGCATCGTCGGCTATTCCATTACAAGGAGCCTTATATGTCCACCAAAAAGATGTCGCGCGTTCTCGCCGTTGCCGCCACCGCCCTCGCCATCGGCACGGGTGCCGCCTTTGCCGCACAACCCGCCACGCCTGGCGGCCACGGTGGTCCCGGCGGCTGGCATGGACACTTCATGAAGCAGCTGACGCAACTGCACGACCAGTTGAAACTGAACGCGGATCAGGAAAAGCAATGGCAAACCGCGCTCGACACAATGAAGCAGGGCCACGAAGCGATGCGTGCCAATCATGAGCAGATCAAGAGCCAGTTCAAGGCTGCGCAGCAACAGCCGATCCTGGATCTGAACGCGATGGCCGCCGCGCATCAGCAAGTCGAGCAGAAGGATGCGCAACTGCGTCAGCAAACCACCGACGCATGGCTCAAGTTCTATAACGGCTTGAACGATCAGCAGAAAACGACCGTCAGCACGGCGCTGAAGCAGCGCTTCGCGAAGATGGAATCGCGCCACGAGAAGATGCGTGAGCGTTGGGAGAACCACAAGGGCACGGCGTCGGCGCCGGCCGCGAATCAGTAAGCGGCGCGAGCGAGCAGCAAGGCGGGCCGGTGCGGCCGTCCTGTTCCTGTCGATGCAAACAGAAACGCCACGGAAAACATCCGTGGCGTTTTTGCGTGGTGCTGCCGGCTTCTGTTTTGCGAAGGCGGGCTCGTTGCACTGTCATCTAGCACCGCAACGAAGACCCGTCGAACGATCCTTCAATCAGGCGTTCAGTTCAGCTCAGTTCAGTTCAGTTGACCGAGATCAAACAACAACACTTCGGCGTCTTCGCCCTTGTCGAGCGTCACCGTATCGGTTTCGCTGAGCTTCGCGGCATCGCCCGCCTTGAGCGCCTGGCCGTTCACCGTCAGCGCACCGCGCGCCACGTGCACGTACGCAAGACGCCCCTTCGGCAACGCAAACGTGGCCGATTCCGCACCGTCGATCAAACCCGCATAGATCGATGCGTCCGCGTGAATCGTCACCGAGCCGTCACGGCCATCGGGCGACGCGACCACACGCAGACGGCCGCGCTTGTCGGCGGCGTCGAAACGCTTTTCCTCATAGCCGGGCTGGTCGCCCGCGCGCTTCGGAATCACCCAGATCTGCAACAGATGCGCGGGCTCGTCCTGCGATGCGTTGAACTCGCTGTGCTGCACGCCGGTGCCCGCACTCATGCGCTGCACGTCGCCGGGGCGGATGGTCGAGCCGTTGCCCATGCTGTCGCGATGGGCAAGCGCGCCCTCGAGCACGTACGTGACGATCTCCATGTCGCGATGGCCGTGCGTGCCGAAGCCCTCGCCGCCGGCGATGCGGTCTTCGTTGATCACGCGCAGCGGGCCGAAATGCACGTGCTGCGGGTCGCGATAGTCGGCAAACGAGAAGCTGTGATACGAGTCGAGCCAGCCGTGGTTGGCGTGGCCGCGTTCTTCGGAACGGCGAATCTCGATCATGGAAATACTCCCGGTAAGTAAATAGCGATGACGAGAATGTAGGGGCAGCGCGGCCTCCAAACAATCCGGCGCGAGTGCACCGGATCGTTCCATAAATCCATGCAATCAGGCCAGGCATGGCGGCAAACGCTCGGGCTAAGACTACGATCGCCCACGCGCCGCCCTCGCCGCGAGACCACGAGAAGCCACGAGAAGCCACGAAGCCCAAAAACCACGCCAGACCGGCAAACCAGGCGCGAGTCCCATGCGCAAGCCGACGCACGACCGACGCAAAGCCACATCCACGCAGGGGCAAATCCAGGCAGCGCACAAACCCGCGCAAAACCAGCTTAAGCGAAAAGGCCGCGCCACCGGCACGCTTACCGCAACCGGGGAAGCCGCGCCTCAGCGTCGCGCACGCACAACGCCAACAGCGGCCAGTTAACCGTCATCGGCGTTCCGGCCTGACGCCTCGCCTCTGTTCGGGTAAAATACCGCGCTTTTCAAGATGCGTGGGCGCCCTAGTGCGCCAGCGGACCCGGCATGGTCGGCTGCGAGGCGCTCGCAGCAGGCCTCAGGTCCGCGCCGGGTTTCCTCGACGCATCGAAAAGCCGCCCGCCGGAGCGCAGCAGCATCCCGCGCGGCGCAACAATTTTGACCGCCTAGAATAGCGACGGCCAGCCCAGCGCCGGCGGTCGCCGGGTCACCCCACGACGATCAGTTTGATCCAGGAGAAACATGAAGAAGTTCGCACTGTGCGTGGCGCTTGCGCTCATGGCCACCGGCGCGATGGCGAAAGAGTGGGAGACCGTGCGCATCGGCGTGGACGCCAGCTACCCGCCGTTCGAATCGAAGGCGCCGAGCGGTGAGGTCGTCGGCTTCGACGTCGATCTGACCCGCGCGCTGTGCACGAAGATGAACGTGAAGTGCGTCTGGGTCGAACAGGATCTCGACGGCATCATTCCCGCACTGAAGGCCCGCAAGTTCGACGCGATCGTGTCGTCGCTGACCGTCACGGACAAGCGCCGCGAACAGATCGACTTCTCCGACAAGCTGTTCGACGCCCCCGCCCGCATGATCGCCAAGGCCGGCTCGCCGCTCGTGCCCACGGTCGAATCGCTGAAGGGTAAGCGCGTCGGCGTCGAGCAGGGTTCGACCCAGGAAGCCTATGCCAAGGTCTGGTGGGAGCCCAAGGGCGTGATCGTGGTGCCTTACCAGAATCAGGATCAGGTGTACGCCGATCTCGGCTCGGGCCGTCTCGACGCCGCACTGCAGGACGAAATCCAGGCCGACGCCGGCTTCCTGAAGACGCCGCGCGGCAAAGGCTTCGGCTGGGCCGGCCCGGCGGTGCAGGATCCGAAGACGATCGGCGACGGCACGGCCATCGGCCTGCGCAAGAGCGACGCCAATCTGAAGGCGATGTTCAACAAGGCACTGGCGCAGGCCCACCAGGACGGCACGTTCAAGAAGCTCGAAAAGCAGTACTTCGACTTCGACATCTACCCGGGGCATTAAGCCGGGGCGCCGGGCCGGTTGCCGCGCAAGCGGCCCGCAGCAGGTGGCAGCAGCACAACAGGCAGCACGCAGCATCCACGAGACTCGGGGCTCGCCCGCATGGGCTTTCCCGGGGCTTCGTACTAGAGTCGGGAAGTCAGTCAGTCGGCAGTAGATTCAAACAGTTTCGAGACAAGTTTCCCAACAAGCGCGCTGCAAGGCCGGCAACGTCCATGCAGTCATGATTTGCACAGCGGTGCGCTGTGCGCCGCAGGTCACAGCGAGTATCCGGCTCGCGGCAAACGCGGCGCAGAGCTGGCCGCGTCTTTCGCGGTGCGTCGCAAACGCATCGTCAAGGACCCCATATGTTCCTTCAAGGCTACGGCCCGCTGCTTCTCAACGGCACCTGGCAAACCGTCAAACTGGCGGTGTTGTCGCTGGTGTTCGCCTTCGTGCTGGGCCTGCTCGGCGCGGCGGCGAAACTGTCGAAGAACCGCTTCTCCTACGGAGTCGGCACGGTGTACACGACGCTCGTGCGCGGCGTGCCCGACCTCGTGCTGATGCTGCTGCTGTTCTACAGCATCCAGATCTGGCTGAACGACCTGACCGACGTGCTCGGCTGGGACCAGATCGACATCGATCCGTTCGTGGCCGGCGTCGCGGTGCTCGGCTTCATCTACGGTGCGTACTTCACGGAGACCTTCCGCGGCGCGTTTCTGGCGGTGCCGCGCGGCCAGCTGGAAGCGGGCTCGGCCTACGGCATGACGAGCTGGCAGGTCTTCACGCGCGTGATGTTCCCGCAGATGATGCGCTTCGCGCTGCCCGGCATCGGCAATAACTGGCAGGTGATGGTCAAGGCCACCGCGCTCGTGTCGATCATCGGTCTCGCGGACGTCGTCAAGGCTTCGCAGGATGCCGGCAAGGGCACGCTGCGCTTCTTCTTCTTCACTTTGCTCGCAGGGGCGATCTACCTCGCCATCACCACCGTGTCCAACTTCGTGCTGATGTACCTCGAAAAGCGCTACTCGACCGGCGTGCGAAAGGCGGATCTATGATCGCGATCATCCAGGAATACTGGCGCAACTATCTCTTCACCGACGGCTACCGTTTCACCGGCCTCGCGATCACGTTGTGGCTGCTGGTGGTGTCGATCGGTCTGGGCTTCTGTTTGTCGATTCCGCTCGCGGTCGCGCGGGTGTCGAAGAAGAAATGGCTCGCCGGCCTCGTGTGGCTGTACACGTATATCTTTCGCGGCACGCCGCTCTACGTGCAGCTGCTGCTCTGCTACACCGGCCTGTACAGCCTCGAAATCATCCGCAATAACGAGCTGACCAACGCATTCTTCCGCGACGGCATGCATTGCACGCTGCTCGCCTTCACGCTGAACACCTGCGCGTACACCACCGAGATTTTCGCCGGCGCGATCAAGGCGACGCCGTATGGCGAGATCGAAGCGGCGCGCGCGTACGGGATGTCGTCGTTCACGCTGTACCGGCGCGTGATTCTGCCGTCGGCGCTGCGCCGCGCGCTGCCCTATTACAGCAACGAAGTGATTCTGATGCTGCACGCCACCACGGTCGCCTTCACCGCGACGGTGCCGGACATCCTCAAGATCGCCCGCGACGTGAACTCCGCGACGTATCAATCGTTCAACGCGTTCGGTATCGCCGCGCTGCTCTATCTATGTATTTCTTTCGCGCTCGTGTGGCTGTTCCGCCGCGCCGAGCGCCGCTGGCTCGCTTACCTGCGGCCGCAAGGCAAGTAAAACCGGGCACCACCGTGCCCCTGGCAAGTAAGCTCGTCAAGGATCCTGATGAACACCAAGAAGCAAAAGCTCTTCGTCGACGAGCTTCACAAGCAGTACGGCGATAACGAAGTTCTCAAAGGCGTGTCGCTGAAGGCCAACGCCGGCGACGTGATCAGCGTGATCGGCTCGTCCGGCTCGGGCAAGAGCACGATGCTCCGCTGCATCAACTTTCTCGAACAGCCGAACTCGGGGCGCATCTTCGTCGACGGCGAGGAAGTGCGCACGCAGATCGGCAAGGCCGGCGCGCTGCGCGTGTCGGACCCGAAGCAGCTGCAGCGCGTACGCACCAAGCTGTCGATGGTGTTCCAGCACTTCAACCTGTGGTCGCACATGAACGTGCTCGAGAACATCATCGAGGCGCCGGTCAACGTGCTGGGGTTAAAGCGCAAGGAAGCCGAAGAGCGCGCCCGCGAATATCTGGAGAAGGTCGGCCTCGCGCCGCGTCTGGAAAAGCAATATCCTTCGCATCTGTCGGGCGGCCAGCAGCAGCGTGTCGCGATTGCGCGCGCACTGGCGATGCATCCCGACGTCATGCTCTTCGACGAACCGACCTCGGCACTCGACCCCGAACTGGTCGGCGAAGTGCTGAAGGTCATGCAGAAGCTCGCCGAAGAAGGCCGCACGATGATCGTCGTCACGCATGAGATGGGATTCGCGCGCAACGTGTCGAATCACGTGATGTTTCTGCATCAGGGCCGCGTCGAAGAAGAAGGCCACCCCGACGAGGTATTCAAAAACACGAAAAGCGAACGGCTCAAACAGTTCCTTTCCGGAAGTCTCAAATAATGACCACTCGAAGCCCGATATTTGGGCTTTAACCGCATTGACATTACAAGGCGCTTACGAGCGCCTTTTTTACTTATCTCCGCGCATTTTTGCCGCAAGGGCCGCGAAACCCGCTTCGCGCGGGCCTCCCTCCTCGCCAGACCGCCCTACTCTGCCACTTTGAAAGCGTCAATAGTGGCAATCCTTAATCTTGCCCCCGCCGAACCGTGATTCCCTTACCAGATAAGGGTTTGCACGCTTTTCCAGGCCGCTGCAACGAGTCATTGCACACATTCTTATTGCAATTTGGAGACACCACCAAATGCCGGTACTAATTTCTTCTCCCACTCCAGGGTATTTTTGATAAATTAGTAACCAAAGTAGCAAAACAAAGTTGATTAAAAGTAGTTTCACTTCAAAGCACAGAGGAGAACCGGTCGGCGAGGGATCGGCATGACGAGCAGATAGCCCGAAGGCTACACGTCACGGCAGGAGACCCAATCCACCCGCTAATCTCCCTGGTACCACCGATTTCTGTTCGGCACGGCTCGTGTCCGAACACCATTCGCAGTACTGGGTTTCATTTTTTGACAGGGTATGGAGGAGAAGATGAAGAAAGCTTTGCTCGCCGCTGCGCTGATGTCGGCCGGGGTTGTCGCTCACGCTCAAAGCAGCGTCACGCTGTATGGCCGCCTTGATGCGGGCATCGAATACATGTCGGGTGTTCCGACCGGTGCCAACGCCAATGGCGCGGCCAATGGCAACACGAACCGCTGGAAAGCTGAAAGCGGCGACTGGGGTACCAGCCTGTGGGGCTTGAAGGGCGTTGAGGACATCGGTGGCGGCAACAAGGTCCTGTTCCAATTGGAAGGCTCGTTCAACACGATGACGGGCGCGGGTCCTGGCGGCGGCGGTCTCTTCAATCGTTGGGCAACGATCGGTTTGTCGAACGACCAGTACGGTACGTTCACGATGGGCCGCATGCTCTTCATCTCGAACGGCGTGTGGGACTTCGACCCGTTCGGTCAATCGAACTGGTCGTCGGCATCGCTGGTGCGTGGCCGCAACTGGCCGCAATCGAGCAACAACTTCGCGTACCAGTCGCCGAAGATCGCAGGCTTTGACTTCTACGGTCAATACGCTCTGTCGAACGCAACGGGCTGGAACGGCAACGGCACGACCGCACAAGGTCGCGAAGCCGGCGCACAAGTCACGTACACGAACTCGCTGTTCCAGATCCGCGGTATTTACGACGAAATCCGCAACCCGACCAACGGCGGTCTGTGGGGCGGCGCAGTCGCCAACAATGGCATCAATACGGCTAATACGAATAACGGCGTGTTCGCGGCATCGCGTGAATACTCGGCGCTCGTGAACGTTTTCCTCGGCCAGTTCAAGATTCAGGCGGCTTACCAGGCTGTCCGTTCGGCAGGTGCAACCGGCGTGCTGCCGGGCCAGCCGACCACGCTCGATCATGAATGGGGCGGTGTGACGTGGCAAGCAACGCCGGCTGCAGCGCTGATTGCAGCGGTCTACCACGTGAACGGCAACAATGGCGCAGGCAATGCGACGATCTACACGGTCGGCGGCTCGTACAACCTGTCCAAGCGCACGCTGCTGGATCTGCAGGTGGCAACGGTGCAGAACAGCCGTGCGGCCAACTTTGGTCTGAACGCGAACAACGCAGGTTACGCCGCTTCGACGGACAACCCGCTGCAAGGTCGCGCGCAATCCGGCGTGTACGCAGGTATTCAACACTCGTTCTAAGCGAACGAAGCGCCCCGAAGGAATTTCCTGCGGGGCGCGTTCAAGAGTTCTTCAAGAGAATCTTTTTCACGCTGCTGCGAGAGGCGCGTATCGGTGCAATATCCGCAAGGGTATTGCACCGTTTTTTATTTGTGCGCGCGGTTTTGCCGTGGTCCAGACGCACCGGCTCGGTGCGTGCGTGGATCAGAGAGGGCAAGACCAGCGTTTGCTACGTTGTGCTTCGATATGCGATTTTGCGAAGCCGAACGCCTGCTTCAGACCGCCGCTTCGTTTTCTTCGCCGGTGCGGATACGGATCACGCGCTCCACGTCCGCGACGAAAATCTTGCCGTCGCCGATCTTGCCGGTGCGCGCCGCGCCGATGATTGCGTCGATGACCTGGTCGCACTGATTGTCCGCGACCACCACTTCGATCTTCACCTTCGGCAGAAAGTCGACCACGTACTCTGCACCACGATAGAGCTCGGTATGGCCCTTCTGCCGGCCGAAGCCCTTGACCTCGGTCACGGTCAGCCCCGTGAGGCCGACTTCAGCGAGCGCCTCGCGCACTTCGTCGAGTTTGAACGGTTTGATGACTGCAGTGATGCGCTTCATGGCGGACCTCGTCTCGTGACTGGAAGAGTGAAAGGGAAATGGATGATTTTTATTCTACGCCGCGCCGGATGCATTGCGGCATTCCGGCGCGTGCTTCGGGTTGGCTTCGAGTGCGGCAGCAGTGCTGCGCCGCGTCTCACTCCACCGGCTCGGTGTAGCGTGAGGTGATCGGATAGCGCCAGTCGCGGCCGAACGCGCGATGCGTGACGCGAATGCCGATCGGCGCCTGACGGCGTTTGTACTCGTTGATCTTGATCAGGCGCGTGACGCGTTTCACGTCGTCGGCGGCATAGCCCGCGGCGATGATTTCACCGAGCGAGCGGTCCTCTTCCATGTACATGCGCATGATCGCGTCGAGCACTTCGTATTCGGGCAGGCTGTCCTGATCGGTCTGGTTTTCGCGCAGTTCCGCCGACGGCGCGCGCGTGAGAATCCGTTCGGGAATCACATCGCGCTTTTCGAACGTCGTGGCTTCGTTGCGATAACGGCACAAGCGGTACACGAGCGTCTTGGCAATATCCTTGATGACCGCGAAGCCGCCCGCCATGTCGCCGTACAACGTACAGTAACCGACCGCCATCTCGCTCTTGTTGCCGGTGGTCAGCACGATCGAGCCGAACTTGTTCGACAGCGCCATCAGCAAGGTGCCGCGAATGCGCGCCTGAATGTTCTCTTCGGTGGCGTCTTCGGCGCGGCCCGCGAATTCCTGCGCGAGCGAACCGCGGAACGCGTCGAACATCGGGGCAATCGCGATTTCGTCGTAGCGCACGCCGACGCGGCGCGCCATCTCGGCGGCGTCGGTGGTGGAGATGTCGGCGGTATAGCGTGACGGCATCATCACCGCGCGCACCCGGTCCGCGCCGAGCGCGTCGCATGCGACGGCCAGCACCAGCGCCGAATCCACGCCGCCCGACAGGCCGATCAACGCGCCAGGGAAACCGTTCTTGTTGATGTAGTCGCGCACGCCCATCACGAGCGCCGCATACACCTGCGCTTCCAGCGACTGCTCCGCGGCGATCGCGCCCGGCAACGGCACACCGTTGTCGAATTCGACGATCGCGGTCGCTTCCTCGAACTGCGCCATCTTCGCGATCAACCCGCCTTGCGCGTCGAGCACGAACGAACCGCCGTCGAACACGAGCTCGTCCTGCGCGCCGACCATGTTCAGGTAGACCATCGGCAGGCCGGTTTCGCGAATCCGCGCACGTAGGATGTCGAAGCGCACCGCTTCCTTGTTCAGGTGATACGGCGAGCCGTTCGGAATCAGCAGCACTTGCGCGCCTGCCGCCTTCGCCATTTGCGCGGCCGATGCATGCCACGCGTCTTCGCAGATCACCACGCCGTACTTCACGCCGTCGAGGTCGAACACGAACGGCTGCGGGTCAGAGGCGAAGTAGCGCTTCTCGTCGAACACCTCGGTGTTGGGCAAATCCTGCTTGCGGTAGGTGCCCTTCACTTCGCCATCGACGATCAGCGACGCCGCGTTGAACGTATCGACCGGCGGCACGCCGCGCTCGATCGGCGCGTTTGCATTACCATGGCCGTGCGCTGCGTCGCGTGAAGGATGACCGACGATCACATGCAAGCCGCTGAACGGTTTGAGTTGCACAGCGAGGTCGGCCAACGCCGCCGCGCTCGCGGTATAAAACGCGGGACGCAGCAGCAGATCTTCGGGCGGATAGCCGGAGAGCGCGAGTTCAGGCGCGATCAGCAGCTTCGCACCATCGTTGTGCGCCGCGCGTGCGGCGGCTACGATCTTCGCGACGTTGCCGGCGAAATCGCCGACAGTGACATTGATTTGAGCAAGAGCGATTCGGGTCTTCATGGCAGGATCGACAGGCAAGCCGGGTGGCTTGCGAGTACCGCGGCTGGTTGGCTCGACGGAACGGACAAATCGGATAAACAAACGACGCGGTCATCACGACACCGCGCCGCTCATTGGGAACAGTCACACAGATTGAACCAGGAACGCTTCGATTATCGCACGGGCATTCTGGCGTCGCCCTCCGAGGTGGACGCCGCCGAATGGAATGCCCTCCTCGCGCAACAGGCGCAACCCACGCCGTTTCTGCGGCACGAGTTTCTGAGCGCGCTGCATGCGACCCAATGCGCGGTCGCCGATACCGGCTGGGCGCCGCAATTCGTCACGCTCACCGACGCGCGCACGGGCAAGCTCGCGGCGGCCGCGCCGGTGTATCTGAAGGGGCACTCTTACGGCGAATATGTGTTCGATTGGGCATGGGCCGATGCATATAAGCGCAACGGCTTGCCGTATTACCCGAAGCTGCTGTGCGCGGTGCCGTTCACGCCGGTGCAGGGCAACCGCTTGCTTTCGACGGATGCTCACGCGTTGCGGCATCTCGCAGCCACGCTGATGGCGTTCGCGGAGCAAGCCGACGTGTCGTCGCTGCACGTGCTCTTTCCCACCGAAACCGAAGCAAACGCGCTCACCGGCATGGGCATGATGCAGCGTGAAGGCGTGCAGTTTCATTGGCTCAACGACGGCTATCGCGACTTCGACGATTTCCTCTCGACGCTCGAACAGAAGAAGCGCAAGAACATTCGCGCCGAGCGTCGCAAGGTGCACGACGCCGGCGTGACGATGCGGCGGATTCGCGGCGAGGACATGCAGGATGCGGACTGGCGTTTCTTCAGCAAGTGTTATCGGCAGACGTACCGTGAACACTTTTCGAGTCCGTATCTAAACCTCGATTTCTTCCGCATGATCGGCGCGACGATGCCGGAGAATCTGCTGCTCGTCATCGCTGAATACGAAGGCAAGCCGATTGCCAGTTCGCTCGTGGTGTATCAGCGCGATGAGAAAACCGGCGGCACCTTGTATGGCCGCTACTGGGGCGCGCTGGAACATGTGCCCTGTCTGCACTTCGAAACCGCGTACTACCAGCCGCTCGAATTCTGCATCGAGGAGAAGCTCGGCGCGTTCGAAGGCGGCGCGCAAGGCGAGCACAAGATGGCGCGCGGTTTTCTGCCGACGGTGACGCGTTCCGCGCATTGGCTCGCGCATCCGGCCTTCGCCGATGCGGTCGGCCATTTTCTCGACAACGAAAAGAACAGCATCCACGCCTACGTGGACGAGCTGCGCGAACACAATCCGTTCAAAGGGTAAAGCGCGTTTATGGCGTGGTTTCTTTATCTGCTCGAATGCTCGGACGGCAGCGTCTATACCGGCATCGCCGTCGATGTGCAGGCGCGTTTCGACAAGCACATGAGCGGCATGGGCGCACGTTATACGCGCTCGCGCAAACCGGTGCGGGTGCTGGCGTCGTTCGAACTCGCGGACCGGTCGAGCGCGTCGCGGGCGGAGTATTGGGTCAAGCGCTTGTCGGCGGTCGATAAGCGCGCGCTGGCGGCGGGGTTGCGGACGATTGAATCGGTGGTGCCGGCGGCCGAGCCCGAACCGGTTGTCGTTGAAGAGGATCAGGAGGAACGTGGCGCCGCGTGACTCACCCGCCTCCCCACTACCCCCTCGCCTCCCGCATCCTCTCGGTCAACAACCGCTGCATCCGCGCCAGCTCGCCCACCGCATCGGCCTCCAGCGACGTCAACGTGTCCCGCGCGGGAAGCTCATGCCGAACCGGCCGCAAGGTCCGGTTTAACGCCGCGTCGATATCGGCGCTCACCTGCGCAACCCATTCGCCGAGTCCATCGTGCCGGTCGCGCCGGTTCGTACTCAGACGCAACTGCGTCGCGGTCCCGGCCATCCGGCGCAACAGGCTGAGCACCGTCAGCGTCACCGTATCGACCAGCGAGTCTTCGAGTTTTTCGAGGCGAATCCGTCCGATCGCTTCTTCGGCGTTATTGCTGCCGAGACCGGCCGCGCGGCGCAAACGCTCCATGTCCTTCGCGCTGCGATGTGGCGACTCCAGCGCGGCACGCAGATACGCCACGTTCGCACGCACCGCATCGCTCAGATAAGCACGGTAGTCGGCCTTCTCGCGCGTCGGCCACAGATAGAAAGTCGCGAGCAGCGCGAGCACGCAGCCGAGCACGTTGTTGCCGAGCCGCGTGAGCGCGAACGAAAATTCGTTGGCGCCCGGCGTCGCGAAGTCGGCGACGAGCACGAAGGTCGGCGTGAGGAACAGTACGAAGATGCTATAGCTGACGGGCCGTAGCGCCATCGTCGCCATCACCAGCGGGAAAACCGCGAGCGAAATGCCGAGCGGCGAATGAATCACGTAGCCGATCCCCGCCGCCAGCACCCCGCCGACGATGCTGCCCGCCGCGCGCTCGATGCTGCGCGGCCAGGTCGCGGAAATCGACGGTTGCAGGATCAGCAGCGTCGCCATCGTGGCCCAGTAGCCGAACGGCAGCCCGAGCGCGCGAATCACCAGAAAGCCCGCCGTGGTTGTCACGCCGACGCGCGCCGCGTGCCGCAAGCCGACCGACTCGCTCGACAGATTCGCCTTGAGCGTCGCCCACGTGCGCGCCGCGAAACGGGCCGCGCTGTCGCTCCACGATTCGGGCTGGGCATAGCGCGGCGCGAAATCGACCAGCTCGAAATCGGACTGCAGCTTCACGGGTTCCATCAACGCACTTTCGAGGCGCGTCGCGAGACGGCGCAAGCGCTGCTGCAAATCTGCGATCCGGTCCCAACGCGCGTCGCTGGTCGCGGCGGCGATCGCACGCAGTACTTCGCCGAGCGCGCTCAGGAGGCGCGTCGCGCGCTTCGCGCGCCAGGCATCGTCGGGGACTTTCTCGCTCGCGCCGGACACGGCGATCAGATACGCGAACAGCGCTTCGCCATCGGTCAGCAAGCCGAGCAGCGTGTCGTAGACCTGCCGGCCGTTCGTGCGCGACGCGGGCACCTTCGCCAGCGCCTCGCGTGAGCGCTCCAGCGCGGCGCGCGCATCGGCGCGGAATTTCGCGGCATGCGTGGCCCATTCGCGCGGCGGTGCGCGATGCTCCAGCAAACGCGCGCTGTCCAATGCGATGTCGGCGAGCCGCAGATACACCGCGCGCAGCGTCGAGCGGCTCGCGCCGAACGGATGAATGCGCCACACGCTCAAACTCAGCGCGACGGCAAACAGGCAGCCCACCAGATACACGCCGAGAAACGCGAGACCGGCGCGCACGTCGTGCATGGGCCGATCCACCATCACCACGCAGGCGGTGGCCGCGAGAATCGTCACCTGTGAAGTGGCCGCGCCCCAGATGCGGCCGAACGCGCCGAGCGTCGTGAACACGAGCACCGCGAGCGCCGCGAAGCCCGCCCCAGCGCCGGAGGCAAATGAGGTGAGGCCGCCGCACAACGTCGAGAGCAACGCGAAGCCCATCATCGATGCAAAGCGCGCTCGGTTGGAACCGGCGGCATCGGCGAGACAGGTCCAGAACGCGCCGATCGCGGCCCACGCGAAAATCGGATCGTGCAACAGGTTGCCCACCGCGAGCATCGCCGTGGAAGCGCACGCCGCCCTCAGCCCTTCCGACAGACTGGCCTCGCTCGTCGCGAACGACACCATCCAGACCGGCCGCTTGCGATAAATCGTCGTGACGAGCGCATACAGGCGGCTCGACCAGCGTGACGACGTCGATGGGTGGGGCTTGCGGTTCATCATCCGGGCGGTGGTTCCTGAAAACGCGTCTTGGGGTGTTGCGGTTCACGCTACGTCGCGCGCTGATCCAGCCGATGGCTTGCGGCGATGATAAGGGTTTACACCTAAATATAAAAATGCCTTCGCTTCATCCGCATGATGCGCTGCGTCTATGCGCGCAGCCCACAGCCTACGCAGAGTGGCGGCCCATGCCTGTCGCCCGGCAAGCGACGCTTGGCAACGCGCAAGAAAAAACCGCGCGGCCCTTGCGGACTCGCGCGGTTTTTTTGAACAGCAGCCGGCCAATCAACCGGCATCCAGCACGCTTACTTCCCGAAGTTAGCGACGCCTTCGCTGATTTCCTTATGCGCGGCTTCGATGCCCGCCCAACCCTCGACCTTCACCCACTTGCCCTTCTCCAGCGCCTTGTATTGCTCGAAGAAGTGCTTGATCTGGTCTTTCAGGTAAGCCGGGACGTCGTCGATCGACTTGAGGTCGGCGGTCATCGGGCAGACCTTGTCGTGCGCGACGGCGACCAGCTTCGCGTCCACGCCCGACTCGTCGGTCATCTGCAGCATGCCGAGCGCACGTGCGCGCACGACCGACCCAGCCAGCAGCGGGAACGGCGTGATGACGAGCACGTCGACCGGGTCGCCATCGCCCGACAGCGTTTGCGGGATGTAACCGTAGTTCGCCGGATAGCGCATGCCGGTGCCGATGAAACGGTCGACGTGAAGCAGGCCCGTTTCCTTGTCGGCTTCGTACTTCACCGGATCGCTTTGCGCCGGGATTTCGATGATGACGTTGAAATCGTGCGGAAGGTCTTTGCCTGCGGGGACGTGATTGAAGCTCATGAGCGCTCTCTGATCAGGATGGAAGTCGGGACACGGCGTGCGGCGCGCTGGCTCGAGTTTGCAGGACCTGCGTGAATCTCGTGTGGACCTTGCGTCGAGCGTCATTGCGCACCGGACAGTGCGGAATGCGCCATTATAGCCGCTCGGCCGTTGGCACCTGGCCCGGGATCGGCGCGATAATCGTTCTGCGTCGCCCGCTCGCGTCACGCGTTTGCCTCACGCGTTTGCCTCACCCGATTGCTTGTGCCTCGCTTGTATCTCTCGTTTGTGAACACCGCGTCGCCGGACACGGCTCGCGCGAAACGTCAAGGAGCATGCATGGAAGAAGCTCGACACTTTATCGGCGGCGAGTGGTCCGCCGCATCCGGCGGCGACACGATCGCCGTGCTCGATCCCTCGGACGGCCAGCCGTTCACGCGCTTGGCGCGCGGCACCGCAGCCGATATCGACACCGCCGTCCACGCCGCGCGCCGCGCGTTCGAAGGCGCGTGGGGCGCGGCGAGCGCGGCCGAACGCGGGCGCGTGCTGTACCGGCTGTCGATGCTGGTGGCCGCTCGTCAGGAAGAACTGGCGCAGATCGAAGCCCGTGACACCGGCAAGCCGCTCAAGCAGGCGCGCGCCGATTCCGCCGCCCTCGCCCGCTATTTCGAGTTCTACGCGGGCGCCGCCGACAAGCTGCACGGCGAAACGCTGCCTTATCAGAACGGCTACACGGTACTGACGATCCGCGAGCCGCACGGCGTGACCGGCCACATCGTGCCGTGGAATTATCCGATGCAGATTTTCGGGCGCAGCGTGGGCGCGGCGCTCGCCACCGGCAATGCGTGCGTCGTCAAACCCGCCGAAGATGCGTGCCTCTCCGTGCTGCGCGTCGCCGAACTAGCCGCCGAGGCGGGCTTGCCCGCCGGTGCGCTGAACATCGTCACCGGCTATGGCCATGAAGCGGGCGCGGCGCTCGCGAGCCATCCAGGCATTGATCACATTTCGTTCACCGGGTCGCCGGAAACCGGCAAGCTGGTCACGCAAATGGCCGCTGAAAACCACGTGCCGGTCACGCTGGAACTGGGCGGCAAGTCCCCGCAAATCGTCTTCGCCGACGCCGATCTCGACGCGGCGCTGCCCGTGCTGGTCTCGGCGATCGTGCAGAACGCCGGGCAAACCTGTTCGGCGGGCAGCCGCGTGCTGATCGACCGGGCGATTTACGAGCCTTTGCTCGACCGGCTCGGCAACGCGTTCAACTCGCTGCGCGTCGGCCCTTCGCAGGCCGATCTCGACTGCGGTCCGCTGATCAGCGCGAAACAGCAGCAGCGCGTGTGGGACTTCCTCTCCGATGCGCAGCACGACGGCATCGCGATGGCCGCGCATGGCGAAGTGATTCCTGAGGCGCCGGAAAGCGGCTTCTATCAGGCGCCGACGCTGCTGCGCGACGTGCCCGCAAGCCACCGACTCGCGCGCGACGAAGTGTTCGGCCCGGTGCTCGCCGCAATGTCCTTCGCCGACGAAGACGAAGCGCTCGCGCTCGCCAACGGCACGCAATACGGGCTGGTCGCCGGTATCTGGACACGCGACGGCGCACGCCAGATGCGTCTCGCGCGACGCGTGCGCTCCGGCCAGGTGTTCATCAACAACTATGGCGCGGGCGGCGGCGTCGAATTGCCGTTCGGCGGCGTCAGGCATTCGGGCCACGGACGCGAGAAAGGCTTCGAAGCGCTGTACGGCTTCACCGTGCTGAAGACCATCGCGATCCGGCACGGCTGACGCGAGCATCCCGCTTCGATTCACGCAGGCAAGAATCACCCTCTACAACAAGCAACGGAGACATCATGCGGTTGACAGGTAAAACGGCCATCGTCACGGGTGGCGGCTCGGGTTTCGGTGAAGGCATCGCGAAGACCTACGCGCGCGAAGGCGCGAACGTGGTGGTCAACGATCTGAACGGCGCGGCCGCCGAGCGTGTCGCGAGCGAAATCGCGCTGGCCGGCGGCAAGGCGATCGCGGTGGCGGGCAACGTCGCGCAGCAGGACGACTGGAGCAAGCTGCGCGAGGCCGCGCTCGAAGACTTCGGCAGCGTGCAGATCGTCGTCAACAACGCGGGGACCACGCATCGCAACAAGCCGGTGCTCGAAGTGACCGAAGCCGAGTTCGACCGCGTCTACGCGGTGAACGTCAAAAGTATCTACTGGAGCGTGCAGGAGTTCGTGCCGTATTTCCGCGAGCAAGGCGGCGGCTGCTTCATCAACATCGCGTCGACGGCGGGCGTGCGGCCGCGTCCGGGGCTCGTCTGGTACAACAGCAGCAAGGGAGCGGTGATCATCGCGAGCAAGTCGCTTGCGGTCGAACTCGGCCCGGACCGGATTCGCGTAAATTGCGTGAATCCGGTGATGGGTGAAACGGCGCTGCTCTCCGAGTTCATGGGCGTCGAAGATACGCCGCAAAATCGACAGCGTTTTCTGGCGGGCATTCCGCTTGGGCGCTTCTCGACGCCGCAGGATATCGCCAATGCCGCGCTGTATCTGGCGTCGGATGAGGCGGAGTTCATCACGGGCGTGTGCCTCGAAGTGGACGGCGGGCGCTGCGTATAACGGCGCGGCTCGCTCGCCGTAACGGGCGCAACGACCACACCGGGTAACCGCGCCCACCCGCGCAGCCCGCCCACGCGCGGCTGTGCGGGCGTCAGTGTTTTCCCCCGGTATTGATTCGTCATGCAAAGCACCGGGCGCGGCTAGAATCGGTTCCAGTTGTCCGCACTTCAATTCCACAAGAAAAGAGGAGACATCATGGCTAGTCCCGCAAATCCGCTTCAGCACCCCGGCGCAGGGGCGCCGTCCACCTTCGAAGAGGCCACCTACCGGAAGGTCACCTGGCGGCTCGCGCCGCTTCTGATGCTGTGCTACGTGGTCGCGTATCTGGACCGCGTGAACGTCGGCTTCGCCAAGTTGCAGATGACGAGCGACCTCGGCCTGAGCGATGCGGTGTACGGCTTCGGCGCGGGGATTTTCTTCCTCGGCTATTTCATCTTCGAAATTCCGAGCAACGTGATCCTGCACAAGGTGGGCGCGCGCGTGTGGATTGCGCGGATCATGGTGTCGTGGGGCATCATTTCGATGCTGACGATGTTCGTCACCACGCCGACCATGTTCTACGTGATGCGCTTTCTGCTCGGGCTCGCCGAGGCGGGGTTCTTTCCTGGGATCATCCTGTACCTCACCTACTGGTATCCGTCGCATCGGCGCGGGCGCATGACCACCTGGTTCATGACGGCGATCGCGCTGTCGGGGGTGATCGGCGGGCCGGTGTCGGGTTATATCCTGAAGACCTTTAACGGCATGAACGGCTGGCATGGCTGGCAGTGGCTGTTTCTGCTCGAAGGGATTCCGTCGGTGATCGTCGGGGTCATGGTGTTTGTGATGCTGGACGATCGCATCTCGAAGGCCAAGTGGCTGACGAAGGAAGAGCAGCAGTTGCTCGAGCGGCAAGTGTCGGCGGAAGAAGCGACCAAGCATGACATGCCGATTCGTCAGGTGCTCACGAATGGGCGTGTGTTGATGTTCAGCCTCACGTACTTTTCGTTCGTGATGGGCTTGTATGGGGTGAGCTTCTGGTTGCCGACGATTATTAAGGCGACCGGCGTGACTGATGCGTTCATGATCGGGCTGTTGTCGGCGATTCCGTTTGCGGCGGCGGTGGTGGCGATGGTGTTGGTGGCAAGGAGCGCGGATCGGCAGAGGGAGCGGCGGTGGCATATTGCATTGCCGGCGTTTGCGGGGGCGGTGGGGTTGGTGCTTTCTGTTGTTTGGGCGCATAACACCGTGCTGGCGATGGCGTCGCTTACTCTGGCTACGATGGGCATTCTCACTACCCTGCCGCTGTTCTGGAGTTTGCCTACGGCGATTCTCGCGGGGACCGGAGCGGCGGCTGGGATTGCGATGATTAATTCGATCGGCAACCTCGCCGGGTTTCTTAGTCCTTATGCGGTGGGGTGGTTGAAGCAGGCTACTCAGGCTAATGATTCGGGGATGTATATGTTGGCGGCGTTTATGGTTCTTGGGGGGTTGCTTGCGATTAGTGTGCCGGCTCGGATGGTTAATAAGTGAGGGGGTGGAACGATCTCGTGGGTTCTTTTCGCGCGGTTCCGCAGGGATTTCCGTCGCAAGTGCTGCGTTGAATATGGCCGCTTAGAAGGGCGGCATTGCTATTCCAAAGCGAAACGCTCGTTGAACTACTTGCCTATAAATTGACCTCGTTTTAACGAGGTCAATTTCAGTCGCTGGATTGTACATGCCCGATCCACTACAACGATCAGCGCTCCGACAACCCTAATTATCCGCCATTCGAAAGATACGCCTCGACGAAATTCAAGTCGTGTCGTATCGGCAAAAGCGCCATGCGGCCTTGAGCTGCCGCACAAACCCCTCGTATGTAGCCCTTGCCATATCGATTTCTTTTCAGCAAGCCGTCAATATAACGAGGATTTTCGTTACGAGATGCGAGAGCGTCGGCGTATGTAATTATCGCTTTCGTCAAATCCTCGTCGTTAGAAAAATTTGTTATTTGGCAAAGCTTGCCTAGCAAATTTGCTTTCGTCAGATTCGCATTAATCGACGCCTTTCGATCGCGCTCTATTATGCCTTTCTCACAAAACTCAACTGCAGCACGCAATTCAATTTCATCATTCGAAATATAATAGACACTTTTGGCTCGCTGCAACCAATAGTCGGGCTCCTGCGAAATCACAGAGGCAAGCTTCTCATAAACCAATTTAATTACTTTGTTTCGCCAGTCTGCCTTATGTGCAACATTTTGCTCATAAATTGAATTTAAGTTATCGAACAAAATCAGCTGAAAGGCCTCGCTGTCGACCTTTCTCGCGCTCGAAAATAAAGCAACAATAGTCGACGCAGACTCTTCAATACCTACAGATTCTGAAATATTACGAATTGCATATTGCACCCACGCATATGAATTGCAAATTAATACCCAATGTGAATTCTCCTCACGCCGAGACACTGCATCCGTCTCCTCGAATTCCAAAAAAGGCGCCCATTGTTTCGCAAATTCTTCAAGATGAGAATCTGCAATATAATCCAAACCGTAATCTTTCGCGATGGCGCGGTAAGTTTTCGAGAAGATTCTTTGCCGGATTGCCAAGTAAAATAAAATGGCAAATTCAAGTCGGCTTTTTTTGTTTTCCTTCCATGCTGCGCAACTCTCATTCACTCTGCTACGCAGGCTAGACTCACCCTTCAAGATTGTCTCAAGGACTGGTGAGGCTGAAATCGCGAAAATATTGTCGAGAATTCGATCCTTCATTTTCCAACGCTGGAATCCCAGCGGGCTGGTCAATTTATCAATATCATTCGCCTCATTTCTATAGAATTGTGCGGACAACTGTACCGCCTCATCTACAAAATCGAGTCCAAATGCGTTGAGATCGCTTTTCGCGACCGCAACCAAAATCGTTGTATTGTTTTCTCTTAGACGATCAGCGTTTCGAAGTAGTAGCCGGAGATGTTCGTAACGGACCGCATCGGTATCGATTCCGACAATCGCATCACGTAAGCGCAAAATCGAATTCATCAGCTGGTCGTCGACGGAAACCGACGACGATAGAAAAAATCGCCTTCTCGTCGCATTTTCATGCAAAGCGCGATACAGCAATGTCGTTTTACCGGAAAACCGTCGTCCCCAGACAACCACAAGAGGGCTATTTTCCAACTTCTCTTTAATAGATTTCTCTGCGAATCTTCGTATCGAAACGCCGTATGGATCATCCGAATGCTTCCACCCCTGCTGGACCAGATAACGCATCAATGTCTGATTAGAACGGGAAATGGCCTTCCCTTCGAATATGAATTTGTCTGAAACCGAATGTCCGTTTTTTGCTGAGCTTATGACATTGGCCGCGAAGCTATAAAACATACTATAGTCACAAACTATAACGTCAGTTATTCCGTAATCCTGAAGCTTCGTCTTTTCTTTAAAGGTAGAGGGCGGCTTTGACGTGATGTAAAGGCGAGCGTTTTTCCCTTGCACACCCGCCTGACCTCCATCGAGCAGAGAAAATGCGATATCAATCTCATCCGTGAGACTGCATCCAATAAATAGAATGTGTTTCTCGGAAAAATCCGTTGCCAGATCATTTAGAAGATGATGATTTAATTTTAAACTTTTTATGTAATCTGCTTTTCCAAAAATTACCTTTAGATCTTCGCGATTACGGGCTGTTAACGCGTCGTCGGCGTCGCCGTGCAACTTATACACAAACCGCCGTGTTTCGTGGCGTGAAAATGCAACATTTGGCAAGACTTTAACGCCGTCAATGGCTCGCTCAAGTCCGTCATCGATATTCAGCGTGTAAAGGTAAGGCCACGGAATACTGAGAAACTCTTTTTTCGCAGGATCGAGAATGTCAGTCTTCGTGAAATACTTGTTCAGCGTTTCTTTTATTACTTCGAGCGGGATAATTTCCTTTCTGAAGTAGGCGTCGGATAATTCCTGAAAAGAATATTCTCCAATCTCTTCTTGATCAGGTTTGTCTTGCGTCTCAGCGGCGAGGATCTGCTTGCGCATCGTTTCCATCCATTGCGCCCCGAACGGCACCGTCGCGCCTCGGGTTTTCTCACCGGCAGTAAACCCAGTTCCGATGAATGGTACGCATTGCTCCGTGCGCAGAATTCCGCGGAGGAAGTCTTGCGTTACCGTATCGTCGAAGCTTCTAACTGAAAACCCCCAAGTCGTGGCCATTTTTTCTAACCTTCGGTGTTGTTTACGCGATCTTAATCGATTCAAAGTTGGCTTGGTCGAAGTGTGCGAAAGAACCTCGGGCGCACCCTCCGCTAGGGAAACTGGCGGCACTCCGTGCGCCAGTTTGGGCTTAACTCGAAGGGTTGCTCAGGGCCCGCGTTAGTTCTCTGCACCTTTGGAGAGGGCCCGCTCGCGAGACGCTATAGGATCGAACATTGAACATCACAACAGTAAAGCGCCCCGACTGGCGTGTTAGCTCGGCAAGGCGCCCCTCACGCCCTGCTCGCCCTTAGCCGATAGGCCTAATCCTTGCGCTTTAGCCAACAAGTCTAAATGCGAGATAGCCCCTCCCTTATAATTACCAAGTCGTCGGGAAACACCCAGCGACCAGGTTTGACAGCCTGACGTTCCAACCGCACACCCGCCCAGGCGGGTCGTGCGTCTATCGCTGCACGTCTATATTTCTATGGGCGGGCTGTGGTGAGGGAGCCGCAAGGCTCGCCGGAATGTTGGAACGCCGGTCTGTCAACCTCATCACGTGCCCGCTCACCCCTCCCCAAAAGGCAAGTGTCCGGGCGACCCCAAGAACCAACAGGGAGATCCCACCATGCCCAGGTCCGTCAAAAATCAACCGGCTTCGCGTCCACCAGTCGACGCACTCCAGTACGAAAAGCTTGCCCTTTCCGCGTTCGATTTATGCGACCGGCAGGTGGGTCAACTGGACACCTTGATCACACTCGCGTCCTCGATAGTTAGAAATCCTGCGATTACGCGCGACGAAAGAAAGCGCCGCCAAACGCTGCTCGAATTGCTACTGGACACAACCGAGCAGTATCAGCAGGAACTCGAATGCGACCGCGAGTTGTTCCAGGTGATTGCACTCGACGCGAAGGGCATCCCGCGCAGCCGCCTCACCGCGCAGCATGCGACGGACTTGCTGGCTGAAGCATCGCAGAGAGCAAAAGCGCCCATCGAAGAAGCCAACGCGTCGCCCCGCAAAAAGCCATCCGCGAAAAGCGCGCTCACGTTGACCTCGACCGCCGCGCAGCAACCGTCCCCTGCCCCGCACTAAGCGATCAATTCAGGCACCCCACAACAGCCAACCGCCAGCATAAAAACAAATGGCCGCAGCAAAAGCTGCGGCCATCGACTAGCGCTCCGAGAGGCTTAAACCAGTGCGCCAGAAATCACAACCGCACGCACCACCACCACCACCGCCACCCAGCCCTCACACAATATTCATCGCCAACGCACTCTCCCGATAATGCTGACTAGCCTTATCGCTATCCCCAAGCTGCTCATGCAACCTGGCCAACGCACGATGCGAGCGAATCCTCAGCGTCTCGTTATCCGCCAGCTTCAACGCCCGCTCAAGGAACGACTGCGCCTTCCCCCACAACTGCTGATGCAGGCACAACCGCCCCAACGCAAACATCAAATCCGCATCTTCCGGCCGATCTTTCTGCCACCCCTCAGCCTTCTGAATCAGCGGCAACGCATCCCCCGCCGTCGTATCCGGATAACGCCGCAACAACCGCGCATCCCAATTCTGCGCCAGCGCTTCCTCGACGATCTTGCGCGCTTCCTGCGGCCGATTCAGCGCCACCAGCAATTCAGCCGCGAGATCGGCAAGACGCGGCGAATGACGCTCGGTCGCCGACAGCGAATTCCACAACTCCAGCAACGCATCCGCGTTATGACGCCGGTCGCGCAACAGGTTCTCCGCCGCCAGTTGACGCAGACGCACCGCCACCGCCGGATGAATCGCCTCGCGCTTTTCCAGCGTCTTGACGAGCTTGAGCACTTCGCCCCAGTTCTTCAATTGCTGCTGCGCGCGCAACATGATCTGCTGCGCGTGAATGCGCCGCCCGCCCTGCGACTGCATTTCGGTCAGCGCGGTCAACGCGCCGTCCGCGTCGCGGCCGTCGGCGCGCATGTCGGCGGTGGCCATCAGGCGCGCGTCCTGCCAGTCGGCTTCGTCGATCTTCGCGAGCCATTCGTCGCGCCGCGCATATTCATGCATCCGATGCGCGGCGGTGGCCGCGATCAAACCGGCCGCGCCCTTGTTGTCGCCGTTCGCGAGCGCATCCTTCGCGGCTTTTTCGGCGCGCGAAAAACGTCCCGCGTACAGGTTGCCGATCGCGTCACGCAGCGCGGCGTGCGCCTTCGCGACACGCGAGCGTGCACGGTACGCGGCCACACGCTGCGGCATGCGCCAGACATTGCGGATGATGCGCAACAGCGCATACAGCAGGATGAACAGCACCACCAGCCCGACCACGAACAGATTCAACGAAATGTCCACGCGGTACGGCGGATAGATCAGCAGCACCTGCCCGGTGTCGAAGCGCCCCGCCACCGCCAGCACCACCGCGATGGCGAACAGAAACGCCAGCCATAGAAGTCCCCGGATCGCCATGATTAACCTCGGCTCCGGTATTGATTGACGGCTTGCAGGCTCGTGTCCAGATTCGGCAATTCGACCGCGGCCGAACCCGCATCCACCTGCTTGACCAGATCGAGCACGGTCTGCGTTTGCTTCGACGAACTGTCGAAGTAGCGCGTCAGCGCGTTTTGCGCCGCCAGCAGGTCGGACTTCAGCGTGGTCTGGTTGCGCGAGAGCAGCGCGAGTCGCGCGGACAGCAAGCGCAGCTTGAGATTCTCACGCACGAAGTAGCCTTGGTCGGGCGTGGTCAGCATCGCGTCGGCGTTATCGATACGGCGCACCTGCACGAGGCTCGTCAACTGGTCGCCGATGCCGGTGGTCACTTCCTTCAACCACACTTCCCAGCGCGGCTTGCCGGTGGCCGCGGCCACCTTCTCGGTGTCGGCCCACGTGGCCGCACGCGGTGTGGCGTGCGGGATCGGCGCTTCGCCGGAGAGCGGCAGGTCGTCGATGTGGTCGATCGCGTTGTCGAGCTTGATCGCGAGACCGGTGAGGTCGGTGGAAGGCGCGGCCTTCAGCTTGTCGATGTCCAGCGCGATGGCTTTGCGCACGGCGGCCACCTGCGTGCTGTCCGACGCGGCGAGGCGCGTGTCCGCGCTTTGCAGCGCGAACAGCGCGAGCTGCGTGTTGCCGGTGAGCCGCAATTGCTGGCTCGCGGCCGACAGCATCTGCGCGACTTCGGCGAGCGTCCAGTCGTCGCGATTGCGCGCGAGGTCCGTGTATTGCTGTTCCAGCGCCTGCTGCGCGGCTTGCGTATCGGCCAGCTTGCCGGTCACCTGCGCGACCTGCGCATCCGCCTGATGCACGGTGGCGAGCGCCTGCTCGACCTTGATGCGCAGTTCGTTCGCCTGGGTGTCGTTGGCTTGCTGGCGTTGCGCGAGTTGCTGCTCGGTGCGCTCCAGCTTGCGGTTCAGCGCAAAGCCCGCCACGCCCACCGCGCAAGCGATGATCACCACCACGAACCACAACAGCGGCATGCTCGCGTTGCGGCGCTTTTGCGCTTCGTAGGGCGTGAAGGGTTGGTTCGGCGGCAACGGGGTGCTCGCGGCCGGCTGGGGAGAAGCGTTCTTGGATTCGTTCGTTTCAGTCATGCGTGATTTAGCCGGTGATTGAGCCGGGTTGGACGGTACCGGTTGAACTACGGGCGGAACGGCGGCAAGCAGCGCGCGGACAATGCGCTCGTCGCCCGCACCGGACACCGTAATCCTATCAAAACCCAATGCCCGCGCGGTTTTCGAGATACGGGGATGCGGCGTGACGAGCGGCGCGCGTTTGAGTTGCACGATTTCGTCAGCGGTCAGGTGCTCCTGCGCGAGTTCGTGCAGGTTGCGCACGCCTTCGGAACTGGTCAGCAGCCACGCATGCGGCGCGCCCGCGAGCAACGCGTGCACGCGCGCCCAGCCGCCGATCGATGGTTCCGGCACGATGCGGCGGTAGGCAGCGACCGCTTCGACTTCGGCGCCCGCTTCGCGCAGGCGGTCGGCGAGCCATTCGCGGCCGCCGTCGCCGCGTACGATCAGCACGCGCTTGCCTTCAAGACTCGTCGCGCCTAGCGATGTCTCGATCGCGGCATAGAGGCCTTCGGAGTCGAAGCTCGTCGATTCGTCGTCGTTGACGGAGGCGGGGCTGATCACTTGATGCGCCGGGGCCGCGACGCCGTGGCGTGCCAGTGCCTGCACGCTGCCCGGACCGACCACGCCGACCGGCAACGCATGCGGCCAGATGCCGTCGCGGCGCGCGAACGCGTGATCGACGGCGTTCGGCGAGACGAACACGACCAGCGCATAGCGTTCGAGCGAAGCGAGCGCCGCGCGCAACGGGGCGTCGTCGGTGACGGGCGCGATGTCGATCAGCGGGAAGTCGAGCGAGGCGACACCGGCGGCGGCGAGTTCCTTGATCAGTTCACTCGACTGACCGGCCGGTCGCGTAATCACGACCGTGAACGCCGCCTTGTCGGCGGAGGAAGTAGCGTTGCCTGGGATGTCGGCTGCCATCACGCGCCGGTCGCCGCGCTGTCGTCGCATGATGCGGCGGCGGGACCGCTGGCGGTGCTGAGCGCGCGCACAATGTCCATCGCGCCTTGCTGTTCGAGCGCGCTCGCCACTTCCTGCCCAAGCGCAAGCGCACGTTCGACGGTAGGCGCGGGCGCCGAGGCCTGCGCACTCAACACGCGCTGACCATCCGGCGTAGCGACGATACCGCGCAGATGCAGCGCGCCGTCATGCCAGCTTGCATACGCGGCGAGCGGCACTTCACAACTGCCGCCGAGCGCGCGCGACACCATGCGCTCCGCTTCGACAGCCGCCGCCGTGTGTTCGTGATGCAACGGCGCGAGCCACGCGGCCATGTCCGCGCGATCGGCGCGAATCTCGATGCCGAGCGCGCCCTGCCCCGCTGCGGGCAAGCTGTCCTCCGGATCGAGCAGCGCACGGATGCGCTCTCCCAGACCTAGGCGCTTCAAACCAGCGGCGGCAAGAATGATCGCCGCGTAATCGCCGCGATCGAGTTTCGACAGACGCGTGTCCAGGTTGCCGCGCAGAGGCCGCACTTCGAGATGCGGATAACGCATGCGCAGCATCGCCTCGCGGCGCAAGCTGGAGGTGCCGACCACGGCACCAGCGGGTAACGCGGCCAGCGAGTCGTATTCGTTGGACACCAGCGCATCGCGCGGATCTTCACGCTCCATGATGGTGGACAGCGCAAAGCCCTCGGGCAACTCCATCGGCACGTCTTTGAGCGAGTGCACGGCAAGATCGGCGCGGCCATCGGCCAATGCGGCTTCGAGTTCCTTGACGAACAAGCCCTTACCACCGACTTTCGACAAGGTGCGATCGAGAATTTGATCGCCACGTGTCGTCATTCCGAGGATTTTTACGTCACAAGATGGATATAATTTGTGCAGCGCACATCGCACATGCTCCGCTTGCCACATGGCCAGGCGGCTTTCTCTCGACGCAATCACAAGCGTGTGGGGTGGCGTGGAAAACGTCTCGGTGTTCATTAGCTTGCTGATCGAATGACGGGATGTAATAACAATCAATGTTAGCACGCGCCCTGGTGTCTTCCTTGCCTCTCAAGACACAGCGGAGCGCCGTGCCGGCGCGGTATCGATGGAGGAGACGGGCTTCGCGCGGCGCGCGCCTGCCCCATCCCGCTCATGTTCACGCACGGTCGTTCGCGCACCGTGTCCCGGCATGCGGGATGATGCAATGCGGCGCAACCTGCGTCGCCTGCATGCGTACATGTCTTCGCGCGTGGCGCGTAGCGTGGGGTGTACTCAGCAAGTGCGCCTCGCGTGGTTCGTGCAGTTCGTGCGAACGCGCGGCCCCCCTCTCCGGCGTAGTGCCATCGGTCCAGACCGTTTCGTGCAGTTCACGTTGCAGTTCCAAGTGCAGTTCCGCAGTAGCAGTTCATCACTTAACAGACCCTGGCTTCCCTGAGGAAACCCATCGTGACGTCTTCCGGATCGGCGCGCCCTGCCCGCCGCAACACTGCATCGCCCAACGCACGCGCGGCCGACGCCGCTGCGCCCACGAATTCCGCCGCCACCGCTGCCGAGATCGGCAACGCAGCCCAGGCCGCGTCGACAGCCGGCCAACGCGCCGGCAAAACGGCGTTGGCCGCCAAAGCCCCCAAGGCCGCGAAGACCTCCACGCCGGTCAAGGCGAACAAAGCGCTGAAGACCGTCAAGGCGAATAAAGCAGACAAAGCGGACAAGCCGGCCAAGGCCGCCTCGTCCGCGAAGGTCAAAGCAGTGGCGACTAGCGCCGTCGCGGAACCCGCTAGCGCCCCGGCATTGCAAGCCGTATCGGCCGACACACCGATCGCCACGCCGAAAAGCAATGGCCGCACGCGTGAGAACAAGGACCATCCGCTGTTTCAGGACATCCGTTACCTCGGTCGCCTGCTCGGCGACGTGCTGCGCGAGCAGGAAGGCGACGAGGTGTTCGACGTCGTCGAAACGATCCGTCAGACCGCCGTGCGTTTTCGCCGTGAGGACGACAGCGCCGCCGCGCAGACGCTCGAGAAAAAGCTGCGCTCGCTGAGCCCGGAGCAAACCGTCAGCGTGGTGCGCGCGTTCAGCTACTTCTCGCATCTCGCGAACATCGCCGAAGACCGCCACCGCAACCGCCGTCACCGGATTCACGCGCTGGCCGGCTCGACCTCGCAGCCGGGCACGATCGCTCATGCGCTCGAACGCCTCGTCGAAGCGGGCGCGGCCGCCACGCCCGTGCTGCAGCAGTTCTTCAACGACGCGCTGATCGTCCCCGTGCTGACCGCTCACCCGACCGAAGTCCAGCGCAAGAGCATTCTCGACGCGCAGCACGACGTCGCGCGGCTGCTCGCCGAACGCGACCTGCAGTTGACCAGCCGCGAACGCGCGCACAACGAAGCGATGCTGCGCGCGCGCGTCACGTCGCTCTGGCAAACGCGGATGCTGCGCGACTCGCGCCTGACTGTGGCCGATGAAATCGAAAACGCGCTGTCGTTCTACCGCTCGACCTTCCTCGAAGAAATCCCGGCGCTCTACGCCGACATCGAGGAATCGCTCAAGGAACACGGTCTCGAAGCGCGCCTGCCGCCGTTCTTCCAGATGGGCAGCTGGATCGGCGGCGACCGCGACGGCAATCCGAACGTCACCGCCGAGACCCTGGAAAACGCGATCACGCGCCAGGCCGCGGTGATCTTCGAGCACTACATGGAGCAGGTGCACAAGCTCGGCGCGGAGTTGTCGGTGTCGAACATGCTGGCCGGCGCGAGCGATGCGTTGAAGGAACTCGCGGCCACCTCGCCCGACCAGTCGCCGCATCGCACCGACGAGCCGTACCGGCGCGCGCTGATCGGCATGTACACGCGGCTCGCGGCGAGCGCGCGCGTGCGTCTGGGCGAAGGCAGCGTGCCCGTGCGCAGCGCGGGCCGCGGCGCGGCCCCCATCCGCGCGAAGCCGTACGACGACTCGTCCGAGTTCGTGCGCGACCTGCACGTGCTGATCGACTCGCTCGCCGAGCATCATGGCGCGCCGCTCGCCACACCGCGTCTGTCGCCGCTCGCACGCGCCGCCGAAGTGTTCGGCTTCCATCTCGCGAGCATCGACTTGCGGCAAAGCTCGGACATCCACGAAGCGGTGATCGCGGAACTGCTCAAGCGCGCGGGCGTCGAGGACGACTACGCGGCGCTCTCCGAAGAAGACAAGCTCAAGGTTCTGCTCGCCGAACTCGCGCAGCCGCGTCCGCTGCGTCTGCCGTACGCGGAGTACTCGGACCTCGTGAAGAGCGAACTCGGCGTGCTCGAAGAAGCACGCGTCACGCGTGAGAAGTTCGGTGCGCGCGCGGTGCGCAACTACATCATTTCCCACACGGAGACCGTCAGCGATCTGGTCGAAGTGATGCTGCTGCAGAAGGAAACCGGTCTGCTGCGCGGGCGTCTGGGCGACGTGAACGATCCGGCTCACGCTGGCCTGATGGTGATCCCGCTGTTCGAGACGATCCCCGACTTGCGCAACGCGCCGCACATCATGCGCGATCTGATCGCGCTGCCGGGCGTCGACGCGCTGATCGAACATCAGGGCAACGAGCAGGAAGTGATGCTCGGCTACTCGGACAGCAACAAGGACGGCGGCTTCCTCACGTCGAACTGGGAGCTGTATCGCGCCGAACTCGCGCTGGTGTCGCTGTTCAACGAGCGCGGTGTGACGCTGCGTCTGTTCCATGGACGCGGGGGCACCGTCGGCCGTGGCGGCGGCCCGACCTATCAGGCGATTCTGTCGCAGCCGCCGGGCACCGTCGACGGCCAGATCCGCTTGACTGAGCAAGGCGAAGTGATCGCGAGCAAGTTCGGCAATCCGGACATCGGCCGGCGCAATCTGGAAACGGTGGTGGCCGCGACACTCGAAGCGTCGCTGCTGCCGCACGGCAATGCGCCCGAGCAACTGCCCGTGTTCGAAGAGACGATGCAGCAGCTGTCCGACGCGGCAATGGCTTCGTATCGCGCGCTGGTCTACGAAACGCCCGGCTTCAAGGAGTATTTCTTCGAGTCGACGCCGATCGCGGAGATCGCCGAGCTGAACATCGGCAGCCGGCCCGCTTCACGCAAGTTGCAGGACCCGAAGCAACGCAAGATCGAAGATCTGCGCGCGATTCCCTGGGGCTTCTCGTGGGGGCAGTGCCGTTTGCTGCTGACCGGCTGGTACGGTTTCGGCAGCGCGGTGGCCGCGCATCTCGACAGCGCGCCGAGCGATGCCGAACGCGCGCGCCGCCTCGCGCTCCTGAAGAAAATGCACAAGACGTGGCCGTTCTTTTCGAACCTGCTGTCGAACATGGATATGGTGCTTGCCAAGACCGACCTCGCGGTTGCGTCGCGCTATGCGGCGCTCGTGTCGGACAAGAAGCTGCGCAAGCATGTGTTCGAGCGGATCGTCGCGGAATGGGAGCGCACGTCGAAGGTGTTGTCGGAGATCACCGGCAAGAGCGAGCGGCTCGCGGAAAATCCGCTGCTCGCGCGGTCGATCAAGAACCGTTTCCCGTATCTCGATCCGTTGAATCACTTGCAGGTGGAACTGCTCAAGCGGCATCGCGGGGGCGATACCAATGCACGCGTACGGCGCGGGATTCATTTGAGCATCAACGGGATTGCGGCGGGGTTGCGCAATACGGGTTGAGTCCGCGCAGTGCCATGTACGCGGCGTGCCTGGTTGGGCGCCGCGTAGGTTCAAGGTGGTTCGCTGCGGCGGGATGTCGGTTTGTCGGCATCCCGCCGTTTTCGTTTGCGGCGGCGCTTACTGCGCGGCGATCATCAAAGCGTCGAGCTTGAAAGAGTGATCCGCCTGCACGTCGAAATACTGCCGCACTTCATCGGGCGCACCGTCCCACAGCGAGTGGATCGCCACCACACGCGGTTGCGGCGTGCGCATGCGCGCGACCCACGAAGCGAACTCGATATCGATGCGCCAACGCTCGCGAATCGCCGCCTTGAAACCCGCCGCTTCGAACAACGCAACCCATTCGTCGGCGCGGTAATCGCGGATATGCGAGCCGTCGCGCAGCAACTCGATCGCCTGAATATGCGTGTCGAGCAACGGATGATCGATCCCGGCGATATCGACGAACAGCACCTTGCCGCCCGGCTTCAGCACGCGCCGCACTTGAGCGAGTGCGGCCGGCACGTCGTGCCAGTGATGCGCGCTCATGCGGCTGATCACCCAGTCGAACGAATGGTCGTCGAACGGCAGCGTTTCGGCCGCGCCCTGCTGCGTGCGGATGTTGGCAAGGCCGCGCTCCTTCGCCGCGCCGTCGACCGTCGCGAGCATTGGCGGCGCGATGTCGTAGGCGACCACGTCCTTCGCATGCGGCGCGACCGCGAAACTCGCGTGCCCCGCGCCGCAGCCCATGTCGAGGACCGTCGCGCCCGGCATCGCGGCAATCGACTCGGCCAGCATCCGCAGATGGGCGCCGGTTGCATGGGTTTGACTCGTCAAATACGCGGCGGCGGTCGAGCCAAAGGCGTCGGCGACCTGATCGTGATGCTTCATGGGGAGGCTCCGGTTATTGATGGACACAGCAAATTGGAAACAGCGCCACACGCGCGCTGGCAGGCGGTTTGCCGTTCCAGCCGCTACAATAGGGCCCGCCGTGTACCAGTACAAGTTGTGCAAGTATTCTGGTATATCTATTACTACCCCAAACCCACACCCTACTCGCCACCCGACCAGCATGACCACGCCGTCTTCCGCCGACCACCCGCCGCCACTCGACGCCACCCCGGCCCGCGCGCTCGGCGACTTCATCCGCGCGCATCGCGAACGGCTCTCGCCGCAAGCGGTCGGCCTGCCGCCCGGGCCGCGTCGCCGCACGCCCGGCTTGCGGCGCGAGGAAGTCGCGCAGCTGTGCGGCGTGAGTCCGACCTGGTACACGTGGATCGAGCAAGGCCGCCCGGTGTCGGCATCCGCCGATGCGCTCGCGCGCATCGCCGTTGCGCTGCAACTGTCGCGCGCCGAGCGGGCTTATCTGTTCGAACTGGCCGCGCAGCGCGACCCGGCCGAGCCCGACCCAGCCGCCGCCGACGCGCCCGCTACCCTGCTGGAAACGGTGCAACTCGTGAACGCGCCGGCCTACGTGCTCGACCGGCAATGGACCGCGCTCGCGTGGAACGAGCGTGCCGCCGATCTGTTCGTCGGCTGGCTGGACGGCGCGCACGACCGCAATCTGCTGCGCTACACCTTCACCGAGCCGGCCGCGCGCGCGTTGATCGTCGACTGGGAAACGCGGGCGCGGCGGCTCGCCGCCGAATTCCGCGCCGACTCGATCCGCCATCTGAGCGACGCGCCCACGCGCGCGCTGATCGACTCCCTGACCACCGCAAGCGACGCGTTCACGCGCTTCTGGGCGTCGCAGGATGTGGGCGGCCGCGAGGGCGGGCGGCGCGAGTTCAACCATCCGCGCGATGGGCGCATCGTCTACGATCAGATCACCTTCAAACCCGCGCACCGCGAGGATCTGAAGCTGGTGGTGCTGGTGCGTGAATAGCGGCGAGGCGTCTTGAACGCCCACCGCCAGTGTTAAAATCCCTGTCTTTCCTCGCTTCGGCGGCACCTTTGCACGGTACGTGACGTGCATGACGCGCCGTCAGCCTGTTCACCGCTCGCTCAACTGCCGCTTAACTGCCCAACACCATGACGTCCCAACTGCACAAAAAAGGCGAAGCCTGGTCGGCTCGCTTCTCGGAGCCGATGTCGGAGCTCGTCAAACGCTACACGTCGTCGGTTTTCTTCGACAAGCGTCTGGCGCTCGTCGATATCGAAGGGTCGCTCGCGCACGCCTCGATGCTGGCCGCGCAGAAGATCATCGCCGCCGACGACCTCGCCGCGATCCAGCGCGGCATGGCGCAGATCAAGGGTGAAATCGAACGCGGCGAGTTCGAGTGGCAACTCGATCTGGAAGACGTGCACCTGAACATCGAAGCGCGCCTGACCGCGCTGATCGGCGATGCGGGCAAGCGCCTGCACACCGGCCGCTCGCGTAACGACCAGGTCGCGACCGACATCCGCTTGTGGCTGCGCGGCGAGATCGACCGCATCGGCGGCTTGCTGACCGAGCTGCGCGCCGCGCTGCTCGAGATGGCGGAGAAGAACGCGTCGACCATCATGCCGGGCTTCACGCACCTGCAAGTCGCGCAGCCGGTCACGTTCGGCCATCACCTGCTCGCTTACGTCGAAATGTTTTCGCGCGACGCAGAACGCATGCTCGATTGCCGCAAGCGCGTGAACCGCCTGCCGCTCGGCGCGGCGGCGCTCGCCGGGACCAGCTATCCGATCGACCGTCACGCGGTGGCGAAGACGCTCGGCTTCGACGGCATCTGCGCGAACTCGCTGGATGCGGTCTCCGACCGTGACTTCGCGATCGAATTCACGGCGGCGTCGGCGCTCGTCATGACGCACGTGTCGCGCTTCTCGGAAGAACTCGTGCTGTGGATGAGCCCGCGCGTCGGCTTCATCGATCTGGCCGACCGTTTCTGCACCGGTTCGTCGATCATGCCGCAGAAGAAGAACCCGGACGTGCCCGAACTTGCACGCGGCAAGACGGGGCGAGTGAACGGTCATCTGATGGCGCTGCTCACGCTGATGAAAGGCCAGCCGCTCGCGTACAACAAGGACAATCAGGAAGACAAGGAACCGCTGTTCGACACCGTCGATACGGTGGCCGATACGCTGCGCATCTTCGCTGAAATGGTCGCCGGTATTTCGGTGAAGCCGCAGGCGATGCGCGATGCTGCATTGCAAGGCTTCTCGACGGCCACCGATCTGGCCGACTACCTGGTCAAGCGCGGCCTGCCGTTCCGCGACGCGCACGAAGCCGTTGCGCTGGCTGTGCGCATCTGCGCGGATCGCGGCTGCGATCTGGCGGACCTGACGCTCGAAGAAATGCGCGCCGAACTGCCGAACGTCGCGCATCTGATCGGCGAGGACGTGTTCTCGTATCTGACGCTCGAAGGCTCGGTCGCGAGTCGCAATCATCCGGGCGGCACCGCGCCGGAGCAGGTGCTCGCGGCGGTGAAGGCAGCACGTGAGGCGTTGAAGTAACGAAAGTGGCAGGCGGCGCGGCAGGTTAGCGAGCGCCGCTTACCGTTTGCATTGCGCATGCTTGAGAAAGGCGGACCCGTCAGCGGGTTCGCCTTTTTTATTTGCCGGGCCGGGTCGGCCCACAGCAGTCTGTGCAAACGCGCCGCCGCGCAAAAAATAAAGCCCGCACGAAGCGGGCTAAAAAAGACTTCCACCGATGCCTCCCGAAGGAGGCCATCGAAGTGTAGGCGCGTTCCGGCCGCCAACCAACCCGCCTCATATTTCCGGCTATTACATGCGAGCGCGGCGAGACGTCGAGGCCCGTTGCGGGCGAACGCCGATTGCATCCTGTCGGATTTTGACTACCATCAAATCAGGTCCTCTCCGCGCTTCTCGCCGACCATGCTCACCCGCTCGCGTCACCTTCTCCGCCTGACCGGACGCTGCGCGGCCTGCATGGAGGCGGCGCCATCGCGCACCCAGCGGGCGCTGCTCACCATGGCGCTGGCCGCCGCCGTGGCCGGCTGCACGATCACGCTGCCGTCGCACGAGCCCGCAGTCAATACGCCGATGGCCGCAATCAACAGCGCGACGCTCGATCAGTATCGCGAGGCGGTCGCGCGTCGGATCACCGACCGCAATCCTTCGTACGTGTTGCGCGGCACGCCGCAGGCGATGCTGCGCTCGCTGGTGGTGGTGTCGTTCACGGTGGATCGCAACGGGCACATCGTCGAGTCGTCGGTGTACCGCACCAATGGGGATGACGAAACCGAGAGCACCGCGCTCGCCACGCTGCGGCGCGCCGCCCCGCTGCCGCAACCGCCCGGCAAGCTGCTGAACGGGCGCGGCCAGCTCGAACTGTTCGAAGACTGGCTGTTCAACGACGACGGCAAGTTCCAGTTGCGCGAGCTTGCATCGCCGCAAGCGCAGACGATCGATTGAAGGGGGGTGGCTTTGCGGCGCGCGTCGCGACGGTGCGCGTCAGACCGACGTCGTAACCACTGCATCGCGGCCTGGCAACGGCCTCGCCACGATCCCACCTCACACGACGCTCCTTACGCCGCCATTGCTGCTCGACGCCCGCGCTCGCTATAATTTTCCGATTCCCTGCGCCGGAGCCTTCCGGCATGGCTCACGCCGCCCGCCTACCCGCCGGCACGGCGCGACGCCCGATTGCAGCGCCGCAGCGCCATCCGCGCGCGCCGTCTGCTTGATGCGCGATGCACACGACGTCTGATGCTCAGGTTTAACGCCCGATGACTCATACCGGGCAGTCAGCGCGTCGTGCCGCACCGGCCGCCTCGTCATCCGCACGCGTCATGCAACCCACCTGGTTATTCCCCTGGTATGGCCACTGTCGCGCGCGACCTGCGGGGGCTGCCGTTGTAAGCTGTTGCTTCATCGCCCGCGCCGCACGTGGCTTTACTCAGCCAGCGAACGGCGCCGGGCTGGCGAACCCCAAAATGATGCTGCCCGGCACGCGCCGTCGAGTTTCGACGTACTGCGACGCACGGCACCCCGGCGGCCCTACGACACCTGGAGACCCTGCATGTCCACATCGCCGATTTCCTCGGCCCAGCCCAACGCAAGCGGGCAGAACAGCAGCGCGCGGATCATCTTCGCGAGCTTCATCGGCACCGCGATCGAGTTCTACGATTTCTACGTCTATGCGACCGCTGCGGCGCTCGTCATCGGACCGGTGTTTTTCCCGCACAGTTCGACGACCGCTCAGGCCTTGTCGGCCTTCGTCACGTTCGGCATCGCGTTCATCGCGCGGCCGATCGGCTCGTTCCTGTTCGGCCACTTCGGTGACCGGATCGGCCGTAAATCGACGCTGGTCGCGTCGCTGCTGGTGATGGGCCTGTCGACCACGCTGATCGGCTTCGTGCCGGGCTACGACTCGATCGGCAGCCTCGCGCCGATCCTGCTGTGCGTGCTGCGCTTCGGCCAAGGTATCGGCCTCGGCGGCGAATGGGGCGGCGCAGCATTGCTCGCCACCGAAAACGCGCCGGCCGGCAAGCGTGGCTGGTTCGGCATGTTCCCGCAGCTCGGCCCGTCGATCGGCTTTCTCGCGTCCAACGGGCTGTTCTTCGCACTGGCCACGTCGTTGAGCGACGAGCAGTTCCGCAGCTGGGGCTGGCGCGTGCCGTTCATCGTCAGCTCGGTGCTGGTCGTGCTCGGCCTGTACGTGCGTCTGAAGATCGCCGAGACGCCGGCCTTCCAGGCCGCCATCGAGCGCAAGGAACGCGTCAAGGTGCCGATCGCCACGCTGCTGTCGCAGCACTGGGTGCCGACTGTGCTCGGCGCGCTCGCGATGGTGGTTTGCTACACGCTGTTTTACAACGCGACCACGTTCTCGCTGTCGTATGGCGTGTCGGTGCTGCATATTCCACGGCAGACCTTCCTCGGCCTGCTGTGCATCGCGGTGGTGTTCATGGCGCTCGCCACGCCGCTGTCGGCGCGTGCGAGCGATCGCTTCGGGCGCAAGCCGGTGCTGATCGTCGGCATCATCGCGGCGATTCTGTCGGGCTTCACGATGGCGCCGCTGCTCGGCAGCGGAGAAACGCCGCTGGTGCTGCTGTTTCTCGTGATCCAGCTGTTCCTGATGGGCGTGACCTTCGCGCCAATGGGCGCGCTGCTGCCGGAGCTGTTTCCGACCAACGTGCGCTATACCGGCGCGGGCGTCGCGTACAACCTGGGCGGGATTCTCGGCGCCTCGGTCGCGCCGTATATCGCCCAGGTGCTGTCCGCGCACGGCGGGTTGCCGTGGGTCGGCATGTATGTGTCGGCGGCTGCCGCGGTCAGCCTGATCGGCGTGCTGTGCATGCGCGAAACGCGCGACGCGCGCCTGATGTAATGCCGTAGACGGCATCGGCGCGCGGCTCCTCTGCCGATGCCTCAAATGCAACGCCGCCCGGCGCGTGATGAACGCGCCGCGGCGGCGGCCGTTGCCCCTTCCGCTCAAGCTTCGCTTTCGTTCTGTTTACCGGGCACTGGGTAAATCCTTGCCTTGCGCGCCTTTTTGACTTGCCTATACTCAGCTTGAATAACCCTAAGGCAAGCAGGGAGGCTCGGATGAACATTCATCTCCACAACTCGGATATCGTGATGATCATCGCGCTCGCACTGCTCGGTGCGCTGCTGCTCGCGTTGCGTTTTCGTCCGGCGACATGGAAGGGCATCGTCGTCGAAGCGGTGGCGGCGAACGCGGCTGCCATTGCCGCGGTAGTCGCGTTCGAAATGCTGATGGCTTGAGCGGCGTACCGGTGGTGGCTTATCGGTAGTAATAGCCGCCGTGATGGTAGTAGCCGCCGCCGTAGTAGCCCGGTGCCGGGGCAACGATGCAGCCGCCGAGTGCCGTTGCGAGGAGCGTGCCGGCGGCGAGGGTCAAGATCAAGCGTTTCATGTTGTTCTCCATCGAGTCGAGATTCATTCGAGCCAAATCCCCGAATGACCCGATTGGACACGACGCCGACCCGCAGGAACGTTGCGATTTGTAAGGGAACATCACCACCTCGTTACATGATCGGTGCGGGACGCTCGCTCGTTTCGAGGCATGGGAGGATCGGTTCACGTCGGCGGAAAACAGCGCCTATACTGCGGTGAACGTTGTTCATGAAGTGCGCGCCCTGCCGGCGCGGCCAGGCGGCTCAAGACATTGCGCGTGGGCACGAGGTTTGCACTGTGGCGCACGCCAGGCTGAAGCCGCGGGCGGTGCGAATACGGCCTCGTTCAGGCAATGTGGCACTCAACGAAAAGCGACAGATTTAACAGGCGTGTAATGTGTGAGGAGCGGTGCGAGGAGCGCCGCGAATCTCACACTGATCGACTTTGAGATCGGAACGTGAGCCGCAACGCAGCTTCGTGCAGCCAATGCAGTCCAGATTTTTTGCAACGATTTCCTCTCCGCCCGCTGTTCCCCGACGCGGGCGTTTTCGGAGGCGTTACGTGGCAGCGCCTGTTTGATTGGGCGGATGCGCGTCACGCCTCTTTTCTTTTTGAGCAAACGATTGCGCATCGGCAAGACGCCACGGCGCCACGATCACGCGATGGCTGAACGCGGCTCGTTGGCATGCTCATGAGACGTGCCATGCACGTAGTCGATCGCGTCGAGTGCAGCGCTGACCGGCGGCACGGAATGGCCGTCGCCAATCGAGATCGAGCGATTCGGCGATTCGACGCCGCAATGCGACGGCGACGTCGCCACGAAGATCATCACGGTGCGTTTCTGCAACGCATGAGCAAGGTGCACGAAGCCCGTATCGGTGCCGACCACCAGCGCGCATGCGTCGATCATCTGCGCGATTTCGGTCACGCTCATCTTCGGCAGCACGCTCGCGCCCGGCACCTGCGCGGCAATCTTCTCCGCCTCGGCGCGCTCCGCGTCCGAGCCCCACGGCAAGACCACGCGAAAGCCGCGTCCCGCGAGTTCGAGGCCGACGTCGACCCAATGACTCAGCGGCCACTTCTTGTCGTCTTTGGAAGTGGCGTGGAAAAACGCCGCGACCGGCGCACTGCCGGAGGCAAAGGGCGGCTTGGCCGGTTCGGGCAGGCGCAGGTTGTAGACAGGCGGGCCCTTCACCTCGTAGTCGAGCGCCTCGCCGGCGCTGATGCGCATGCCGTGCCATGCATTGCCCTGCGGGCGCGGGCCGAATCGTCCGGTGTACGCGAAGGCGGCGCCCCGCTCGCCCAGATCCTGGGACTGATAGCCGATGCGCCGCGACGAGCGCGCGAGGAACGCGATGATCGCGCTCTTGTAGACGCCGTGAATGTCGATGATGAAATCGTAGCGATACGCGCGCAACTCGGCGATGGACGCCCAGATCGCCTTGAGGTCGCTCCAGTTGCGCGCTTTCTTGAAACGGCGCAACGGCGCGCACAGCACGCGGTCCACGCTTTCGCTCCAGTGCACGAGTTCGGCGAAAGCCTCGTCTGCCGCCCAATCGACCTGAACGCCCGGAAACGCGCGCTTGATATCGGCGACCACCGGCAGGGCCTGCACGATATCGCCGAGTGAGGTGACCTTGACGATGAGGACTCGCTTCATTGAAGACCTGTTAGTTGTTCAAAAATCACACCATTTTAGCCGACGATTGAAATTTCTTTTCCAATTCGCCTTGGTGCGCGCGCCGCAGTCGCAATACCGCGCATTACATCGCGCGCCTGGGAGCGGCGATTCTGCGGCATTTCAAAAAAACTTTCCTACGCGTTTGCACGCGCGGGGCGCTCTATACTTTACGCTTTTGCGCCGGCCCGCCATGCCCAAGCTCTTCGCTCTGCATCCTTCCGTCGTCCTGCGCCGCGCGAGGCGCCTCTGGCGCCAGTACGGCATTTTCTGGCTCGGTGCGATCGCCGTCGGCCTGATTGCGGTGCTGTATGCCCGCCTGATCGATTGGGGCTACGCCGAATTCCGCACCTTGCAGCAAGGGTACGCATGGGCGCCGCTCATCGTCACGCCCGCGGTCGCGGCGCTCGCCGTCTGGCTCACGCGCACCTTCTTTCGCGGCGCCGAGGGCAGCGGCATTCCGCAAGTGATCGCCACGCTGCATTCGAAACCCGGTCCATACGGCGAGCGGCTGCTGTCGTTCCGGATTCTGTTCGGCAAGATCGCCGTGTCGTTTCTGGGGATTCTGGGCGGCTTCACCATCGGCCGTGAAGGACCGACCGTGCAGGTCGGCGCGGCGCTCATGTTCAATCTGCGGCGGCTCTATCCACGCTCGAATGCGCAGATCGAGCGGCAACTGGTGCTGGCCGGCGCGGCCGCGGGCTTGTCCGCGGCATTCAATACGCCGCTCGCCGGCATCGTGTTCGCCATCGAGGAACTCACGCGCAGCTTCGAGGCGCGCGCGAGCGGCGTGCTGATTACGGCGATCATCATCGCCGGCGTGGTCGCGCTTGGGTTGAACGGCAACTACACGTATTTCGGCACCATCCAGATTGGCGTGCACTTCCCCGACCTGCTCGCGCTCGCGGTGCTGCTGACCGCGGTCGTCACCGGTATCGCAGGCGGCACGTTCGGCTGGCTGCTGTTGAACACCGCGCGCTGGATTCCCGCCCCGCTGCGTCAATTGCACGGCGAACGGCCGGTCGTGTTCGCGGCGTTGTGCGGTTTCACGATCGCGGTGGTCGGGCTGATTTCGGGCGGCACGACCTTCGGCAGCGGTTATGCGGAAGCGCGCGGATTGCTCGACGGCCATGAGCGCTTGTCGGTCTTCTATCCGTTCCTGAAGATGATCGCGATGATCGGCTCATACCTGCCCGGCATTCCGGGCGGTATCTTCGCGCCGTCGCTGTCGATCGGCGCGGGCTTCGGCAATCTGCTGCACATGGTGTTCGACTCGATGCAGTTGCCGATGCTGATCGCGCTCGCGATGGTCGGTTATCTCGCCGCCGTCACGCAGTCGCCGATTACGTCGTTCGTGATCGTGATGGAGATGATCGACGGCCACGCGCTGGTGATTTCGCTGATGGCCACCGCGTTGATCGCGAGCCGTGTATCGCGCCTGTTCGCGCCGCCGCTGTACGAGTCGCTGGCGCAACGTTATATGGCGCCATTGCCGCAGCCGATGCCCGCACCAACGCCCGAAGTGCCCGAGGTGCCCGAGCCGGCAACGGAGCCGGTCGACGGCGAGCCGCCTGCCGAAGACGGCGCCGACGCGCCGCGTCAGTAAACGACGACGCGCGGCGCATGCACATACAACGGCCGCACCGGCACGATGACACACCCGGCCAGCATGACCGCAAGCGCGGCGAGCAGAAGCAGATTCTTTTTCATCACGTATTTCCCTGAAGACACGGGCGCGCGCTACGCGGCGCCCGTGTTGTCGAACTGGTGAAGGCGGCGCGAGCGATATCGAACACGCCGCGCGTGGCCGAACATTGTCGCGTTAGGCCCAGTGCCCCTGGACCCAGCGGTAGTTCGGACCATGCGAGACCCAGTGGCCCGGCACCCAGTGATAGCCGACGCGTTCGGCCTGCCAGTGGCCCGCGACCCAGACGTAGCGGCCATGATCCCAGCGCCAGTGACCGTGATCCCACACGTAGCCGGCACGCGCCGCGGGCACGGCTTCGTCACGCACAGGCGGCGGCGCGGACGGCGCGATCACGACCACTTCCGCAGCCGACGCGGACGCCACAGCGGCGGCACCGGCCGCGATCAACACGGTATGGGCAAGCAGCAAGCGAAAGGTTCTGTTCATGATTTCCCTCTGTGATTGAACACCGGATACGGCGTTACCCGTTTAATGCACGAGGGCTGCGACTGGCTGACGGTGGGCGTGTAACGGCACACGCTGAAGTGCAACGGTTTATTTCGACGCAAGGACCGCGCATGGGGAAGCGTCATGACAGGCGTGCGCGACGCTGAGGGACGCGACTCGGCGCAGTGACGCAGCGAGACCCGCGACAGCTCGAAGAAAACGAGAGAGGGAAATGAAACTGCAAGGAAGCGACTGAGAAGCCGCGCACTTAATCACGCAGCGCACACCGCACGGCATCGCGTCATCTCAACGCAACACCGCGCGGCATACATCGGCCAAAACCAGCCGCAGAACAGAACCGCTTCCGGCCGATCAGGCCTGCGGTATTTCGATCTTGACCTCGAGCACTTCGAGATCGTCCTGACGCTCGAGACTCACGCGAATATCGTCATCGGAAATCTTCACGTACTTCGAAATCACGGCTACCAGTTCACGTTGCAACGCAGGCAGATAATCGGCGGGCGCATGGCCGCCGGCGCGCTCATGCGCGATGATCAACTGCAGGCGTTCCTTCGCTACCGACGCGGACTTCTTTTTCTCGCCCAGCAAAAACGAAAGAATCGACATGACGTGCGCTCCCCTTACTTGGTGCCGAAGAGGCGCTGCAGCAGCCCGGGCTTCTGGTAATCGGTAAAGCGAAGCGACTTCTGCTCGCCGAGAAAACGCGACACGACGTCCTTATAGGCTTCGGCCACATCGGTGCCGTCCAGATGCACGGCGGGCAGGCCCTGGTTCGACGCGTGCAGCACCGCTTCCGATTCCGGAATCACGCCGATCAGATCGATGCGCAGGATTTCCTGGATGTCGGTGAGCGACAGCATTTCGCCTTCGCTGACGCGCTTCGGGTTGTAGCGAGTAATCAGCAGGTGTTCCTTGATCGGCTCCTTGCTTTCGATCGCGCGCTTGGTCTTCGACGACAGGATGCCGAGAATGCGGTCCGAGTCGCGTACCGACGACACTTCCGGATTGGTCACGATCAGCGCTTCGTCGGCGAAGTGCATCGCCAGCAGCGCGCCCGATTCGATACCGGCCGGCGAATCGCAGACGATGTATTCGAAGTCCATCGCGATCAGGTCGTTGATGACCTTCTCGACGCCTTCCATCGTCAGCGCGTCCTTATCGCGTGTCTGCGAGGCCGGCAGGATGAACAGGTTCTCGCACTTCTTGTCCTTGATCAGCGCCTGGTTCAGGTTGGCTTCGCCCTGGATCACGTTGATCAGGTCGTACACCACACGGCGCTCACAGCCCATGATGAGATCGAGGTTACGCAGGCCGACGTCGAAGTCGATCACGGCGGTTTTGCTGCCACGCAGTGCGAGGGCCGATGCAAAGCTCGCGCTCGTGGTCGTCTTGCCCACGCCACCCTTGCCCGAAGTCACCACAATGATTTTTGCCATTACCCTTACCTTGTGTTCGTCAAATTCATCAATTATGTGCGGCCATATTTGCCGTGAAACGCCGCGCGCCGGATTCGTTCAGCGCCGCACCCGTTTCCCGACGCTTACGTGAGCCGCAGCGGTTCGATCATCAGTTTTTCTTCTTCGAGCCAGATCTGCACCGGCTTGCCGAGTACATCGGACGGCAGCGGGTTCTCGGTCGTTCGATAGATGCCCGCGATCGAGATGAGTTCCGGTTCGAGACACGTGCAGAAAATGCGCGCGTCGTGATTGCCCTGCACGCCGGCCAATGCCCGGCCGCGCAACGGCGCGTAAATATGGATGTTGCCTTCCGCGATCACTTCCGCGCCGTAGCTCACGAGACCGAGCACGACCAGATCGCCCTTTGCGTAGATGCGCTGGCCTGAGCGCAACGGCTTCTCGACCACCATCGTTTGCGACGACGTGGCGAGGCGCACGGGTTCGGCCGCGACTGCCGGCTCGAGCGCAGCGGGGGAGCCGGATTCGGGGACGTCGGGCGGAAGCAGGCTCGCTTGGGCCGGTACGTCTGCCGCCGGCGCGGCGCTGGTCGTGCCGGCCGCCGCGTCGGTGCCGCCTTCGTCGGCCGGCTTCGACACCGCGCCGCGACGATCGCGCGCTTCGAGCAACGGCAGCGCCGATTCCGCCGCCCACTTCTGCTGCGCGTTGGCGACCACGCCGACCGGACGCATGCGCACGCTGTCGAGCAGTTGCGCGATGTCGGCGAGCCGCACGCGTTCGTTGTCGGCGAGACGCCGCACGTCGATCGCGACGACGTCGTTAGCGAAAAACTCGGGGGTCGCCTCGAAGCGCCGGGTCAGCTCGGCACGCATGGCATCGAGGTCGGTGGTCTTGACCACGAACAGGAGCGTATCGACCGAGCCACTGCGGAGTTCGAAAAAGGGCGATTTCTTGGGCGACATAGCGTTCGGCAAAAAATTTTGCGTATTTTACAGGCGTCCACGCGCGCGGCCAGCTTTTTTGCCGGTGAATGCACGACCTCGACGAACCACCTCGATCGCGGCAACCACGCACAGGGCATTCAGGCCGCGCCATGGCCAACGATCGGGCCGCTCGCAAGACCGGCGAGCCGGCCACGATGGCTGGACTGACGCGGAAGGGAATCGAGCGGCAGACTGTTGCGCCGCTCGCGAGATCACTGCTGGAACGCCTGTGACGTGCTCGGCACGTGGCGCACCAGCAGACTTTCGACTTGCTCGGGCGCGCGTTCGACACGCCGGTGTTCGCCGGTCGGACCGAAGCCGAGCGCCTCGTAAAAGCGCATGGCGTTGCGGTTGGCGTCGGCGACCCACGCGTAGATTTCTGTCGCGCCTTCGCCGGCAAGCCAGTGGCCGGCCGTGTCGACCAGCAGTTCGCCGCCGCGCAGATGACGCACGGCCGGCGCCACCCACAACTCGCAAACGAATGCGCGGCGCGCCGCGGTGTCGTCGAAATGCGCTTCGATCAGGCCGGCCGGATGGCCTTCGGTGTAGAGGATGAACGTGGCGACGGAGAACGAAACCGCGCGCTCCGCGGCGGAGGTGTCAAAACTGGCTGCATCGGCCGACAACGCGTCTTCGAGCGTCGCGCCGAAGGCATAGGGCGCCTCCCGTAGCGACGCAGTACGGAGTTCGCGAAAAACGGCGCCCTGTTCAGCGGCGATACGGCGAACGGTCAATGACGGACTCATGCAGACGAAAACCCCTTGAAACCCTAAGGCGTAGCTTTAACCGAACCGGCGCGCGAGTCAAATCATTATTGACCGGACCGCGCCATCGCTCGACGTATTCGCACGCGGCACGCACAAAGCCACGGCATGCCATGCCGGCGGCACAGGCCGCTAGCGGCAAGCAGCCAGGTGTTGCGCGCGCAGCGTGCTCACGGCGCTTCGTAGCTACCGGTGCCATCCGGCCACGGCGTCAGCAGTTCATAACCGTCGTCGGTGACGGCGATCATGTGCTCCCATTGCGCGGACAGCGAGCGGTCTTTCGTGACCACCGTCCAGCCGTCGCGTTGCACGCTGGTGCCGGCGCGGCCCGCGTTGATCATCGGCTCGATCGTGAAGACCATGCCCGGCTTCAGGCGCACGCCCTGCCCCGGCTGGCCATAATGCAGCACCTGCGGGTCTTCGTGATAGACCTTGCCGATGCCATGCCCGCAGTAGTCGCGCACGATCGAGAAGCCGTCGCGCTGCGCGACTTTCTGGATTGCGTAGCCGACGTCGCCGAGCGTCGCGCCCGGCTTCACTTCACGGATGCCGGCGAGCATCGCCTCGTAGGTCGTGTCGATCAGCTGGCGCGCCACCGTGCTCGGCTGACCCACGCAATACATGCGGCTGGTGTCGCCGAAGTAGCCGTCCTTGATGATCGCGACGTCGATGTTGATGATGTCGCCGTCCTTCAGAATCTCGCCGCGATTCGGGATGCCGTGGCACACCACCTGGTTGACCGAGGTGCACACGGTCTTGGGAAACCCCAGATAGCCGACATTGGCCGGAATCGACTTTTGCGTGTTGACGATGTAGTCGTTGCACAGCGCGTCGAGTTCGTCGGTGGATACGCCGGCCTTGACGTGCTCGCCGATCATCGCCAGCACGTCGGCCGCGAGGCGGCCGGAAATGCGCAGTTTGGCGATGTCGTCGGGAGTCTTGTAAGTAATGGCCATGAATTCAATCGATGTGAGTCGGATGGGGTTCGAGGTTCGGCGCGGGACGCCGGGCCGCCGCAAGCGGCACGGCAAAAGCAGGCTCACGCCGACAACCGATCGGCCAATTGTACAGAGGATCGCCGCCCGAGCCGGGCAAAATGGCCCGAACGGGCCAGTCGGGCGATTTTGCGGTGGCGGTGGACGGCATGTGAAATGCCTCGCGCTCGCCCGCCCGCGCTTCGCGCAACGAGTCTCGCGGGCTGTCCGTCACCACGCCAATCGGCACACGCGGCGCTCGCCCACAGTGCCGGCACGAGAGCCGCGAGCGCGCGCATGTCAGTCGGCTTTCGCGAGCACGAACTGCATCACGTCGGTGCGCCCTTCGTCGAAGCCCGCTTCGCAATACGCCAGATACAGCCGCCACGTGCGCACGAAAACCTCGTCGAAGCCTTGCGCGCGGATCGTGTGGAGCCGCGCTTCGAACGCGCCGCGCCGGCGGCGCAAGGTCTACGCGCAATCGCGGCCGAATGCCAGTGACGTGCACGCCACCAGCCTGGCGCGCCGCGTGCAGCGCCAAACCGCCCCAGCCGCAGCCGATTTCGAGAATCCGCATACCCGCGCGCAAATCGAGCGTATCGGTGATGCGTTGATACTTCGCACGCTGTGCGTCGTCGAGCGAACATTGAAGATCGCCGTCGAACAGCGCGCTCGAATAGATGGACTGCCGTCCGCTTCTTCGATGCCCGCCGCCGCGAGTTGCGTGCGCATCCACGCGGCGAGATCGCTGCCGTCGCGCGGGCCGTGATCACGCCGATAGAAACTGGGCCGCCGCCAACGGTCGATACCGAACAGCCACTGTCGAGCGATGCGAGACGGTCCAGATCGCAGCGCACGTAGAACACCAGATAAGTAAAGCGATGACGCTTCGGACGTAGCCGCTCGTGCATCACGCGGCCTCTCTGGAGCCACGCGGCGGGCGCGAGATTGGCGACGTTGGTGGCGACGCTGCCAGGCTGCTCGATGCGAGTGCGCTTCATAGCCTGGCCCATCCCGGCACTGCGTGGTGTCGCCGGCGTATTCGCCCGCCACACCCCAGGCCTTCGCGAACTTGTATTCGACGCCGCCGCCGTCATGCAGGCGCGTGTGCGGCCAGGAGGCCGTCAAGCCAATGCGTACGTACGGCATGATGTTGCCGTTAATCGGGGTGCCGATCTGCAGGTCGAGGCCGCCGTCCTTCTTTGTCGTCGAGCCTCCGTGGAAGTCCGCGAATCCTTCGAAGCCGATCACGAAGTGGTCCACGTCGTCATTCACTTCGGCGACGAGGCCGGGGAAGTACGTCGCATGCGCCGACTCGGCGAACTGGCTGTGCGGTCCATGCACGCCCATGAACTTGAGCAGAATCGGATCCAACGCCTCCGAGTGCACCTGGGTCGCGCAAAGCAGCGAAACGAGCACGGGGGGGCGAGACGCTTCTTGATACTTGTCATCAAATGAATCGTGAGTGAAGCGGCGCCTGGTGCATAAGTGAATGCGGGCGAACGCTTTTGAGCGGACAACGCACTGCTGCGTGACGTCGCATCCAATTGCTTTTACGCAAGCAGCGTGGAGGATAGTTGCCGGCAACGGCCATCAAAAGGGGCTTTGTCCCAAAGCGCGGATTCGTTTGAGTGGGTGTTTCGCGTTCGAAATGGACAGGCCTGACGGGCGAGCACGTATTAGCGCGGAAGAGTGGAATGATTGAGGCGTGTGCGCGATTTCATGTCGTCGTTCAGCCTCGGCCGAATGCCATCCGGCGTCAGATACGCTCCTAAAGGCAGTCACAGGCCAACCGTTCAAATCACTGGTGGCGTTGCCGCCAGGGCCAGTGTCCCACGCAGCGAGTTGAAGCATTGAGTATCACAATGGCAACGAGCAGCGGCACCACCGCTAAGGATCTACACCCCTACTCAGCAAACAAATGGCACAAGAGTGGCTGAAGTCCGAACGTGAAGTGCTGCGCCGGATAGTGTCCGACGTGCAACACCTCGCCAATACGATCCATTTTGCGCTTGATTCCGCGTTTCCCTATCCAGAACACGCCTTTGGGCAGGATGTACTGGTCGGGATGAATGTAGCGCGTGAATTAGTTGGGCTTTCTCCAGGCAAAAAGCCCGGCGACGTTGATCTACTAGTAATTCCCGTCAGGGAAGTTCCCCTTTTTACTCACGCTATAGCGATCGAGGCAAAAATCGTGCGGCCGACGATTGCAAATCCGTCACGCAACGCCAATTCGATGGGACGAGAGCAAGCGCTGGGATTGCTCAATGATGGATTTCCTTTCGTAGCCCTTGTGCACATTTCACTACCAGAGCCACTGCCTTCTGAGCAATACCTTCGGATTCCAGTCATGTCGAATGAGCTGGATGAGAACGGTGATTTTCAGCATACCGGCGGATATGCTTTGGTGAATCCGTTCCCGCTTGCCAGCGCCCGCCGTCAGGAAGGACGCTTGAAAAGCCTCGCGCTTCCCAAAGAGATTGCCTTCAAATCGGTGGGATTCTCTCTTTCGGCCGATCAAAACGATTTTGATGGCTGCAACATGGGAGAGATGAGGCGGGGGTCGAGGAACCCTCACACGTCGCAGGAGCTAGTCGTCTCGTTAAGTCAGCTAGTGAATCAGCGGCGGGATATGTTCCGGCAAATCCATTGGTTTCGATGAATCTGCAAATAGCGCTGATGCTGATGCTTCAGACATTCAGGCGAAGCACTGACACTGCCGTGCCCCGCAAGGAATGATACGAAGCAAAGCACGCGAACGTTTTCGACTTCCCAAAGCAAAACCCCCGCAGAACTTCCGTTCTGCGGGGGTTTTAAATTTGGCGGAAAGGGTGAGATTCGAACTCACGGTACCCCTAAAGGTACACTGGATTTCGAGTCCAGCGCATTCGACCACTCTGCCACCTTTCCGTGTTTTCCAGCTCACAGCGATGAAGCTGCCTCGCCAGAACCAAGCGGGTCGTTGCTTGGGAGAGAAAGATTATAGAACAGCTAAATCCGTTTTCCAAGTCCCTCGTCAAAAAATTTTCAAAGAGGTTGGGCAACAAGGTGGCAACCGGCGGCGGAGCCTGGCCGCATCGCCGTAGCAAACAGATCAGCCCGCCGGCACTTCCAGCCGTTCGACACCGCCGAGGTAAGGCCGCAATGCCGTCGGCACCGTGACCGAGCCATCGGCATTCTGGAAGTTCTCCAGCACGGCCACGAGCGTGCGTCCGACCGCCAGCCCCGAACCGTTCAGCGTATGCACCAGCTCCGGCTTGCCCTGGGCATTGCGATAACGCGCCTGCATCCGGCGAGCCTGGAACGACTCGGTGTTCGAGCAGCTCGAAATCTCGCGATAGGTGTTCTGCGCCGGCACCCACACTTCGAGGTCATAGGTCTTCGCGGCCGAGAAGCCCATATCGCCCGTGCACAACGTGATCACGCGATACGGCAGTTCCAGCTTCTGCAAAATCGCCTCGGCGTGGCCGACCATCTGCTCCAGCGCGTCATACGACGCTTCGGGCGCGACGATCTGCACCATCTCGACCTTGTCGAACTGATGCTGGCGGATCAGGCCGCGCGTGTCGCGGCCATACGAGCCCGCTTCCGAGCGGAAGCACGGTGAATGCGCGGTCAGTTTGATCGGCAACGCGTCCGCTTCGACGATGCTCTCGCGCACGGTGTTCGTCAGCGAAATTTCCGAAGTGGAAATCAGATACTGCGTGACCGTGTTCTCGTCCCCGCCCTTCTCGACGCGGAACATGTCGTCGGCGAATTTCGGCAGTTGGCCGGTGCCGTACAGAATCTCCGGATTCACGATGTACGGCGTGTACACCTCGGTGTAGCCGTGCTGCTGTGTGTGCGTGTCGATCATGAACTGCGCGAGCGCGCGATGCAGCCGCGCAATCTGCCCGCGCAGCAGCGTGAAGCGCGCGCCCGACAGCTTCGCGCCGGTCTCGAAGTCGAGCCCGAGCGGCGTGCCGACGTCCACGTGATCCTTCACCTCGAAATCGAACTGGCGCGGCGTGCCCCAGCGGCGCACTTCGACATTGCCGGCTTCGTCGTCGCCGACCGGCACGCTTTCGTGCGCGAGGTTCGGCACGCCGAGCAGCAGGTCCGACAGACGCTTCTGGATATCGTCGAGCTTCGCCGCCGACGCCTTCATCTCGTCGCCGATGCCGCCGACTTCGGCCATCACCGCCGAGGTGTCCTCGCCCTTGCCTTTCATCGCGCCGATCTGCTTGGACAGGCTGTTGCGGCGCGCCTGCATTTCTTCGGTGCGGGTCTGGGTGTCGCGGCGTTCCGCTTCGAGCGCGGTGAACGCCGCCGCGTCGAAGGTATAGCCGCGGTCGGCGAGGCGCTTGGCGACGCCGTCGAGGTCTTTGCGCAGCAGCTGAATGTCGAGCATGGGATGGGACGGGTATTCGTTGTATGAACGTGGGATTTTAGCGCACCGGCGTGCGCGGCCGGTGCGTTCGGTGGTCAACGCGCGCGGATTGAGGCACGGCGACCACGACGGCGCGACTCACGGCGCGACGCACGGCGCCGGAAAGACCGACAGGCCTCAGCCCTTCTTGCGCTTGTTCTCGCTGCGCCATTGCGCATCCAGTTCGGCCAGACGCGCCATCTTGTCGCCGATCTTGCCTTCGAGCCCGCGCGGCGTCGGCTCGTACCAGTGCGGATCGCGCATGTTCTCCGGCAGATAGGTCTCGCCTGCCGCATACGCATCGGGCTCGTCGTGCGCGTAGCGATACTCGTGGCCGTAGCCAAGCTCCTTCATCAGCCTGGTCGGCGCGTTGCGCAGATGCACCGGCACGCCGCGCGATTGATCCTTGCCGACGAAGCGGCGCGCTTCGTTGTACGCGTTGTACCCGGCGTTCGACTTCGGCGCGACCGCGAGATAGATGATCGCCTGCGCCAGCGCCAGCTCGCCTTCCGGCGTGCCGAGGCGCTCGTAGGTTTCGGCGGCGTCGAGCGCGATGCGCGCGGCGCGCGGGTCGGCGAGGCCGATGTCCTCCCACGCCATGCGCACGATGCGGCGTGCCAGATAACGCGGGTCCGCGCCGCCGTCGAGCATCCGGCAGAACCAGTACAACGCGCCGTCGGGACTGCTGCCGCGCACCGATTTATGCAGCGCGCTGATCTGGTCGTAGAATGCGTCGCCGCCTTTGTCGAAGCGGCGCAGGTTTTCCGCAAGCGCGCTGCCGAGCAATGCTCCGTCGATCTCCGTGGTCTTTTGCTGCGCGGCCGCGCGCGCGACGATTTCGAGGTTGTTCAGCAGCTTGCGGCCGTCGCCGTCGGCGGAACCGATCAGCGCGTCGCGTGCTTCGTCGGTGAACGTGAGGCCGCCGAGTTCCTGCTGCGCGCGCTCGAGCAGTTCACGCTGTTCTTCGTCGGTGAGACTCTTGAGCACGTACACCGCGGCCCGCGAGAGCAACGCGCTGTTCACCTCGAACGACGGATTCTCGGTCGTCGCGCCAACGAACACGAACAACCCCGACTCGACGTGCGGCAAGAACGCGTCTTGCTGGCTCTTGTTGAAGCGATGCACTTCGTCGACGAACACCAGCGTCTGATGGCCGTTCGCGCGATGGATCTGCGCGGTCTCGACGGCTTCGCGGATATCCTTCACGCCCGAGAGCACCGCCGACAACGCGATGAACTCGGCGTGAAACGCATCGGCCATGAGCCGCGCGAGCGTGGTTTTGCCGACGCCGGGCGGGCCCCAGAGGATCATCGAATGGGCTTCGCCGGATTCGAACGCGACCCGCAACGGCTTGTTCGGGCCAAGCAGGTGCTTCTGGCCGATCACTTCGTCGATATTGCGGGGCCGCAGGCGTTCGGCGAGCGGAACATTGGCACGGGTTTCTTCAAACATGACGTTTTGGGGATAATCTCGGCTTTTCCGGACGCGGTCCGTGGGAAGGCGGCGTGCTGCCGGATGAGCGCAAAGCCGGCACATGAAGGTGCGGGCAACGTCCCGCATTATGACAGTGACGGCGTGCGGACGAGGATCGCGCGGCGCGGCGCGGCGGCATGACTTGGGCGGCAACGGCCGCCGGAAGTTAGGCCGTGAAAGCCGCAGCCGCGCACGCCACCATGGCCTGAAAGGCAAATGCAAACATAAAACAGTACAAGCAACCCGGTAAACACGCCGCCAGGCGGCATGGCAAGCAACACCGCAACACCAACAGGGACACAACTACAGATGGCACAAGATCCACTTGCCGGCGACGCCGGTTCCACCTACGCGCCGCTCACGCCGGTGCCCGACGCGCGCCGCGCGTTCCGCACCGGCGACGCGTTCGCGCTCTGGTTCTCGCTCGGCATCGGCCTGCTGGTTGCGCAGGCCGGGGCGCTGCTGGTGCCGGGATTGTCGCTGCCGCACGCGCTGCTGGCGATCGTGATCGGCAGCGTGATCGGCGTCGTGCTGCTGGCGCTGGCCGGCGTGATCGGCACCGACACGGGGCTCGCGGCGATGTCGTCGCTGCGCCCGACGCTCGGCGTGCGCGGCGCGTCGGTGCCGGCTGTGCTGAACGCGGTGCAACTGGTCGGCTGGGGTTCGTTCGAAGTGATTGTGATGCGCGATTCCGCCGACGCCCTCGCCAAACAGTCGTTCGGCCTTTCAATGCCGCTGATCTGGACCGTCGTGTTCGGTCTGCTCGCGACGCTGCTGGCGATCAGCGGCCCGCTGTCGTTCGTGCGGCGCTTTCTGCGCAAGTGGGGCATCTGGCTGCTGCTCGCGGGCGCCGCATGGCTCACGTGGAATCTGCTCGCGCGCCACAACCTGGCCGAGCTGATGCGCCGTCCGGGCACCGGCGAGATGTCGTTCGGCGGCGCGATCGACCTGGTGGTGGCGATGCCGCTGTCGTGGCTGCCGCTGATCGCCGACTACACGCGCTTCGGCCGGCAACCCGGCGAGACCTTCCGCGGCACGCTGCTCGGCTACGGCATCGCGAACATCTGGTTCTACGCGCTGGGCGCGGTCTACGGCCTCACGGCCGGCGGCGGCGACGCGCTGCTGACCAACGCGCTGGCCCAGGCGGGCGGCGGCCTGGCGCTGCTGCTGATCCTGATCGACGAAATCGACAACGCGTTCGCCGACATCCACTCGGCCGCCGTCTCGACCGGCACGTTCTGGACGCGCGGCAGCGTGCCCTTGCTGTCGGCGGCGTTCGGCGCGCTGTGCACGCTGATCGCGCTGCTCGTGCCGATGGCGAAGTATCAGAACTTCCTGCTGCTGATCGGCTCGGTGTTCGCACCGCTGTTCGGCGTCGTGCTGATGGATCACTTCATCGTGCGCAAGCGCCGTATCGAGGCGGCCGTGCTCGCCGACGTGCGCGGCCGTTACGGCTTCTCGGGCGGATGGCATCTGAGCGCGTTCATCGCGTGGGCGATCGGCATCGCCTCGTATCAGGTGATCAACCAATGGCTGCCGAATCTCGGCGCGACCTTGCCGTCGCTCGTGATCGGCGCGGTGTGCTACTACGTGTTCGTGTCGGCGCGTAAGACGGCTTACGCCTGACGCATCGGGCGCGTTGTCCACGCGAGTCGCGCTGACGAAGAAAAAGCCTGCATTTGCAGGCTTTTTTTGCGCATGACGCTCCGTGCGTTCAGTTCACTTCAACGCGCGGCGGCCCGATACTCGACACCCGGCAGCACGCATAGCAATTCGAACGCGAGATTCGCGCCGAGCAGCGCGGTCGTGCCGAACGGATCATACGGCGGCGCCACCTCGACCAGATCGCAGCCGACGATGTTCAAACCGCGCGCGCCGCGAATGATCTCCAGTGCCTGCGGCACCGTCAGCCCCGCGATCTCCGGCGTGCCTGTGCCCGGCGCAAAAGCCGGATCGATCCCGTCGATGTCGAAGGTGATGTACACCGGGCCGTCGCCCATCCGCTCGCGAATGCGCGCCATCAGCGGCGCGAGCGACTGGTTCCAGCAGGCCTCCGCCTGCACGACCTCGAAGCCCTGATCGCGGCACCAGTCGAAGTCTTCCGCCGCATAACCGGTGCCGCGCAAGCCGATCTGCACGACCCGCTCGCAATCGAGCAGGCCCTCCTCCACCGCGCGGCGAAACGGCGTGCCGTGCGCGATCTTCTCGCCCATCATCGTGTCGTTGACGTCGGCGTGCGCGTCGACGTGAATCAGCCCGACCTTGCCGTGCTTGCGATGAATCGCGCGCAGGATCGGCAGCGCGATGGTGTGATCGCCGCCCAGCGTGATCGGCTTGCAGTCGTGCTGGAGGATTTCGTCGTACGCGGTTTCGATCCGCGCGATCGAGTCGTGCAGGTTGTACGGATTGATCGCGACGTCGCCGAGATCGGCCACGCGCAGCGAGTCGAACGGCGCCGCGCGGGTCGCCATGTTGTACGGGCGCAGCAGCACCGATTCGCTGCGGATCTGGCGCGGCCCGAAGCGCGCGCCCGTGCGGTTCGACGTGCCGAGATCGAACGGCACGCCGACGAAGCACGCGTCAAATCCGGCCGCCGAGCCGACGTTCGGCAGCCGCATCATCGTCGCGATGCCGCCGCAGCGGGGCATAGCGTTGCCGGACAGCGGCTGCGGCCGTTCGCCGGCTTCGGGGGAAATGAAGGAGGAAGTATTCATCGTGGCTCGGCAATGAAAGAGACGCGGCGCGGAAAATCTGCGGAAACCGGTCAAAACGCGGCGTGAAAAGCACGTCTCACCGGAGGAACTCCGATTCTTGAGCCATTTCCCGCCAACTTAAATAGCGCCGGCGCACCCTTCACATCGATCTTCTGCGATGTATGCTGAAGCATGTTCTCCCAACTCACAGATCTCGACCTGCGGCTGATCCGCGTCTTTCTCGCCATAGTCGACGCGGGCGGGGTTTCGCCCGCCCAGGCGACGCTGAACATCGGCCAGTCGACCATCAGCACCCAGCTGGCGACGCTCGAAACGCGCCTCGGCTACCGCCTGTGCGAGCGCGGCCGCGGCGGCTTCAGTCTGACCGCGCGCGGCGAGCAGTTCATCGAGGCCGCCCGCGCACTGCTATCGGCCGTCGACACCTTCGGCATGCAGGCGCGCAACGTGGGCCGCAAGCTGGTCGGCACGCTCGACATCGGCATGATCGGCCATACGCCGGTGTCGGCGAGCGCGCGCATCAGCGACGCGATCGGTCGCTTTCGCGCGCGCGATCAGTCGGTGCGTTTTTCGATTCTGGTGCGCTCGCCGGGCGAGCTGGAGGAGCTACTGCTCAATGGGCGGATTCAGATCGGCATCGGCTATTTCTGGCATCGCGTGCCGTCGCTCGAATACACCGAGGTGTTCGCCGAGGACCAGTTCGCCTACTGCGCGAACGGTCACCCGCTGTTCGCGCAGGCGGGCGGCGTGTCACCCGAAGAGGCCGCGCAGCACGAATGGGCGTGGCGCAGTTATCCGTTGCCCGAAGCGGAGAGTTCGACCACGCCGCAGAACGTCACCGCGGTCGCGGACAACATGGAAGCCGTTGCGATGCTGGTGCTGTCATCGCAACACCTCGGTTATTTGCCGGGGCATTTCGCGGCGCCGTTCGTCGCGCAAGGGCTGCTCGCCGCGTTGAACCCGCTGCAGATGCGCTACCGCGTCGCGTTTCACATGGTCACGCGCACGCGTCAGCATCGGACGGAGATCGTCGAAGCGTTTATCGACGATATGAAAGCCGCGCATGCGCTACAAGTTCCGATGGGGGACGAGTAGCGCCTCCTCAAGCGCTCGTACTTGTGAGGCGCACCCTGAAATTGAAAAGCCGCGCCCGAGGAGCGCGGCTTTGTTGTTGCCTGCGTGCAAAGCTATGTCAATCAGCAAGCTTATCCGTTGATCACATCCGCGCCCTTCGGCACCGTGAACTTGAATGCATCGGCGGGCAGCGGCGGGTTCTTCTGGATGTTCGAGAACGTCAGCAGCGTCACATTGCCGAACACGTCGTGCAATTCCATCGCTTCGAGATTGCCGTCCTTGAAGCCGATGCCGACGCGTTGAAACTGCGTGTCCTTCGCCTTCGGCGTCAGTTCGAGCCAGTCGATGCCGGCCTTCACGCCTGCGTCGCGCAGCATGAAGTTCTTGTCCAGATCGTTGCTGCCGAACAGGATCGCCGCCGGGCTCGCGCCTAGCGCGCCGCCGAGCGCGCGCACCGTCACCTGGTTCAGATCCTTGTCGTACACGTAGAGCTTGTCGCCGTCCGCCTGCAACAGTTGCGAGTAAGGCTTCTCGTATTGCCAGATGAACTTGCCGGGACGCGCGAACGTAAAGGTGCCGCTCGACGTGCCGGTCTTGCCCGCGCCGCCGGTGGACAGCGCGCCGCTCGCGCCCTGCGCCTTGCTCGGCGCGCGCACTTCCTGCTGCACGAAGGTGCCGTGCGCGGAGTGCACCTGCGCGACGAACGCCTTCAGTTGCTCGGTGCCGCTCGCGAATGCCTGCGACGCGACGAGCATCGATGCGCCGATCGCCACGCTGCCGACGCTACGCACGATAGTCCGCGCGAGTTGGCCGAAGCGGCTGGCTTGAGCACTCTGTCGAGTGCGCTGCTGCGCGAATAGCTGCATGTAGTTTTCTCCCTTGATTGAATTCGATGAGCGGGGGGCGAAGGGCGGTGAGGACGGCGATGGTCGCTGCCCGCTTCCAGTGGCAGGCCAGCACGCGTGGGCGAGCAGATCCGCGCGCGGCGCGTTGCCCGACACGTCGAGCGGTCGAGCTTGAACGCGCGTTGCAAACCTATTGCAGCGAGCACTTGTCCACGGACCGGCTCGCTGCGCGATCGCGCCGTCCGCCTATTCCGCCTCCCGTGCCGGCGCCAGAATCTCGCGGTTGCCGTTCGACGACATCGCCGACACCACGCCTGAGTTTTCCATCTGCTCGAGCAGACGCGCCGCCCGGTTGTAGCCGATGCGCAAATGCCGCTGCACCAGTGAGATCGACGCGCGACGGTTCTTCAGCACCACGTCGACCGCCTGGTCGTATAACGGGTCCGACTCGCCATCGGCAGATCCGGTTCCCGCCGAGCCTTCGTCGCCCTCGCCGGTCACGCCGCCTTCGAGAATGCCCTCGATGTAGTTCGGCTCGCCCTGCTCCTTGAGTTTGTCGACGACGCGGTGCACTTCTTCGTCCGAGACGAACGCGCCGTGCACCCGCACCGGCAAGCCGCTGCCCGGCGGCAGATAGAGCATGTCGCCCATGCCGAGCAGCGATTCCGCGCCCTGCTGGTCGAGAATGGTCCGCGAGTCGATCTTCGACGATACCTGGAAGGCCATCCGCGTCGGCACGTTGGCCTTGATCAGGCCGGTGATCACGTCGACCGACGGACGCTGCGTGGCGAGAATCAAATGGATGCCGGCCGCGCGCGCCTTCTGCGCGATCCGCGCGATCAGCTCTTCGACCTTCTTGCCGACCACCATCATCAGGTCGGCCAGTTCATCGATCACGACGACGATGTTCGGCAGGCGCGTGAGCGGCTCCGGCTCGTCCGGCGTGAGGCTGAACGGATTCGGCAGCTTCTCTTCGCGCTTGGCGGCTTCGTCGATCTTGTTGTTGTAGCCGGCGAGGTTGCGCACGCCGAGCTTGCTCATCAGCTTGTAGCGGCGCTCCATTTCGGCGACCGCCCAGTTCAGCGCGTGGCCGGCCTGGCGCATGTCCGTCACGACCGGACACAGCAGATGCGGAATACCTTCGTAGACGCTCATTTCGAGCATCTTCGGATCGATCAGGATCATGCGGACCTGTTCGGCGCTCGCCTTGTAGAGCAGCGACAGGATCATCGCGTTGATGCCCACCGATTTGCCCGAACCGGTGGTGCCCGCCACCAGCAGGTGCGGCATTTTCGCGAGGTCGGCGCATACCGGCTTGCCGCCGATGTCCTTGCCGAGACCCATGGTCAGCGGCGAGGCGGCGTCCGCATAGACCGCCGAGCCGAGAATCTCCGACAGGCTCACGGTCTGGCGGCGCTGGTTCGGTAACTCCAGCGCCATGAAGTTCTTGCCCGGAATCGTTTCGACCACGCGGATCGACACGAGCGACAGCGAACGCGCGAGATCCTTCGCCAGATTGACGATCTGGCTGCCCTTCACGCCGGTGGCCGGTTCGATTTCATAGCGCGTGACGACCGGCCCCGGATAGGCGGCCACCACGCTCACCTCGACGCCGAAGTCCTTGAGCTTTTTCTCGATCAGACGCGACGTGAATTCCAGCGTGTCCGCGGAGATGGATTCCTGCGCGGCGGGCGCGGGGTCGAGCAGCGAAATGGGCGGCAACGTGGAGTCGCCCGGCAGGTCGGTGAAGAGCGGCACTTGCCGTTCCTTCTCGACGCGCTCCGATTTGGCCGGCGTGACGACCGGCGGCACGATCACGACCGGCTCGTGCTCCTCGATCCGCACACGGCCCTTCTCGACCTTGCCTTCGCGCTTCACCGCCGCCGCTTCGCCGAGCTTGCGGTCGCGGCCGGCCTCGCGGCGCAGCTTCGCGAAAGTCACCGCCGAAATGATCGACTCGCCGACTTTCTCCGACACCGACAGCCACGAGAAACGGAAATACAGCGACAAGCCGATTGCGAGCGCGATCAGCAACGCGAGCGTGCCGCCGGTAAAGCCCAGCGCATGCGACACCCCACGCGCGACGGCCTCGCCGACCACGCCGCCCGGCGCGCGCGGCAACTGCACTTTGAGCGACCACATGCGCAGCGCTTCGATGCCGTTGCACGCGAGCAGCACGAGCAGGAACGCGAACGCATCCGCGAGCCAGCTCACGCCGCGCGGCGCGTCGTCCTGCTCGTCTTCGTGACGCGTGATGCGCTTGTAGTTGCGGGAAATGTGGCGGCCGAGCAGCACGATCCACCAGTAGGCAGACAGGCCGAACAGCAGCAGCAGGATGTCCGAGGTCCACGCGCCGACGCGGCCCGCCCAGTTGGAGATATGGTCGACCTGCGCGGCGTGGGTCCAGCTCGGGTCGCGCCTGCTGTAGCTGACGAGTGCCATGAGCAGGAACACGCCGAGCGCCACCTGCAGGATCCAGCGGATTTCGGTGAAAAGGCGCGACATGCGGTGCGGCAACGCCTGCGCGCTCGCGGAATAGGGAGCTTTTGCCATTGATCCTGTTGCGTGGGTAGCCGGTTGCCGACCGGAAGCGCGGCCAGAGCCACGCCCAGCGTGGCTTCGGGTCCGATCCCGGCGACCGGAAACGTCGATCCGGGCTATTGTAAACGCACTGTCCCGCGCAAGGCTGTAAATGACGGTAACTTGGCCAATTGGCCACAGAGCGGCACCCCGAATGGGCCACGGCGCTATCGCGGCGATCGGAAAGCTTCATGGAGCAGCCTCGCGCCCCGACCTTTATAATGCCGCACTGGCACCCATCTACAGTTACAGCTTAAGTCGCACGGCCTCGCATGGGCGAGCCCGGCGCCGTACAAGGATTCAATCATGCCCGCAACTTCAACGAAACACGCCAAGGTTCTGATTCTCGGTTCCGGCCCCGCCGGCTACACGGCTGCGGTCTACGCGGCGCGCGCCAATCTCGCGCCGGTGCTCGTCACGGGTCTGGCCCAGGGCGGCCAGCTGATGACCACGACCGACGTCGAAAACTGGCCCGCCGACGCCAACGGCGTGCAAGGCCCGGAATTGATGGCGCGCTTCCTGGAGCATGCAGAGCGCTTCAACACCGAAATCATTTTCGACCACATCCATACGGCCAAGCTGGATGAGAAGCCGATTCGCCTGATCGGCGATTCGGGCGAATATACCTGCGACTCGCTGATCATCTCGACCGGCGCATCGGCGCAGTACCTCGGCCTGCCGTCCGAAGAAGCGTTCATGGGCAAAGGCGTGTCGGCTTGCGCGACCTGCGACGGCTTCTTCTACAAGCAGCAGCACGTGGCCGTGATCGGCGGCGGCAATACCGCGGTCGAAGAAGCGCTGTACCTGGCCGGCATCGCAAAGAAAGTGACCGTGATCCATCGCCGCGACAAGTTCCGCGCCGAGCCGATCCTGATCGACCGGCTGCTGGCGAAGGAAAAGGAAGGCGTCGTCGAGATCAAGTGGAACCACACGCTCGACGAAGTGACCGGCGACCAGTCCGGCGTGACGGGCCTGCGCATCAAGCACACGCAAACCGGCGAATCCACCGACATCGCACTGCAAGGCCTGTTCGTCGCGATCGGCCACAAGCCGAATACGGACATTTTCGCGGGCCAGTTGGAGATGAAGAACGGCTACATCATCACCAAGGGTGGTCTGAACGGTTTCGCGACCGCCACCAGCGTGCCGGGCGTGTTCGCCGCGGGCGACGTGCAGGACCACGTGTACCGTCAGGCGATCACCAGCGCGGGCACCGGCTGTATGGCGGCACTGGACGCGCAACGCTATCTGGAAACCATCAACGAGATGGCCGGCGAGCATGCGATGAGCCAGGAAGCCGAGCGTTAATCGGCGGCGCCGAACTGCGACGTTTGGCGCGACGGTAAAATAGCGGCTGGGCGTAACCCGGCCACTTGCTTCAGAGAAGGCCGCGGCTGAAAAGCCGGCGGCCTTTTTTGCGTTCAGGCGGGTGGGGTGGGGGTGGGTTTGCCTTGCGGGTATGCAAAGCTTTGCAATGCGGCAGCACCACCCTGTTTGCGTCGCGCCCGGCGGCCCGATTTGCAGTGCATCCGCTGATGCGTCCACTCTTCACCGCACGCCAAGCTCACTACCCGTTTCGCAGCCCCTAAAAATACCGTCGCGCGACCGATCCACATTTTCTGCGTGTATTACCGATATGCCGAAGAATCAGCCCCATCCAAGCGAACCGAAGCGCGCGCGCGCCGTCGCCACGCCCGCGCCCGAGCCGGCCGCCCCCGCTGCCAAGCCGAAGCTCGATCCCGCCGCGGGTCTCGCCGGACTCGGCGCATTGCGCGACGCATTGAAGGTCGATACGCAACGCCGCGAGCGCGAACGCGCGGCGGCTGCGGCGGCGCAGCGCGAAGCCTCAGCGGATGCCGATCTGTTTCGCCGCGAGATCGGTTCGGTGGCCCCGCTCGTGTCTGCCCCGCGCGCGAGCTTGCCGCGCAATCCCCCGCCGCCGCTGCCGGTGCAAACCCTGCTCGACGAAGAAGCCGTCCTGCACGAAGCGATTTCCGACGAGTTCGACCCCGAAGTGCTGCTCGAAACCGACGAAACGCTTTCCTATTGCCGACCCGGCGTCAGCCAGGAAGTCGTGCGCAAACTGCGGCGCGGCGACTGGATCGTGCAGGCGCAAATCGACCTGCATGGGATGCGGCGCGACGAAGCGCGCGAGGCGCTTGCCGAGTTCATCCGCGAATCGGTGAAACGGGGCTTGCGCTGTTTGCGCGTGATTCACGGCAAAGGCCTGGGATCGATCGGCAAGGAGCCGGTGCTGAAGGGCAAGGTGCGCGCGTGGCTCGTGCAGAAGTCCGAGGTGATCGCGTTCTGTCAGGCGCGTGCGCACGACGGCGGCGCCGGCGCGGTGGTCGTGCTGCTGCAGCCGGGCGCGTTGCCGCCTCACGCCAAGCCCTGACGGAGTCACTGTGATCCATCCGAGGCTGACGCTGGCGCTGACCATCATGGAGGCGCTGGCTATTTTCGCGTACGCCATTTCCGGGTTCATCGAAGCCCGCAGCCGCCGGCTCGACGCGGTAGGCACCTTCCTCGTGGCGATCGCCACGGCGTTCGGCGGCGGCACGTTGCGCGACGTGCTGCTGGAGCGCCGGCCCTTCTACTGGGTCGAGCATCAGGCTTATCTGATCGCGATCTTCGTGATGGCCCTGTTCGCGCCCACGCTGTTGAAGATGACCTCGCGCCTGCTCTCCGAGCGGGTGCTGCTGGTGGCCGATGCCATCGGGCTGGGCCTGTTCAGTATCGCGGGCACGTCGATCGCGCACGACGCGCAAATGCCGTGGTTCACGTCGGTGATGATGGGCGTGCTCACGGGGGTGTTCGGCGGCGTGATCCGCGACGTGCTGTGCAACGAGGTGCCGCTGATCCTGCGCGATTCACGGCCCTACGCGACCTGTGCGTTCGTCGGCTGCTGGCTGTACGTGTTGCTGGACTATGTGAACCTCGACACCGTGTATAGCGTGTTGATCGCGACCGCGTTTATTCTGCTCGCACGGCTGGTGACGTACCGGTTCGATGTGCGCTTGCCGCATTGAGCGCGAAACGGGATGGGTGTTCTGGCGTCGAGCGTGGCTGCGTAAGCGGCCGTTCGCGCAGTGAGTGGCGTTCGGCGCACCTGCGGTACTCACCGTGACGGGCGCAGCCGCGACGCCCACCGCACCGCAACCCTCGCCCATGACTGTCGATTTTCACCCGCGTCGTTCGTCGTGAGGTAAGCGGCCCTTTTGGCCGTCGCTGCGCCACGGCGCACCCTGCAACCGTCAAAGGTGACTGCGATGCCCCTGAAGCTTTATGCCCACCCGTTCTCTTCGTACTGCCAGAAGGCCCTGACGGCGCTTTACGAAAACCGCACACCGTTCGAGCTGCGCCTGCTGGCTCACGACGATCCGCCGATCATGGCGGAGTTCGCCGCGCTTTGGCCGATCAAGCGCTTTCCGGTGCTGGTGGACGGCGAGCGGACCGTGGTCGAGGCGAGCATCATCATCGAATATCTCGGCCTGTATCACCCGGGGCCTGTGCCGCTCTTGCCCCCCGACGCCCGCGCCGCGCTGGAAGTGCGCAGCATGGACCGCTTCTTCGACAACTACGTCTCGACGCCGCAGCAAAAGATCGTCTACGACCACATGCGCCCCGAGCCGGAGCGCGATCCGCACGCGGTGGCCGACGCGCGGGCGATGCTCGACACTGCCTACGGCTGGCTCGACAAGGTGATGGCCGAACGCGAATGGGCCGCCGGCGGCACCTTCAGCCTCGCCGACTGCGGCGCCGCACCGTTTCTCTTCTACGCCGACTGGACGCATCCGATCGATCCCGCCTTCGCGCATGTGCGGGCCTACCGTCAGCGGCTGCTGGCAAGGCCGTCGTTCGCACGCGCGGTCGACGAAGCGCGGCCGTATCGTCCGTTGTTTCCGCTCGGCGCGCCCGAGCGTGACTGACAGCGACTGAGCGGCACTCACGCACGCGAGCCTGCGCGCGCACCGGCGCAATCTGCCGTGCGCCGTGCGAGGCGGCCTGGCGCAACCCGCGAACAGGCTGCCTCGCCCGCCCATCCGGGGCCCTCGGCCGGAATCCGCCCCGACAGAGGCGCGCAACACCGCGCCCCCCCATCGCGACAACAATATTTCCACCCTGTAAACTCCACATCAAAAGCCACTTCCGGCCATCACTCATAAGGCACACCATGGACCGTTTCGAAGCGATGGAGATATTTACGCGTGTGGTCGAGGCGAACAGCTTCACCAAGGTATCCGAATCGCTCGACCTGCCCCGCGCCAAAGTCAGCCGCACGATCCAGGCGCTGGAGGAGCACGTCGGCGTGCGCCTGCTGAATCGCTCGACGCGCCAGGTGAGCGTCACCGACGATGGCGCGGCGTTCTACGAGCGCTGCGTGCAGATCCTCGCCGAAGTCGCCGATGCCGAATCGTCGCTGTCGAACAAGCGCGAAAATCCGGCCGGCACGATCCGCGTCGATACGTCCGGCACGCTTGCCCGCGCACTGCTGCTGCCCGCGCTCGACGACTTCTACCGGCAATACCCGGAGATCGACGTGCGGCTCGGGCTCGCGGATCGCAACATCGATCTGATCCAGGACGGCGTGGATTGCGTGATCCGCATGGGCACGCCGGAGGAATCGAGCCTCGTCGCGAAACGCATCGGCGAGGCGCGCATCGTCACGTGCGCGTCGCCCGCCTATCTGGAGAAGTACGGCACGCCGACCACGCTCGAAGAACTCGCGGAACATCGCGCCGTCAACTACGTGTCCGCGCGCACCGGCCGGACCTTCCCGTTCGAATACCAGGTGGACGGCGAGATCGCCAAGGTAACGCTGAAAAGCGTGCTCGCGGTCAACGACGGTTCGGTCTACATCGGCGCGGGCGCGCTCGGCCACGGCATCATCCAGCCGTCGCGCTTCATGGTCGCCGACTTGATCAGGCAAGGCGCGCTGAAAGAGATCCTCACCAACTACACGAGCCCCGGCACACCGCTGTCGATCCTCTACGCGCACCGCCGCAATCTGAGTTCACGGCTGCGCGCGTTCATCGACTGGGTCAGCGAATTGTCGCGTAACAACCCGGACCTGCGCATCCCGGACGCGTGAGCCGCGACAAAGCAGGCGCCCAAAACAAAGCCCCATGCGTAACGAAACGCATGGGGCTTTTTTTAAAGCGTCAGACTACGCGGCGAAGCACTCGCCTCAGGCAATCCGCTCTTCGTTCGACGGATCGAACAGCACCGCCTTCGACGTATCGAACAGCAGCGTCGTGTTCGTCAGCGGCTGCGGATTCGACGCCGGGTGCACACGGCTCACGATGCGCTTGCCGTTGACCTGCGCGAACACCAGCGTGTCCGGGCCGGTCGGCTCGATCACGTCGACCTTCACTTCGATCGGCTGCAGTTGCGCGTTGTCGCCATGCGCGCCGCGCGCGTCGGTGATGCGCTCCGGGCGCAGGCCGAGAATCACTTCGCGGCCAACGTGCGACTTCACCTTCGCCGAGTCGAACGGCAGGTTCAACACCTTGCGGGCAACGCCCGTATCCAGTTCGATGCCGACGCCCGCGCCCTGCTCCACCAGCTTGCCTTGAATGAAGTTCATCGGCGGCGCGCCGATGAAGCCGGCCACGAACAGATTCGACGGCGAGTCATAGATTTCCTGCGGCGCGCCGAACTGCTGCACGATGCCGTCCTTCATCACCGCAATGCGGTCGCCGAGCGTCATTGCTTCGATCTGATCGTGCGTCACGTAGACGATCGTCGTGCCGAGGCGCTGATGCAGCAGCTTGATTTCCGAACGCATCTCGATACGCAGTTTCGCGTCGAGGTTCGACAGCGGCTCGTCGAACAGGAACATCACCGGATCGCGCGCGAGCGCGCGGCCCATCGCCACGCGCTGACGCTGGCCGCCGGACAGCTGACCCGGCTTGCGGTCGAGCAGGTGCGTGATCTGCAGCGTGTTCGACACGCGATCGACGATCTGCGCCTGCTCCTGCTTCGGCACCTTGCGGATGTTCAGGCCGAACGAGATGTTCTCGCGCACCGTCATCGACGGATACAGCGCGTACGACTGGAATACCATCGCGATATCGCGATCTTTCGGCGACAGGTTGTTGACCGTCTTGCCGTCGATCTGGATCTCGCCCTTGGTCACGGTCTCGAGGCCCGCGATCATGTTGAGCAGCGTCGACTTACCGCAGCCCGAGCCGCCGACCAGAATCAGGAACTGGCCGTCTTCGATGTCGATGTTGACACCCTTCAGAACCGGCACCCCGTTCGGGTAGGTCTTGTACACGTCACGGATGGAAAGGCTTGCCATGCTGTGAATCCTCTTGTCTCTGGTACTGCCTGAAAACGTCTTGTCGGGTGACGGCGGCGCTTTTCTCTTGAAGCGCCGCCGCGCTCGGATGGTTTGGCCCGCGGCCCGGGGTTTAGCCCTTGACCGCGCCGGCCGTCAGGCCGCGCACGAAATAGCGTCCGGCGATGATGTAGACCAGCAAGGTCGGCAACGCGGCGATGATCGCGCCGGCCATGTCCACGTTGTATTCCTTCACGCCGGTCGAGGTGTTCACGAGGTTGTTCAGCGCCACCGTGATCGGCATCGAATCGACGCCGGAGAACACGATCCCGAACAGGAAGTCATTCCAGATCTGCGTGAATTGCCAGATCAGGCACACCATGAAAATCGGCAGCGACACCGGCAGCAGGATCTTCGTGAAGATCGTGAAGAAACCCGCGCCGTCGATGCGCGCCGCCTTCACGAGTTCAGCCGGAATGCTCACATAGAAGTTGCGGAAGAACATCGTGGTGAACGCGATACCGTAGATCACGTGCACCAGCACCAGACCGGTCGTCGTGTTCGACAGGCCCATCATGCCTTCGAAGCGCGCCATCGGCAGCAGGATCGCCTGGAACGGAATGAAGCAGCCGACCAGCAGCATCGTGAAGATCGGGTCCGCGCCGCGAAAGCGCCAGTGCGTGAGCACATAACCGTTGAACGCGCCGATGATCGACGAGATCAGCACGGCGGGAATCACCATGCGCACCGAGTTCATGAAGAACGGCTGCATACCGTCGCAACGCACGCCGGTACAGGCGCCGCTCCATGCCTTGATCCACGGATCGATACTCCAGTGCGTGGGCGGCGTGAGCAGGTTGCCGGTGCGCAGCTGGTCGATGTCCTTGAAGGACGTCGACAGCATCACGTACAGCGGGAACAGGAAATACAGGGCGAACAGAATCAGGGCCGCGTAAATGACGGCACGGCTGATCGTCATCTTAGGCTGCATTGCGGGTGCTCCTCGATTCCAGGTACATCAGCGGCACGAGCACGGCCACAACGGTGGCGAGCATCATCATCGACGATGCCGCGCCGACGCCGAGCTGCCCGCGATTGAACGAAAACGTGTACATGAAGATAGCCGGCAGCGACGACGACGTGCCCGGACCGCCCGCGGTCAACGCGACGACCAGGTCGAAGGTCTTGATGGTGATGTGGCAAAGAATCAGCAGCACGGAGAAGAACACCGGGCGCATACTCGGAATCACGATCTTGCGGTAGATGGTGGGCAGGTTCGCGCCGTCCATCTGCGCGGCCTTGAAGATTTCACCGTCGACGCCACGCAGGCCCGCGAGGAACAGCGCCATCACGAAGCCGGTGGATTGCCATACCGCCGCGATCACGACGCAGAAAATCGCCCGGTCCGGATCGCCGAGCCAACTGAACGAGAAGCTCGTCCAGCCCCAGTCGTGGAACACCTTTTCGAGGCCGACGCTCGGCGTCATGATCCATTGCCATGCCGTACCCGTCACGATGAACGAGAGCGCCATCGGGTACAGGAACACGGCGCGCAATGCGCCTTCGTTGCGGATCTGCTGATCGAGCAGGATCGCGAGAAAGAGACCCAGGCCGATACAGATCGCGATGAACGGAATGCCGAACCAGCCGAGGTTGGCCGCCGACGTCCAGAACACGTCGTTGTCGAACAGTTCCCGGTAGCGATCGAGACCGGCGAATTCATACTTGGGCATCAACCGGGACGTGGACAGCGACAGAAAACCGGTGATTGCGATGAAGCCATACACGAAGATCAGGCTGATCACGACGCTGGGTGCGAGCACCAGCTTCGGAATCCAGCGATCGGCAAGGGCCGCCATGGGCGACGCGCGGCGGGCGGCGCTGGCCGTTTTCCCGTTTCCGCTGATAGAAGCAGTCACTACTCGACTCCTGCTGAAACTGTACCGCCGGGATGCTCGCGCACGAATGACGCGAGGCGGCGACGGCATAGGTGTGACTCTATGAAACCAGGGTGAAGCCGCCTGCAAGCCGCACGCAACGCACGCGCGGCAGCCGGCAGCCCGAAGAACACGCCCGGCGCTTCCTCAGGAAGCCACCGGGCGTGCCGCTTCGCTTACTTGGTCTTCGCTGCCTTCGCGAGCGCCTGGACCGCGCTCTTCGAATCCTGCTGCGAGTTCATGAACTTCGTGACCACGTCGGAGATCGCGCCGGCTGCTGCATCCGGTTGCGCCATGCCGTGAGCCAGCGACGGCACATAGCCGCCCGCCTTGATCGCGACCTGTTCATCCGCGTACGACTTCTTCGCGCAGTCGTCGAACTTGTCCATCGGCACACCGAGACGCACCGGGATCGACCCCTTGTTCAGGCTGAACTGCTCCTGGAACTCCGGCGTCATGATCGTCTTCGCGAGCGCGAGCTGACCCGGCGTTGCCGCCTTCTGGCCCTTCTGCTGGAAGAACACGAACGAGTCGACGTTGAACGTGTAGCCCTTGTCGGTGCCCGGTACGACCGCGCAGATGAAGTCCGAACCCGACTTCTTGCCGGCGTTGGTGAATTCGCCCTTCGCCCAGTCGCCCATGAACTGCATGCCGGCCTTGCCGTTGATGACCATTGCCGTGGCGAGGTTCCAGTCACGGCCGGTACGGCCCGCGTCGAAGTAGCCCTGGATCTTGCGGACCGTGTCGAACACGCCGATCATCTTCTCCGACGTCAGCGTCTTCTCGTCGAGGTCGACGATCGCCTTCTTGTAGAAGTCCGCGCCTTGCGACAGCACGACGTCTTCCCACAGCGTCAGGTCTTGCCACGGCTGACCGCCCATCGCGACCGGCTGGATGCCTGCGGCCTTCATCTTGTCGGCCACCGCGAAGAACTCAGGCCACGTGGTCGGCACCTTGCCGCCTGCCTTTTCGAGTGCCGCCTTGTTGATGTACAGCCAGTTCACGCGGTGCACGCCGAACGGTGCGCCGACATAGTGACCGTCCGCGTGCATGATCTTGTCGATTTCCGGCGGCAGGTTCTTCTTCCAGTCGCCCGCGACCGAGTCGATCGGCACCAGCACGCCCTGCGAAGCCCAGTCCTGGATCAGCGGGCCCTTGATCTGCGCGGCGCTCGGCGCATTGCCCGAGATCACCTGCGTCTTCAGAGCCGTCATGGCTGCCGCGCCGGCGCCACCCGCAACCGCGAAGTCCTTCCACGTGTAACCCTGCTTCGTCATGTCGTCCTTGAGGACGCCGACGGCTTTCGATTCACCGCCCGAGGTCCACCAGTGCAACACTTCGACCGACTCGGCAGCCTGCACCGCCGAGACGCCACACATCAGACCCGCAGCGCACAAAGCGCCCATGATCGCGCGAAATTTCATTGCTTATCTCCTCCAGACACCTGAACAAAAAACAAATGGCCCCTGATGTCGCCAGGGTGCTGTGGTTGGTTCAAACAGGCAAAACACTGGGCGATCGAGCACGGTCGGGCGCATGCGCAAGGCATGTGCCGGCGGACCGTTGTCCGGCCGCTAGAAGCTCAAGAGATGAGTGGTTTGGGATGCAACTGTCTGTCTCCTCTTTTGATTTTTGCCTGCCCGCGTCGCGCGCGGCAGACTCGAGGTGCCTTGCAAGTCAACCCGGCCAGCCACCCGCCAGCCGCTCCACGACCCGGATTTCCGTAAGGGCCGCCGGGCAGGCTGGCACGTGCCGACAGGCAATGTCCATTAACATGCAGGGACGCCCGCCGATTCGAAAAACCGCGCAAGTTGCCAAACAGCGCACGCTTTTTTCATCGAATTAGCGCTACCTCTTGATTTGGATTGTAGTTAAACTACAATTCAGTGTCAAAAAATATTTTATCGGACTACGGTCGCCCTTTTCGAACACTGCGCGCTCAGCGCGGCGGCCACCAGGACATCGACGGAGACTCATGCAAACCGATTCAAGCTTCACCTTCGTTCTCTTCGGCGGAACCGGCGATCTGTCGATGCGCAAGATCCTGCCGGCACTGTTTGAAGCGCACCGTGCGGGCGGCATGCTCGCGGACAGCGGCAAGATCGTCGCGGTGGCGCGGCATGCGGCGGATCGCGGCGAGTATCTGCAGTGGGTGAACGAACACGTCAAGCCGCATGTGTCGAAGAACGGTGTGGACGAAGCCGCATGGACGAGCTTCCTCGCGCGCATCGAGTTCGTGAAGATCGATCTCGGCAACCCCGAAGACTTCGTGCACTTGCGCGACGCCATTCAGGATTTGCCCGGCATCCGCGTGTTCTATCTGGCCACGGGTCCGTCGCTGTTCGTGCCGATCTGCCACGCGCTCGCGTCGGTGGGGCTCAACGAGAACGCGCGCATCGTGCTGGAGAAACCGCTCGGCTACGACCTGAAGTCGTCGAACGCGATCAACGACGCGGTCGGCGAAATTTTCGCGGAAGAACAGATCTACCGGATCGACCACTACCTCGGTAAGGAGCCGGTGCAGAACCTGCTCGCGCTGCGCTTCGGCAATGCGCTGTTCGAGCCGCTGTGGCGCCGCGAGTGGGTCGAAAGCATCCAGATCACGATCGCCGAGGAACTCGGCGTCGAAGCGCGCGGCGACTTCTACGACAACACCGGCGCATTGCGCGACATGGTGCAAAACCATTTGCTGCAGTTGCTGTCGATCGTCGCAATGGAGCCGCCTCACTCGATGGACTCGGATTCGGTCCGCGACGAAAAGCTGCGCGTGCTGCGCGCGCTGAAGCCGATCGATCCGAACGAGATCGGCAAGGTCGCGGTGCGCGGCCAGTATCATGCCGGCGGTATCCGCGGCACCGCGGTGCCGGGCTACGCGACCGAACCGGGCGTGAAGCCGGACAGCACGACCGAAACCTTCGTTGCGCTGAAAGTCGAGATCGAGAACTGGCGTTGGGCCGGCGTGCCGTTTTTCCTGCGCACCGGCAAGCGCCTCGCCGACCGCGTCGCCGAGATCGTGGTGAATTTCCGCGCGGTGCCGCATTCGGCGCTGGGCGCCTCCGCGCTGCGCGCCGGCGCGAACCGTCTGGTGATCCGCCTGCAGCCGAACGAAACGATTCGCCTCTACTGCCTCGCGAAGCAACCCGGCGAAGGCATGAACCTCGCGAGCGTGCACCTCGACCTCGCGTTCGACAAGTTCTTCCGCGAAGGGCAGATGGAGGCGTATCAACGCCTGTTGCTCGACGTGATCCGCGGCCGCCTCGCGCTGTTCGTGCGGCGCGACGAGCAGGAAGCCGCATGGCGCTGGGTCGAACCGATCCTGAACGAATGGAAGACCTCGACCAAGCCGCCCAAGCCGTACGCGGCGGGCACGTGGGGACCGGCCGCGGCGAGCGCGATGCTCGCGCAGCACGGCACCTGCTGGCTCGAAGAAGAGAATTGATGCACGGCGTTGCGCAAGCTTCGCGCGAAGCTCACGCAACGCCCAGGTAAGACCCACCGACGAACTGAACGGAATGGCGCCGGTATCGCGAAGGCGCCTGCAAGTCATCCCACTGGCAGGCGTCGCGCGAGAGCAGTACGGCGGATTCCGCAGATCTAACAAAAAAGCAGCACGGAGGAGAAGTGATCGAGCTTCACGCTTTCGACGATCAACGCGCCCAATCCGACGCGTTGGCGAAGGCGGTTGGCGACGCGTTACATGCGTCGCTTGCCGCACAGGCGGCCGCTACCGGCACGCCCACTACCGGCACGCCCACTACTAGCCCACGCCCCGCCGTGCTTGCAGTGTCCGGCGGCAGCAGTCCGCGTCCGTTCCTGCAAACGTTGTCCACGCAATCCTTCGACTGGTCGCGCATTGCCGTGACGCTGGTCGACGACCGCTGGGTGCCCGAGACGGACAGCGCAAGCAATTCGCAGCTGGTGCACGCGACGCTGTTGCAGAACGCCGCGAAGGACGCGACCTTCTGGCCGCTCGTCGACACCGCGCAGGATCTGCACGCGCACGTCGCCGCGCTGAACGCGGACGCACGCTTTAGCGCCGTGCCCGACGTCGCGATTCTCGGCATGGGCGAGGACGGCCACACCGCGTCGATCTTCGCGGACGCGCCCGAATGGGATCACGCGATCACCACCGCCGAGCGCTTCGTCGCCGTGCATCCGGGCAGCGCGCCGCATGCGCGCGTGAGCTGGTCGCTTTCCGCGCTGAAGGAAGTGAAGCACCTGTTTTTGCTGATCGCAGGACCGCGCAAGATGGACGTGCTCAATGCAGCCGCCGCTTCGCTACAAAAAAATGCCATCTCGCAGTTGGCAAACGACAAGGGAGTGAGACTCGATGTCTACTGGTGTGCAAACTAAGGCTGTACCGGGCGCGGGCCAGCACGCCGACGGACCGAGGCTTCTGGCCGACATCGGCGGCACCAATGCGCGCTTCGCGCTGGAGACGGGCCCGGGCGAAATCGCCTCGGTGCAGGTCTATCCGTGTGCGGACTATCCGGGCGTCGCCGACGTCATCAAGAAGTATCTGAAGGACACCAAAATCGGCCGCGTGAATCATGCGGCGATCGCGATTGCCAACCCGGTCGACGGCGATCAGGTGAGCATGACGAATCACGACTGGAGCTTTTCGATCGAAGCGACGCGCCGCGCGCTCGGCTTCGACACGCTGCTGGTGGTGAACGACTTCACCGCGCTGGCGATGGCGCTGCCGGGCCTCACCGACGCTCAACGCGTCCAGGTGGGCGGCGGCGCGCGTCGTCCGAACAGCGTGATCGGCCTGCTCGGGCCGGGCACCGGCATGGGCGTATCGGGCCTGATTCCCGCCGACGACCGCTGGATCGCGCTCGGCAGCGAAGGCGGCCACGCCACCTTCGCACCCGCCGACGAACGTGAAGACATCGTGCTGCAGTACGCGCGCAAGAAGTGGTCGCACGTGTCGTTCGAACGCGTGGCCGCGGGACCCGGCATCGAAGTGATTTATCGCGCGCTCGCGGGCCGCGACAAGAAGCGCGTGGCGGCCAACGTCGACACGATTGAGATCGTCAAGCGCGCGCTGGACGGCGAGCCGCTCGCGGCCGAATCGGTCGACGTGTTCTGCGGCATTCTCGGCACCTTCGCGGGCAACATCGCGGTGACGTTGGGCGCGCTGGGCGGCATCTACATCGGCGGCGGCGTCGTGCCGCGCCTCGGCGAATTCTTCGCGCGCTCGTCGTTTCGCCAGCGCTTCGAAGCGAAGGGCCGCTTCGAGGCGTATCTGCAAAGCGTGCCGACCTATGTGATTACCGCGGAATATCCGGCCTTCCTCGGCGTCTCCGCGATTCTCGCCGAGCAGTTGTCGAATCGCGCGGGCGGCAGTTCGTCGGCGGTGTTCGAGCGGATTCGCCAGATGCGCGATGCGCTGACGCCGGCCGAGCGCCGCGTCGCCGATCTCGCGTTGAACCATCCGCGCTCGATCATCAACGATCCGATCGTCGATATCGCGCGCAAGGCCGACGTGAGTCAGCCCACGGTGATCCGCTTCTGCCGTTCGCTCGGCTGCCAGGGTCTGTCCGATTTCAAGCTGAAGCTCGCGACCGGTTTGACCGGCACGATTCCGGTGAGCCACAGCCAGGTGCATCTCGGCGACACGGCGACGGACTTCGGCGCGAAGGTGCTGGACAACACCGTGTCGGCGATTCTGCAGTTGCGCGAGCATCTGAACTTCGATCAGGTCGAACGCGCGATCGATCTGTTGAACGGCGCGCGCCGCATCGAGTTCTACGGGCTCGGCAATTCGAACATCGTCGCGCAGGACGCGCACTACAAGTTCTTCCGCTTCGGCATCCCGACCATTGCGTACGGCGATCTGTACATGCAGGCGGCCTCCGCCGCACTGCTCGGCAAGGGCGATGTGATCGTGGCGGTCTCGAAGTCGGGCCGCGCGCCCGAGCTGCTGCGCGTGCTGGATGTCGCGATGCAGGCCGGCGCGAAGGTGATTGCGATCACGTCGAGCAATACGCCGCTCGCCAAGCGGGCCACCGTTGCGCTCGAAACCGATCACATCGAGATTCGCGAGTCGCAGTTGTCGATGATTTCGCGGATCCTGCATCTGGTGATGATCGATATTCTCGCGGTCGGCGTGGCGATTCGTCGCGCGGTGCCTGCCGCGGATGTCGCCGAGACGGTCGCCAAGGCGCGCGAGGGCGCCGACGACGACGCTACCGCCGTGCTGGACTGGCTGAGCCACGGCGCGGCCTCGTCGGCCCGCGATTGAGCTGGTAAATGTGAATGGCCCACGGGGTGCGTATCGAATGTGATGCGCGCGCCGTGGGCCATCCTCTTCGTTGCCCGCTTATTCGCCCGCATCGCGTCACGTCCGCCTCTGAAACGCGTGCCCGCGCGGCACCGCCGTCCGGACAACAAGCGATAATAGACACCCTATCGCTCGAGACCGACGGCTCAACCCAATGATCATCCGCCCGCATCTCCATTGGTTCCGCATGCTGCTCGCGTGGCGGGGTTCGGTCCTTCCGCAGTTGCTACCGCGGCTCGCGCTGATCTTCTGCATCTCGATCGTCGCACTGGCCGCCCACGACCACCTGCTGCCGATTTCGCTGAACCTCAACACGACCGCGCCCTTCTCGCTGATCGGCATTGCGCTCGCGGTGTTCCTCGGCTTTCGCAACAACGCCAGCTACGATCGCTGGTGGGAAGCCCGCAAGCTGTGGGGCCAGCTGCTGAACGAGTCGCGCTCGCTCACACGCCAGGTCTTCACGCTGCCGTCCCGGCCGTTGCCGAAAGAAGACCTCGAAGCATTTCTCGCCGCGCTCTGTGCGCTGCCTCACGCGCTGCGCCACCAGCTTCGTAAGAGCGATCCCCACGACGATCTCGCCGCGCGCTTGCCCGCGCCGCTGTTCGAGCGCGTCATCGCCTCGCGCTACAAGCCGGCGACCTTGCTGCTCTATCTCGGCGAATGGGTGCAGCACCAGGCGCAGGCAGGCGCTATCGAGCCGATGGCGGTGCTTGCCCTCGACCGGAACCTGAACGGACTTTCGGATGTGATCGGCGGATGCGAGCGCATCGTCTCGACACCACTACCGTTCGCGTACTCGGTGATGATTCACCGTACGGTGTATTTCTTCTGCGCGTCGCTGCCGTTCGGGCTGGTCGACAGCATCGGCGTTTTCACGCCGGTGTTCGCGGTATTCGTCGCTTATACCTTCATGGCGCACGAAGCCATCGCATCGCAGCTCGAAGAACCCTTCGGCACCGACGACAACGACCTCGCACTCAACACGATGTCCACCATGATCGAGGATGCGCTGCGCGATCTGCACGGCAAGCCGGCACGCACGTTGTCGAGCCGGCAAGCGGAAGACTATCTGTTCGATTGACCGTGTGCGAGGCGCAGGCGATGCGCGCACTCAGTCGTTGCCGACCGTCTCCGACAACCGCTTGAGCGTCGCCACCCGCGCGCCGATGATGTCGATGCGCCCGCGTTCGTCGACCACCGGCGTGGTGGCGGCGAGATACGCAGTCCAGGCTTTTTGCGCGCGCACGAGCGTGGGACGCGAATGCACCGGCATCTTCGACTGCAAGCGGCGGTAGTAGCGGTTCAGATCGAACATCGCGTGCTCGCATTGCGCGTCGGCGCTACAGGCACGCGGACGAGGCGGCGGCGGCCCACTGGCCTTGTCCACCGCGCTGCGCAGCGCGAGCGCGCGGTCGCGCACCGGCTGCAACTGCATGTCGGCTTCGGCCAGCACGTACATCGTGCCGCGCGTCGTCGCGAACACCGCGGCCAGCAACTGCTTCTCGGCCTCGCGCGAGGCGAGCCAGCTCGTCTGGCTCCTTTCCCACAGCTTGCGCCGAGCGGAGGGCAACTTCGCCTGAAGCTGCTGCCACGCGCTGTCCAGCGCGGCCTTCCAGCCGATCCGCGCATTGTCCATGCACTGCACCTGCCCCACCGTCGTCGACATGTCGCTGCGCGCGAGACACGAGCGCATCGACGCGTCGATCGGATCGGCGGCCGCGACCTCGGCATGCGCCGCCGGCGACAGCGCGCCGACAAGCGCCGCAGACGCCAGCATCAGCGCGCCGGCGATGCGCCGCCAGCTAGCGGCACCCAGCCAGGACTTCAGAGCTCGCATCGTCAGGCGCGAACGCAATCGACGAAATATTCGATGCGCCCGTTGATCATTTCGCCGACCAGCCCGTGGATGTCCGTATGGAAACCCGGGAAGCGCTCATTGAACTCGCGCGCGAAACGCAGATAGTTGACGATGGTCTTGTTGAAGCGCTCGCCCGGAATCAGCAACGGGATGCCCGGCGGATACGGCGTCAACAGGATCGACGTGACGCGGCCTTCGAGTTCGTCGATCGGTACCCGATCGATCTCGCGATGCGCGAGCTTGGCGAACGCGTCGGACGGCTTCATCGCCGGCTCCATGCTCGACAGGTACATCTCGGTCGTCAGGCGCGCGATGTCGTTCGCGCGGTAGACGCTGTGAATCTGCTGGCACAGATCGCGCAAGCCGACGCGCTCGTACATCGGATGATGCGCGACGAACTCGGGCAGCACGCGCCACAGCGGCTGGTTGTTGTCGTAGTCGTCCTTGAACTGCTGGAGTTCGGTGACCATCGAGTTCCAACGGCCCTTGGTGATGCCGATCGTGAACATGATGAAGAACGAATACAGCCCGGTCTTCTCGACGATGATGCCGTGCTCGGCCAGGTACTTCGTGACGATCGCGGCCGGAATGCCGGTCTCGCCGAAGCCGCCGTCCATGTCCAGACCCGGCGTGACGATGGTCGCCTTGATCGGGTCGAGCATGTTGAAGCCTTCGGCGAGCGGACCGAAGCCGTGCCACGCGTCGTTCGGACGCAGCATCCAGTCTTCGCGCGAGCCGATGCCCTCTTCCGCGAACTGGTCCGGGCCCCACACCTTGAAGAACCAGTCATCGCCGTATTCGGCGTCGACCTTGGTCATCGCGCGGCGGAAGTCGAGCGCTTCGGCAATCGACTCTTCGACGAGCGCCGGGCCGCCCGGCGCTTCCATCATCGCCGCGGCCACGTCGCACGACGCGATGATCGCGTACTGCGGGCTCGTGGACGTGTGCATCAGATAGGCTTCGTTAAAGCGGTGCTTGTCGAAGCGGCTGTTCTTCGAGTCCTGCACGACGATCTGCGAGGCCTGCGAAATGCCGGCCAGCAGCTTGTGCGTGGAGTGCGTCGCGAATACCATCGCGCCGATGCGCGGACGGCCCGCGCCGATCGCGTGCATGTCCTGATAGAACTCGTGGAATTCCGCGTGCGGCAGCCAGGCTTCGTCGAAGTGCAGCGTGTCGAGCCAGTCGCCCAGCATCTCCTTGATCATCTCGACGTTGTAGATCACGCCGTCGTACGTGCTTTGCGTGATCGTCAGAATGCGCGGCTTGAGGCCCGGGTTCTTCGCGAGCGCTTCGCGCGCGAACGGATTCGCCTCGATCTTCTTGCGGATGTTTTCCGGCTCGAACTCGCTGCGCGGAATCGGGCCGATGATGCCGAAGTTGTTGCGCGTCGGCGTGAGGAACACGGGGATCGCGCCGGTCATCGTGATCGCGTGGAGAATCGACTTGTGGCAGTTGCGATCCACCAGCACGATGTCGCCCGGCGCTACCGTGCCGTGCCAGACGATCTTGTTCGAGGTCGACGTGCCGTTGGTCACGAAGAACACGTGGTCGGCGCTGAAGATGCGCGCGGCGTTGCGCTCCGAGGCCGCCACCGGGCCGGTGTGGTCGAGCAGCTGGCCGAGTTCGTCGACCGCGTTGCAGACGTCGGCGCGCAGCATGTTCTCGCCGAAGAACTGGTGGAACATCTGGCCGAGCGGGCTCTTCAGAAACGCGACGCCGCCCGAGTGGCCCGGGCAGTGCCACGAGTACGAACCTTCTTCCGCGTACTGCACCAGTTCCTTGAAAAACGGCGGCGCGAGCGAGTCCAGATACACCTTCGTCTCGCGGATGATGTGGCGCGCGACGAACTCCGGCGTGTCCTCGAACATGTGGATGAAACCGTGCAGCTCGCGCAGGATGTCGTTCGGCAGGTGGCGCGAGGTGCGCGTTTCGCCGTACAGGAAGATGGGGATGTCAGCGTTGCGGCGGCGCACTTCCGTCACGAACGCGCGCAACGCGACGATCGCCGCGGCCAGCTCCGGCGTCTCGCCTTCCACGACCACGTTGTCGACGTAGGGCAGCAGCTCGTCGTCGTCGATCGACAGGATGAAGCACGACGCGCGGCTCGACTGCTGCGCGAACGAAGTCAGGTCGCCATAGCTCGTCAACCCGAGCACTTCCGCGCCTTCTTTCTCGATAGCTTCGGCCAGAGCCCGGATGCCGGAACCCGAGATGTTCTCGGAGCGGAAATCTTCGTCGATGATGACGACGGGAAAACGAAACTTCATGGGCGATTCTCCAAAAAGAACGACCGCTGCATTCTGTCAAAAGCAGCGGTCACCCTGTGTATCCAGTGGGTCAGTGCGCTGCCGACGTCACGTCTTGGGCAACGTGACGCCGTGCTGACCTTGATATTTGCCGCCGCGATCCGCGTACGACGTTTCACAAATCTCGTCGCTTTCGAAAAACAGCACCTGGGCGACGCCTTCGTTCGCGTAGATTTTCGCAGGCAAAGGTGTCGTATTCGAGAATTCGAGCGTGACGTGGCCTTCCCATTCCGGCTCGAACGGCGTCACGTTGACGATGATCCCGCAACGCGCGTACGTGGACTTGCCCAGACACACCGTCAGCACGCTGCGCGGAATGCGGAAGTACTCGACCGTGCGCGCGAGCGCGAACGAATTCGGCGGGATGATGCAAACGTCGCCCTTGAAATCGACGAACGACTTCTCGTCGAAGTTCTTCGGATCGACGATGGTCGAATTGATGTTCGTGAAGATCTTGAATTCGTCGGCGCAGCGGATGTCGTAGCCGTAGCTCGACGTGCCGTAGCTGACAATCTTCCGGCCGTCTTCGGAGACGCGAACCTGATCGGGCGCAAACGGCTCGATCATCTTGTGCGACGCGGCCATGCGCCGGATCCACTTGTCGGATTTGATGGTCATAGGTGAACGCTGCTCGACGTGAATGACAGGTGTGTGACGGATAACAACCCGGCGGAACCGGGCGACTTTCGGGTAATGGGGCGCTGACTTCGCGGCACCTTCGAGGTCCGCGGGCTGCGCTGCGCGCCGCCTGAACGGGCCTTGCCACGCTCCGGGACCGGGTGCTCGACACCGGCTCCCACTAAGGATTTTTGCCCGGCGCCCCAACGGAAGGCGCTTATTTTACGCGATCACGAGAATGCTGCCGTGGGCAATGTCTGAAGGGCTCGCCGCTCACTGGCGAATCACGCCGCAGGCGATGGCGGAGCCGGCGCCATGCGGTGGGTAGGCGTAGGGATCAGCCGCATCGCGATGCAGCAGCACGGCGCGCTGCAACACCGAACGGATGCCGTCGAGCGAAACATCCGGCGCGACGATGAAGCCGGTGGCCACGCCGTTTGCATCCGCATGAATGTTGGCGAGGTCGCCTTCGACCCGCGCCCCCACCTTGAGACGCTCGGCCGCCGGCGAGAAGATCGGGCCCGCGCTGGAGCCGTCGGCGGCATTGCAGTCGCCGCGTTCGTGGACCTGCAATGCGTGGTCGCTATTGGGCGGCAAGCCCGTGAGGTTGTAGGTGACCTGCACGCCGTCCGAGCGCTCGATAAACGTCACGAGGCCGCGCGCCTGATTGCCCACGGTGGGCAGCAACTGCGCGTCGGCACGCTTTTCCTGTGGTCTCAGGAACGCGCTGCAGCCGCTCAACAGCACACAGCTGGCAGTCAGGACGATGAACATATGCACCGCCTGCCCGTCGATTCGTTTTCCCATGCGATCCTCTTGCCGGCCGGCGAGCGCCCCTGCGGCCGCCGAGCCGAACCTGTGAAGTCGACATGATACCGCGAGACCAGGCGCAAATAGGCGCCTTGGCCCCTTGTCCGAATGGCTGCTCAGGTGTTCTGCACGACGATGTTGGGAAACTTCGACGTCATGTCGCGAGCCCGCTCGGCGATATGGATCGCCACCTTGCGCGCGATCGAGCGATAGATCTCCGCGATGCGCCCGTTCGGGTCCGCCACGACAGTGGGCTTGCCCGAGTCGGCCTGCTCACGGATCGCGATGTCGAGCGGCAGGCTGCCGAGCACGTCCACGCCGTATTCCTTGCCCATCCGCTCGCCGCCGCCGGCGCCGAAGATATGCTCTTCGTGGCCGCAGTTCGAGCAGATATGCATCCCCATGTTCTCGACGATGCCGAGGATCGGAATGCCGACCTTTTCGAACATCTTGAGACCCTTCTTCGCGTCGAGCAGCGCGATGTCCTGCGGTGTCGTGACGATCACGGCGCCCGTCACCGGTACGCGTTGCGAGAGCGTGAGCTGGATGTCGCCGGTGCCCGGCGGCATGTCGACGATCAGATAGTCGAGGTCGTGCCAGTTGGTCTGCCGCAGCAGCTGTTCGAGCGCGGAAGTAGCCATCGGGCCGCGCCACACCATCGGATTGTCCTGCTCGATCAGAAAGCCGATCGAACTGGCCTGCAGGCCGTGGCCGGTCATCGGGTTCATCGACTTGTCGTCGGGCGACTCGGGACGGCCGGTGATACCGAGCATCATCGGCAGCGACGGGCCGTAGATGTCCGCGTCGAGCACGCCGACCGACGCGCCTTCGCTCGCCAGCGCGAGCGCCAGATTCACGGCGGTCGTGCTCTTGCCGACGCCGCCCTTGCCGGACGCCACCGCCACGATATTCTTGACGTTCGGCAGGAGTTTCACGCCACGCTGTACGGTATGCGCGGCGATTTGCTGGGACACCTCGACACGCGCATGGACGACGCCCGGCACGGCGCGCAGCGCGTCGGCGAACTGGGCGCGAATCGCTTCGAACTGACGCATGGCCGGATAGCCGAGCACCACCTGGAGGCTGACGGCGTCAGCTTCCACGGCGACGTTGCGGATGTTCTTGGCGGCCGCATACGGCAAGCCGGTGTTGGGGTCAGTGACGGCTGCGAGGGCAGCGTCGACCAATGCCCGATCGATACTCATTAACACTCCGTGGGGGAACACGCACGGCGCGGTGGAATCGAAGTTTCGGCCACGCGCCGGAATTTGAAAGAAATTGTTAGGCAGGATTGCGAAATCCAGACGGCCCGGGCACCCTTCGGGCAGGCGGAACGCCATGGGGTCGCATCACTGCGTGACTTCAACCACTATTGTAGTGGCTCACGCCGTGCGCTGCCGTAAGACCCTTCTTCACTGTCGGACCGGAGCGAAGAGAGGGTAGGATTTCCCTGTTTCGCGTGCTCTACCGTACCGCCGTAATGTTGCTCAGATAGATTGACGGCTATTCGCCGGTTTATTCGCTTCAATCAAGAGGAATCGAAAATGAATGCAAAAATCATGACTCGCCTGGCTGTTTTCGCCGTTGCCGGCTCCGTGCTGGCAGGCTGCGCCACGCAACAGGGCACTAACACCGCCGTTGGCACGGGCGTGGGCGCCGGCACCGGCGCGGCACTGGGCGCGATCTTCGGCGGCGGCAAGGGCGCGGCGATCGGCGCCGGCGTCGGCGCAGCAGTGGGCGGCGTCACGGGCTACAACTGGCAAAACATTCGCAACCGCATGTCGGGCGCCACCAAGGGTACCGGCACCGAGATCACCGAGCAGCCGGACGGCTCGCTCAAGCTGAACATTCCGAGCTCGGTCACGTTCGACACCAGCAGCTACGCGATCAAGCCGTCGTTCGCACCGGTGCTGGATCAGCTCGCGCAAACGATGCAGCAGAATCCGGAGATCGTCGCGTCGGTGGTCGGCCACACGGACAGCACCGGCTCGCCGCAATATAACCAGACGCTGTCGGTCAATCGCGCGCAAAGCGTGACGGGCTACCTCGGCCAGCGCGGCGTCGCGCCGCAGCGCCTGTCCGCCACCGGCATGGGCCAGAACCAGCCGATCGCCGACAACAACACCGAAGCCGGCCGGGCGGCGAACCGTCGCGTGGAAATCTATCTGCGCGCTACCGCCCAGCACGCACCGCAATAAGGACGAGGCTTCAGGAGAATGACGCGAGCGGGCACCGGGGCTCGGCCAGCGGCGCCCGGCCCGGCGTAAAAAGCGGAGGAAAGAAAATCTCGCACGAGAACGAAAAAAATTTCGAACTCTGCAGAAAATCCGCGGTCTGTCTTTACGGTACGTGGCTGGCGAAGCCGCCGCGTCACCATTCTCCTCTTGTCGTTGTTGCTCCGGGGTTTAATCACCCCGGTTTTTTTTTGGGCGCACGGCCCCCCCGGTTTTTTGCGCGCTTGCGCGCCGCGACCCACCGGCCCCGCGCCCGCGCGGCCCATCCCGCGCAGGGCGGCCGCCCTGCTAGAATCAACGTTTCGTCCCACCGCAGGCTCCCACCATCCTTATGTCAGCACCCGCCACCGATCTCTCCGCAGGCGCGCCGTCAGGCCGTCGCCAGATTCTCGTCACGTCGGCCCTTCCGTATGCGAACGGGCAAATCCATATTGGCCACCTGGTCGAATATATCCAGACGGACATCTGGGTCCGGACGTTGCGAATGCACGGGCACGAGGTCTACTACGTGGGCGCCGACGACACGCACGGCACGCCGGTCATGCTGCGCGCGGAGAAGGAAGGTCTCACGCCGAAGCAGTTGATCGAGCGCGTCTGGCAGGAACACAAGCGCGATTTCGACAGCTTCGGCATTTCGTTCGACAACTACTACTCGACCGATTCCGAAGAAAACCGCGTTCTCAGCGAAAACGTTTATCTGGCGCTCAAGGAAGCGGGCCTGATCGAAGCGCGCGACATCGAACAGGCGTATGACCCGATCAAGGAAATGTTCCTGCCGGACCGTTTCATCAAGGGCGAATGCCCGAAGTGCGGGGCGAAAGACCAGTACGGCGACAGCTGCGAAGTATGCGGTTCGACGTATCTGCCCACCGAGCTGGTCAATCCGTATTCGGTCGTGTCCGGCGCCACGCCGATCCGCAAGACCTCGACGCACTACTTTTTCCGCCTGTCCGACCCGCGCTGCGAGAATTTCCTGCGCGCGTGGGTGGGCGGCCTGGCGCAGCCGGAAGCCACCAACAAGATGCGCGAGTGGCTCGGCGACGCGGGCGAAGCCAAGCTCGCCGACTGGGACATCTCGCGCGACGCGCCCTACTTCGGCTTCGAAATCCCGGGCGCGCCGGGCAAGTATTTCTACGTGTGGCTGGACGCGCCGGTCGGCTACTACGCAAGCTTCAAGAACCTCGCCGAAAAGCGCGGCCTCGACTTCGACGCGTGGGTCCGCCAGGGTTCGAAGGCTGAGCAGTACCACTTCATCGGCAAAGACATCCTGTACTTCCACACGCTGTTCTGGCCGGCCATGCTCGAATTCTCGGGCCATCGCACGCCGACCAACGTGTTCGCGCACGGCTTCCTGACCGTGGACGGCGCGAAGATGTCGAAGTCGCGCGGCACCTTTATCACCGCGCAGAGCGTGATCGACACGGGCCTGAATCCGGAATGGCTGCGCTACTACTTCGCGGCCAAGCTGAACAGCACGATGGAAGACCTCGACCTGAACCTCGACGACTTCCAGGCGCGCGTGAACAGCGACCTGGTCGGCAAGTACGTGAACATCGCGAGCCGCGCGGCCGGTTTCCTGATCAAGCGCTTCGACGGCCGCGTGCAGGACAGCGCGATGCAGCACCCGCTGCTCGCCACACTGCGCGCCGCCGTGCCGCAAATCGCCGCGAACTACGAGGCGCGCGAGTACAACCGCGCACTGCGTCAAACGATGGAACTGGCCGACGCGGTCAACGCGTACGTCGACACCGCCAAGCCGTGGGATCAGGCGAAAGACCCGGCGAACGCGGTCGCGCTGCATGAAACCTGCAGCGTGAGTATCGAAGCGTTCCGCCTGCTGTCGCTCGCGCTGAAGCCGGTGCTGCCGAAGCTGGCCGAAGCGGTCGAGGCCTTCCTCGGCATCGAGCCGCTGGTGTGGGCCGACGCCAACGTGCCGCTCAGTTCCGCACGTCCGATCAACGCGTACAAGCATCTGATGACGCGCGTCGATCCGAAGCAGATCGAAGCGCTGATCGCGGCCAATCGCGATTCGCTGCAAGCCGCGCCGGAAGCGGCGGCACCGGCCGATGCGAAGAACAAGGCGAAGGCCGCGAAAGCCGCCGCCGCCAACCACGACGACATCCCCGGCGTGATCTCGATCGACGACTTCGCGAAGATCGACCTGCGCATCGCGAAGATCGTCGACTGCAAGGCGGTGGAAGGCTCGGACAAGCTGCTGCAACTCACGCTCGACGTGGGCGAGGAGAAGACCCGCAACGTGTTCTCGGGCATCAAGGCGGCGTATCAGCCGGAGCAACTGGTCGGCAAGCTGACGGTGATGGTCGCGAACCTCGCGCCGCGCAAGATGAAGTTCGGCCTGTCCGAAGGAATGGTGCTGGCGGCATCGGCGGCGGACGAGAAAGCCGAACCGGGCCTGTACGTGCTCGAACCGGATAGCGGCGCGAAGCCCGGCATGCGCGTGAAGTAACGCGCGGCGGCATCGCGCGCGGCGTTCGGCGCCGCGGGCTCGCATGAAAAAAACGGCACGCCTTTCAAAGCGTGCCGTTTTTTATTCGCCGGGTGGTGATGCGCGCAGCCGCATCGCACGACATCAGCACAAACGCGTCACCACAACGACTTGAACCGATCGAAGCGGCGCGTGTACAGCACGTCGGCTCCATAGAACGTGCCGCCGTAAGCGACCACTGACCAGTAGCGCGTCAGGTTGATGGTCGCCTTGATCGCATTGCTCGCCGATTGCAGCCCTTGCTCGTAGCCGATCACGAGCCACTCGTTGATCGCCTTCGACACCATCACCACCTGAGGATCGGTCAGCCCGACATCGCTTCGGCCGATCGAAAACTCGTCGAGCCCAACCGTCTCCGCGATCCGCTTGCCGGTCGCGCTGCCGAGCAGCGCGAGCGCGGTTGTCATCGTGCTTTGCTGGCCGAGGTTGTTGCCCTGATCCGTGCCATGTCCGAACAGCAGCCACGAGAGCTTTTCGTTATCCGGCACGCTCGGCTCCGACACCAGCCGCGCCACCGGCGACTGAACCGTGCCGGTCACCTGCACGCCCGCCTCGACCTGCTGGTTGCGGCGCATCGCCAGAATATTGATGCCGGGGTTCGTCACCGGACCGTTGAACGTGAAGAAACCATTTTCGATGGTCAGCTTGCGGCCGAACGCGGTATAGGTCGAACCCTGCGTGACGCGCACGTTGCCGACCGCGCGCAGCGGCGTGTTCGGCGCGCTCATCGCGGTGATCGTACCGGTCAGGCCGAGATCCGCGCCCTGCCCGCGGAAGCGGAAGTCATTGCCGAGGCTGATCTCGATATTGGCGTTCGGCGTGAACGGACCGACCGGCTGGGTGCCGCCCGCCACCGGCCGTGGCCGGCCACCTGAGGTGGTGCCGTCCGGGCGCACGATCACGACGTCGTCGCCGAGACTCGGCGCGGCCTGCTCCGGCAGATCGAACAGTGCGTGATCGACCACGAACTTGCCGTTGATCGCCATCCCGCGCTGCGCGCCGCCGTTGGCGATGCTCGCGCTGCCCGTCAGCGACAGATTGCGATCCGGCGACGCGAACAGTTCGAGCTTGTCCGCGACGATGCTCGCGGTCAGATCCGGCTCCGCGCCGTCCAGCCGCACGCGCCCGGTGGCGCGCAGCGTGCCGCTCGCGCCGCGGAACTCGACCTGCTGGAAGTCAACCAGATTCTCCGACAGCGCGATGCGCACCACGCCTTCCTTCAACTGCACGCCCTGGTCGACCATCGTCGCGGACAGGCCGTCGCCGATCAGCGAGCCGGTCAGGCTCGGCTTGGCGACCGTGCCGCCGAGCGCGAGCTTGAGCGCGAGATGGCCGTCGAGCAGATAGCTCGGGCCGAGCAGGCCGCCGGTCGTTTTCAGCGACGGCACGTTCGCGTTCACGCTGCCGGACAGCGCACCCTCGGGGTTGAAGGTCAGCAGGCCGTCGCGCATCACCAGCGTGGTGTGCGCGTCGGCGTCGATCACGCCGAGCCGGCTCGCCTGCGCGCGCAGCGTCGCGTTGAGGCGGTTGCCGCCGCTGAATTCGGCGCGCGCGCTTATATCTGAGATGCCGGTCGACGCGAGCCCGCGGCCAATCTCGACCGTGACGTCGCCGCTGCGCCGGCGCAACTGGATGTGGCCGCTCGCCGTGGCGCCGAGCGAGAAATCCCAGTCGCCGTCGAATACCAGATCGGTTCTGACGGCCGGCGGCTCGCCGGTGATCTCGTGGCGCAACTGCTGCAAACGCGTGACCGAAATATCGGTGAGGCTGCCCGCGGACTGGATCCTGCCGTGATCGAATGCGAACGACTTCAGACTCAGCACCGCGCCTTCGAGCGTCAGCCGCGTCGCGCCGAGTGTCAGCCGGTTCGGTGCGGCGCTCACCGCAAGCGGCGACTCGAGATTGAACGCCGGCGTGCCGCGGTTCTGCAGACGCGTCACGCTGCCGTCCCAGCGCGTGCCGTCGCGCGCTTCGGTCAGCTTGCCGTTGGCGGCGAGCGTCAGATCGAGCGGCCGGTCCTGCAGCTTGCCGGTGGCTGCCGCTTCGAGCGTGTGATTGGCGCGCGTGCCGGACAGGCGCGCGGTGAGCGTGCTCAGGTCGACGCCGCCCGCGCTGAGATTGCGCGCGTCGGTGGTGAAGGCGAGCGCGCCGTTCGCACCGTCGCGCAGTTCGGCGCGGCCTTCCGCATGGCCCACGCGGTTGCTGCCGAACACCACGCTGTCGGCCTTGTAGCTCAGCGTGACGTTCGGGTGCGCGAACGAGCCGGTGACGTCGCCATCGGCGGCGATGAGACCTGCGAGGCCGAAACCGAGCCGCTCGAGCTGCGGCGCGTCGATGCGAAACCGCAGCCGGTCGCCGCTCGCGCCGAAGCTGCCCTGCAAATCGACCTGGTTGCCCGCCACCGACAGATTCGCGCGGCTCGGCAGGATTCGCGAGCCGGCCAGCTGAATCGTGCCGCCGCCGGTCAGCGGCAGGTTGTCGTAGACGCTCGGGCCCAGCTTGAACTCGGCCTTGGTCGTGAAGACGGGACCCAGCACGCCGGCCGCGGTGAGCGTGCCGTTCACTCGCGCCTCGATCTTGCGCGCGGCAGGCGCGGCGTGTGTGGCGGCGCGAGCCGGCGCGGGCGTCCTGCGCTGCACCACCTCGGTCTGCACCGCGGCTTTGGCCGTGTTTTTTGCTATCGCGGCGGCCTGGTCGCCCGGCGCCGCGCTTCTTGCGCCGGCCGTGCTGCCGGCTTGCGCCGCGGCTTGCGCGGTGCGCGCGCGCTGCGCGCCGCTCGCCGCGGGCGCCGGGCCCGCGACCGGCGTGCGCGACGGCATCTGCGAAGCCAGCGTCAGCGGGTCGAAATCGGTCAGTTGCGCTTTCAGGTTGTAGGTGGAATTCGCGTCGTGCTTGAGCGCGCCGGACAAATCGATGCGCCCGCGCCCCGACGTGACGCGCACGTCGTTGAAGCTCATCCGGGCGGGATCGAACGTCACCTTGCCTTGCGCGCGCAGCGCCGCGCGCGGGTCGGCGAGATCGAGCGTGAGGCTCTGGATGTCGTCGTTCAGGCGGATGCCGATGGTCCCGGCGAGTTGCGTGGGCCGCACCGTCGCTTGCAGTGCGTTCAGGTCGAGCCCCGCTACGCGCAGATCGAACTGCCCGCGCCGGCCGGTCAACGCGCCGCCGCCGGTGACCGTCGCATTGCGGACGATCCGCACGTTCAGGTTCGAGATGTGCTGGGCCTGGGCGTCGAGCCGCACGTCGGCATTGGCGTCGATCAGCGGCAGCAGGTTCTGGTCGATCGCACCGGGTTTGGCATTGACGATCGATACGTGGCCGGTGACCGCGAAGCCTGCGGCGCCGGTTTGCGCGGCGTCGTGCTTGCCGTGGCCGGCAGCGTGGTTCGCAGCCGTGCTACCGCCTGGAACGACGGCGCTGGCCTGTCCCGGTGCGCCGCCCGCCGCGCCGCTGGCGGCATCCGCCGCACCGCTCGCACGACCCGCGACCGTCCCGCTGGCAGCGCTCGCCGCTGCGACACCGCTCGCGCCCGGCGCTCCCGCCTCATCCTGCCCCACGGGCTGCAACTCCGCGCGCACGGCCAGATCGGCCAGCGGCGCGCCGGGCGCGAAGGCTTGCGGATTGACATGGTCGAAGCTCAGCGTCGCACGTTGCAAGGGCACCGCGGCGAACGGCGTAGCCTCGAGCCGCGCATGGCCGGCGAGCTTCATACCGGTGGCATCGAGCTCGGCGACAAGCTGTTCGAGCGAGCCGCTCAGATGCCCACCCACCTCCACCGCCTCGTTGTTGACCTTGCCCGAATAGCCGACCTCGCCGGTGAGCGGAAACGGTTGCACGCCGTCGAGCTTCGCCGACGCCGTCACCGCGCCGAACGGCGTATCGAGCCGCTCGATGGCGGCCTCGTGATGAAGTCCGTCGCTGCGTCCATGAAATGCGAAGCTCGACAGTTCGGTGGTCGATGCGCCCTGATGCAGCAGCAGCTTGTCGACCTGCACGTCGCGGATGTCGAGTTGCATCGGCAAGCGCAAGTCCTGCGGCAGCTTCAGCGGTTCGCTGCTGCTCGACGACGACGCACCGATTCGCGCGTCGATCGTGCCGACATGCAGGTAGTCGATCGTGAAGCGCCACGGTTCGCGCGCGAGCGCCCAGCGGCCGGCGACGCGGTCGATCTGGATATCGGTGCCGCTGCCGTCGAGGGCGCGCCAGCGTACCTGCCGCAGTTGCACGCCGTTCGCGAGCGTGCCGCCCTCCAGCGTGCCGCCCAGCCGGCCGTCCAGCAGCCTGAGCGCCGCCTGCCACGCATAGGCGGTGCCGCGCTCGGTGGTCAGCGCGCCATACAGCAGGCCGACCGCCAGCCCGACCAACAGCACCAACACCAGCACCGTCGAGACGAACGTTTTCAGCAACACGCGGCCGAGCCGATGCCTGCGCGGCGGCGGTTCGGGCGGCGGCTGTCCGGGCGGCTCGGCGCCGGGCGGCTGCGGGTTGGGCGGGTCGGCTGCGTCCGTGGTCATGCGCGAATCATGTCAAAACAGGTTTTCATCAGAAGGCGATACCCAGCGTCAGATAAGGCCGCACGCGGTTGTCGCGGATCCCGTAAGCGATATCGACGTTGACCGGGCCGACCGGACTGCGCCAGCGCGCCCCGATGCCGACGCCCGGATAGAAGACTTTTTCGCCCCAGGTGTCGGTGGCGGTGCCGATGTCGAAGAACGCGGCCGCGCCCCAGTCGTGCGAGAACCAGTGCTGATACTCGGCTGCCGCCGTCACGAGATATTTGGTGGGCAGCACCGAACCGCCGACGTTGTTGCCGATGCTCTGGAAACCGTAGCCGCGCACCGAGTTCGATCCGCCCGCCCGAAACAGCAGCGACGCCGGTATGCCGCTCGACGGGCCGCTCGTGAACACGCCGCCGAGCTCGGCGCGGATCAGCACGATGTCGTCCTTGCCGATCGGCACGTATTGCTGGCCGCGCGCGTAGCCGCGGATAAAGGTCTGATCGGTCAGCACGCCCTTGATCGCGAAACCCGCCTCGGCGTGAATCAGATTGCCTCTACGCGGGAACAGCGGGTCGTCGGTATCGCGTCGGGTCCACGACCACGCGGGCACCAGCGCGCGTGCGGTGGAAGGCGGGGCCGTGTTCTGGTCGAGCCGGTCCTGGTAGTACAGCAGCGAGTAGTTGTAGTCGAGGAACTGCGACGTGCGGGCGCGCTGAACGCCGCCCCGGATGCTGTAGATGCGCGTGTCGGAAACGTCGGTGGTGGTGTAGGACGCCAGCACGCTGTTGGTCCACCCGCGCAGCCCCGGGGGCATCGCGAGCTGGATTTGCCCGTATTGCTGGGTCTGGTCCGCGCGGCCTTCGACAGTGAACGGCCATGCCTTGCCGAACGTATTCAGATAGGTGTACGAACCCTGGACGAGGGGGCCGTTATCGGTCGAGTAGCCCACGCCGCCGCGGAAACCGTGAAATGGAAATTCCGAGACCTTCACATGGACCGGTGTGTTGACCGGCTTGGTCGGGTCGTTATCCAGGTCGATCGCGACGCTCGCGAAGTACGGCGTGTTCTGCAACTGCCGCTGCAATTCGGCGACACGGCGCGTGTCGTAAATGTCGCCGGGCGAAATCGGATTGACGTTGTGGACGATCCGCTCGGGATAGCGCCGCGTGCCCGATACGTCGAGCTCGCCCATCGTGAAGGTCGGCCCGCTTTCGTAGGTGACCGACAGTGCCGCCTCATGCGTACGCGGATCGATCCGCGCCTCGGAGTGATAGATCTTCGCGGCCAGATAGCGGCGCGAAGACAGGACCCGGAGCGACGCGTTCTTGGCGTCGTCCCAGGCGCTCTGCGAGAACGGTTCGCCCTCGTGCAGCGAAAACGCGAAGCGCGTGGCGTTTTCCTGCCCCGGGTCTTCGGTGAGCACCGCGCCGCGAAACGCCAGCGTAACCGACTTGACGATGGTTTGCGGGCCCGGATCGACGTTCACCGTGACGCGCCGTGTGGCGTCGACGGTACGCACGTCCGTGCTCACGACCGGCGTGAAATAGCCCTGCGTCGCGGCCAGATCGCGCACCTGCTGCGGCGTGGCGGTAATCAGGAAGGCGAACTGGTCGTCGCTGACGTCGGGGCGTTTGGCGAAGCGGGCAATGTCCAGATGCGCTTCGAGCAGCCGGCGCAGCGAGCGCGGCGTGGCCACGACGTCGACCTTGTAGCTCGCCGCCGCGCGCGCGGCGTGTGCGTCGCCGGCCGCCAGCGTCAGCATGACGATGCCGAAGGCCAGCCACGCGCGCAGCCGGCACAGCCCGGATGCCGCACGCCCGCGCTCCGAGCCGGCCCTGCCGCGCCGCAGACGCGGCTTGTCGATCGCACCTCCCGCCAAACGGGACCTCCCAGCCATGATTAATGATTTCTTCCCGCCTGGCCGCGCGGCGGCCATGGCATGCTATTTGACCACATCGGCGGGGGCCGCGAGATCTCAAAAAGGGCCGCTGCCGCCGTTTTTCGACCGCGCGCGGCGCATGCGGTAAAATTCCGGATTAACGGCGCTGCGCCCCGCCAGGTTCCTGCCGGGCAGCCGCCCACTCACCCACCCACGGACGTCGAGCCATGTATCAATCGGACATCACCCAGTTCCTGAACCAGCTCAAGCAACAGAAGCCCAATCTGGAAGCCGAACAACGCCGCGGCCGCGCGCTGCTGTGGGACAAACAGCCGATCGATCTCGAAGAACGCGCCGCGCAGAAAGCCTCGCGCGTGGAACAGACGTCTTACTCGTACTATCAAAACTTCTAAGCGCCCCGCCGCCGCGATGACCCACGCCGACGAGGCACACGGCCCCGCGCCGGCCTCCGCCGACGCCGCGCTTGCCGCGCCCGCCACCGATTCGACGCCCGACACGGTCGACGGCATCGCATTCGCGCGCCTGTACGGCGAGCCGCTCTTCAAGCTACCGACCGACCTGTACATCCCGCCGGACGCGCTCGAGGTGTTCCTCGAAACGTTCGAAGGACCGCTGGATCTGCTGCTGTACCTGATCCGCAAGCAGAACTTCAACGTGCTCGACATTCCGATGGCGGACGTCACGGTGCAATACCTCGGTTACGTCGACCAGTTGCGCCAGACCAATCTCGAACTCGCGTCCGAATATCTGCTGATGGCCGCGATGCTGATCGAGATCAAGTCGCGCATGCTGCTGCCGGTGAAGAAAGCCGACAGCGGCGAGGAAGCCGAAGATCCCCGCGCGGAACTGGTGCGCCGCCTGCTCGAATACGAGCAGATGAAGCTCGCCGCGCAACGCATCGACCAGTTGCCGCAACTCGGGCGCGACTTCCTGCGCGCCGAGGTCTACATCGAGCAGAGCATCACGCCGCGTTTCCCGGACGTGAACAGCGAGGATCTGCGCAGCGCGTGGGCCGATGTGATCAAGCGCGCGAAACTCGTGCAGCATCACAAGATTTCGCGCGAGGAGCTGTCGGTGCGCGAACATATGAGCTCGATCCTGCGGCAACTGCAAAACGCGCGCTTCATCGAGTTCTCCGACCTGTTCGACACCAGCAAGGGCGTGCCGGTCGTGGTGGTGAACTTCATCGCCGTGCTCGAACTGTGCCGCGAGTCGCTCGTCGAAATCACCCAGGCGGAACCGTTCGCGCCGATCTATGTGCGGCTCGCCTATTTGCCGGCCTGAACCCGCCATTGCCGCGCGTGTCGGAGCCGCTTGCGCCAGCCCACCGGCGGCGGCTTCGCGGGCTTGCCTCGTTTCGGTGCGCCAAGCTCACAAATCCACTACAATCCCGCGCTTCAAACCCGTCATCGTCAATGAGACGGCGGCCCGCGCGATTCCCTGAAGTCTTGCGCCAACCGAGTCGCGCGCCGCGCGAGGAAATCCCTGTCCGATCATGAAAGTCATCAGCTCGATCCATGAATTGCGCGACCAGTTGCGCGGCCAGAATCGCACGGCCTTCGTGCCGACCATGGGCAACCTGCACGAGGGTCATCTGTCGCTGATGCGCCTCGCGCGCCAGCACGGCGACCCGGTCGTGGCGAGCATTTTCGTCAACCGGCTGCAGTTCGGCCCGAACGAAGACTTCGACAAATACCCGCGCACGCTCGAAGCCGACATCGACAAGCTGCAGAAGGAAGGCGTCTACGTGCTGTTCGCGCCGACCGAGCGGGATCTGTATCCGGAGCCGCAGGAGTATCGCGTGCATCCGCCGCATGATCTGGGCGACATCCTCGAAGGCGAATTCCGGCCCGGCTTCTTCCAGGGCGTGTGCACCGTGGTGATGAAGCTGATGTCGTGCGTGCAACCGCGCGTCGCGGTGTTCGGCAAGAAGGATTACCAGCAGCTGATGATCGTGCGCCGCATGTGCCATCAGTTCGCGCTGCCGACCGACATCATCGCTGCCGAAACCGTGCGCGACGCCGACGGCCTCGCGCTCAGCTCGCGCAACCGCTACCTGCAGGCCGCCGAGCGCGCCGAGGCGCCGGTGCTGGCCGCCGAGCTCAATCTCGTGCGCGACGCGGTGCACTCGGGCGAGCGCAACTTCGCGAAACTCGAACAGGCGGCAATGGCGGCGCTGGCCGCGCGCGGCTGGCAGCCCGATTACATCGCGGTGCGCAAGCGCTCGGACTTGCTGCCGCCCGGCGCGCAGGACGCGAACGCGGAACTGGTCGTGCTGGCCGCAGCCAAGCTCGGCGCGACCCGTCTGATCGACAACCTCGAAATCTGAAGCCGTCACCGAAAGCAGTCACTGAAGCCATACAGGATTGGTCATGCAACGCAACATGCTGAAGTCGAAGATCCACCGCGTCGCGGTCACGCACTGCGAGCTGCACTACGAAGGTTCGTGCGCGATCGACGAAGATCTGCTCGAAGCAGCGAACATCGTCGAAAACGAACGGATCGACATCTGGAATATCAACAACGGCGAGCGTTTCTCGACCTATGCGATCAAGGGCGAGCGCGGCAGCGGCATGATTTCGCTGAACGGTTCGGCCGCGCGGCGTGCGCAACTGGGCGACCTGGTGATCATCGCCGCCTTCGCGGTGGTCGATGAAGCGGAACTGAAAGCGGGCTGGAAGCCGGACCTGGTGTTCGTCGACGACAACAACAAGATCAAGGGCAGCCGCGATCACGTGCCGACGCAGAACTGGACCTGAGCGAGGCGGTCGTCGTTCGTTTTTTCGGCCGTCGGGTTTTGGGTTTGCTTTGCACGCGCGTTGCTTTTTGACGCGCGTTTTCATTTCACTGACACGCGCAATCGCGCGTTCGTCACGCGCCCGCGATTGCGCAAGCGCCCGGTGAGCGGGCGGCCACCGCCGCCCGGTCGTCTTAAGCCCGCTCCGCCTCAACCCTTCCGCGCTGTTCCATTCGTCCATTCGAGGATCGGCTGCCACTGCTCCAGGTCCTTCTCGACGCGGCTTTTCGCGACATCCCATAGGGTCAGCCCATGGGCCGCCAGTTGCACGTAGTTCTGCGTGTCGCGCAAAAAGCCGAGCACCGGCAGCTTCAAGCCCTCGACAAAGCGATGCAGCTGTTCCGCCGACCGCGTGCGCGCATCGACGCGCATGCCGACCACGCCGACTTCGATCGCGCCTTTCCTGACCGCTTTTTCCTTCGCCAGCCGTTCGAGAAATTCCTGGGTGGCGAGAATGTCGAACATCGACGGCTGCAGCGGCACGATCACCTTGTCGGCCAGATCCAGCGCGATGCTCAGGCGATGGCCGTGCAGGCCCGCCGGCGTGTCGATGACCGCGTGCTCCAGGCCCTTCGGCGGTTTGGCCGGCGCGTCCTGGTTGACTTCCCAGGTTTCGATGGCCGGCAACGTGTCGGGCCGCAACGCCAGCCACGCGTGCGCGGACTGCTGCTTGTCCAGGTCGGCAAGCGCCACCCATTCGCCGGCCGCGGCGAAATAGCCGGCCAGATTGGTCGAAAGCGTGCTCTTACCCACGCCGCCCTTTGGATTCGCCACCACGATCACCGTCATGAATGCTCCCGGAAAGAAGGCTGGTCACCGCCAGCCGGTTTGCCGCGCGATTGCTTATTGCTGTGACTTGCGCCGGCGGGTTCCGATCCGTACCGTTTTCGGGTTCGCCCGCCGATCCAGGCGTTGATAATATCGACAAATGCACTGCGGCGAAGCCCCCAGATGGCGAATCGGGGCTAATCGACCGCTTCGCCCTGCCGTTTCTTTTCAATCAAGGACCCGAATCTCATGAGCAAACTCCGCCCGGAATACACCGTCGAACGCCTGCACGAACGCCAGCAGGGCAAGCTGCCAGGCTTGCTGGGCGTACGCGTGCTATCGCTGGAAGAAAGCGTTTTGACCGCGGAATTGACCGTGCGCCCCGAGTTGCTCGCGCCGAACGGCTTCCTGCACGCGGCCACGGTGATCGGTCTCGCGGATACCGCGTGTGGCTACGCATGCCTCGCGCACCTGCCGGAGACAGCGCGCAATTTCACGACCATCGAACTGAAAAGCAATTTTCTCGGCACGGCGACCGAAGGGACGATCCGCGCGGTCGCCAGGGGCGTGCATCTGGGACGCAGCACGCAGGTATGGGATGCGACCGTCACCGACTCGAACGGCAAGACGATGGCGCTGTTTCGCTGCACGCAGATCGTGTTGTATTGAACGGTCGAGCGCGGCCCGGGGCACTGCGGAATTTAACCCCTCACCTCGAACCGATCCCCTCAGCCAATCGCCGCAAAAAGCTTCGACAGGTCAAGATGGGCGGCCAGCGTATCGGCGAGGCGCTCCAGCGACGCCTCGCGCAGCGCCGGGTAGTCGATCTGCTGCGCGTCGCTCAGACCCGCCCACGCGAGCAATGCGGCGCACGCGGCCGGCGTGTCGAACAGGCCGTGCACGTAGGTGGCGAGAATCTGGCCGTCAGCGGACATCGCGCCATCGGGACGCGTCCCTTGCGCGGTTTCCAGACGCAGCGCGGGCGCGTCCAGCGCCGGGCCATGCGTCTCGCCCATGTGAATTTCGTAGCCGGCCACTTCGGGCGAACCAGGCAGCGCGAGGCCTCCAGTCACGTTCTTCAGCGTTTTTTCCCGCGTGAGGACCGTCGAGTAGTCGAGCCAGCCGAGCCCCGCCCACGTCCCCGGCACGCCCTCCACACCGTGCGGATCGGCCACTTCGCGCCCGAGCATCTGCATGCCGCCGCAAATGCCGATCACGCGCCCGCCATAGCGCAGATGCCGTTGCAGGACCACGTCCCAGCCTTGCGCGCGCAGAAACGCGAGGTCGCCGGGCACGTTTTTCGACCCCGGCAGGATGATCAGATCGGCCGGCGGCAGCGGCGTGCCGCTGCGCACGTAGTGAAAGTCGACCTGCGGGTGTGCGCGCAGCGCGTCGAAATCGGTGTGATTGCTGATATGCGGCAGCACCGGCACGACTACCCGTAGCGTCCGTTCCCCGCCGCTGTGCGCGGCGCGCAACTCGGGCGGCAACATGTCTTCCGCGTCGAGCGTGAGGCCGTGCAGATACGGGACGACGCCGAGCACCGGCTTGCCGGTCTGCGCTTCGAGCCAGTCGAGCCCCGGCTGCAGCAAGCCGATGTCGCCGCGAAACCGGTTGATGATGAAGCCGCGCACCCGCGCCTGCTCGCTCACCGACAGACAGGCGAGCGTGCCGGTCAGATGCGCGAACACGCCGCCGCGATCGATATCGGCGACCAGCACCACCGGGCAATCGACGGCTTCCGCAAAACCCATGTTGGCGATGTCGCGCTCGCGCAGATTAATCTCGGCGGGACTGCCCGCGCCTTCGACGAAGATCGTGTCGTATGCGGCCTGCAGACGCGCATACGACTGCAGCACCGCTTCGAACGCGACGGGCTTGTACTCGTGATACGCGCGCGCGTCGAGATTCATGCGCGCCTTGCCGTGGATGATCACCTGCGCGCCGCGATCGCTCGTCGGCTTGAGCAGCACCGGGTTCAGGTCGGTATGCGCGGCGATCCCCGCGGCCACCGCCTGCAACGCCTGGGCGCGGCCGATCTCGCCGCCGTCGATGGTCACCGCGCTGTTGAGCGCCATGTTCTGCGGCTTGAAAGGCGCGACCCGCACGCCGGCGCGGCGCGCGAGCCGGCAGAGGCCCGCGACCAGCGTGCTCTTGCCGGCGTCGGACGTGGTGCCCTGGATCATCAGCGTGCCACGCGGCACGGGGACGGCGTCATGCGCAAGCGGAAGCGAAGTCGAAGTGGTGGTCACGGGAGGTCGGGGTCGGCGGTGAAAGGGCGATGAAGCAAAAGGTGGTGAAGGTTGTAGCGAAACGGCAAAGGGTGGTGTGAGTGCGGCGTTGAGGCGGTAAGGACGCGGCAAGACACGACAACGAAATCGCAACGGAAAAACAAATCGCGTGGGGCGTTGAAGCACACCGTGTGCTCCGGCTCAGCGCGCCGCGCCGCGTGCCTCTCCCACCCCCACACACCACCACGCCCGCCGCATTATCCCATCGCGCCGGCCCGCACTGCACGCCGGTACAATCACGCGATGACTCCCCGCGACCTCACCTTCGTTCTCGGCGGCGCCCGTTCGGGCAAGAGCGTGCACGCCGAACAGCTTGCCGGCGACAGCGCCCTCCCCGTCACCTACATCGCCACCGCCCGCGTGGCCGACGACGCCGAATTCAGCGCGCGCATCGCGCACCATCGCGCGCGGCGTCCCGCGCATTGGCGGTTGCTCGAAGCAGGCGTCGACCTCGCTGGTGCCGTCGCGCAAAGCGACGCCCCCGGCCATTGCATGCTGATCGACTGCCTGACGCTGTGGCTCGCCAATCTGCTGTGTCCCGCCGAAGGCGACGCGCTGCCGATCGACCTCTATCACGCGCACGTTGCCGCGCTCGAAGCGGCGCTCGTGGCCGCCCACGGCAAGATCATCGTGGTCAGCAACGAAATCGGCCTGGGCGTGGTGCCGCTCGGCGCGGCCACGCGTCTTTACGTCGATGAACTCGGCCGCCTCAACCAGCGCATCGCCGCCTTGAGCACCACGGCCACGATGATGGTCGCCGGCTTGCCGCTCGCGCTGAAAACAGCGAGCCGCGCATGATGCTCTCGCTTCCTCTGCTCGCAACGCTTGCGACCGCGGGCGTGGTCATCGACCGCTGGTTCGGCGAGCCGCGCGTCGCACACCCGTTGGTGGGTTTCGGCAACTGGGCGAAGCGTCTCGAGAAGCGCTATAACACCGGCCGGCGCTTGCGGCTCAAGGGACTCCTCGCGTGGGCGCTGGCGGTGCTGCCGCCGGTGTTGATCGCGTGGTGGCTGGTCGCGGTGCTGCCGTTCTTCGCGGCTTGCGCGGTGCACGTCATGCTGCTGTGGTTCGCGCTCGGCGCGCGCAGCCTGCACGATCATATTGCGCCGATCGCACGGGCCCTTCTGCAACGCGATCTTGAAGAAGCGCGCCAGCTGACCGCGCGCATCGTGTCGCGCGAAACCGCCCATGCCGATGAAGCCGCGCTCTCGCGTGCAGCCGTCGAATCGGCGCTCGAAAACGGCAACGACGCGATCTTCGGCGCGCTGTTCTGGTTTGCGATCGCGGGCGGCCCGGGCGCGCTCGGGTTTCGTCTGGCCAACACGCTCGATGCGATGTGGGGCTATCGCACGCCGCGCTATCTGCGTTTCGGCTGGGCCGCGGCGCGCCTCGACGACGTGCTCAACTGGATCCCCGCGCGTCTCACGGCTGCCAGCTATGCGCTGCTTGGCGACACGCACACCGCGTGGCGTTGCTGGCGCGAGCAGGCACCGCGCTGGGACAGCCCGAATGCGGGACCGGTGATGGCCTCCGGCGCCGGCAGTCTGAACGTGCTGATTGGCGGGCCGGCGGTGTATCACGGCGCGCTCGAACATCGCCCGACGCTCGGCTTCGGCCACCCCGCCAAGGCCAGCCACGTGAGGGCTGCGCTGGCGCTGGTCGAACGGACGATCATTCTCTGGCTGGCGGTCCTGATCGTGCTGGCGTTGCTGAGCGTGCCCTTTCATGGTTGATCACATGACGGACCACCCGAGCCGCACGGCGAACGACGTCGTGGTCCACGGCGGCAATCTGCACGAAGCAGCCGAACGCTACGGCATCCCGTACGCGCGGTGGCTCGACCTCTCGACGGGCATCAATCCGCACGGCTACCCCGTGCCGCCGGTTCCCGCCGATGCATGGCGGCGTCTGCCTGACGAAGGCGACGACTTCGCCGCCTGCGCCGCGCGCTACTACCGGGCGCCCGACGCGGCGCACGTGCTGCCCGTCGCCGGCAGCCAGGCGGCGATTCGCGCGTTGCCCGCGTTGCTGCCGCGCGCGACGGTCGGCATCGCGCCGCTCACGTATAGCGAATACGCGCCCGCGTTTGCACGAGCAGGACATCGCGTCGCGCCGCTCGACGTGTGCTGCGAGCGCTTGCCGAATGCGCTCACTCACGCGATCGTCGTGAATCCGAACAATCCGACGGCCGCGCATCTGAGCGCCGACACACTGCTGCATTGGCATGCGCAATTGCACGCACGCGGCGGCACGTTACTGGTCGACGAAGCCTTCGCCGATACGATGCCCGAGGCGTCGCTCGCGGCCAGCACGCATCTTGAAGGACTGATCGTGCTGCGCTCGCCGGGGAAATTCTTCGGGCTCGCCGGCGTGCGCGCGGGCTTCGTGCTCGCTGCGCCCGCGTTGCTCGACACCTTGCGGCGCACGCTGGGCGCATGGACGGTCAGTGGTCCGGCGCGTCATGCAGTCAAGGCCGCACTCGCCGACGAAGCATGGCAACGGCAAATGCGCGCGCGGCTCGACAGCGAAAGCGCGCGACTGGTCGAGCTATTGCATGCTCACGGTTTTGCGACACACAGCACGCCGCTTTTCGCATGGAGCGACGACGCGCGCGCCGCCGCTTTACACGAAGCGCTGGCGCGGCGTGGCATATGGACCCGCCTCTTCACCGCGTCGGGCAGCGTGCGTTTCGGCCTGCCCGCTAGCGAAGCCGAATGGACACGCTTCGAAGAAAGCCTGCGCGAAGCGATGCAGGCACTCGATACCGCGCGAGCCGGTTGACGTAGCGAAGCAGGCACGACCCTGCAGCGTTCCCTCATGCCCCATGCCCTTCACGCACACCAACCTCTTCGCCCGATGACCCGACTCGCCCGCTTCATCCCGTGCTTCATCGCCGCGTCGCTTTGCGTTACCTCACTGCACGCCCGCGCCGCAATCAGCGTCACCGACGACACCGGCGCAACCGTCACCTTGCCCGGCCCCGCGCAACGCGTGATCAGCCTCGCGCCGCACGTCACGGAACTGTTGTACGCGGCGGGCGGCGGGGCAAAAATGGTCGGCGCCGTGTCGTACAGCGACTACCCGCCGCAAGCGCAGCAGCTGCCGCGCGTCGGCGACAACAAGGCGCTCGACCTCGAGCGCATCGTCGCGTTGAAGCCCGATCTGATCGTCGTCTGGCGGCATGGCAATGCGCAGCGTCAACTCGAACGCCTGCGCGAACTGCACGTGCCGCTGTTCTTCAGCGAGCCGCATCATCTCGACGACGTAGCCGTCTCGCTAACGAAACTCGGGCAATTGCTCGGCACGTCGCCGCTCGCGGATGCCGCGGCGGCCGCGTATCGTCACGACATCGCACGATTGCGCACGCAGTATGCGCGCCGGCCGCCGGTCAGCGTGTTCTATCAGGTGTGGGACAAGCCGCTGATGACCCTCAACGGCGAGCACATGGTCAGCGACGTAATCACGCTGTGCGGCGGCCGCAACGTGTTCGCGGGACTTCAACCGCTGGTGCCGACCGTCTCGACCGAAGCGGTGCTCGCCGCGAATCCGGAAGCGATCGTCACGTCGGCGCCCGGCGCGACGCAGCCGGACACCCGCTTGCCGCAACTCGACACGTGGCGCGCGTGGCCCGCTCTCACGGCGGTGGCGAATCAGAACCTCTTTGCCATCGATGGCGACCTGATCAACCGGCCAGCCCCACGCATCGTGCAGGGCGCGCAGCGGCTGTGTGACGATCTGGAGACGGCGCGCTCGCGCAGGAAACCGGCTGCGCAGTGAAGCGAAGGCATGCCGATACGCGGCGCGAGGGCGATCGCATACCGGCATGCCGGTCGCCGCGTGCCAACCGGCTGCGTCAGACCTCGACGTTGCATGCCAACTGCCGTGCGATCAATCCAGCCTCAAGCGCAAACGCCGCACCTCGCAGTCAACCGCGACTTACCGCGCCAACCGCCCCCTTCACGCATTCCACCGCACCAGCGACCACCGCTGCGCGTCGTCATTCCGGCGCAACCAGACGACTCCCGCCATTTCGAGCGACCATTTCAGACACCGCTCCAGCGGCACGTCCAGCACCAGCGACGCGATCACCCGCATCACGCCGGCATGCGTGACCACATAAGCCGGCGACAGCTCGCGCGTCTGCGCGAACGCATCGACCCACGCGCGCACGCGCTCGACGAATTGCGCCACGCTCTCGCCGCCATGCGCACGCGCGTGTTCAAAATTCGCGGCCCAGTCGTCGAGCAGCGCGCGATCGATCTCGTCCCAGCGCTGCGTCTCCCACTCTCCGAAATTCATTTCCATCAGCTGGTCATCGTGACTGAGCACGCAACCGAAGTCGTTCGCTATCTCGGCGGCGAGCGCCGAGCAGCGCGTGAGCGGACTCGAGATCAACACGCGCGGCGCCGGCACCTGCAACTTCGCGAGCTTCAACGCGAGCGCGCTCGACGAAATCGCGGCGTCGGCGGCGAGCGCAACGTCGCTGTGCCCATAGCACACGCCCGCGTCGAGCGCGACGGCGGGATGGCGAATCAGGACGATATCCATGCAAGCCCCACCAGGTAGATGATCAATTCGAAGATCTGCTGCGCGAAGCCGAGACAGTCGCCGGTATAGCCGCCAATGCGTTTCACGAAATAGCGGCCCAGTGCAAACCGCAGCGCGATCAGCACCGCCAACGTCACGGCCGCGAAGCGCCAGTCCGGCACGCCAGGCCCATTCGGCCACAGCAGCCAGGGTAAGCCGAACAACGCCGCGCACAGCAACGCAGGGCCGCTCAGGCGCTGCGCGACCGGCTTGGCCTTGCCTTCGGCGCGGACATATTCGAGCGTGGCCAGATAGCTGATCGCGCACGCGCGGCTCGCCGCATGCGCGGCAATCATCAGACTTGCGGCGCGCACCGGCGGCAATGCCGCGAGCGTCTGCCACTTCAACGCGAGCGCGATCACCAGCGCGATGGCGCCGAAAGCGCCGATGCGTGAGTCATGCATGATGCGCAACGCATCGCTGCGGTTATATGCGCCACCGAACGCATCGACGCAATCGGCGAGACCATCCTCATGAAAGGCGCCTGTCGCCAGTAACGACGCGGCCATCGACAGCAATACCGCCACGCCCGCCGGAAACACGCGCAGCGCCATCAGATAGACCAGCGCGCTGAACGCGCCGACCAATGCGCCGACCAAAGGGAAGTAGCGCGCGGCCGCATTCAGATAATGCGGCTCGTAGCCGACCCAGCGCGGCACGGGCACGCGCGTGAAATAACCGAGCGCCGTGAAGAAATAGCGCAGTTCCGCGAGCGGGTTCATGGATGGGCCGGGTGTCAGTCAGTTGCCGTCATGCGGATCAGGCTTCGCGATTCGCAATGCCCGCCGAATCGAAGCTCGCCATTTCGTTGATGAACGCCGCGGCGGCGCGCAAGAGCGGCACCGCGAGCGCCGCGCCGGTGCCTTCGCCGAGACGCAGGTCGAGCGACAGCAACGGCAGCGCGCCGAAATGATCGAGCATGCGCCGGTGCCCCGCTTCGTTCGACGCGTGCGCGAACACGCAGTACTCGCGCACGTTCGGTGCGAACGCATCGGCGATCAGCAACGCGGAAGTCGCGATGAAACCGTCGACGAGGATCGTCATCCGCGCTTCGGCGGCCGCGAGATACGCGCCGGTCATCATCGCGATTTCGAAACCGCCGAAGGTCGCGAGCACGTCGAGCGGCGCCGTGGCTCCAGCATGCTGCGCGAGCGCCGATGCGAGCACGTTGCGCTTTTTCGCGAGCCCCGCGTTGTCGAGACCGGTGCCACGGCCGACGCATTCGTCGATCGGCACGTTGCACACACGGCTCATCAGACACGCGGCCGACGACGTGTTCGCAATCCCCATCTCGCCGAAGCCGATCACGTTGGTGCCGAGCACCGCGTGATGATGCACGCGCGCCGCGCCCGCCTGCATCGCGGCGAGTGCCTGCGCATGCGTCATCGCGGGTTCGTGCGCGAAGTTGCGCGTGCCGCTCGCCACCGGAATATCGACGAGGCCGTCGGTCGACGGCAACGGCGTCGCGATGCCGGCATTGACCACTTCGAGTTCGATGCCGGCAACGCGGCTCAATGCATTGATCGCCGCGCCGCCCGCAAGAAAGTTGGCGACCATCTGCGCAGTCACCGCTTGCGGATACGGGCTCACGCCTTCCGCGGCAATGCCGTGGTCGCCGGCGAACACGATCATCGCCGGGCGCTGCACCGTCGGCTGCGTGCTGCGCTGAATCAGGCCCATCTGCCGCGCGAGCGTTTCGAGCCGCCCCAGGCTGCCGGGCGGCTTGGTCTTGGTATCGATGATGTGTTGCAGCTCGGCGCGTAGCGTTTGATCGAGCGGTGCGACTTCGGGCAAACCGGTCGGGCGTGGCAAGGAGGTCATAAGCGTGGTCTGAAATGAGAGTGTTTGGTTCGAGCGATTATCCTGCCGATGTGTCATAACCGGCAGGCGATTCGTGACGCGCACGCGGCGCGGGAATCAGCGCCTCGTGTTCGCCGTCGCGAATCAGAATCAACGGATAGCCGAATGCGCGGCTCGTCAGCGTGGGCGTGAGCACATCATGCACCGGTCCGGCATGCACGCCGCCCGCACCGTCGAGCAACAGCGCGTGCGTCGCGAAGCGGCGTGCGAGATTCAGGTCGTGGCACGAGAACATCACGGTGCGGCGCGGCTCGCGCGTCCATGCGGCGAGCGCTTCGAGACAGTCGATCTGATGATGCAGATCGAGATGCGACAACGGTTCGTCGAGCAGCAACAACGGCGCGTCCTGACACAGCACCGCCGCGAGCGCGACGCGCTGACGTTCGCCGCCCGATAACGACAGCACGTCACGCGCGGCGAAGTCGGCGAGACCCAGCAGGTCCAGCGCGGCATGGGCGGCCACGCGATCCGCTTCGCGCTCCCAACCCCAGCCGCTCAGATGCGGAAAGCGATTCAACGTCACGATGTCGAGCACGCTCGCGCTGAACGCGTCGGGTGCGCTTTGCGGCATCAATGCGCGCCGCTGGGCGAGCGGCAACGGCGCCCAGTCGGACATGCGCACGCCATCCAGTTCGACATGGCCCGCCGCTGGGCGCAACAGACCCGCGAGCGTGGACAGCAGCGTGGTCTTGCCCGCGCCGTTCGGGCCCGCGACGCACCAGATCTCGCCCGCATGGAAGGTATGCGTGAACCCATCGAGCAAGGTGCGCGCGCCGGCACGCAAGGTCAGGCGTTGTACGCTGAGCACGGCGGGTTCGAGATTGGTATGAGCTTGCGTCATCGGCGTTTGCGCAACAGCATCCAGAGGAACACCGGTACGCCGACAATCGACGTGATCACGCCGACCGGCAATTGCGCCGGCGCAATCACGGTGCGCGCGATCAGGTCCGCGCCCATCACCGCGACGCCGCCGCCGAGCGCGGCGGCAGGCAACAGCATGCGCTGATCGTTGCCGAACGCGAGGCGCAACATATGCGGCACCACCAGACCGACGAAGCCGATGGTGCCCGCCGTCGTCACCGCGGCGGCCGCCGCGAGCGACGCCACCAGGTAGACGCGCAAACGCAGCGGCATCACCGCGACGCCTAAGGCTTGCGCAGCGGCGTCGCCACGCAGCAGCACGTTCAGGCGCGGGGCCACCGGCACGATGGCCAGCAACGCGACGGCGAGCGCAACGAGCGCGGTCCACGGCAACGCGCCGCCATTGAGGTCACCGGTCAGCCAGAACAACATGCCGCGCAAACGGCTGTCGGGCGCGAGATTGAGCAGCAGCGTGATAAGCGCGCCCCACCCCGCCGCGATCACCGCGCCGGTCAGCAGCAAACGCGGTGACGTGTCCTGCGGCTCGCCGCGCCACAACTCGCGGCGCGCGAGACCGAGCACCAGCAGGATCGATACGAAGGCGCCGGCGAATGCGCTGGCATCGACGATCCACCATGCGCTGCCGGCGATCATCGCCACCAGCGCGAAGCTCGCCGCGCCACCCGACACGCCCAATATGTACGGTTCGGCAAGCGGGTTGCGCAACAGCACCTGCAGCAGCGCACCGGCCAACGCCAGCAACGCGCCGCATGCGAAGCCGGCCAGCGCGCGCGGCAAACGCAGCGTGCGCACGATCTCGCTGGCAAGATCCGCCGACTCGCCCGGCCACCCAGACAACCCATGCGACGGCAGCAGCGCCGCCAGCACGCGCGACGGGGCGAGCGACACACTGCCGAGCGCGAGCGATGCCATCAGCACCGCCAGCGCGAGCATCGCAAGAACGAGCCAGATGGCGGCCGCCCGTTTCGCGTTCATCACGCGCACGGCGGCCGGCATCGAACCAGGATGCCGGCTCATTCGCGCACGCTCAACGCGGCAAAGCCGTCACTGCTGCTGCCAACCGATCGTGACATACGCGCCGCGTCCCGGCGAGTTATACGAGTAGGCCGTTTCATAGTCCTTGTCGAACAGGTTCTGGATTTGCGCGGTCACGTACCACGCTTTCGTGATGTTGTAGCGCGCCGACAGATTCACGACGCCGTAGCCCCCGAGCTTGCCGCTGCTGTCCTCGCGCGGGCCGCTCACGATCCACTCGCCGCCGACGCGCCATCCCGCGATGCTGCGATTCACGGTGAGCGAGCCGAATCGCCGCGCGCGCCGCACGAGGTCGACATCGTTGTCGAGGTCGACGGGATTTTGCAGCGTCAGCGACGCGCGCACGTCCGTCTCGCCGACATGTCCGCTCCACGATCCTTCGAGCCCCTGCACTTTCGCACGGCCGACGTTCTCGGCCAGATAGATGCCGGGCGTCACCTGCGCGTAGTCGATCAGATTCGAATAGCGCGTCTGGAATACGCTCAGACGCATCACGCCGAGCGCGTTCGACGCGTACTGCAACGCCGCTTCGAGCGAATGACTGTGCTCCGGCTGGATCGACGGATTGCCGCTGATCGGATAGTAGAGATCGTCGAAACTCGGCGCGCGAAACGAATCCGAATAGCTTGCGGTTGCCTTCCAGTGTTCGGTGATGTCGAAACCGTAGCCGAGATAGTAACTGTTCGCCCCGCCGAAATCGGAATACTGGTCGTGCCGTACGTTGGCCTGAAACTGGTTGCGCCCGAAACGTCCCGTGTAGCCGATGAAGCCCGAATCCACATGACGATCCGGCGCCGCGAACGTATCGGAGTCGAGGCTCTGATCGAGATGCTCGTAGCCCACCTGCAGTTTCTGCCGCGCGGCGAACGCGAAATCGTTCTGCCAGGTGTACTGCCGATTGTCGGTATCGAAGCGGCCGTTGTAGATGCCGTTGGTCTTCGACACGCTGCGGTCGTCGCCTTCGGAGACGATGAAGTGCGTGGTCCACCAGTCGGTCAGCTTGCCGTTCGCGAACACGGACGCCTGGCGCACCTTGCTGTACAGGTTGTTCAGATCGGTCGGCACGCCGTACGCGTTGTCGTAGCTGTTATTGCCGTTCGACTGGAAATAGTTGACGCCCGCGTCCCAGCGGTCGTTGAACTTGTGACGCAACGACCCCGTGACGCTCTCGTTCAGATAGCCGTTCGCATTCGGATTGGCGCCGGGCGCCTGTTGCGGATTGAGCGATGAAAAGCCGTCGTCCTTCGAACGCGCGAGCGAGAGGCTGAAGGTCGTGCGGCCGTCTTTGTCGAGTGCGCCGTTCACGCCTGCCTGCTGCGTTTGCGTGTGATAGCTGCCGTAGCCCACCGAAAAGTTGAAACGCGGCGGATGATCGCCGCCCTCTTTCGTGAACACCTGCACCACGCCGCCGATCGCGCCCGAACCGTATAACGCGGAGACGTTGCCGTTCACCACTTCGACATGATCGATCTGGTCGAGCGGAATCTGCGCGAGTTGCGGCGCACCGAGACTCACCGAGTCGACGCGCACGCCGTCGATCAGCAATAGCGATTGCGTCGACGATGCGCCGCGCAAATAGACGCTCGTCGTCGAACCTGGCCCGCCTGTGCGCGAGATTTGCGCACCGGGCGCGAGTTGCAGGAGGCCGGGCAAGTCGGTCGCGGTGGTATCGGCGAGATCCTGCTGATCGAACAGCGAGGTCTGCGGGATCGCGTCCGCGAGCGCTTGCGGCCCGCGCTCCGCGGTCACGACGACTGGTGACAACACGGCGGGCGTGGCATTCTGCGCGGCGGCGTTCGCCTGTGCGTTGGTTTTTGCACTGGCATCGGAGGCGGACGATGGCTGAGCCGACAAAGGCGCCGCGGAGGTGGCCGAAGCGCCGGCCGAAGCAGCAGACGAACCGGCGGACGAACCCGGCGACGAGTCCGCGGTTTGCGCGTGCACGACGAGCGGCAAGCCCGCAAAAGCAAGCAGCGTCGCGCGGGCGATGGGGGACAGCATGGGATGACGATTCCTGTGGATAGCTCGCGCGGCCCGCTTCCCCGCAGGCCGATGCATAACGAAGCGCCCGCGCTTTCTTGCATTTCGCGGGGGACGTGCCTCTCCCTCTGGCCGGTATCCGGGCTAACGACACATCGATCCCGCCTTCCCACGCGTAACGCGCAGTGGCACACTCGCATGTTGAACTTTCAGACACGCGATCAGGACCGACCTGCATGACGAATGCGGTCGCTTACCGTTGCGGGGGCAGCGCAGGTTCGCGCGTTCAGTTCGATGAGTGGCGCGCCCTGCTTCCCGTTTAACCGCGCGCACTGTGAACAGCGGCGCGGGCACCAGAGTGCCGGCAGTTTAGGAGCGCCCTCGACGTGCGTCAAGAAAGGTCAAACCGGGCGCAATCCGTTCTGTTAAGTGCAGGTTATTGTCCGATGGGCGAGTACTTTTTCATCATATGGTCGGGAAAAGCCTGCACATAGCGATGTTGTTACGTCTCGAAACGAGACAATTGTCGGAACCTGCAATATTCCGCGCTAAAATGCGATGTCTTTAGAGGACGCAGCACATGCTCACCGAACTCGAATCACTCTCACAGAATATCGGCAAGCTGATTGCGATCAGCCAGCGCCACAATGAAGCGCGGCTCGCGCTCGAAGATCAACTCGCCCAATCGCGTGCCGAACTGGATGCCACGCGCACGGAACTTGCGCTGCTGCGCGAGGAGCGCGATGCACTGCAAGCGGAGCGCGACACGCTGTCCGCCAAGATCGACGACGCTCAGGTGCGCCTGAATGCGATTCTCGAGAAACTGCCGCGGGCTCGCGCGAGCAGCGAGCCTGACAACCAGCTCGATCTGCTCGAGCCGGTTCAGGACGCCGCCGACGCGCAGAGCGAGGTTACCCGCCACGGAGAAAACGCATGACCGCCAAGCAGATCGAAGTATCGATTCTCGACGTGCCCTATCGCCTTGCATGCTCGCCGGAAACGGAAGGCGCGCTGCTCGAAGCGGTGGCACGCGTCGACGCCGAAATGTCGAAGATCCGCAATAACAGCAACGTGCGCGGCACGGATCGCATTGCTGTCATGGCTGCGCTGTCGCTGGCATCGGAACTGCTTAGGCTGCAATCGAGCGTACGACACGGAGAAGCATTTCCCGCTGAGGAAATCCGGCGTACAATGCAGCAAATGAACGAACAACTGGGTACTGTGATTCAGCAGTACAGCATGCAGTAAGTATCGGCCGGTCCTGAGATCTGCCGCGAATTCAAACAAAGCGAAGTCTCCGCAAACGTTTGAGTTCTATCGTTTAAGTTTCATCGGTTTAGCTTCCCTGCCTGGTTCGCCAAGGTCATATATTCCTTGAACCAATGCCATGTGCACGGTTGCGGAAATTTGTAGCACGGGCGTGCGCGTCACTCTGTCTGATGTACCCGAAGTGTTGCTAACTGCGACCAATTCTGAACCCCCGGTTCAGGATGCCGGCCTAGCGGCTAAGGCGGGGACCTTATCTAGAACGGCATCGGACTTCGGTTCGATGCCGTTTTTCTTTGTGCGTCCGCTGGCGTGTCTGTGGGTGCGCCTCGCCTCACAGGTTTCGATTTTTTCACGTCGTCCAAACTTTAACGTTCAATTCGATTCATGCGCTACTGGCTAATGAAGTCCGAACCGGACGAGGCGAGCATCGACCATCTCGCCCACGCACCACACCGCACGCTGCCGTGGACCGGCGTGCGCAACTATCAGGCGCGCAACTTCATGCGCGACATGATGCAGGTCGGCGACGGCGTGCTGTTCTATCACTCGAGCTGCCCTGAACCCGGCATTGCGGGGCTCGCGCAAGTGTCGTCCACCGCGTATCCTGACCCGACCCAGTTCGATAAAGAGAGTCCGTACTACGACGCGAAGTCGTCGCAGGAAACGCCTCGCTGGCTGCTGGTCGACGTGGTGTTCAAGAAGAAAATCCCGCTGATTCCGCTGGCCGCGCTGCGCGAGCATCCGGAACTGCAGGACATGCGCGTGCTCGCCAAAGGCAATCGCCTGTCGATCACGCCCGTGACCGAAGCCGAATGGCGCTTCATCACCACACGGCTCGCCTGAAGGCTCGCTCACTTCGACGCGCCGTCGCCCCTGACAGGCAACGTCAATTAGGGAACCAAGCTCCGGTTACGAGCGCCTAACAGGCGCACAAACGCGCCCGCAAACGTCATGCCACCACTGCGTGGCGTTCGCGCCAATCGTGCACAACCCTGTTCAAGCAAGGAGTCCAGCAATGTCGAAAAAAACCGCACGGGCACTCGCACTCGCTCTCGTCTGCACCGCGCCTGTCGCGCTCGCGCTCACCCCGGCCATGGCCCGCGCGCAAGGCGTCATGCAGGCCCAGCCATCGGGCGTGCTGTCGCTGAACGCTCAGGCCAGCGCGGAAATTCCGCAGGACGTCGTCGATATCACGCTGTTTTACGAGCAGGAAGCGAGCGACCCCTCCGCGCTCACGGCCACGCTGAATCAGCGCGCCGACGCGGCGTTGCAGAAGGCGCGAGGCGTGAGCGGCGTGACGGCCCGCACGGGTTCGTTCGCCATCTTCCCCTCCACCGATCGTGACGGGCGTATTTCCGCGTGGCGCGGCCGCACGGAGGTCGTGCTCGAATCGCATGACTTCGCCGCGGCGTCGAAGCTCGCGGGACAAATGGCCTCGGTCATGCAGGTCGGCAACGTGCAGTTCTCGCTGTCGCCGGAAGCGCAACGCGCCGCCGAGCAGAAGCTCACCGGCGAAGCGATCCGGTCGTTCCGCGATCAGGCCGCGTCGTCGGCGCAGGCATTTGGCTTCAGCGGCTATTCGATTCGCGAGGTCAACGTGAATCACAGCGGCGTGATGCCCCGTCCGATGATGATGATGAGCGCGCGCGCCATGAGCGCCGACGCGAAGACGATGGCGCCGATGCCGCTCGAAGGCGGCACGTCGACGGTGACGGTCAACGTATCGGGCTCGGTGCAGATGAAGTAACGCTAGCGCGCGGCCGCGTTTGCGCGCTCAGCATGTCTCGTGCTGCAAAAGAAAACGCCACGGCATGCCGTGGCGTTTTTCATCGTGCGCTCGCTACGACGAACCGTAGCGCTCAGCTCGCGCTGACCGCCTGCGCCGGTTCACGGCGTGCACGGCGATACGACCACACCAGCATGCCGATGCCCGCGAGGATCATCGGCAGCGACAGCCATTGGCCCATCGACAGGCCCATCGCCAGCAGTCCGAGGAAGTCGTCCGGCTCGCGGGCGAATTCGACCGTGAAGCGCGCGAGACCGTAGCCGATCAGGAACACCGCGGAAATCGCGCCCAGCGGCTTCGGTTTGCGCGAGAAGAAGAACAGCACGAAGAACAATGCGACGCCTTCGAGCGCGATCTCATACAGCTCCGACGGATGTCGCGGCAGCATGTGATATTGCGCGAACACCTCGTTCAGATGCCATTGCGCGGCCAGTTGCGGATGCGCGGCGAGCCACGCGGCGTCGTCGGGCGCGGCGCCCGGAAACAGCATCGCCCACGGCGCGGACGGGTCGGTCACGCGGCCCCACAACTCGCCGTTGATGAAATTGCCGAGGCGCCCTGCCGCGAGCCCGGTGGGCACCATCGGCGCGACGAAGTCGGTGACCTGCAGCCACGAGCGTTTGCGCTGATACGCGAACAGCACCATCGCCAGCGTCACGCCGAGGAAGCCGCCGTGGAACGACATGCCGCCCTCCCACACCTTGAAGATGTCGAGCGGATGCGCGAAATAAAAGCTCGCCTTGTAGAACAGCACATAGCCGAGCCGGCCGCCGAGGATCGTACCCAGCACGCCGTAGAACAGCATGTCGTCGATATCCTTGACGGTCCAGCCTTGCGCCGCGACAAACGGCAAACGCAGCCGCAGCCGGCCGACGACGATCGCCGCGATGAACGCGACGAGGTACATCAGTCCATACCAGCGCACGGCGAGCGGCCCCAGATGAATGGCAATGGGGTCGAAATTCGGATGAATGAGCATCGTGTTGTTATGGGCAGTTCAGGTTCAGAAGCGGGGTTGGTGTAATCGGTTCGCGCGCGGCGGGTTAGTCGTTCGTCAGCGGTTCGCGCGTTATCCGGCGCATGCGTTGGACGGTGCGAGCCGCGATGCGTTCGCGGCAGCGCCGCTAATCGCCTGCCGCGAGACCCGGCGCGCCGACGGAGGCGGCATGCGTACGCACGATGTCGACGAAACCGGCCAGCACCGGACTCACCTCGTCGGTGCGCCACGCGAGCCCCGTCTCGATCGCGGGCACCGACTCGGACAGCGGCCGGTACACGACACCCGTGCGGCGCAGATTACGTAACGATTGCGGCACCAGTGCGACACCCATGCCGGCCGACACGAGGCTGACGATGGTCTGCATCTGGATCGCCTCCTGGCCGATCCGGGGTACGAGGCCCGCGACGCCGTAGCAATCCATAATGATGTCATAAAAGCCTGGCGCCAGACGTCTGGGGAAGATCACGAGCGGCGCGTCGGCGACATCGCGCAGGCTGATCGGCGTGTCGAGCCATTCGGCGCGCGGGTCCGAGCCGGCGCCGGAGCCGGCGGCGCGGCTCACCTGCTCCGCCATGTCCGCCGACATCGCGATCACCAGCGGCTCGCGCACGATCGGCAGCCACGCGAGTTGCGCGGCGTGGCGCGACGGCAGCGGCGCGATCACGAGGCCGGCGTCGATGCGCCCGGCCGTCAACTCGTCGAGTTGCACGTCGCTGGTGGCTTCCGTCAATTCGAGCCGCACCCTCGGATAGCGCGCGCCGAAATCCCGCAGCAGCGGGGGCAGCAAGCCGTAGTCCGCGGTGGACACGAACGCCAGCGACAACACCCCCGCTTCGCCGCGCGCGAGGCTCTGCGCGAGCGGCCTCAAGCCCTCGGCGCTCGCCAGCAGGCGCCGCACCTCGGGCAACAGATCCGCGCCGACCGAGGTCAATTCGACCGAACGTTTGGTGCGCGCGAACAACTCGACGCCGAGCGTCTCTTCGAGCGCGCGGATCGCTTGCGACAGCGGCGGCTGCGTCATCGTCAGACGCGCAGCCGCGCGCCCGAAGTGCATCTCTTCGGCGACGGTGACGAAATAGCGCAACTGGCGCAGGTCGGGAACGGCAGGCAGCATGATTAATACATTTTACGACCTAATTGTGCCTGAATAATATATTGGACACGCAGTTTGCAAAACTGCATCCTTGCTCGACGCTGCGGAACTACACTGAACTGGAGCACCGCCCAGCAAGCCGGCCAATGCGGCAATACCGGCAAATCGCAGGGCAGACAGCACGCAGCGCGGCTCAAAACAAAACAGATTGGAGATTCCCCATGGCATACAACCGTCGTTCGAAGAACATCACGCAAGGCGTGGCGCGTTCGCCGAACCGCTCGATGTACTACGCGCTCGGCTACCAGAAAGACGATTTCGACAAGCCGATGATCGGCATCGCCAACGGCCACTCGACCATCACGCCATGCAACGCCGGCCTGCAGCGTCTGGCCGACGCGGCGGTGGTCGCGGTCAAGCGCGCCGACGCGAACCCGCAGATCTTCGGCACGCCGACCATCTCGGACGGCATGTCGATGGGCACCGAAGGCATGAAGTACTCGCTGGTGTCGCGCGAAGTGATCGCCGATTGCATCGAGACCTGCGTGCAAGGCCAATGGATGGACGGTGTGGTCGTGATCGGCGGGTGCGACAAGAACATGCCGGGCGGCATGATCGGCCTCGCCCGCATGAACGTGCCGGGCATCTACGTGTACGGCGGCACGATCCGTCCGGGCAACTGGAAGGGCACTGACCTGACCATCGTGTCGTCGTTCGAAGCGGTCGGCGAATTCACGGCGGGCCGGATGTCGGAAGAGGACTTCGAAGGGATCGAAAAGAACGCGTGTCCGTCCACCGGCTCGTGCGGCGGCATGTACACCGCCAACACGATGAGCTCGTCGTTCGAGGCGCTCGGCATGTCGCTGCTGTATTCGTCGACGATGGCCAATCCGGATCAGGAAAAGGTCGACTCGGCCGCCGAATCGGCGCGTGTGCTGGTTGAAGCGGTCAAGCAGGACCTGAAGCCGCGCGACATCATCACGAAGAAGTCGATTGAAAACGCCGTCGCGCTGATCATGGCGACCGGCGGCTCGACCAATGCCGTGCTGCACTATCTGGCGATCGCGCACGCGGCCGAAGTGGAATGGTCGATCGAGGATTTCGAGCGCATGCGCAAGAAAGTGCCGGTGATCTGCAACCTGAAGCCGTCGGGCCAATACGTTGCGACCGATCTGCACAAGGCCGGCGGCATCCCGCAAGTCATGAAGATCCTGCTCGACGCGGGTCTGCTGCACGGCGACTGCATCACCATCACCGGCAAGACGCTGGCCGAAGAGCTCAAGGACGTGCCGGCCAGGCCCCGCGCCGATCAGCAGGTGATTTTCCCGCTGGAAAAAGCGCTGTACAGGGAAGGCCATCTGGCGATCCTGAAAGGCAATCTCGCCGTCGACGGCGCGGTCGCCAAGATCACCGGCCTGAAGAACCCGGTCATCACCGGACCGGCGCGTGTCTTCGAAGACGAGCAAAGCGCGCTGGAAGCGATTCTGGCCGACAGGATCGTCGCCGGCGACGTGGTGGTGCTGCGCTACCTCGGCCCGAAGGGCGGCCCCGGCATGCCGGAAATGCTCGCGCCGACCTCGGCGATCATCGGCAAAGGTCTCGGCGAAACCGTCGGCCTGATCACCGACGGCCGCTTCTCGGGCGGCACGTGGGGCATGGTGGTCGGCCACGTTGCGCCGGAAGCGTTCGTGGGCGGCACGATCGCGCTCGTGCAGGAAGGCGACTCGATCACGATCGACGCGCACAAGCTGCTGCTGCAACTGAACGTCGACGATGCCGAGTTGCAGCGCCGCCGTGCCGCATGGCAGCAACCGCAGCCGCGTTACACGCGGGGCGTGCTGGCGAAGTATTTCGCGCTGGCGCTGCCGGCGAACCGGGGCGCGGTGACAGGCTGAGCACACGCACGTAAGCTGCCGGCGCGACCGGCTTTCAGGGCAAGTTCGACGCGACATTGACGGTGGCAAAGTGCTTGCGAGCGTTACGTAAAAGCGCAAGGGGCGCACGGGAAAACGTGCGCCCCTTTCCTTTTATAATGCTCGCACCACGAGTCGGGCACCTGCACCGACGGAGACCACAATGAAATCAATGTCGTATGCAGCGGTCGCAGCAGCCGTCATGCTGGGCGCCACGTTGAGCACCGGCAGTCCGGCCGCGCATGCCGAGGCGCCCGCCGGTCTCGTGTTGGCCCAGCAGCAGAACTGCATGAGTTGCCATTCGGTTACGCGCTCCTTCATGGGACCGGCACTGCACGAGGTCGCGGCGAGATATGCCGGACGCGAAGACGCCGCCCTTTACCTGAAGCACAAGATTCTGGATGGCAGCACAGGCGTGTGGGGTCCGTTGCCGATGCCCGCGAATACCCAACTCACGCCCGATCAGGCGGCCACACTGGCGGCCTGGGTGCTGACGCTCAAATGAAACGGGCGCCGCATTGAAGGCGCCCGGTGCGGGCGTCCTCCGCGACGCCGCCTTGTACGATCCGCCGCGAACCTTTAGCCGCGGCTCGCGCGCCGCGCGATCTCTTCTTCCACCGCTTCACGCACCCAGCCGGTCATTTCGGTTTCCAGCGTCAGCGCCACTTCACGCGTGATCTGGCTGACGAGCAACGTGGTGTGCTCCTGCAAAGCATCGCGGCAACGCGCTTCGATGATGCCGCGTCCCTCGCCCGTCAGGAAACCCGCGAAGCGTCCGCGCAGACGCTCGGCAATGACGTCGGCGTCGAGATCCTGCTGTGGTGGCGCGGCGACTGCGGCTTCGTGAGCGATGTCCGGCGGCACGATCGTGCCCGCTTCGAGCGGCGCAGCCGGTTCGGTTCGGTCGAACACCCCCGGCGATACATGCCCGTGGTCGTCGTGCTCAGTGCCGTGCTGCAGCCACGGGCGCCTTTTCGGATGAGCATGCTCCGCCGCATGCAGCGGTTGCGGTTCCGGTGTGAGCGCGGGCTCCGCTGGGTGTGCCGCTTGTGAGGGGGCCACAGAGGCTGGCGTGAAAGCGGGTTCTGCCGCATGGGCAGGCTCCGGCGCGAGAACTGGCTCCGGCGCGCGCGTCTGCTCCGGCGTCAGCACCGGTTGCGGCGCAAGCGCGGGTTCCGTCCTGAAACCGGGTTCCTGCAGCCGGTCGGGTTGTTCGGGCGGCGCCGGCTGAGCCGCCGGTGCACCAGCCGTTCCTTCGCGCGCCTGGGGTTCGCGGCCCGGTACGAGAATCTCGTGCAGAACCGGAATCGAATTATCGTTGGGGTCGGACACGTGCGCTCTCCGTGTTTGAGTCGAAGCCGAAGCAGAATGCCAGCAAATCGCAGCCGTCGGTCATGCGCCTGCACACGACGAAACCGGCGCGATGCAGGCGGATGAAAACTAACTGCCTTGCTTGTAGTTGTTCAAAGCATAGCCGCGATCGCGGTAGAAGCGATAACGCTCGCGGCCCGCAACGAGTTCTTCGTGTGCGTTACCGACCACTTCCAGCAATCTTTCGAAGCGCGCGAACTGCGCCGGCACCGTGGCGCCGAGATTGAGCAGTATCTGGTGATGCGGCACATCGTCGAGACTCGTGGTCAGCACGATCGGGGTTTGCGCGGCGAGCGGCGTGCCGGCCATGCAGTGCGGGACGAAGTCGAGCGGCGAAAAGGTCCACAACTGTTCATCGAGGGCCCGCAGGCGCGCGGGCTCGGCCAGCACGATGGTCGGCTGGCCCGCCTGATACGCCTTGCGCAGCAGGCGGCACGCATACAGCAGCGAGTCGCCGACGTTCGAGTGAAAATCGATTCTCGTCATCGGCGGCTCGCCCCAGCTTCCGCCGCAACGGTTGTGACTGCGCCCGCGGGCTGACTGCAATGCGTCATTGTGCGGCGCGACCGTCCGCGGCCCTGTCGATCAGGAACTGCGCGAGCAAAGGCACCGGACGGCCAGTGGCGCCCTTCGCCGCGCCGCTCTTCCACGCGGTGCCGGCGATATCCAGATGCGCCCACGGATAAGCGTCCGTGAAGCGCGACAGGAAGCACGCCGCCGTGACGCTGCCCGCCGGGCGGCCGCCGATGTTGGCGATATCGGCGAAATTCGACTTCAGCTGGTCCTGATACTCGTCGTCGAGCGGCAGACGCCAGGCCGGGTCGGATGCTTCACGCGACGCGTCGAGCAGCTCGCCCGCGAGCGCGTCGTCTTTCGAGAAGAGGCCGCTGTTGTGATGGCCGAGCGCGATGATGCACGCGCCCGTGAGCGTGGCGATGTCGATCACCGCGGCCGGCTTGAAGCGCTCGGCGTAAGTGAGCGCATCGCACAGGATCAGGCGGCCTTCGGCGTCGGTGTTCAGCACTTCGATCGTCAGGCCCTTCATGCTGGTGACGATGTCGCCCGGCTTGGTGGCGGTGGCCGACGGCATGTTCTCGACCGCCGGGATGATGCCGACCACGTTGATCTTCAGGCCCATTTCGGCGACCGCGCGCAACGTGCCCAGCACCGAGCCGGCGCCGCACATGTCGTACTTCATCTCGTCCATGCCCTCGCCCGGCTTCAGCGAGATGCCGCCGGTGTCGAACGTGACGCCCTTGCCGACCAGCACCACCGGCGCGGCCTTCGCAGCGCCGCCCTGGTACTGCAGCACGATGAACTGCGCCGGTTCGACCGAGCCGGCCGTGACCGACAGGAACGAGCCCATCTTGAGCGCTTCGCATTGCTTCTCGCCGAGCACTTCGACCTTCAGCTTCCAGTCCTTGGCGAGTTTCTTCGCGGTGCTGGCGAGGTAGCTCGGCGTGCAGACGTTGCTCGGCAGGTTGCCGAGGTCGCGCGTGAGGTCCATGCCGTTGGCGAGCGCCGCTCCCTGCTTCGCGGCCAGCTTGGCGGCCTTCTCGTCGCCGGTATTCACGCTGAAGACGATGCGCTTCAAGGCGCGCGCCGAGTTGTCCGGCTTGCTCTTCATCTGCGTGAACTTGTAGGTCAGCTCGCGCAGCGCGAGGATCGCGGCGCGCACGCCCCAATCGGCGGTGCGCTCGAGCACCGGCAACTGGGCCAGCGTGAAGGTGACCTGGACGATCTTGGTGGGCAGCAGCGCGCGCCATGCGGCCCGCACGGCGTCGCCATAGGCTTTCTGGCTGAAGGCATCCTGCTTGCCGAGGCCGACCAGCAGCACGCGCGACGCGCCGATGCCCGACACTTCGTGCAGGAACAGCGTGGTGCCGGCCTTGCCGTCCATGTCGCCGGCCTTGATGATGCGGGTCAGCAGGCCGCGGGTGGCCTCGTCGATCTCAAGCGCCGCGCCCGAGAGCGTTTGCGACTCGAACACACCGATTACGATGCAATCCGACTTCCCGGTCAGGAAACCGTTTGACGAGCCTTTGGTCCAATCACAGGCTTTTATGCTAAAGTCCATCGCGCTTGTCCTCGGATAAAATCTGGGCTTAGGATGAAAGCCGCAATTATCCGCTATTTTTCCCGCGGCGGCTGCACCGGAGGCGTGACGGGAACGAACCCGCGCGTCACTGAGAGCGCCCCCTCTCGTCATCAATAATGATCTTCGAACGCTCCCTCCAGCGCGAACTCGCGTATACGGCTGGTGCCGTGTTCATGGTTCTCCTCACGCTCGTGCTGACGACGATGATGATCCGCATCGTCGGCTTCGCGGCCCAGGGCGAGATCGACCCGCGCGACGTGCTGGTCCTGATCGGCCTCACCGTGATCGGCTATCTGGCGATCATGCTCGTCGCGACCCTGTTCGTGTCGATCCTGTTCGTCCTCACGCGCTGGTACAAAGACTCCGAGATGGTCGTGTGGCTGTCCTCGGGCGTGAGCCTCACGCAATTCATCAAGCCGATCGGTATTTTTGCCACGCCGATCATCATCCTCATCATGTTCTTCGTGTTCGTCGGCTGGCCGTGGTCGAACCAGCAGAGCAAGCTGATCCGCGCGCGCTTCCAGCAGCGCGACGAGGTCTCGCTGCTCGCGCCGGGCCAGTTCCGCGAGTCGGCTGCGAGCCACCGGGTGTTCTTCATCGAGAAGATGTCGCCCGACCAGGGGCGCGTCGAGAATGTCTTCGTGACCAGCACGGAAGGCGGCAAGGTCAACGTGGTGGTCTCGAAGTTCGGCCATACCGAGACGCACAAGAACGGCGACCGCTTCGTCGTGCTGGAAAACGGGCGGCGCTATGACGGCGAGCCTGGCCATCCCGATTTCCGCATCATGGAGTTCGAGCGCTATGGCGTGAAGATCCAGAGCCAGCCGGTCGTCAATACGCCGACCACCACCGGCACGCCCACGCTCACGCTGCTGCGTAATCCGACCAAAGACAACCTCGCGGAATTCGCGTGGCGCGCGGGGCTGCCGCTGATCGCGATCAACCTGATGCTGCTGGCCATTCCGCTTGCGCACCAGAATCCGCGCCGCAGCCGCACCATCAATCTGGTGATGGCCGTGCTGATCTATCTGACGTATTCGAATCTGCTGAACGTGGTGCAGTCGTGGATCGAGCAGGGCAAGATGTCGTTCGGGGTGGGCCTCGTGATCCTGCACGTCATCGTGGCGGCAATCGTCGCGTTCATCTTCTGGCTGCGCGTGCGCAACCGGCCGCTCTTCACGCGGGCCATGTTCAGCCGTTCGCAGGGAGCCTGACCGATGCGCATCTATGAAAGGTATTTCGCGCGTCAGATCTATCTCACGTTCATCTTTATTCTGTTTGCGTTTTCGGGTCTGTTCTTCTTCTTCGACCTGATCAACGAACTGAACTCGGTCGGGCACGGCAACTACAAGTTCCAGTACGCGGTGCTGCGCGTTGCGTTGCAAACGCCGTCGCGCTTCTACGAAATCATTCCGGTCGCCGCGTTGATCAGCGCGATCTACGTGTTTGCGCAGATGGCGGCGAATTCCGAGTACACGATTTTTCGTGTGTCGGGCCTCGCTACCAATCAGGCACTGCGCTCGCTGATGAAGATCGGCATTCCGCTCGTGTTCCTCACGTATCTGATTGGCGAAGTGGTCGGCCCGTACACGGATCAGCTGTCGGAGCGGGTGCGGCTCGAGGCGCTGGGTTCGTCGGTGTCGACCAACTTTCAGTCGGGCGTGTGGGTGAAGGACACGCTCACCGCGCGCGCGGACGGCGAGCAGGTGACGCGCTTCGTGAACGTCGGCGAGTTGAAGCCGGACGCGACGATCGCCAACGTGCGCATCTATGAGTTCGATTCGAAGTTCCGGTTGTCGAATGTGCGCACCGCGCAAAGCGGCCGGTTTCAGCCGCCGGGGCACTGGCAACTGACGGGCGTGACTGATACGCAATTGCTCGATGTGCCCCCTCCTCCGGGCACGCCGGCCGATGCGCTCAATCCGGTCTATCGCGCGAAGCAGGTGTCGTTGCCCGAATACTCGCTGCGCTCGGAATTGACGCCGCAGATTCTGTCGGTGCTGCTGGTGGCGCCGGATCGGATGTCGATGTTCAATCTGTTCCGCTATATCCAGCATTTGACCGAGAATCATCAGGACACGCAGCGTTATGAGATCGCGCTGTGGCGCAAGGTGTTGTATCCGTTTGCGGTGTTCGTGATGCTGGTGTTGTCGTTGCCGTTTGCGTATTTGCATACGCGGGCTGGGGTTGTGGGTGTGAAGGTGTTCGGCGGGATTATGCTCGGGATGAGCTTCCAGTTGTTCAATACGCTGTTCTCGCATATCGGGACGTTGAATACGTGGCCGGCGCCTTTGACTGCGGCTACGCCTGGGCTCGTTTATCTGGTGCTTGGGTTGGTTGGGTTGAAGTGGGTTGACCGGCATTAGGGGTTATCGTCATGGCTATGCATGGGTTGGTTCTGTTTGGGCATGGCGCGAGGGATGTGCGGTGGCGGGAGCCGTTTGAGAGGCTTGCCGACAAGCTGCGGGCCGTGCGCGGTTCTGGCGATGCTGGCGGGCCTGTGATGTTGGCCTTTCTTGAGTTGATGGAGCCGGATTTGCCTACGGCGGTGGATGGGCTTGTTGCTCAGGGATGTGATGGGGTTACCGTTGTGCCTGTTTTTTTTGGGCAAGGTGGGCATGTCAGGAGGGATTTGCCTGAAATCATCCAGCGGTGTCGTGAGTTGCACCCTTCTGTCGAGATTAAATGCGCTGGCGCTGTGGGTGAGGATGAGGGTGTGCTCGATGCTGTCGCGCTTTATTGTTTGCGGCAGGTTTGATGCCTGGTTTGTTTTGCCTGCGCGGCGCTTTGGGTGTGCTAGTCGGGTGTTGGCCTTTCCTTGAATTCACGGTGGTCTATTAGCGTTGCCCCTGTGCGGGGCGGCACTTACTTTCTTTGCCGCCGCAAAGAAAGTAAGCAAAGAAAGCGGCTTCACACCGCTAATTCTTAAGCGGGTCCCCTGGCTTGGAGGGGGCAGTGGTGCATCTGGAATCTGTGCTCTCGCACATTCCGCCCCCGTGACAAGGCAGTCATTCTTCCGGCGGCGCTGCGCGCGCCGTCGCGGTACTTCATCAAACATCCCCTACCTTTTACGCTGAAGTTTCTGCTCGGCACGCTGGCCTTCGTTCATCAGGCCATTCGGAAATTTCAGAAATGCTCGCTTCGCGCGCTCTTTAACGTGCCCACGTAATCACTCCCTGAGCGACACGTTTTAAACTGATTTCGCCGTCAAGACAGCAACGGTCAGGCTTGGCAGTCTGCACATCTCACACCCAACCTGGGCTCAGCAGAACGCGTCTGCTTCTGCACGTCCTTCTATGGGCGGGCCGTGATATAGGAGACCTCCGGGTCTGCTGGTGTGGGTGTGAGCCAGTCTGCCAACCTTGTCACTGTGCCCGCTCACCCCTTGCAAGCGAGTGTCGGGCGATCCAGCCAAGTTTCAGGGAGATCGCACATGAGTAAATCCGCCAAGCATTTTCGAACCGCCTCGCGCCCACCTGTTGATGCTCTCCAATACGAAAAACTCGCGCTATCCGCTTTCGGACTCATCGAAAGACAGATAAGCCAGTTGGACAAGCTGGTCACACTCGCAGCGTCGATCTACAGAAGCCCCGCTCTAACGCGAGACGAAAGATCGCGCCAGCGGAGACTGCCGGGACTATTGATCGATACGGGCGAGGATTACCAGCGAGAAGTAGAAACTGACCTGGAGTTGTACCAGGTCATCGCGCTGGATGCGAAGGGAATCGCCCAAAGCCGAATCACCGCCCGCCGCGCAACAAATCTTCTGGCAAAAGTGACAAGGGCGGCATCGGAGAGTCGCAAACGGATCAGCACATCCAAGGCCGCGCAGCTCAAGCAGGTTCGCTTCAAGACCACCCCACGGTCCATCGCCGCAACACACTGACACAACCTTGCTGCGCCCTGCCCCAGACGTGAAAAAAGGCGCAATCAATGCGCCTTTCCTGTAGCAAGCAAGCGATGTCGCCGAACGCCGAACATTCCGTCAGCGCAGGCAACACAAACCTAAGCCGCCACCAACATCCCATCCACGATCCGCACCACCGACTGCCGCCGGTCAGCAAACGCCTCGCCGATCATCAGCAAACTCGGTTGCGATGCGTCCACCCACCGTTGCGCCTCACCCGCAGCCAGATCCTCGAGCGTCAGCGTGAGCATCCGCTCGCGCGCCGTGCTGCAAGCCTCGACGATCGCGACCGGCGTCGTCACCGGCTTCCCGGCATCGATCAGTTGTTGCGCGATCTCCACCCCGCTATCGCGGCCCATGTAAAACACGAGCGAATCCGCATTCACCTGCTCGCGAATCTCATCGGACCCAGGCGCACGGCTGAACGTCGCCAGCGCCACACTGCGCGACACGCCTCTTAGCGTCAACGAGCGCTTCAGCGAAGCCGCACTCGCGAGCGCCGCGGTAATCCCCGGCACCACCTCATACTCGATGCCCGCCGCTTCCAGCGCCCGCATTTCTTCATCGGCACGCCCGAACAGCATCGGATCGCCGCCCTTCAGACGCACCACCACCTCGTGCTCCAACGCGGCATCGACGATCTGCTTGTTGATGAACTGCTGAGCCGTCGACAGTTGCCCGCAGCGCTTGCCCACCGCAATCCGCTTTGCGTGCGAAGGCGCGTAGTCGAGCATGGCCGGCTCGACCAGCGCGTCGTGCAGCACGACGTCGGCGGCGCCGAGCAGCCGTGCGCCGCGCACCGTAATCAGATCCGCCGCACCCGGCCCCGCGCCGATCAGATAAACCTTACCCATTTGCATCAACCTGTTGGTTAGGGCGCCAGCGCCGAGCAACGACGCATCACATCGCATCGCGCTGCATCGTCACACCGCGCCGCCGGACGCCCCTCTCCGCTTACGCCGAAAACGCCCGGATCATCCCGGCCGCGACGGTGTGGTGCGTCGCCTCGTCGATCAGCACGAATGCGCCCGTGCCCTGATGCGAGTCGTACACGTCGCACACCAGCGGCTTCTGCAACGTCAGCGCAACGCGGCCGATATCGTTCATCGCGAGTTCCTTGCGATCGGTTGCTTGCGACAGCGTATGCACGTCGAGCACTTCCTTGATCGCACCGATTCGCGCGAACACCGTGCTGGTGGTCTGCTTCAACAGATACTTGCGTTGCGTCGACAGCGGCGTGTCGTCGAACCAGCACAGGTCTGCTTCGAGCTTCTTCGCCGGTTCCGGCGCCGCTTCACGCAGCACGAAGGTGTCGCCGCGCGACACGTCGACGTCTTCCGCGAGGCGGATCGTCACTGTCTGGCCCGCAAACGCGCGATCCACCGCAGCCGTGCCGCCCACCACCGGCGCGATGATCTCTGCAACCGTTGCTTCGCGATTGGCCGGCAACACGACGATCGTATCGCCGAGCTTCACTTCGCCCGCTTCGACACGGCCCATGTAGCCACGGAAATCGTCGGCCTGGTTGCCGTCCTGGCGCGCCACCCATTGCACCGGAAAACGCAGCGCCTGGCCGGTCGGCACTTCGACCGGCAGCGCTTCGAGCAGGTCCAGCAGCGGCTCGCCCGCGTACCAAGGCATGCTTTCGCTGGCCGTCACAATGTTGTCGCCCTTCAGTGCCGACACCGGCACGAAACGCACATCGGTCAGGCCGAGTTGGCGCGCGAGTTCGACATACGCATCGCGAATCTCGTTGAAGCGCTGCTCGCTGTAGTCGACCAGATCCATCTTGTTGATGGCGACGATCGCGTGCTGCAAGCCGAGCAGCTTGACGATCGCGCTATGGCGCTTGGTTTGCGGCAGCAGTTGCGCGACGCCATCGACGAACGTCACGCGCGTCGCGTCGACGAGAATGATCGCCGCGTGCGCGGTCGACGCGCCCGTCACCATGTTGCGCGTGTACTGCTCGTGGCCCGGCGTGTCGGCGATGATGAACTTGCGCTTCGCGGTAGCGAAGTAACGGTACGCGACGTCGATCGTGATGCCCTGCTCGCGCTCGGCTTCGAGGCCGTCGGTCAGCAGCGACAGATCGATTTCGTCGCCGACGGTGCGCTTGTTCTTCGCGCGCGAGAGCGCCGAGAGCTGGTCGCTCAACACGGCCTTGCTGTCGTACAGCAGGCGGCCGATCAACGTGCTCTTACCGTCGTCGACGCTACCCGCAGTGATGAAACGCAGCACGCCGAGGTCTTCTGGTTGATGAATACCACTCATGATTGTCTTACCCTCGTGTGCTTAGAAATAACCTTGCTTCTTACGCTGTTCCATCGCGGCTTCGGAGACCTGATCGTCCATCCGCGTCGCGCCGCGTTCCGTGATTTCGGTCACGGCCGTTTCGGCGATGATCTTCTCGATATCGTCCGCGTCGCTTTCCACCGGGCACGTGCAGCTGATGTCGCCGACGGTGCGGAAACGCACCTGCGCGTTTTCGCTGACTTCGCCTTCACGCATCGGCGTGAGCGGCGTGACCGGCACGAGCAGACCGTTGCGGCGCACGATCTCGCGTTGGTGCGCGTAGTAGATCGACGGCAGTTCGAGCTGTTCGCGAGCGATGTACTGCCACACGTCGAGTTCGGTCCAGTTCGAGATAGGGAACACGCGCAGGTGTTCGCCCTTATGCAGACGCGCGTTGTACAGGCTCCACAGTTCCGGGCGTTGCGCCTTCGGGTCCCATTGGCCGAACTCGTCGCGGAACGAGAAGATGCGCTCTTTCGCGCGGGCCTTCTCTTCGTCGCGGCGCGCGCCGCCGATCAGCGCGGTATAGCCGTACTGTTCGATGGTTTCGAGCAGCGTCACGGCTTGCGCGGCGTTGCGCGAATCCGTTTCGCGGCGCAGACGCACGGTGCCGCGCTTGATCGAATCTTCAACGTGGCCGACCACCAGTTCCGCGCCAATCTCCTGCGCACGGCGATCGCGGAAGTCGATCACTTCGCCGTAGTTGTGGCCGGTGTCGATATGCACGAGCGGGAACGGCAACACGGTCTTGCGATTCGCGCCGATGCCGAAGGCCTTCAGCGCGAGGTGCAACACCACGACCGAGTCCTTGCCGCCCGAGAACAACAGTGCGGGCTTGCTGCATTCGGCGACCAGTTCGCGCAGGATGTGGATCGACTCGGCTTCGAGCCAGTCGAGGTGATCCATACGGTTCGCCGTGTTGGTAAGCGGAGCGTTCACAGTGGAATCGAGCGTGGTGCTCATGTCAGGTCCTTCGTTGATTGCCCGGCGAGCGGTTGCCCGCCGGAGCACAAGTATTCAAATCGATCCGGGCGGCGTTCAACCCGTTCAAACCGGGAGCCTGCCCTCAGTGTAGCGGGATATCAGACCGAAGCGTTTTCGCTGCGTTCGACCGCGATCGGGGTAATCGTCGTGATGTGCAGGCCGCATTCCTTCGTATCGCGCGACTCCCACCACCAGCGCCCTGCGCGGCTGTCCTCGCCGGGACGGATCGCGCGCGTACACGGCTCGCAGCCGATGCTCGGATAACCGCGCGCATGCAGCGGATTGACCGGCACGTCGAACGCTTTCAGGTAATCCCACACTTCAGCCTCGGTCCAGTCCGTCAGCGGATTGAACTTGGCGATGTTGCGCGCGGCGTCGTGCTCTTCCGCGTGCAGTTCGGCACGCGTCACCGACTGTTCACGGCGCTGGCCCGTCACCCAGGCGCTGACATCCGACAGCGCGCGGTTCAACGGCTCGACCTTGCGAATCTCGCAGCAACGCTTGCGCAGATCGACGCTTTCGTAAAACGCATTCAGACCGTGCGAGCCGACGTATTCCTCGACTGCCGCTGCCTGCGGATGAAACTGTTCGATCTCGTAGCCATAGCGCTCTTTCACGCGATCGAGCATGCCGAGCGTTTCCGCATGCAAGCGGCCCGTATTCAGCGAGAAGATGCCGATCTTCACGCCGCGCGAGAGGATCGCGTGGGTGAGCAGCATGTCTTCCGCTGCGAGGCTGCTGGCAAGCTTCACGTTCGCGTGGCGCGCGGCGATCGAGTCGAGCAGCGCATCGAGGCGCTCGACCTTCGCGGCGAGTTCCGGCGTCAGCGTGTGCGCGTCGCTCATACCGGCGCCTTTTGCAGTTCGCCCGCCTCGCGGCGGCGGAACAGCGGCGACGAATTCACCGCGCCCTGATAGTTGAAGCTGAATTCGTCGAACGCCTTCAGCGCATCGTCGAAGTCCTTGTCCGCGCGCAGCGCATACGCGTCGAAGCCGCAACGGAACATGAACGTGATCTGATCGCGCAGTACGTCGCCGATTGCGCGCAGCTCGCCCTTGTAGCCATAACGCTCGCGCAACAGGCGGCCGATGCTGTAGCCGCGGCCGTCGCGGAACACCGGGAAATCCACGGCGATCAGCGCAATCTTGTCGAAGTCGGCGACGATATCCGCCGGTTCGCTGTCCGGCGCGAGCCACACGCCGATCTCGGCCGCACTGCGCGACGCAGCGAGCGCTTCACGCTCAGCCTGCCACAGCGCGAGCGGCACCAGCACCTTGCCGGCCGGCAATTCGTTCACCGCGGGCAGCGCGCCGTCTTCCGCCGGACGCACAAGGGTCCAGTCATCGTTGGCGATTGCGCGGTTCTTGATGATAGAAGCCATCTGTTCAGTATCCTTTTCGCGGTTACGCGTGAGCCGGTTGACGCGAGGCGTACACACGTTCCTTGAACGGGGTGATGCCGATGCGGTTGTACGTTTCGATGAAGCGCTCGCCTTCGTGGCGGTTTTCCACGAAGGTGTCGATCACCTTGCTCATCACGTCCGGCATTTCTTCCGCCGAGAACGACGGGCCGATCACGCGGCCGAGGTGCGCGCCGGTCGCGCCCGTGCCCTGCTCGCCGCCGAGCGTCACCTGATACCACTCCGAGCCGTCCTTATCGACACCCAGAATGCCGATGTTGCCGACGTGGTGGTGACCGCACGCGTTGATGCAGCCCGAGATGTTCAGCGACACGTCGCCGAGGTCGTACACGTAGTCGAGATCGTTGAAGCGTTCCTGGATCGCGAGTGCGATCGGAATCGACTTCGCATTCGCGAGCGAGCAGAAGTCGCCGCCCGGGCACGCGATGATGTCGGTCAGCAAGCCGATGTTCGGCGTGGCGAAACCTTGTGCCTTGGCCTTTTCCCACAGCGCGAACAGATCGCGCTTCTTGACGTTGGCGAGAATCAGGTTCTGTTCGTGCGACACGCGGATTTCGCCGAGCGAATACTCGTCGGCCCAATCGGCGACCGCTTCCATTTGCGTGTCGGTGGCGTCGCCCGGAGCGATGGTGGTCGGCTTCAGCGACAGCGTCACCGATGCGTAGCCCGCAACCTTGTGCGGCCGCACGTTACGCTCGACCCAGCGCGCGAACGCGCGGCTTTCCAGCAGATGCTTTTCGTACGACGCATCCGTATCCGGCAGCTTCTCGTACACCGGCGGCTGGAAGTACTGGACCACGCGATCCACTTCAGCCTGCGTGAGCGTCGACGGGCCGTCCTTCAGGTGCTGCCATTCTTCTTCGACCTGCGCCGAGAATTTCTCCGGGCTCAACGCCTTCACGAGAATCTTGATGCGCGCCTTGTAGATGTTGTCGCGGCGGCCATAGCGGTTGTACACGCGCAGCACGGCTTCGCAATACGTCAGCAGGTGTTGCCACGGCAAATCTGTACGGATGATCGCGCCGATGATCGGCGTACGGCCCATGCCGCCGCCGGCCAGGATGTCGGCCACCAGCTCGCCCTGCTCGTTCTTCCTCAGATACACGCCCATGTCGTGAACCTGCACAGCGGCGCGGTCTTCCTTCGAACCCGACACGGCGATCTTGAACTTACGCGGCAGCCACGCGAATTCCGGGTGGAACGTCGACCATTGGCGCAGGATTTCCGCCCAGGGACGCGGATCGACCACTTCGTCCGGTGCTACGCCGGCGAACTGGTCGGCGGTGATGTTGCGGATGCAGTTGCCCGAGGTCTGAATGCCGTGCATCTGCACCGCAGCGAGCTTGCGCAGGATTTCCGGCGTTTCTTCGAGCTTGATCCAGTTGTACTGGATGTTCGAGCGCGTCGAGAAATGGCCGTAGCCGCGGTCGTGTTCACGCGCGATCTGCGCGAGCACGCGCATCTGGTCGCTGCGCAGGTTGCCGTACGGAATCGCGATGCGGTGCATGTACGCGTGGCGCTGGTAGTACAGGCCGTTCTGCAGGCGCAGCGGACGAAACTCCTCTTCGCTCAATTCGCCCGACAAGCGGCGGCGAACCTGATCGGCGTATTGCGCGACCCGTTCATCGACGATGGTCTGGTCGTACTGATCGTATTGGTACATTCGGGGACCCCAATTTTTTGGCGTGACACACGGCGGTCCGGCGGCCGGCGCACCGGTTCCGCCGCGCCTTGAATATCCGTCTTAGTCAGCTGCCGCAAACGAGCGTTTAGACCCATCTCTCATTTGCTTATGACAAAGACAGATATCCATATTGAAAAAGATGGACAGATCGTAATAAACTCGCCTTATATTTCAAACGACTAAAAAATTCTTTTTATATGCGGAGAGGTTATATATGAACCTGCACCAATTCCGCTTCGTCCGCGAGGCTGTGCGGCAGAACTTCAACCTCACCGAAGCTGCGAAGGCGCTGTTTACCAGCCAGCCGGGCGTTTCCAAGGCGATCATCGAGCTCGAAGACGAGCTGGGCGTCGAAATCTTCACGCGGCACGGCAAGCGCGTGCGCTCGCTGACCGAACCGGGACGCATCATTCTGCAGTCGGTCGAGAAAATCCTGCAGGAAGTCGAGAGCCTGAAGCGCGTCGGTAAAGATTACGCGGCGCAGGATCAGGGCAATCTCGTCATCGCCGCGACCCACACCCAGGCGCGCTACTCGCTGCCCGCCGCGATCGCCGAGTTCAAGAAGCGCTTCCCCAAAGTCCACCTTTCGATTCTGCAAGGCAGCCCGACGCAGGTCGCCGAGATGGTGCTGCACGACCAGGCCGATCTCGCGATCGCCACCGAAGCGATCGCCAACTATAAGGAACTGGTGTCGCTGCCGTGCTTCCAGTGGCACCACGTCGCGGTGATGCAGCCGGATCATCCGCTGCTCGACCGCAAACTTTTGGCGCTGGATGATCTGACCCAGTATCCGCTGATTACCTACGACAACGCATTCGCCGGCCGCACCAAGATCAACGAGGCGTTCCGTCTGCGCGGGCTGCATCCGGACATCGTGCTGGAGGCGATCGACGCCGACGTGATCAAGACCTATGTGGAACTGGGCCTCGGCGTCGGCATCATGGCGGATATCGCGTTCAACGCCGAGCGCGACCGTCATTTGCGCGCAATGCCGGTCGGCCACCTGTTCGGCAGCAACGTGACGCGCGTCGCGCTCAAACAAGGTGCCTATCTGCGCAGCTATGTGTACACGCTCGTCGAACTGCTGTCGCCGAGCATGAACCGCAAGCTGATCGAACAGGCGCTCAAGGGCGAACACGAAACCTACGAACTTTGATATCACCTCGCTTCCTGCTACGGAGACCCTTCTCGATGAAGTCGCATAAGAACAAACTTCGCGGCATCGCCGCTCTCGGCGCGCTCTTGCTCGCCACCGCAGCCCATGCCGACCTCAAGGTCGGCATCGATCTGTCGAGCACGGGTCCTGCGGCCGTGATCGGCATCACCAGCAAGAACGCGATGCTGATGTGGCCCGCGACGATCGCCGGCCAGAAAGCCGACTACATCTTCCTCGACGACGCATCCGACCCGGGCTCGGCCGTGCGCAACATCCGCAAGCTGATCAACGAGGACCACGTGGACGTGATCGTCGGCCCGAACATCACGCCGGCCGCGATGGCCGCGCTCGATCCGGTCGCCGAAAGCCAGACGCCGATGATCACGCTGATCGGTTCGGCCAGCGTGGTCGAGCCGCAGGAAGGCAAGAAGGTGTGGGCCTACAAGATGGCGCAGACCGACAGCGCGATGGCCGACGTGATGACGCGCTACATGGCCAATCACAACGTGAAGACGGTGGGCTTCATCGGTTTCGCGGACGGCTACGGCGAGAGCTGGCTCAACGAGTTCAGCAAGTTCGCGGCGCTGCGCCATATCCAGCTGGTTGCGACCGAGCGCTATAACCGCACGGACGCGAGCGTCACCGGCCAGATTCTCAAGCTGATGGCCGCGAAGCCCGATGCGATCCTGATCGCCGGGGCCGGTACGCCGACGGTGCTGCCGCAGCGCACGCTGATCGAACGCGGCTACAAGGGGCCGATCTACCAGACGCACGGCATCGCGACGCCGGAGTTCATCAAGCTGGGCGGCAAGGACGTCGAAGGCACGCTGTTCCCGACCCAGCCGGTGGTGGTCGCGCGCACGCTGCCGGCCGATCATCCGGCGAAGAAAGCGGCGCTCGCCTTCACCAACGAGTATGAAGCGAAGTACGGCGCGGGCAGCGTGACGCAATTCGCGGGCGATGCGGCGGGCGTCTATCCGCGTTTGCAGGACGCGGTAGCGCGTGCATTGAAGACGGCGCAGCCGGGCACGCCGGCGTTCCGCGCCGCGTTGCGCGACGAGCTGGAACATGCCCATGAACTGGTGGTGCCGAACGGCGTCGTCAACACGAGCCCGAAGGACCACGTCGGCCTGGATCAGCGCGCAAGCGTGATGGGCACCATCAGGAACGGCAAGTTTGTTTATCTGAGCCAGTAAGCAAAGCGCAAATGCCCGTGCGCGCGGCTGATGATCGCGACCAGCCGCACCGATGCAAACGGCGCGCCGGTGCTGGTGCCGCTGCGGCAGATCGCGGACATCGTCAAAACGACCGGGCCCGACGTGTTGAACCGGCGCGATCTGCAACGCGAGGTGATGCTCTCGGCGAACGTGAACGGCCGCTCGCCGGGCGAGGTCGCCGCCGACATCGCGAAAACGCTCGATGCGATGCATCTGCCGGCCGGCTATCGCTACCGCTTCGAGGGCTCGACCAGGAGCATGCAGGAGTCGTTCGTGTACGCGATCGAGGCGCTCGCGCTGGCGGTGATTTTCATCTACATGATTCTCGCGTCACAGTTCGCGAGCTTCGCGCAGCCGCTCGCGATCATGGCGTCGCTGCCGCTCACGCTGATCGGCGTGCTGATCGCGCTGCTGCTGTTCGGCAGCACGCTGAACATGTTCTCGATCATCGGCTTCGCGATGCTGATGGGGCTCGTGACCAAGAACGCGATTCTGCTGGTGGACTTCGCGAACCAGGCGCGGCGCGGCACCTTCCTCGATGCAGCCGGCCAGGGCCGCATGATGGAGCGGCGCGAGGCACTGCTCGAAGCGGCGCGCGTGCGTCTCCGGCCGATTCTGATGACTACGCTCGCGATGATCTTCGGCATGCTGCCGCTCGCCGCCGCGCTCGGCGAAGGCGGCGAACAACGCGGCCCGCTCGGGCAGACGGTGATCGGCGGGGTGATTACGTCGTCGATTCTGATGCTGGTGGCGCTGCCGGTGGTGTATACGGTGCTGGAGGATCGGGCGGACTGGTCGCGCGCGGTGTTCCGGCGTAAGGGGTAGTCAGGCGCTCAGGCGCTGACGCCATGCCGCGCCGCGTCGGCGAAATTGTTAAAGTAGCAGTCTCTCCCCGATCAGCAGTCCCACACCATGCGCACCACCCGAGCCATCCACGCCGTCGAACGGCTGAAAACGCGCAGCGGCAATCCGCTGTTCGCCGCAATCAGCCTGTCAGGCGGCCTGTTCTATCTGGTCGACAAATCGAGCGGCTCCGACAAGAAAGTCTCTGACCCGTTGACGCTCGACGACTTCGTCAAGTTCGTCGACGCGTACGGTCCGCAGAAGCCGCGCAAGGCGAGCAAGCTCGATATCGCGTTCGAAGAGCAGATCAGGAAGAGTAAGGGCGGCTAAGCGGCCCTCTCCGCTTCACGCCCTTTCAATCTCGCGCCACTGCCCATCCGCCGCGCTACTCGCGAGCACGGCATCGATGAAGCGCAGCCCCGCGACACCATCGTCCACCGTCGTGAGTAGCAGACTCTCCGCAGGCAGCGCGCGGCCTTCGTCCAGCGCTTCGATCTGCAACGCCGCGTCTTTGTACAACTGCGCGAACGCTTCCAGATAACCTTCGGGATGTCCCGACGGCACACGCGTCGCGTGCGCGGCGAGCGCGCTTTGCACGCGCCCTCGCGTCAAGCGCTGCGCCAGCCCGCCTAGCGGTGTGAACCACAATTCGTTCGGCTGCTCCTGATCGAATGCGAGGCCGGCCTTCGTTCCATACACCCGCAGACGCAGCGCATTCTCCGCGCCGCTCGCCACCTGGCTCGCCCACAACATGCCGCGCGCGCCGTTCGCGTAACGCAGCATCGCCTGCACGTGATCGTCGATGCGGCGTCCCGGCACGAAGGTGTGCAACTCCGCCGACAGCGCCCGCGGTGTCATCGCCGTGACGAAGGACGCGAGGTGATACGCATGCGTGCCGATATCGCCGAGACAGCCCGCCGGTCCCGCCAGCGACGGGTCCGTGCGCCAGCCGGCCTGCTTGTTCGCGCCGCTTGTCTCAACCGGTTCGGCCAGCCAGTCCTGCGCGTATTCGACCTGCACCACGCGAATCTCGCCCAGTTCGCCGCGCTCGACCAGTTCGCGCGCATGACGCACCATGGGATAACCGGAGTACGTATGAGTCAGCGCGAAGAGCTTGCCCTTGTCGCGCGCGAGCTTCGCGAGCGCTTCGCCTTCGGCGAGTGAAATCGCCAGCGGCTTATCGCAGATCACGTGGATGCCCGCTTCGAGGAACGCCGTCGCGACCGGCGCATGCAGATGATTTGGCGTGACGATCGCGACCGCGTCGATGCCGTCGTCGCGAGTGGCTTCGGCGCGCGCCATCTCGCGCCAGTCCGCATAGCTGCGCGCGATGCCCGCCTCGGCGGCGCTCGCCTGCGCGCGCTGCGGGTCGGACGACAAGGCACCCGCCACCAGTTCGAAACGATCGTCGAGCCGCGCCGCGATCCGATGTACCGCGCCGATGAACGCACCCTGCCCGCCGCCGACCATGCCCAAGCCAAGCCTTCTGTGTGGCATCGCGTTACTCCTCATCAAAGCCCCAGCACACGCTTCACCTGCGCATCATCCACGCCACTCCCCGCAAAATCGTCAAACGCATGCTCGGCCACGCGAATGATGTGCCGCCGAATGAACTCCGCGCCTTCACGCGCACCGTCGTGTGGATGCTTCAGCGCGCACTCCCATTCGAGCACGGCCCAGCCGGGGAAATCGAATTGCGCCATCTTCGAGAAGATCGCGCCGAAGTCGATCTGGCCGTCGCCGAGCGACCGGAAACGCCCCGCCCGTTCGACCCAGCCGCTATATCCGCCATATACGCCCTGCTTGCCGTTCGGCCGAAACTCCGCATCCTTCACATGGAACGCCTTGATGCGCTCGTGATAGATGTCGATGAACGCCAGGTAGTCGAGCTGCTGCAAAACGAAATGGCTCGGATCGTAGAGGATGTTCGCCCGCGCATGCTGCCCGAGCGCGTCGAGAAAGCGCTCGAACGTCACGCCGTCGTGCAGGTCCTCGCCCGGATGCAATTCGTAGCAGACATCCACGCCGGCTTCATCGAACGCATCGAGAATCGGCCTCCAGCGGCGCGCGAGTTCGTCGAAGGCAGCGTCGACGAGGCCCGCCGGACGCTGCGGCCACGGGTACAGATACGGCCACGCCAGCGCGCCGGAAAACGACACGTGCGTGCTCAGGCCCAAACGCTGCGACGCCTTGGCCGCAAGCTTCAACTGGTCGATCGCCCACTGCGTGCGCGCGGCGGGGTCGCCGCGCACCTGCGGCGCGGCGAAGCCGTCGAACAACGTGTCGTACGCCGGATGCACGGCGACCAGTTGCCCTTGCAGATGCGTCGACAGTTCGGTGATCGTCACGCCCGCATCGTCGGCGATCTCGCGCAGTTCGTCGCAATAGGCCTGACTCGCGGCCGCCTGCTCCAGATCGATCAGGCGCGCATCGCACGGCACCTGAATGCCCTTGAAGCCGAGCCCCGCGGCCCAGCCCGCCAGATGCGCGAGATTGTCGAACGGCACCTCGTCGCCCATGAACTGGGCCAGAAAGATCGCCGGCCCTTTGATGGTTTTCATCGTACTGTTCCTCGAACGATCACGCGCCCGCCATGCTAGTGCGGCAAAACCACGGCGAGCGCGCTGACTCAACACTCACGCTCAGAATGGCGAGTCCGGAAAGTAGAACTGCTGCGCGTTTTCCTTCGTGATCAGCACCGACGGAATGATCGTCGTCGCCGGCAGCTTCTCGCCCTTCAAACGCGCCTCGGCGGTGAGCTTGATCGCGTCGTAGATGAATTTCGGCGAGTACGACACGTCGGCCTTGATCATCGGCGCGCCGTCCATCACGTTCTTCACCATGCCCTTCGACCCCGCGCCGCCGAACACGATCTTGATGTCGGTGCGCTTGGCCTGATCGATCGCCTTGATGACGCCGACCGCCATGTCGTCGTCGGCGGCCCAGACGGCGTCGATGTGCTTGAAGCGGGTCAGATAGTCCTGCATCACCTTGAACGCGTCGTCGCGATTCCAGTTCGCGTACTTGCCGTCGAGAATCTTGATGTCCGGATAGTTCTTCAGCACGCCGGTGAAGGCGGCCCAGCGCTCGTTGTCGAGCGTGGTCGGAATGCCGCGCAGCGCGACGATGTTGCCCTTGCCGCCCAGCTCCTTCGCCAGAAACTCGGCGGGTATCTTGCCGAACGCGGTGTTGTCGCCGGCCACGTACGCATCCTGCGCGCTGGTGTCGGTCAGGCCGCGATCGACCACCGTCACGTACACGCCCTTCTTTTTCACCTGCGCGACCGGCTGCGTGAGCGACGCCGATTCGAACGGGAAGATCACGAGCGCGTTGATCTTGTTGACCGTCACGAGATCCTGCAACTGGTTCGCCTGCTCGGGCGCACCGGCCGCGGTCTTGACGATCACTTTCAGATCGGGGTGCGCTTTCTCCAGATCGGCCTTCGCCTTGTTCGCCCACCAGACGATGCCGCCCGTGAAGCCGTGGTCGGCTGTCGGAATCGCCACGCCCAGTGTGACCTTGTCGTCGGCGCGCGCAGCGCCTGCCGTACCCAGTATCCCCAACGCCAGCATGCCGGCGCCGACCGCTCGAATGACGTGTTTCATGGTTGTGTCTCCATCCAGTTGGTGAGGCGTTCCGGCGCCCCGATTTTTGGACCTGCTGGTTTTGCCTGCTATTGCCTGGTGTTACCCGGTATTGCAGCTTGAAGCACTAAAACTATCGCCGTCCGCGCTGCACGAACGCGACGAAGATAATCACCACGCCCTGCACCGCCGCGTTCAGATACACGCTGATGATGCTGGTCAGGTTCAGAATGTTGGCGATCACCGAAAGCAGAATCGCGCCGATCACCGTGCCGATCACGCGCCCTTCGCCGCCTTTGAGCGCGGTACCGCCGACCACCACCGACGCGATCGCCTCCAGCTCCCACAGGAGCCCCGTGGTGGGCGTGGCCGAGCCGAGCCGCGGCACGTAGAGCACGGTCGCCACGCCGACGCAGATGCCGAGCAGCACATACGTGACGATCTTCACCGTGTCGACGCGGATCGCCGCATAGCGCGCGACCTGCTCGTTCGAGCCGATCGCCTGCACGTGCCGGCCGAACGCGGTGCGATTGAGGATCAGCGCGCCGCCCGCCGCCACGACGAGAAACACCCAGATCGGCACCGGCACGCCGAACAGGCTCGCGTAATACACCGGGCCGTATAGATCGGATAACGAATTATCCAGAGTCAATGCGCCGCCATCGGCGAGCCATGTGAGCACTGCGCGAAAGATCCCCAGGGTGCCGAGCGTGACGATGAACGGCTCGATCCGTCCTTTGGTGATCAGCAATCCGTGCGCGCAGCCGAACAACCCGCCGAGCACGAGCGCCGCGACGATGCCGATCGACACGATCGCGAGCGGCGCGAACGTGTGCCCGGCCGAGCCCGACGCGAGCCCGTTCATCAGCCAGATCATGCTGCCCGCGATCAGTGCGGCCATCGAGCCGACCGACAGATCGATGCCGCCCGAAATGATCACAAAGGTCATGCCGACCGCGATGATGCCGATGAACGACGTACGCGTGAGCACGTTCATCATGTTGTCGACGGTCGCGAAATCGCGGTTCAGCAGCGTGCCGATCACGCACAGCAGAATCAGCCCGACGAGCGGCCCGAGCGCATACAGACGATGCGCGAAGCGCAGCGCGCGGCCGGCTTGCACGGCTTCAGTGGGTGCCGGTCGCATGAGCGATCAACTCCTCTTCGGTCAGATGTTCGAGCGTCAACGTGGCTTGCAGGCGCCCCGCGCGCATCACGGCAACACGGTGGCACAAGCCGATCAGCTCGATCAGTTCGGATGAAATGACGATCACCGCGCGGCCTTGCGCGGCGAGCCGGTGAATCAGGAAATAGATGTCGCGTTTCGCGCCGACATCGACGCCGCGCGTCGGCTCGTCGAGCACGATCACGTTCGGGTCCGGCTGCAAAAATTTGGCGAGCGCGAGCTTCTGCTGGTTGCCGCCGGAGAGCATGCGCGCGCGGCTCGACAGATCGCCGGTGCGGATGCCGAATTCGCCGACCGCTTTCGTCAACGCCGCGCGTCCCGCTTTCAGGTCCAATAAAGGATGCGCGTAGCGTTCGAGCGTCATCAGCGTGACGTTGTCCTGCAGGTTCAGGTTCACGTGCAGGCCCTTGCCCTTGCGGTCCTCGCTGAGGTACGTGAGACCGTGGCGCATCGCGTCGCGCGGGCTCTTCAGATCGGCGCGCCGTCCCGCGATTTCGATTTGCCCCGCCGTGCGCTTGCGCAGACCGATGATCGCTTCGAACGCCTCGGTGCGGCCCGCGCCGACGAGGCCCGCGAAGCCGAGCACTTCGCCCGCGCGCACGTCGAAGCTCAGATCCTCCACCCACTCGGGCACCGCGAGCCCTGTGACTTTCAATGCAAGCGGCGCGTCGGCGGGCACGGTGAGCTTGTCGGGGAACATGTCGGACAGCTCGCGCCCCACCATCAGGTTCGCCATCTGCTGGCGCGAGAGCGACGCGGTCTCGCCGCGCGCGACGAAGCGGCCGTCGCGCATCACGATGACTTCGTCGGTGATGCGTTCCACTTCGTCCAGCTTGTGCGAGATGTAGACGATCGTCACGCCGTCGGTCTTGAGCTTCGCCATCAGCGTGAAGAGCCGCTCGGTTTCAGACGGCGTGAGCGTCGCGGTCGGCTCGTCCATGATCAGCAGACGCGCGCTGCGCGACAGCGCCTTCGCGATCTCCACCATCTGCTTTTCCGCGACGATCAGCTCGCGCACCCGCGTCTCCGGCGCTTTCTCCAGCCCGACCTGCGCGAGATAGCGCGCGGCGTCGGCGCGCATCGCGGCATCGTCGAGGAACCAACCGCGCCGCTTCTCGTGGCCGAGGTACATGTTCTGCGCGATCGTCAGATGCTCGGCGAGATTGAACTCCTGATGGATCAGCACGATGCCTTGCGCTTCGGCGTCGCGCGAGCCGGTGAATTGCTGCGTGCGGCCGTCGACCAGCAAGCTGCCCGACGTCGCGGTTTCGTAGCCCGCGAGAATTTTCATCAGCGTCGACTTGCCCGCGCCGTTCTCACCGAGCAAACCGTAGATGCGCCCCGGCGCGAGTTCGAAGCTCACGCCGTGCAGTACGCGCACCGGGCCGAAGTCTTTGCGGATGTCGTCGAAGCGGATCGCGAGGCTCATGGTCACGCGCTCCCGCGAATCACCAGCCGATGCGGCAGCAGCACGCCCGGCACGTTCGCCAACGGATTCGCGAGACGCTGCAACAGCAGACGCGCGGCGGTTTCACCCAGTTCGCGCATCGGCTGCGCGATGGTAGTAAGCGGCGGATCGATCTGCGCGGCGAGCGAGATGTCGTCGAAGCCGACCACCGCGACGTCGTCGGGCACGCGCTTGCCCGCGCTGCGCAAGCCGTGGATCACGCCGATCGCCAGCGTGTCGGACACCGCGAAAATCGCGCTAGGCGCGTGCGGCTGCTCGGATAGCGTCACGGCGGCCGACGCGCCCGCTTCGTAGTCGAGACTGTTCAGGTTCATCCGCCAGCGCGGGTCCGGCGCAATGCCCGCTTCGGTCAGCGCGTCGAGATAGCCCTGCTGACGCTGCCGCGCGTACAGGTAGTCGACGTCGGAATTGATCAGGCCGATGCGCCGGTGGCCGCGCGCGAGCAGGTGCCGCACCGCGTCGCCGGCCGCGCGGTAGTTGTCGATGCCGACGTACGGCACGCCGACCGCCGGATCGAACTCGCAGCATGCGACCCACGGCAGCGCGTGCGACGCCTCGCCGAGCGCCTGCTGGATGGTGGCCGGGTCGAGACAGATCGCGCCGTCGGCGCGGCGGCGGCGCAGCAGGTCGAAGTAGCTGCGCTCGCGCCCCGGGTCGGCGCCCGTGTCGCACAGCAGCATGAAGTAGCCGTGCTGACGTGCGACGCTGTCGATGCCGCGCACGATCTCCGCGTAAAACGGATTGCCGACGTCGGGCACCATGGTCAGCAGCAGCCGGCTCTCGGCGGTGCGCAGATTGCGCGCGAGTTCGTTGACACGGTAGCCGCTCGCGTCGATCGCGGCGAGCACCTTGTCGCGCGTGGCGGGCCGCACGTTCTCGTGGCCGTTCAGCACGCGCGACACCGTCGCCACCGAGACCCCCGCCTGCTCGGCCACGCCGGCGATCGACAGACCATCGGCGGCGCGCAGCGGCCGAATCCCGGGCGGAGGTCGCGCTCCGGACTGGGGCGCCGGGGCCGCTTTGGACGACGATCTGGTCAAGTGAGTTCGCGCCGAAAATGTAATCGATTACATTTTTGAGTGATCGAAGCGCGAAGCGCAAGGACAGATCGCTAGGGATTAACACGGGGGCCCCCACGGCTGACGACGGGCCGCGCCGGCGCGCGAGCCATGTTCCACGCAGCCCGCCGCCCTGCCCGCGAGAACCCGGCTGCCCGCCGCCATTTGGTACAATCCCGCAGTTACCCTGGCGCGGCTTGCATCCCGAATCGTTTTCGCGAAGCGGCCGGTCAGAGGCAAAAAGTCAGCGGCGGCGTTGGCCGGGCTTGGGGGCCAACCCCGGCCAAATCCACGGTCAAGCTCGTCGCCCGCTCGCCAAACCAAAACCGCCGAATCCACCATGAACATCGAGCAAGCGCGTTTCAACATGATCGAACAGCAGATCCGCCCCTGGGAAGTGCTCGACCAGGACGTGCTGAATCTGCTCTCGATCGTCAAACGTGAGAATTTCGTCCCCGCCGTCTACCACGAGCTGGCCTTCGTCGACTTCGAAGTGCCGCTGCCGGCCGGCCAGCACATGCTGGCGCCGCGCATCGAAGCGCGCGTGCTGCAGGAACTGGCGGTGAAGAAGCACGAAAGCGTGCTCGAAATCGGCGCGGGCTCGGGTTACATGGCGGCCTTGCTCGCGCACCGCGCGCAGCACGTGCTGACGGTGGATATCGAACCCGAACTGGCGGAGCTGGCCAAAACCAACCTGATCGCCAACGGCGTGCTGAACGCGGAAGTCGTGACTGGCGACGCGTCGCGCGGCTGGGCTGGCGCGGCGCCTTACGACGTGATCTGCGTGTCGGGCGGCCTGCCGGTGCTGCCGCAGGAAATCCTCGAACACCTGAAGATCGGCGGGCGCCTCGCGGCCTTCGTCGGCACCGCGCCGGTCATGAAGGCGCAGATCATCACGCGTATCGACGAGAAGCAGTACCGCATCGCCGACGTGTTCGAAACCTACGTCGAGCCGCTGATCAACGCGGTGCAGCCGCCGCGTTTCAAGTTCTAAGCGATACACAACGCTATACGTCGATCCGCACGGCCGCCACGCGGCCGTCATCTGAACTGGATGTTCCGCTGATGCAAAATCTGACCGCTCCGGCGCTCGCCGAATGGCTCGCCGACACTTCGCGTCCCGCGCCCGTGCTGCTCGACGTGCGCGAGCCGTGGGAACTGCAAACGGCGTCGATCGCCGGCGCCGTGTCGATCCCGATGCGTGAAATTCCCGCGCGCAGCGAAGAACTCAACGACGACGCGCAGATCGTCTGCGTCTGCCATCACGGCGCGCGCAGCGCCCAGGTCGCGATGTTCCTCGAATCGCGCGGCCACACCAACGTGTTCAATCTTCAAGGCGGCATCGACGCGTGGTCACGCCAGGTCGATCCGTCCGTTCCCACCTACTGAGCTCACTGCCGCGATGACGCGCCAGCGGGCGCCGATCCGCGCGGCCGTTCTGCGCTGACGCTGGCCGGCGCGTTTCGCACGCTGCCGTGTGGGCCGTTGGCCTGCCCCAACTCTACGACGAGGCGCTCGCCAGCGACGCGCAACTGCAAAGCGCGCGCGCGGCGCTCGCTGCCAACAGCGAGGAACTGCCGCTCGCTCGCGCCAGGCTGCTGCCGCAAGTCTCGGCATCGCTCACCGGCAGCCGCCAGAACACCGATTTCGGCGGCGGCTTCCCCGCTTCTTCCGGCAATAGCAACGGCTTCGGCAGCGGCGCGAACACGCTGCCGGGTGGCACACCGGCGCTGGCTGCGGAACTGGGCAACCTGGGGTCGTCGTACACGAACAGCACGATCGGCGTGCAGGTGACGATTCCGATCTTTGCGGGCGGCGCCACGCAAAGCCGCGTGCGTCAAACGCTCGCGCTCGAAGACCAGGCCGCCGCCGATCTCGACACGGCGCGGCGCAACGCGGCGCTGTCGGCGCGGCAGGCGTTTCTCGGGGTGGTGAGCGGGCTCGCGCAGGTGCGCGCGCTGCAGACCGCCGAGCGGTCCGCGAGTACGTCGCTCGAATCGAATCTGCTCGGCTATCAGGTCGGCGTGCGGATCAACATCGACGTGCTCAATGCGCAGGACCAACTATTTTCGGCGCGCCGCGATCTCGCGAAGGAGCGTTACGACACCTTGGTCAACAGTCTCAAGCTGAAGGCGTCGAGCGCGAGTCTCACGGATCAGGACGTGCTGCAGTTGGGCGCGCTGCTGTCGCCGCTCGACGACGGCACGCTCACCGCGCTGCCGCAGGCGCCGACGGTGCCGCATCCGGGGCTGGCGGCTAAAGGCGCGGCGGGGAAGCCTGGGCGACGGGTGGTGCCGGATGGGGGTGGGCAGAGGTAGGGGCATGCGCGCTTTGGTTCGTCGCTTCTGTGCTTCTCCGCTTCGTTTCAACCAGCCTGCCTACAACCTGATGGCAACCGGCAACGCGGTGCTCGGCAACGCCGGCCGTTACTTCGTAGCTCCCATCGACAACCGCATGCGCCTTTGTGGACTGTCGTCCTTCCATGGCCCCAGCGTCTATACGCTGATCGGCACTGTGACGACCGGCCAACGGAGCGGGCTGTTCGTCGCGTGCTAACGACAGCACGAATGCGTGAGCGACGCTAGCCGATCGCGCCATCCAACGCCCTTTCCCATCCTCCATTCTGAATTTTCCTGCAATCCCAATAACGGCCCACGGGCATCATGCTCCGATCTGTTTTCCGGAGCATTGAGATGAAATCTTTGAAGATCGCGCTGGCGCTCGCGGCGTTGGCGCCGCTTGCCGCTTACGCGGCATTGGGCGCGGCGCCAGTCGCGCGCACGCACGCGATGGCGGCGTCGCGATCGCTGCTGCAGTCGTCGGTGACAACCGGCGCTTCGGCTGCGTCGTACACGGTGCGCGAGGCGAAGGACGCCGACGGCGTGACGATCCGCGAATACGTATTGCCCACCAACGTGGTGTTTGCCGTTACGTGGCAAGGTCCGGTGCGCCCGGACATGAGCGAACTGCTCGGCAGCTACTTCCCGAACTTCGCCAACCCCGGCGAAGGACGCGCGCAAGGCATCGGTCCGATGGTCCAGCACAACAGCGCGTTCCATATCGAGTCGGCTGGCCATACGGGCTACTTTTTCGGCAAGGCCTATCTGCCGCGCCTCGTTCCCGCCAACGTCCGCATGGAGACCCTGCAATGAAGCGGCGCGTGCATTCATCGAACTTCAACGCCATGACGTTATTCAATAAGAAACTTTGCTGCGCGCTTGTGAGCGCCAGTGTGGCGCTGTCCGCGTGCGGGGGTGGCGGGGGCGACGAGGGTGGCGATCAGACGGCGCCGGCGCCGACCCCGACCCCGACTCCAACCCCAACCCCAACCCCAACCCCAACTCCAACTCCAACTCC
>NZ_JAQQCJ010000010.1:0-272641 GCF_046030495.1 Paraburkholderia strydomiana
CTTAGGCTGCATGGCAGCAGCCTGACTTTTGTTCCGCTACGAGTTCGAGGTCAAGGGAAATCCAGAAGAATCGTCTCCCCTGCCGGACTCTCATGTCCTTTTAGAACCTCGTAGCCAAGCCGGCCATGACCCCAAACTGACTCTTGCCATAGTTCGGATTGCTGCTGGACGCGCTGCCATTGATTGGGTCGTTATTGAGGTTCGCTCCGTACAGGCCACTATCCAGGCCCAAATTAGAGGTTGAGCTGTTTCGCAGATACGCCAGTTCGGTGTACAGCAGTGTTCGCTTGGAGAGCGAATAGTTTGCACCGAGCGTGTACAGCGTTGCGTTGCCATTGCCATTGTTCGCGTTGGCATGGTAAACAGCGCCGGTAATTGCAAGCGCAGGTGTCGTCTGCCATATCGCGCCAATCCATTCATGATTGACGTTTGTCGGGAGGCTCGCTCCCGCAGGCAACGCGGACGGAGTAGCCGTGCCGAAGTATCCGGCATTGGATGCATCGGGAGCGCTGAGGTGTTGATACCCGAGATAGGCGGTCACGGAACCGACTGTGTAAGTCAAGCCAGTGAGAATAGATCGGGACGTCAGATAAACGTTGCTGAAATTGCCGTCAGGATCGCGGATCTCGTCGTACGTCGCTTGCCAGAATAGCCCTCGATTTATGTACGACAGTTTGATGCCATCGGAGCGACCTTGAGCACTTCCAAGTCCACTTGAAGTTCCCAGCTGACCGGGCGCGCTGCCGGGATCGCCAGCGTTCCACGTGGACGAGTTGGTCAGGTCATACTGACCTTGCAGCGTGAAGCCGAAGATCGTCGGCGACAGATACTCCACACCGTTCGCAGCCTGAGAGAAGATGCGCCCTCGCACGAGGGTCCCTATTGAATACCTTTTGGTCTGCTGCGGGTCGACATCGCCCGAATACTGGCTGATTTCGGCCGAGCCCATGTTTCCCAGCTTGACCTGCCCCCATGTATCGTTCTGCAGACCCACTGTCGCTTGTCCTTCGAAGAAGCTGCCGTTTGCGAAGCTTCCGTTCATCGTATTTAGCCGAGACTCCAACTGGAATATCGCGTGTGTGCCGCCGCCGAGGTCCTCGGCGCCTTTGAGACCGAATCTCGATTGCGCCCAGCCTCCACTTTGCGTCCCGAATACGTTCCCCTTCGGCTGATTCGTCTCGTACACGACACCGTTATCCACGATGCCATATAACGTGACACTGCTCTGAGCTGAGGCTGTTGCAGCCGCCGGCAATATGAACACGCTGAATAGAAGCTTCTTCATCGTCATCTCCATTAATATAGTTGTACTACTTGAATTGCATGTGATCGAGCGCGTTCTACTTCTTCATTAGCCCGCAATTTTCTGAACCTGCCATGCCCAACCATCTTCCATCTTTCATCGAGCGCTATCAGGCTGCATGACGTGGAGCCGCGCAGACGCTCGCATGAAAGCAAATGAGATTTGGAATCGGGGAAACAAAAGTCAGGTAATGAGGAGTTCGATAATTTCTCCGGGGACGTCTCCTGAACTGCGCGGGTGTATTTTTGCCGGAGTGTATATTCCCCATTCCCTCAAACAAAGAGCAGGAGGGGGAATCTCTTTCATGAAATCAGGGAAAATGCGGCTTAAAGCGAGCGTGCGAGCGTCTTCCAGCGTTACGTTCGGTCCCCTCCTCGCGGTTAACCCCTGTATCCCTGTCGATGTCTCGTCGACTATGGTTCAATCGTTCGGACACGAAAAGACACGCTAATCCCAGGAACTGAGCGCATCTTGTCCGTGAGCACTCTCACCTCGCCTTACGCATTGATACGGAGATACGCATGAATACCACACAACTGCGCGCTTTTGCTGTGTCAGCAGGCATGGCTCTGGGTCTCCTCTCCCTTTCGTTTTCACCGACTCATGCGGCGACAATCGATACCGGCGCTAGCGATGACGCTATGTCAAAGCAGGAATCGAAGGCAAAAAAAAAGGCCGATCACAAAGCACATCGCGCAAAAAAGAATGCTGAGCTGAGCACACTGGAAAAGAACGGATATAACCCGGCAGGCAATCAAACAAACTATCCACAAAATCTGCAGGACGCTCAACAGAAAGCGGCCGGTCAGAAGCCTACCAACGCGCCTGCGGTCGCTCCTTGACGATTTACGAATACTGATTCGCGCGTACCAGGCCAGGAACGGCGCGGGTCGTCCAGCCGATAGAACAAAGGGCGTTTTCGGGAACGGGGAGCGCCGAACAGCGACCGGTGGCACATCGCATCCGACGCGCGCCCGGATTCACAAGGCAGTAGCGTATCCCTGCCTCGATGCGAGGAGATACCATCGAAGGTAAGGGAGACGCTGCGACGTGTTCAATGCATTGCCGCGCAGGCGTCATCCATGCTCGACGCCAAGCAGACGCGCGTCCGGCCGCCGCGCGAGCGCCGCGCCGCCTTCGCTCATTATTACCCGCCATAGTCCGGTCGGTCGGCAGGAGGTCTGGAGGACCAGCGCGCGCCAACGCCCATGGTGATGCTCCGTCGGCTGCCCAGATCACTTCGAAACCGTTCAGACGAAGAACGGTCGACCACGCCGCAGCGCTCAATTCGTCATCCCCAGCCTGGAGGATCACTGGGCCCCGCTCAAGCGGTGTCACGGAAGATTCTGTCGGCCAATACGTTTCTGCGGCCGCAAGCTTCGAACCAGGACTGCGATCGCTCTCTGGGGGACGCCCCGGAGACTCAATCTTATTTTTCGCGGCAATAGTGACGTATATTCAAATTTTGACCGACCGCAGCGACCCTCTCGACGAACGCTCGAACTACGGCGGCGATAGTCTCAAAATGGCCGGTTGTATCCCCTGACTTATGCCGCCACAAAGCTGTCGTTGGCGCAGGGAAAATGGTTGCGACTGGCAGTCGTACGGCGAAAGGGTTGAAGAACAGCCACTCGCATCGTACCGATCGGCTCAGTTAGTTCGACGGCCTGGCGTTCTCAAGGTCCGCGCAGGAACTCGAGGTCGCCGTACCAGGCGCGTGTCGTAGCTCCGGTATTGTCGGTATCGGTCAGCAGCCCAAAGCCTGTTATCCGTCCTGGCGGCTCGTGAAAGACCCGCTCGTAGTCTTGTACGATATTGCGGCGCAGGCTTTGCCACTGGCCCGCATCGCCGGGCAGACCGGAGACCACGATCATCTGCACGCGGTCGGTGTGAGGGTTGGCGATGGCGGTGCCCGGCGCGGCGGTAGTCGGCTAGATATACATCAGCGTGGCATAGGGCAGCTCTTCGCCGCCCGAGGTCTCGATAAGGGTTTCACCCTTGACCACGAGCCAACTGAATCCAGGGCAATCGGATCGTCAACAACTCGATCCGCAGCAGCGCCAACGCGCCCGCAAAGTGCTGTTATGGCGATAAGGACTGCCTTCATCGGCTTCTATAGCACGAATGCGGTGATGGGACTCTGGATCAGTGCGACCGGATACAAGAAACACGTCGCCCCCTTACATACGCGCCCGCAATGCGTTCGGCTCGCCCGAGGGCACCGCCTCCAGGAAGCCATGTCCCATCTCCCGCTCGAAGCTCGACGGACTTCCCTCCCAGATGATGCGCGCGTGTTCGAGCACATACACGCGGTCTGCGTGCGGCAGCGCGAATTTGACGTTCTGCTCGCCAAGCAGAACGGTGATCGACATGGACTTCTGCATCGCGTCCAGCGCCTTCGACAACTGCTCCAGGATCACGGGTGCAAGACCGAGTGTGGGCTCGTCGAGAATGAGCAACCTGGGCTGCATCATCAGTGCGCGGCAATTGCGAGCATCTGCTGCTCGCCGCCGGACAGCGTCCTTGCGGTCTGGTTCTGGCGCGACTTGAGAATCGGAAAGAGATCGAACAGCCACGCGAGATGGTCCGCGCGAATGTTGTCGGCGAGATGATAGCCGCCCAGGTCCAGGTTCTCACGAACGGTCATGGCGAGCACCCGTAATCCTGGCTAAATGGCCCCAGCAGTTAGGGCGCGCTTTGACTCATCACAGCCGGTGGTGAGGCTTTCCGCTCTGACGGCTCTTCTGCGGGCTCGTTGACCTTCGGCGCCCATTTGCGGCGCATCAACACGACCGTGCTCGTCGCGCCAAGTAGCAGGAACATGAAAATGGCCATCATCGGCAACGTGTAACTATGGCTCACATGCAGGAGCCAACCCGAGAGACTCGCGGACACGCCGCCAGCGAGGCTCGTTGCCACCTGCTGCAAACCTGTATTCAGACCGACGGCCTGCTTCGGAATCAGCGTGAGCTTGACGAGCGCGAGGTTGTTCGTCGTCACGAGGCCTACCAGCGTCAACGAAAGCACATTCCAGAACAGCGCCATCCGAACCGATGGCGCATAAGCGCCGAACAACACTGTCATGCCGCCAATGAAGCCGACCACCATGAATGACTTGCGGACCACGACGGCGTCGTAACCGCGGGCGATGAGCCGGTCCGCCAGCCATCCGCTGAGCGCTGCCGTCACAGCGACGCCACAGAAGCTGAAAGCCGTATAGAACCCCGACTGCTTCAGCGACAGCCCTCGTTGTTCGACGAGGTAAGCCGGCATCCACGTCATGCAATAGAACGCGAAATAGGCGTAGCAGAAATTGGTCATCAGCCCGCCCCAAACCACGGGGCTCGCAAGCAGGTTACGAAGCGGCACCGATGCTGCCCGCTTCTTTCTGGTCGCCAGTTCGTTCGAATCCGGAAAGTCACTGCGCACCATCAGCAGCCACGGCAGCAACCACACGAGTCCCGCGACGCCGGTCACGATGAACATGACTTTCCAGGAGGTGCCCGCGATTAGCCAGGCGGCAAGCGGTGCGCCAAGCGCCGGGCCCATCTTCCCGCCGACCGAATAAATGCCGAGCGCCGTGCCTTTTTGAGTTTCCTCGAAGCGGTTGGCGATATAGCGATAAGTAGCAGGAACGACCACCGCTTCCGCTGCGCCAATCAGCACCCGCACGAGGATCAACGCGGAAAGAGTCGTCGCAATGCCAGTCGCCGCGGCCGCGATGCACCACAGCAGGAAGCAGATTGCATAGGGCCATTTGACGCCATATCGATCGACCAGCCATCCCATCGGCAATTGCAGCAGCCCGTAGGCCCAGAATACGGAAGATCCGAGCCAGCCACGCTGAACATGGGTGAGCGCGAAATCGTTCACGAAATGATGATCGGCAAGCGCGGCCGACATGCTCGTGCGGTCCATGAACGCGATCATCAAGCCACAGGCGAGCAGGAAGACGACGCCCCATCGGCTCTCAGGGCGTACTGCTCTCCGGATTGTCTCCATTACTTCGTCTCCGATTGGTTGCTTTTTTAATTTTCAATGCAAGGGGCTTTGCGCCTTTAGCCGGGCTTTCACCCGGCGTCATGGGCTTACGAGGCTTTCATTTACCCCAGGCTTCCGGTCACATCGTCGAATAGCTCATCCACCGACAGACGGTGTGGAATGATCTTCTGTTCGAGCGCCCAGTCTATAGCGAGTTGAATACCTTTGCGGTTTGCTTCCAGTCCAAACGGCGGAAACACGGCCGGCACGCCCTCGCCCAACGCGCGACTTTCTACAATCATCCGGTACAACTCGCGAACGATATCTGGTCTTTTCTTCGAAAGATCGGCGTGAACGACGAACATGTGATTGATCGGCACCACGCCCTCGCGCGCAAACCAGTCCTTCGCGGCGGTCTGGGCATCGGGTACCAGCGTGTTTATGCGCGGATCCTTCGGCATGTCGTCGCCAAGCAGCGCGGCGGTAAGTTCACCCGTCAGCATCATCTGCGGGATCGACGAGCCTTTGGGCAGGCGCTGACAATTCAACGGGTCCGTGTACTCGGCGAGATGACCTTCGCCGAGCGTCATCCACGTGACCTTGTCCAGATCCACGCCATATTCGTGGCGCAAAATGCCGCGAATCCACAGGCCCGTCGTCTGTGCATAAGTGCGCACGCCGACCCGCTTGCCTTCGATATCCTTCGGGTCGAGATGGCCGAATTCGCCGTTATAACCCGCGCAGTGATGCTGGAAACGTCCCGAGATCGGCGCGGGAAGCAGCACATAGGGCTTGCCGTAGGCCTTCGCCTGCAAATACGTGACGATCGCAAGCTCACCCGCATCGAAAGCGTTCTCGCGCACCATCGGCTTGAAGCCGTCGTGCGCGCGCGTTGGGCCGCAGTAATCGAGATTGGCGAGGCCGGACGTCACGCGTCCCTCCTTCATCGCCTTCGTCGCCGCGTAGTCGGCGAGATTGACGCGCAGCGTCGGCAGTTCCGTTTGAATCGTTGCCATCGTGTAGTTCCTCGTGCTTCGTTCGATCAGTAACCGGCAGATTCGCGCGTCAGACCCACGACGCCGTAACTGCGCGTGGGGGCCGACATCAGAAAGCGATAGCCCTCGTCGAGCAGCCGCTGATAGTTCCTCGTTGTCACATGCGGATGGCCGACCACGACGCCGTGCTTTTTGCACGTTTCAACGATCTTGCGCATCGCGTCAAGCACCTCGGGATGCTCGTACTGGCGCGGCACGCCGAGTTGCTGGCTCAGATCGCCTTCGCCGATGAGGATAAAGCCGATGCCCGGCACATTCGCGAGGATGTCGTCCAGATTCTCGATAGCCTCGGTGCTTTCGCACATCAGTCCGACGAGAATCTCGCCCTGCGGTGCGAGCGGCCATACATCGGCTTTGGCGTAGTACTCCGCGGTGCTCACACCCCAGTAGCGCGCCGCCGCAGCGGGTCCGTCGCCGCGCAGGCCCTTGGGTTCATAGAGCGGTGCGTTCTTCGGCCGCGCATAACGGCACGACGCCACCGCGTTATAAGCCTGCTCGATCGTCCAAACGTGCGGCCACACCACCCCATAGCAGCCGCGATCCAGCACCTGCTTGGCAAATGCCTGATTCAGCTCGGCGCCATTGGACGGAATGCGCGCGACAGGCGTCACGCGCGGAGCAATCGAGGCAGCCATCGCGATTTCCGCGCGGTTCAGCATATATTGCAGCGCATCGCCAAGCGCGCCCACGTCGTACGGGTTGTGCTCCATTTCGAAGACGATGCCGTCATACGGCGCGTCGCTCATCTCACTGGCGGTTTGCTTGTCGAGCCTGGAGAAAGCGGTCAAGGCCGGCTTGCCGGATTCGAATGCACGGATGATGCCGTTCAGGCGGGTGTCACTCATGGGTTCTTGTCCTGTCTGATGTCGTTTCTGCATCCGGTTCCCTCAAGCGAGCGCCGGATACAACTCCTGAGCCGTCCTGCCAAATATCCATGCGCGGTCTTCCTCGTTCACGTTTTGCAGACCTGCCTGAGCCGCCGCAAGAATCTCGGTCAGCGTGCCCTTCGAACTCGGGAAATTCGAGCCCCAGGCCAGACGCTTCGCACCAAAGGTTTCGATCAGCTTCGGGAAGAAGGTTTCCGCACTCGCATCGCCTTTCTGCATATCGTCGAAGATGCGCGGGGTGAGCTTCATATAGATGTTTTGCAGCGCAGCCAGATCGAACAGGCTTTGCGCCTTCGCATACGGCGCGCCGTCGGTGACATCGGGGCGACCGAGGTGATCGAGAATGATCTTCACGGTCGGAAAGCGCTTCGCGAGGTCGGCTACCTGAGGCAGACCGATCGGGCCCGTCTGAATGCACATCGGCAGATTCAGTTCCGCACACATTTCCCAGGCGGGATAAGCGCGGGCGTCTTCGAGTTCGCCCGGATCGAATGCCTTCGTGCTGCCGCCGGTGAAGAGCCGCAGACCCGCGAGGCCACGCCCGACGCAGGCACGGATGGTTGCCGGTGCATCGGGCAGCGTTACATCGACGGAACCCACCGCGACGAGACGAGCCGAATATTCGGCGCAAGCATCGAGGACATAGCTGTTGTCGAAGCCGTAGGTGGTCGACGAATGCACGACGGCGGCTTTCGCCACGCCTGCCTCGTCCATTGCGGCGATCAACGACTCGACGGTCGACGGACGCTCCTTCGACCAGTCGGAACGCTTGCCGCCCAGCGGTGCTACGGGATAACGCGTCACGTCGTCGGAAATGATGTGCGGATGAATATCAACGATTGAAGCCATGGATCACTCTATTTTGTTCGGTTTGTTTGATGTCCGACGCCGCGCTTACTTGCCGGCCGCCTTGAGGTGCGCGTCGAGACGTGGATACACGCGCCGCGCGTTGCCTTCGTAGATCTGATAGCGATCCTCGTCCGACAATGCCGCGCACGCGTCGACATAACGCCTGGTGTCGTCGAAGTACTCGCCAGTAGCAGGGTCCTTGCCGCGCACGGCACCGATCATTTCCGAGCCGAACAGCACGTTGCGCGTGGGAATGACCTTCGTCAGCAATTCCACGCCCGGCTGGTGATACACGCACGAGTCGAAGAAGATGTTGTCGAGCAGACCTTCGAGCGGACGTTCGCGCATCTCGAGCGACATGCCGCGATAGCGTCCCCAGTGATACGGCACGGCGCCGCCGCCGTGCGGAATCACGAAGCGCAGCGTCGGAAAGTCCTTGAATAGATCGCCTTGCAGCAATTGCATGAATACCGAAGTATCCGCGTTCAGGTAATGCGCGCCGGTGCCGTGGAAACATGGATTGCATGACGCGGCGACGTGAATCATCGCGGGCACGTCGAGATCGACGAGCGCTTCGTAGAGCGGATACCACGTGCGATCGGTCATCGGCTTGCCGGTCCAGTAGCCGCCGCTCGGATCCGGATTCAGGTTGCAGCCGACGAAACCCAGCTGCTCCACACAACGGCGCAGTTCCGGAATCGAATTGCGCGGATCCGCGCCCGGCGACTGGGGCAACTGACACACGGGCGCGAAGTTCTCCGGATACAGTTCGGTCACGCGATAGACGATGTCGTTCGACATCTCCGACCATTCGAGGCTCGTGCGCTCGTTGCCCAGGTGATGGCTCATCAGGCCCGCGATCGGCGAAAACAGCGTGAGGTCACTGCCGCGTTCACGTTGCAGCTTGAGTTGGCCGTTCTCGATGGCGTCGCGCAGCTGGTCGTCGCTGACAGACGCGGCGGCGCGCGGCGGCGCGTTGGCGGGATCGTCTGCGGCGGCGACCTGTCTCGCGCGCCAGTCGCGGAATGAAGCGGGTACGGTCGTGAAGTGGCCGTGGCAATCGATGATCATGTCGTCTCCGTTCAGTTCGCAAGCGGGTCGACGAACAACTCGGCGATCGACATGCGACGCGGCGTGAGCCGTTGCTTGAATGCGGTCGCTTCCAGCGCTTCGATGGTCTTGACGTTTTCCTCGATTCCGTACGGCAGCGGATCGTGCCCGACGATCTTGCGAAGCTCGAGGTACTTCTTGTCGCTGGCGTTCGTCGCATCGCTGGTGTTCAGGCCCGCGAGCCACGCTTGCTTGGCTTTGTCGAACGCGTCATAAAGCGACTTCGCGATCCACGGATGCTCGGCAAGGACCGAATCCTTGACCACGATGGTGCCGTGCATCGGATAGACACCGGTGCGCTGGTAATAGTCGGCTTCGAGCTCGGTCGCGTTCGGCAACAGATCCGGATAATCGGCCTCGACTTCCTGCCATCCGCCGGTCGGATTGCCGGTGCGGCCGATACCCGCGTTCGCAGCGAAGCCTGCCGCCAGTTCACCGGAGGCCATCATGTCGGCGAGCGACGTTCCTTTCGGCGCGTGGATCACGTTCGACGGAAGCTTGAGTTGCGTGACGTGTTCCTCGTCATCGACGACCCACGTGACTTTCGACGAATCGAGACCGAACTCGTCGATCAGCGCCTGGCGCGTCCACACCCCCGTAGTGACCGAATAGGCGCGCACCCCGACCTTCTTGCCTTCGAGATCGCTGGGCGTCTTGATCCCCGCGTCGGGACGCACGAGCAGGCCACCGTGATGGAAGCGCCGCATCACGAAGATGGGCAACGCAACGAACGGCGCGCCATGCGCACGGGCGATGATGTACGTCGTCGGCGCCAGTTCGCACACGTCGAACTCGACATCGCGAACCATGCGGCGAAATGCGCCGATCTGCGGCTTGACGGTGATGATTTCTGCATCGACCCCTTCGATGGGGATCGAGCCGTTTCGAATGGCCGATGTATGCGGATATTCGGCAACTGCAATCTTGAGCGGGACTTTCTTGGTCAACGGCGTCTCCTGTCGAGTGCGAATGAAGATCCGGGACCGGCCGGTGATCATTTGCGACGGCGGCTTGTCGAGCCGTGTGCTTGGCGCGGCGATCCGGTGAGGAGATCATCGGGTAGCGCGTGTTTCCCGTCTATTGAAAAAACCCATGGGTGCGTTAACCAAACGGTAAAGCGTCGCGCGTGCGTGCATCATCGAGCAACGCGGCTCCCGACCCTGAACGCGAGCACTTCAACGGTACGAAGCGACGGGGCTCAGTGAAGGGTTTCTCGATGCGCCAGCGGCGTGAACAAGCGGCGCCACAGGATGCTGATGAAGATGGTCGAGCATCCGTCAGCCACGACCGAGCCGATGACGCCAAAGGCCGCCGCCGTCACACCCGATTCGAGCTCGCCCAGTTGATTGCTCGCCCCGACAAACAGCGTGTTGACTGCCGAGACCCGACCGCGCATGTGGTCGGGCGTTTCCAGCTGCACGAGCGTCTGACGCACGATCACACTGACCGTATCGGCGCCGCCCGCAATCGCCAATAAAAGGAGTGAGAGCGGAAACCAGCGCGAAAGCCCGAATGCGACGATACAAGCGCCGTAGATGCCGACTGCGGTCAACAGCTTCTTGCCTACTCCACGCTGGATCGCGCTGCGCGAACGAATCAATCCGACGCATAACGCGCCGGCGGCAGGCGCCGAGCGCAGCAAGCCGAGGCCTTGGGGCCCGACATGAAGGATCTCTTTTGCGTAAATCGGAAGGAGCGCCGTGGCGCCACCGAACAGCACGGCGAACAGATCCAGCAGATGCCGCCGAGCACCAGCGGATTGCTCCAGACGAAGCGAATGCCCGCGAGCATCGTTGCGAGCGTCACCGGCTCGCGTGCCGGAGGAGCCACGTATTCATAGCGGATGAGCAAGCACATCCCGGCGCTCAACGCGAAGAGCACCCCGCACGTTTCGTACAGCCGGCTCACGCCAAGCGCAAACAGCATGCCGCCCAATGCGGGACCCGCAATGACCGATACCTGCTGTCCTGCGGTACTGAGTGCCATTGCCTGCGTCAGCACAGCAGGCGGCACGAGCATCGGCAGCAATGCCTGCTGCCCTGACATCTGAAATGGGCGAATCGCGCCGAGCAGAAGCGAAAGCCCTAGCAGGACATCACAGTTCACGACATGCTGGCCTGTCGCGACCGCGAGAGACGCCGCAACGGCTGCCTGTGCAGCCAGACACAGCGACACCAACCTCCCTCGATGCACGCGATCGGCACAATGTCCGGCGACAAATGTCGTCATCAACGACGGCACGAACTGAAAAAGCCCGACGAGGCCGAGATACCATGCGCTGCCGGTCAGGTCGTACATCTGCCAGCTGATCGCCAGTAGCAGCATCTGCTGACCTGCGATGGAGCACACACGGGCGATCAGAAAACGCCTGAACGACACGTGACGGATCGCTGTGTTCATCGCTTCTTCCAATGTTGGGCGTCGCGCGCTGCTGGGGTTCGCTCGTGTATCGGTCTCACGCTTCACTCCCGTTGTGTGAACGGTGTGCTGATGCGTTGTAGATGGCCATCGACGCATGCTGCAAGCCAACCGTGCTATGTACGAGACAGGCCATCGGTTTGCCCGCGACTTTCGCGTACCCATGAGCGATCGCCGCGGACGCCTCCTCGTGGGTGCAGACGATCGGTTGCGGATGCGCGTTACCAGCGTAGTTCACGATCGACTCGTGGATGCCGCACAACGTCGAACCCGGCATCGTCGATACATACTAGATACCCGCGACTCGTAACAGATCCACCATGAAATCCGAACCGGGATTGCCAATGTGCGCGGTGTCCGCCGCGGGTGCCTCGTCGAGCGACGGCGCTCGCGTCCCGGCCGCTGCGAGCGCGGGCGACGGCTTGCTGGACGCAGGCCGCGCCACAGCCGCCTGCGCGGATGACGTCGCGGCGGTCGCTGGTTTCGCAAGCGCCGCGGCCGTGCCGGTGATGAGCGCTTCCTTCAGGAAGGCGCGTCGGCCTGTCATGCCGCTTCTCCTTTTATGTCGTTATTCGATGGCCGGCAGGCGTCCTTCGCACGGCGGCTCTCGCCGTCGCGGTGTGGTGTTCGATCGGACATGCCGTGTGAAACGCGCGAGGCTGACCGCCCGCGCACCAGCGGCCAGGCGCCGTCATGTCGGTTTTTGTGCGGGCGTCAGAGCCTGACTTCGATGAGTCGTGGTCCGGGTTCGCGCACCGAGTCCGTCATCGTCTTGTAAAACGCCTGGGCGGTATCGACGGCGACCGCAGGCACGCCCATGCTTTTCGCCATGGAAAGCCAGTCGATACGCGGACGGTCGATATCGATCATCGACAGCGCGCGTCCACTCGGTGCGCCAGCGCCCATGTTCGCGTACTCGGCCTTGAGAATGGCGTAGCTGTTGTTAGCGAAAATGATCGTCGTGATGTTCAGGTTCTCGCGCGCCTGGGTCCAGAGCGATTGAATCGTGTACATCGCGCTGCCGTCGCCGACCATGCAGAACACGCGCCGATCGGGGCACGCGAGCGCGGCGCCCGTCGCCACCGGCGTGCCGTAGCCGATCGAGCCGCCCATGTTGTTGATGCAGTCGTGTGGCGCGGCGCCCGCCGTGATGCTCATCGTTTCGCGTCCCGTGGTGAGCGATTCATCGACGAGAATGCAGTGCTCCGGCAATGCGGCAGCCAGCGCCTGCGCGATGCTCGCGGGCGTGAGCCCGCCGCTCGGCGGCGCCATGTTCGAGCGTGGTTGAAGCACGGCCTGCGTGCTCGTCGCGCCAAGCGCCTGAACCAGCATGTCGAGGGCCGCCGTGCCGTCTTCGCCGATTTCCGCAAGCGGATGCACGAGCGTGCAGGGCGCTTTCAACAGACTAGGTTTGTCAGGGTAGCTGAAGAAGGCGATCGGCTCGGTCGTCTCGACTGTGACGATGTGTTTGAACGCTTTCAGATAGTCGAGCGCGGCGTCCACCGCGTAGGGAATGCGTTCGAGCGCGACACGTCCCGCACCGCGCTCGCTGCGCGCACAAAAGAACTGCGTCGCGAGACGACATCCGGTTGCCGCTTTCAGCTTACCCGCGAGTTCGAGTGCGCGGCCGCGCGTCGCACGCCCCGCGAGCACGAGAAGCGTCGGCTCGCCCGAATGCAGCACCTTCGCAATCGATTCGACGCGTGCCGCATCCGGCTGCTTCACCTCGGCTCTGACGCGCGGCGGGGCGACGTACTCGCCCCCGTCCTGCCACGAGGTATCGCCCGGCAGCACGAGCGTCGCGATACGCCCCGGATATTCGTTTGCCTTGCCCACGGCCATCGCCACGTCCCACGCCACCGCTCGAGACGATTCGACCCGCCGCACCCAATGGCTCAGCGGGCGTGCCAGTCCTTCGATATCGGACGTGAGCGGCGCGTCATGTTTCAGATGCGACGACGAATGCTCGCCGACGACATTGATCATGCCCGACGACGCGCGCTTCGCGTTATGAATGTTCGCGAGGCCGTTGGCTAGTCCCGGTCCGAGATGCAGCAAGGTGGACGCGGGCGCGTCCGTCATACGGTAATAGCCATCGGCCGCGCCCGTGCATACGCCCTCAAAAAGGCACAGCACGCTGCGCATGCGCGGATTGTCGAGTGCCTTCAGAAAGTGCATCTCTGAAGTTCCCGGATTCGCAAAGCAGATATCGACGCCCTGCGCAGTCAGCGTGCGCACGAGGCTTTCAGCTCCGTTCATGTCCTGATTTCCTGTCATTCGATCATGCGCTGCTCAGTGCAGCGGAATGCCTGCCTGCCCGATGACACGTTGCCATCTCGCCGTGTCGTCATCGACAAGCTTGCTCATGTGTTGCGGCGTGCTCGATTGCGCGACCGCGCCGAGCATCCGCATCTTCTGCTGCACGTCGGGATCGGCGAGCACCGCCTGGGTTAACGCAGCGAGCCGCTGCACGACGGCCTCGTCTGTCTTCGCGGGCACGCTCAGGCCGCTCCACGATGTCGCATCGAAGCCCGCGAGGCCGCTTTCCGCGAGCGTGGGCACCTGCGGCAAGCCGGCGAAGCGCTGCGCCGATGTCACGGCAAGCGCGCGCACCACGCCGGCGCGTACCTGCCCCAGCACCGACGGAATCAGTTCGACCGCCGCCTGCACGTCCTTGCCGCGCAATGCCGTTGTCACTTCACTCGTGGTCTGAAACGGCACTATTTGCATGTCGACGCCGGCGCGCGCCTTGATGAGATCGGCAACGAGGTTCTGCGTACTGCCCGTCGACACGGTCGCGACGTTCAGCTTGCCGGGATGCGATTTCGCATACGCGACGAGATCAGCAACGCTCCTGAATGGCGAGCTTTGATCGACCAGCACCACGAGACTGAAAAACGCGACGGTCGACACCTGACGAAAATCACTCATCCGATACGGCAGATTGCGAAACAGCACGGAGGATATCGCCACTCCGTTGCCGCCGAGAAAGACCGTGTAGCCATCGGCACGCGAATGCGCGACCACCGTCGCAGAGTTCGCGAAACCCGCGCCGGGGCGGTTCAGCACGATCACGGGTTGGCCGGAACGTTGGGTCATCTTCTGCGCGAACACGCGCGTGGTGAGATCGCCCGCGCCACCCGGCGCGTACGGCACGACGATCGTTACCGCGCGCTGCGGATAGTCGTCTGCATGCGCCGCACCCGCGAACCCGATGCACAGCGCAACCAGCATGGCGCGACAATGTCCCATGCGCTTATGCACCGGGCGTGCGCGTGACATCGCTGAACAATTCGTCCACGCTCAACCGGCGATCGATCAGGTTCTGCCGGTAGCAATAGTCGATCGCCACTTCGAGATTGCGCCGGTTCGCTTCCAGCCCGAACGCGGGTTCCTTTTTGCCGCCCTTCTCCGCCGCGAGGCGCCGGCTCTGCTCCAGCAGGCTGAACACTTCGCGCACCGCTTCGGGATGACGCTCGAGAAAGTCCTGCCGCGCGACGATCATATGATTGATCTGGATCGCCTGATTGCGGTCATGCCACGCGGCGGCTTCCGACAACGGATCGGGAAACAGTGTATGGATACGCGGGTCGGCCTTCACACCGTCGCCTACGATGGCCGCGTCGACCTCCCCCGCGAGCAGCATCTGCAGGAGTTCCTTGTCGTTGTCGGCGCGATGGACGTTGGGCGGGTCGACGAACTCGGCGACATGCGGCTCTTCGAACGTCACCCACTGCACCTTCCCGAGATCGAGACCGAAGTCGGCTTGCAAGATGCCGCGAACCCAGGTCGCCGTCGTCACCGAATATGAACGCAGGCCGATGCGCTTGCCGTTCAGATCGCGCGGCGACAGCGGCCCGCGTTCCGCGTTATAGACGATGTACGGATGCTGAAAACGTCCGATGATCACTGCCGGCAGCAATACGAGCGGCTTGCCGTGCGCCTTCGCCATCAGGAACGTGATGATGGCGAGTTCGGCCATGTCGAACTCGAGGTCGCGCACGGCTCGCTTGAACGCGTTGTTGGGGCGCGCAACCTTCGCAAAATCGAGCTCGACGATGTCAGATCGCAGCGTGCCGTCGACGAGTGCCTGAGTGCTCGGATACGTGCCGAGCAGCATGTGCAGCGGAATCGGATGGGATGCGGTCACGAAGCGGCTCCTGTCAGACGAGGCTCGGATAGAGTTGTGTGGCGGTGCGATTGAAGATCCACTCCTTGTCATCTTCCGACAGCCATTCGACGGCCTGCATGTTGTCGGCAAGAATCTCCTTGAGCGATCCGGGCGAGGCCGGAAAATTCGATCCCCAGGCGATGCGCCTGGCCCCGAACGTCTCCACCACGCGCGGGAAAAATGTTTCGGGCGAGGCACTGCCCGCACGCGCGTGACGAATGATCACGCTGCTCAGTTTCAGATAAATGTTGTCGTGCTTCGCAAGCGCGAAGAGCGGTTCGGCGTCCGCGTACGGCGGGCCGTCTTCGAGCGCCGGACTCATCAGGTGATCGATCACGATCCGTACGGTCGGAAAGCGCTCAATCAACGTGTTCAGTTGCGGGATGCCCTGAATGCGCGCCTGCACGCATACGGGCAGATCCAGTTCGGCGGCGCACTCCCAGCCCGCGAACGAGCGAGGATCGGCGAGCCAGTCGCCTTGTCCCTGCATCGTGCTGCCCGCCGTGAACAGACGCAGTCCCGTCATGCCGCGGCTGACCCAGTGGCGGATCCTGCTCTGCGCATCGGTTGCGAGCATGTCCACCGAGCACACGCCGGTGAATCGATCGGGATGCGCCGCGACGGCATCCGCGCAATACGAGTTGTCGAAGCCATAGCACGTCGACGAATGCACGATGGCCGCCTTCGCGACGCCTGCCTCGTCCATCGCGGCAAGCAGTTGCCCGTACGACGTCGGGCGCTCCAGCGACCAGACCGATTGCTTGCCGCCTAGCGGATTGCGCGGATATCGCTTCTCGTCGGTCGAGATGACATGCGGATGAATGTCGATCACTCGAGTCGGCATACGTTGATCTCCTGATGACGTGGTGACACGACCGCGCTCGCCGGCTCGCATGCGCGGACCTCATGCCGGTGCGCTGCGAGTCGGAGAGTCGGTTCCCGGTTGTCGGAAATGTGAATCGCGCCGCTATGGACGCTGAAGAAGCGCTGTAAAAGCGCTGTAAAAGCGCTGTAAAAGCGCGGAGGCTAACGCCGTGGCTGACTCAGGTCGCTCACGCCGAAAATGTCGATCAATACGGGCAACTGCTCGGGATAAGCATGAATGACGTTCTTCGCCACGCTCATCGCTACGCCGCACAGCGTGGCGGCGCGGCACCACGCGTTCGTCATCTGGATACGCATCCGCCTGTCTCCTGATCGTGTGGAACTGGGGCGCGTCATCGTCCCCGATCCTTTAAGCCATTGCCTTTGCGCTGTTTGCAAACTGCGCGAGGCCGATGGAGACATCATCGTGCTGCCCGAGATTTCCGTCTATTGAAATAAAGCACCGGCGCGTTAGCCTGCAGGTTAAGCCCCCAATGCCGATTCGGCGCGTAAAGAGGAAAGGCTGCAGGCGCTCAGCCGGCTTTTTCCGCCACCATCCAGCTACCGGATTCGCCCCTGTCCGTGATCGGCGGGCACACCTTCTCCAGACAGCGCAGCAGCAGCGTCGCACTTGGCGCGAGCGGCTTGTCGCCGCGCCACACCACGCCCATCGGGCGCGTGACGAGACTCAGATCGAGCGGCAGCACGTGTATCGGGCCGACATCCGTGCGGGGATACAGCATATCGACGGTGTGTAGCGCAATGGCGTCGTTGATCTGGATGTAGGCGCGGATCAGATGCGTCGACAAGGTCTCGATGTAATTCGATGGCATAGGCAGACCGTGGCGCGCCAGGGTGTTCTCGATCGGCTCGCGCAGCAGCGATCCCGACGGCGGCAGAATCCACGGAAATCCACTGAGGTCCGACCATTGCAGCTTCTTCTTGCCTGCGAGCGGGTGATGCACGGCCGTGACCAGCTTGACTGGTGTATCGAACAGCATGCGCTCCTGCAGACCAACGGTGTCCGCCTTGTTCGGCAGGCGGCCCACAATCATGTCGAGGTCGCCGCGCCGCAAATCCTGCAGCAGCGCGGTCATGCGGCCTTCGAGTATCAACACATTGGTGTGCGGCGCTTCCTGTTTCAGAAGCGCGAGCGCCCTCGGTATGAGGGTGGAGATCGGCGTCGGTAGCGCGCCGACATGGACCTTGCCGGCGCTGCCCGTCTGCAGCGCCTTGATTTCTTCAGCGGCCTGACTCAGGCTGCTCAGCACCGCGCGCGCGTGGCGCACCACGCACTCGCCGTAAGCGGTGGGCCGCAAGCCATTGACGGTGCGCTCGAAGAGCTTCACGCCCAGCGCGCTTTCGATTTCACCGAGCGCCTTGGATACCGCCGGTACGGTTACGTATGAATTCGACGCTACCTGCCGCAGGTTGCGGAAGTCGTAGACCGCGACGAGAAGGCGCAGATGACGCGCCTTCAGGTTGACGCTCAGATACCAATCCAGCTGACTCATAGTGTCTCCGGTGCGCACGCCGCGCATCGGACGATGCAGCGGACCAGCGCTATTCGTTCTGCGGGCGGCCTCCCGAACCTGTCGCCGCGTGATCGGGATACTGCGCGCGTTCGGCCGCGTGAGCTTCTTCCATCGTGGGTGGATGAGGGAGCAAGCCGGCGTGCCGGCGCGACCTGCGAAGCCTGATACCGCCACGCACCGCGAAATACGCCTGCGCTGCGATCAGCAGCAAGCATACGAACAAGAACGTCGCGCTGATCGGCCGCTCGACGAAAATGCGCAGGCTCCCATGCGATAACAACAGCGCACGCCGAAAGTTTTGCTCGACCATCGGCCCGAGCACGTACCCGAGCATGATCGGTGCAATCGGAAAGCGCAGTGCGATGAATACCGCGCCCATCAAGCCGAACACGAGCACCTCGCCCACCTCGAACAAGCTGTTGTTCGTGCTGTACACGCCCACCGCGATAAAGAATAACGCAGCCGGATAAAGGAAACGATAGGGAACTTGCAGTACGCGCACCCAAACCTGAATGAGCGGTACGTTCAGCAGCACCAGCAAAACGTTGCCGATCCAGAAGCTCGCGATCAAGCCCCAGAAAATATCCGGGTGATCCCCCAGCAACTGCGGCCCCGGCTGGATGCCCTGAATCAGAAGCGCGCCGAGCAGAAGCGCCATCACCGGATCGCCGGGAATGCCGAGGCTCATCGTCGGAATGAAGTCGATCTGCGTCTTCGCGTGCGAAGATGCTTCAGGGCTTGCCACACCTTCGAGCGCGCCGTGCCCGAAACACTCCGGGTGCTTCGCGATGCGCTTTTCCAGTGCATACGCGATGAAGGTCGTGATAGTCGGCCCGGTCCCCGGCATCGCGCCGAACAGCGTGCCCACCGCCGTACCGCGCACAATGGGCCAGAACGCCTGCTTCAGTTCCGCACCGCTCGGGCGCATGTCGCGCAAACGCAGTCTCGCGCCGCTGCCCACCACATGCATGCGATTCACGCTGCGCAGAAACTCTGCGACGCCGAACAGGCCGAGCGCGAGCGCGACGAGCTGCACGCCGTCCGCGAGTTCCGTAAAACCGAAGGTGAAGCGCACCGTGCCCGATGTCGAATCCGCACCGACCATGCCGAGCAGCAGGCCGACCACGGTCATCGATACACCTTTCACACGCGATCCGCTCGACATGGTGCCGCCCGCGAGCAGGCCGAGCAGCATGATCGAGAAGAGCTCGGTCGGACCGAACTTGAACGCGACACTCACGAGCAAGGGCGACGCGAACACCATCACTGCGATGCCGAATGACGCCGCAGCGAACGACGCCACCATCGTGATGCCGAGCGCTGTTCCGCCCTTGCCCTGCCGCGTGAGTGGATAACCGTCGATGCACGTCACCGCATGCGGCGGATGGCACGGCAGATTGAGCAAAATCGCGCCGATCGCCCCGCCATATTGCGAGCCATAGAAGATGCCTGCAAGCATCAGGATGGCCGGCACCGCGTGCATGGAATATGTCAACGGCAGCAGGATGGAGATCGCAGACAACGGCCCCATGCCGGGCAACACGCCGATCAGATTACCTGTCAGCACGCCGGCGAACGACCAGATGAAGTTATGCGGCTCCAGCGCCACGCCGAAGCCCTGCCACAGCGCGGAAAGCGACTCCCAGATCATCCATCACCCCCAAGTGAACAGAGGAAACTGTACTTGCAATGCCCACCAGAACACCACGACGCAGACGATCGACATCGCCACGGCCAGCACCAGAGCACTCAATAACGTGTTGTCGCGATCGCCGAGCGCCGAGATGAACACGACAGCGAAGGTTGCGGGCAGCAGTCCGCCGTATTTGCCGAGCACGACAAACGCGGCGACGCTCGCGAGAATGCAGAGCCAGCCGCGCCATTCCCGCGGGACGGGTTCTTCCTGCGGCGCGATTTCAGTGGCGCCATCCGCCGCGTGATGCGCCGTCGCTGCGATCCAGACGCCGAGCAGCGTCAGGACCACGCCCAGCGCGACAGGGAAAAAACCCGAACCCATCGCGGTGAGCGAGCCGAGCCCGTAGCTCGCGCCTTGCGCGATAGCGCCCGTGCCGATCAGCATCATCAGCGCACCACCGTAATATTCCCACCGGCGCGCGCCAGCGCCGTTTCCTTCGGTGCGAGTGTTCATGGCATGTTTCCTTGATGAACGGCTTCGTACGCCGCTTCAACCGAAACCCGCCACCGCATGAGGCACGTAAGGCTCCTCGAGCGCGGCGATCTCGTCGGCTGTCAGCGCAACATCGAGCGCCGCGACGGCATCCTGCAGATGCCGAAGCTTCGACGCGCCGACAATCGGCGTCGTTACTCCCGGCTTGTGTATCAGCCACGCGAGCGCGATCTGCGCATACGGCAGGCCGCGCGCCTCGGCCACTGCACCAAGCGCTTCGACCACGCTACGGTCCTGCTTCTTTGTCGCCGAATAGATTTTTTTCGAAAACAGATCGGTCTGGTCACGGATGGTGGCGGGCTCGTCTAGCCACGGACGCGCGAGCTTGCCGCGCGCGAGCGGACTCCACGGCATCACCGCTACGCCCTGATCCCAGCACAGCCCAAGCATCTCGCGCTCTTCCTCGCGGTAAAGGAGGTTAAGATGGTTCTGCATCGAGACGAAGGGCGTCCATGCATTCATCTTCGCCAGATAAAGCGCCTTGCTGAACTGCCACGCGAACATCGACGACGCACCGACATAGCGCACCTTTCCCGCCTTCACGATGTCATGCATCGCCTCGAGCGTTTCCTCGATGGGCGTCGCGTTGTCCCATCGATGCATCTGATAGAGATCGATATAGTCGGTACCGAGACGTTGGAGGCTTGCATCGACCTCGGTCATGATGGCCTTGCGCGACAGCCCGCGCCCGTTCGGATCGCCGCGCATCGGCCAGTAGACCTTCGTCGCGATCACGACCTCATCACGCCTCGCGAAAGCCTTCAGCATCTTGCCGACGATCGCTTCGCTCGTGCCCGCCGAATAGCTGTTGGCGGTGTCGAAGAAGTTGATCCCCGCTTCGAGCGCGGCTTGAAAAATGGGCCGCGCGTGTTCTTCATCGAGCGTCCATTCGTGCGTGCCTGATTGCGGATCGCCGAAGGTCATGCACCCAAGGCACAGCTTCGAAACCTGCAGGCCGGTCCGGCCGAAGTTCACATACTTCATCTGCCAGTACTCCTTCTTCAGATGCACTCCGCACCGTCAGAAACCGTGATTGATACCGACCGTGAGTGCGAGTTGATGCGGCTGCTGGGTCGCATTCAAGGCCTTGTTGGTGATGTATGAACCGGAGAATCTCGTGTAATCGCACTCCGCATAGAGCACGGTCTGCTTCGACAGCGAATACGCAATGCTTGCAAGTCCCTGGCTGCGCTTGCCGCTGGTATTCGGCAAGTCGGTGATGTAGTACGCCGCGCCGATACGCGTATACGGGTTCAGTTCGTAAGTCACGCCCCCCCAGTAGTTGAGCGTGCGCACGTCCTTATTCGGCTCGGCCGCGTTGACGTTATCGTTCATATAGCCGCCAGCGAAACGCAACGCACCGAACGTCAGCGCCGCGCCCACCGTGTAATAGTCGGCCGGCTGATACGTCGTGCCCGAGAGCACCGTGCGATAGATATACGCTCCGCCTACATTCACCGGTCCCATCTTGTATTGCAACCCCGCTCCGCGCGCAGAACCGGCGTTGAAATCTCCCGCCACACCGCCGAACGAATTCTCCGCACGCACCCGGAAGGGTCCATACGAGCCGGTGTATTTCGCGTCGTTATTGAAGCGTGTGCCGGCGGTCGCGGGCGTGAGAGGAATGATGCCGGGATATTGGAAGTTGAACGGGTCGTAATCGTAGACCACGTCATGAGCGATGGTGTATTGGCGGCCGAAATCGAGCGAACCGAACCAGCCGCCCACACCCACGTAGGCACCCCGGTTGAACAACACTCCGTTTGAGTTGTCGAGAGCGCCGTTGCCGAGATTGAAGCCGGTTTCCAGCTTGAAGTGAGCGTTGTAGCCCCCGCCCAGATCTTCCTCTCCAACGAAGTCGAGCCGGTTCGACGTGAAGAACCCGTTCGAGTTCATCGAGTACTGACTGCCCTGTCCGGTGCGGGTATAGCGGATGCCTCCGTCGACTACGCCCGCCAGCGTGACTGAGGATTGCGCATGAGCCGCGCCTGCGATCTGGCAGGCGGCCAGTAATACCGATAATTTTTTTATCATTGGATGTCTTCGATAAGTAGCGGATTGACACTTCCCGTGCTGGCCGCTTACGGCGTATGCCGTACAACCCGGCCGGCCGGGGTCGCCTGTCAGTCGTGCAGCATGGCGACCTCCGCCCCTGACTCGCCGGTCCGATCTGTTTCTCTTTTGCTTCGTTGCATGACTGTCTCCAGATAGCGCCCTGTCTCAAGGCTTCTTTTATGCGGGCATGTGCGCCCTTCACCGCTTCGCCGAGCGGTCGGTTCTGCTGTGAAATCTTTCTCCGTGGCTTCCCGCATCCCGTCACTTCGCAAGCGGATCAGCCAGTAGTTCTGCCCACCGCACGGTGTTCCGTGCAGTCCACCTTCCTGCTATGAGTGCTCGATCAACGCCGCGCTCCCGGGTCGATTCGGTTCGGTTCGATACCGGGGCGGCGGGGATCGCCGACGATCGCGGCGATCGGTGTCCATGGCGGACGAATCGATGAATTCGCCTCAGAACTTCATTGACGCGGAATGCCTGCCCTGTCGATGACGACCTTCCACTTGTCCTGATCCTTCTGCACGCGTTGCGTCATTTCGGCGGGCGTGCTCGAATGCGCCTCCGCGCCGAGGTCGAGGAGTTTCTTCTGTACGTCGGGAGCGGAAACAGCATCGGCGATGTGCTTCGCAAGCGCGTCAACGATGGCATCCGGCGTTCCGGCGGGTACGCTCAGACCGTTCCACGACGTCGCTTCGTAGCCTTTGAGTCCGCTCTCGCCGAGCGTCGGCACATCGGGAAGACCCGCGAAGCGCTTCTCACCGGTCGCGGCCAACGCGATCAGCGACTTCGACGCGATCTGTCCAATCACGGAGGGCATGATCTCGAACGCGGCCTGAATTTCGCCCCCACGTAGTGCGGTGACGACTTGGCTCGTCGAGTCGTAGGGAACGATTTGCGCATCGATGCCCGCCATCGACTTGAACAGATCCGCCGCGAGGTTCTGCGTGCTGCCCGTTGCGATGGTGCCGATATTGACCCTGCCGGGATGCGCCTTCGCATAGGCGATCAAATCAGCAACGGTCCTGAAATGCGACTGGCCATTTGCGAGCAGCACGAGATCGAACGAGGAAATAGACGACACGTGCTTGAAATCACTCATCGTGTACGGGAGGCGCTTGAATAGCTGCGTCGCTACGGCGGTACCCCCACCGAGCAGAAAAATCGTGTAGCCGTCCGGTTTTGCGTGCGCGACCATGGTCGCCGAATTCACGAAGCCCGCGCCCGGCCGGTTGAGAATGATGACGGACGCCTTGGTCTGCTGCGTCATCTTCTGCGCGAAGACGCGTGCGGTGAGGTCGCCCGCGCCGCCTGGACCATAAGGCACCACGATCGTGACGGTGCGGCTTGGATAATCCTGCGCAGCATGACCGGAGAGGCTTGAAAACAGGCACAACGCAGCAATGAACCGCCACAGACAGCGAGCTAACTCGCGAGGCATGTCGTCTCCTTGTGTGCGGCTGTGAACGCCACATCGTTATGCTGGTTCCGGAAGACGTAGACTCGCGCGCGGCTTGCATCGATTCGTCTGCGGCTTTCGATGCTTGCATCGTCTCACCGCGACATGACCAGGTCCATTGAATAAAATCGACGGCGCGTTAACCTCCCGGTAAAGATACACGCCGAATTTGATGCGAGAAGTGGACACGGTCCACCCATGCCAGGTAAGCAACTCAATAGCCAACCGAAGCCCAGACTATGACCGCCCGGCAAGGCGAGTTATTCGGAGAGCACCCCACCATTATCGAAGCACGGCGGCTCATTACCCGTATCGCGCAAAGCCAGGTCCAGAGCGTGCTCATTTACGGGGGAGACCGGCACCGGTCAAGGGCTGGTGGCGCGCATGCTCCACCAGCAGCCGCATCGCGCCCAGCAGACTTTCATCGATCTGAATTGCGCCGCCATACCTGCGGCGCCGCGGAGAAGAAGAGCGGCCTGATCGAGGCGGCGAACGCGGGTACCGTCTTTCTCGACGAAATCCGCGAGATGGACCTCGTGCTTCAGGCGAAGCTGCTCAGCCTGCTCGACACCACACGCTTTCGCCGCGTGGGCGCCGTGGAGCCCATCGAGGTGGCCGTGCGCTTCGTTGCGGCTACCAACAAGATCCTGTTCAACGAAGTCAAGAATGGCGAATCATAGTTCCGGGCTCACCGATTTTGATTTCGTAACCGAAGCCTGTGGTCAAGTAGCCTTACGGCTAAGTAACCAGAGTCTCGCTCGATGGCTTAGACGAGGCCGCGAACCCACGCGAAGATGTCCTTTGAGGCCCGCGAGAATCGCGTATAGGCCGTGCCCAAGATCTGTGAGGCGACGACGACACGCTGACCCCGGTCCGATATGCGCCGGCGGCGCCAACCACGGCTGCCAAGGCCCCCATTTGCACCATGAGATCGAGGCTGCGTTTGTAGTCGGACACTCATCGGCCCTGCAAAAACAAGTACGGAAATCCGCGCCAAGTGTCGCACAACCTCGGCGCTGCAGTGCTTCGCCAGTTCGTTTTTGCCACGCATAGACCATCCGGTGACGTCCCCAGCCTTCGCTCGGCTCACCGGATTGATACTGGTTTACCCGGTCCGGTTACCAGTAAAAAAATACCATCCAATCGAAGTTTTATACATGGACGCATCGCCATCCGCGCAATTAATCTTCGCCGGGTGACGTTCGGTACGCGTTTCGCGGGAATCGACATCGAGCACGCGAAAAATACATTCAATCAAAGGAAATCAGATTGAGCAGCGAAACTACTTCAGGCCGTCAGCTTGCCCCGCTGTTACCGGCCTCCGATCCGACAGACAACAACTCGACGGGCCGCCCCTAACCGACCCGCCATCCGTAAGACCGTGGCATATCCGGGCGTATCGGCACGCTCGACCGTTCCACTTCATGACATTTAGATTAGTTGTACAAACATAATAATTATTTATAAAAGCACCAGCATTCCGGTGTCAATAAAAACGGAGATTTCGCATGAGAAGGTTTATCACTATCGCATCCGGCGCAGTCTTGTCCTGCGCGTCCGCCACTCCTGTGTTCGCACAGTCGACGGTCACACTCTACGGCGTGCTCGACAATGGCTTCGTCTATCAGAATGCGGGCAGCAACAATTCGGCGATCAAAGCGGTACCGGGCGGACTCTTCTCGACACGGTACGGCCTTAAGGGCAGCGAGGATATCGGCGGTGGCCTGCACGTCAATTTTCAGTTGGAGCAGGCCTTCTCCGGTCAGACGGGTGCAGCGACAGACCCGACCAAGGCCTTCAATCGTCTAGCGTTTGTCGGCATGTCCGGTGGTTTTGGAGAAGTGCGCTTAGGCTTGCAAAACACGCCGCAATACGACGTGCTGCAAGCGGCAATGGATCCTTCCTGGGTGAAGAGCATTGCGTCGCCGATGAATAATTTCAACGCGTTGATCATCCGCGCCAACAATGGCATTTCGTATTACACCCCCACGTTTGGCGGCCTGAATGCCAAGTTCATGGTGGCATTGCGCGATAGAACGACCGCGACGGGCAACGGCATTGGGTTGTACAACGTTGTCGTCCAGTACGTTAACGGGCCGTTAAATGTGGCGGCCGGCTACGAACGAGGAGACGAACCCAGCGTCGGAGCGGGTGGGAGCTATTCGCTGGCGGGCGGTGCTTCCGCGGGCCCAGGCGCTGTACTGAGCGTGTTCAACGCGGGTGCTTCGTATGCGATCGGGGCCAACCGCATCTGGCTGGCCTATCACACGGAGAATCTGACCAATACACCGAAATACCAGCAGCACGACGTTTACCAGATCTCGGACTCGTATCAGATCGACCCATTCTCGCTCCTTTCGCTGATGTACGGTTACCTGCACGATCGCACGGGGAAGGGCAACAATGCGCAGCAATTGGGCCTGCTTTTCGAGTACTCCCTGTCCAAATCGACCGAGCTCTATACGGCGGCCGGCTTTATCCAGAACAAGAATCTGGCGGCATACACGCTTTCCGGCACCGCGTATTCAGGCCTTGCGGTCACTCCCGGCACCAACAACCGCGGCATTGGAGTCGGCCTGGTACACAAGTTCTGAAGGCCGTGGCATAAATCCCGTTAGCTTTGTCCAGAAGCGTCGTTTCGGCATTCTCGGTGTTTCCAGGAGTGGCCATTCGGGAACGGTCAATTGCAGGTAGTCTCGAATGACAGGATTGGCCAAGCTCTCGCCGCCTGACACAACTGCCTGGATGACCGTTTCGACCGAATCTGACGGTCAACGTCACGAACTCCGCGGCTCAACCTTAGCTCGATCGCGGTCTGAGTGGAACCGGCAAGCGGTATCGGGCGAGGCACAGACCACAGCGTGCTGAACTCGCGCAGCTCGGCATTGATGTGCCGGAGATAAACCTCGTCAGTCGTGACGACCCAGCGGTCGACATCGGTCTCATAGTCGAGACCACGCACGCATTTGGTCGGCAGCAGCAATGTGCAGGGCCCCTCGAAGGGCACACCGCTTTCTTCTAGATTCATGATGCCCCGCCCGCACAGCATGAGATCACTTTCCCATAGGCTGGATGCGCATGCGGTTCAGTATGCCAGCGGCCTCGCTCGGTCACATGCCCGACGTGCACGAACCAGTTCTTGTCATCCGGGCGTTCGACCTTCGGCACGGTTGTCTGCTTCACGGCTCCGCTTTGCTTACGGTGATGATCCTTTGTCATCGCGCCAGGTGTCATGGAACCCTTTTCCGACTGAAGCAGCCAGCACATCCTTTTCTGCTGTGTCCGCTGAACAACTTCGGATATTCGACCAGAAAAAAGGCTAATGAGACTTACCCGAAGATCTCACTCATTAAAAAGTGCCAGCGAATCTCAATTTTGTGTAAAGGCATTCGCGCGGGCATCGCATACATTCCATTCCACCGCGACAGGCTTCAACGTGTTGACGTCCGCAACCTGTTATCGACGGTACGAAAAATAGATAGTCGTGAAACGACCGCGTCTTGTATATCAACAAAATATGGAAGGGGACATGAAGAAATCCAACGCCGTCCGCGTGCCACTGCTGGGTATCGCTCTCTTCGGCTGCCTCACGGGTCTGGCGCATGCAGCAGAGATGCCGCTCGCCTCAGGAGGAGATGCACAAGCACTGCAACTTGCTCAGACGGACAGCACAACTCCCGTCGCCACATCTGATTTAACCGCGGCACCCGCGAAGCTGGCCCAGGCCAGCACAGTCACCGCGCCGCTTTCACCGCCGCCGGGGCTATTCGCCCCACCGTCCTCGTGGAATGACACGTATATCGGCTATCGTGTGGGCACCAATTTCCGCTATCCCGGCGTACGAACCGAGTCTGGTGCGCCGGCCAAGATCACGCAGAACATCGGCTTTCTGACGACCGCGGGCGGCTTCCGGTACGGCAGCTATGCGTTCAATGTCGACTACCTGGTCTCCAGCATGGCGAATCCCGAAGCGGGTCCGACCAATCAATATGGTTACCCCACGCCCGGGTCAGGCGGCGCGCAGGAAGTCTACAGCGTCGGCCGCGTCTCGTTGAGCGCGAGCAAGGTTTTCGGCAGATCGTTTTCCTATGGCTTCATCCGGGACTTTGGCCTAACCACCGGATACGAATTCGGCGCCAAGAACGATTCCTTCGGCGAACGGGCCCGTATGCTCGTTCTCGGACCCACCATCGAGTTCTCCATACCGCAGGGTTTCTGGAATGTCACGCTCGGCGTTCGCACGGAAAGCAACCACAACGGCATCACCAACGTGGACGTGCGCTTCAATCCGGCCGTGCACCTCGAGAGTTCCTGGCTGTATCCGTTCCGTCTGGGCCCGGTTCCGCTAGTCTTCAAAGGTTTTGCCAGCTTGACCGGACCGAAGGGCAAGGACGGCTTCGGCGTCAACACCACCACGGAATTCCTGACCCGTGTGTCGCTGCTGGCGGATGTCGGATCGTTCGCCGGCCATCCGCGCACCGCGTATGCAGGTATCGGCTACGAATACTGGCACAACATGTACGGCACGCCATCCTCCGAGCAACCGGGGACGACCCAGACCTCTTGCCCGATGTTCGTGGTCGAAGTCCACTTCTGACCGTTGGTCCTGGGAAGATTGACCATCGGCAACCGCGATCCGCGGTTGCCGATGGTTACTTTCACGCGCCTGATTGCGGTATGCAGTTTGTGACTTCATTCAATTCATCGCTCCGATACCTCTTTTTGGGTCGCGTCGCGACGGCCGTGTCCACCCAGATGCTTATGGTGGTCGCGGTGCAAATAGGCTCATCGGGTCGGATAAAAGTAGCTTGGCGCGGCCGCCTTCTGGTCCTACGGAATGCTCCAGCTGCCGATGGGCTGGCTCGTCGATCGCTACGGCGTGAAATGGCCTTACTCGACCTGCTTTGTGCTTTGGTGTCTCGGAGCTGCGGCAACCGGCCTGCTCGGTACGCTGTCCACCCTGATCCTCGTGCGCCTGCCGATTGGCGCCACTGAAGCGGTGGTGGCTCCTGCCACGTATCGCTACCTGGCCAACAATTTCGAAGAATCCCAGAAAGGCACGGCACTCGGGATTTATTCAGTCGGCGGCAAGATAGGTCCCGCGCTTGGCGCACCGATTGCGGCCTGGCTGATCGCCTCGGCTTCCTGGAAGATGATGTTCATTACCCACTGGCCTGGCCGGGCTGATCTGGCTGATGCCGTGGTTGCTGATGCTCAGGAACGATTTCCTGTCCAAAACCGAGCTTGTCGCGGCTCTCGGGTTGGCTGCTTCACATGGGCGGCAACTACACGCTGCCCATGATGGCGATTTTTGTGTTCTTGATGCTGGGCGCGACTAGCACGGCAGTGCTGCCGCGACGGAAGTGGGCACCGAAGGTCATGATTACGAGTCGGTGCAACAACAGTGCGAAGGGCTCGCGCCGCAAACCCCTACGAACAAAACCGCTGCATGACCGCGTCGCGCGCACGCATAAGCAGCAATCTATTCACAGGTAACCCCTCCGCAGCCACGTTCGAGCGCGACTATAGCTATGCGGCAGACACCCGCAGATTCGCCCGTTTCATTCACGCTCGCATTGCCGAACCCGGTGCCCTGATTCGACGACGACGTCCGCGTCCAATTGACGGCGGTTTTCGTCACAGCTGGAACTGGGCGACGGAGTCGACCAAACGCGTCGCTTGCTGCCTGAGGCTTTCGGCCGCCGCCGCGCTTTGCTCGACCAGCGCGGCGTTCTGCTGCGTCGTCTGATCCATCTGGCCGACCGCTTCACCCACCTGTTCGACGCCCGTGCTCTGCTCCGCGCTGGCCCTGCTGATTTCGCCCACGATGACCGTCACGCGCTGCACGGCGCCGACGATCTGTGTCATCGTCGCGCCCGCTTCGTCGACAAGCGCCGTGCCGTAATCGACCCGCTCGACGCTGGCGGCAATCAGCGTCTGGATCTCTCTGGCGGCCTGCGCGCTGCGCTGTGCGAGGCTGCGGACCTCCGTCGCGACTACCGCGAACCCGCGGCCTTGCTCACCCGCGCGGGCCGCCTCGACGGCCGCGTTGAGCGCGAGGATATTGGTCTGGGCCGCGATGCCGTCAATGATACCGATAATGTCAGCAATCTTGCGCGAGCTCTCGTTGATGCCCTTCATGGTCTCGACCACCTGGCCCACCACGTTGCCACCCTGTAGGGCGATCGACGATGCACCGGAGGCCAGATCGCTGGCTTCGCGGGCGTTTTCCGCGTTCCGCCTGACGGTGGCGTTGAGTTCTTCCATCGACGCCGCCGTTTCCTGCAGCGCGCTTGCCTGTTCTTCCGTGCGCTGGCTGAGGTCCAGGTTGCCGGACGCAATCTGCGCCGAGCCGGTCGCGATCGAATCGCTGCTGTTGCGCACCTGCCCCACGATCCTCGCGAGCGAGACAGTCATTTCCTTCATTGCCGCCATCAGGCTATCGGTGTCGCCGGGGTACACGTGCAGATCGATATCGAGCTTGCCGCCCGCGATCAGGCGCGCCGCCTCGCGCGCGTCGTCCGGTTCTCCGCCGAGCTTGCGCGTGATCGAGCGCGAAAACATCACCCCGCCGACGATGCCCGCCAGCACGGTCAGCATCAAGGCGGCGAAGCTCGCCGCGATCGCGCGTGTCTGCTGCGCCTTAGCCTCGGCGCCGGCCGCCGCGGCCCGCTGCACGATCTTGCTGCCGGCCTCGCGCAGCAGGATGACGGGCTCGCGGTCGAGGCCATCCATTGCCTTGTCCCCGGCGGCGCTATCGAACCCCGAGGCCTTGAACTGATCTAGCGCCTTGCGGTACGACTGCGCCATTTCATTGTGGAGCACATTGAATCGCTCGATCATCGTGCGAGCTTCGCCGGGCGGCAACTCGACCGCGAGCTTCTCAGTGGCGGCCTGGACCGTCTGCTCGTATTTCTCGAAGGCGCCCCAGTACTTGTCGAGTTGCTCGGGGTTCTTGCCGCGCAGCGCGACGTCCTTGCCGTTCTGCACCTGGTTCTTGAACGCCATCAATGCATCGGAGACCTGACGCGCCTGCGCGCCATCCACTGCGATGATCCGCTCGTACGCGTTCGCGGCGTCGTTCATCTGGAAAACGCCGAACAGTCCCGCCGTGGATGCAACCAGCAACGCGGTGCCCAACGCCAGCGGGAGTTGATGAACCAGTTTCATGTATCACCCTCACAAGTAAGCTCAGCGTGCCAGACGCCGGCCATATCGACACGCCGCGCCACCAGGTCGGCGGCTTGATCAGGACCGTGTCGGGTCTCCATCAATGTTTTTTAGCGAAAGATTCCTGACAACCGCTATTCAATGTCGAAGCATGGTCAGGCCTGCGGCAGCGACTCAGCTGCGCCGCTCATAGGCTGATGCGCGATGAAAACCGAGTATTGAACGCTGAACGTTGAACGACACCAGCAACACCCGGTCTGGCGAGCGCAAATACGCAAGACAACGATATCGTCAGTCCGTTGACAGCGCATCTGGCCAATCCGATGCGTGGCGCACAACCCACGCGCGCGTATGCCCAGCGATTGCAAATTGAATTCGGCCAACTCTGATCAACCACTTTCCTGTCGTATTGCCACGACAGAGACGACCGAGTCTCAAATTGCAGTAGCGCAGTCCTGGGACAACGACTCAATTCACAAACGCAACGCTGGTAGGTGACGAAATAGCAGCCGATTTACCGGTGTCCGATAGCAACCCCGACGTCGTGTCGATGCTGAACACACTCACCTTGCCGTTACGTTGATTGGCGACCAGCAACCACCTGCCTGACGGATCGATTCCAAAGCCCCACGGTTTGTCGCCGCCCGACGCGATACGTTGAACAAAAGAGAGATCTCCCGTATCGGGGCTGACGCGATAGACCACTAGCGAATTTTCTCCGCGATCTTCGACATAGATGAAACGGCCGTCATGACTGAGTTCAATCTCGGCCCCGCTTTTCGCACCCTGGAAACTCTGGCTGGAAATGGGCAGCGTTTGCTCCAGCGTCAAATGCCCTTGCGCGGCGTCCCAACGCAGGACCATCACCTGAGCACTTAGTTCGGTCAGCAGATAGACGAACTTACCGCTCGAACCGAACTGAAGATGACGAGGACCGGTGCCCGCAGGCGCGACGAACTCATGAGAAGCGCCATCGATCTTTGACATCGCATGCGTCGCCCGATCGAAGTGATAAATGAACACGCGATCCGCACCCAGGTCAGGGACGAGTGCATACTGGCCGGACGGATCGATTGCAACGCTGTGTGCGTGCGCGCTCGCCTGACGCTTGCCTGGCCCGGAGCCGGCCTCGGCAATCGTCGACACCAGGAGCCCCATGCTGCCGTCAGCATTGACTGCGACACTCGACACGGACCCGCTGTTGTAATTCGCACCGAGCAACGTATTCGATGGAACGTCGAAGTGCAAAAACGTGGTTCCGTGGCCACCCGTGAGAGTCGCGTTGATCTTGCTGATTGTGCCCGTTCCGCGATTCACGGCATAGGCGGTGATGCTGCCTTCCTTCGCGGCGTCGTCATCGACACCATACAGGATAGGCAACTCGGGGTGCGCCGTGACCCACGTGGATTTCAAACCTTGGGCAACCGGACCTATCGTGGTCAAGTCGCCGGTGGACGTATCGAGGCGCAACGCATCGATCTGGCTTTGCAGCGTACCAACGTAGACGAATTCCGCATGCGCAGATCCCGCCGATGCGGCGCCAGTCGTTGCGTCGGTCGTGCAGGCCGACAAGGCCAGTACGGAAAGTGACGCCAACGCGCCAAACAGCGCCAGGGGTTTTCTCTGGAACAACCGGGTCATATTCGATTAATGTAGAGACACTGAGGATGTGAGAGAAATGATTACCACCTGCCCCTGAGAACTAACAGACCGCAAGCGGACAATCGTCCGTGATTCCATTCCCGGTTCGCCACTGAGTTTTCTCCATCAATATGATCAGTAGTTTTCGCACAGTCAGGCGGAAACGTCCGGTTAAGCGTATTCGATTCGACTGCATGCGTCCCTGTACAAAAGTCGGATTCACTGGCATTTTTTCGAAGCGATCAAGCACATCTCCAGCTTGAATCCGGTATTCAGGAGCGACGTCACGCAGAACGGAAAAGACTCGAGATTACGCGTTCCGGCGCCGAATCAATCAGCCATACTGAGCGGACTCGAAGTCCAGGCATAACTAAAAACATAAGCCACTGAGTCATACCCATTCACTACGACAGCACCTTGCGATGCGGCTGTTGTCGCGCAGCGACGCGGAACTGGCTCGGCGCCTGGCCCACTTCCCTTCGAAAGAAACGCGTAAAGTACGCAGCGTCGGCAAAGCCAAGCCAAAACGCAATTTGCTCGACCGACATATCGCCGAAAATAAGATTACGTTTCGCCTCCGCGATGATGCGGGCGTGAATCATCTTCGTCGGACTTTGTTCCGACGCCGACGCGCATGCCGCACGCAGTTGCACCAGAGAGACCGCCATCATCGACGCATAGTCTTGCAGCGGCAGATTCTCGCGGTAATGTTCGTCGATCAGCTTGCGGAAACGGGCTACCTGGCGAATATCGTTGCGAACTGCGCCTTCGCTGCTGGCCTGCTCCAGACGCGTTTCCCGGACGAGCATCAGCAGAAGACTGGTGAGCAGGGCTTCTGTGCCCACAACATGGCCAACCGCTTCTGACTCGACTTCCTGCTTGAGGCGGTTGATCAGATTATAAAACTCCATTCCTGCCTCCGCAGAATAGGAAAGCGGAATCATACGGGCTAACGACCAGAGCGAAATGAATTCGCGAAGTTTGGCGTTGATCTGCGTCAGATAGGCGACTTCGATGGTCACGACCCAACGGTCGACATCGACTTCGTAGTCAAGACCATGAACACACTCGGTTGGCAGCAGTAACGCGCACGGGCCTTCGAATGGCACGCTGCTACCTTCCAGGTCCATGACGCCCCGTCCACTACGAACGAAAATCACCTGCCCGTAAGCGGGATGCGCATGAGGTTCGGTGCGCCAGCGGCCACGGTCGGTAACATGCCCGACATGCACAAACCAGTTCTTTGTTTCAAGGCGCTCAACGTACAACCGGACCTTGGGAACCGTCGTCCGCTTCGCTTTCAGAACCGATTTGGGTTGATACTTTGCCAGTGCACTGTGGGTCATAAAGTCTCCTTTCCGGCTGAACCGATTTCGGCGGCGGCCGTCATTGAAATTCCAGTCTTACACGGAAGCGTTCTCTCTCTAATCCGCGCAGACCATGATTTTCTAGTCAGGCGACTGATGCCGTTGACCGGAAATGACCCAACCGGGTTAGAGCAATATTTCGTGGACGCCGCCGCGGCGTTCGCAGCGGATACGAATACAACGGACTTTGCGGAATCAGACGTACGGTGGACCACCCAACGATGCGCTCCGCGGCAGCCGCCATATCCGGCGCAGCGCTGGGTAATCACTGGATGAAGAGTGCGTTCGCGTAACGGTCGTCGATCTGGCGTGCGGTTGTCGCTGAGATCGGCGCGGAACATTGACCGGCTTTCAGATGCCCGACCTTGTAGTTCCAGCATCGCGGAGGTCGTGTCTAACAGAAGCAGCGGGTGCGTGACATCGCGAAGTTTCGCGCCAATTATGGCGACGGAGATGTCATTAGGGTTAGGAGTGAGAGGGCACCTGAAACCTGTTCGTGTATGGCCCGTGAAGTTTGGCCGGGTTCCAGGGCTGCATGCACCGCGCGACTCGCCGGCAAGTTCAAGACACTCTGCGCGAAGCCGGGCAGGCTGACTGGTTAAAACCCGTCTTGCCAGACCTTGTGCAACGAGTCCCAGCCACCAACCACCCTTCAACGCTTCAAACGTTCGTCGATTCCGTCCGGACCGACGTCGATTTCCGTGGACGGATCGCGCAGGTCTGAGCGCGTTGTCCGCACGTACAGAGCGCTCACAAGCTCTGCCTGGTATGGCATCAGCTTGCGCCCCGGACTCCTGATGCACAAGAGCCTCGAATGCGGTAACAACGGTTCGATACGTGACCACAATTCTTCATCCTGAATCGGCTTACACTTCACCTCCCTCTACCACCATTTCGACAGTAGGAGGTTCGCTGCTCGGCACAGAAGTTATCAGCCTCGAAGGCCTTGATGAAATCGCCTCTATGTTGTTTCGCCGCCATTGAAACAGGCTCAGGACGGGCGAACATCTTTAACGAATACGACGGCCCTGGCCTTTTTTCGAGCAGAGAGCATTTTCCTCTCCGGATCGTGGCAAGCAACCACAAAATACCAGGCTCATCATCGATCCATTGCTTTACACAATGGACTCCGAATCACGCTCCGTGCATTCGCGAGTCAAGCCAGTATTTACCTTAATGGTTCGTTATGGAGAGTCCGACAACTCTTCTCGAAAGGAAGAAAGAACTCCTACTCATGCTATTCAGTAAGCTTCCTTACCATAACCTGAACCCGCATCCACGGGGAGTGCCATCCTGACACTCCCTGAGTACCGCGGAAACAGCCCATATTTTTCCACACATTTTGCGGAACGGGGCTTGCCATTTACCCGCACGCCGGTCCCGTTCTCACAACATCGGCGTGCACCCGGGATCAGAACTTATGCACGATCCCCACGGTCACGCCGCGGGTGTCTGCGCCCGGCGCACCCTTGAGACCCTGGTAGTTGGTGCCGTTAAGACTGAATTGCGCGTCATTCCGGTTCTGGATAAAACCAGCGGACGCATAGAGCGTGGTCCTCTTCGAAAGCAGGTGCTCGTAAGTCAGACCGATTTGCTGCGCGTTATTCCCTTGCCCCGTCCGGTCATGCGCATAACCGTACATCACTGAAAGATCGTCGGCGGGAGTGAACGAGTAGGAAGTCGATGCTGCGTACACGTCACGCTTCACGCTGTTGTCGGTCTGACGTTCCGTGTGATACGCCAGAAAGAACTGGGCGTTGCCAACGGTCACCGAAGAACCGATATTGAGCACTTTCAGCGTCGATGTTCCGGCCGCATTTTGCGCCTGCTCATAGCCGGCGGCGAGGTGGAAAGGACCGTTGACATAGCGGACCGCCGCGTTATAGAACTGCAACCCGTTAGTCGGCCTGGTCGTCGTGTCACGCATCGCCACCATGAACTGGGCAGTCAAGCCATAGAATGTCGGCGTGAAGTACGAGATCGCGTTATTGACGCGAACAGTCAGGGTGTTGAAGTTGTTCATTGGCGAACCCAGACTCATCACCGCCAGCGGGTCGAGTTCGGGGTTCAGGAAGATGTACTGTGGCGTATTTTGCAAGCCGATACGCGTCTCACCGAACGCACCCGACAATCCTACCCACGCCTGCCGGTTAAAGGCTGCAGTTGAACTGGCAGCGGCACCGGTCGCGCCGGAGAAGCCCTGCTCCAACTGGAAATTGACGTGAAGTCCGCCGCCAATATCTTCACTGCCCTTCAGGCCATATCGGCTTGCGAAGAGTCCGCCCGATGTCGCACGGACCGCCCCGCCGCTGCCTGCGTTCTGATACTCCACCCCGTTGTCAACGACACCGTAGAGTGTGACCGACGACTGCGCATGGGCAGCGTTAAAAGCACATACAGATGCAACGCCCGACACAAGAGTGATCAACTTTTTCATCCAGTCTCCGGATCAACGTGTATTTTTTAAATTCTTCATTCGGCATCCTGCTTTACCAAATTTATAATTATTATTTCGTTGGTAATCTAAGTTTTGTAAACCATGGCGCCATTGAGAGTGAACATAATCTCGGCGCGTCGCAAGGCGTTTGTCATGCCGCGCGCGCCTCGCCTGTCCGTGCCGGGCATAATCTGTCCGCGAAACAGAACGGACCGAACCTTGATCTGACTAATCGGTAGAAACGCGTCTTTCTCCCAAGAGCAAAGCGCGGCGTAACAGGCTGAACAGGTGGCGACGCTTGCGTCGTGCGGGTGCGGGCGTTCGATGACAGGACCGAGGTATTCGCCGATGCTGCTCGTCAGCGCGTAAAAAAATGTAAGCAGATGTGGGACACAGAGATCAATCGATGCATGGCGGCGCGGCGCGCGCGTAACACAAGCATCTGCGTGGACAACAGCCCCCGCGACGCACGCGTGCGACTCTGGCCGCCCGACCGTCCGGCTCGCGTCGTCCGGCGCGAGGTTGCTTGGCCGCGCCGATGCCACGGCGCCGACCATCATTGCGCCGAAAAGGCGACGAGGTGTCCCTTTTCGCATGAATGTCTCCAGTGCTTCTTTATTTGAATGTGACCGACTGCTGTGTGCTTCTATCGTCGCCTCAGTTGACGCGCGACGTTTCCGTCCGTTACTGCTTTCGCCCCGAAACGGCGCGCCTCCGGCGCGGGCGAGGACTAGATGAAACCACCAACCGCCAGACGCTTCGTCTTGTGCTTGTAAGAATATTTGATGCCAGATCGCTAGTCCTTACACAAAAAGTAGATTCACTGGCATTTTTTGCGGTCGAGCGAGGATTGCCGAAGCCCCGACCCTGCACGCAGATTCATGGACTCACGTCCTGGTCCAATCGCCGATGCAGCCCGAAAAAGCTCGTCAGACGGGGCCTGATCGCGAGACCTCGCGGCCAACGCGCTGTGCGGATTCCGCAAAAGGTGCCGAAGTCTGCCCACCAACCGGCAGGTGCGCCTGCAAGATATGTCATGCTATCGGCTTCGACTTCCCCGTTTCCCGGAAACAAGCGCGGCCCTTATCAGATCAAAGCCGGACGAGAGCCAGGATGGCGACGGTCACGGGTCACTGATCTGGGCCATCGCCGCGGGAACGACTCGCCGCCCGACCGCTGAGCTATGTGTTTAACGGGGACGGTACCGAAAAATTTTTCTGTTCAGGACCGGACAACGATGACCGGCCTTCGCGGAATGTTCCCGTTGATCTTCGCCACGGAGACTTTATGACACACAGTGCGATGACAAAACATCAACGCCAACCAGACAACAATGTGACGCTGAAAACGGTGCCGAAAATCCGCTTGTATGTGGAGCGCCCCGAAGAAGAAGAGAAATGGTTTGTCAATATCGGCCACGCTACCGAGCGCGGCCGCTGGAGAACCGAACCTCACGCGCATCCGGAATACGGCCAGGTCATCTTTGTTCGCAGCGGTCGCGGCGCGATGAACCTCGAAGGGTCCAGCGTGCCGTTCGAGGGACCATGCGTTTTGCTGCTCCCCACCGAATGCGTTCACGGGCTCGACTACGAGATCGACATCGACCGCTGGGTGGTGACGATCGAAGTGTCCTATCTGACGCAAGTCAACGCCAGGCTCCACGAGTTCATCCAGTTGTGGTCGGCCCCGCGCATGATCCCGCTGCCCTCCACTGCCGGCACGGCAACGGAGTTCTTCGGCCTGATCACCAGACTGGCGCGGGAACTCGAGTCCAAGACGGTCGGCCATGTGGTCGGCACGGAAGCGCTGCTTACGTCGCTGTTCCTGATGCTGGTTCGCGGAACCCAACTCGACCAGATCGACAATGGTGGCGCGAACCGCAACGAAATCAGACTGGCTGACCGGTTTCGTGAATTGATCGATCAGCATTACCGCCAGAATCTGCCGCTGCAGGAGTACGCGTCGACGATGGCGGTATCTCTGGTGCAACTGCGTGCGGCCTGCGCGTCGGCAACAGGGCAAAGCCCCACCAAGATGATCCACGCACGCATCATCACCGAGGCTAAACGGAATCTGATTTTCGGCGAGATGTCTGTGGAACAGATCGCCTTTGGGCTCGGTTTCTCGGACGCCGCGTACTTTACGCGCTTCTTCCGCAAGGAAGTCGGCGAAGCACCCAGCCAGTTCCGGGCAAACGCTCGCGACCAGTCACAAAAATCGAAGTAGGCCGCGATGCCAGACGGTGTCTTCACGCCGTCCGGATTGCCGGTCAAACCTCTCTTCGCCTCGATCATCTTTTAACTGTTCGCCCGATTCCGTCTGCAATCGCGGATAACCGCAAACTCGTGACTGCAAAAAATACCAGTGAATCTGACTTTTGTGTAAAGGCAGACACCCGACCATCCAATACTATGCTTCCCACGCTGAGACAGACTTGTCCAGTGTGGGATTGATTAGCTAGTTGCCAGAAGTGCAGCGCAAGAGTCGAAATACGACCGAGCCTCATGGCTGAAATCCATTTCTGATCAGCGTCCATTGTGAATCCGACTATTGGCGGCCCCGCAAGGGGCCGCCAATAGTCGTTTAAGAAGATTATTTGTTATTACCTGTTGATTGCTTCTGAAATCGCTCGTCCGCTTCGCTCTGACGCCGTCCTGAATGCCGTGCGTAGTGTGTTGTGCATTTCCCTCTCCGTTTATTTTTGCCCATGAAGAACCCGGTCCTCGAGATTTCGTCGTTCCGATATTTTCTTCTGAGCCGCGTTGCGATGACCATGTCCAATCAGATGCTTATGGTGATCGTCGCCTGGCAGATGTACGACATTACGCACAGCGCTTATGACCTCGGCATGGTGGGTCTGGCGCAGTTCATCCCCGCACTGGCGCTTTGTCTGGTCACAGGCCAGGTTGCCGATCGATATGATCGCCGCCGCGCTTTGATGGGCTGTCTGCTTGCACAATTCGGCGTTGCCCTGCTTCTGATTGCAGGCACTGCAGGAGGCTGGCTGGGACGCGAGGTGATCCTCCTGGCTTCGGTCGGGTTGGGGGTGGCAAAAGCATTCCAGATGCCCACTCAACAAGCGCTTCTACCTACGCTGGTTCCGCTGCCTGCATTACCAAGAGCGCTGGCCATCAATTCGGCCGGGTCGCAATGCGCCACCATCGTGGGACCTGCGATTGGTGGCTTCATCTATGTGGCTGGCGCTTCTGTCGTCTATTGCGCATGCGCGGCGATGTGCCTGTTTTCGGCTGCGATGATCTATTTGATCCGTCACCAACAGGTCCGCTCGGCTCGCGAGCAGGTCACTCTCCAGAGTCTGTTCGCAGGTATCCGTTTTATCTGGACGCGCAAGGAAGTACTCGGCGCGATCTCGCTCGATCTGTTCGCGGTTTTATTCGGCGGCGCAACAGCGCTGCTCCCTGTCTTTGCCCGCGACGTTCTGCATACCGGCTCATGGGGACTTGGCCTGCTGAGATCGGCGCCCGCAGTGGGCGCGTTGTTGGTGTCGTTGTATCTGGCGCGCTATCCCATCCAACGGAGGGTCGGAAAAATGATGTTCGGTTCGGTGGCTTTGTACGGTCTCACGACGCTGGTTTTCGCGCTATCGCATTCGATTCTGTTGTCCCTTGCGGCGCTGATGCTAAGCGGGGCATTCGACATGGTCAGCGTCGTGGTGCGCCAATCGCTGGTTCAACTCGAGACGCCCGACGAGATGCGCGGGCGGGTTAGCGCGGTCAATTCGATCTTCATCGGCGCCTCGAATCAACTCGGCGAGTTCGAGTCTGGTGTCACGGCCGGTTGGCTGGGCGCAGTGCCTTCCGTATTGGTCGGCGGTGCGAGTACGGTGCTGATTGTCGCGCTCTGGATGAAGCTGTTTTCCTTCGTTGGCTCAACGAGCGAAGCTCACGGTTTCGTAGCGCGGCTGGTTGCTCCATTGCTTTGGTTGAGTCGCTCGGCACGCGCCAAACAACTCAACCTCGTAGACCTGACCACGCATCGCCGTCACTTCAGCCTGTCGCGGCGAGTGGCAGCCGCTAGACGTCAATGAAACAGCACCGGTGGTACTCGCCACCTCAAAACGTCACGTCGTTCAGACCATTCGTCTTTCATCCTTTTTGGAGTAGTCATGCAGATTCAGGAATACACCGCCGCGCAAATCCTGGCAGCCGTCACGGCGGCCGCCAACGTATCCGATGATTGGGCTCAGTCATCCGCGCAAACGAGAGCCGCATTGTTGCGCGGGCTCAGCGACGTGTTGGTCGCGAATCGTGAAGAACTGGTCCGTCTCGCCGATGAAGAGAGCTCGCTAGGCACTGCTCGCCTGAACGGCGAACTTGATCGCACCACCTTCCAGCTCGGCGGCTTCGCTATCCACATCGAAGCAGGCCACGCCTTCGCGCTGACCGACAATGAAGCGATTGCCGGCGCGCCGCCCATCGGACGCCCACATCTGACACGCGTTCGAGTGCCGCTCGGACCGGTCGCGATGTTCTCGGCGAGCAACTTCCCGTTGGCGTTCTCAGTGCTGGGTGGCGACACAGCCTCCGCGCTTGCGGCGGGCTGTCCGGTGGTGGTCAAGGCTCACCCAGGTCATCCGAAGCTGTCGCGCCGGGTTTTCGAACTGGCGTGCTCCGTGATTGCGCAACAGGGACTGCCTGCGGGTTTGCTCGGCATGGTGGAAGGTGCGGGCATCGACGTCGGCGTCGAACTTGTGCGCAACCCGGATATCGCGGCCGTTGCGTTTACCGGTTCGTTCAAGGGCGGCACGGCGTTGTGGGCAGAAGCGAATTCGCGTTCGCGGCCGGTTCCGTTCTACGGCGAACTAGGTTCGATCAACCCGGTCGTCGCACTGCCCGCAGCGCTAACCGCGCAAGCCGAGGAACTGGCGCAGGCGCTGGCGTCATCGATCGAATTCGGCTCGGGACAGATCTGCACCAGCCCGGGTCTGGTCGTGCTGTTCGACGGCGCGGACGCCGACCGGTTCGAAAATACGCTGCGCGAAGCACTCCAAGGCAAGAAGACCCACGCGATGTTAACGCCCGGCATGAAGCGCAACTTCGACGCAGGCGTCGCGCGTCTCACGGGTACACCCGGCGTGCAGACCGTCCTCGCCGCAGAATCGAACAACGACGTCAACGCGCCGCCGCGTCCGGTGCTCGCGCGTACCTGTGCGCAAAACTTCATCGCGGAACATGCATTGCGCGAAGAGATTTTCGGTCCGGCCTGCCTGCTCGTGCGCGTGGCTTCCGTCGATGAAATCGTGGACGTGCTGAAAGCCGTCGGCGGAAGTTTGACCGTCACGTTGTGGGGCGCGGAAAGCGATTCCGCAGACGTGCGCCGTATCACGCGCCGTGCCGCGCAGATCGCCGGACGCATTCTGTTCGGCGGCGTGCCGACGGGCGTTGCCGTGACGGGCAGTCAACAGCATGGCGGACCGTGGCCCGCATCGACCGAGCCGTTCACTACTTCTGTAGGCTACGCCGCAATGGATCGCTTCCTGCGCCCCGTGGCGCTTCAGAGCGCCCCGGCGTGGCTCGCGGAGCGCGCTGGGCGGCCCTGCTGATTGCAGCGGACACCCGCGCGCCTCGCTAACCGTTCACGCCCATAAATAAAAAAACGCCGTGCTCCCGCACGGCGCCTCAACTCCATCCGCTCAATCGCCCGCTTATTGATTCGGGACGTACAACGGCATGGAGTCTTCCCACAACGTGTCCGTAATTGCATGCTGATCGGAGCCATCAGCATTCATTACCCAGTTCTGACCGTCAGGCTGGAAAGTGTTGTCGTACAGCGCGAGTTCATCGCGAAAGCCATACACGCCCGAGCTGTACCCAATGCGGCCGTCATAAAGCCACACGGCATGGCCCTGGTTCGCGCCGGGCGTCGTCAGACGGGTTACGTCCGTGCCATCCGGCTTGATCGTGTAGACGTCGTAGTGGAACTTGTTCGGATCGGTCGGATTGACTTCCTTGCGCGTGAACACGATCTTCGTGCCGTCCGGCGACCAGCCCGGCAGATTATCCGGCTCTGTCGTCAGGACCCTCGTCTTGCGCGTGTCCAGATCCAGAATGCGCAGGCCTTGTACCGTCGGGCTCCAAACGCGGTACACGATCTTCTTGCCGTCCGGCGAGTAACTTGGGAAACCCGCGTTGATTGAACCGTCGGTCAGGATTTCCGGCTTGTTGTCCATGCTGCCGTCGGCCTTGATACGTGCAATGCGTCCCGGACCCATGCCACGCGTAAAGAACCAGTCGCCAATGCCGAACGCGACCCACTCACGATTGGGCGACCACGTCGGCTGGAACGCACCCGCCAGGCCTTTCTGGATCATGTCCCTAGCCAGTCCGCTGTCGGCCGGATCGTAAATGCGCTGATAACCGGAGAAATCCGGATTGATGATGGCGATCGACGAGCCCATCGCCTTTTCCGTGTACACCAGCTTCTTGCGATCCGCCGACAGTTGCGGGAACACGTCGATATAACGGTAGTTCCACGTCGGGTCGAAGCTGAACATCGCCGTGCCGTTCGGATGCGCCGGACGCATCGTGATCTTTTCGTAGACCGTCCTGGTGCCGTCGGACGAATAGTGCGGCGAACGGATGCCGGTATTCGCGGTCGGGCGGAACGTACCCACCGTGGTGTAGAGACCTTCGGTCTGCCCACCCTTCACGTGATACGCAACGTTGGTATTCGAAATATATTGCGGGAACACCTTGAAGCCCGGCGTCGACGTCAGTGAGGTGCGGGACAGGTTCGACAGATCCACCGAGATCAGTTGCGAGCTGATCTGATTGATCAGTTCCGGACGGTGCGCGCCCCAGGTCGATTCGACCGGCGTTTCATAGAAGACCACGTGCCTGCCGTCGGGCGAAAACGACGGAGAACCTTCGTCAAAGCCCGGATTGCTGGAGATTTTCTTCCAGCCCGAACCATCGGGATGGATCATGTAGATGCTGCTTTCCTGCGTACGTTCCCAGCCAACCGGCAGGTTGTGACCGCGCCACTCGGAGCCGATATCGGAAGACAGTGCAATCCACTTGCCATCCGGCGACCACGACGGACGGAAGAAGCTATGTGGCTTGTTCGGATCGAACTTGATATCGCCGGTGACGTTCTTCAGCGCGCCAGTCGCTATGTTCAGCGTCCAGATATTGGTTGTGCCGAACTTGTCTGCGCCGCGGCGTGATGAAACGAACGCGATGACGTTAGGGTCGGTCGGCGAGAAAGCAGCGGCATCGTCAACGGCGATGTGATCGGTGAGCCGCTTCAGATCGGTGCCATCCACTTTCACGCGATAGAGATTTGCCTCGCCGTAACCGTCACGCTCCGACGTGAAGACGATCCACTGTCCATCTTTCGAGAACGATGCGTGGTAGTCGAAGCCAGCGGTCGGCAACAACTTTTGCTCGTCGCTACCGTCTGCGTTGGAGATATACAGATCGGAAGTCACGGGACCGAGGCGGTCGAGCAATGCCGTGCCCTGCGTCTCAGCGTGCGCGCTGGCTGAAATTACAATCCAAATGCTACCGATGGCCGAATAAGCCTGGAGTTTTTTTAAAGACGAAGTTAAATACACAGCCAAATGCCTCCGTTTATTATGCTTGGTTGAGCGGTGTGGCACCGCTCAACGGCCTCCTGCGTGACCGCTTTAGTCAACGCGTTGTGTTTTCTTTGCTTACCACGACTTCTTGCGTGTTACGACTTCTCTCTTCGGTCTTCCTTTCGCGTTTTCGCTTGCGCTTTCGTCCGATTACCCGAGGCTACCCGTGACGTCGTCGAACAGTTCGTCGACCGACAAACGATGCGGGATGATCTTCTGATCCAGCGCCCAATCAATCGCGAGTTGCAGACCCTTGCGGTTCGCTTCGAGACCGATCGGCGGGAACACAGCGGGCACGCCTTCGGCCAGCTTGCGGCTCTCCACCACCATCCGGTACAACTCACGCACCACATCCGGACGCTGCTTCGAAATATCTTCGTGAACAACGAACATGTGATTGATCGGCACCACATTCTCACGCGCGAACCAGTCTTTCGCCGCAGCCTGCGCATCGGGAACCAGCGTGCGCACACGTGGGTCCTTCGGCATGTCTTCACCGAGCAGGGCGGCAGCGAGTTCACCGTCGAGCATCATCTGCGGAATCGACGAACCTGCGGGCAGGCGCTCGCAGTTATTCGGATCGCGATATTCGGCAAGGTGCCCGTCGCCCAGCGTCATCCACGTCACCTTGTCGAGATCGACGCCGTACTCGTGGCGCAGAATGCCGCGAATCCACAGCGCTGTGGTCTGCGTGTAAGTGCGCACACCAACCTTCTTGCCTTCGATATCTTTCGGATCGAGATGGCCGAAGTCGATGTTGTAGCCCGCGCAATGGTGCTGGAAACGGCCCGAGATCGGTGTCGGCAGCAGCACGTAAGGCTTGCCGTAGGCCTTTGCCTGCAGGAACGTCACGATCGCCAGTTCGCCCGCGTCGAACTTGCTTTCGCGCACCATCGCCTTGAACCCGTTATGAGCTGGCGTCGGCCCGCAGTAGTCGAGGTTGACGATGTCCGATGTCACGCGGCCATCCTTCATCGCCTTCGTGACCGGGTAGTCGGCCAGATTGGTGCGCAGAGTTGGCACCTCAGTGGGCGTCGTTGTCATTTGTCTCTGTCCTTATGCTTGAATTGAATTACAGCCTGACCTCGATGAGACAGGGACCCGCCTCGTTCGCCGAGTTGGCCATAGCCTTGTGGAAAGCTTCGGCTGTGTCGACCGCGACGGCGGGAACACCCATGCTTTTCGCCATGGCCAACCAGTCGATACGCGGACGATCGATATCGATCATCGAAAGCGCGCGTTCGCCCGGCGCACCAGCGCCCATGTTGGCGTACTCTGCCTTGAGGATCGCGTAGCTGTTGTTGGCGAAGATGATCGTCGTGATGTTCAGGTTCTCGCGCGCCTGCGTCCACAGCGACTGGATCGTGTACATCGCGCTGCCGTCGCCGACCATGCAGAACACGCGCCGCTCAGGGCAGGCGAGTGCCGCGCCGGTCGCTACGGGCGTGCCGTAGCCGATTGAGCCACCCATGTTGTTGATCAGGTCGTGCGGCGCGGCGCCGACGGTCAGCCCCATCGTTTCGCGACCGGTGGTCAGCGATTCGTCGACGAGGATGCAGTTTTCCGGCAGCGCGGCGGCGAGTGCCTGGGCAATGCTGGCGGGTCCGAGTGAGCCAGTCGGCGGCGTGGCGTCCGCACGTTGCTGGAGCACCGCTTGCGCGTTCGATGCGCCCACGGCCTCGACCAGCATCTCCAGGCCTGCAACACCGTCTTCACCGATCTCGACCAGCTGATGCACGCTCGTGCCCGGTGACTTCAGCAGGCTCGGCTTGTCGGGATAGCTGAAGAACGCGATCGGCTCGGTGGTTTCCACCGTGACGATGTGTTTGAAACCCTTCAGATACTCGACGGCCTGGCCCACTGCATACGGAATACGTTCGAGCGTCACACGCCCCGCGCCACGTTCGATCCGCGCGGTGAAGAACTGCGTCGCGATGCGGCAGCCGGTTGCGGCCTTGAGCTTGCCCGCGAGTTCGATTGCACGACCACGAGTCGAATGACCCGCGAGCACGATCAGCGTCGGCTCGCCCGAACGCAGCACCTTTGCAATGTGCTCGACGCGGGCCGCGTCAGGCGCTTTTGCTTTCGGTGCAGAAAGAGGGCGCGACGGCACAACTGCGTCGCCCGCTTCCTGCCAGGACGCATCACCCGGGAGGATCAGCGTCGCGATCTGCCCGGCGTGTTCGCTAGCCTTCTCCACCGCCGCAGCGACGTCCCACCCCACCGTATACGACGACTCGACGCGACGCACCCAGTGACTCAGCGGACGCGCCAGCCCTTCGATATCCGAGGTCAGCGGCGGATCGTATTTCAGGTGCGCAGCCGAATGCTCGCCTACGATGTTGACCATCCCCGACGATGCGCGCTTCGCATTGTGGATATTGGCCAGCCCGTTCGCGAGACCCGGCCCGAGGTGCAGCAGTGTCGAAGCGGGCGTACCCTTCATCCGGTAGTAGCCGTCCGCCGCGCCCGTGCAGACGCCTTCGAACAGGCACAGCACGCTGCGCATCGCCGGGTTCTCGAGCGCCTTCAGGAAGTGCATCTCCGAGGTGCCCGGATTCGCGAAACAGATATCGACGCCCTGATCGGTGAGCGTCTGGACCAGGCTTTCGGCTCCGTTCATTTAATACCCCGCCAGCTCGCGTGCAGCGCCCACAACGCCATAGTTGCGCTGCGGCGCCGACATCAGGAAGCGATAGCCTTCCTTGACGAGACGCTCGTGATTCTTCGCGGTGGTGTGCGGATTGCCGACCACGACGTTGTGCCTGTGACACGTCTCGACGATCTTGCGCATCGCGTCCAGCACTTCCGGGTGTTCATACTGACGCGGCAAGCCGAGTTGCTGGCTGAGGTCGCCTTCGCCGATCAGGATGAAACCGATGCCCGGTACGTTCGACAGGATGTCGTCCAGATTCTCGATCGCCTCGGTGCTTTCGCACATCAGGCCGACGAGGATTTCGCCTTCCGGCGCAAGCGGCCATACGTCGGCCTTCCTGTAGTAGTCGGGCATGCTGAGGCCCCAGTAGCGCGCGGCCGTTGCGGGACCATCGCCGCGTGCGCCCTTCGGCTCATACAGCGGCGCGTTCTTCGGACGTGCATAGCGGCACGATGCGACTGCGTTATACGCCTGCTCCACTGTCGAGACGTGCGGCCACACGACACCATAAGCGCCGCGATCGAGCACCTGTTTGGCAAACGCCTGGTTCATTTCCGCGCCATTCGCGGGAATACGTGCAATCGGCGTAACACGCGGCGAGACCGAGCCGGCCTCGGCAATCTGCTTGCGGTTCAGCATGTATTGCAGCGCGTCGCCCAATGCCGAGACGTCGTACGGATTGTGCTCCATCTCGAAGACGATGCCGTCGTACGGTGCATCGCTCATCTCGATGGCGGCCTGCTTGTCCAGCTTCGAAAACGCGGTGTAAGCGGTCTTGCCGGATTCGAATGCGCGAATGATGCTGTTGAGACGAATGTCGCTCATGTTCTTTCTCTCTCGAAATCTCTTGAATTAGGTGCGTAATGCCACATCAGCCAGCTCAGTCAGCCGCCTTCCAGTACATGAAGCCCATACCTTCGCCAGTGCCGGCGGCCGTGCGCCAGCAGGGGACGTAGTCCACCAGCGTCATCTCGGCGCCCGTTTCCTGCACCGCTTTCATCACGCTGACGTAGAGCTTGATTTCGGAAGTGCCCGACTGGTACGACCGGTTGTCCACCGCTGCGAGGCCGTCGTAGTCGTAGTCGGCCAGCATCTTCATGATGCTGTGATCGAACTCTTCGTCGTTGACGAAGTGCGACAGACCGCCCGACGCGAAGATGCCCACACGCACGTCGTCCGGCCATGCGTTGATCGCATCGCGCAACACGCGGCCGAATTCGATACAACGCGACATCGACGGCTGGGTCGGCGGATAGAAGCAGTTCATGATGATCGGCACATGCGGCGGCGGGTTGTCGCCCATGATCTGGTGATACACGAAGCTGTATGCATGCGGCACCACCGGATATTCCGGCAGCGGCTTCATCCACACATTGTCTGGCCATGCGAACAGATCGGTCAGGTCAAAGTTCTCGCGCTGGAAATGTTCGATTAGATACGTCGCCAGCTTTGGATGACACTCGTGCGTGACGTGATGATCCGGCGCATAAACCGAGCGTTGCGGCGGACCGTTGTGCACTTGTTCACCGGTGTAGATCGCGATTGACGGCGAAAAGTCGGTGAAGATTTCCTTCTGGTCCTTGCCCAGAATGATCGCGACGTCCACGTCCGCTGCGCGGTAGGCTTCGGCCATCTTGTCGAGTGCGGTACGGCAGCGCGCAGCGCGCGCGGCGCGCTCCTCGATCGTCAGGAATTTCTCGAACGCTGCACCGCGGTGCGCTTCAAGCTCAGGATACGTCCACGTCCGATTGCGGTACCACAGTTCCGGATTGTTACGATCGCGCTCCCCGTTCTTGAGCCAGTCCTCCGGTGCCTGACCCAGCATGCCACTGTGCGGCACGGCCATCCCGAATACAATCTTCGCCATTTACGTTTCTCTGTGAATTAATGTGTTCAACAAGGCCGGTTATTCAAACCATTCTGGCCATGCCGTGATGTCTTAGGCTCGTCGCAGCGAACCTTGGGCCTCGGTCACCTTGGGAGCCCATTCGGGGCGGTACAAAATCGCCGTTGCCAGCGCGCCGACAACGAGGAATCCGAGAATCACCATCATCGGCAGGTCGTAGCTGCCGCTTACGTGCAGCAGCCAGCCCGACAGGCTTGCCGCCACGCCGCCAGCGAGGCTGGTGGCAAGCTGCTGCACGCCCGTCACGAGGCCGATGGCCTGCTTGGGAATCAGGGTCAACCGCGACAGCACCAGGTTGTTCGCCGTGACGAAACCGAGCAGCGACAGCGAGAAGACATTCCAGAACAGCGCCGTGTTGAGCGTCGGGGCATAAGCGCCGAACAGCACCGTGCATCCGCCGACAAAGCCCGCGATGGTAAATACCTTGCGCACCGTAATCGGGTTGTGGCCGCGTGCAATGATCCGGTCGGCCGCCCAGCCCGCGATCGCCGCGACGATCGCGATCCCGGCGAAGCTGAAGAACGTGAAGAGTCCGGAGCGAGTAATCGATAGCCCGCGTTGCTCTACCAGATACGACGGCATCCAGGTCATGCTGTAGAACGTGAAGTAGCCGTAGCAGAAGTTCGTGACCATTCCGCCCCACACCACCGGACTCGACAGAATGCTGCCGAAGGTCACCGTGCGGGCGCTCCGATTGGCCTGCGTGAGTTCGACCTTGGAAGGCATGTCATTGCGCACCATCAGCAGCCAGGGCACGAGCCACAGCAGCCCGACCAGGCCCGTCGCGATGAACATCATCTTCCAGGAATAGTTGACGATGAACCACGCCGCGACCGGCGCGCCGATTGCCGGACCGAACTTGTTGCCCATCGCCAGAATGCCGACGGCCAGTCCATTCTGACTTTCGTCGAAGTTGTGCCGGATCCAGCGGTAGCTCGCGGGAATCACAATCGCTTCGGCCGTGCCGATGATCAACCGCATGACGACCAGGCTGGCGAGCGCCGTCACGGCACCCATCAACGCGGTGGCGATACACCACAGCGCGAAGCTGACCGCGTAGGGCCACTTCACGCCGTAGCGGTCGGCCACCCAGCCCATCGGAACCTGAAACACGCCGTACGACCAGAAGAAGGCCGCGTTGATCCAGCCGCGATCAACGTCCGTCAGCGCAAAATGTTGAACAAAGTTTGCGTCCGCCAGCGTCGACGAAATGCTGGTGCGATCGACAAAAGAAATCAGCACGCCGAGTGCGAGGAGCGCTAGTACGGCCCAGCGGTTTGCCGACCCGGGTCGTCCAGAATTGCTTGTCTCCATCTATTCGTTTCTCTTAAATGTGATTGGATTCTGCGTGCCGGCCACCGTGAAAGCGCTTTTCAGTGCCCCGGGCGGCCGGCCCGGATACAGCGCAAAATCAGGCCAGAGCCGGGTACAGTTGCAGAGCCGTCTTGCCGAAGATCCATTCGCGGTCTTCATCACCCAGGCTTGCCAGTCCGGCTTGGGCGGTCGCGAGAATCTCCGACAGCGCGCCCGGCGAGGTCGGGTAGTTCGAGCCCCATGCCAGCCGCTTCGCACCGAAGGCTTCGGCCACGCGGGGGAAGAACGTTTCGGCGCTCGCCTTTTCCTTCTTCACGTCGCCGAAAATGCGCGGCGTCAGCTTCAGGTAGATGTTCTCGAGCGGCGCGAGGTCAAACAGGCTTTGTGCCTTTGCATACGGTGCACCGTCGGCCACCTCGGGGCGGCCCAGGTGATCGAGAATGATCGCGACCTTCGGGAAACGCTTCGCCAATGCAGTGACCTGCGGCAGGCCGATCGGGCCGGTCTGGATGCACATCGGCAATCCCAGCTCACCGCACAGTTCCCAGGCCGGGAACGAACGCGGATCGTCGAGTTCGCTTGGATCGAACTCCTTGGTGCTGCCGCCCGTGAACAGGCGCAGACCCGCGAGGCCCTGGCCAACCCATTCGCGGATGCGTTGCGGCGCATCCGGCTGCAGCACGTCGACGGAGCCTACGGCGACGAGGCGGTCCGCATACTTCGCGCAACCGTCCACGACGTAGCTGTTGTCGAAACCGTACGTGGTCGACGAGTGAACCACGGCGGCCTTTGCGACGCCGGCTGCGTCCATCGATTCGATCAGCGTTTCGACGGTGGTCGGACGCTCCTTCGACCAGTCCGAGCGCTTACCGAACAACGGCGCCGGCGGGTAGCGGCCTTCGTCGTCGGAGATGATGTGCGGGTGAATATCAACGATTGTCATGAGTGTCTCTGTGTTTGTCTGGTTGCAGGCGGCCGTTGCCGGCCGCCATTGCTCGCGCTGACTCACCGCGCTTATTTGCCTTGCGCCTTCAGGCGTGCGTCAAGGCGCGGGTACACGCGACGTGCGTTGCCTTCGAAGATCTTGTAGCGGTCTTCGTCGGACAGCGCCTCGCAGGCGTCGATATAGCGCTTCGTATCGTCGAAGTACTGACCCGTGGTCGGGTCCTTGCCGCGCACCGCGCCGATCATTTCCGAGCCGAACAGCACGTTGTCGGCCGGAATCACCTTGGTCAGCAGTTCGACGCCCGGCTTGTGGTACACGCACGAATCGAAGAAGATGTTGTCCAGCAAGCCTTCGAGCGGACGGTCGCGCATTTCGAGCGACATCCCGCGATAACGGCCCCAGTGGTAAGGCACCGCACCGCCGCCGTGCGGGATCACCAGACGCAGCCTCGGGAAATCCTTGAACAGGTCCGATTGCAGGATCTGCATGAACACCGATGTATCCGCATTCAGATAGTGTGCGCCCGTGCCGTGGAAGCACGGGTTGCACGATGCAGCGACGTGGATCATCGCGGGCACGTCCAGATCGACCAGTGCTTCGTAGAGCGGATACCACTCGCGATCCGTCACCGGCTTGCCGGTCCAGTAACCACCGCTCGGGTCCGGATTCAGATTACAGCCGACGAAGCCCAGTTCCTCGACGCAGCGGCGCAGTTCCGTCACGCTGTTCGCGGGCGCAACGCCCGGCGATTGCGGCAACTGGCAAACCGGCGCGAAGTTGTCCGGATAGAGTTCCGTCACGCGATGCACGAGGTCATTCGACACACGCGCCCATTCGATGCTCGTGCGTTCGTTGCCCAGGTGGTGGCTCATCAGGCCGGCGATCGGCGAGAACAGCGTGAGGTCGCTGCCGCGTTCGCGTTGCAGCTTCAGTTGACCGTTGCCAATGGCTTCGCGAATTTCATCGTCGCTGACATGAGCGCCGTCGAGCGAAGGTGCGTTGGCCGGGTCGTTGGCGAATTCAACCTGGCTGGCTCGCCATGCGCGGAACGAAGCAGGGACGGTCGTGAAGTGACCGTGACAATCAATGATCATTTTGTCTCCAAAGTCGACCGGAATTGGCGCTTCAGGATATGTTCCGGTCTCATGCAACTTGTTGCGTTCGAACCGGCGACTTAGCTAGCCAGCGGGTTCACAAACAGTTCGCTGATGGACATGCGGCGCGGCGTCAGCCCTTGCTTGAACGCGGTCGCTTCGAGCGTTTCGATCGTCTTCAGGTTTTCCTGCAGACCGTACGGCAGCGGGTCGTATCCAACGATCTTGCGCAGTTCAAGGTACTTCTTGTCGCCGGCGGTCGTGGCTTCGCCTGCATCGAGACGTGCCAGCCATTCCTTTTTCGCTTGTGCAAACGCGTCGTAAATCGACTTCGCGACCCACGGATTCTCCGCCAGTACCGAATCTTTGACGACGATCGTGCCGTGCATGGGATAAACGCCGGTGCGAGCGTAGTACTCCGTTTCGAGTTCGGTCGCGTTCGGCAGTAGATCCGGGTAATCGGCTTCGACTTCCTTCCAGCCGCCCGTCGGCGCGCCTGTGCGGCCAATGCCTGCGGCAGCCGCAAAGCCTGCCGACAATTCGCCCGACGCCATCATTTCAGCGAGCGAGCTACCTTCCGGCGCGTGAATCACGTTTTCCGGCAGCTTGAGTTGCGTGACGTGTTCTTCGTCATCGACAACCCACGTCACCTTCGACGAGTCCAGACCGAATTCGTCGATCAGCACCTGGCGGGTCCACACGCCGGTCGTGACCGAGTAAGCGCGCACGCCGACTTTCTTGCCTTCCAGGTCCTTCGGGTGCTTGATGCCAGCGTCCGGGCGAACCAGCAGGCCGCCGTGGTGAAAGCGCCGCACCACGAAAATCGGCAGACCGACGAACGGTGCGCCGTAGGCACGAGCGATAATGTAGGTCGTCGGCGCCAGTTCGCAGACATCGAACTCGACGTCGCGCACCATTCGACGGAACGCGCCGATTTGTGGCTTGACTGTGATGAACTCGGCGTCCACGCCTTCGATGGGAATGGAACCGTCGCGGATGGCAGACGTATGCGGATGCTCAGCGATTGCGATCTTGAGCGGGACTTTCTTGGTCAACATCCTCTCCTGTGGATTAGTCGCCGACAACCGGATCAGAACACCAGTGCCGGAGGTGTTGTCTCGATAGGGCAAGAATATTTGAGGATCGCTCCTGTGTCCCTACACAAAAGTTAGATTCAATGGCACTTTTGTGGATCGGCAAACAGCCGCGCTGCTCGGGCGCTTCAGCCTTGTGTGGCGTGATTTTGAGCAACTGTTCAAGTAGCTCGCGGACGTGTTGTGCGGGTGCGGAAGTGGCGCACATCGGGTGAAGACGGAACCAGAAATTCCAACGTTCCGCAGGTATACCCTCGTGGGGGAAACGCCCAGTCCCGGTTGATTTCGCGGAATAACAGGAGGTCGCTGAAATTGATTGCGCGACATTGAGGAACCGCTCTTCGAGGGCGGCCTGACCGCGACATACGAGACCATCTGATGCTGGTGCTACAAGTTTGGCAAGGGCTTTTCTCAGCGTCTAAAAGGGCACGATAAAGCCGGCGCTGATTGTGCCCGACAATCCCCGCGCCTTGATCGCTGGCGCCAACCGCTACGAACCGCGCACCAACGACACCGTGCTCGACTTCGCCGTTCATTACGGGACCTCGTTTCTCCTGGCGCGCCCCTATCACCCCAGGACAACTATCACGTCGAGCTCGACATGCATCGTTACAGCGTGCCGTAAGCGGCGCACTCCATCAAGTTTAGTTACCCGAATCGTTAAGGAATAGTTGCTCGAGGTTGTCGCAAAGCCGTCTGTCATCGCTCCCACTGGAATCGATAATCACCAGGTCATGCGGTGCCGGCATGTCAAGTGCGGTTCATCGTCCATCGGCAGGAGGCGCAAGCTACCTGCGGTCGAAGTGCGGTTTACGACCGAATTCGGTCAGACGGGGCAGAGCGCCGGCATTGCCCTGCCTCTATGCATGAAAGCTAAGTTCCGACCGGGGCTGTCAAAGACCTACCAAAACAGCGGCAAAGATTCGACGGTGGTGTAGCGCCGACGGCGCGGAGGCGCGGATCAACAGGTTCGTGCGGGACATTTCTCGCCGACCGAGCTGAGGTGCTTATCAAGATTCGGAAGTGCTTCACAGACAGACGTGCGATCGGGGCTTCCCGCCAATGCCAGCTCGAGCCGGTATAGCAGTACCGGCAGTCTCAATTCTCCAGTTACCTTTCCTGCTAACTTCCGCTTCCGCATAAGACCGTACCCTGATCGGGAAAACGCCGCCTGACGGCGTCATCACCAATCCTCAAGATTCAGCGACATCTGTTTTTTCGCCTTGGCGTTAACCGGCGCGTCGGATGCATCTCCCCTTCGCAACGTCACTTTTAGCGTATCGAGATGGAAAACCACATCGCCACAGATCCGGCGAAGCCAACATCCTCCCGCTTCGAGCCCTCGGCGCTTTCGGGATAGCGATGCTGCCCACTACTACCTCCGCCACCCTGTTCACGCAGCGTCCGCCAGCATCGAGTGACGACAGTCCGCCGTGGCGCAGCGGCATGCGTACTGCGTACTGCGCCCGGACGTCTTCATCCAGCGGATCGTCAGTGGTGAGCAGATATTCAATGAACAGTTCTTCACCGGCCCCGATCCTCGACGGTTTCGCAATTCGGTGCGCAGGCGCGATTCAGCCAGCATGCACTGTTGCCACTGCGGCTCCCGTCGATCACGCACCCGTCTGACAGCCCGAAGAGAAACGTGTGGCCTTCGACGCCTTCGCGCTGGTGACGGCGCACCGCATTGCGCCACGACGTGATTTCACCTTTGTACTGCAGCACGCGTTCACCCGCCCCGAGCGGTTCTATTGCGAACACGCCCCTGCCGTGAACTGACGATCGCCGGATCGATCACACGCCTCATGGTGTTCCCTCAACTGTTATACGCGTCAGGCGTCGGTATAGAAGAGGCATAAATCCACATCCACACTGACGTGGACGGCTGTGTGCCGAAGTCGGTACGCCGTGCTTTCCTTTTTCGGTCTCGCAACAGCATGGTGTATCGCCATTCACTGCATTAAGGCTTGCGGCCGACCTGTTCGGCGCTGAACCCGACATCCATACGATACTGGTCGCCGCGGCCGAGAAGTGGTACCCACCGTTTTCCAGACTATGCGGACCTGGCATCGTGCATGGTGACGCCGCAGGTGCACTGCTCGTCGAAAGGACCGACCACGGAACAGGTGGCCTGCAGTTGCTCGATGCGGCAGCCCGGCACGTTCCCGTTGACATCTGTCGCCGTGCAGGCGGAACCCCCGATGGTCGGACATTCGCCCTGCTATCGATGATCGAGTCTCTGCTCGCGCGACACGGTCTTTGTCACGAGGATATTGACGAAGTTATCGGGCACCCAGGCATTCCGTCGCTCACGGCTGCAGTATCCGACCTGCTCGGCCGGCCGGACACAGGTGCGCAGCATGAACATTGCATTCATCTCGGCGCCGCCGAATCCATCGTACGCCTCGTACAGATGCTCGGCCGCGCCGCCTGTTGCCGAACGCACCGCGTGCTGCTGTGGGGCTACGGGATCAGCGGTTTTGTCGGCACCGCACTGCTGGAGGCGCGCGGCGCGCCCGCTCTTTATCAGCAGGATGACGTCCAGCCCGTCTCATGATCCCCGATCTCGGCATCGCGCACGTCGCCTTCCATTTTCCCCAACGCATCGACGACGTCCGGAGCTGGGGAAGGCGAACCCGGCAGGAGACCACCACTGTGCTGAACGGGCGCGCGGCCGCCACGACTCATGACTACAGGCGCAATGGCACGACCACGCTGTTTGCCGCGCTCAACGCGCTGGACGGCCAGGTCATCGGCCAGTGCCAGCAGCACCATACCCACATCGAGTGGCTTCATGCCCACTTCGGCGTCGTGGCTGAACATGGTCGAGCGGTTCTTGCGTGACATCACCACCGAGCGGTTGCATCTAGGTGTGGTCGTCAGCGTACCCGAACTCGTCGCTGCCATCGATGAGTACGTCGTACATCACAACACCAACCCCAAGCCGTCCATCTGGACCAGGAGCGCTCACGATATCCTGCAGAAGGTCACTCGTGCCAACAGCCGCTTGAGTGCCAGACAGAATGGAACACTGCACTAGCGTTACGAAGCACGGGTACAACGTGATGCCAGGGTAACAAGGTCGTACTCGCAGCGACAGAATGAGCTGCATCATCCCGGCTCGCGCCGCGCGGCTTCCAAGCAACTGGCAATCCACGCATCAATCTCGCTTTCAAGCCACGCAACCCTGCCGCCACCGATCGCCACCGGCCGTGGGAACTTCCCTGCTGCCAGATAGCGGTAGACGGTGCTTGCACCGAGACCAACGCGGGTACGTACCTCGCGAAGGCGAATCAGGCGCGCTTTCGCGCCTGCGCGTTCAACAATCTGTTCAGCCATCGCTAAGTCCTCCTGACTACGCCCGGATCGCCCCAGATGTCACCAATCTAGCTTCCTGCTGACGGTGTCGCAAACGCGCTGTGCGGAAGAAAATTGCCCGAATCCGGAGTCATCGTCCGAAAACGACGTCCCCCGAATTCCCTGCTGTTCCCACGTCCGGTGACGATCGGTTAAACCTTGCTCCGACAAAGCCGGCAGGGAGCAAAACCTTGCGATTTGCGGCGATGTAACTCCCGGGCCCAGGCGGACAAAATCCACCCGGAGCAGACGCACGGCCTGTGCGACCCTCCCGCGCCGCTTCGCCACAGCAGGGCGGCGACCCGCACAACATCAGGCCGCTTTTGCCTTCCTCGCGCAGTACATCGCCCAGTCGTCCATCATCTGTCTGCGTCGCTGGAACATGTCCCCGCGACGATACGCGGCCTCAACCTTGTCGTCCACAGCATGCGCGAGCGCCATCTCGGCCATTTCGTTGGGGTACGTCGTACATTCTGCCGCCCAGTCGCGGAAGGTCGAACGAAAGCCATGTACCGTGAGGTCGTCTCGTTTCATGCGCCGAAGCACGGGAGCATCGCCATGTTGGACAGTGGTTTGCCCTTCTTCGCACCGGGAAAGACCAGATCGCCGTCCGCCCCGTCAAGCAGCGTACGCACGCGTACGAGGGCTGATGCAGACAGTGGAACCCGATGTGGACGTTCGGCCTTCATCCGTTCTGCGGGAATCGTCCACATGGCCCGCTCAAGGTCGAATTCGCTGCGCACTACACCGATCACTTCATTGGTCCTGGTCGCGGTGAGAATCAGCAGCTCCAGCGCACGTGCCGCGAGACCGTCCTGCTCCTTCAGGGCATTCATGAATGCGGATGCTTCGCCGTAGGGCAACGCATGATGCCGGGCCTTGCGTACCTTCGTGCGCGCGGGCAGGATCTTGTCCAGATGCCCTTTCCAGCGCGCCGGGTTCTCCCCTTCCCTGTACCGGTGCGCCGTTGCCCAGTCCAGTACCGACTCGACACGCCCCCGCACACGACTTGCGGTCTCGGGCTTGGTCTGCCAGATCGGATCGAGGACGCTGACGATCAGCCCCGTGTCGATGTCACGCACGGGAAGGTGCCCGATGACCGGTGAAGCATAGGTGGCCAGCGTGTTCTCCCATTGCGTCACATGCTTTTCGTTTTTCCAACCGACGCGGTTCGCCTTGATGAAGGCTGTCGTGCATTCGTCGAATGTCTTCGTCCGGGCCTCAAGCACGCGCTGCTGCGCACGCTCCTTCTGGCGAGCCTCAATGGGATCGACGCCGTCGAGAACCAGCTTCCTGCATAGTGCAGCACGCGCGCGCGCATCGGTCAGCGTCACCGTGAGCAACGGGCCCAGGCCCATTTCGCGCAGCCGGCCGGCCCGCCTGAAGCGGTAGACCCACGAGCGCGTGCGCGCCGGGGATACCTGAAGGTACAGTCCGCCGCCATCGCAGTAATAACCAGGCTTCGTCAGACGCGCGACGCCGAGCGCGGAAAGACGGTGGATGGAGCGTGAAGTCGTGCTCATGACTGCCTCCTTTCTACCCATACTTCTGCTTGCCATTCAGTGGGACAGGGCGGGAAGGTCCGGCAAAAGAAAAAACCCCGAAAGGCCCATGTGGCGGCCTTCCGGGGTCGGTCCCGAGACAGTGTGGACTGCTCCGGGAAGGACTCCTGGCGGAGACGAATCCGCTCACTTTGCCCATGATTCCCGTTATGGACACAGTCACATTTGCGCCCTGGGCCAGCATCGCGGGGCCGCCTCTCTTCTTTAGCCGAGTCGCAAACATGCTGCGCGGTTCCGTACGACCGCAACAACAAGGTGCGCTACGCCGGCTGCACTCACTCCACGGCACCAGCCGCGTAATTTCTTTGCCCGCGCAAACGCTTCGCAATTCTGCCGAATGCGTGCCACTGCTGCGCGATCAATCCATTGCCATACGAACGTCCCGGACCATGCGGCGCGGGGAGTTGGTCGCGGATGCCGGTCGGCTCGACGACGGGGTTCCATGAAGCGGTGCGGAACAACATATCCCACCACGGAAATAGCACACCGAAATTGCAACCGTAAGCGCTGCCTTCATGGCCGTAGCCCACCGCATGGTGGCGACGGTGAAAGATCGGGCTGACGATGATGCGCTCGAGCAGCCAGCCATACGGCAGTCGTGCATTGACGTGCTGGATACTCTGCATGAAGTTGCTGACTGCGACCAGTACCACGAACTGGTTCGGCTGCACGCCGATAAACAGCGAGATCGCCGCAAAGAACGCTATCTGGATGATGTCGTCGAGAAAGTGATTGCGGTCATCGGCCCACAACGACATCTGCTGCTGGCTGTGATGCACCGCATGCAGTTCCCACCACACTCCGAAACGATGCTGCCAGCGGTGATACCAGTAGCCGGCGAAATCGAGCACGACCAGGTAGATCAGGAACGATACGACTGGCTGATCCGTCACGCCTGGCCAGAGGTTGTCGATATCGATGTTCGGTATGCCGTAGATCGCGATCAGACTCTGCCAGTGATCGAACAGAGGCTGCAGCATGAAAAAGAACGCAATATTGATGATGCCGAGCTTGGTGATCCACGTGTAGATCACGTCGGCGCGCAGCGCCCTGCGATCCGGCCATAGCTCGATGGGGCGCAGCGCTTCGAGCGGCCGTAACGCGAGATACGTCACGACGATTTCCAGCACGCCGATGATCACCCAGTACAGCGCGTCATAAGTGTCTTCATCGTAACCCATCAAGCCGAAGCGATAGAAGAACGGCTGCACGACATCGACATATAACAGCGTCTGCAGCGCGGACACCATATTGTCGAGTTGTGCGACGATTTCATGAAACATCGGAATCCTCATGTTTTTCGGTTCTGCCGCTGCTCATGTAACGGCAAGTTCTAGACGACTCGCCCAGCTTAGTCCGGATTGGGCGACACGACCGGCGCGCGATTGTCGAAATAGATGCCGTGCGGAGAGCGGCCCACCGCAATAGTGTCGATCAGCTTGCGGGTGGTCAGATCGATGATGCCCACGTGCTTCGCGAATCGGAACCCCACCCATAGATAGCGCTTGTCGGGCGTTAGTTCCATGTCGTCGGGCCCAGGCATCAGGCCCGTGATATCGCCGGTATTGGTGAGCGTGGTGTAGTCGATGATGCTGATGGTGCTTTCGACGCGATTGGAGACCACCACATGCTTGCCGTCATCGAGGTTGCGGAAATTGTGCGCGCCACGGCCCGTGTGGATCTTCTTGACGACCTGCTGCCTGTGCCAGTCCACCACGGTCACGTCGTCTTCGCCGGTCATGCCGACCAGCAGGTAGCGGTCGCCGGGGGTCATCCACAGACCTGCGGGTTCATCGCCCACGTGCATTTTCCAAAGCACTTTCTGGGTCGGCAGATCGATCGCCGCGAGTTCGCCGGAATCCTGCAACGTGACGAACACGGTGCGGTTGTCCGAAGCGAACGTCATGTGGCTAGGAGTCTTCGCCAGTTCAATATGCTTGACCAGCGCCATATTCGTGCCGTCATAGCGGTAGATGTCGACACGGTCCATGCGCAGCGCAGCCGTGACAAACCACTTGTGATCAGGAGAGAAGCCAAGTTGATACGGGTCTTCGATGTCCTGCGCAGTACGCTGCACCTTGCCGCTATGCGGGTCGAGAAACATCAGGTTATTCGACACCGAATCGGCAACGATCAGCGAGCGGCCGTCGGGCGTGATCATCAGATGGTGCGGTTCCTTGCCGGTCGGCTCCGTGCCGATAACCTTATGCGTGGCCTCGTCGATCAGCGTCAGTTGCGATTCACCTGAATCGAGAACGATCACGTTATCAGCGGCATTCGCACAATTCGCCACGGCCAGGATACCGCTCAGCGCGGCGAGCGCTCCGATCCTTTTAATGAAAACGAAAGAAGATGGCATTGGGATCGTAATCACGAGGGAAGTTACTTTGAGGTTGAATGTAATGAAAATGGCAGGGTCTCATCGACCGCGGTCGATACCATCATCATTCAACGTTTGTAACGCCGCGACCGATGACACGACAGGTCAGGCCAGATGCGAAAATTGCGGCGGCTGTTTCGCATACGACTGCATTGGCAATGCAACGTTCACGCGATCCGATTCGCCGCTTCGATGAGCGAGTTGCTGCTTTGGCTGGGACCTGGTGTGGGACCAAATCGTTCTGTATTGCGCGTCGTACGGAGAGACGCCGTGAGCCTACTGTCATGCGCCAGTTACGAAGCGGGATGTGCAAGCAGATTCCTGGCGAAGCCGTTTAGTAGTTGGCCACGATTTCATTCTTCGACACGAGGTTCGACACACCAGCCAGACCGCTCTCCTGTGAGCCGTCTGTGCTTGCGAGCGCCGGTGTCCGCGATACCAATCCAGGCCGGACACGCATGACTGGCCAGCGGATGACTCGAGGCGCGACAGCAAAGGCTGCCGACCGCGCTACCGCCGCTGAAAGTTGCGCGCTTCGGCCGCAAGACTCTCAATGAGCATCGTTGTTGACGGCCTGCTCTTGGCCGAAAGCCGGACCAGAATCCCAACTTCCCGGACAAGCGGACGGCCCGGCAACTGTAGAACCTTGATCCCCGGTGTGTCGCTCACCGGTACCAGTTCGCCGGGAATGATCGAACAGCCCAGTCCCTGGCTGACCATCTTCAGAATGACCGCGGGTTCATCCACTTCGATGCTGTCCCTTGTCCATAAGCCGTGCTCCTTGAGAAAGCGGTCAACGAGGTGGCCGCCGTGAGAACGGCGGTCATAGCGGATAAAGGGCCGCTCGCGAAACAGGTCACCCAGATCGCTCGGCCAGTCCACGGGTGCCACGCCGACATAGCGCTCCTCCATCAGCGGGATCCATTTCAGGTCGGAAGTCAGGCCGAGGCGAGGTTTGATCATGACGGCCATATCCAGCTCGTGCGAATCGACCCACGTCAGCAATTGAAGCGATGTGCCGGGGGCGATGTTGAGATGCGCGACGGGCTGTTCGCGCCGGAAACGCAGCAGCGCTGCCGGCAGGAAGCTGTTCTGCACAGTGGCGATCACCCCGAGACTCATTGCGCCCCTATCTACGCCGGTCTGATTGCGCAGCTTCAATCCTTCGAACGATTCGAGAATACGCGCTGCCTGCTCGAGCACGTCTGCCCCTTCGTCACTGAGCGTGACCGATCTGCCGGTGCGGGTGAACAACGCGTAGCCCAACTCGTCTTCGAGTCGCCGGATCTGTGTGCTTACTGCGGATTGGGTGAGCCTCAGGCGATTGGCCGCCGCGGAAAAGGATTCCGTTTCCGCAGCGACGACGAAGGTTCGGAGATAGCGAATCATATATCGATATTTTCTATGCTTAGACAGAAATTTATGCGTTTGGTATCGAAGTTCTGGCTGCCTATACTAGCGCGTCTGCTCGCTGTCGGCGTGAAAACGGCACACACTTATGGAGTTCGAAACGTGGATTTTGGAATTGCAGGAAAGACAGCGCTAGTGTTTGGCGCGGCAGGCGGATTGGGCGGCGGCATTGCGCGAACGCTCGCTGCCGAGGGCGCGAAAGTCGTCGTTGCCGATATCAACGAAGATGCGCTGGTGCAAACCGTGACGGATATTCGTGCAACCGGCTCTGCCGCGCTGCCGCTGCAGTGGGATCTGTCGGACCTTAGCGTAATAGACCGCCGGATACAGGCAATCGAAGACGCGTTGGGTGGCGTCGACATCCTGGTCAACAACACCGGTGGTCCTCCGCCGACGCCCGCTGCCGGACAGTCTGTCGATCTATGGACCAGGAGCTTCGAGTCGATGGTGTTGTCGGTCATCGCTATCACGGACCGGGTGTTGCCCGGCATGCGCGCGCGCAAATGGGGGCGGGTGATCACCAGCACGTCGTCCGGCGTCGTCTCCCCGATCCCGGGGCTCGGCATCTCGAATGCGTTGCGGATGTCCCTCGTGGGCTGGTCGAAGACACTCGCGCGCGAAGTCGGCCGCGACGGCATCACGGCCAACATCGTCCTGCCAGGCCGCATCGCGACGCCGCGCATCACTTTCCTCGACGAGCAGAAAGCAAAGCGTGAAGGCCGCAGCGTCGCCGAGGTCAGCAGCGAAAGCGTGGCGTCGATTCCAGTCGGGCGCTACGGCGATCCGAAAGAGTACGCAGCTGTGGTCACCTTCCTCGCGAGCGTGCAGGCGGCCTATGTCACCGGCTCGGTGGTTCGCATCGACGGCGGGCTGATAACCAGCGTTTGACGAATTAGTTCACGGAACCTTGCTTATGACCACCGAGACACTTCAACTGCATCCCGACATCGCGCACGCGCTCGTCGGCATTACCACGGCTACCCTGTCGACGGTCCTACTGGAAAAAGGGCTTCGGAACGTCTGGATGCGTGGGCCAGCACCGCTTGCGGGCAATCGGACGCGTCAGGCCGGACGCGCTTTTACGCTGCGCTTCGTCCCTGCACGCGAAGATCTCGCCACACCGGCCGCCTGGGCTTCGCCCGTCTCGACGCGCACAGCAATCGAAGCCATGCCCGCGGGGTGCATCGCCGTCGTGGATGCCATGGGTGTCACCGACGCAGGGATTTTCGGCGACATTCTGTGCGCGCGGATGCAAAAACGCGGTGTCAGCGCACTTATCACGGACGGCGTCGTTCGCGACCTGGTGGGCGTGATCGACACGGGCCTGCCGGTCTGGTGTCGCGGCACTGCCGCGCCCGCCTCCGTCGCGGCGCTGACCTTTGTCAACTGGCAAGAGCCGATTGCATGCGGCGGAGTCGCCGTATTTCCAAACGATGTCGTGGTCGCCGATGCAGACGGCGCCGTGCTGATCCCCGCCGCGCTGCTCGACGAAGTGGTCGAGCTCGCCGCGCGCAAGGAGCGCTTTGAAGAATGGGCTGTGCGACAAGTGAAGAACGGTGCTCCTCTGCCCGGACTTTATCCGCCGAACGCCGAGACCAAAGCGCGTTATGAAGCTGAAATCGCGCAACGAGAAGGACTGTGACGCCGCCATCCTCTGCGCCACAGCTCCATAAAATTGAGAGTCGCATATGAGCAACGTGTTGAACGCCGATGCCAAAGGCGTGTTTGTGATCGCTGTGACCCCGTTCACCGAAAGCGGTGAACTCGATCTTGCCAGCACCGATCGCATGGTCGACTTTTATCTGGAGTCCAGAGCAACAGGTTTGACGATTCTCGGCATCCTTGGGGAAGCGACGAAACTCACCGCTGAAGAATCGCGCACCTTCGTCAAGCGCGTACTGGCGCGCGTGGCGGGCCGCGTGCCCGTGATTGTCGGCGCGTCGGCGGCGGGCTTCGCGCCGATGCGCGAGCTGAGTACCAGCGTGATGGATTTGGGCGCCTCCGGTGTCATGGTCGCGCCCGCTCCGACGCTGCGCACCGACGACCAGATCGTCGCTTACTTCGACATGGTCAACACGACACTCGGCGCGGACTGTCCGTGGGTGCTGCAGGACCATCCGGTATCTACGGGCGTGCAGATGTCCACTTCCGTGGTGCTGCGCGTGCTGAAGAACTCCCCGGCCTGTGTGATGCTCAAGCACGAAGATTCACCCGGTCTGGCCAAACTGTCGGCGCTCAGGGCGGCCAGCGACAAAGGCGATCTGAAACGCGTGTCGATCTTGACGGGCAACGGCGGCGGCCTGTTCCTTCCTGAAGAGCTCACGCGCGGCGCGGACGGTGCAATGACCGGTTTTGCATATCCGGAAATGATGGTGGATGTCTGTCATGCGCATGCAAGCGGAGATATCGAAAAAGCACATGACATTTTCGATGCCTATTTGCCGCTCGCGCGCTATGAACAACAATCGAATATCGGCCTGGCAGTCAGGAAATACCTCATGGCGCAACGCGGTGTGATCGCATCGGCCGCGCTGCGCAAACCCGGCCCCAAACTGTCTGAAGCGGACATCGCGGACATCGACCGTCTGGTGAGACGGCAGACTCGGCGACTGCAAGAGATCCAGTAGGCTGGAATGCCGCCTGGCCGCGCGGAACCGGCACTTTCGCGCTCACAGGGCCCGCGAGATGCGACCCGACATCCAGGCAATAAATGATGTTTTGATTAGGCATCCTAGTTACATATTGTAAGCCAACGATGCCGTCTTCAGCGATTGAACGAGACGCAAATAAAATTGCGCGATTTGTCTAAAGAATGACCCAGCTTCGACCGATAGCACTTAGGGAATGCTTGGGAAACTACTCAGGCATCCGACAGAGTTCATTCGTTTCAATCATGCCACCGGGGAGGAATTGATAGTGAGTCGCCTGAGTTTGAACGCAAAGTTATGGGCTGCACTTGCCGTCATGTGGGTGGGTCTTCTGCTTCTCGCAGGCAGCGCAGTGATCGAGTCCCGTTCGACCATGCTCGCCGAACGTAAAGCCACGATCCGAAGCGTCGTCGAAACGGCTTCGGCAATCGTCAGCGACCTGGCCGCGCAAGCGGATCGCCACGAGATTACCGTCGACGAAGCAAAGAAACAGGCAATGGCACGGTTGAAAGCGATGCGCTACGGCAAAGGGGGTTATGTCTTTATCCTCGACTCACATCCGACCGTGCTCATGCACCCCACCCTCCCGGATCTGCTCAACAAGGATGTGAGCCAAGCCAAAGATCCCGACGGTAAGTTGCTGTTCGTTGAACAGGTCCGGGCTGCGCAGACCAACGGCGAAGGCTATGCCGAATTCGTAGGGCGCGTTCCGAACGGCTCAGGGTACAAATATGAGACGAAGCTTGCGTTCGTGAAACAGTTCAAGCCCTGGGACTGGTATATCGATTCGGGCCTCTATTTGACGGACGTTTCCGACTCGTTCTACGAGAAGTTGCTGGAATACCTGTTGATCGTGCTCGGCATCGGCTCGGTGGTTTCAGCGGCGATGCTGCTTATCAGCCGCAGTGTACGCCGGAGTCTGGGTGGGGAGCCGTCACTGGCCGCCCGGATCGCTACCCAGATCGCTAGCGGCGACCTAAGCGCGACGGTCGTGACGGCGCCGACTGACCGTTCAAGCATGCTGTACTCCATGAAGCAGATGCAAGAACAGCTCACGTCGACAATCGGCAAGATCATCGTGTCTACCGACGCGATCGCAACGGCGACCAATCAGATTGCGGCGGGCACCACCGACCTGTCCCAGCGCACGGAAGAACAGGCCGCGTCGCTGGAGCAAACGGCTTCGAGCATGGAGCAGCTGACCGGCGCGGTTCAGCACAACGCTGAGAACGCCCGCCAGGCAACGTCGATTGCCGACACCGCATCGCGCGTCGCACAACGCGGCGGCGAAGTCGTCGGCCGGGTCGTCGAGACAATGCGCGGGATCTCCGGCAGTTCGGCGCAGGTCGCCGAGATCATTACCGTGATTGAAGGCATTGCGTTCCAGACCAATATTCTCGCGCTCAATGCTGCCGTCGAAGCGGCGCGAGCCGGCGAGCAGGGTCGCGGCTTTGCCGTCGTGGCCGGTGAAGTCCGGGCCCTCGCACAACGTAGTGCGACGGCCGCCAAGGAAATAAAGCAGTTGATCAGCGAGTCGGTCAGTCGGGTCGATGCGGGATCAAAACTTGTCGAAGAAGCGGGTAGCACCATCGAAGAGGTTGTCGCCTCAGTTAGCCGCGTGACGGCAATCATGAGCGAAATTTCGGCTGCGTCGGCCGAGCAGAGCACGGGTATCGGTCAGGTCAATCAGGCGGTCAGTCAAATGGATCACGTGACGCAACAAAATGCCGCGCTAGTCGAAGAAGCCACCGCCACTGCGCAGATGATGGCTGAGCAGGCTCAGCTCCTGCGACATGCAGTGGCGGTATTCAAGGTTAAGGGCGACAGCGCGACACGCGAGGCGAATACCGCGGCGCCGCGTCACGGACCGGCCGTGCCCGATATGGCCTTGAATCGCTTGGCTGCGACCCGGTTCTAACTCATCGGCATCGACGAAAGGAGCACTGTCAGTGCAGTCGTGCTCCCGCCTGCGAACGCGCCGCGGCATGACCTGGACCTCGGGTGATTTGCCATGATTTTGCATTCTTGACGGCTCAGGCCGTAAGCAACGGTTTGCGGCACAGCGTGAGCGCAACGGATATCCCGGCAACAGAATGGGAGGTCGTTCACTAGCGGCTGGTTCCAGGTTTCCTGTCGGGAGACGGCGCCTCGCCAGCGAGCAAGCAACTTGAATAACATGCCGGCGCGCAGCTGGCATTTCGACGATCGCGTCCTTGGATACTATGCAAAAGCTCAGCGAAAAGACGGTCATACGCAAGATTTTCTGGCGCGTGATTCCGCTTCTGATGGTCCTGTATGTCATCTCGTTCATCGACCGCATCAACGTGGGATTCGCCGCCCTCACGATGAACCGGGATATCGGCCTCACGCCGTACCTGTTCGGTTGGGGCGCAGGCATCTTCTTTTTCGGGTACTTCATTTTCGAAATCCCGAGCAACATGCTGATGGCGCGAGTGGGCGCACGAAAATGGATCGCCCGCATTCTTTTTACCTGGGGCGTTCTGGCGTGCGCGATGGCGCTCGTGACCGGGCCCGTCAGCTTTATCGTGCTCCGGTTCCTGCTCGGTGTGGCCGAGGCAGGCTTTTTCCCCGGCGTGATCCTGTACCTGACCTACTGGTTTCCCGTGCGTTATCGGGCGCGCATCATTTCGGCTTTCATGCTTTCCATCCCGGTTTCGATCGCCGTGGGTGCGCCGCTCTCGACACTGGTTCTCGGGATCAATGGCGCATTAGGCCTCAAGGGCTGGCAATGGCTATTCATCATTGAAGGCTTGCCTGCCTTGCTCGGCGCGTTCGTGGCGCTGGGACTGCTGACGGACAGCCCGGATCGGGCACGCTGGCTGACTGACCAGGAGCGAGACTGGCTGAAGCGCGAACTCGCCGCCGATGACGCCGCGCCAGGCACCAGCGGCAAAATCTCCGCGTTGGGCAAGGCTTTGCTGAACCCGTCCGTCATCCTGCTTGCCTTCATCTATTTCTGCGCAACGGGTGCGAACCTCGGGTTGTCGTTTTTCTTACCGCAGATCATCAAGCAGCAAGGCTACAGCACCGTCGCGGTTGGCCTGATCACGTCGATACCGTATATCGCCGGTTGCCTGGGCATGCTGGTAATCGGCAACCTGTCGGATCGATTCAACGAACGCCGATGGTTTCTCGCCGGCACGATGGTACTGGCCGCCGCGGGGTTGGTCGGCGCCAGTATCCTGGGGGCGTCCATCTGGTCTATCGTGGCGTTGAGCGTCGCGGCTATCGGCATCTTTGGTTGCAAGGGTCCGTTCTGGACATTGCCGGCTTCATATTTGCGCGGCCCAGCCGTTGCTGGCGGGATCGCCTTCATCAACTCGATCGGCAACCTGGGCGGTTTCGCCGGCCCCTATCTCGTGGGACTGTTCAAGACGTCGTCCGATAGCTATGCAGACGGACTCCTCGCGTTGGCCGGCTTCTGCGTGGCGGCCCTGCTTGTCACGCTCCTTTTCATTCGGCCGCGGCGAGACGCAGAGTCTGCGTCATTTAGCGTCCTCGACGCCAGTCAACACTAGATCGAGTTGTCGCCGTGATGCCGCTGCGCGCCGCACAACCCGTGTGCGGCGCGGCGGCTCCGTCACGTTGGCGGGGTGCTCGCGTAAGATGCCATCACGTCGTAGCCAGCCGTGCCCGTGATAGGGCGTTTTTCGATTTCCGCTTTTTTCATCGCATTATGTTTCCCGACCGCATTCCCAGCCTCAGATCCGGTCGACTCCTCTAAACGACAATTTGGCCCGCGTGCTGCCGAACGGCGGCGAGTCCGTGGTTGGCCATGGCAATCGGGTGACCGACCGGCTCGAAGCGCCCTGCAGTGCCATTGCGGGCGCCGTGGCTGCATACCGCCGGTTTCCTTCCATCTACGGCTGTCCGTACTAAGCCCCATACGTCGGCAACAGCGCTGCCAGCACCGAGACGCGCTCCTTCAGCACTTCATGCAGTTGCCGGATCGCGGGAAGGAACTGCTTGCGATGCGCGCAGATCAGATTCAGCGGTGCGGCCTCGCCGGGCTGCTCGGGCATCAGCACTTCGAGTCGGCCCGCCTGCACGTCTGCGCACACGTCGAGCCACGACTTGTATGCGATACCGTGGCCCTCGATCGCCCAGCGCCGTGCCACGTCCGCGTCGTCGCAAAAGAGCGACCCGACCACGGCGACCTGGCGGAGTTCGCCCCCCACAGGGAACATCCACTTGTCGTAGACACGTCCGCCCAGAACATAGAGCAGGCATTGGTGCACCGCCAGTTCGTCCAGCGTGCGCGGCCGGCCATGCCGTTGCAGATAGGCGGGCGAAGCGACGAGCACACGCCGATTGTCGCTCGCGAGCGGCAGCGCGACATAGCTCGCGTTGTCGGCGCGGCCGTAGCGGATGGCGATCTCGACCGGATCGCGAAACATGTCGGTCAGTTGATCGGACAGAAAGAGCCGCACCGACAGCTTCGGATGCGCCTCGCGAAACGCAGTGATCCAAGGCAGCAGAACATTGCGGCCCAGATCCGACGGCGCGGCGATTTGCAAAAGCCCCTGCAACGTATCCGCCGCGCTATGCAGACACTCCCGCCCCTCCTGCAATGTCGCGAGCACCTGCTTCGCGTACGGCAGATATTCCTCGCCTTGAGCAGTAAGCCGCAGGCTGCGCGTTGAGCGCGCGAACAAACGAATGTCGAGTTCCCGTTCGAGCCTCTGAATTGCCGCGCTGACCTGGCCTGGCAGCAGGTCCGCTTCGCGGGCGGCCCTCGAGAAGCTGCCGAGCGCGGCAGTGCGCACGAACAGCGCGAGGTCGTCGAACCGGATCATTTTCATTCCTCTAGTGAAAGTTCTACCCAATTTTCCCTGTTTTTCGAACGGCTTGTGCGGCGCATCATCACATCTATTTCCGGGCCGCCCCACGCGGCTCGCTCTCGAACAGCACGTCAGAAACACAAAATGAAAGCCATTGTTTACGACCAGCCCGGCCTGCCGATCGAAGATCCGCGTGCACTCTACGAAACCGATTTGCCGAAGCCCGAGCCGGGGCCCCGCGATCTGCTCGTGAAGATTCGCGCCATCGCCGTGAATCCCGTCGATACCAAGGTCCGTGCGGGAATGCTCGGTGACACGCCGCGCCTGCTTGGGTGGGATGCCGTCGGCACGGTCGAGGCCGTCGGCGCGGCGGTCACGCTCTTCAAGGTTGGCGACCGCGTGTTTTACGCCGGCTCCATCGCCTGCCCCGGCGCCTACGCCGAGTACGGCGTCGTCGACGAGCGCATCGCCGGTCATCAACCCACCACGCTCGATGACGCGCGTGCCGCCGCGTTGCCGCTCACTTCAGTCACGGCGTGGGAGCTGCTCTTTGATCGATTCTGCGTCGCCGAGAACGGGGGTGACGGCGATGCGCTCCTGATCATCGGCGCGGCCGGCGGCGTCGGCTCGATTCTCACTCAACTCGCGCGGCAACTGACGAAGCTGCGCGTGATCGCCACGGCATCACGACCGCAAACGCAAGAATGGGTCCGCGATCTGGGGGCGCACGACGTCATCGATCACACGCGCCCGCTGCAAGAAGAGTTGCGCCGGATCGGCGTTGCACAGGTGCGCTATGTCGCGAGCCTCACCCATACCGAGGAGCGCTATCCCCAGATCGTCGAGGTGCTCGCGCCGCAAGGCAAGCTTGGCGTCATCGACGATCCGAAAACGCTCGACGCGACGCCGCTCAAGTTGAAGGCAATCTCGCTGCACTGGGAACTCATGTTCACGCGGTCTTTGTTCGAAACGCCGGATATGATCCGCCAGCACGAGATCCTCGAGCGCATTGCCGCGCTGATCGATGCGGGCACGCTGCGTACGACACTCGGCTCGCATTTTGGGGCGATCAACGCCGCAAACCTGCGGCGCGCGCACGAGCTCATCGAAAGCAATCGCGCGTTCGGCAAGATCGTTCTCGAAGGGTTTTGAGTGACCCGTTGGCTTTCTGCTTCAATTACCTGTCATCTCCATAAGAAGATATCGCCATGAATTTGATTGACGCCGTGCAAACCCGTCGCACTGTGAAAGCATTTGAGCCGGGTCATTCGTTGCCGCAAGCCTCGGTCGATGCGCTGCTCGCCGCGCTTCACTACAGTCCCTCTTCGGTCAACTCGCAGCCTTCTCACTTTGTCGTCGCGTCGACACCGGAGGGCCGCGCGCGCATGGCCAAAGCAACGCAAGGCGCCTACGCATACAACGAACCGAAAGTGATGAACGCCTCGCACGTGATCGCACTTTGCATGCGCACGGATATGGATGCGGGCCACCTCGACACTATCCTCAAGCAGGAAGGTCACGACGGGAGGTTCCAGATGGACGGAGCGAAGGACATGCAGGATAAGACACGACGCTCGTATGTGGACATGCATCGCTACGAGTTGCGCGACATGCCCCAGTGGATGGAGAAGCAAGTGTATCTCGCGCTGGGCGGACTGCTCGTCAGCGCGGCCGTGCTCGGCATCGACGCGACGCCGATGGAAGGCTTCGATTCGCGCGCACTGGACCTCGAGCTTGGGCTGCGCGAACGTGGGCTTACGAGCGTCGTGCTGGCGGCTTTCGGGCGCCGCAGCGACAAGGATTTCAACGGCAAGCTACCGAAGTCGCGCCTGCCGCGTGAACAGGTCTTCACTTTCGTGTGATCGTAGCAGGCGAGGTCCGTGGGTTCTTCTCTGTCGCCGACGCTGGACGCTTCAGCGATTGTCGCTCCGGATGCCGGCGTGGAGTTCCTGCCTGGAATACGTGGCCAGTCGGTTCGACCCTCGCCCGCGGCCGGCCGACGCCGGACCTCATCGCTGCGGCTATGCTCGGTATCAATACCACTGCGGCCAGACGGAATACCACGATCTCGAAGAAGCACGCCGGTACGCCAGCTACGAAAATGGCGGTAAGGCAACCAACTGGATCGCCACCGCCGACGCGACTACCGGCTCGTGTCTCCGGCATGTTTAATCAAACCGGTTGACGTAGACCAGAGGAGACCGGCACTGACAGTGCGGATCGTCACCGCGACCAGTATCAGTGATGGGAGTAAATCGAGTGGGCGCCCACGCTCGTCTTGGGAGCACTCGTTTGTGAAGCCCCATCCAACACGCCCCCCACATCGTTGTTGCTCGATGCTGTGACGTCCTGCGCGTCGAGGCGGGCCTCTGCCGTCTGGATATCAGCGGGATATTTCAGTTTGCTCGGCCGGTAGCCGGCCTGTTCCAATCTGATCAGGTCCGCCTGTACGTCCTTATGCGTCAGTGACACGCCAGCGTCCTGAGCGAAGGAGGCAGTCGGGAGTGCGAGCAGCCCAATCACCAAGGCAGCATACAAATGTCGCTTCATCGTGAATTACCTCATAAACGTGGGTTTGGTCAGCTTCGATCAGTAATCGGAACCACTGATCTCCTTCCTCGCCGCAACGAGAGCAGGTGACAGTTATTTTGCATGGGCGAAGATGGAGGGATCCTGACGCTCGCATTACATCGACGTCATGTTTTGATTTCGAGGCCGGGATCGAGGCGCCAGTTGTTCCGTGCATCTTCCCAGCCTCTTTCCCTGCGTTGTGCTCGGCCATTGCGCCTGAGCCAGCCCTGGAAAAGCGCCCCGCTTTATGACTTCTTTGTCATCTTCCGTCCATCCTGGCGCAAGGAAGTCTCTCTATAATCGTCTGCCTGTCGGGTCGAACAGCGCTGCCGAGGCGATTCCAACAGAGTTTCGAGTATTGGCAATTGACCTGGTAGTTCTTATCGCATCCAGTATGGTCGGGAGCGAATAGTTCGGACGGTGCAAAGCGCGGCCTGTCGGCAGGCAGGCAGGCGAAGAAGTTTTCCGGCACGCGCGATGGAGTGTTGACGTACAGGTTATATGCCCATCATTCTGCCGCCGTCGCGAGGAACAAGAGGCCTTGCGCAATCACGCACTCGGCAGTGCAGACATATCGTATGCGACCCAATTGACTTCGCCTCAACGCGCTGCGCGGACGCAATTTGCGTAATGTACTATCTGGATTGAATGCACGACTTGCTAAGCGAAAGGGTTTTCATCATGCGTATTCTTATCGTCGAGGACGAACAGAAGATGGCCTCCTACCTTCGCAAAGGCCTGATGGAGGCAAGCTTCATTGTCGATGTATCTAACGATGGCAACGACGGTTTGTTCCTCGCGCTCCATGAAGACTACGATCTCATCGTACTCGACGTGATGCTCCCGGGCATCGACGGGTTTGAGGTACTCAGGCGTTTGCGAGCGCAAAAACGCACACCCGTACTCCTCTTGACGGCGCGCGATGCGGTCGAGGACAAAGTCGCCGGACTTGAAGCGGGGGCAGACGATTATCTTGCGAAACCCTTCGTCTACTCCGAATTTCTTGCACGGATTCGCGCGGTGCTGCGCAGACCGACGCAATCGGTCGACACCGTGCTGCGCGTCGGCGATATGGAAATCGACCTCCTCAGGCGCCGTGTGCGGCGCGGTAACGTTCGCATCGACCTGACCGCGCAGGAATTCACGCTGGTGAAGCTCCTCGCCGAGAGGCAGGGGGAAGTGGTCACGCGCGCGATCGTCACGTCACAGGTCTGGGACATGAACTTCGACAGCGATACGAACGTCGTTGAGGTGGCTGTCCGACGTCTGCGCACAAAGATCGACAACCCATTCGAGAAGAAACTGCTCCATACGGTCCGTGGCATGGGCTATGTGATGGAAGAGCGAGCATGACTGCCGCGGACGGAGCGTACTCGCTGCTCAGGCGTTTGAGTCTCGCTTTTACTATTGTCGCCATATTGGTGCTCTCGATGGCCGGCGGCCTTCTCTATCATTCGCTGTCGAGCCAACTCATGCACCGCGACGACAGCGAGATTTCGGTCAAGCTCGACGAGTTTCTGTCGACAGCTCGCCGATACGGCTCTGTGGAAGCGATCGGCAGCAATAGCGGCCTGTTTCGCGAGGAATTGCTCGCGCATCCGGCAATCTCTTTCGCCATACTGGATGGTCAAGGAAAGGTGTTGGCCGACTCGGACCGGCGGGACCAGCGCTTGCGCTCGATCGGGTCGGGCGATCCGGCACAACGGCAGCCTTATTCATGCTCCCCCCCGTCCCTCGGACCTTCGCGCTGCGTATTCGGCGACGAAAAGTTGCGCTCAGGTGAATCGATACGCGTGCTGCTCGCCCATGAAGCGGCAACGCGTTACTCCGTCCTTCGCGAGTACCAAGGCGATGTATGGCTCGTGATCCTCGGCGGCTCGGCGCTGACGGGTCTACTTGGCTACGCCATCGCCAAGCGGGGATTATCCCCGGTCAAAACCATCGGCCAACGAATTTCGCGCATCGAGGCCCACAATCTTGGCGAGCGCCTCGATATTCGCGGCGGTCCCGTCGAACTCCGTGACATCGCGGGTCCAGTGAATCGCATGCTCGACAGGCTTCAACGTGCATTTGCGCGACTCTCACAGTTCTCCTCCGATCTGGCGCACGATATGCGCACTCCGCTCGCCAACATGATCAGCGCGTCGGAAATTACTCTTTCGCGTGAGCGATCCACCGAGGAATACGAGGCGCTCATCGACTCGAATATCGAGGAATGCCAGCGCCTTCAACGGATGATCGAGACCATGCTGTTCCTCGCGCGAGCGGACCATTCAAAGGAACTGCTTCGGCTGGGCGTGTTCGATTGCCATGAAGAATTCGCGAGGCTCACCTCGTACTTTGAAGGAGTGGCCGAGAACAAGGGCATCCATTTCGCCCTCGACGGTGCAATCCAGGTTCGCGCCGATCCGTCCATGCTTCGACGCGCCCTGAGCAATCTCGTATCGAACGCGCTTGAGCATGCCGACGCCGAATCGGAGGTCGAGCTGCGCGCCTACCGGTCTGACGAGTACGTCGCCGTCGAAGTCACGAACACCGGCCACACCATTCCGCCGGAGCATATCGGCAAGATCTTCGACCGCTTTTATCGAATCAATCCGGCGCGGCAAGGGTCGGCGAAGAACATGGGGCTGGGCCTCGCCATCGTGCGATCGATCATGGAGTTGCATCGTGGCCGAGTCGACGTCGTCAGCCGCGCCGGCTCGACGACCTTCACGCTTTACTTTCCTTCCGCGACCGCGTAACAGCCTGAGTCGCCGTCGCGCGCAATCACGCGGCATCCTTTTCTCGCAGAGTTCCGTTAGCTAATCCGCGCAAGATGGCGCGCCCGCGTTCGTCTTGCGTCGGCTCGGCAAGCCGACGATGCATTTCGCGCGTGCCTTCCCAAGATGTCCGAAATGACATCTCGCCGCCACCTCGTAATCAGACACGCAACACGAAAATACGCTCTCCAACGCTGAGGGAAGACGTCGCGATACCTCGGTGTCCCAAGGTCTGTTCAACCATCGAGAGCTTTCGTGAACATTCGCTATCGCAGGCGTCTGCAGCTGTCTGTCGGGGGAGCTGGCATCCTCGTCCTTTGCGGTGCGCTGTTTTCCCTTCACTCGCGGACTTCGCCCGCGGCTAACGAGTCAGCGCTGCCCAATGCCGTAGACCTGTCGCCCGAGGCGCTCGCGAACGTCAAATTGCAGTTCGACGTTCGCGTCAAACCAACCGGGATACAACAGGTGATGAAACGACTTTTTCCAATTTGTGCGTTCGCGATCGTGCTAACCGGTTGCGCGACGCAGTCGCAATCGCGCCATCCCACCGGAAACCGGCAGACATCGCACGGCACTGTAGTCGACTACGATGGCGTGCCCTGCCGCAATCAGAATATGCATGTGAAATCGCCCATCTGTCTGTTTCCGAGAACCCTTACCTCTCTCAATTAATTCGCTTTACGAAACAATGTTAATTGAATTCCACAACTTTAATAGAATACTCATAAATACATATGAAAACGTACTCGATGAAATAGTGTTTTTTAACTGCGCGAGACGTACAGCCTGCTCCCATATCACGATCATGTGGCGCACACGGCTGTATTTTTCAATCACTCCGCATAGCAATTCACATTCATTGTTCTTTCTCTTTTTCCAATGTCTTTAATTTTCCAAAGCAATTAGTCGACTATTGAAATGATAGGAAAAAGAGATTGGATAGTAGAACGGATGAGTCATAGGATTCCTCCGGCTCCCTCTTTAACCAGGAATACAACGTGAAAGTACTGAAGACACAGATTGCTGCAAGCATTTTCTCGATCGTCTCAGCAGTGGCGCTCGCTCAAACGTCGTATGCGGCGGATATGACCCAGGATAGCGGGTCGCCGGTCGGCGACAATCAGAACTCCCAGACCGCCGGCCCCGAAGGTCCGGTCCTTTTGCAGGACTCTCATCTCATCGAGAAACTGCAGCGTTTCGACCGGGAGCGCATACCCGAGCGCGTGGTGCATGCGCGCGGCACGGGTCTCTTTGGCGAGTTCGTGCCGACCACGGACATCAGTTCCCTGACCTCTGCCCAAGTGTTCACGCCTGGAACGAAGACCCCAGTCTTTGTTCGATTCTCGACGGTGATGGGATATCGTGGTTCGCCCGAGCAGGCACGCGACCCGCGCGGCTTCGCAATCAAGTTCTACACGCAGCAAGGGAACTGGGACATGGTCGGCATCAACTGGCCCATCTTCTTCATTCGGGACGCCATCAAGTTTCCTGACTTCGTGCATGCGAACAAACCATCGGCAGTGACCGGTGTGCAGGATCCGAATCTGGCGTTCGACTTTTTCGCCCATTCGCCCGAAGCAACCAACATGCTCACGCACCTTTACACGGACGAGGGCATGCCGGATTCATACCGCCACATGGACGGCTTCGGTGTGCACGCCTTCAAGTTCGTCAATGCGAAAGGCGAGGTTCACTACGTGAAGTTTCACTGGAAGAGCCGTCAGGGTATCGAGGGCATTCGCCCCCAGGATATCCCGCACTCGATCGGCGCCGACTGGAATCTGATGACCAATGATCTGTACAACTCGGTCAAGGCCCATTCGTATCCGCAGTGGGACCTTTACATCCAGGTGCTCTCGCCGAAGGATCTGGACAAGTTCGATTTCGATCCGCTGGACGACACGAAGGTATGGCCATCTTCCATCCCCGAGCAGAAGGTGGGCACGATGACGCTCAACCGCATTCCGGATAACTATTTCGAGTCCACGGAAGAATCGGCATTCGCGCCTTCGCGCCTCGTACCGGGCATTGAACCTTCAGAGGACCGGATGTTGCAAGGCCGCCTGTTCGCCTATGCCGACACACAGATGTATCGCCTCGGGCCGAACTACAACCAGTTGCCAATCAACCGTCCTGCCGTCCCGATCTACAACAACAACCAGGACGGCCTCATGAATGGGGAAGATCGAAAGGGCGAAGTGAACTACGAGCCGTCCGGAATCGCCGAAATCGCGCAACAGGACAAGTACAAGTCCGTGCAGACGCCGCTGAAGGGGACGACCCAGCAAAGAGCGATTCACAAAACACTCGACTTCCGTCAGGCCGGCGAGTACTACCGGACGCTGTCCGATACCGATAAGACAGACCTGATCACGGCGCTGTCGGGCGACCTTGGCCGCGTGACCAACGACGCTAACAAGTACGCGATGCTCTCGTACTTCTATAAGGCTGATGCCGACTACGGCACCCGCCTCGCGCGTGCCACGCATGCGGATGTCACGCGCGTGAAGGACGCCGCGGCACACCTGAGCGACAACTGAAGCAAATTGGGGAAGCCTGCGCAAGCAGGTTTCCCAACCCGATAAGTAGATAGGTACGCTTTCTCACGGAGGACGCAATGCGATGCTCTTTTGCTGCCCGGCGCCTTGTTCGGACCGTGGCGGCCATTAGCCTGACCGCACTGTTGACAGCAAGTTGCGCGCAGCATGTGTATCAGTCGGGAACGTATTCGGCCGTGACGGACATGCCGCGTTACACCGAAGACTGGTTTGCTGCGGCGCGTGCGGGACGCACGGATATTGTTCAGGCGTTGATCGCCGCCCATTTCCCGCTCGACACAACGACGCCTGAAGGCTATACCGCGCTGATCCTGAGCGCGTACGACAATCACCCGGAGACCCTAACGGCCCTCCTTGCCGCAGGCGCCAACGCTTGTGCGGCCGACCGGCATGGGAATACGGCTCTGATGGGGGCGCTCTTCAAAGGCGAGCCGAAAATCGCCGCGATGCTGCTCGACAAGCATTGCGACATCGATCAAACCAACAATGCGGGGGAAACGGCATTGTCGTTTGCCGCGCTGTTCGGCCGACTCGATATGATTCCGGTGCTCGTCGCACACGGCGCCAACGTGAACCATGTCGATGCGCGCGGCGGCACCGCATTGCAAATGGCGATCGCACAACGCAATCCGGCGGTAGAGGAAGCGCTACGCCACGTCGGCGCGACACAATGAGACGTTGCCGATGAGCCGCGTTTCATGCCGCCTCGACCATCGGCAGATAAAAGTGACCGCAATACCCGCGCGGCCGCGCCCTTACCCCTGTGCGGGTCACGCCCGCTTCAACAGCGCGCTGTCTACCGGCAACGCCCGAATCCGCGTACCTGTCGCATTGAAGATCGCGTTGCAGATCGCAGCCGTTGTCGGCGGCACACCCGGTTCGCCAACGCCACCGGGCGGCGCGGCGCTCGGCACGATGTAGACATGGGTTTCCGGCACGGAGTCGATGCGGGCGACCCGATAGTCGGTGAAGTTCGATTGCTCGGCCGCCCCCTGACCGAACGTCAGTTCGCTGTATAGCGTATTGCCGAGCGCCATCACCACCGCGCCTTCGAACTGCGCGATCACGCGGTCGGGATTGACGATACGTCCGCAGTCGACCGCCAGATCGACACGCGTCACCCGCACCGAGCCATCGTCGGCCACTTGCACCTGGGCGACCGCGGCAACGTACGTCAAAAAGCTGCGATGGACAGCGATCCCGCGCCCGTGGCGAGCGGGCAACGCCGCAGCCCAGTTCGAACGCACCGCGGCCGCGCGGACCACAGCGGCATAGCGCGCGGTATCGATTGGATACTCGTCGATCGACGCGCCGTAGTTCGGATAATCGACCCCCAGCGCATGCAGATCGACATGACGCGGAGTGCCCAGCAGCGCGAGCAGATGCTTCACCGGATCCTGTCGCGCCGCAACGGCGAGCTCGTCGACGAACGAGCCCAGTGCGAAGCCGTGCGGAATGTTGTACACCGACCGATACCAGCCGATACGCGTATGCGCCGGCGCCGCTCCGTTCTCGCACTGCACATTGGCGATTTCATACGGCATGTCGGTCACGCCCTGACCGAGTTCGCCCGCCGAACCATAAATCACGTTCGGCGTGAACGTCGAACCGATGGACGGAAACACGCTCCGGTGCAACCACGCAATCGTGTTGCCCTGCGCATCGAGGCCGCCTTCCATGTGCTGCGCGCACACGGCATGGAAATAATCGTTGCGTATGTCGTCCTCACGTGTCCACGTCAGCTTGACGGGAGCGCCGACCTCGCGCGCCAGGTACGCGGCTTCGGCCACGTAGTCCGGCTTCGACTTGCGGCCGAAGCCGCCGCCGAGCAACGTGACATTGATCGTCACGGCCTGCTCCTGCAAGCCGAGTACTTGCGCGACGGTCGTGCGTGCTTGCTGCGGATTCTGCGTGGCGGTCCAGACTTCGACGGCGCCGTTCGCAAACGATGCAGTGGCAGCCAGCGGCTCCATCGCCGCGTGCGCCATATGCGGCACGTAATAGTCCGCCGACACATGTCGTGCGGCGTTCTTCAACGCGCCGGCGGTATCGCCATTGTTGCGCACGACCTTCCCAGGCTGCCGCGCAGTGTCTTCAAGCGCCTTGCGATACGCCCGGCTATCGTACGTGCCGTTGGGCCCGAGGTCCCATTCGAGCTTGAGTTTCCGGCGCCCTTGCAGCGCGGCCCAGGTGCTGGTCGCGATCACCGCGACGCCGCCCAGCGGCCGGAAGCCGGCGGGCAGCGGCGCCGAAACGATGCGCACGACGTGCAGCACGCCGGGCACCTTCATCACTTCAGTCGAGTCGACGCTTTTGAGCGTTGCGCCGTACACAGGCGAACGTTCGACCGACGCGTACGTCATCCCGGGCAACACGACGTCGATGCCGTACGTTGCGCGGCCATGCACGATGTCGTCGAGATCGACGATTGGCAGGGACTTGCCGATATAGCGCCATGTGTCCTCGTTTTTCAGCTTCAGCGTGTCACGGCCGGGCACCGGCTGACGCGCCGCAGCCTCCGCCACCGCACCGTATGAAACGCGCCGCCCGCTCGCCGCATGCACCACGTGGCCGGGCTCGGTCCGGCAGCTCGCCGGGCTCACTCGCCACTGCGCAGCGGCCGCCGCGATCAGCATCTGCCGCGCGCAAGCGCCTGCCTCGCGCAATGGCTGGAAGAACTGGCGGATGCTGCGGGAGCCATCGGTATTCTGGTCACCGTACTTGGCATCGCCTTGCGCCTGCACAACCTTGACTGTGTTCCAGTCGGCATCGAGTTCGTCCGCGAGGATCATCGCGAGGCTGGTACGGATGCCGGTGCCCATCTCGGAGCGATGCGCGACCAGCACGATCTCGCCAGACGGCGCGACCGACACATAGACGTTCGGCGCAAACACTGCTTTGACACCACTTGCCGAAGCGAGCGGGGTCGCCGCAAACGCCTGGCGCGCGCCGCCGACATGCAGACCCAGCACCACGCCGCCCGCCAATGTGCCCTTCAGTACCCGGCGCCGGCTCAAATTGACGATCTCGCTCATGACGTCTGCTCCGCCGCCGCCTTGATGGCAACCTTGATGCGTTGATAGGTGCCGCAGCGGCAGACATTGCCGGACATGGCTTCGACGATCTGCTCGTCGCTCGGCTTCGGCGTCTGTTTGAGCAGCGACGCGGCCTGCATCATCTGGCCCGGCTGACAATAGCCGCACTGCGGCACATTCGCGGCTTTCCACGCCCGCTGCACGGGATGTTCGCCGCCTTTGCCCAGGCCTTCGATCGTCGTCACGGGCTTGCCCTGTACATCCGCAAGCGACGTGACACACGAGCGCACTGCCACGCCATCCAGATGGACGGTGCACGCGCCGCATGCGCCCACGCCGCAACCGAACTTGGTGCCATGCAGCCCCAACAGGTCCCGCACCGCCCACAGCAGCGGCATGTTCGCGTCGGCGTCGACGTTGTGATGCACGCCATTCACAATCAGTTCCATCGGTTCACTCCTTGTCGTGGACGCACGCCGCACCTGCCGGCGCTGCCTGGTCATCGCCTTATCTGCGCACGCCGTTCATGCTCTTGCCTGATAGGCGTTGCACCATCCGGCGCCGCTCACCTGCTTTGCGCCGAACAGCGCACAGAGCGCGTTGGCGTCGGCTGGCTTACCCTGGTAGAACTGGCAGTTCGCGCAGCGCTGGTTGGTGCGGTAATGCGGATATTTCGTGTGGTCGACCTGGGTCGCATTGGCCTTGTACCCGAGCGCCTGCGCAGCGGGATCGCTCTCCTGAAGCTGCTGCGGCGCCGCCCAGACGGAGCGTCCGGAAACCACCAGCGCGGCGGCGCCGATCGAATGAATCATGAAGGTGCGTCGAAGGGTTCTCATGTTCAATACCTCCCTGTCAGGCTACGAGCAAGCGTTGCGGCGGCGCCATGAACTCCGGTCCCACGGGCTCCCTGACGAAGTTCGCGATAATCGCGTCGATCTGCGCGAACGCCTTCTCGTCGAGGCGCCAGCCGAACACATCTTCGACCCCGTCCAGTTGCGCCGGACGACGTGCGCCCCATAGCGCGATCGTCGGGCCGCGATCGAGCACCCAGCGCACCGCCAGCGCGAGCACCGACTTGTCGAAGTTATCGCGCGCGAACACGTTCAGCGCTTTCACGGCCGCGACATATTGCTCGCGACGCGGCGCGCAAAACTTCGGATCGCGCTGGCGCAGATCGTCGCCCTCGAAGCGCGTCTCGACGCCGATGCGCCCCGCCAGCAGTCCGCGACACAGCGCCCCATAGGCAAGCGCGACCAGCCCATGCTGTTCGGCGTACGGCAGCACGTCACGGTCGATATCCCGTTCGAACAGGTTATACGGCGGCTGTGTGGCCGATAGCGGCGCCACGCGCCGGAACGCATCCATTTGCGCAGGCGTGAAGTTGCTGACGCCCAGCGCCCGCACCTTGCCTTCCTTGCGCAGATCGTCGAGCACCGCGGCGGTCTCTTCGATCGGCACGAGCGGGTCGGGCCAGTGGACCTGATACAGATCGATGTAATCTGTCCGCAAGCGCCTCAGCGTGTCCTCCACTTCCTGACGAATACGCTCCGGCGATGAATTGCGAAATACCGCGCCGTCGTGCCATTCCAGTGCGACCTTGGTGGCGATGACCGCCTTGTGCCGGTAGCCGTCGGCCAGCGCCTTGCCAATGATCTCCTCCGAAGCGCCGAAACCGTACACCGGCGCCGTATCGATCAGATTGACACCGCTGTCGAGCGCCCGGCGGATCACCGCGATCGAGTCTTTCTCGTCGGTGCCACCCCACATCCACCCGCCAATGGCCCAGGTGCCCAGGCCGACACGTGAGACAGGGGTCGTTAAGCCTTCAATTGCGATTGTTTCGATAGTCATGTGAAGCTCTCAAATCAAAGCACTACATCAAGCGGCGCGTCCGGGTCGAATGCGATCTGACCCATAGCGGCGTGCCCATAGAGCAGGCAGGCGAGCCGATTATTTCAGCGGCATCCGCCGATCACAAGAAGGCACCTGACGGTTTCATACTTTCCCCGTGGAAACTAATTGCTGCCACGGCGCTTACACGCACGACAACCCGCAAAGGAGAACCAATGATCTTGCGCGGGTCGGCTATCGGCTCACACCACTGGGGCGTCGCCCATCGCCTCGCGTAGCCGCCGCCACGTGAGGTCGACGCTGGCCGCCATTGTCGGGCGCTCAGCAAAGCCGTGAGAAATTGCCCATAATGGCCCGCGGTCTTCGAGCAACCGTTGGGATATTTGATGAAATCAGTTTCTGGCACACCGCAATCCCCGATCGCATTTCTGGCTGTAGCATTGGCGTTCGCGATCAACATGATGGGTACAACGCTACCGACGGCAATCTATCGGTACTACCAACAGCAGTATGGTTTTACGCCGACTGTCATCACCGTGATCTACGCCTCATATGCAGTCGGTGTGCTCGGTGCGCTGCTGTTGATCGGCAACTGGTCCGATCAGCTGGGCCGTCGTCGCATGATGATCGCGGGGTTGTGTGCGTCGGCCGCATCGGCGCTGACGTTCCTGCTCAGTGACGGGTTGGCGCTTTTGATGCTGGGCCGCCTGCTGTCAGGCGTCTCTGCTGGCATCTTCACAGGAACCGCCACCGTCGCCGTGATCGAACTCGCGCCGCCTGCATGGCGCGGTAAAGCCATGCTCGCGGCTACCGCCTCCAATATGCTCGGGCTGGGTTTCGGTCCTTTGCTGAGCGGCATCCTGGTCGAACTATTTCCATGGCCGACGCAGTTGCCCTATGGGGTCCATCTGGTGCTGGTCGGCATCGCCGCACTCGCCGTGCTCGGTGTGCCGGAGACCGCCGCGATTCCCGCGCGGGTGAAGCTCGGCTTCCAGAAAATTTCGCTTCCGGTCGAGGTACGCCGTGCGTTCATTCCTGCCGCGCTGGCGGGGTTTGCCGGTTTCGTCGTGGTGGGCTTCTTTGCGGCGGTCGGCCCTCAACTGATTCGGGTCGTGCTCGGTTTTCACAGCGGAATCGTGACCGGCTCGATTGTGTTCCTGCTGTTCGCGTGCTCCGCTTTCGGGCAAATCGTGCAGACGATCATTGCTGCGCGGTGGCGCCAAGCGGTCGGCTGCATTGGACTCGTCGTGGGACTCGTCTGTGTGGGCCTGTGCGTGCCCGAACGCTCGCTGGGCGCGCTTTTGCTCGGCACCGTCCTGGCTGGAATCGGGCAAGGCATCAGCTTCCGTGCCGGGTTGGGCGAGATCGCGTCGGCGGCGCCCGCGCACCGGCGAGCGGAAGTCACGTCGAGCTATTTCGTCGTGCTTTATGTGGCGATCTCACTACCTGTGATTGGTCTGGGTATCGCCGTGCAGCTCACCGGCATTCAACGCGCGACCCTGCTCTTTGTCGGCCTGACGATAGTCCTTGTGCTTATCGCCCTGCTCCTGCTGATGCGCCGGCAAGCGAACCGGGAGCCAGACGCCCATGCAATGGGTGACTAAAGACGAAACCCCTCGCAGTTCGAGCGCAGCAATCGCTTGAAGAAACGGCGGCGACGGCCGCCCGGAATTCACCTGATGGATTGCGGGCGACCTCGATCAATTCACACCGTGCGGCGAAGCGGTCCACGACACGCGCTTTTGTGCAGCGCTTCCCGACCGTTTGCCGCGCTGTGCGAGCCCGCCGGCGCGTCACGCTCAGGAAGCCTCCAGCGCCGGTAGCAGCGCTGGCGCGCTCGTGAGGAAGGCGCGCACGTGCATCGCAATCACCGCGTCGCTGGGCGTGGTGTTGTCGTTCGAATAAATGCGGCGGCGAATCGCAAGGTGCGATACCGCGCCATGCAGCAGCCAGCCTACCTCGGTCAGATGCGCCGGATCGGCCGGTACGCCGCATCCCAATTCGTGCGCCGTCTCAGTGACAATGATCTCAAGCGCATGCGTCACGACGGCATTCGTGTACGTCGGCGCCATCTGCAGATCTTCAAGCGACGAGTAGAGGAACAGGCGAAGCCACTGCCGCGTCAGCAGGGTGTCGTAGTAGTCGCGATAAAAAGTATTGAGCCTGCTTTCAATCGGCACACTGCGGTCTTTCAGTTGAACAAACCAGATCGCCTTGAAGGTTCCTACAATTTCTCGCTTATAAACTTCGTCGATCAAGGCAGCCTTGCTGGGAAACAGGCTATACAGCAGACGTTGCGAAACGCCGCAGGCCTCGGCAATCGCGCGAGTCTGCGCGTTCAAACCGTGCTCGGCAAAATATTCGGCGGCCTTCTCCAGCACGCGCGCCTGACGCTCGGCGCGCGGCAGGCGCTGCGGCGCTTTCATCGGCCGCTTGACCGGCGCGCGGCCCGCTGCGCTCTTGCTGCCCGGCTCTGCAACATCCCTGGGTTTGGCCTTCATGACGCTCCTGTGTCCATCACTGTCGAAAAATAAGTCGCCACATGACGACTTATGATTTGGTAGAGTATATCGTCCGGGTCCGAGCAAAAGCCTCGCGAGGCACCCGGGCGCAGTCATGCATTATCTCAGGCTACCGCGCTGCGAGTCCCATCTTTGGCCGCCAGCCAATGCAAACGCTCCACCCTGAGGCGCGTTTGAGGACCTGCCGCACAACCCGAATTCCGTTCTCCATCCATGTCTTTGTCAAGCCGCCAGTCAGTCATCATTGCGCTGATCGTCGCCAGTGCCTATTTCATGGAGAATCTGGATGCGACGGTGATCGCGACCGCCCTGCGCCACATGGCCGCCACATTCGGCGTCACGTCCGTGAGCCTGAGTATCGGCATGACTGCCTATCTGCTGGCGCTCGCGGTCTTCATTCCCATTAGCGGATGGGTGGCCGACCGCTTTGGGCAACGTTCGGTGTTCGGCGGCGCGATCATCGTGTTCACCGGCGCCTCCATACTTTGCGGGCTGAGTAACGGCCTCGTCGAATTCACCGTTTCGCGGATCCTGCAGGGAATCGGCGGCGCGATGATGATGCCGGTAGGCCGCCTCGCCGTGCTGCGCAGCACCGAGAAACGTTACCTGATGCGCTCGATAGTAAAACTCCGGATCGCGGACCGTGATATGTCCGGCGATGCCTTCGGCCGGCCCAAATCGCGCAAAGATGCGAAACGCCGCGGCGAGTTTGAGCTTGCGATGCTGCCGTTCATCGTCGAGGCTGCCGAATACCGGTGGCTCCGGCAAGCGTCCGCCGATTGGTTTGGGAGTCTGCAACTCGCGGACTTCCGCGTGGCCCATGACATACTCCTTCGTGCTGGTCGACGACTTGATTTTCGTCGGCACAGAGGACACAGGCCATCGACGATTTGTCACAAGATCGCCTCTTGCGCTCATAACGTGCGCAGACGACTCGACCTTGGTGTCCGGATATGCAAGGACGATGTATGCCTCGCAACCCTATCGTCAGGTCGATGATCCAGCACTCAGCGCGACGCGACGAGCGCGGCTTTGCCGAAGGTGTCCTGAGCAAATTTATCGAAGGCCCGCCGGATCACCGCAATTGATTGCCTTTATTGGCGTCACCACTTCCTTCGCCGATAGCACGCGTCCGGGTCCAAGGCTTGAAACGGGCATACATAAAAAATTCAATCGCAAGGGTTTCGCTAGTCATGCGATACTTGTTTTTTGACAAACCGCACCTGGGTCGGATGCTGTCGAGGAACTGAAGCACGCTGACTAAATGAGCAAGCGAACACGCTTACGATCATGTCAGCCACATCAGGCGACCACCAAACACCTCGCGGCCCCATACCTCCCCCATGGAAACAAACTGCGACGATGCGCTTCGCGCCGACGGCAATGCGCAAAAGAAAACCGATGATCTTGCGCGCGACATCATCGAGCAGATCGCCGACAAGTGGAGCATTCTGGTGATCGATGCACTGGGAACTCATGGCGAGATGCGTTTTTCGCGCCTACGCGAACACATCGGCGGCGTCAGTCAGAAGATGCTCACGAAAACATTGCGCCAACTCGAGCGCGACGGCCTGGTGTCGCGCCACGTGCATCCCGTGATACCGCCGCGTGTCGACTATCGGCTGACACCGCTCGGAAACAGCCTTCTGGACAAAATCTGCGGAATTTGGGATTGGGCCGAAAGTCACATGACCGAAATGGAAGCCGCGCGGCAGCAGTTCGACGGCAGAGAAAAGCGCGCCGACACCTCACGGTCACCCGACGGGGCGACTCTTTAGACGGCACGGCTGAAGCTGCTGAATTGCAAATGCATGCGGCAGTTCTATGCCCACAACGGTGGCCGACGCGTTACACGAGCGGGTCAATGACGCTCCGTTGGCAACGAACCGCGTAGCTATCTCCTCCACCACCTGGCTACTGCACTGGCTTGCCTGGCGTTGTCCGAATTCTGCTTGACGATGCCGGTGAGTTGATGTCGTTGATGGTCGCGAGGCTCGCATTGATCCTGTTGACTCGCGTGATCCCTACGAGCGCCAGCGCGATGAGCGCAAACGGAATCAACCCAAACCCACGGCAACCCGCGTGCCGGTGCGAACATTCTGAAGTCTCAACATCGCTCCCTGTGCGATCGCTCTCACCAGGCACTGTAGCTGCTTGCCAAGGTCGGATGCGCGATTGTGCTCGATCTGAGCACCGCCGTGCTTGCGATTTTCGTGCTGAAGCCGCCGCACACGTGATCACCGATTTCTATCGACTGCGCGGCTCACTTTCGATTATCTGCACTCAGGTCCGCGCACCTATACTCGAATTCAACCAGTACGAAACGGGCGCCTGCGCGTAGCAGACGACCGGTTCATCTATCGCCGACGCGCAACGCGCCGGGCGTGTATCTGACATTCAAATAGAGCATTAGGAGAACAGGCATGAGCGGTGCACCTGCGGCGGTCGTTGCGTACGCCCAGCCGAAGACATCGGTTCGCTGGAAGATTTTCTTCATCATGTTGCTGCTGGTGACGGTCAACTACATCGATCGGGCATCGCTGTCCGTTGCGATGCCGATGATCGCAAGCGAGTTCACGCTTACGCCGGTCATGCAGGGCCTCATTATGAGTTCGTTCTTCTGGTCATACACGCTGATGCAGATTCCAGGCGGCATGGCCGTCGACCGCTTCAAGCCGCGGCTGGTCCTCGCGCTGTGCACTTTGCTCTGGGGCGCCTTCCAGGGCCTTGGTGCGCTGACGACCAACGCGGTGTCCTTGCTCGCCACAAGACTCGGACTTGGTGTGGCAGAAGCGCCCGTGGCTTCGGCGGGAGGTGCGCTCAATGCGATGTGGCTCACGCAGCATGAGCGCGTCCGTGGCGCATCGCTGATGGACGGTGGCTCGCCACTCGGCGCCGCGCTCGGATCGGTACTGATCACCTGGCTGATCGTGGTCGCGCACTCATGGCGCACCGCGTTCGCGATCGCCGGCGTCGGCACCGTCCTGTGCGGGATAGGCGCCTGGTACTACATCAAGAATCAACCGCGCGAGCACGCCGGCGTCAATGAAGCCGAAGCGGAACACATCGAACTGGCCCGGCGCAAGGAAGACGAAAAGGAAGCCAAAAGCCTGTCGGGCAACTCGCTCGATTTCTTCAGGTATCGCTCAGTGTGGCTGATGTTCATCGGATTCATGTGTTGCACAACGCTTTACTACGGCCTGTTGACCTGGATGCCCACCTATCTGCAGAAAGCGCAGGGCTTCAACATTCAGCAAATGGGCGGCGCCAGCTTCGTGATCTTCTTCTGCGGCTTCATCGGCGAACTCTCCGGTGCCTACGTCGCCGACAAGTGGCTCGCCAGCGGCGCCGCACCGAACCGCGTCATGCGTACTTTCTTCGGCATCGCCGGCGTGGTTGCCACGATCGCGGTATTTTCGGTGGCGCATGCGACGAACCCCACCATGGTCGTGATCCTGCTGTCCATCACGCTCTTCTTTCTGCGGTGGGGCGGCCTGTACTGGTCGATCCCCGCCATGCTCGCCTCTCGCAACAAGGTGGGCACGCTCGGCGGGATGCTCAACTTCGGCGGGAATATTGGCGGCATGGTGATCCCGATTGCGATTGGCGCGATCGTTCAATTCACGGGCTCGTATTTCCTCGCGCTGATGTGTTTCGCCGCAATGGGCGTCGGCCTGCTGCTCTGTTCAATCGGAATCGATTATGAAACGAAGATTCCAGTCTGAGCGATCGCCGCGCCGCTTATAAGCAAAATTGCTACTGAGATTGGAAAATGGGAATAGCAAAAGTCGAAGACATCATTGGCCAAACCGTCCGGCGCGACATTGGCCGCATGAAGCGGTTCGTCGAAGGTCAGCTGGAAGCGGCCGCGCGTTCGATCATGAGCACGCCGAACGCCCACGTCGGTATCGTGACCGGTTTCTTCATACGCAATGCCGTCCCGCCCTCGCCGGAGACGGACGGACTGGGCGGCATGGCCCATCTCGCCGCCGCACTGTCGAACCTCGGCATACCGGTGACGGTGATCTCGGACGCGCCATGCTGCAAGGCGGTCTGGGCAGTCACCACCGAATTGCCGAAAGAGGTGGCGTTCGAAATCACCTCGGTGAGCGCGGCATCGGTCAAGTCGCTGAGAGCCCGGCTAAGCGAGGCGGAACGTCCGATCACGCACATGATCGCGATCGAGCGGGTCTCGCCCGCGAGCGACGGCAAGCCGCACCGGGAATACGGCGCGGACATGTCCGACGATACCGCTCCGCTGCATCTTCTGTTCGAGGATCCCGAGTGGTCGCGTCCGTGGGTCACGATCGGCATCGGCGACGGCGGCAATGAAATCGGCATGGGCGTGCTGCCCGAGCAAATCGTCCACGACGACATTCCCAACGGCCCGTTGATCAGCGCGGCCATTCCCGCGGACTACCTGATCGTTTCCAGCGTCTCGAACTGGGGCGGCTGGGGACTGGTATCCGCGATGGCGATGGTCGCGCCGCGAGACGCGGCAGCGCGGCTGCTTAGCGATTTCACGCCAGAGCGTGACCGGGCGTATCTGACTGCGGCCGTCGACATCGGCCAGGCGGTTGACGATAGCCGCATCGACCGCCCGGCGACGCCGAAGATGAGCGTCGACCGGCTCTCGTGGGAACAGCATGCGCAAGTGCTGGGTCAGCTCAGGGCACACGTGGACGGATACCTCGCAGCGCCGTCGCACGCGTGAGCGTGACGCCCTTTCAATTTCTTGACGTACCGACCATGTCCGACCTTTCGAGTACCACTTTTACACGTGCGCCGTCGTGGGCCGCCAGCTTGCCAGGAGAATTGCAGACACCGTGTTTCATCGTCTCCGAGCGCGGCATTGTCGATAACTTGCACGCGACCGCCCGTGCGTGTGGAGGGGTGGAGCGGCTCATGCCGCATGTGAAGACGCATCGCGCCCGCTGGATCGTAGAAAGACTGATGCGCGAAGGCGTAACGGCGTTCAAGGCCGCTACCGTCGCCGAAGTGGCGATGGTGCTCGAGGCCGGCGCGAAACACGTCCTCTGGGCATATCCGACCGTGAACAGTGCTCATATCCACACCGTGCTCGCGCTGGCGCGCGCTCATCCGGCCGCACAGGTCGATGCGCTCGTCGACTCGGCGGCAGGCGTAGGCGCGTGGCGTCGCGCGACGAATGAGGCGCCGCCGGCCAATCTCGCGCTGCTCATCGACCTGGATGCCGGCATGGGCAGAACTGGCGCGCCAATGACAGTGGCGACGCTGCAACTGGCCCGTACGCTTGCCGCGCTCGGCTGCTTTGGAGGATGGCATGTCTACGACGGCCATATCCATGATCTCGATACTGCCACGCGCCGCGCGCGAGTGGACGCCATCGTGGGACAAGTGGCCGTGCTGACGCGCGCAGCCGATGCAGAGGGACTGTCGACAAAGCTCGTCGCCGGGGGCAGCTACACGTTCGATCTGTGGCCAGACACGCTCGCCGACTTCGTATCCCCGGGCAGTTGGACCTATTCGAGCGCTCAGCACGACCTGGAGTTGCCCGCGCTCGGCTGGACGCCAAGCGCATATGTACTGGCAACGGTAATTTCACGCAACGGCGCAACCGCGACGCTCGATGCGGGCTCGAAGGCCATCTCGCCGGACAAGCCGATGGCGGAGCGCTTTCGCTGGGACGGCAAGATCGTCATGATGAGCGAAGAGCACGTCGTAGTCGAAAACACCGATCTGGCTGTCGGCGACCGGGTGATGTTATTGCCGCGCCATGCTTGCACGACTGCCTATCTCTACCCCAGCGCGCGGGTGCTTACCACCGAAGGGTCGTGGGAAGTGCGTGAGCAACTCGGGAGCCGCCGATAGGCCGCGAGCCCGGCAGCGGTAAATGGCGATTGAAGCCATGCAACGCGACGCGGCCACGCACGTCATGCGGCAACTCGGAAAAACACGACATCAAGGCAAAGGGAAAAACATGAACGACAGTGGCACACGCCGCGCATTGCGTGGCGTCAATCCAGGCGAGCTCAATCCGGGCGGGCACTATTCTTCCGCGATGATCGCGGGCGATTTCGTCTTCCTGTCCGGCCAGACGCCGCGCGACGCCGACCGGAATGTGATCGGCAACTCGATCGAAGAGCAGACCCGTGCCACGCTCGCCAACATCGAGCGGGTGCTGGCCGCCGCCGGCGCGAGACCCCAAGACGTCGTCAAAGTCACCGCCTATCTGACCGACTTGACGCTCTTTAGCCGCTTCAACGCGCTCTATGCGAGCTGGTTTGCCGAGCATAAGCCCGCGCGAACAACCGTGGAAGCCGGTCTCCAGGGTGTGCTCGTGGAGATCGACGTGGTTGCCTACATCGGCGAGCGCTAACCCTGCCGGCAAGCCGCCGCACGCACGCTAAAAGCCGTAAAGCTTTGCAGGATTTTCAACAAGGACTCGATGCCGCGTCGATTGATCAGGTATCCATAGCGTCAGATCGTCCAGCAAGCGTGCGGCGTCCGGCTTGTTGTCGGCTGCTTGTGTCGGATGAGGCCAGTCCGATCCCCACAGCATCCTGTCCGCGGCAAGTTGGGTCAACCTGAGCGCGACCATGCCGGCGTCCGCGTAAACCGGTGCTCCGCTTCGCGACGCAAGATAGGGACCACTCAATTTGACCCAGGTGCGACCGCCCGCCAACAGCGCCTCGACCGCCCGGAATGCGGCATGCTCCGCGCCGTCTGGTTGCGGGATCTGCCCCATATGATCGATCACGAGCGGCGACGACAGACTCGCAAGCAACGGCCGATGCGCGAGTAGCTGCGCAGCAGTGGCATTGACTTGAATGTGCCAGCCAAGCGGTTCGATCCGCTTCGAGAGCGGCTCCATCATCGATACCGTGACGCCGACCAGGTATTCGAGATTAAAGCGCAGCCCGCGGACACCCCTATCGTGAAGACCGGCCAGCTCAGCATCGGTCACGGTGTCGGGCACGGTCGCTATACCGCGCGCGGTCTCTCCGAACTGCGACAGGGCATCGAGCAGACAACGATTGTCGGTGCCATACGTCGACGGTTGAACGACGACATGTCGCTCGACGCCCAGCCTGCGCTGCAGCGCGCGATAGTCGGCGACCGTCGCGTCAGGTGGCTGCAATTGCGCAGACGGATCGACTGGATACCGTGCATCGTAGATGTGGTGATGACTGTCGGTTGCCTTCGGCGGAACGGGAAAGCGCCGTTGGCCGGCGCGGCCCACGCTGGCCGGTTCCTCGGCAAAAGCGGATTCGCCGGATGGGGGCGGTGTGGCCGCGAGGCCGGTCGTCCGGTTGCCACGGCGATGGTCTTCGTCGCCTTGAGCTTGATCACGGTGACTTTGCTTCTCCTGCTTCAATCGGCATCTCCTTTAGTCAGCGGTCAATGGCAGCGACGGAGTGTCCTGCAGCAAAATGACCAACCACGCACTGCGTTCTGACACAACGAAAAGAGTGGCTCAGTATACGAATGCAATTTGTCCGGGGGATAATCAAAGTTAGTGACGCCCTCTGATAGAAACCTTCGATCATGCGCATTTCTCTTCAGCAAATTGAAACCTTTTATTGGGTTGCGCGATTAGGCGGATTTCATGCGGCGGCGCGTCATCAGCACCTGACGCAGCCGACCATCTCGGCACGCATCCAGGAGTTCGAAGAGCATCTCGGCGTGCAGCTTTTCACGCGCAGCCGAACGCGCTCCGAACTCACGCTCGCGGGCCGCGACGCGCTCGTCAATGCGGAACAGGTGCTAAAGCTCGCCGAAAAGCTCGAACAGATTGCGAAGCGTAGCGACCCCATGTACGGACTGCTACGTCTCGGCGCGATCGAGTCCATCGCCCACGCGGGGCTTGCCGATCTGCTCACGCAACTCAAGACGCGATATCCGCACATGAAGATCGAACTCACGATCGATGTGGGCGTCACACTTGGACGCAAGCTCGGTGCGCACGAACTGGATATAGCGATCCTCAACGATTCCACCAATGCGCCCCACGTGGTCGAGACCGCCATCGGCTACACCGACCTACACTGGGTGGCGTCGCCGCAACTCGTGCCCAACTGCAATGTTGCGCCTCACGAGCTTGCGTCGGTGCCGATCATCACCGTCTCGCAACCGTCATCGAACCATTCGCTTGTGATGAACTGGTTCCGCAGCGCCGGTTGCACTCCGGACAACATCAGCTCATGCAATTCCCTGTCCATGATGTCGCGGCTGGTCGCGGCGGGACATGCGGCGGCCGTGTTGTCGCCCGCGATCATGCGCACGGAGATCGATGCCGGGCTGATTCACGTGCTGAACACCGAACGGCCAATCACCCAGCAAGGGTTCTTTGTCGCCTATCAGGAAGAGTGTCTGAGTGGCGCGGATACCATCGTGGAGCTGGCAAAAGAGGTGCTCGCGCGCAGTCGCGTGCTGATTCCGGGGTAGTCGGCGCCAGGGCGCGGACTATTGCTACGGCACGCCCCAAAGAGCAACACCGGAATCGCAGCCGCGCAATCCCGGGGCGCTTCGAACGAACGCCTCGTCATCGACGCCGTACATCGGCGACCTAAGTGTTGCGAGGCCGCGCCGTCGTGCCCCGCACGATCAGGTCGGTCGGCACGATGTACTGGGAACTCACCGGCCGTCCTTCGATTCGTGCCAGCAGATACTCGGCGCTGCGCGCGCCGATTTCATCGGCGGCGAGCCGCATGGTCGTCAGCGGCGGCGACGTGAAGCTGGAAAATTCGATGTCGTTGATGCCCGCGATCGACAGGTCGCCCGGCACGTCGATGCCCGACTCGCGCGCCTCGGCCAGCGCGCCGATTGCGAGCAGATCGGTGCCGCAGATTACGGCCGTCGGACGATCGGGGCCGTTCATCAGCGCCTTCATCGCCATCTGGCCTTCAATGATCTTGTGCGGCATCTCGATCAGATGCTCGTGGCGCAACTGCAGCCCGCGCGACTGTAGCGCCGCGCGCACGCCGATGATGCGATCAGCCGCGCGATCGCTATGCTGCGTCATTTGCGTAATCATGCCGAAGCGCGTGTGCCCGAGATCGAGCAGATAGTCGGCGAGGCGACGGCCGACAGCCACGTTGTCGAAGCCGACATAGGGATGGTCGTGATCGACCGTCCAGCCATTGACGAGCGGAATCTGTTCCTTTTCGATCAGTTCGTAGAGCGCGGGCGAGTGACTGCGGCCCACGAGCATCAGTCCGGCGATGCCGTCCGCGATAAGGGCGCGGACCTGCTTCAGCTCATCTTCCTGGTCGTAGTACGAGCATCCAAGCAGCAATGTATAACCGGCTTCACCGATGCGCTTTTGCAGCGCGAACACGCCGATCGCGAAGTTCTGGTTTTCCAGCGATGGGATTACCGCGCCGATTGTCTTCGAACGCTGCGAAGCCAGCGCGCGCGCCGCGGCGTGCGGTGTATAGCCGAGTTCCAGCGCGATGTCGCGCACACGATTCTGCAGCTCTGCGGCTACCTTTGCGTTACCGTTCAACACGCGTGAAACGGTCGCAGTCGATACCCCAGCCGCGCGCGCGACATCTGCCACGGAAATCGCATTCGATTTGCGACGCGACGCTCTTTTCTTTGTCTCGTTGGTCAACTTGCATCCTGCCCGGTGTCGAGGCGCACCATCGCGCCTGCCCTGTCCGGCATACTATAACGCGGCCCCTTGAGATATGGCCACCGCCGGACGCGGACCTTCGTCTGGTTGGTGCGTTGGGGGCTCGCGTCAAACTTCATTTTTCGGCACATAACCGAGCTCCTCACGTTTTGTTCCAGCGGCTATGAACATCGCCTGACACACCGTGCAAGATCACGAAGTTGTAGCCGGTCATTCGATGCAGCGCTTCGCCAGTTGCATCATGCCGCGATGGTTGAGCCGTACGAAGAGATGACGCGGCGGCATTCAAGATCAGCTGGTCGTGCCGATGCACTCCCGCCGCGCGATTCAAGCTCGCGAACATCACGCGATTTGCGCCGGCATGCTGCGAGGCTTCGAAATGGTTGTAGCAAGGCTCGATGTTCACGTTGCGGAGACCGGGGCGAGGTACGCGCCAGGCAGCGTTCACTCAAGCGCGCAACTTAAGTAATCGCTTTCTATATTGCTGAAATTTTCGGGCAACACTCGATTAAGATATCTTGAATTTCAGGGTATTTTACGGGTAAACACCGAGAAATTCAAGAGAAAGCGCTTACACAATTCACCTACACTGTGACTTCGCGAGCGAAATACCGGCGACCGTGGCGGAGTCCGTTATCGCCTGCGAATACGTCCGGCAGGTTACGTGTGCCAGGTCCGACGGCAGCGTCATCATGTTCATGTATTCGCAGGAAGGAAGCGACCGATCGGCCCGCGCCCCTACTGCCCGAGCGCTGTGCAAATCTCTATTTTGACGGCCTGGCCCGCAGCCGGCTTTGCACGGCTGCGTCGCAATCGATTTGGCCGGTACAGGCGAACACGCAGGGCGCTGTTGGCGAATGCAACGTCATTGCCCGACGTGATCGTTCATCGGGTCAGGAAGCCGGACCCGGCCCAGCTTCGGCCAAGGTCTGAGCCTTCCAGCAGGCACCCGGCGTCAGCACCATCAACACCGTTGAAGTGAGACTCAGATATGACATTCACCATCGTACCGATCCGCTGCGGCGATATCGTCAATCATGAGCGAGCGTGCTTTTTGTACCGCAAGAACTGCGGTTCCGCGCGCCTGCATGCACCGTGTATCGCGTGGTTGCTGCGCAGCGCTCGCCATACGATCGTCGTCGATGCTGGGCCGGGTTCCCGCTCGCGCGCACCGCAGTGCTACACCGAGACAGATGCCGGGATTGACGACCTGCTGCAGTACGGCCTGGCGCGCGAAGGCGTCAACCCGGCTTCCGTCGAACGGGTCATTCTCACTCATCTGCATAACGACCACGTTGGCGGCGCGCGGTTGTTCACGAATGCGCGCTTTCACGTCCAGGAAGCGGAATTGAAAGAGGCGGTCTGGCCGGTGCCGTTCCAGCGTCCGATTTACGAAACCAATCAGCGCGGCCACACGCCGCCGTGGGTGGACATTCTCGACCGGATGGATGTGGCGTTCGGTGACGCCGACGTGGTGCCCGGCATTCGTGTGTTGCGCTTGCCGGGGCATACAGCAGGCTCACAGGGTGTGCTGGTCGATACGCAGGCAGGGCCGTATCTCATCGCGGGCGACCTGATTCCGCTCTACGAGAATTGGCCGGAGGACGGCAGCGAGCCGATCCCGAACGGCAACCACACCGACCTGCGCGCTTATGACGAAAGTTTCCGCCGCATCGCGACGCTTGGCGCGACAGTGCTGCCGGCCCATGAGCCACGGATCTTCGAGCAAACGGTGTATCCCCCACTGCTGAGCCGCTAAGCCTCTGAGCGGCCAGTATTTCCACGGAAACCGGCGATGAGACAAAGATGGGGCCGGCTGCAGTAAGTGACGGTGATCACGTTCATCATCGGTCTGATGGAGTGAACCCACGTCGGCTTCGCGACACCAAGCGTGGCCAGCGAGTTGGCGTCGACCTCGCGGGTACTGGATTTCGCCTCCACGGCGTGCTGCTTTTCGGCTATGACATCGCGCAAGCGATCCACGGCTGGCTCGCCGACCACCGAATGGCAAAGCGCTGATCGCCCTGACAACGACGGCGCCGTTGGGCATCGCCGAACGATCGCGGACATGTCCATAACGCATCGCATCTGGTGGTCACACGTTTTGCGATCGGTTTGTTCGAAGTGCGCATCTTCCCCGACCTTCCTGCCGTTTGCGAAGAACTGATTCGCGCCGTATGAACGCGCTCGCGTGGACGGCGTTTGGCAGCTTTGCTACTCGCTGGCCGCAGTCCTGAGCGGTCCAGTCAGCGGCCACTTCCTGTCGTTCGGATCGTGGCGGGGGCTGTTTGCGTCATTGCATGCGAAACGCCGCCGCCAATGACGCGATTTTGCCTGTGCGAGCTGGTTTGCCCGCACGGTTCTGAATTCCATCGCGCAGGTGTGAACGCGAGCACGTGGTATCCGGCGCGCCGCTGCGGCCGATATGGCGCGAACACATTCGCCGCGTCATTGATCGTTCAGGCGCATACCTGCTTGAGCGATTGCCTGCTCATCAAACGCGGCGCTGCACGAGCCGTGGCCTCTAGCAAGCCTGAAGCATGTTGATGACGCGGCAAACATGACGCCGTGTGGTTGGTCACTCAAATGGCCGCATACACACCGGCCATCGTCGTAAAACCTTCCAGCCGTTTGAGTCGAACCATCCAGCGTCCAAGCGCTGGATAGTCGATCGATTCGATCTGCGCTTCGTCGAGCAGCGCAACCGGCACAAAGCACGCGATATCGGCGATGGTCGGCTTCGGCGTCGCGCAGACGAAGGGCACGCCAGCCGCTTCGTTGAACCAGCACGTCTCGTCGAGAAGGCGCAGCAGCTTCTTCGCCGCGTGCCTCGACGCATGAACGGGCTGCGGCTCACCATGCAGCACTTGCGAGCGCAGCGGCAACACCACGTCGCTCAACTGGGCCGCGAAGTCGAGCCAGCTTTGCACTTGCGCAAATTGCCAGGGATCGTCGGCCGGCAGCCAATGCGCGCGATCTATTTCAGCCGCGCCTTCATTCGCGCCGTAGCGACGCGCGAGATACACGAGGATCGCGTGCGCGCCGCGCAGCAACGCGCCGTCCACATCGAGTACGGGCAGCGTACCCAGTGGATTCAGCGCGAGAAACCGCGGCGTGCCGTTCTGCTTCGACGGATAAAGCTCGACGCGCGTGCGTTCGTAACTGACGTCGAGCAGACCCAGCATCAGACGCACCTTGTAGCTTTCTCCGCACAATTCGTCGTCGTAGAGTTTGAGCATCGCGGCCTCACAGATCCAGAGTCAGCGCAACGCCGCACGCGCGCGACACGCACACCATCATGCAGTTTCCCTCCGCGCGTTCCTGCGGCGTCAGAAAAGCGTCGCGATGCAGCGGCGTGCCGTCGAGCACACGCGTGCGGCACGTGCCGCATACGCCTTGCTCGCACGAAGTCGGCACGTCGATACGATGCTCGCGCAAGGTTTGCAGCAAGCTGACGCCAGCGGGCACATTCAGCGTGCGGTCGCTGCGCGCCAGATGAACCGTGAATGCGTGGTCGGTGGCGTGGTCATCGGTGCCGGACGCCGAAGCCGCTTCGGTGGAAACCGCTCTGGCCATCGCGGGCGATAGAAACACCGGTTGCGTGGACGGCTGCGCATGCGGCATGACAGGTGGCGGCTGGTCCGCGAAGCGATCGCGCGATAAATGCTCATCACGTGCGGCTGGCTGTTCCAGCGCATCGCGCAATGCGTTGAGCCGCTGCTGATGATGCCGTTGCACAGCCAGCCGCTCTTCTCCCGCGAACGCGCCGAGCGCGATTCCGTGCAGATACGTCCGCCCTGCCCGCGCGGGCTGCGTCAGAAACACCACGCGTTGCGCCGCGTCGTCGGGCTGTTCGATCAATACCGCGTGTGTGCTGAGATGGAACGCGACGCAATCGGTGGTACGCCATGCGTCGAAGTCCGCATGGTCGAAACAATATGCGCTCAGCGCGCGCTGCACGTCGTCGGAGCAGGCATCGATCGCGACGGTGCGCAAGCGGACCTGCTGCCCGTCGTCTTCGAGTTCGTCGAGCGGCGCAAACGACGGCGCCTCTTCCGGCTGCGCGAGACATGTCCACACGAAGCCATGACGCACCTCGACCGGCCACGTCTTCACCGCGACCGGCGGCGCAGCGCCGTCAGGATGCGCGGGCACGAAGCGGCAGCCGCCGTCGCCCGAGCCGAATTGCCAGCCGTGATACTGGCATTGCAACGCGTCGCCGCGATGATGGCCGATCGACAAGCGCACGCCGCGATGCGGGCAACGGTTCTCCCACACGTTGACGGCGCCGTCTTCGGCGCGCCACACCACGAGTTCGTTGCCATGCAGTTCGGTGCGATAGATCGCGCGCTCGCCGAGTTGATCGACGTCGCATAGCGCAAACCAGGTGAAGGCGCTGCTGTCTTTATCGGCCATGGGTGGTTCCGTAGATGACCCGCTGAGCCGCTAGCCAACGCCGGTACGCGACCGACATCGCATCGGCGCGCACCGGATGCTCGGCTCCGGTGCCGAGCGGCAAGCGCTTGGGCACCTGATTGACGAGAATCTTGATGTCCTGCGCGAAAATGGTTTGCTGGAAGCCGCGCAATTCGTCGTCGCGGCTGGCGTCGTCGAGATAGCTCATCACCGTGTGCGCGACGCACCAGTCCTCGTCGACCGGTTGCACGAACAGCGCGATCACGTCGAAGCGCTTGGGCTGCGGCGGACAGGTCTTGTAGAGAATCGCGCTGTACGGGCGCGCGACGCGGTACACATACTGAACGTCGAGCCCGGCGTCCGCGGTCATCGCCGCGCGCGGCTGATAGAAGCGGCAGTCGTATGCGTACAGCTCGTCGTTGAGTTCATCGCGCTCGATCCGGTATGGGGCGACCTCGGTGTACGGCTCGACGCCCAGATAGCCGGTATGCACGAATGGAAAATGCCCCATGTCGAGGAAGTTTTCGATCGCCCGCAAGCCGCTGACGTGCACGCGAAACGCGCCCGCATGGAGCAGACGGCGATCGGGCTCGGCGGCTTCGGGAATCGCGAGCAGATCGCGGCGCGGCTCACCGACGCACACCCATAGCACGCCGTAGCGCGCTTGCACGTGACACTCGGCCTGCGTATCGAGCCGCCACGCGCGGTAACGATGCGAGGCACGGCCCGCCGCGCCGGCTCGCGACACGGCGAGGCCGAGATCCACGCCGAGCAGCCGCGTGGCAGTGGTGGCCGTCGTGGCCGTCGTGGCCGGCGCCGGCGCGCCACCGGACGAAGCCGCCGCGATGAGCGCATCCAGCGCATCGAGCGCGGCCACTGGATGCCAGTCGTTCCAGACCACGGCGTCGCTGCTCGCGTCGTCCCCCATGCCGTTCGTCGCTTCGCTGTGCGCATTGCGCGCCTGTGCCGTGCTCATAGCCACCGCTCCGTCATTTCGCGACGCTGCCCTGCACACCGTCGACGAACCAGTCTATCCGGTTCGTGTCGTCCGCGGACAGCGCCGAGCCCGCGGCGACGCGCAGCTTGCCGTTCTGGTCCTTCAGCGGGCCGGCGAACGGATCGAGCCGGCCGGCCACCAGCGCGGCGCGCTTCTCCGCGAGCGTGCGCTGCGCGTTCGCGGGGACTTCCGTGGTGTTCACGTTCACCAGATCGGTGATGCCTTCCTTCACGCCCCAGTACACCGGCTTGTTGGACCATGTGCCGCGCTTCACTTCGTCGATCACCTTGCTGTAGTAGATGCCCCAGTCGTAGGCGACCGAACCGAGGTGCGCGTGTGGACCCCAGTGGCTCATGTCCGAGTCCCAGCCGAACGCGTGAATCTTGTGCTGCTCGGCGACCGCCATCGTCGCGGTCGAATCGGTGTTTTGCAGCAGCACGTCCGCGCCCAGGCCGACCAGCGTCTCCGCCGCCTGCCGTTCCTTGCCCGGATCGAACCAGCTATTGATCCACACGACCCTGACCGTGGTCTGCGGCGCGACCGAACGCGCGCCGAGCGCGAACGCGTCGATATTGCGCACCACTTCCGGAATCGGCACCGAGCCGACAAAACCGAGCGTGTGCGACTTCGACACATAGCCGGCGACGACGCCCGCGAGGTACGCCGACTCGTACACCTTACCGTTGAAGTTGCCGAGGTTGGGCGCGCTCTTGTAGCCGGAGCAATGCAGGAACACGGTGTCGGGATAGTCGCGCGCGACCTTCATCATCGAGTCCATGTAGCCGAACGACGTGCCGATCACGATCTTGTCGCCCTTCGCCGCGCGGTCGCGGAACACGCGGGCGGCGTCGGCGTTTTCGGGCACGTCCTCGATGCGCGTGACCTTGATCTGCGAGCCGAGCTGCTTTTCGGCCTCGCCGATGCCGAGGTCGTGCGCGTGAGTCCAGCCCGCATCGCCAGGATTGCCGAGATAGACGATCGAGACATCCAGCGGCGCGTTGCTGACGGCATGAGCGGGTGCGCTCAACGTCGCGAGCATCGCGAGCGCGCCGTACGAACACGCGAGCAGCGCACTGCCCGGGCGTCGCGCGAAGCGTGCCGTGGAACGGGAAGAAAGACGCGCAGAGACAAGCCGGCCGAGGCGAGATAGTCGGATCATGACGAGGTTCCGGTAGTGGGCGTGGTGAGCGTACTGAGCGAACGGGAGATGGCGGACATACTGGAAACCGTGCTTGCAGGCGACGCCGGCGCATCGCCGCTGGCGCTTGTGCCTGAACCGATGCCGATACAGGCGAGCGCATCGCACACGAGCGTCGCGAGCTCGGCGGGCCGCGCGAGTTGCGGCACGTGACCGCAGTCGATCGAGCGCACGATCGCGCCCGGCACCAGCGCCTGCATCCTGCGCTGCAAAGGCAGCAGCACCGAACGGTCGCGCAACGCTTCGACATAAATGCGCGGCACGCTGCCGAAGCGCTCGTCGCTCAACGACGTGACGAGCGCCCGGCCGCTTTCCTGTTGCGGGGTCAAGCGCGCCGCGGCTTCGCGGGCGGCGTCGGGCGGGCAATCGTGCAGAAAAATGTCGAGCGCGGCGGCTGGCGGCACACACGTCGTCGCGCGATCGTCGCTCCATTGCAAGTACGGCGCGATGCCGGCCGCGCCGGGCACCTCGGCGGCGCTCGCCTCGACCAGGTCCGCGTAGCCCATTCCGGACGGCAGCATCATTCCCGCGACGTACACGATGCACGCGACGCGCTCGGGCAAGGTCTCGGCAAGTTGCGAAGCCGGCACGCCCGCGCCGCTATGCGCGACCACGACGACGGGACCGTCGAAATCGGCAAGTGCGTCGGTGAGCGCATCGACATAGGTTTGCAGCGTCATAGCGAGGCCCCCATCGCGCGAAGGTTGCGCGCCGTTGCCGGGCAGATCGACGGCGCGGCACGTCCAGCCGCGCGCGGCCATCTCCGGCAGCCAGGCGTCCCACGCCCAACTGCCCTGCCACGCGCCGTGGATCAGCAGCATGCCCGCCGCGCGCGTGATGCGAGTGGCGGGCGCGGTCATCCGTAGGTCCTCCGGTAGCACGCTTCGAGATGACCGGCGACGGTGATCGGCGGATACGCAGGCGCGTCGCCGGGTGCGCTGCACCCCGGCAGACAGCTGACCACGTAGTCGGGCCGTCCCGTAAAGAAGAACGGCATCGAGTAGCGCTCGCGGCCCGATGCGTTGACCACGCGATGCAACGTCGAGCGATAGCGGTCGTTGGTCCAGCGCGCGATCAGATCGCCAAGATTCACCACGAACGTGCCCGGCAGCGGCGGCACGTGAATCCAGCCGCCGTCGCCGTCCTGCACCTGCAAGCCGCCGTTGCCGTCCTGCCAGAGCAGCGTCAGGCAGCCGAAGTCGGTATGCGCGCCGCAGCCCTTCTGCTCGGGCAGCGCCTGCGGCGGTTGCGGCGGATAGTGCAGCAGGCGCAGCGTGCCCATCGCGTCGTCGCAAAACGCGTCGAAATGGTCTTCCGGCAAATCGAGTGATAGCGCGAGCCCGCGCGTCAGGCGTTTGGACAGGTCGTACAGCGCGTCGAAATATGCATCCATCGCCGGACGAAAACCCGCCGATTGCGCCGGCCACTGGTTCGGCCCACAGTTGAACGCGCGCGCGACCACGCGCGGGTGATCGAGCGGCAGTTCGTTGCCGATATAAAAGCCTTCCTTCAGATCGGGCGGCGTACCGGCTTCCAGCACCTGGCCGCGCAGCGGCTCGTAGCCGCGATTGCAGAACGACTTCGCTTTGTCGACGAGGCGCTTGTCGGCTTCGTCGAGCGCGAAGAAACGCTCGGCTTCGCCGCGCGCCGCGTCGATCAGCGCGGCGTCCACGCCGTGATTCGCGATGTAGAAAAAGCCTTTGTCGATACGCGCGGCATGCAGCGCCTCGCCCACCGCCGCGCGTTGCCGTGCATCCGCCGACGCAAGGCCGGACACATCGATGACGGGCAGGCTCGCATGCGGCACGGCCCTCGCTGATAGCACTTCGGACATTCCAGCTCCCTTTGACCCGCTTTCAATTGGCTTCGAACTCGTGTTGATCCGAGTCTAGAGCGCGGCGGCTGGTCAAAAAAGAGCAGAAAAAAATCCATGCTGATGCCGTTTCGGCATCAGCATGCGGTCACAGCGTCGGCTCGTCGCCTTCGCGATCGGCGAGCGCTTCGGCGAGCAGCCGCACGAACGCGTCGAGCGCGGGCGTCAGCGTGCGGCCGGCGCGTGCGTAAGCGCCGAGTTCGGAGATCAGCGGACGCGGCGAGCGCAGCGGAATATGCGCGAGCGTGCCGTCGGCCAGATCGCGTTCGAGGCCGAGCCTTGTCTGAAAGCCCACGCCTCGCCCGCGCGCCGCCATGCGCCGCATCAGTTCGATCGAATCGCTTTCGAGGACCGTTTGCAGCGGCTTGCCGTAATGCCGGATCAGCGGTTCGAGCAGGCCGCTGATCGACAGCTGCGCATTGCCGAGAATCAGCGGATAGCGGGCGCACTGCGCGAACGTCACGCTCGCTTCATTTGCGAGCGGATGATCGGCGGCGACGATCGCGCCCAGTTGAAAACGCCCCACCGCGAGCTGTTGCAGATCGCCGGTGCGCGGCAGCGAGAACGCGAGACCGAGGTCGGCGTCGCCGTCGAGAATGCTGCGCGCGATCGTCGCCGACCCGGCCGTGTGCACCTGGAAGCGGATCGCCGGGTAACGCGCCAGCATCCGCTCGACGAGGTCCGGAAGGAAACTGGAGTTGAGGCCCTCGACGGTGACGATGCCGATCTCGCCGCGCCGGATGCCGCGCAGCGCGTCCATTTCGCTCTCGAAACGGCGCGCGTCCTGCAACACCGTGATCACGTGCCGCGCAAACACCTCGCCGGCCGCGGTCAGCGCGAGCCCCGACGCCAGCCGCTCGAACAACGGCGTGCCGACCTCCGCTTCGAGCTTCAACAATTGCCGGTTGACCGCCGACGACGCCAGATGCAGTTGCCGTGCCGCTTCACGGATCGAGCCGCAACGGCGGATCGCATCGAAGTAGCGCAGCGAGCGTGCGTGGATGTGCGAGGCGAGCGTTTCGGCGACGATGGGCTTCGGCATGGTGTCGGAGGCTGGGTGGGCGGATCGGGTTGGCGACGATCAACGCAGCCGTCCCTGACGGATGCGACGGCCGACAGGATGATACGTGCCGCGCGCCACGTGGTTCGACTTTCGACTGCCGACACAAGGCGCCTCAAGATCAATGCGTCGCGACAGCCGCGTCGGCGCTCACCGACTTCTGGAGAAAGCGCGCGCGCATCGGCTTGAGCACAAGCATTGCGAGCACCGCGGTGACGACATCCAGCGTAATCGCCACGCCGAACACCGGAACCCAACTACCCGCATGTTGATGCAGCAGCGCGGCGAGCGGACCGCCGAAGATCGAGCCGATGCCCTGCGAGATGTACAGCCAGCCGTAGTTCTCGGTGGCGTGACGTGTGCCGAACGTGTCGGTCAGCGTGGCCGGAAACAGCGAAAAGATTTCGCCCCAGCCGAAGAAGACCACGCCCGAGAGCAGCACGAACAGCAGGGCGTTGTCGCGCGTCATCAGCCACAGCGTCATCGCAATACCTTCGAGCGCGAAGGCGAAAAACATCGTGTTTTCGCGGCCGAATCGGTCCGACACCAAGCCGAACAACGGACGCGTGAGGCCATTCGTGAAGCGGTCGATGGTCAGTGCGAGCGGCAGCGCAGCCATGCCGAACACAACCACCTTCGTGATGCCGAAGTCCGCTGCGAAGGTTGCCATCTGGGAGGTGACCATCAGGCCCGAGGTGGACATCATCGTCATCATCGCGAACATCAACCAGAAGAGCGGCGACTTCATCATTTGCGACGGACGCCGATTCGGCACGCTCGATGCCGCGACAGCGGACGCACTCGTCGGCGCTACGTCACGCGGCACACGCAGCCCCTGCGACGCGAGAAAGCCCACCACCGCGAATGCGATGCCGTAGATCCACAGCGTGGCATCGAGGCCGCGCGTCGACAGCGAGGCCGAGATCGGGAAGGTCGTCACGATCGCGCCCATGCCGTAGCCCGCCGCCACCGCGCCGGCCGCGAAGCCGCGACGATCGGGGAACCAGCGCACCATCAGGCCGACTACGCCGACATACACGATGCCCGTGCCGAGCCCGCCGACGACGCCGTAGGTGAGATACAGCATCGACGTGGTCGTGACCATCGACGCGAGCACCCAGCTCAGGCCCGACATCACCGTGCCGAGCGAGATCAGCAGACGCGGACCGAAGCGGTCGATCAGCTTGCCCTGAAACGGCGAGAAGAACGTCTGCAGGATGATGAGCAGCGAGAACGTCACCTGCAATTCGGGCAACGGCACGCCGAGCTTCGCGGACAGCGGCTTGGTCAGCAACGTCCACACGTATTGCGGGCTTGAGATCGCCATCATGCAGAGCAGGCCGAGGCCGAGCTGAAGCCAGCGGTTATGCGTCGCGACGGCGGGCGTGCTTGCGCCAGCCTCGTCGTGCAGCGTTTGGATGCGTGTGTTCATATGCGTTCCCCGTAGTGATTCAGACAAAAAAGGATGAGCGACGCCCCCCGGTCCGGCAAAACGCGGGACCGGATAGTGAGGCCACTTCGATTACGTACTGCGGCTTCGGGCGTTACCAGCCTGCCGCGGCGCCGTCGCTGCGCGGATCGTGGCCCGCTTCGAACAATCCATCTGGATACCGAATGATCGCGCCGGCGTGGCCCATCGCCTCGTCGTAGGCGGCGAGCACTTCGACGTCGTGACCGAGCGCGCGCAACGCGTCGATGGTGTGCGCCGGAAAGCGCGCTTCCAGCTTGAGCGAATCCGTGGACTGCCCCCAGGTGCGGCCGAGCAGCCAGCGCGGCGCGTCGATCGCGGCCTGCGGATTCCAGCCGAAACGCGCGATACGCGAGAACACCGCGCTCTGCGATTGCGGCTGACCATCGCCGCCCATGTTTCCGTACACCATCGTGCGGCCGTCCGCGAAATGGGCAAGGGCCGGATTGAGCGTGTGGAACGGACGGCGCCCCGGCATCAGCGGATTGAGCGACGACGGATCGAGCGAGAAGCTGCATCCGCGGTTCTGCCAGTTGATGCCCGAACCCGGCAGCACGATCCCGCTGCCGAACTCGTGATAAATGCTCTGGATGAAGCTCACGGCCACGCCATCTCCATCGATGACGCCCATCCAGACCGTGTCGCCTGGGCCGCGGCCCCTGCTCCACGGCCCGGCACGCGACATCGACAGTTGGCTCGCCATCGTGTCGAGCGCGGCGGGATCGAGCTGCGTGACCGGGTCGATACGCATATGGTCGGGATCGGTCACATGTTCGTCGCGCACCTTGAAGGCGAGCTTGGTCGCTTCGACGCACGCATGCACGAACTCGGGGCCGAGCGGGTTCATGTCGTCGGTGAGCACGCGATCGAGCACGCCGAGGATCAGCAGCGACACGAGGCCCTGCGTGGGCGGCGGCATGTTGTAGACGGTGCCGAGCGTGTGCCTGAGTGCGAGCGGCGTGCGTTCGCGGGCGCGATGCCGTTCGAGATCGTCGAGCGTAATGAGCGTTTCCAGCGACGACAGATCGCCCGCGATACTGCGCGCGAGATCGCCGCGATAGAAGTCGTCGAGACCCGCATCGGCGAGTTGTTGGAGCGTCGCGGCGAGGCGCGCGTTGACGAAGCGCTCGCCTGTGCGCGGCGCGCGCGAATCCGGCATGAAAGTCTGCGCGAAGCCCGGCACGTTCTCCAGTTCGCCGCGCTTGCTCGCGATGCAATCGGCCTGACTGCGCGTGACCGGAATGCCGTGCTTCGCATACTGAATCGCATCATCCAGCAGACGCGCGACGGGCACGCGGCCGCCGAGCGCGTCCTTCGAGAAGCGCTGCGCGAAGTCCCAACCGGACACCGTACCCGCGACCGTATTGGCCGCAAGCGGACCGCGTGCGGGAATCGCGCTCAACCCGTGCGCGCGATACGTTTCGATGTCGGCACGCATCGCCGCCGCGCCGCATGCCTCGATGCCGATGGGCGCGTGACCTGGACGCGAGATCAGCCAGAAGCCGTCTCCTCCGATGCTGTTCATGTGCGGATATACCACCGCGATGGTCGCGGCGGCGGCGATCATCGCCTCGACAGCGTTGCCGCCTTCGCGCAGGACTGCGAGCGCGCTTTGCGAAGCGAGCGCGTGCGGCGCGACCGCCATACCGCGCGAACCGCGTGTGGGATTGAGTGCTTCAGTTGCGACGTGGGCGTGTGCTGCAGTGACTTCCGTAGACATCGAGCTTTTCCTTGTATACAACGAAAAGCGTCAATGCGAAATCCATGCCAGAACTTGGTAAAAACCCTAGGAAACGTTGCTGGTCAAGGGTTCCGGGGATACATTGCGGAGGGCGAAACGGCGGCGAGGGATGCCGTCAGATGGTGCGTCGCGGCCTCGCCGGTGCGTGCGCGACGGGTGAGCGCCCCGCATCGGTGCGTGCGGCGAGCAGCCGTTGCATGGTGAGTCCGCTCACGCTGGCCTGGCTGCCGCCGATATGACGCGACACGAGATCGACGCTCAGCGTGCCGTCGCCGCGGCGAATGGCATCGAGAATGGCGGCATGCTCGTCATAAGTCTCGGCGATGCCGTCGCCATGTACGAGATCGAGCCGCCGAACGACGCGAATGCGGTCGGTGACGCGCTGCATCGTGGCGGTGAGTTCCTCATTGGCTGCGGCCGCGACCAGCGAATGATGCAGCGCTTCGTCCAGTTCGACGAGTTTGCGTCCATCGGAAATGCGCTGCGCGCGCGCAACTTTCCAGATGCGATCGAGCGAATCCAGCAGAAGACGGAGTCCGGCCTGCGGCACTTCGCCGTTGCAAAGCTTGCGCACGGCGAAGGTTTCGATCATCTGGCGCATCTCGTAGAGATCGTCGAAGCGCTTGTTGTCGATCGGCACGACCTCCCAGCCGCCGCGCACGTAGCCTTGCATCAGACCATCGCTTTGCAGGCGTTGCAGCGCTTCGCGCGCGGGCGTGCGCGACACCGCGAAACGTTCGGCAATCGCGCCTTCCGTGAGCCGGTCGCCCGGCAGAAGGTGCATATCGAAGATTTCGTCGCGCAGCGTGTGGTAGACGCGATCCGCCCGCGAAAGCGCGGCCGGCGGGCGTTCCTGGAGGGTCATGTTCAGCTTGATGTCGGGCATGGTCAGCGAGCTTATCAAAGGAGCGCGCGGGGCAAAAAGAATCGCCCACCGCGATTTGGCCGACCGAGGGCGTGCGCATCGCTAGTCGAGCGTCATCGGCCACATGAGGATAGCGCATGGACAGGCGAACCCGGCTCGACACGCCGGCCATGCGTCCGGTAAGCGACCTCAGCCAGAGCACCTGCAGTCCGGGCCGGACGACCGTCTCGAAGACGGGCGCGACAACGCCGCACCGGCGAACTCCCGCTGAAACAGGCCGGGTGCCTATTTCGGGTAACTGGTCGCATGAATATCCAAATCTCTGGTCATTGCCGTGCAAGGGCATCAGGTGACGGGGCTATTCACCACCCGCTCATGGAAGAGCCGGACGAACCACTAAGGTTTTCCCTGAAACTTTCGCCGCCCCGTCGGGGCGTAGGTCCACCGAGAGCAAGCGCAGCGTTGGTAACCGAAAGGTGGATCACGTCAGCGTTTTATCAAGGCGGGGTACAGATGACGACATTCCGAAACCAGGCGATGTCGAGAAATCGCGCTATGCAGTGTGTGGTTGCAACGGCGGTAGCGGATCAGAGAATCCGGGCAGTTCAAATCGCACAACGACGGAGCAGCGCCGAGCGACCCGTTCTAACACGGATCCCAATGTAACTGGATCGCGAACGCCGACCCGCGCGCACCTCGAAGTCTCAGCTTGACGTCACCAGTCCCGGCGAAGTGTTGCTCCGATTCCAGGCGATAACCCCCGAAGATTGCGCTTCGACTGGAGCTGTCTGCAAACGAAACGTGCTGATCGACGACTGCAGTAGTGTCGCCTGCTCGGTCAATGTTTGTGCTACCGCAGCAGCCTGTTCGACTAGCGCGGCGTTTTGCTGGGTAGTGCTATCCATCTGAGTGACTGCATTGTTCACCTGGTTGATACCCGCACTCTGCTCTGCCGCGGCGGAAGCTATCTCACGCGCAACACCAGATACTCTCGAAATCGCTTCCTGCGCCGCGCGAATCTTCGCGCCTGCGCTATCAACCAGTTCTGCACCGCTGTGAATTCCCTCCACCGTACTGTTGATCAACGCCCGGATCTCCTTGGCTGCGGAGGCGCTACGCTGCGCAAGTAGTCGAACCTCACCGGCGACAACGGCGAATCCACGTCCCTCTTCACCTGCCCGAGCCGCTTCTACCGCAGCATTCAGCGCGAGAATATTCGTCTGGAATGCAATTCCTTCGATCACCGAGATGATCTCCACCATCCGCTGCGATTCCTTCGACACCTCATGCATCGTCGACACCGCGTCGCCAGCCATCGAACCACCCTGATTGACGATCTCCTCTGCGTCAGCCGTCAGTTGACTCGCCATTTGTGCGTTTTCGGCCGTCTGCCTGACCATCGCGGTCATCTGTTCCATGCTTGCAGCCGTTTCCTCGAGAGACGCCGCCTGATTTTCTGTGCGCGCGGACAGATCGGCGTTGCCGGCGGCGATTTCGTTTGCGCCCGTGGCCACTTTGTCCGCGGCGCCCTTGATCCCTGCAATCGTGCGGGCGAGCGCATCGCGCATGCCTTGCATGGTGTGTAAAAGACTGGAACCGTCGCCCTGACGGATCCTGATCACGATGTCGAGGTTACCCGCGGCAATATCCCCCGCCACTTGAGCCGCGTAAGCAGGATCTCCACCGATCGCGCGCTGGATGCTGCGGTTTGCAAAGAAGCAGAACGTCGAAAGTAACACCGCGAGTGTCCCGAATATTCCTCCAACGATATACAACGACTTCCTGAACGCCGAATTGATATCGTCTACATAGGCACCCGTCGCGATGATCCAGTCCCAGGACGCGTACCGCACTACATAGCCAATCTTGCCGACGGCGGCGGCGGACGGGTCGTGCGGATGCGGAAACACGTACTCGACAAAGCCGCCTTCCGGAGTCTGCGCCTTCGATGCAAACGCCACGTAATGGTGCCGGCCGTCGAGATCGGTCACGCCGCTGAGATCCTTACCATTTAGTGCCGGTTTCATCGCGTGCATGATCATGCGCGGCCTGGAATCGATCACGAGAAAATAGCCATCCTCTCCATAGCGTATATGTTGCAGCCGTTCAAGCGCCTGTCGGCGCGCGTCCGCTTCACTGAGGGCGCCGCTTTTCGCCAGCAGGGCGTACTCTTCCACGATACTGAGCCCTACGTGCGCAACATTCACCAGATCGTTTTTGCGTTCTTCGATGCGGGTCTGCCGGGATAACCAGGCCGCTGAGACAGACACGACGAGAAGTGCTATCAGACTGACGACCAGAGGCAGCCAGAGCTTTTGCGAGAAACTCAATCGGTGCATGCGTACTCCCCATTCAGACCATGGCTTGGTGATCGCCACGCTTGCTATCGTGGACCGGGATCAGTGCAAAACGCGGTTGCCCAGTCCGTTTATCGACCGCCACGGCATCGATATTTCTAGAGATAAACCCTCGTTGAGCGCATAGTCGGCTCTACTACGCGGCCTCACTGCCAGTGGGCGACCCCGGCCGTCCTCGCCTGCGTCGCGTAACGGCGCGGGAAATTCGGTCCTATGGGCGCGGCGAAGCGTGGAGAACGAGGCGCGAGCACTCGAGACAACCTTGCTCTGTGTCTTTCAGTGCGAACGCAAGAGCGGCCATTACCAGGACATGGAGCTTAACGAGCTCTTTGTTGCCGTAGGCTTCGGCCGTTCTGGTTGAAGCTGATTGGTAGAAAGTATCTGCCGAACGTTACCAGTTCGACGCCAACGCGAATTCCTGAAAGGAGGCACTGGATATCCAGGCCTGAGCCTGACAATGAGAAACCATGATGATTGTGCACACCACGCATCAGGTCCCACTGCTCGCCTATTGCTGGATGACCATTCGTAAACTTAAATGGCTCAACCCGTCGGCGACTTCATCATCGAGCGATTGCGTGCTTGGGGCGTATGCGCACGGCGTGGTGCCACGTTCGCTCAGCGGCTTGCAAGGCATCCTGTTCGCCCCATGGCTGCACGCAAGTCTGGGTCACATTGCGGCCAATACCGGCGGCCTGCTGGTGCTCGGATGGCTCTGCATGTGGCCTCGCATCTCGCTCCTCTGGGAGGCGACCGCGGGCGCGATGCTTGGCGCAGGCCTCTGCGCGTGGCTATTCGGTGCATCCGGCTCCGTGCCCATTGGAGCGAGCGGGCTGGTATTCGGCTATGCCGGCTACCTCGTTGCGCGAGGTTACTACACCCGCAAAATCGTTTCGATACTTGTGGCATTGCTCGTTATAAGCAGCTTCGGTCTCAGCATGCTGCTCGGCGTTTTGCCGCTCTATCCCGGCCTGTCGTGGCAGAGCCATCTCGGCGGCCTGCTGGGCGGCGTTCTTGTAGCGCGCCTTGGCTCGTCCGGCCAATCACGTGCGTGACGACGCGGCGACCACGAGACAATCCATTATCGTCCTGCAGGCACCACACTCGGATCAGGAGGCATCGTGAAAATACTTTGCGGGTCGGCTGGCTGGACGGATAAGACGCTCATCGCGTGCAAGCGTTTCTATCCGCCCGAATGTCGAAGCGCCGAGGCACGACTGCGGTTCTATGCATCGCAGTTCCCGCTGGTGGAGGTTGATTCCAGCTACTACGGCATGCCCTCTGCGTCGAACTCAGCGCTGTGGGCGGAGCGCACGCCCGACGATTTTACTTTCGATGTCAAGGCGTTCCGGCTGCTGACTGGACATCAGACCGCGCGGGAGTCTCTGACGAAGGACATCGCGATGGCGATCCCGGAGACGGGCAAAAAGAACCTCTACTACCGTGATATTCCGGACGAGGTGCTTGATGAACTCTGGCGGCGTTATCGCGAGGCGCTCGCGCCACTGCACCGCGCTGGCAAGCTTGGTGCCGTTCTTTTCCAGTTTGCTCCATGGCTGACCTGCGGTCCTGGAGGAAGCGCCCACGTCGAAGAATGTGCGGACCGCATGCAGGGCTACACGGTCGCGGTAGAGTTTCGGAACAATTCATGGCTGGACGACAAACACGCATCCAGCACATTAGACCTGCTAAGGCGATACAAGCTCGTACACGTCATCATGGATGCGCCTGTAGAAGTCACGAACCGTGCGCACACCGTGTGGGAAGTCACCAATCCCGACCTTGCGTTCGTACGGCTGCATGGTCGCAATGCGGATACGTGGAGCCCGACCGGTGCCGCCACCGCCTCGGCACGCTTCGACTACGACTACAGCGACGGTGAACTGACCCAGTTATCCGGACCCATCCGAGATATCTCGAGGCAGGTGGCAACGACGCACGTGATTTTCAATAACTGCCGCGAAGACCAGGGTCAGCGAAACGCGCGCACCCTTATGGCGATACTTGGCCAACGAGTACGAGGGGCATGGTGAAGCCCGAAAATCTTCAGGCCGCGGGCCAACAACTGATTGGGCTGTGGTCGAATCTATAGACAATCTCATCGAAGACCCAGATCTTGTCTCCTGGAGGCCCTCGCACAGCATCTTTGGGCACCGGCGGACACAAGGGACAACTCGTTGCTGAAGGCATCCGCCGATGGAAAGAGCCGAATTACCGCCGTGGTCGAACGCAGGATACTCACGGCGACGCAACTTCACGAGACTGCCTCGCAGAGAGGCCACTGCGTATGCCGTCTGGAATACCGCTCTTTCGGCATCTCGAAGCAGCCCATCCACGATCCTTTTACACCATGTATTGGCACCACGGCCCAGCCTGAAATGTCGCACTCACAACGGCATCACACCCTCAAACGGATAGCACCCGTCGCCGGCGCCGTTGAAACATGGCACGGCCGCGTGTTGGGGACAACGGCGGGGGGCCAACGGCGCTCACTCCGCGCTCTCCCCACCCGCCGTCTGCCTGCACACAATGGCCGTCAGCACCATTGGAATGACCGAATGAACAGTCGCCGTGCTCCCCGCGCCGGTGAGAAGACGCTTGACCGAATCCGCCGAACCAAGCACCACCACACCGTAGACCGCGCCTGGCGCAGGATTTCCGTCGCCAGCTTTGAAAAGCGGATCATCCGGCTGATATCCGAAAACGGCATGAACGCGCAGGCCGAATGCAGTCAAACCTGCGCCGCTCGTCGGGCGAAACGCGTTCACCGAGTTTGCCTCGACCCGCATTGCGGGAACTGCGATCGACTGCGTATCGACGAGACTGGTGACGAATTCGTGCGCGGTTTCTCCGCACGTCAATTGATTGTCCAGGGCATGGCTGAATGCCGGCGCTGGAACCATAGCAACGATTGCCAACAACTTCGAGAGCGGTCGCATTTGCACATTCTTCCTTAATGTGATCCTGGAAACGCTCACCGCGTTTCGCCCCCTCCGGCGGAGGTGAGCCCACGATCGGGCGCTCCATGCGCTTGGGCACTCTCAAGCATCTCCCGTGCCACTCGCGCCTGTCGCCACCTCATATTTTAAACGGCCCCAGAGGAATGCGGTTCCTTCCTTGCCCCTTTGTTGGCTGACGATGCCCTAAGCCCGATTGTGTCTGGGCAGGACAACCACTTCTGAACGGATGGCGCACGACTGCGCGAGCACGCCGTCCTGCTACCCGACGGCACCAACACCGTGCAGCCATGCCGCCGCATACATCCCCATTCTCTCCGAATCAGGAATGACCGGCGAACGAACCCAAACGTCCGACGCAGATCCTTTGGGCATTCCAGTCGCGATGCCCCACCCTGCATAAGGCACATACCAAAATTTATCGGCCCAAAAAAATGTGAATAGCCGAAGGTTTTTTTCCCGGAAATACTGGCTTCACCTCAAGCCGATGCCGGTTCCCACACTTGTGAGGATCGCCCGTGTGCCTGCCATCAAACCGTCGTCCTCCGGGAATTCGATGAGCAACGTCACTCTACAAACCGCCGAAACCCCCGCTGCGCTCCGTCCCATTCAGTCGAGTCCTCAGATACGCACGATCGCCGCCTGCTCGATCGGCAACGCGCTTGAGATGTACGACTTCACCGTCTACAGCTTTTTCGCCATGCTGATCGGCAAGCTGTTTTTCCCGGTCGATAGCGCGTACGGTTCCCTGCTGCTCGCGGTCGGAACCTTCGGCATCGGTTTCGTCATGCGCCCGCTCGGCGCGCTGGTCATCGGCAGCTTCGCCGACCGCCGCGGGCGCAAGGCTGCGATGACGCTAACGATCGCGCTCATGGTGGGCGGCACACTGTGCATCGCCTTCGCACCCACGTATGCAACGGCCGGGACTCTCGGCACGCTCGTCATCGTATTCGGCCGCATGCTGCAGGGTTTCTCGCTCGGCGGAGAAATCGGCGCGTCGACCGCGATGTTGATGGAATCAGGCAGCTTCGGCAGCCGCGGCTTCCGGATCGGCTGGCAAGGCGCGAGCCAGGGATGCGCCGCCGTGCTCGGCGCATTGAGCGGTGCGGTGCTCTACGCAAGCCTGTCGTCCTCCGCGCTTGAGTCCTGGGGCTGGCGGATGCCGTTTCTGCTGGGGCTGCTGATCGCGCCCGTCGGTCTCTATATCCGCACTCATCTCGACGAAACGCTGGATGGCGATGCAGCGGAATCTCATCCGCTCACGACTTTGTTCACCGAGCACGGCAGCAAGATCGTGCGCGGTGTGTTGTCTATCGTCGCCGGAACGGTCGGCATGTACCTCGTCGTGTTCTTCATGCCGACCTATCTGGTACGCGTGCTGCACCTTTCCACCTCGCTGTCGTTGATGGCCGGCTGTGTGTCGGGTGCAACGATGACGGTCATGTGTCTCGTGTCCGGCCTGATCGCCGATCGGACCGTCTCTCGCAAGCCGATTGCACTCGCCTCCGTCGTGCTGACGACACTGCTCATCTACCCCGCGTTCTGGGCGATGAACATGCATCCGAGCATTCCGCTGGCCCTTGTCGTGGTCGCCATCGTCACGGCGGCGAGCAGCTTCGGCAGCGCACCGATGTTGCTGCTGCTCATGGAGATGTTCCCGGCCAGCGTGCGGGCGAGCGGACTCTCCGTCATCTATAGCATTGGTGTTGCACTCTTTGGCGGTTCCGCGCAGTTCATCGTGACCTGGCTGCTTGCAAAGACCGGCAATCCGATGTCGCTGGCGCTCTACATGATCGCCTGCGGAATCGTCACCGTGTGCGCGATGTCCAGCCTCCCCGAGCCGCGCAAGCGCGCCTCATAACAAACGGCACGGTCCGCCTTTGGGCGGCCGGACGCCGGACTCCAGGCCGATATTCATCCCGCTGAGTCAATCAGCATTCGCGTTCGAATGAGACGCGAGGGAGCGGCTCGCCCCGTTCACCCGCGCATTGATTAAAAACACGCAAGTGGAGATTTGCAATGAAAAAAACATTGGGTGCGCTGCTCGCTTCGCTTGGCACATTAGCGTGCTCCGGGGCATTCGCCGAAGTATCTCCAGGCGCGCCAGCCGACCCGGCCGCTGTTCTGTACGCAACCGGCTCGCAAATGCAGTCGATCTTCAGATACTGGGGCGCCGGCCTGGGGCCGCAGACACTGGGTGTCGCGTCACAGCGTACCTTTGTCACGCTCTACGGGACGCTGGACATGGGCATCAACTATACGAAGGCCGGTCCATACAGCATCACGCGCGTGCAATCGGGCGGCGCACTGACGTCGAAGTTCGGTTTCTACGGACAGGAATATCTGGGTAATCAATGGACCGTGTTCTTCCGGCTGGAAAACGGATTCCTCGGCAACACCGGCGCGGTTCAGGATACGACGTCGTTCTTTAATCGCGCGTCCTATATCGGGATGCAGAATCCCATCTACGGGCAGCTGACCTTAGGCCGTCAATATACGTCGGCCGGTGCTGCGGCGCTCGGCGCGGATCCGTTCCTCGCCGTCGCGCACGAATCGGTCTATACGTATTTTCTCGGCGTCACGGATCTCGGTCTCGGTGCGAACGGCGACGCGCTCGGCCGCCTGCCCAACACGTTGCGCTATATCTCGCCGCGCTTCGGCCCATTCGGCTTCGACCTGAGCTACTCCCTCAAGGGCGATCAATCGATCGGGCCCGCCGTGCACCAACGCTCGGCAATGGTCTCTTATATCGACAAACGCGCGGTGCTGTCGATCGCTTTCGGCCAAAGCTGGTGCGACCCGTCGATGACGAGCAGTTGTGTCGGCGACACCCGAATCGCGCCGACCAAGCGCACCGACACCTATCTGGTCTCGCTGATGTACGACGTCGGCCCGTTCATCGCGCAAGGCGCCTATATCCGCTATGTGCCGCAAACCGCCGACACGGCTATCGCAATTCTGTATCTGCTCGGTTTGCAAAAATGGTGGGGCGTCAACTTGCTGCGCGCTTCGGTTGCGTATCGCGATACGACGAAAGCTCAGGACTACGCATACGGCTCGACCATCGGTATCGATCATTTTCTGTCGAAGCGAACGTCTGTTTACGGACGCGTCGGTCTGATGCGTAACGGGCCGAACTCCAGCGTCACCTACAACTACGACAGCGGCTCGCCCGCACCCGCTCCCGGACGCACCGTGTCGAGCGTGACGCTGGGTATCAACCATCAATTCTGATCGGATGCGCGGCCCTGTCGCGCATCCATTTTGCGTCACCCTACTGAGGAGATAATCCATGTCGAGCGAACTGGTTCACGATTTCATCGAGAGCAGAAAAGACAAGTACATCCAGCTATCGGACGAAATCTGGCAGTACGCGGAGTTGGGCTACACCGAACAGAAATCGGCTGCCGCGCATATCGCGTTTCTGAAATCGGCGGGCTTCACCGTGCGCGAGGGTGTCGCTGGTATTCCGACGGCGTTCGTCGCCGAAGCCGGCTCGGGTGGCCCGGTGATCGGCATTCTCGGCGAATTCGATGCGCTGTCCGGCCTTAGCCAGGAGAGCCTCGCGCTCAGTTGCTGCCCGTCGAACGAGATCGTCAACGGTAACGGCCACGGCTGTGGCCACCATCTGCTCGGGACAAGCGCGCATCTGGCGGCCGTCGCGGTCAAAAACGCGCTGGAGCGCAGCGGCATCGAAGGCACGGTTCGCTTCTACGGTTGTCCCGCGGAGGAAGGCGGCTGGGGCAAGACCTTCATGACCCGCGCGGGTCTGTTCGACGATGTGTCCGCCGCGATCACGTGGCACCCCGGCGTCGCGAACACGATCATGAATATCGAGAGTCTCGCGGTCAAACAGGCGTACTTCCGCTTCAAGGGTGTCGCCGCGCACGCCGGCGCGTCGCCGCACCTCGGACGCAGCGCGCTCGACGCGCTCGAACTGATGAACATCGGCACGAACTTCCTGCGCGAACACATGATCCCTGATGCCCGTGTTCACTACGCGATCACCGACGCGGGCGGCGTCGCGCCAAACGTCGTGCAGCCGAATGCGGCGGCGCTGTACATGATCCGCGCGCCGCGCAATCGTGATGCTCAGGAACTGTACGAGCGGGTCTGCAACATCGCGCGCGGCGCGGCGCTGATGACCGATTGCGAGTTGGAAATCGAGGTTCATTCGGCCTGTTCGAACCTGATGCGCAACACCACGTTGAACGAGCTGATGCACGCGAAGTTGAAGGAGTTCGGCGCGCCACAGTATGACAAGGCCGAACTGCAGTTCGCCGAGTCGATTCATCAAACGACGCGCCCCGACGAGATCGAAATGGCGGGACGAATGCTTGCCGCAGCGTGGCGCCAACCGAAGGCGCTGTTCGATGGCGTCGATGCACTCGACAACGACCGTCCGTCGAAGATGGGCGGTTCGACCGACGTCGGCGACGTCAGTTGGGTCACGCCCACGGTGCAGTGCATGACCGCATGCTTTGCGTTCGGCACGTCGCCGCATTCGTGGCAGTGGGTTGCCCAGGGCAAGAGCGCGATCGCGCACAAGGGCATGGTGCTCGCGGCCAAGACGATGGCCGCCACCGCACTGGAGTTGTACACCAGCCCGCTGCTGCTCGCGGCAGCGCGCACGGAACTGGCGGAGCGCCTCGCCGTTGAGCCGTACGTGTGCCCGATTCCTGAGAGTGTGAAGCCGCCTCTGCCGAAGGCAGCGGGCTAACCCGCCACAACGACGCGCCGTGAGCATTTTTGTCCCGCTAAGCTATGCCCTTGAAAGATGAACATGAGAACTGGGGGCACTGTGAAGTTGAGACAACTCGACGCGCTGCGTGCGGTCGCCGAGGCCGGCAGTCTGCATGAAGCCGCTCGCCGTCTGTTCCTGACGCAGCCGGCGATCAGCCGCTCCATCCGGGAGCTGGAAGTCGAACTGGGCATGCTGTTGCTGACCCGATCGGCGAATGGCGCCACCTTGACGCCATTCGCCCACCAGGTGCTAAAACGCGCACTCGTCGTGCAGCGGGAAGTCGGGCGTATCGTGGAAGACGCGCAGACAGCGCGCGGAGAACTCGGCGGGCGGCTCACGCTCGCGGTCACGCCGCCGGCGTCGACGCGCGCGCTCGCCGACTCGTTGATCGAACTGACCGCAGCGCGCCCGGACGTGAACTTGCAGGTGATCGAATGGCGCGCCGAGAATATCGCGGACGGTTTGCGAAACGGCACGATCGACGTGGCGATCTTTACGCAATACGGCGAGCCAAAAAACGCCACGTTCGAATGGATGCAACTCTACGATCTCGACGTGCAACTGACCATCGCGGCGTCCTATCAAGGTAGCGAAACGCTGTCGATCGAACAGCTTCACGCGCTTCCATGGCTCCTGCTGGATTCTCCCAACGACGAATCCGGCTTTGTCGCAACGCTGTTCGGGGCGCACGGTATGCCCCCGCCGACGCGCACGACGCGCTGTTCAGCGATGAATCTCTATCTGGACCTCGCGATGCGGATGGAGGCGATCACGGTATTTACGTCGCTGGCGATGCCATTGCTGTCCCAGCGCGTGGATGACGGCATGCTCAAATTGCTGAGCCTGAGAGAACCAATGCCCAGGATCGGCATGTACCTCGCCTATTCCAGCGGCGAACTGCTGACCGCCACCGCGCAGGATTTCATCCGGCGCCTGCGAACCAAGCTCGACGGCGATGACGAGGGACGCATGCCTGCCGGCATGCGCTACAGCGACACGCGCCTTGCCGTCGGCGTTCGCTAGGCCACGTGTCGGATCATCTCTCACGCACACCGCGCGAGAGATGATCCGACCATGAGGTGCCTGGTCGATGCTACATCGCGCTCGCAACAGCGTGCGCCGTTGCCGCCGACAACGTCCAGCCCAGATGACCATGCCCCGTGTTGTAGAACACGCCGCGCCGTTTCCCACGGCCCACCTTGGGCAACATGCTCGGAAGCATTGGCCGCAAACCCGCCCAGGGAATGACGCGCGAAGTCGATACTTCGGGAAAATATCGCCGCGTCCAGTCCACTAGCGGTGCGATGCGGTCCGAACGAATATCGCGGTTAAAGCCGTTGATTTCCGCCGTGCCCGCTACCCGGAAACGATCCGCGCCGAGACGGCTCGTCACGATCTTCGCACTGTCGTCGAGCAGGCTGACCCACGGCGCGTGCTGCTGACTGGTTTTGTCGTCGAGACAGACGGTGATCGAATAGCCCTTCACAGGATAGATATTCACGTGATCGCCGAGCATCGCCGCGAAGTCGCGGCTCTTCACGCCGGCGCAGACGACGATGCGCTCGAAGGTGAACGGCTGCGTTTCGCCTTCGAGATTGACCATCAGCGAAAAACGGCCTTCGGCAGGCTGCTCGATCGACGTGATCTGCGCGTCGTAATGGAATTCAACGCCGTGCCGTTCGCATGCCTGCGCGAGCCCGCGCGTGAACTTGTGAATGTCGCCGGTCGAATCGGACGGCGTAAAAAAACCGCCATAAAAATCGCCATGCAACGCGGGTTCGATGCGCTGCAATTCGCTTGCACTGACCGGGTTGCGCTCGAGGCCGCCTTCGCGCAGCAGGTCATTCACCTTGCTCGCGGCGTCGAATTCCCTGCTGGTCTTGTAGATATGCAGAATGCCGCGCCGTTCCAGATCGAAATCGATACCTTCTTTTTCAGCGATCGAAAACAGATGCTCGCGTGCGGCGAGCGCGAGCCGCACGGTTTCGACCGTATTCGCGCGATAGTGCGGAATCTGCCGCAGGAATTCGCCCATCCACGAATACTTGTGCCACGTGGGTAGCGGATTGAGCAGCAGCGGGGCATCGCGCGTGAGCATCCAGCGCAGGCCCTTGAGCACGGTCGCCGCGCTGTTCCAGACTTCGGCATTGCTGGCGGAAAGCTGGCCGCCGTTGGCGAACGAGGTCTCCATGGCGGCGTAGCGGTGGCGTTCGAACACGGTAACGTGATGGCCGCGCTGCGCGAGCGCATGAGCGGTCGTGACGCCGGTAATGCCGGCGCCGATAATGGCGATTCGTGACATGACATGGTCCAGAGTGGTTGAGCATCGCCGATGTCGATTTCGTGTTGACTGATTCGAAATCGGCGTCGATGCCCCATCTGTCCATGTACCTGAGAGTTTCTTCCCGCGCCGGGCAAGCAGGCGGGGAATCCCCTTCGGTGGGCGCGCGTGCGCCGCTCTCCAGATGTTCCTGCTGCGCGGTCCTTTTGCCTGAGAGTTTCCGGGGCGGTTGCTCCGTCGGCGTCGTCGCGAATCCTTGACGATCTCTCCCGCGCTGCATCGCAGAACGGCTCGACAATACCGGGCAAAAATATTTACCGCAAGTCTTTCGTGCAATGGTCGGCGGTCTGGATCAATCGGTCACCGCTCATAGCGAATGAGCAAGCGCGATCTCTCATTCATGCGCCAGTAATTCGGAAAGACCATTCGAGAGTCCGGCATTGAGCTTGGGTGGCGGTTTGGCGAAACTGCCGCTCTGCGCACGTATCGTTGCGAGACGGGTCAATACTTGCGCCTGGCACACCCCGCTCGATACGCCATCGACAACCGGCACCGGCAGAAGGTCCGCCACACTGCGCGCCAACCCTGCGAGCGGCGCGCCAGCCAGAATCAGCACGTCCGCGCCGTCTTCTTCCACCGCGCGGCGGCTCAGTTCGACGAGATAGCTGCCGTGATCTTCCCGGACCGTGGCGGGGTCACGCAGCGGGCGATCGAGATGACGGATTCCCGCCAGCCGGCTCAACATGCCGTAACGGTCAACGCATTCCCGATACCAGGCGGTGATGCGCCGCGAAATCGCAATGATCCCGATCCGCTGACCGAGTTGCGCCGCGGTCATCAGCGCGGCTTCGGTCATGCCGACAACCGGCACGTCGAGTACTTCCCGCAATTCGTGCAGACCGGGGTCGCCGAATGCCGCAATCAGCAGCGCATCGTATTGGCCTTTGCGTTCCCCGGCGATGCTCGCCACGGCGTGCGCACCGAGCAGCGCCTCGAAGCGGGTTTCGATGTAGGCCACACCGCTTGCCGCTGTCGCCATCTCGATCTGCACATCGGCTGACGCGACGCGGCGAGCTTCGGCTTCGATCAGATCGGTGACGCCGCGTGAAATGTTCGGGTTGACGATCAGCAGTTTCATGATGACTCCAGCCAGGTGTCGCCGCGCGGCAATATCGCCAATAGCAACGGTCATGGTGCGATAGCAGTGTCGAGGCGCGAGCAGACGCCGCGCGCACTCATCCAAAGATGGCCTGCAGATCGACCTCGGTGTCCTCGGGCAACGAGAGATCAAGCGTCGCCTCGATGTGATCGAGGTGTCCGACCGCCGCCGCTATCGCCGCCTCGAGTTCGCCCTTCTCCATCAGCCCGACGATTTCCGTGTGCTCGTGATTCGGACAGGCGGGCACGTTGGGGGAATCGAACAGCAAGATGATGAGACAGGTCAGCGAAGCGAGTTCGCGCATCAGCTTGGTCAGCGGCGGACTCGCCACCATTTCGGCGATCAGCAGATGAAATTCCCCGGAGAGGCGAATCACCGCGTGCTTGTCGCCCTTCTCGCGGGCCGCACGTTCCTTGGCGACATGCGCATGGAGACGCCGAAAATCCTCGGCCTTGCCACGCTCGACGAGGCTGCGGATCAGCGCCGGCTCGAGAATGCGCCGCGCCTGGAAAATATGGCGCGCGTCCTGCACCGACGGGCTTGCGATGAACGCCCCGCGATTCGGGATCGTGGTGACGATGCCTTCGTGCGTGAGCCGCGCCAGCACCTTGCGAATTCGCGTGCGGTTGACCTTGAACACGCTGGCGAGTTTTTCCTCGACGAGTTTGGTGCCCGGAATCAGCCGGTGCTCCATCACCGCGGTGAGGATGCGCTCATAGATCGCATCGGAATTGTCTTCCGCATCGAGGATCTGAGCGGCCGGCCGCGCCTTACGCGAGCCGAGGGATTCTTTGTCGATTAGCACGCTGGGTGTTCTCCACTGGCCAACGATGGTTTTGTGTCATTTCAATTGTACATTGTGACAAAAATAAATTTGATTGTGGAAACTTGCACCATTCATGTCACCAGGCACTTACAGCGAACCCAGTCCGCACGCAACAGGTGCGGAATGCGTTGATATAGCAATGTCTCAGCCTGCTCGACCCATCAACGAATGGGATTGCGCCCATTTTCCCCGCCTGCCCCATGCGCGCCGCCGCTCGCGGCTTTGAGCCCCATACAGACGTCATGTTTGAGCTTGCCGATGTTCTCCAAGTGATTCATTGGCACACCTGTTGCTTAGTTTTGTCACAAACATATTTCATTTTGTGACAAAACGGAGTCCACCTGATGCGATTTGCCCGTTCCTCTCTCGCCGTCCTGAAAAGCGCTGCGCGCGTGCTGTTTGCACCTCTACTGGTCGCCGCCGCGCTTGCGCCCGCGGCCGGCCACGCCAAGGATGCCGAACCGATCAACCTCGGCTATGCCAAGTGCGCGCACTGCACACCGTTGTCGCTCACCCCGCAGTACGCCACCGGCGTCAAGCTGACGACAACCTCGTTCAATACGGGCAACGACGTGCTGACCGCGTTGCTCTCGAAAAGCATCGACATCGCACAGGTCACCTATCTGCACTATGTCACGGCACTCGACAAGGGCTTCAAGGTAGTCGGCGTCTCCGGCCAGATCAACGGCGGCTCGCAGGTGCTGATCGCCAACAATTTGCCGGTGCAAGCGGGCGACTGGGACGGCTTGAAGAAACTCATCATGCAGTACAAGAAGGACGGCAAGCCGTTCCGCGTCGCCGCGTCGCGCGGTAATGCGCAGGACATTCATATGCGCGGCGCGTTCCTCACGCACGGCATCGACATCAACAAGGATGTGCAGTTCATCAACATCCCGAATCCTTCGGACCACGTTCAGGCGCTGCGCCGGGGCGAAGTCGAATTGATTACGTCGGTCGAGCCGTTCGCCACGCAAATCCGCGAGGTCAAGGCGGCCAAATTTTTTGCGTTTCCGTATGACCAGGCGGCCGGCAAGCTGACCAACCTGATCGTCACGCGCCCGGATGTGATCGAGAGCAATCCGCAAGGCGTGCTCGAAACGGTTCGCGCGATCGTCAAGGTGGACGACATGATGGCCGCGAACAAACCGCTTTTCGTCGACACGATCCAGAAGGTGACGGGGCTCGACAAGACCATTGCAGCGGGTGCGGTCGACAACCTCTATCCGGACTACAAAATGTACCGCACGTCCGCCATGTCGATTGCGAAGATGATGCACGACCTGAAGTACGTGAATTCGGACGTCAGCGATGCGGTGCAGAAGAATCTCGACTACAGCTTCCTCGAGAAGGTGACCGGCAAACCCAAGACCGAACTCGGTTACTGATCGGAACGCGCACCATGCCATCCCTGTTTTCCTCACGTTTCTACAAGCGGATCGAGCGTGGCATCGTGCCGGTGCTGCTGCTGGCCGGGTGGGAGGCGTTTTCCCGCTCGGGCATCCTGCCCGCCGCGTTGCTGCCGGCGCCGTCGCAGGTCGTGCTCGCCTGGGCCGACTGGATTTTCAGCACCGACGGCAACACTCAGACCTACTCCGGCCACTGGCTCTTCGATATCGCGGCCAGTTCCGGACGCGTGTTCGCGGGCTTCGCGATCGCCACGGTGCTCGGCGTCGCCATCGGCATGGCGATAGGCTGGTCGCGTTCGATCGAATCGCTGGTCGAGCCGACACTGCAAACGCTGCGCCCCGTGCCGCCCGTCTCGTGGATTCCGCTCGCGATCATCTGGTTCGGCATCGCCAACAAGCCGGCGATCTTTCTGGTCTTCATGGGGTCGTTCTTCCCCGTGCTGCTCAGCACGATTCACGGCGTGAAAACGTGCGACCGCAATCTGCTGCGCGCCGGCGCGATGACAGGCGGGACGTCGTCGATGCTGCTGCGTCACATCGTGTTTCCCGCTGCATTGCCGAGCATCTTCTCGGGGCTGCGCATCGCGATCGGTTCCGCATGGATGTTGACCGTCACGGCCGAGATGGTCGCGGTGAAGAGCGGCGTGGGCTACGTACTGTGGGATTCGTACTACTTCCTGCGCTACGACATCGTGATTGCGTCGATGGTCAGCATCGGTCTGCTCGGGTTCGTGAGCGACTACGTCATCAAGCGGATCGGCGGGCACGTTCTGCGCTGGCAACGCGGTTCCACTCTGCAAGCAAGGGAAGGTTGACAGCATGGCCCTCATCACAATCGACAACGTCTCTCGCACGTTCGAAGACAGCACGCGCAAGCAGGTGGTCACCGCGCTCGACAACGTAAGCCTCAAGGTCGAGCGCAACGAATTCCTGTGTCTGCTCGGCCCGAGCGGCTGTGGCAAGTCCACGCTGCTGAACATGATCGCGGGTTTCGACAAGCCTTCGTCGGGCACGGTGAGCGTCGGCGGCTCGGTGGTCACCGAACCGGGCGCGGACCGCGGCGTGGTTTTCCAGCAAGCGAACCTGATGCCATGGCTGCCGGTGTGGGAAAACGTCGCATTTCATCTGAAGATGCGGAACGTCCCCAAGCCGGAGCGCCGCGAACGCGCCCAGCGCTACATCGAGATGGTCGGCCTGAAGGGTTTCGAAAACCACTTCCCGAGCGAACTCTCCGGCGGCATGAATCAGCGCGTGGGTATCGCGCGCGCACTGCTGATGAACCCGGAAGTGATTCTGATGGACGAGCCGTTCGGCGCGCTCGACGAGCAAACCAAGATGGACATGCACGCCGAGCTGATCCGTATCTGGCGAGAGAGTCGCAGCACGATCGTGTTCGTCACGCACGGGATCGACGAGTCGCTGGCGCTGGGCACGCATGTCGCGGTGATGTCGGCGCGTCCGGGCCGCATTCGCGAACTGCTGCCGATCGAACTCGACCGTCCGCGCGATCCGACCAGCGCCGAATTCAACGACTACAAGCGCCACATCCTCGCGCTGCTGCGTCCAGAAGCGGTGACGGAGTTTGCGTGAGATGACGACCTTCATCACCGGCAGCAGCGGTTTCGTCGGTCTTGCGCTTGCCGAGCGCCTGGTCGCCGGCGGCGAAACGGTGATCGGCTTCGATCGCAGCGCGCCGCGCGCGCAAGCGTTGCAGGCGTTCGCCGCGCTGCCAGGGCGTTTCGTTGCACTGACCGGCGACGTGCGCGACGCCGACGCATTGCGCGAGGCGATGCGCATGCATCGGCCTTCGCGGCTCGTCACGCTAGCCGCGATCACCGCGGATGCACGGCGTGAACGGCAAATGCCGCAGTCCATCTTCGAGGTGAACGTGGGCGGTGTGCTCGCTGCCATTAGCGCGGCGGCCGATGCGGGCGTCGAACGCATCCTGCATGGCAGTTCCGGCTCGACGTACGGATCGAGCGGCCGCGCGCCGCACCCGCTCCTCGAAGACGTCACGCCGTTGTTGCCCGAAGGCCTGTACGGCATCTCCAAACGTGCCGCCGAGGACGCCGCGATGCGTCTTTGCGCATTGCGCGGCGTGCCGCTCGTGATCGGGCGGCTCGGCACGTGCTTTGGTCCCTGGGAAGCCGACTCGGGCGTGCGCGACACCTTGAGCGCACCGCTGCAGGTGCTGTCGAAAGCGCGGCGCGGCGAAACCGCCGTGCTGCCGCGCGCGGGCCGCCGCGACTGGCTCTATGTGCGCGATGCGGTCGCGGCGCTCATTGCGTTGCTCGAAGCGCCGCACTGGCCTCACAGCATCTACAACCTCGCGGCGGGTTTCGAATGGAGCGTCGCTGACTGGTGCGAGCGGCTCGCGCAACGCTATCCGACATTCACCTGGCGTATCGCGGAGCAAGGCGAGTCGCCGACTATCGACTACTTCGCCGATTACGACCGCGCGTCGATGGACAACGCGCGGCTCATCGCCGATACCGGTTTTGCGCCGCGGTTCGATCTGAGCGAAGCGGAAGCCGACTTCCATCTCTGGACAACCTCGCTGGGCGCATGAGCGTCTGCCCGCCACCGTTCGAGTAACGTCATGACTCCACCCTCTCCCTACCCGGCCGCGCGCCTGAACATGGCCGGCAAGGCCTGCATCGTCACCGGCGCCGCATCGGGCATTGGCCGCGCGATTGCGCGGCAACTCGCCGCAAACGGCGCGACAGTCGTGAATGCCGACATCACGACGGACGTGATCGAAGGCGGCGAACCGACTGCCGCATTGATCGCGCGCGATGGCGGCCTCGCGCACTTCATCGCTACCGACGTCTCCATCACGGCCCAGGTCGAAGCGCTGGTGGCACACAGCGTCGAACGTTTCGGGCGGCTCGACGTGCTGGTCAACAACGCCTGCGTCCGTCATGCAAGGCCGTTGCTGGAACTCGATGACGCGCACTGGCAACGTCTTCTCGACGTCAATCTGACGGGCGTCCTGCGCTGCTGCCGCGCCGCCGTCCGGCAGATGGTGCAGCAGGCGCCCGAAGGCGGCGTGCGCGGACGGATCGTCAATCTGTCGTCGCAGCACGGCATGATCGCCGCGCCGGGCGACCTCGGCTACGGCACGACCAAAGCGGCCATCGACTACATGACGCGCCAGATCGCTACCGACTACGCGCCGCACGGCATCGTCTGCAATGCGGTCGCGCCCGGCAAGATCCAGACCGGCGCGGGTGGCCGCGCGGTCGATCCGGAGGTCCTCGAGCGCGCAAACCGGCGCACGCCCTGGCCGCGTCCCGGCCATCCCGACGACGTGGCGCGCGCGGTCCTGTTCCTTTGTAGCGACATGTCGACCTTCACGACCGGCACCACACTGATGGTCGACGGCGGCTGGATGGCGGCATGAGCGTGACCGGTCCGCTGTGCGCGAGTCGCTCGATACGCATTCAGCGCAGTCCCGGACTCGCTTCTTCACTCCTCTCACATTTCAATAACGGTCTATGAGTCGACGCATCCGCCTGGGCATTCTGACGCCCTCCTCCAATACTTCTCTCGAACCACTGACGCAGGCGATGATTGCGGGTCTGCCTGAAGTCTCCGTCCATTTCTCGCGCTTTTCCGTCACGCAGATCGCGCTCAGTGCCGATGCGCTAGGCCAGTTCCAGCACGAACGCATTCTCGATGCCGCACGTCTGCTCGCCGATGCGCATGTCGACATGATCGGCTGGAGCGGCACGTCCGCCGGCTGGCTCGGCTTCGCTCAGGACGAAGCGCTGTGCGCCGCGATCACGGCAGCGACGGGCGTTCCCGCGAGCACGTCCGTGCTCGCGCTCAATCGTGCGCTGAAGGCGTTCGGCATCCAACGGCTCGGCCTTGTCTCGCCCTACCTCGCAAGCGTGCAGCAAAAGATCGTGGCGAACTACGCGTCGCTTGGCATCGATGCGGGTTGCGAAAGCCATCTCGAGCTTCAGGAGAATTTTGCCTTCGCGCTGGTCGACGAGGCGACGCTCGACCGCCAGGTGGCCGACGTCGTCGCGCGCGGCGCGCAGGCGGTGGCGACGTTCTGCACCAATCTATACGCCGCGCATCGCGTTGCGCACTGGGAAGCGCAGCACGGCGTGCCGGTGTTCGACACTGTCACCACGGTCGTGTGGGACATGCTGCGCCGCTGCGGCATCGATACACGACGTCTCGCCGGCTGGGGCCGGCTCGTTCAGGAAATTTGAAATGCAAGACTTCGATACCGTCATCCGTAACGCCCGCGTAGTCACGGCCGCGGACATTTTCACCAGCGACATCGGCATTCGCGACGGCCGCATCGCTGCGCTGGGGCTGCAACTCGGTGCCGGCGCGCGCGAAATCGATGCGGCTGGACGACACGTGACGCCGGGCGGCATCGACAGTCACGTCCATTTCGACCAGCCGACCGGCGACGGTTCGGTCATGGCCGATGACTTCCTCTCCGGCACCACGTCCGCAGCCTGCGGCGGCACGACGACGGTGATCCCGTTCGCGTGCCAGCAGAAAGGCCATACACTTCGCGAGGCAATCGACGACTACCATCGGCGCGCGGGCGGAAAGCCCGTAATCGACTACGCGTTCCACCTGATCGTCACCGACCCGACGCCCGAGATTCTGCGTAATGAGTTGCCCGCTCTGATCGCCGAAGGCTACACGTCGTTCAAGATCTATATGACTTACGACGCGCTCAAACTGAGCGATCGCGAGATTCTCGACACACTGTCGGTCGCGCGCAGCGAGGGCGCGATGGTGATGATTCACGCGGAAAATGCCGACTGCATCTCATGGCTGACCGAGCGGCTGCTTGCCGCCGGTCACACCGCGCCTCGCTATCATGCGACGTCGCGGCCCATGCTCGTGGAGCGCGAAGCAACGCATCGGGCCATCGCGTTTGCCGAACTGGTCGACGTGCCGATTCTGATCGTGCACGTATCGGGGCGCGAGGCGGTCGAACAGATACGCTGGGCGCAAAGCCACGGTCTCAAGGTGTATGGCGAAACCTGTCCGCAATACCTGTTTCTGACCGCCGATTCCCTCGGCTGCGACGACAGCTTCGAAGGCGCAAAGTGCATCTGCAGTCCGCCGCCGCGCGACCGGGCCAACCAGCAGGTGATCTGGGACGGACTCGAAAACGGCTCGTTCGAAGTGTTCTCGTCCGATCACGCGCCCTTTCGCTACGACGGTCCGGACGGCAAAAAAGCGCATGGCGAAGCAGTCTCGTTCGACAAGATTGCCAACGGCATTCCGGGCGTGGAGACGCGCATGGCTTTGCTGTGGTCCGAAGGCGTGCGCACTGGCCGCATCACGCCGCAAACCTTCGTTGCACTGACCTCGACCAACGCGGCAAAGCTTTACGGCCTTTACCCGCGCAAGGGCAGCATTGCGATTGGCGCTGACGCCGATGTCGTCATCTGGGACGAGAGCCGCACGTTCCCGGTGGAGAATGCAAGGCTGCATCACAACGTCGATTACACGCCGTATGAAGGCATGCATCTGAGCGCGTGGCCTGCGCTGACCCTGTCGCGAGGCGATGTGGTGTGGGATGGTGAGAAGCCATGTGGCGACGCCGGCCGCGGCGAGTTCGTGCCATGCGCACGGCCCGATCCGGCCAAGCCCCGCCGCCGCAAGACCGAACTGCCGCTGTAGCGCAGGCAGCCTCGAAGCTTGCCGGAGCCATTCAGCCGGCAAGCGCAGAACCCGATTGCGTCGCGCGCGAGGCCAAAACCGGCCTTGCGGCGCCGATAGCCGACGCAGGAGTGGGATGCCACGGGCGGCCGGGCGTTACTTCGGCTGCTATGTCCGCGCCACTGTGTCGGGCGATTTTTCCGACCGTACGCTGGCGAGTGATGCGCACCTTCACACCTGCGATGCAGACACCCGTGGGTTTGATCATTGTGCCCTATCGCGCGAGGAAGCTGGCAATGCAAGGGGCTTCTGTTAATCCGTCATCCCGCATAGGCGGCTTTCAGTGTGGCGATGTCGAGCTTCACCATTTTCAACATAGCCTCGAAAACGCGCCTGGCCTTTTCCGGATCGGGGTCGGCAATCATCCTGAGTTGATCGGTTGGCGTGAGCTGCCACGAGACGCCGAAGCGGTCTTTCAGCCACCCACACGCCTCGGGCGAACCGCCGCCCTCGAGAAGCGCTTCCCAGTAACGGTCGAGTTCCTCCTGATCATCACAGTTGACCATGAGGGATACCGAGTGGTTGAACGCGTCGGATCCGTCGGCGCTCATCGCGATGAAGGGCTGCCCAAAGAGAACAAACTCGACGACCTTCGTGGAGCCGCCGCTCGGCACCGGTGTGACCCGAGTGATGCGCGAGTCTGGAAAGATCGCCGCATAGAAGGCGGCGGCCTCCTCGGCTTGTGTGGAGTACCAAAGAAAGGGAGTGATCTTTTGAATCGCCATGGCAAATCTCCTGGCAGTGTTGGAAGGCGCAGCACCGGCCGCGTGCCACTAGTGGGACGACGAAGGAAGGCCATCACAATCGACACGGCGAGAATGAAAGTTTCACTTCAGCTCAAGGATCGGACCGGAGAAGCCATCTACGATCCTTGGCATCGGGTTGAGACCAGGCACTACGTGGTCCGTGACGAAGACGCGTACCAAGGCCGCCTCTTCGGAGCCTGCGGAGAACGCCAGATAACGGTCTCCGAAAACACAACGCCCCGTTGTCCCTCTTACTGGAGGCCCCGGGGCGTTTTCATTCGCTCAAGTCACTCTGCGATGCGTTTGAAACTGACGTAGTAATCGTCGGTGTAGTAGCAGTCGCCGGTCTGCTTGCGCGGTCCACCACATATGATGCGGCGCTGCCCGCGATCCTTCGAGCCGGGCGTGCGAACTGTGTACGTGTGGTAGTAGCCGCGCTCGTGCTGCGGCAGCAATGCCGCACTGTTGCGGAACAGGACGCCGTCTTCGCCAAAGGGGTAAGGGCCGCCCGCTTTGATCAGACGCAGTGTTTCGGCTGCTTCCCCAGGCAACTGCGCCTTGGTGACGGTGGCCAACGCGCCCGATGCGGCAGGTGCGACGCTCGCGGCCTGCCCCGGCTGAGCCGGCGCCTGGCCCGCGGATACGCCGGCTTCCGGCGTAGCGTTTTGCGATCCGTCCTTGCCGCATGCCCCGAGGATCGCGCTCAAGGCGAGGATGCAGGAGAAAGCCCACGCTCGCTTCATGAAACGGTGTCTCCGGGTTGACCAGCATTCGACGACCACGAACGATCTAAGGGTATCTCCAACGGCAGAGTGAATCAATGTCCGGCCGGAAATAGAAAGTGCTGGCGCCGCTGGCTCATTCGCTTGAGCCGATCACGGCGCAATGGCCGCAACGATAGCGGGCACGAGGGCCACGCTTGCACACAGCGGCGGACCGACCCAGCCAGCACGGCCGTAAAAACTGCCGAATTCATCGGCTATGCCCAATCCATCAGCATATCGTTCTGACTGCGCCTCGAATCGCCGACCCCGCCCCGCCGCGCCACGAGAGTTCGTAGTTTTCAGACGGACGGAACGACAACACACTCCCAAAACTACGTGAAGGCCAATTGTCGGACGATTTAATCGCTTCTAGAATTGACCCACGTCTTGCGCTCGACGGCCCGCATTCCGATCGAGTGCGAGCCAGCTCCGTCCAGACTCGGCAGGCGTCTGAGGAGCGGCAAAGAGGAACATGAAGTTCCAGCGGAAAATCTATCAATGAGCGAAACGGGCGACGAGCAAACCGCTTTATTCACCTTCGGCGATACCCAACTCGATCACGAAGACGCACAGGCGGCGGCGCAGACAACGCTGATTTCCGGCGGCCACGGGCTGGCCGGCATCGGCCGCCAGTTGCTCGAAGCGCCCGGCAGCGAGGAGCGGCAAGCGCTGATGCGCGAGGTGATTCAGCGCGCGGGGTTCGACTCGCTCTGCTATTGCCGCATCGTGCGGATCGGCGAATTCGTCAGCCGCGCCGCGTGGTTCGACACCTACTCGCCACCCGGCTGGGCCGAGCGCTACGGACACGAGCAGTTCTTCGGCATCGATCCACGCGTGACCTATGCATGCCGCTTCGAATGGCCGTTCGCGTGGGATCTGGAGTCGATGTTTTCCACGCCGATGGCCGAGCGCTGCGAAGTCTTCGCGCGCCGCTTCACACACGCGATGAAGCAGGCAGGCCTGCATAGCGGCGTGAGCTTCGGGCTCGCCACCGGCAACGCGCTCGAGCACTGCATCGTCACGCTGTCGAGCGCGCAAACGGGCCGTACAAGGATCGCCGACACCACGCTCGGCGAAGCGTACGCGATCGGTGTGGGCCTGCACGCGTTCATCGAGGCGCGCGCGCACAGCCTGATGCCATCGCTGACGGCGGAGACGCTCAACGACGTGCAGCGCTCGATCCTGCGCTTCGTCACCCAGGGCTTGAGCGATCGCGAGATGGCCGAATCCTTGTCGATGTCGGCGCACAACATCGGTTATCACTTGCGGCAACTGAAGAAAATCTATAACGCGCAGAACCGCGTGCAGCTTGCGTATATCGCGGGCTGTATCCTCGGCGACTGACGCAGTACGCTCGCGGCCGCTGCCTCGCAGACGGCCGCACCACCACCTGGCTACGGGAAATCCGGCGGCGCCGTCCGCCGCGGCCGAGGTGTGTCCATAACGACAACAGGGGGAGCGTATGACATTTGGAATGGCGGTTCTCAAGGAGCCTGCGGGCCTCGCGGTGTGCCGCATGGCGATGAGCGGCTACGATCCCGAACGGTCGGCGCCGGCAAGCGAAGCGGCGGGCAGCGCGCAGGCCGCCGATACCCCGGACATCTGCTACTACGACGAAGCGGAGTTGCTGGGCACGATCCGCCGCGACGAGTTGGGCGGCGAAACCCACATCGCGGCGCAGCTCGGCGCCGCCCGCAATCTCGACGAGAGAATGCGGCTCGTGCGCGGCATGCTGCGGCTGGTCGGCTTCAGCGAACTCGGCTATCTGACCGTGAAGCTCGACCCGCAGGGCCGCCCGGAACGGCTGTACGTGCCGCGCAGCTACCTGTCGGTGAATCTCGCGCCGCACTATTTCGCAGCCGGTTATCACCGCCACGATCCGCGCTTTAGCTGGGCGCTGGCCGACAACTCCCCGCACGTGTGGGATATGCGCCGGCTCGTCGAGGCGTGGCGCCGCGCGGGCTCACCGCCGGGCATGCGCGCGATGTTCGACGAAATGCGCGACGGCGGCATCGGCAGCGGCCTGATCTTCGGCCTGCCGATTCCGCACACGCGGCTGCGCTCGATCATCAGCTTCGCCGCGCCGAGCGAGCACGCAAGCTGGATCACGGACAGCGTCGTGGTGCAGTCCCTCACACTGGGCCTGTCGGTTCATCAGCGCTTCTCGGCGTATGTGCGGGCGATCAACCGGCGCGAATCGGCCGCCGAATTGTCCGAGTTGCAGATGCGCATTCTCGGCTTTCTCGCAGCCGGCCTGTCCGACAAGGAGATCGCGTTGCGCATGCACACCACCGCGCACAACGTCGACTACCATCTACGGCGGCTGCGTCAGAAATGCGGCGTGACCAATCGCACGCAACTGGCGTTTCTGGCGGGACAGTTGCCGACCTCGTGAAGTCACCGCGCGCCCGGATGAGGCGTCGCGTCGCCACCATCGTGCGCACGCCGATGCATGTCCGCGCCGGCCGGCCGTGTGCGCGAAGCTTCGCGGATCACCCTTCACGTATCGTCGCCGGTGGCCCACTTCAGCACTTGCGCGACCTCGCGGAAATGCGCACGGTCGATGAAATGCCCGAGCGGCACCTCCTCGTACAGCGTTTCGGCGAGGCCCGCATTCGCTACGGTCGGCCGCAGCAGGTCCCGCGCGACCGCGCGAATTCTCTGCGCGGCCTCGCCTTCGCCGCGCGCGACCACCATCGGCAGCGACGGCGCGCCGGTATAGCGCAGCGCCACCGCGACCCGCGCCGAATACACCACCGCCGATGCGCTGCCCACCACGTCCTGCAGCGAATTGAACTGCAATTCGCGCGCGAGTTGCGTGCGGCGTGAGCCCATCTGCGGATCGCCTTCGGTTTCGCGGTACTCGCGGCGGATTTCATCGGTGCTCATCCTGAGCTGGCGCATGTGCTGCCAGCGCTGGTGAGCGTAATCGAACGCGGCGAGCGCCGCGTACACCACCGCGGCCCAGCCGAACAGCAAGGCGAGCAACTTGCCGGCGATGCCGAGAATGTGCGCGGGTGCGGTAAAGCCGGCCTCGATCACCGCGCCGAGCGAACCGCGGATCACCGCGTAGATGATCGCGGCAAGCGCGAGCGTCTTGACCAGTTGCTTCGCCAGGTCGATCAGATTGCGCAACGAGAACATCCGCGCAAGTCCGGCGGCCGGGTTGAGCCGGTTCAGGTCGGGCCGGATGCGCTCCCATGCCATCAAGCCGCCTACTTGCGCGAGCGCGGCGGCCGCCGCTGAAATGCCGGCCACGGCGCTCACCGCGAGTACCAGCATCGCCAAGGCGCGCACCGCCGCGCTGATCAGAGGCATGAGCAGCGCGCCGGGATCGGGCGCGGCGATCAATTGCGCGGCGGCGTCGAGCAGCGAGTGCACGACGCGCAGACCGATCGGTCCGCCGCCAATTAGCAGCGCCAGCAGCGCGATGAACTGCACGGCCGCGACGAGATCGGCGCTGCGCGCCACCTCGCCTTTGCGGCGTGCTTCGCGCAGCTTGCGCGCGGTGGGTCGGTGGGATTTTTCGGCCATGCGGGCAAGGCGTTCAACGCGCGCGCATCGCTACAACGTCGCGCGCAATAGCGCAAAAAGCGGGCTATCCGGTGCAAGGAAGGCTTGCAACGAGCCGTACACGAAGTACAGGAACAACGCCATCATCAGAAACGCCAGCGAGCTCTTCACCGGCTGCGACAGCATGAACACATTCATCTGCGGCACCGCGCGGCCGATCAGCCCGAGACCGAGTTCGGCGAGCACCAGCACGAGGATCACGGGCGTGGCGAGTTTGACGGTGGCGCGCAGCATCGAGTCGGTCGCGCGGATCGCGAACTGGTCGAGCACGCGGTGCGCATTCGGCGTCAACGCGTCGACCGGCCACAGGCGGTACGACTCCAGGAACAGCGTGAGCATCAGATGCAAGCCTCCACCGGTGACAAACAGCGTGATCGCGAGAAAGTTGAGGAACGCGCCGCTCGGGCCGCCCTCGGCGCCCGACACCGGATCGAAGAACGCTGCGTTGCCCGAGCCGGTCTGGAAGTCGATCAGATGGCCGACGCTTTCGATCGCCCACAGCACCGCGCTGAACGTGAAGCCGAGCAGCACGCCGATCAGCGCCTCCTTCGCGAGAATCAGCATCCACAGGAGCGGAGGAATCGCGGCGAGTTCGGGCACATCGACGATCGGCGATGCAAACAGCGCGATCACGACGATCAGGCCGTTGCGCACGAGTCCGGTGAGCACGCGTTCGCCGAACACCGGCACGATCAGCATCATCGGCAGCAGGCGCGGCATCACGAGCAACAGCGGATGTAGCGCGGCCTGAATCGCGGCGAAGCTGTTATCGCCCATCGGTGTCCCGGTCGCCGCCGCGGGGACTCCACGGTTCATCGTTCGCCGTGTGCGCGTCGTCCAGCAGGCTCGCCGCCGCCGTGCCATGCCGGCGCAATGCCGCTTCGTCCGCTTCGTCATCCTCACGGGCTTGCTGCGCGCGCAGCGCGCCGCGGCCCGTATCGTTTGCGACCCGTTCGAGCTTGTCGAGACTCGCCTGCGCGCGATTGAGCCGTGTCTGCAGCTGCGCGAGCCGCCCCTCTTCCTGCCGATGCCGCTCGCCCGCACGCTGCGCCTCTTCATGCGCGAGTCCGGCCGCGCGCATTCGCGAGAGGTCCTCGAATACGGTGTCCTGCAGCGCGCGCGGCGACATGCGCGCCTGTCCTGCGTCGCTCGTCACGCGCTGCGCGAGCGCATGACGGGCCGCCAGTTCACGCACCATCCGCGCGCGCGCATCGGCGACCGACTGCGCCGTCTGTTCGGTCACGCGATGCTGGCGCATCCTGTCGATCGCCGCCTTGCGATGGCGAATTTCGCGCACACGGCGCAAGGCGTCGAGCGTGGCCTTAATGGCGTCGGGCGATGTCATGGAGCGTCGCTAGCGTTTCGTCGAACGGCGCGAGCGCGTCGGCGCGCTGCGAGAAAAAAGCTTCGAGCGGCGCCTTGGCGCGCAACGCGGCGTCCGCGAGCGGATCGGCGCCCTCGCGGTATTCGCCGATCTGCACCAGCAACTCGATGTCCTGATACTTCGATAGCAGCTCGCGCACGCGAGCGGCGTCGCTCACATGCGACCTGCCTGTCACTTGCGACATCACGCGCGACAGGCTCGCGAGCACGTCGATCGCCGGATAGCGGTTCGCGGTCGCGACCTTGCGCGACAGCACGATGTGGCCGTCGAGAATCGAGCGGACTTCCTCCGCGATCGGATCGGTTTCCTCGTCGCCTTCCACCAGCACCGTGTAGAACGCGGTAATCGAGCCGCGTTCGCCCTGCCCCGCGCGTTCGAGCAGTTGCGGCAGCACCGAGAACGTGGACGGCGGGAAACTGCGCCGCGTCGGCGGCTCGCCGGAGGCAAGGCCCACTTCGCGCTGCGCGCGCGCGAAACGCGTGAGCGAATCGACCAGCAGCAGCACGCGCTTGCCCTGATCGCGGAAATACTCGGCGATCGCGGTCGCCACATGCGCGGACTTCACGCGCTCCATCGCGGGGCGGTCCGACGTCGATGCGACGATCACGGCCTTGCCGCGCGCCTCCGGCGACAGGCTGTGTTCGAGAAACTCGCGCACTTCACGGCCGCGTTCTCCGACCAGCGCGATCACGATCACGTCACATTCGGCGCCCCGCGCGATCATGCCGAGCAGCGTGCTCTTACCGACGCCGGACGGCGCGAACACGCCGATGCGCTGCCCCACGCCCACGGTCAACAGCGCATCGATCGCCCGCACACCGGTGGCCAGCGGCGTATCGATGGTTTGCCGCAGCAGTGGATTGACCGGCTCGTTGTGCGCGGAAACCAGCGTGCCGCCGGCAATCTCGCCGCGTCCGTCGAGCGGCGCGCCGAGGCCGTTCAGCACGCGTCCGCGCAAGCTGGCGCCGACCGCGAAACGATGGCCGCGTCCCGACGGAATCACTTCGGTCGAAGGCGACAAGCCGTCGGTGGCGCCGAGCGGCGTCAGCAAGGTGGTCTGGCGCGCGAAACCGACTACTTCCGCGAGCATCGGCGGCGCGCCGGGCGTGCGCAGTTCGCAGATTTCGCCGAGCCTCGCATGCACGCCGGAGGCATTCACCAGCAGGCCGACCGCGCGGCTCACGCGGCCGCGCATGCGTACCGGGTTGAACTGATCGAGACCGTGTTCGAGTTCGGCGGCGAGCGCATGGCGATCGAGGCCTGATTCGGCATCGAAACCGTCGCGTGCGAGCCTGCCCAACGTATCGGTCAGGCTATCGGGCGACGGCGCGGCTTCGCTGTCCGCGCCGCTGAGCGGATCGAACGGCGCGTCGCTCATGACGTGCGTTGCCGGATCGCCGCGCGCAGCGCGTCGATCTGCGCATCGAGACCGACGTCGAGCGTACCGGATGGCGTCTCCACGATGCATTGCTCTTCACTCAGCCGGCTGTCCGTGACGATGCGAATGGGCGACGCCGTACCGGCCCCCGCCGCCATCCGTTCCGGCCACACCTGCTGCAACGCGGCCGCCACCGCGTCGCGGCGCGTGGGCGCCACCCGCACCACCAGAAACGCCTCGTCGCGCACCAGCGCATCGATGCGCCGTAGCGCCGCTTCGTACAGCACGTGCGGATCGCTCTCGCCGACGATCGTACGCACCGCCTTCACGACGATGCCGGCAATCGTGTCGCGCAAGCCGTCGAGCGTGCGAGCCGCATCGAGCGCGGCGCCGCAGGCCTGCTCGGCGTACTCGCGCTTGCCCTGTTCGACGCCTTGCGCATGACCTTCGCGCAATCTGCGCTCGTAGCCCTGCTGCGCTTCGTCGAGCATCCGTTGGCGCTCCGCCTGCGCGGTGGAGAGCAGCGACCCCGCGTCGAGCAGCGCCGAATACTCGCTCTGCTTGAGCACCTTGCGCTCGGAGAGTATCTGCAGGTTTTCGCTGGTGATCAGAAAAGCCAGTCCCATTGCGCGAGCCTCTCGGGTATAAGGCATAGAAAGATCAGTTCGGCCAGATGCTGCCGATGCACCGGACTCAGTCCGTACGCCGGCTGCTCGCTGACGCCGCGGGCAAATTTCAGGCGCATGCGTTCGATGATCGCGTCGCCCTCCGGCGCGACGAAGTCCAGCAGCAGACGCGCGCCGCGCTGACGGATCGCGTCGACGGCGGCGCGCGGCGTCTGGCGAAACGGTTCGAGGCTTTCGCCGATTGCATCGAACGGCGGCGCACGCTCGAGCACGAACGGCATCGCGTTGTAGCCGAACGCGTCGACCAGCGCCGAATGCGTGCGCCAGTTCGGCGCCTCCTGCAGCCACGCGCGATGCAGCATCAAACCGCAGTAGGCCGCGAGCGTCGTCAAGGCGCTGCGTTCGATCAACGCGATACGCGAGACCAGGCTGCCGAAGCCGAAGGCGTAGCGATCCGCGAGTCCGCTTTGCGCGAGCAGATGGCGCGCCAGCAGCGCGCGCCCGCGCACGCCGAACGCCGTGAAATCGCGGTAAGGGGCCGGCCAATCCAGCGGCAGCCAGCTCGGATCGATATAGCGGTCGAGCCGCAGATTGAATTCCACCGCAAGCCGATGCAGCCGCGCGGCGCGCGCCGGGTGGTCGGCGTGTGACGCGGCGCGGCTGCTTTCGCGCGGCGCTTCGCGTGCCGTATCGGCGTCCATCTCACTCGCCCCGCGTGGACGAACCCGTCGCCAGCGACGAGCGCGCGCCCATCGCATTGGCGATGCGCGAGCCGAACACACCGCGCCGCGCGCCGATCAACACCACCACCCCGAACGTGAGCAAAAGCAGCAGTGACGCGAGCCACGCGAACGGCGTGCGCAGCATCAGCAGGTTCGCCAGGCTGTCGCCGCCGAGTCCCGCCGGACGCTGGCTGGCCGCACTGTCGGCTTGCAGGAACAGCGACACGTTGTCGTACGAAAGGCCTTCGATGCTATGCGCCACGAGCTCCTTGACCATCGGCGCGGTCGCGTGAAGATCGATGCCGGGCCGGTACTTGATGTACACCGCCGCCGACGACGGCTTGATCTTGTCCGACAGCGGATCGTTCTCCGGAATCACCACCTGCACATGCGCGACCACCACGCCGTCCACGTCCTCGAGCGTGCGCGCGAGTTCCTGCTGCACGCCGTAGATGTAGCGCACGCGCTCCTCGGCGGGCGTCGCGACGAGTCCCTGTTGCTGGAACACCTGGCCGAGACTCGCAAGCGGCTGGCGCGGCAGACCGTGCGTGCGCAGCACCTTCAACGCGTCGCCCATCGAGCCGCCGTCGACGTTCACCTGCCATGCCGACGCGCCGTCGCGGCTCTCGACACTTTCCTTCGACGCGCCAATGCCCGCGTCGGCCAGCACCGAAACGACCTGATTCGCGTCCTTCTCGTCGAGTCCGGACACCAGCTCCTGCTCGCAGCCGGCCAGACACAACAGCAACACGGCCGCGCCGAGCCATCCGACAATTCTCGTCATCGCCTTTTCATCCTGTGCGCGGGCCTGCCGTGCTGACGCACGCGGGACGTCCGCGTTCGCTTATGCGCGGGCCGCGCGGGCACGCCTTGCGATGCACTGGGGCGCACCCTTCAAACGGCCCGCGTTCGGCCCTGCGTTGAGCCACGCATTGAGCCCTGCGTCTAGCCTTTATCCGGCGTCAACACCGAGCGCGAGCAATTGTTCGCCGCCTGCGCGGCCGACAGTGCGAACTGGCAGCCGTTGGCCGTCATCGACAGATCCCAGTTGTATTCCATCATGCGCGCCATATCCATGCCCCAGTCGCCGGTGGGGCGCAGCGCCTCGTGACGAATGTTGGCGAGATCGCTGAAGTGCCGCCCCAGGCCGTCGAGGTAGTTCACCACGCCGCTCGCCGATACCGGTGCCGACGCCGTGGCCGCGTCGACACTGCGCGCGCCGCCCATCTGCGCGGCGAATTCCTGGCCTTGCGCGGCGGGCGGCGGCCCGCCCTGAGGCTGCGCGGACGCGGTCCATTGCGCCTGCTGCGCGGACTCGGCGACCGACTTCTGCACTACCGCTTCAGCGCCGACCGGCGCTATCGCTGATCCAGTCATGTTTCAGCTCCGTGCTTGAAAACTGCATTTCAGGTCATGCCCGACTGCTGTTGCGAGGCGAATGCCTGCAGCCCGCGAGGGCGGCTTCGCCACCGCGGGTACGTCACCCGCGTGAACGAAGCGCCGCCGCTTAGCCCTGTTTGCCCCGCGAGACCTCCTTCAGCCCAGCCGGCCCGCGCTCGAATTGGCACCCCCTTCCGCCGAACTCATGTTGTTCAACACGCTGATGGTCTGGGCGTGCGCCTGCCCGACCATGCCGATCGACTGCATCTGCATTTGCTGTTCGAAGAGTTTCTCCTCGAATGCCTGCATCTGCGACGTGTTGTCCGGCAAATTCGACGAAGGGTTGGTGCCGGTGCTGGTTACGTTTGACGTGGTCATGATCGCTCCTTTGACTAACGAAATGCCGCTCGCGCGGCGCCTTGCCCTCGCACGCCCGACTGCGGCCTGCGAGACACTCCTGGAAATTCGCTCTGCCCGGTGCTGCAGAAAACGGGTGCTACGAACTCGGCATCGCGACACCCGCCGCGGCGGGTGCGGCCGAGGACGCCGCCGGCAACGATGCCGCGCCCGGCGACGGGACCTCATGCGGCCCGAGCGCCACCACGAACCGCGTGCCGTTGCGCTCGAACGTGACGCTGCCCGATCCGATCGACGCCACCATCAAGCCGCTCGGCAAGGTCGCGCCTTCGAAGAAATGCCGCCCGTCGCGCGTCACCACATAACGCGTACCGGTGTCGTCTCCGTACACGCCGGCGATGTCCACGGGCACCGCGCTGCCGCTCGCCGCGATCAGCGGGCCGCCCGCGTTGTCGTCATAGACAACCTGGTCGGTCACCTCGACCGCCGGCTTCGCGTCGCGCTTGAAGTTCTGCACGCGCTGCCACACCGCCCGCGTCGCGACGCCGCTGATCGTCATACGCCCGCGCCCCGTGTAGGCCACCTTCAGTTGCGTATCGCTCAGCGTCTGCTGCGCTGTCGCGAGCAGATCGTTGACGACGTACACATCACCGAGCGTCACGCCGTCGAAGCCATCGACGATCGCCGCCACCCGCGCACGGTCCCTGGCGTCGCGCACGTAACCGTCCACCGCGATCGCGTTGCCCTGCCCCGGCTCCACCGTCAGCTCGGGAAACTGCCGCAACGCGCCTTCCACGTCGCGCATCCGCTCGAAGCGGCTTTGATGCGACCACCAGAACGAGCCGCGCGTCGCGACGGCCACATAGCTGCCGGCCGCGATCGCGAACGCGCTCCACAGCGCCAGCAGCGCGAACATCAGGCGGCGGCTGCCGAGCCCGCCGAGCCACGCCGGCAACACCACCGACAGCCAGTGATGCGATTCGCCGTGACGCTTGCCGCCGACCGCGCTCGCCGCGCCCGCGGGCACCACTTGCGCGCCGGCCAGCCGCTCGATGCCGAACTTCACGTGCGCGACCGTCACCGTGTCGCCGGGCATCAGCGCGCGCCGCATCTGCGCGAGCGGCGTGCCGTTCAGCAGCACCGGCGCGCCGCCCTGGTTCTGCACCGATACCGCTATCGACCCGACGTGCAGACACAGTTGCCGCGCGGCGATCTCACGATCCGGCAGAATCACTTCGCAATCCGCGCCCGTGCCAACCCAGTTTTCACCGAGCTTGAGCAACAGCGTGCGGCCCGACATCGGCCCGTTCAAAAAACACAGTTGCCATCCGGACGCGTCAGGGGTGCTGCTGACCATTGCTGTCTCCCGCACCGGGCGCGGCAGGCGGTGCTGCTTGCGGCGGCATCGGTGTCGGCGTCACCTGGGGCGTCATGACCGGCGCAGTCGTGACCGGCGTGGCGGCCTCCGAAGCTGCGTTCGCACCCGCTCCATTCGCCGCCGCCGAACTCGCCGGCGCGGGCGGCGGCGCGATCGTCTGCGCGCGCGCGGTCAGCGAATCGTTCGACGGCGGCACCACCACGTTCTGCATCAGATCCGACGTGTAGTTCTCCGGCGCGCCCGTCGCCGCGTATTCAGCCGCGGGCGTGACCACGCGCGGCGTGATCATGTAGAAGCGCTCCATGTGCTGGCCGTTCTTGTTGGTGTACTTGAACAGATGGCCGATCCACGGAATATCGGAGAGCAGCGGAATACCGGTCTTGTCGAAGCTCTGCTCATCGCTGTTGAAGCCCGCGATCAGGAGGCTCTTGCCTTCGTCGATCATCGCTTTGGTGACGATGTTCCGCTGCAGGATCACCGGCACGTTCGACACCTGCTGGTTCGTCACTTCGCCATCCTGAATGTCGAGCGACATCATCACGCGCTGCGTGCCATCCTCCACGATCAGCGGCGTGACCTTCACGCTCTGGCCGGTCGTGATGCCGTACAGCGACGAGTCCTGGAAGCCCTGCACCTGCACGTAAAACTCCGTGAGGTTTTCGAGCACCGCCTCGGTGTTGTCGAGCGTCAGCACCTTCGGCTTCGAATACAGCTTGGCGTCGCCGGTGCGGGCCAGCGCGTTGATCCGCGCGAGCAGATAGTCGCGCAGCGACCCTCCTATCGACGCGGTCAGCGCGAGGCCCACCGGCGTGGTGGTGCCGGTTTGACCCGCCTCGGTGGTGCCGGCCGCGAAGGTGAGCGGCGGATTGGCGCCGTTGCCGAACTGGAAGTCGCCGTGACTCGTATGCAGCCGCCAGTCGACCCCCAACTGATCGAGCGACTGAAGGCTGATATCCATGATCGTCAGATTGATTTCAACGATGCGCGGCTTCACGTCGAGCTGCTGGATCAGCGGCGCGTAGCGTCCCATGTGATCCGGCGTGTCGCGAATCAGCACGGCGTTGATAGCCGGATCGGCTTCGATTTGCGGCAACTGGTCGGCGCCGCCGGACGCGTTGAGATCGCCGCCGGGGCCCTGACTCTGACCTTGGCCCTGGCCGTAGCCGTCCATATAGCCGCCGGCATTGCCGCCATTCATGCCCGCGAGCGGAATCTCGATGCGCGGCACGTTGATCGTATCGCCCGAACTCAGCTTGACCTGGCGGGTGGGACCGCCCAGGCGCATCGCGCCCGCGCTCGGCGCGTTGTTGCTCGCGCCGCGCCGGTAGAGCTTGCGCAGAATCGTCGCGACACCCGGGATCGTCACCTCCTTGCCCGAGCGATTGATCACGAAGTCCGCAGCCCAGTTGTACTTCAGCCGATACGCGCGGATCTCCGCGTGGTCGGTGCTCGACGCGCCGTTGCCCACCGAGTCGATGGCCTGACGCACCAGTTCCACGTAACGGCGCGGCCCGGACACGTAGACCGTGCTGTCGCGATCGCTGATCTGCAACGGGAAGCGCCTGTCGGTAATCTGCATCGACTGCATCGCCGCGGCCAGGTTCGACGCCGAGCCGCGCGGAATCGGCAGCACCTGGGTTTGCGCGTCGGACGCGCGTTCGATGTACAGAAACGAGCCGTCGTAGTACCACGTCAAGCCGTAGGTCGCGCAGACGCTATTGAGCGTGCGTGCCGGCGTGTCGTTGAAGCGCCCGCTGATGCTGCCTTCCACCTTCCCGTCTATCACCGCCGTGGTGCCCTGGGAGGCGGCGAGTTCACGCAGAAAATCGGCCAGCGGCCGGCCGTTCGCGACAATTTCGAAACTGCGGTTGCGCCACTGCAATTCCGCTGCATGCGCGCGCGAAAGCGGCACCAGCAGGCATAGCGCGAACATCAGCAATAGCGTGCCGCGCATGCGTATCACGAGAACCGGATGGATTGTCTTTTTCAAGTGAAAGCCCTGTGGCGAGTTGATCACGACATACCTGGCAAAACGACGAACACCCGTTCGAGCGCCTGGCGCGCGAAGATCAGCAACTCGCGTCCAGCCCAGCCCGCCAGCACGATTACCGTCACCATCACGACGATCATCCGCACCGACGTGCCGATGCTCGAGTCCTGCACCTGCGTGACGGCCTGTGCGATCGCGACGAACACGGCCGTGCCGGTCGCCACCAGCACCACGGGCAACGACAGCATCAACACGAGCAGCAACGCCTGGCGCGTGATGTCGAGAATCGCGGCAGCACTCATGCGGTTTCTCCATGATTCGGGCCTGGGTCCGGTCCGGGTTCGGTTCGAAGTCAGGGTCGAGGCTCATCGCGTGCTTCATGCCGGGTTCTTCACCCAGCCGATCGTATGCAGCCGAACGTCCTCTTCGATCTCCTGGTACGACAGCACCGGGACATCGGGCAGCATCGGCTCGATCATCGACTTCACGTAAAAGCGCACCGCCATCGGCACCAGCACGCCGACACGGCGCTCGCGACCATCGCGCGCCGCGCTGCGCAACGACTCCATCACCGCGCGGGTCTGTTCGCCGACGTTGTCCTTCACCTCGCGCGCGAGGCCGAGAAACACGCCCTGCGGCGTCTTCGTGATGGCCGCCTGCACGCGGTCCTGCAAGCTCTGTTCGAACAGCACGACGTCGAGGCTGCGGCTCACGCCGCAATAGCGGTCGGTGATCATCCGTTTCAGATCGACACGCACCTGCTCGACGAGCGCGATGGTGTCGTCGGGCTCTTTCGGTGCCCACGTAATGAGGCTTTCGAAAATCACTCGCAAGTTACGGATCGGAATGTGTTCGAGCAGCAAACGCCGCAGCACTTCGGTGATCCGCTGCAACGGCACGAGGCGCGTGAGTTCGGCGATCAGCTCCGGATGATCGCGGCGCGCCAGATGCACGAGCGCCTGGGTTTCCTGAATGCCGATCAGCGCGGCAGGATTGGCGCGCACGATCGACTCCAGGTGCTGCGCGAGCACCTGTTCATGCGTGAGCTTGCCGCTAATGCCCGTCTGCGTCGCGGCGCCGCGCGTTGGCGGCGTATGAGACCCGAGCCACACGGGTTGCGTAAATGGCCCGAACGGTTCGCCGGCTTCGCGTTCGAGATCGGCGGGCAGTGGCGAGCTGCCGTCCCACAATAGCAACCCGGGCCGCAGATAGCCGGTCGACGCGATCACGTCCTGCAACAGGATCCTGTAGCTATGCTGCGCGAGCGCCGGATCGAAGCGTAAATTCATGCGCGGAAACACCGGACCGAGATCGACGTCGACGCGCGCTTTCGCGTCGGATAGCGCCGCCTGCAATTGCACCAGGTTCAGATGCGCGCGCAGATCCCGGGCGAACACGACCGCGAGCAGCGCGGTCATGCCGAGCGGATGCACCTGCGAGCCGCCCGCGCCGAGGCCCCCCTCGCTGTCGGCGGGTGCATCCGCGAGCGTGATCAGATTCAGCGCCGGGATGGTTTTGCGCCGCCGCATCAGGAACACGCCGCCCGAGATCATCGAGCCTGCCAGTAGGAGAAACGACCACTTCGGGAAACCCGACACCGGCACGAAGGCCAGCACGATCACGCCCGCAATCAGAATCGCCCGCGGATGATTGGCGATCTGCGTGCCGATCTGTTCGCCCAGGTGCCGCTCCTGCGCATCGCGCGACGCGACCCGCGTGGTCACCACGCCCGCTGCGATCGACACCAGCAGCGACGGAATCTGCGAGGCCATGCCGTCGCCGACCGTCAGCACCGCATAACGGTGCAAGGCCTGCGACACGCTCATGTCGTGCATCAGCGTGCCGACTGCGATGCCCGCCAGAATATTGATGAACGCGATGATGATGCCGGCGATCGCATCGCCCTTGACGAACTTCATTGCGCCGTCCATCGCGCCATGAAGTTGCGATTCCTGTTCGAGCAGTTCGCGGCGGCGCTTCGCCTCGTCAGACGTGATGATGCCGGCGCGCAGATCGGCGTCGATACTCATCTGCTTGCCTGGCATCGCGTCGAGCGAAAAGCGCGCGCCGACTTCCGCGACCCGCTCGGAACCCTTGGCGATCACGATGAACTGCACGATCGCGATCACCAGAAACACCACGCCGCCGACCACGAAGTTGTTACCGACGATCAGCCGTCCGAAGGTATCAATGACATGCCCGGCATTCGCCTGCAGCAGAATCAGCTTGCACGACGCGATATTCAGCGCGAGCCGCAGCAGCGTGGTGAACAGCAGCAAGGCGGGAAACGAAGAAAAGCTCACGGCAGAAGGCAGATACGTCGACACCGTCAGCAGCAGGATGCTCAGCGCCAGGTTTAGCGAAATCAGGCCGTCGAGCACCACGGTCGGCAGCGGCAGAACGAACAGCGCGATCACCGCCGCGACGAAGAGCGCGAGCAGCAGGTCGTAGTTGCGCGCGAGCGGCAAGCGCGCGCCGCGTTCGCGCCAGCCCACGCCTTGCGCGCCATTCCAGAGCTTGTTGACCGTATCGAAAGGCATGAACGTGTGTCCTTCGCAAGCGCGCCGCTGTCGAGCGCGGCGTGCTGCGAGAACAGCGCTCCATGAAAGCCAATGGTGCAGTCAGTTTAATGACGGCGCGTCGTGCCGGCACCTGGAAAACTCGTGGGATCCGGTGGTTTGAGCACGCTCATTTCGCGTCGCACTACGGAACGTTGTAGTGTTCCGCGTCCGCGTTCGACATTACATTGGGATCACGCATCCGGACATGGAGGAGAGCTTGAAATCGAGCGAATGCGCCGAGGAGAGCTACGTGATGCTGGACGGCAGGCAGCGCTGTATCGCCGACCTCGCCAGCAAGCCGTTGCTGGCGGCGCGCTCCGCCGTCGCGAACGAGCTGAGCGGCGCGCGCACGCCGGCACAGCGGCGCCTGCTGATCAGCGCGATGCTCGGCGCGATCGGCTTCGACTGGCTGTGCTACTGGCGGCTCGCGCGCGCCCGCGATCTGATCACGCGCGCGCTTTATGTGCGCGAGTACGCCGCGCCGGGCTGGCCCGACCGCTACGTGGCGCAGCGCTATATCGAAGTGGATCCGCGCATCGCCTTTGCGTGCCGATACGAATGGCCGCTGGTGTGGGACCTCACGTCGCTCGCACAAGCGCCTTACGGCAAGCCCGCGCAAAGCGTCGAGCCGCGTTTGCGGCACCTGCTCGACGACGCGCATGAAGCCGGCATGCGCAGCGGCATCACGTTCGGGCTCGCGAGTCCTTCGAGCCCGCATCAGAGCGTGATCAATTTCAGCTGCGCCAATCTGTCCAGACACTGGATCGGCGACCGCGTGATCGGCCAGGCTTATGCGCTCGGTCTCGCGCTGCATGAATATCTGCTGAGCCACGCCGCCATGCCCGACGACGCGCCGCCGCGCGCGAAGCCTATTTCGCAGGTGCAGCGCCGCATTCTGAGCGCGCTGACCCAAGGCATGAGCGACCGGCAGATCGCCGATCAGTTGCAGATGTCCACGCATAACGTCGACTACCACTTGCGGCTTTTGAAGAAACGCTACGGCGCACAGAACCGCGTGCATCTCGCGTACCTGGCCGGCCAGCACGACGCGCGATGAACGCCCCCGCGATGATGCGCGAAGCCCAGGCGTTCGGCGGCGATACCGCGTTGCACGCGCTGACGGCGCGCGCGGCAACGATCAGCTTGCTGGGCGACACGACGCTGTTGCCGCGGCTTGTACCGGAAGCCGCGCGCGCCTTGCGGCGCGCCTATGCATGGCCGCGCCCGTTCGCGCTCGAAGCCGGCGGGGCCGCCTATGCGTTGCACTGGGATTTCAACGCGCGGCTCGCCGAGGGCGCGCCGCGCCGCTACCGCTTTCGCCTCGGTCCGGCATCCGGCTGGCTGCTGCTCGAGCCGCTCGCCGAACGGGAGTTGATCGGCGACGCCGCCGATCCGGCCGTACCCGATGCGATTCGCTGCGCACTGGTGGCCGATGCGTTAGCGCCGGTATGCAACGCGCTCGCACGGCTGACCCGCCACGAAGCCATGCTGCTCGCGCCCGAACACGCCGAAACACCGGCTGAAACAGACGGCGTCGCCGAGCTTCGTTTCTCGGTCAGCAAGGTGGGGCAGAACGGCAGCGCCGACTGGCGCACGCATGGCGCGCTGCAGTTCGACGACGCGCGCTTTCTCGCGCTCGCCTGCCCCGCGGATCCGCCGCCGCCCACGCTCGGCCCGCACGATTTCGACACGCTCACGGTGCCGCTGTCGTTCTGCATCGGGACGACGCGGCTCACGCAACAGGAACTGAAAGGCCTGCAGCACGGCGACATCATCGCGATCGAGCGCTGGAAGTCCGCCGGCGCGGGTCTCACCTGTCACGCGACGACGCGCGGCACACCCGGCATCAGATTGAACGCGTGCGTGCTGGGCGCCGCCATCACCATCGAACAGATTCAGGGGACAGCCGTGACCGCAGCCACGCCAACGCCGGATCAACACGCCTCACCCGGCGACGAGGACAACCCCGCCGCCGCGCTGCCGCTCGATTCGCTCGAAGTCACGACGAGCTTCGAACTCGAACGCCGCACGCTCACGCTCGCGCAACTCAAGGCATTGCGCCCGGGCTTCGTGCTCGAACTCGATCAGCCGCTGAATCAGGGGGTGATCCGCATCCTCGCGAACGGTACGCTGGTGGGACACGGTCATCTGATCGCGGTCGGCAACAAGCTCGGCGTGCGGGTCGCGGAACTTGCGCCGGGGGCCGCGCAATCCCCCGCGCCCGCCCACGCCTCCACGCAAGCTCATCCGACGGACGACCGGCACGATGGGTAATCTGCCGAATCCCGTCGCGATGGTGGCGCTGCTCGCGGCGCTCGGCATCGCTCCGTTCGCGGCATTGATGGTGACAAGCTACACCAAGCTCGTCGTCGTGTTCGGCCTGTTGCGCAGCGCGCTCGGCATCCAGCAGGTGCCGCCGAATATCGTGCTGAACGGCATCGCGCTGATTCTCTCGGTGTACATCATGGCGCCGGTCGGCATGGATATCGGCGACAACCTGAAGCAGCAGAATTTCTCGGTCGGCAGTCAGATGAACGTACAGGACGTGCTGCAACTGTTCGACGCCGCCGCGCCGCCGCTCAAGGCATTCATGATGCAGCACACGCAGGAGCGCGAACGCAGCTTCTTCGTGCGCTCGGCCACCAGTGTGTGGCCCGCCGCGCGCGCGAAGAATCTGCAACCGGACGACCTGCTGGTGCTGGTGCCCAGCTTCACGCTGAGCGAGTTGATGAAGGCGTTCCAGATCGGCTTCGTGCTGTATCTGGTGTTCGTAGTGGTCGATCTGGTGGTGGCCAATGTGCTGCTCGCGCTCGGCATGCAGATGATCGCGCCGACGACTATCTCCGTGCCCTTCAAGCTGTTGCTGTTCGTCACGCTCGACGGCTGGTCCGTGCTGATTCACGGCCTGATTCTGTCGTATCGCTGAGGCCGGCACCGTGACGCGCGCCGTACACCGGCTCACGCGGATAGCGGCCACGGCGCTCGCCGCCATGATGCCGTTCTGCGCCGCTGCGCAGCAGACCCCGGCAGTCCGGCAGAGCGATGCCGCCTCGGCCAGCTTCACCGAACTCGCGCGGACCTGCGCGCCGCATGTCGACACGCAGACCCTGGCGGCGGTGGTACGCGTCGAGTCGAGTTTCAATCCCTATGCGATCGGCGTGGTCGGCGGCCATTTGCAGCGCCAGCCGCGCAGCTACGCGGAAGCGGTCGCCACCGCGCATGGGCTCGAGGCGCGCGGCTTCGATTTCAGTGTCGGGCTCGGGCAGATCAACGTGCGCAATGTGCGGCGCTTCGGCGAAACCCTCGAGACGATTTTCGAGCCGTGCCGCAACCTGCGAGCAAGCGGTGCGATTCTCGCGCAGTGCTTTGCACGCTCGGCGAGGCAATCGCGCGACGAGCAAGGCGCGCTGCGTGGCGCGTTTTCCTGCTACTACAGCGGCAATTTTTCGACGGGTTATCAGCACGGCTATGTGGCGCGCGTGATTGCCAGCGCTTACACGAATGCGCGGCAAGCGGCGCACGGTTCGGATGCGGCAGCATTGCCGATACCGGTGGTGCCCGCTGCGGGCGCCGGTGCGCCGGCGGCTCGAACGGCTCGCGCGTCCGAATCGACGCCAACCGCCGCGGCCATGCAGCGTGTCTCGCAAGCGCAGGCGTCGAATGCGCAGCCGGTATCCGCTTCACCTGCAGGCGTCGCGCAGCGAGCCAGAAGCGCTTCGCGCGCATCCGCCGCCACGCAGGCATGCCGGGCGGCGGACGCGCGGCAATCCATCACGATACGTTGCGCCGATAATTCCAACCGCTGGTGCACGCGCTGCCTCGGCATGACGACGCTCGCCGCGCATTAGCGTCGGACCATGCCGGTAACACAACAGCAAGAGCGGCATCGGTCGACTCAATTCAACCGCAAACGTCCCGCCAGATAGGCCAGTTCGGCGCGATTGCCTACACCATACGTTTTGCGCAACAGCCGCAAGTGGTAATCGACGTTATGCACGCTCGTATGCAGCCGCAACGCAATCTGCTTGTCCGACAGACCGGACGCGACGGACAGCAGAATCTCGCGCTGCCTCTCGGAGATCGCCGTGGCCGTGGACTGCCGCGCGATGGTGCGCCGATAGCCGGCGGCAAGCTGATGAAGCGATAAGCAAAGGCTGAGCGTCTGCGCGAGGATGCTGCTGTCGATCCAGGCGTTGCTGGGGTTCATCGACGTGAAACTGACGATCACCTGCAGATCGGTCGACGGAACCGGCAGGCCGAGCATGATGCCCGAACGCATGCCGTCGGCGTCCATCTCCTGCAGGAAGCGATTGGCGCGCGGATCGCGTCCACGATCGCGGCATGCCCTGTTCAGTTGCGAGAGATCCCATACGACCGGCGGCGCATGCACGCGGCCGATCACGAGACGGGGATCGACTTCGAAATAGCGCTCCTGGAAGTAGTTGCCGCGAAATTGCGCGGGTATCAACCCCTCCATCATGAACGCGCGCGCCACCCTGTCGCCGACGACCTGCAGCGTCACGTAGGCGACCGTATTGAAGCCGATGATCCGCATGAGCCCCGCGAACAGCCGCATGCGCTCCGCCGGCGTGGCCGCCGACGCAAGCTCGCGGATCAGATGCGATTGCGCATCCGGGCGGCGCGCGCTGCGATCCGCCGCGAGATCGCGATCCGTATGCCAGATCAGTTCGGGCGGCGCCGCGGCGGGCTGTTCACCGGCCACACGGTGTTCAGGATCGGTCGGCTTCGGCTGTACCGAAGAAAAGCCATGCATTGGACTGCTCCGGTGAACCTGAGAGTCAGACGGCGGACGGTCCGCCCGCATCACACTCTCTCAGCATATCTTCGTGAATTGAAAGTAACATCGTCGGACTTCCAGGCGCTTGTCGAGTGAACCATGTTTGATACCGTGCTTCTGCGATCCTTCGTGACCGTCGTTCAGGAAGGCGGCTTCACGCGCGCGGCGAACCGTTTGCATCTGACTCAGTCCGCAATCAGCGCACACCTGCGGCGGCTCGAGGAACAGGCCGGAAAAAACCTGCTTTTTCGCACGACACGCTCGGTCACGCTGACGCCCGACGGCGAATTGCTGATGGGCTACGCCCGCGCCATCCTGGCGCTCAATCAGGACGCGCTCGCGCAACTGACCCGCGTGTCCACCCAGGGTCCGGTGCGCGTCGGGCTGTCCGAGGACATCGTCACCGCGCCGTTAATGGCGGCGCTGCACGCGTTCGCGAACCGCCATAGCGGCGTCACGGTCGACGTCAGGGTCGGCATTCCCGCGCACCTGCTGCAGACCATGGACGAAGGCGAACTCGATCTGGTGATCGGCGGACGCTGCCACGACGGGCGCCCCGGGCGTCTGTTGTGGCGCGAGCCGCTCGTCTGGGCCTTCGCCGAAGGCGCCGCGCTCGCACCCGAATTGCCGGTGCCGCTCGCGCTGTTTCCCGAGCCCTGCCCCTATCGCGAAGCGGCGTTGACCGCGCTGGCGCAGGCCGGCGTCGGCTGCCGCATCGCGATGGTCTGCCCGAGCAGCGCCGGTTTGCGCGCCGCGGCGCTGGCCGGGTTCGCGGTGATGCCCGCCGTGCGCGGCCAACTGGGCCACGGACTTCGGGCGCTGACCGGCGAGCCGCGGTTGCCCGCGCTACCCAAGGTCGAATTCACCGTGTTCGCCGCGCCGCATGCCGCGCCCGCCACCGTCGATGAAATCTGCAACGCGGTACTGCCGACGCTTGGCGATCCGAACTAATTCGGCCTCGCGGCACTTGCCCGGCTGCTGCCAGCATGACGCATCAAAAATCGCGCGCCAACGTGCGCGCGGCGCTGAGTGCGGCGGCGCGGTCCGGCTCGCCGTCCGCTCCGAAAAGGGTTTTCTCCACCACGACCGACTGTACGTCCGTCACGCCGACGAACTTCAGCCACATCTCCATGTAGGGCCGCTGCAGGTCGTATTCGCGCGCCGGTGTGAAAGACCCCGGCGACGCGTAGTCCAGCCCGCGTGCGTACACCACGGCCGCCTTCCTGCCGGCCAGCTTGCCGCCAAATCCGTTGCCGTCGAACGTGAACAGCACGTCTTTCTGCGAAATCACATCGATCAGATGCTTCAGGCGATACGGTATGCCGAAATTCCAGAGCGGCACGCCGAACAGCAGCTTGTCGGCCTCGTGAAACGGCGCGGCAAGCGCTTCGATTTGCCGCCACGCCGACGCCTGTTGTGGCGTCAGCGTGGCGCCGCTCAAACCGGCGTACTTCGCCGCCAGCGTCTCGCCATCGAACTCGGGCAGCGTGAGCGCCCAGATGTCCATGGTCTCGATCGCGTCGCCGGGATGCGCCGTTCGATAGGCGTCGAGAAACGCATTGCACACTTCTATGGATGCCGAATGCTGCTTGCGCGGCGAGCATTCGATGTACAGCAGCTTGGTCATAACCCTACGCTCCGCTCCTGGATGAACCCGAACACCGGGATCGGGACGACAGCGTCGCCCGATGCGTAGAGGGTATGACCTGAGTCCGGTCCAAACAAACGAAGAAAAGCGGCTCGATTAAGTGAGTTTGATGATGAATGGCGTCTGGCCCCATGAGGGGATTGCCTGAAGCGCACTATCTGAACATCTTTGCGATGAAATTAAAACTACGGATCTTCGCTGAAACAGGCGATTGAAACGGCGCACGACAAGCGAGCGCCCGTCATGCGGGACGCGAGGGGCGCGCGACGAACCGTGCGAAGCCGCACGAAGCCGCGCGCTAGTGTTGCGGCAACGGCACGTTCACGTGGTCGCCCGGCACGATCAGGTCGGGATCGCGCCCGTCGCGCGGCTGGCGCGCGCTGAAGGGGTTGCCGTCGAGCAGCGCCCAGTCGAACTGCGGATTCGGCGGCTCCAGCCTTGTGAGCGGTTCGCCGTTCGCGGCGGCGATGCCCCACAGCGTATCGCCGGGATGGACCGTCACTATGCGCACTTTGGGTGTCGGGGTGGGCGTGGGGGTGGGCGTGGGTGTCGGAGCAGGCGTAGGCGTCGGCGTCGGCGTTGCCCCCGACGGCCCACTGCCCGGCTTCTTTTTCTTGTCGTCCGGCGGCACCGGCGCGCTCTGGTTCTGGAACAGCGGCGCGGCGACCCCGATCACGCTCGACGCGAGCGACCCGATCCCGAGCGCGAGCAGCACGGCAGGCTTTTTCCGGAATTTCGAATGCGACTCGACCCGCGCCGGCAGGCTGTCGTCCACGTTCGTCAGCTTGACCGGCTTCCTGCGCGCGCTGACGGTGGGACGGCTGGCATCGCGCGTCTTTTCGAGCAGACTGTCGCTCAGATCGCCGGGCTCCTTGCGCGATACGACGTAGGCATCGGTATCGAGGAACTTGCCGTGCGAGCCGGTCACGGTCAGCGACTCGGTGCTGACTCTCTGGCGCGGCAGGAACCCGCCGTTGCCATCGGCTTCATGCCAGTACAGGCCGCCGTCCGCCGAATATTTTGCATACCCAACTATATCGCCGGTTTCCAGCTTGCCGGCAGTCGACGGACGGAACACGTAGATGTGGTCGCCGCCCCGCGCGACGTAGTTCGGATAGTTCGCAAGCGCAACATTGAGCCCGCTGGTCGCGAGATCGGTGACGATCGTCATGGGCGATCCATGACGTTGAGCGGTCGCTACCGCATCGGTGAGATAACCGGCCACGAACATGTTGGTGCTCAGGGGCGTCAGCACTTTGTCCGAGAGCTTCCTGATCCTGGAAGACGGCTCGTGCGGCACACCGCCCGCCCGGGCACTCGATATATCCAGCGAACCGTCGACAATCGAACTGCCGAAGCCGACGGTGTTGAACACCGCGCCCCATTTGCCGAGGCCGCCGACGGTGCTGATCTTGTGCACCGATAGCAGCATGCTGCCGCCCCAGGTCGCAATCACCGTCATCCGGATGCCGCCGCCCAGGCGGGTCGCCGAATGCAGACGGCTCACATCGGTCGTGGCAATGCCGCTTTCCTGCTTGACGATGTCGAAGTAGTCGTCGAGCGCGGTGTTCACCGTGTCCTGCGTGACGCCGGTTTGCGCTTCGCTTTTCGCCTGCTGCACGATGCCGAGCAGCGTCGACGTATGCGCCCTGACGCGCTCGATGGTCGCATCGGGCAGCCTGCGGGCGCGCATCCCTTTGCTCAGGAAGTTGAAGTGCGAGTTGATGATTTCGCACGCGTCATCCAGCCGGCCGTTGCGGATTTCCTCCAGCACGTGTTGCTGGAAGTCCTTGCCGAGCTTGAAGATGTTCATGAAGTAGCGCAAACCGGAAGAAGCCGGCCCGAGATACGGGTCCAGGAAACGCACGCTGCCGGCCCGGTCGTACAGGAACGCGCTGGTGCCTGCAAGACCGAACAGCCCCACGGCGCTCGCGGCAGTCTGCAGGTTCTGCACGGCCGAGCGATCGGACGCCTGGAACCACGTCACCTTGCCGTTCTTCACCTTGAAGTAGCCGAGCGGCGGACCCGCGCCGTCCGGCGCATAGGCGTACAGCCGCTCCTTCTTCGACACCTCGCCGTCGGCCACCATCTGCTTTGCCTTCGGCAAACGGAATTCATTGGCGTGGTCGAGCGGCGTTTGCAAAGCCTCGCGGACCGAGCCGGTGCGCTTCACGAAACGCAGTCCCTTGTAGTCGGCGGACAGGCTCAGATCGGCGGCACGCTCCGATGTCTGGACCCACGTCACCTTACCGTCCTTGCCCGCCTTGAAATAGCCGAGCGGCGCACCGGCACCGTCGGGCGCATAGGCGTAGAGGCGTTCCTGTTTCGGCACGTCGCCCGCCGTGCCCCACTGCTTTGCCTGCGTCAGCGTGATTGCGTTCGCCGGGTCGAGCGGCGCCTTCAGGCCCTTTCTGAGCGAACCTTCCCGCTTGACGAAATGCAAGCCGTTGAAGTCGTCGGTCAGAGCGGGACCCTCTTTGCTCGCGGGCAGCGAGATCGGCTCACGCGGCTTCAACGATTCGGGCTTCGGAAAGAACGCGGCGGTCACCGGCGCATTGTGTCCCGTTGCCGCCGCACCGCGTCGCAAGCGCTGCGCGGCCAGCACCGCCTGGGTGATGCGGCGGCGGAATAAACCCGCTTCGCCCTCAGGCAAGCCCGTCGCTTTTTTCCAGCCGAGGCGGCCGGTCATCACGACCTGGGGCGGCGCCTCCTGATACGCAGCCGGCAAGGCGGCCGGAGCGAACGGTTCGTGCGTGTATGGCGCGGCTTTTTCGCGCGCCGCGATCTGCCTCCTGATGTTGGCGATCACCACTCGCGCGGTTTTTTTGCGTTGCGTGAGACTGCCTTCGCCGTGCTCCTTCACCACGTCGAGAATCTTTTGCTCGAGCCCGTGATTGTCCAACTGGTCCTTGAGGAAATCGGCGCTGCGGCGGTACTCCCAGTCGCTCATCGAGCCGTAGGCCGGCGCGGTCTCGTCGCCGTTCTTGAGTTCGTCGAGCGCGCCTGCCACGTCGCTCAGCGGCTTGAACGGCGTCTGTTCGCCCATGTTGTCGAAACCCATCGCCGAGTCGAGGTCGATGAAGAACGCCGCCGGTGCGCCGTCGGCGGTAGTGAGCCCGATGTTGCCGAAGGTTTCACGGCTCGCCGGCATCGCGCTGCTGCGGTTGCCCGCCACCGACACGTTCTGCAACGCGATATGGCCCGCCGCCGTCGCGAACACGCCGTTGGTCATCGAACGCTCGGGGTCGCCGAGCACGGCTTTCGCGTTCGTGGAGGACACGTCGATCTCGGCAAACGGCGTCATGATGCCGTAGTGCAGGACGCGGGTGTCGGGGTGCCTGAACGTGACGAGCCGCATGTCGGTCGCGCTGCCGTCGCCGTACATCGCGCGCATCAACTGACTGGTGGCGACCGCATTGCGGGCTCGCCCCTCGCCGGTGTCGCCCGCAACGCTCGCTTTCCACATCTGCTTGACGAGCCACAAGCCATTTGGGAGACCGAACTTTCCGGTGGTGTCGCGCATCACGCTGCCGGGCCACAAGCCGCCCTGCTTGGTTTTTTCGTCGACCAGGCCGTGTTGCTCGACCGCCTTGGTCAGCGACGAAGGCCGGCCGGAGCGCCCCTCCAGATTCGCGCGCGCGGCCTGTTTCGACGCCGCGCTCTGTTTCGCCCCCGCGCTGCGTTTCGCGGCGGCACCCCCCGCGCCGCTTTCGGCCGCGCCGGCGACCGGCCATACCGGACGCCCGCCCACTATGCCGATCGCGCGCACGCCATTTCTGTTCACGGCGGCGAAGCCTTCGGGCAAGCCATATTCGTCGATGCCGACGAGCTTGCAGGTGGTCCGGCCGGTGGCCGGATCGCGCTGCGCGACGGCGAACATGTCGACGCCGGCGGGCTTGACCTGCTCGCCGTCGGCGGTCGTGATACGCACTTGCGTGTCGAGCGCATAGCCGAGGTCCGACATGCGCGCGGCTTGCACGGGCGTACCGCGCTCGACCGAATCGCGATTGGCTTTGACACGTGCGAGGAAGCGCTGCAACGTGGACGCCGGCCCGGTTTCGGCGGGCAGGCTGGCGGCGTCTACGTACACGTAGTTCGACGGCGCCTCGCTTTGCAGATGATCGAACACTCGCGTGAGTTCGGCTTCGCCGAGATGGACCGGCGCGTTCGCTGCGTTCGCGGCTCTGGTCGCGTTGGCCGGCGTCACCTCGTCGCGCTTTGCGGACTCTGTACCGCCGACAGCATCGCGACCGGCGTCGGGTTCCGTCTGCGTCACCGCTTCGGTCAACACGCCCGGCGCGGATTGCGCCGCGTTCTCGACGTTGCCGTTTGCCTCTTGCACCGCCTGCGAACTCGTGGCCTGTTCACGCTGATAGACATGAATCTCCGGCACGAAGTCCTGCTCGGGCGCCTCGGGCAGATGCAGGTACAGACGCGTCGCCACCTGCGGGTCGTTGGCTGGCACGGCGATATGCCCGGCGGGCGGATGCAGGAGCAGCGCGCCCGTGCCGCGTATGCTGTTCTCCGTCATCGATGCGATCACCGGCGCCTGCAGTTCGTACGCCAGTTCGCGCGCCCATGGAAAATCGCCTGAGCCGAGATAGCACCCGGTCAGCAACACGCCGTCGCCGGGTTGGTAGGCGGGATCGTTCATCAATTTGCGCACGAACGCTTTCGGCGAGATCGTCTGGTTGTTCGCGCTCACCGCGGTGGTATTGTCCTCGGCGAAATTGGCGGGTGTCGAACCATGCGATTCCGCGATGCTGAAACCGGACACTTTCAGATACTTGCGCGCCGCCGCGTGTCCGAGCAGGTTGACCACACGCGAGCCCGGCACCGGGCGCAATTCGAGCGCGTTCAACCTGATCGGCTGCGCGCCGCCCGGCGAGAATTTGCCGCTCACATCCGGCTCGATCTCGAAGCGCGCCAGGCGTCGCGCCGGATTCGGATCGACACGCCGCCAGCCTTGCGCGTCGCTCTCGCCAAGCCGTCCATACACTGGCGCCTGAATCAGGTCGGAGAACTGCTGCAGCAGCGCCGCGTCGCTGCCGCTGTGCGCGCCGTCGAGCGCGACCGGCGTGCCAGGCGCATAGCTGAACTGCGCGAGTTCTTCCAGCGCGACGGTCATGTCGAGCGCGCTCGCGGCCGAGCCGCTGCGCGGATCGACGATCGCGCCTTCGCGCGTCGGCACGCCCCATACGTAGACCTCGGCGGGGGCGCGGGCGCGGGTCATCGGCTGATCCGCGCCGGCGCCCCATACGTGGGTCACCAGACGCGGCTCGACATCATGCCAGTCGACGGCTTCGTCTCGTGGGGTCGCGGGTAAGGCCGATGCATCGGCATTGCTTCGCGAGCCGTCAGCGCTCAGGGCGCGTTGCGGTTCGTCGCGCGCAGCGGTCGCAGCGGGTTTCTCGCCGCCGAAACGCAGATAGCCGGCCTCCGGATCGAGCGCGTCCAGTTGCAAACCGGGATTGCGCAGATCGACGCCTGAACCGTCGGCCGTCACGAACTCGGCCTTCACGTCGGTCAGGCCAGCGGCTTCGAATTGAGCGACGGTGTCGTCGATCGCGGCGCGCGGGTTGGGCTCATCGAGCAAGCCGCTCGCCTGCCTCAACGTGACCGAACCGCCGGGCTGCGTCACGCGCGCGACGTCGCCGAGCACGCCGGGGCGCTGCGTCAACGCATCGACGAAGCGGGAGCCGAGCGCGACCGAGCGATAAGTACCATCCGGAATCGGCGAGAAATCGAACGCGGGATTGTCGAGCGGCAGGTCGGTGACTTGCGGCGTGGGGCGCTGCGCTGCTCGTTGCGTCTTCGGCGTCGTTTGTTGCGTCGTTTGTTGCGTCGTTTGTTGCGTCGTTTGTTGCGTCGTATCCTGTGCCGCTTCTTGCGCCGTGCGGCCAGCTTGCGGTTCGAAATCAGCCGGGCGAGCGCTCGCCGCCCCTGTCGCATCGGCAAGCGCCTGCGCGCCGGCCGGCCGGTTCACGGGCTCGGCCCGGAACGCCTTCATCAATACCTTCGACGAGTCGACCTGACCGGTCAACGCGCTGCTGCCGCGTACCGTGACCGTGCCGTCGGGCTTGATCAACAGAATGTCGGGCGGCGCCCACACGGTGACCGGCCGCTGCGCGCGCTGCGCGAGCTGTTCGGCGAGCCGCTGCGCGAACGTGCTGGTGGAGCGGCCATGCGCGCGCGCCGACGCGCGCGTCGGGTCCGCGTTCGTCGAGCCCGAATAGCACGAATAGAGCGTCACATCCTGGCCGTCCGCGAGCAGCGGCGCGAGGCCTGCCGCCACATCGTCGACCGTGACCGGCAAACCGTCCGGCCCCTGCATCTCGTTGGCCGAGATGCCATGGCCCAACACCACGTGATGATCGGGCGGCGCCATCACGCCGCTCGCGCCGCGCGCATGCAACGGATCGCCAGGCGGCACGAGCGAGGTGTCGACCGGGCGCAGAAACTCGGGATGGTCGCCGGCGGCAATGCCGGTTACGTCGTCGTAGCCGTCCTGCCACACCGGCGCCTTGCCTTGTGGACGAGTCGTCAGAATGCCGGCGCCGCCCGGCATGACGGTGCGTTGCGTGTAGTCGAGGTTGGTGCGGTGAATGACCGTGCGTCCGCCGCCGTCGAAATAGCTGTCGTCCAGTGGGCTTTGCCGCCCTCCCGCCGTCTCGCTGCCGGTGGTTGCGCTGCCTTGCGCGGCATCGCCGTCCGCCTGCGCGTTCTGCTGCCGCGCGGCCCATTCGTCGCGCGTGAAGATCGCGGTGGGTTCGAGCACGAGCGGTTCGGCCGCGTCGGCGGATTGGGCGAGTTGGGTGCCGGACACCGTCTCGGACTCGCTAGTCGGCGACAAGCGCGGTGTATGCAGCACGCCGTCGTCGACCTGGATCGTGTGCGGCGAAGGTGACAGCACGCTTTGCGGCATACCAGCGCCGGCGTTCGCTTGCGCGTTGGCCTGCGCATTGGCCTGGACCGTGCGCGCATCGGCCTGGCGGCGCGCGTGCTGATCCGCTTCGCGCTGGGTGTCCGCATGACCGCGAGCGGCGACGAAGCCCACGCCCATCAAGCCCGCCGACGACGCGAATTGCGCCCAGTCCTCGCCGGTCGCCGCACCGTTCGACGTCGCCAGCCGATGCCCCTGCAACACCAGCGAACCGAGGTTCGTCGTCAGCGCGCTCACGCCGATGCCGCGCAGCGCGAGCGCGGCGGGATTGGCCACGCGCAGCGACGCCACCCGTCCGAGCAGTTGCACGAGCCGCTCCAGATGCAGCCGTTCGAGCGGCGTGAGCCGCGCATTCCAGCGGGCGAGCGTGGCGGCGTCGAGCGACAGGCCGAGCGGCGCTTCGGTCGCACGCGACACGCTCCTGAAGAGGCTCAGCGAACGCGCGCGCGCCGCTGGCGAACCGGCGACCCAACGTTCTAGCGCAGCCGGAGCGGCCTCGAACTCGCGCAGCGAGCGCGCGCCGTTGCTGGCGGCGCTGGCTGCCGCCGCTTGCGCCGGCGTGGCGTCGTGCGCCAGTTTGACAAAGCCCGTGGCATCGGCGAACGCGCGGTCGGACATGCCCACGCGCGCCATGATTTTGGCGGTGCGGCCCGCCAGTCCGCCGACACCCGCGACGCCGCCAAACGCATTGGCGCCCAGCGCCAGCCAGTTGGCGCCGCTGCCCCAGCCGCCTTTGGTGGTCGCCATGGTGTGCAGCGTCTGAACCGTGCCGACCGCCGCGCTCACCGCGAAGTACGCGTCGGCGAGATCCGATAGCACGATGAGCCACAGTGCCGCGGTCTCCGGCTGCACCATCGTGGTCAGCAGGCCGGCGGCAACCGTGACACCGATCTCCAGATCGACCTTCAGATGGTCCCAGTCATACCAGTGATCGTCCGGCTTGTAGGTGGTCCAGTAAGCCTGGCCGCTCAGCAACGCGCCGTCGCTGCCGAGCACCCAGTGCGGCTGCGCCATCAGCAGGCCCTTGTCGAGCCCGGTATGCGCCTGCCAATCCGAATAGCCGTGGCGCACGGTCGTATCCGCCGGCCCGACCTCGATTTCGTTGCCGCGCGCGTCGATGCCTTCCATCACCGCGGCTTGCAGCGTCGCCGCGTCGTCCTTGCCGGGCTCGCGCTGGTTCCACCACTGGATCGACAGCGACGTGAGCGCGACCGGCGCAAGTCCGCTCGGCCGGCTGACGCCCTCGCCCGTCATCAACTTGTTGACGATCTCGCCGAGCGTGGTGTGCTTGTGGCTGGTTTGGTCGTACACGACCTCGTTGGGGTCGTACTCGGCGAACTGGCCGAGCGCGAGCGCCTGTTCATCCTGCAAGGAGCCGGGCGTATGCGTCGGGCCGTTGCTGCTCTGCGCCGCGCCGACCGCGTTGAGCAGGTCGTCGTAACTGGTCACCACCTGCATGCCGTCCTGCGCGCCCAGCCCGGCCACATGGTTGCCGGCCGTCACCACGGTCGTGACTGTCGGGCCGGTCGGCCACGGCGCGTCGGCTGCCAGCTTCACCTTCGGATCGTTGACGTCGATTGGCTTGACCGGTTTGCCGGCGTCCTTGAAGCCGGTCTCACGCGCGATTTCCTTGCCGACGTCGCTGTTCGGATCGTCGTCGAGCATGTCCTGCGCGAGCTGCATCGAACCGTCTTTCCTGTCCTTGACGTCGCCGAGCCCGAACCCCTGGCCTTCCACGACCGCGACTTCCCCCGCGGCGATCACGGTCTGGTTGTAATCCGACGACGTATCGATGCTGCCGAAGCCGCCCTTGTCGAGCGGCTTTTTCATCAGCGCTTCGATGCCTTGGCGCAGCTGCGTCATCTGCGGATTGGCGGCGCCGCCGCCGGCTGCATAGATGCGTGACACCGCGTCGAGATCGTTGGCCTTGGCCGTCCATTGCAGCACGTCGTCATGGTTGGCGTCGCCCGCGAACTTCGCCTGGTAGAGCGCGGCGGCGAGATCTGCGCTCGTCGAGGCGTGCATGAAGTCCGCGACCGCATTCAACCTGTCTTGCGGATCGTCCTTGCCGCGCACCAGCGAATCGATTTGCGAAAAGAGCGCCTGCGTCTGCGGATCGCGCACCGCGCCGTCGAGCAGTTGCGGATAAAACACCGTGCCGGCATAAGCGGACAGTTGTTTGCCTTCGGCGGCGAAGCGTGTCTTCGCGTCATCGCTGCCGTCGTTGCCCGCGGTGCACGGAAGGAACGCCCCCGCACCGACGATCGTCTTCAGCGCATCGCTTTGCAAGCCGGTGATGGTCGCGTCGCTCATCACTTCGTCGTAGAGCGGGTCGCCTTTTTTCATGCCGCCGAGCTGCCGGCTCAACGCATTGGCGGCCGCGACATCGCCCGCGCCCGCGCCGCCGCTGTGCTGCTGCGCGTAGCGCGTCTGCTGGATCACCTGCTGTGCGCCGAGCGCGAGCTGCAACTGGTTGAACGCGGCATCGAGCGCCTTGCTTTGCTTCGAATCCTCGCCGGTGTATTGCGCCGCTTCGATCTGCGGCGCGAGCACCTCGGTTTCGAGCGCGAACTGCGCCTTCCACATCATGTCGATGTAGTCGGGATCGGTTTGCCACGCGCTGTCGGTGGGCGCGCGGCCGGCGGCGGCGTTCAGCGCAACGCCGAGGTCGTCGTGATAGGTTTGCAGCGCTTTGGCCTCGGCCTGTTGCAATGTGGCGTTTTTCGGATCCTTGGCCAGCGCGGCCTGCGCGTTCTGATACTTCTGGTAATCGTCGTTCACCTTGCCGGCGGCGCTGTGTAGCGCCTTTTCGTCCGGCTTCAGGTCATGCGTCATGGCCTGGGTGGCCTTGTCGAGCGCTTCCGGCTGCAGGACGCCGAGCGCCGCCAGTTCCTTCGACGCCGCCTGGATCGGGTCGCTGTCCTTGCCGGTGGGGTCCTTGTAGTAAGCCGACAGATATTTCGGCGCGTCCGCGGTGAGCGCAGCTTGCGCAAGCGCATTGTCGGCGTGGGCCTGACCGCCGAGATAGGCACGCGTCGCGACAAGCGCCGCTTTCATGCTCATGCCTTCGCTGAGCAGTTGCGACAGGTAATCGGAGGCCGACACCGTGCCGGGCGCCGGATCGCCTTTTTTCAAAGGCGCATCGGGTGCGGCCGCCACCTTGCCGCCTTGCACGGCATCGGTCGCGCCGCTGAGCGTGCGGGCGTCGAACAGCTGCATGGTCGACAACTCGCTCGCAGCTTGCGCGACGGGGTCGATCGTGTCGACCTTGGTGCCGGCTTTCAGCTTGCCGGCGTTGTCGGTGAGCCACTGACTGCCGTCGGCCTGTGCTTTTTGCAACAGCGCGGCCTGTGCCCAGGTGGCGTCGCTGATTTCCGGATGGTCCTTGCGCCCTTGCGCGAGCGCCTTGTCGAGACTTTGCTGATCGACGGGACCACTGCCGAGTCCGCTGCTCAACGCCTGCTGAGCCTTGGCCAGTTGCTGCGCGTCCTGCGGTGCGGTTTGCACCGGCGCGGGACTCGGCTTCAGTTCGAGCGGCGTCTCGAGCTTTTTCGCGAGCGCGCTGTTCGGGTCGCCGTCGATGAGCGCCTGATAGGCCGATAGCGACGAGCCGTCCACCCGCGCGAAACTCACCGTGTCGAACGACGTTTGCGCGTAGTTGGCGCCCGCTTTCTTCAGCCGCTCGATCTCGTTCAACTGCGCGTTCAACTGCGTTTTCAGCGCCTGCATGACCGGCTGCGCGTCGGCGCTTTTCGGGCCGCCGAGCGCGTCGACGATGTTACCGAGCGGGCCGTAGAACTTGTCGCGGTCTGCGATGGATTCACCCATCGTCGGCGTGTCGATCTGCCCGCCGTTCCTGATCAGACTGTCGATCTTGCCCTGCAGATTCTGCCGGTACAACGCGACGGCCAGCTCCGGCGACGCCTGCTTGACGCTCGTCAGCAGGTTCGCGATGTCCCGCAGGTTATCCGGCGTGCCGGCCTGCTGGATGTCGTGCTTCGTGACCGCGGAATTGAGCGTCGACTTGAGCAGATCGTCGTATAAGACCGTGTTCCGATAACCGGATAGCGCCTCGCCTTCGGCCTTTAGCGTGTCGGTCGCGTTGCCGCCGTGCGCGCCTTCGACCTCGTGCAACGCGGCGGCTTGCAGCGCCTTGGTGCGCGCGTCGCCGGTGACTTCGGCGTAGAGCGGATCGTCGCTCTTCAGACCTTGCAAACTCCGCGTCAGCGACTGCGCCGCCTTCAGATTGCCGGGAGCATCGCCCGAGCCGCGCGCCGCCTCGGCTGCGTCGAGTATCTCGGCGGCTTTCAGGGCGTGCAGCACCCCGGCATCCGGCGGCGCGTCGGTTACGCTCTTTGCGGTGTTCGCATCCGTCGCGGCCTGTTCGGCCTGCCAGCGCCGGTCGATCTGCAACAGGTCGCCGCGCCAGTCGTCGCCGGTCTCGCCGGCGGCGGCGTTCAGTTCCTGGGAGAGCGCCTCGTGGTAGGCCGCTTCGTCCTCGGCGATCTGTTGCGCCGATGCATGGCTCGCCTTGTCCTTCTGCAAGCTCGCGTACGCGCCTTGCGCCGCCTTCGCGGCGGCCGGCAGAGCGGCGGCGGGTTTGACGTCGACCGTCAACGCCTTGAGCGCCGCCTGCTGCACCGGGCTCGTGAAAATCTTCAGATCGGCCAGTTGTTGCGCGGCGGTTTTCAGTGGGTCGCCACCGCCGTTGCTCTTCGGGTCCGCCACGATCTGGTCGCCCTTGATCGCGAGCGCCGCTTCGTCGAGCGCCGTTTCGTTCTGCTGGTTGCCGCCTAGCTGAACGCGCGCCGCGTTGACCGCCTCGGGCAACGTCATACCGCCGTCGAGGCCCTTCTGGATCGCCACGCGCGCGTTCGCCGCGCTGACCGGCGCGCTCGCGGCGTTGCTCTCGACGACGAGCGGACTATCGCTCAGGGATTTGGCCGCGGCGTCGAGCGTGGCGTTATCGAATGCGTGCGTGAGACCGACCTGGCTGGCCGCTTCGGTAATCGCGTCGACTTTCGGCTCGTGCGCCTGCGGCGCGTGCTGATGCGCCGCGTTGTATTGCGCCTGCATCAGGATCACGGCGCGCGCGAGCGCTTCGCGGGTCAGTTGCGCGTTGGCTGCTTCGGCCTTCTTGACGGCGTCCTGCAACGCCGATGCATCGCCCGGCGACTTGTCGCCCAACGCCTTTTGCACCGCCTGCTGCGCGGTGGACACGTCGTGCGCCGTCGGCGGGGGCGGTGGCTTGGGTGCTACGCCGCCGCCTCCGTCCATAGCCATCAGCATCGTCGTTCTCCGGGTCGAGCGGCACCGCCGCACCATGCCGGGCGCGCGCGCAGCAGCCAAGCTGCCCGCACGGCGCCTTCTGGAGTCTCAGGCTAGGCGATGGGTTGAATGCCGTCCATACAGGAGATTCGTAGTCCCGCCGTGAATCGTGGGGCGCGCGCTGAAGGGGCTGAAAGCGCGCCGCCAGTCGGCGCGAAGTCACGGCGTTTGCAACGTCCCGTCTTTCAACCTCGTCTGCGTCCACGTCGTGACGCTGTTCTCGCACGGATATTTCGCCGCCTCGGCTTCGTCGATGTCGACGCCGAGCCCCGGCTTGTCATTGGCGTAGACGTAGCCGTCACGGAACGCGGGCAGTCCCGGGAATACGTCGAGCAATGCGGCCCTCGGACCTTTGAGATCCTGGATCACGAAGTTGGGCGGCTCGGTCCCGGACCACTCCTGCACGCCGAAATTGCGCGAAGCCAGATCGATGTGGATGTTCGCCGCGTGCGCCATCGGCGACATGTCGCCGGGTCCATGCCATGCGGTCCTGACGCCGAATTGCTCGGCGAAGATCTGCAGCTTTCGCCCCGCGGTAATGCCGCCGATCTGACTCAGATGCACCCGGATGTAATCGATCAGCCGCTCGGTGATCAGAAAGCGCCATTCGTGCGGATTGTTGAAGAGTTCGCCCTGAGCCAGCGGCGTAGTCGTCTTCGCGCGCAGTTGCCGCATCCATTCGCCTTCTTCCAGCGGGATCGCGTCTTCGAGGAAGAACAGATCGTACTGTTCCAGTTCGCAGGCGAAACGGATCGCTTCGACCGGTTTCAGACGTTCGTGCACGTCGTGACACAAGGCGACATCGAAGCCGATCTTGCTGCGAATGCCGTCGAACAGTTTGAGCGTCTCGCGCATGTACTTCCTGCTGTCGAGATATACACCGTCGGCCGAACCCGACGGCGCGCCCGAAGGTGCCTTGCCATAACCGCCACCGCCATAGCCGCCGCTCTGACAGCGAATGTGCGTGATGCCCTGCTCACGATACTTCTGGATGTTCTCGCAGAGTTCGTTGAGGTCGCGGCCATCGGCGTGCCGGTAAATCGGCACGCCTTCACGGCACTTGCCGCCGAACAGCTGATACAACGGCATATTCGCCAGCTTGCCCTTGATGTCCCACAACGCCATGTCGACGCCGGAGATCGCGTTGTTCTCGATCGGCCCGTTGCGCCAGTACGCGTTCTGATGCATCAGTTGCCAGAGTTCCTCGATGGCCTCGGCGTCGCGACCGATCAGCAATGGCCGGAGATACTCCTCGATCAGGCACTTCACCGCGACGTGCCGGTAGGCGAACGTCGCGCATCCGAGACCGACCAGACCCGGCTGGTTCGTCTCCACCTTCACGACGATCAGGTTGATGCCTTCCGGCGCGGTCAGGACGACCTTTACATCGGTAATCAGGGTTGCCATTTTCAGCCTGCTAAAAACGAATCAAGGAAAACAAAGCGGCCCACGCGGTGCTTCACGTGCGATGCAACGACAACGGCGCTTCGTGCTTGGCGCGTTGTTCGGAACGCGCGGGCACGGTGATCATCAGGATCACGGAGAGCAGCAAGCCGGCCGCCATAAAGATGTAGGAAGCCGCCGGGCTGCCGGTCACGCCGTTCAGATAGCCCACCACCCACGAACCCGCGAATGCGCCCAAAGCACCACATGCATTGATCAGGCCGATCGCGCCGCCCAGCACGTTGCTCGGAATCAGCTCAGGCACCAGCGCGAAGAACGGGCCATACGGTGCATACATCGTGGCACCCGCGACCACCAGCAGCGCGAACGAGATCCAGAAATGCGAGCCGCCGATCAGGTACGAGGCGACGAACGCAACGGTGCCGACGAGCAGCAAAGGCCATACGAACAGCTTGCGGTTACGCGTCTTGTCCGAGAGCCACGACGCGAGCAGCATCAGAATGATTGCCGCCAGATAGGGCACCGCCGCGAGCCAGCCGACCGAGACGATATCGATCGTCGACGCGGCCTTGAGAATCGACGGCAGCCACATGATGAAGCCGTACACACCGATGCTCCACAGCGCGTGAATCGCGCAGAACTTCATCACGATCGACGAACGGAATGCCGACTTGTAGTCGCGCACCGGTGCGATATGCGCCTGCTCGGCCTTCAGGCGTGCGTCGAGTTCGATCTTTTCCGCGTCGCTCATCCACGGGGCGTCGGCCGGACGATCTTTCACCGTGAACCACCACACCACGGCCCAAACGAGCGCCGGTGCGCCTTCGAAGACGAACATCTCGCGCCAGCCGAAGCTGCGCACCAGATAGCCCGACACCACCGACATCCACAGCACCGTCACCGGGTTGCCGAGAATCAGGAACGTATTGGCGCGCGAACGCTCGCTGCGCGTGAACCAACGGCTGATATACATCAGCATCGACGGCATGACGGCGGCTTCCACCACGCCGAGGATGAATCGCAGCGCCATCAGCATCGGAATATTGCTGACCATGCCGGTGGCCGCCGCGCACACGCCCCACAGAATCAGGCTGAAAAAGATCAGTTTCTTGACGCTGTTGCGCTGCGCATAGATCGCCCCGGGCACCTGAAACAGGCAGTAGCCGAGAAAGAACAGCGAACCGATCAGCGACGACGTGCCGTGCGTGATGCCGAGATCTCTGTCGATCCCGGCCGCCGCGGCAAAGCCGTAGTTCGCGCGATCGAGATAGGCGAGGCTGTAGGTGATGAAGATGATGGGCATCAGATACCACCATCTTTGGGGTGCTACGGGCTTGACGCTTTCCATGATGTCTCCGGATCGGGTACGGCGCATCCAACAATTGACTACGCGATTGACTGCGCGCGAGTTGTTTTCTTGTTCTGCTGTGCTCGCGCGGACCTGCGTTCGAAACGGCTTCAGAGCACGGCCAGCCAGCCGCCGTCCACGTAAATGATCTGGCCGTTCACATAGCTCGAGGCGGGCGACGCGAGATACACCGCCGTACCGACGAGTTCTTCCGGCTTGCCCCAGCGTTGTGATGGGTTGCTGCTCTTCACCCACGCGTCGAACGCCGCGTTCTCGATCAGCGGCTTGTTCATGTCGGTCAGGATGTAGCCCGGACCGATCGCGTTCGCCTGGATGTTCGAGACCGCCCACTCGGCGCTCATCGCACGCGTCAGCATCTTGATGCCGCCCTTCGCCGCCGTGTACGCGCCGACGGTCGCGCGCGCTGCCTCGCTCGTGAGCGAGCCGATGTTGATGATCTTGCCGCCCGTGCCGCGCGCGATCATGCGGCGCGCGGCCTGCTTCGCGACGATGAACGCGCTGGTCAGGTTCGTGTCGATCACGCGCTGCCAGTCGTTCAGTTCAAGCTCGACGAGCGGCTTGCGGAACTGGATGCCGGCGTTGTTCACGACGATGTCGATCTGCACGCCGTCCTTGTCCCACTGCGCGAAGGCCTCGGCGACGGCCGCTTCGTCGGTGACGTCGAAGGCACGGCCCTGCGCCTTGTAGCCCGCGCTGGCAAGCTTGCTGACCGATTCAGCGACCGTGTCCGCCCGCGTGCCGTTGAGTACGACGCTGGCCCCCGCTGCCGCCAGTCCCTCGGCCAGCGCGTAGCCGATACCACGTGCCGAACCGGTGACAAGCGCCGTGCGGCCGCTCAGATCGAATAGATGAGTCATGCTGGGTCCTCTGTGTGATCAGGAAAAAGGCGCGAGTGCGCCCATCGCGACGGTGCTGCGCGTCGCGTTTCAAATGGGTTGGATCCACTGTTGGCGAAACCGGACTGCGTCAGGTCAGGCCGCCTGGTTGTTGGCGGTGCGGTTCTATGCGGCGCGGTCCTCGAAATCCTGCTCGGCGCGTTTAATCAATGTCAGCACTGCCTGCTCGGCGGCTTGCGGATCGCCCTGCTCGATCGCGACGCAGAGCGCCTCGTGCATCGGCAGCGAACGGGCCGGGCCGCCCTCGATTTCGGAACTGAGTTCGAAGCTGGTGCGCAGGATCGCCGACAGCGCGTTCTGCATCTGCTGGACGAACTGGTTGTGACAGGCGGCAAGGATGGCGCCGTGAAAAGCGAGGTCGGCGGGAACATATTCGCCCTGGCCGGCGACCGCACGCTCCATCGCCTTGAAGGCGCGGCGCACGGCGATGCGATCTTCCGGCGTCGCGCGTTTCGCGGCGAGCCGGGCCGCGTTCGGCTCGATGATCAGGCGCAACTCCATCAGATCTTCGATGAGGCCCGGTTCGATCGCGCCGGCGCGCGCCCGCCAGGTGATCACGTCGGGATCGAACAGTTGCCATTGCGCGCGCGGCAGCACGATGGTGCCGTAACGGCGGCGCACCTGCAGCATGCCCTTGGCCGAGAGCGACTTCATCGTCTCGCGGATGGTGATGCGGCTCACCTGCATCTGCTCGGCGAGAACGGGTTCGGCCGGCAGGATGTCACCGGGCATGAACTTGCCTGAACAGATCTGCTCGCCGAGCTGATTCAGGACCTGCCTGTGTAGCGTTGCCACGATTCACTCTCTAGGTCATACGTATGATGTAGAAAGATAGGCGCGGCAAATCGTTTATGCAACCAGGGTTGACCCGGTAAGCGAACTCGCGAGGTGGGGATCGGGCTTCCAGCCAGCCTGTGCGTTCGCCTTGCGCCGGGTCGGACTGCCGTTCGACACACATCGGCTGAGACTTGCAGCCCAGGCTGGGCTACGACGGATTTTCCGGACTGCAGCGTCATCGTTTTGCAGGCTGGTTAATCGACCGCTTGCTGAAGGACAGGCTGCTTGTTCGAAGGAGGCAGGCAGTTGATGCCTTGGGTCAAACCACCTCTCTGCGGGCCATTTTCTTCATGTGAGCACGCGGCAGCAACGGCAACGGCTCGACTTTCCCGACCACGAACAGATACGACAACGCGCCGACCACGCATAGCGAGCCCGCGACGATGAGCGGGATCACGAACGAGCCCTTCGTGATCGCCAGCATGACGCCTGTGAACGTCGTGATAAAGATCCCTGCGAGGTTGCCGGCGAAGTTCTGGATGCCGCCAAGCGACGCAACGTGGGCCGGCGTCGGGGCGACTTCGCCGACCAGCGTCCAGACGTTCGCGCCAGCGAACGACAAGCTCGCGTAAGCCAGCGAGAACAGCGCAAGGCACGCCCAGATGCTGTCGACGTACGCCGACAGCGCGATCGACGATGACAGCAACATGCCAAGCACCAGACATGTCTTGCGCGCGGCCGTCGCGCTCCATCCGCGCTTGAACAAACCGTCGGACACCAGGCCGCCAAGCCAGCCGCCGGGAATCGCCAGCAGCGCCGGGAGCATGCCCCAGGTCCCTAACGACGCCAGCGAGAAACCACGCGCCTGCAGCAGATAGCTCGGAAACCAGGTGATAAAAAAGTAGATCGCGAAATTCAGGCAAAACAGGCCGATCATCATTCCCCACACCGTCCGGTAGCGAAACAGGTCGAGCCATGAGACCGAGCCGGCGGTATTGGGGGTGGCTAGCGTGGCAGGCAGCCCGCGCTGCGCGAGCAGCGCATCGACCGCATCCGGTGCAATGGCACGGTAGCGCTCCGGATCGCGATAGATGAACCACCAGGCCGCAGCCCAGACAATTCCGAGGCCGCCCGTGATCACGAACGATCCACGCCATCCGACGACGGAGATCAGCCAGGCAACCAGCGGCAGGGACAGCGCCGACCCCACGCGCGAACCGCTGTCGAAAATACTGCTCGCGAGGCCTCGTTCGCTTCGTGGAAACCAGTTGAAGGCCACCTTTGCAAACGATGGAATCGCCGCGGCTTCCCCGACCCCAAGCATCAGCCGAACACCCACGAGCTGCGCAAGACCACGCGCCGCCCCTGTCGCGATCGTGAAGGCCGACCACCAGCCCACGGCCAGCGCGAGACTCACGCGCACACCGACCTTGTCGATGAACCAACCGGCGGGAAGCTGCAGAAAAGCATAGGTCCAGAAGAACGCGCTCAGCACGAGCCCCATGCCGACCGCGTCCAGACCCAGCTCCGCGCGAATGCTCGGCGCGGCGATCGCCAGGTTGGCCCGATCAACGAAGTTGATGACGTTGGCGAGGAAGCACATAAAAATCATGGTCCATCGGATGCGTGGCATGGAAGTCTCCGTCGTGGCTATTTTTGTTACGCCAGTTGAACCGTTCACTGGCGTCTTTGTTGAAAGACAGATGGTGAGAATCGAGTTTCAGGACAGCTTCTCGATGGCTTCCCACAAGCCGTTGATATAGACGGCGCCCAAAGCCCGGTCGTACAAACCGTAGCCCGGCTTGCCGGTTTCGCCCCAGATCATGCGGCCATGATCCGGGCGGAAATAGCCAGTGAATCCCGTGTCGTGATAGGCCTTCACGATCGCGGCGATATCCAGCGAACCGCAACTGGACAGGTGGGCGGACTCTTCGAAATCGCCCTCGGGCGTGATCTTGACGTTGCGGATATGCGCAAAGTGGATGCGCCTCATGGCGCCGAACTCACGCACCAGCGCTTCCACGTTGTTCTGCGGTCCGGCGCCAAGCGAGCCGGAGCACAGCGTCAACCCGTTAGCTTCCGAGTCCACGATCCTGACGATCCGGGCAAGGTCGTCACGGTTCTTCACGATGCGGGGCAAACCGAAGATGGGACGGGGCGGATCGTCCGGATGAATGGCCATCTTCACGCCGCTTGCTTCGGCGACCGGAATGATCGCTTTCAGGAAATACTCCAGATGCTCCCAGAGCCGGGCTTCGTCGACTTCGCGATAGTCGGCGAGCAAGGCCTTCAATTCTTCGGGCTTGTAGCTCGAATCCCAACCAGGCAGCGCAATGCCGTTGTTCGGGTCGATCTCTTCGATTTCCTTCGTGCTGAACGCGAGGCAGGTCGAACCGTCTTCCAGGGTTTTCGACAGTTCCGTGCGGGTCCAGTCGAATACCGGCATGAAGTTGTAGCAGATCACCTTGATGCCGGCGGCCCCGAGGTTGCGGATGGTCTGCTGATAGTTCGCGATAAGCCGATCACGGCTCAGTTTGCCGAGCTTGATGTCTTCGTGCACGGGCACGGACTCGACCACTTCGAATCGGAGACCGGCCTGCTCGATCGTCGATTTCAAGGCCGCTATCTTTTCCGCGGGCCACACCTCGCCGACCGGTTCGTCGTAAATCGCGGACACGATATCCGTCATGCCAGGAATCTGGCGAATGTATTGCAGCGTGACGGGATCGGACTCGCCGTACCACCGGAAAGACATCTTCACGACTTCACTCCTTTCATTGATTGCGCGGACCTTGATGCATCGAGGACGTCAACGCAGTGAGCCCCTGATGGCTGCGGATTATGATTGGTTGACCACTTTCATACGATAGTGGTTTACCAGTGTGCCACCTCGCTACCCGCGTATTTTCGGTACTTCCAGCGATATTCAGCATTTCTGATGCCGGACAGAATGTGCTGCCTTTCTGAATTGGTGTACCATTTTTCGGATGAACGCGAAGTTCGCTTTCGATACGTCAATTCACGAGCAACTCAATGACTGACCTCTCCCTCCAACCGTTCAACCAGAGACAGGATGCAGAAGGCGCGGACCGTTCCTACCTCGGCCTCGCGAAGCAGATTCACGCGTTGATCGCGGCGGGAGACTTCGCGACGGGATCGAGACTGCCTTCTGAGCGCACCCTGGCGGACAAATTCAACGTCAGCCGCACGCAGGTGCGCGAAGCGATCATTGCGCTGGAAGTCCACGGTGTCGTCGAGGTGCGCGGCGGTTCAGGGATCTATGTGGCGACAGACCTGGGCGCGAGACCCGTGACTTTCGAGTTGCCACGCGGCCCGGGGCCGATCGAAACGCTGCGGGCACGGGCGTTGATCGAGTCCGAAGTAGCGGCCCTCGCAGCCACCGAGCGCAAAGACAGCGACCTCGATCGAATTTTTTTCGCGCTCACTACGATGCGCGAGAACATGCACGACAAGCAGGCCAACGACGCCGCGGACCGGCAGTTTCACCTGTGTATCGCGCAAGCCACCGGCAATACCGTGCTATTGCACATGGTCACCGCGATGTGGGACTGCGCGCGCAGCGATCCGCTGTGGGAAAAGATCGAGGAGCACTTTCACACGACGGCTTTGCGGGAGGCGTCGCAGGAAGACCATCAGCGGATCTTCGCCGCCATCATGGCCCGTGATCCAGCCGCGGCTCGTGAGGCGATGCAAACCCATCTGGCGCGCGTGGTCAGCGAGTTTACGCAAGCCTGGCGTTGAAACTACTCGTCCCGCCGGGCCATGCTGCCGTGATATGCGCAGTTTTCAACGCGCAACGGTCGTCGGCGAAGACCGACGACCCCAATTGCTCTTCGCCGATGCGCACGGTCGGACCGGCGCATGTCCGCCGGTTCTCCAATGGCGTCCGTCAAGTCGACCGCGACCGCGACCGCGACCGCGAAGATTACGTCAATGCCTGGGCGTAGCGCGCTTCGTTGAGATCGGAGATCAGCGTCGGGCCCTCCGGTTGCCAGCCCAGACGCGCCTGCGTCTGCGCACTCGATGCCGGCATATCGAGCGCGGCGAACATCGCCATCCATCCGAAATGCGCCGGCGCTTCCTCACGGGCGATCGAGACGACCGGCACATTCAGGCCGCGCCCCAGCGCCTGCGCAATCTCAAGAACACTGACGCCCTCTTCACCGACCGCGTGATAGTGCGCACCCGCTTCACCCTTCTCGATCGCGAGCCGGTACAGCCGCACGACGTCCGAAAGATGCCCCGCCGGCCAGCGGTTTTGCCCCTCCTCCACGTATGCGCAAACGCCTTTCTCACGCACCAACTGGATAAGCGGTGTGATGAGGCCCTGCCGGTACGGGTTATGCACTTGCGGCAGGCGCATCACCGACACGTTGATCCCCGAGTCGAGCAGCGCGTTGCCGGCCAGCTCCGATCCGATGCGCGGGTTCGGGTGCTGGGTGTTGAACACGTCCTCGGTGGCCGGTTGCCCGTCGCTGCGGCTGCCGACGCCCGTGCCGGACGTGATGAGAAGCGGACGATCGGAGCCGGCAAGCGCGGAGCCGAGTGCCGCGATCGCATGCTTGTCTTTCTCGCAGTTTTCCACGAAGCGGGAGAAATCGTGGTCGAACGCGAGATGAATGACGGCGTCCGCCTTCTCGGCGCCGCTACGCAGGCTGGCGGCGTCTTCGAGCGAGCCGCGATGGACTTCGGCGCCCACCGCGCGCAGCGCCTGCGCGCCCGCATCGGAACGAGTCATACCGATCACTTGATGACCGGCTTCGATGAGTTCGGGAACCAGCGCCGAGCCGATGAAGCCGGTCGCGCCTGTCAGAAAGATACGCATTGGGAGTCTCCAGGGTGGTCACCCATGCACTATGCGATCATCCGCTATCCTGTTGAAGTAGTAACTTTATCCCGGTAAAACGACTAACAGGCTCCTCATGTCAGTGAACGCCGCCCAAACCCTTGGGGATTTCCTGCGCAGCCGCCGCACGCGGCTCGATCCGGCCAGCTTTGGCTTCTCGGGCCGCAGGCGCACGCCGGGACTCCGCAGGGAAGAAGTGGCCCAACGCGCGAACATCAGCTCAACCTGGTACACGTGGCTCGAACAGGGTCGCGGCGGCGCGCCCTCGGCGGAGGTGCTCGAACGCATCTGCGCAGCGCTGATGCTGACGGACACCGAGCGCGAACATCTCTTCATACTGGGTCTCGGGCGGCCAGCGGAAGTGCGTTCCCGTAGCGTCGACGGCGTGAACCCGCGCCTTCAGCGCGTGCTCGATTCTCTCGACGCGAGCCCGGCGATCATCAAGACAGCAACGTGGGACGTCGTGGGCTGGAATCGTGCCGCAGCCGTCGTGCTCACCGACTACGGCACGCTGGCGCCGGGCCAGCGCAACATCCTGCGCTTTCTGTTCGGCGACCCGAACGTCCGCGCGAAACAGCACGACTGGGAGAGCGTCGCGCACTTCGTCGTGGGGGCGTTCCGGGCGGACGTGGCGCGTGCCGGGCTTGCTTCCGAAGTGGGTGATCTCGTGGACGATCTGTGCCGCACCAGTCCCGACTTCGAACGCATGTGGCGGGAAAACCAGGTGTTGAGCCACGGCGAAGGCGAGAACGTAAAACACCTCCTGCATCCCAAGCTGGGGCCCATCGAGATGGAGTATTCACTGTTCGCAGTCGATGGTCGACCGGACCTCAGTATGCTTGTGTACACACCGCTCGACGCGCAGATGGCGGAGCGCATCCGCACTGCCGTTGCGCAACATCGATTGATGGCGGCCTGATGTCGAGCTGGTAGTCTGAAGTAGAGACGTGCTCAAGTCCTGCCGCAAACCTGCAAGATTCTGAACGGCGCCTCACATAGGCCGTCCAGCATTACGATATGCGCCGCGGATCATCCGCGGCGCATGTTTCGACGATCCCAATCAACTCGATCCCACGCCCCCGCTGAACATCACCGGCAGAGGCGTGGTGCTTCAGGCCGAAGCCAGATCGAAGCGATCGAGATTCATCACCTTCGCCCAGGCAGCGACGAAGTCGCGCACGAACTTCTCCTGACCGTCCGCGCTTGCATAGACTTCGCCCAGCGCACGCAACACGGAGTGGGAGCCGAATACCAGATCCACGCGCGTGCCGGTCCACTTGGACTTGCCGGTCGCGCGATCGCTTGCCTGGAACAGGTCGTTCGCCTCGGACTGCGGCTTCCATTGCGTGCCCATGTCGAGCAGATTGCGGAAGAAGTCGTTGCTCAGCACGCCCGGACGATCCGTGAACACTCCATGAGCTTCCTTGCCCGCCTGAACGCCCAACACGCGCAAGCCGCCGACCAGCACCGTCATTTCCGGTGCGGTGAGCGTGAGGAGTTGCGCCTTGTCGACCAGCAGCGCCTCAGCCGAGGCGGGGAACTTGCGCTGGAGGTAGTTGCGGAAGCCATCCGCCAGTGGTTCGAGCGCGCCGACCGATTCCACGTCGGTCTGTTCCTGCGACGCATCCATGCGGCCCGGCGCGAACGGCACCGTCACCTTGTGGCCGCCCTTCTCCGCGGCTTGCTCGACGCCCACGCCGCCCGCCAGCACGATCAGATCGGCAAGCGACACCTTCTTGCCGCCCGACTGCGTACCATTGAACTCGCTCTGAATGCCTTCGAGCTTCTTGAGCACCTTGGCGAGCTGTTCCGGCTGGTTGACCGCCCAGTCCTTCTGCGGCGCGAGACGAATACGCGCGCCGTTGGCGCCGCCGCGCTTGTCCGAGCCGCGGAAAGTGGAGGCCGACGCCCACGCGGTCGACACCAGTTCGGCAACCGAAAGCCCCGAAGCCGCGATCTTCTGCTTGAGCGCGGCGACGTCAGCATCGTTCACAAGGGGATGGTCGACCGCCGGAATCGGATCCTGCCAGACCAGTTCCTCGCTGGGCACTTCAGGACCGAGGTAACGCGCACGCGGACCCATGTCGCGGTGCGTCAGCTTGAACCAGGCGCGAGCAAAGGCGTCGGCAAACTCGCCCGGGTTATCCATGAAGCGGCGCGAGATTTTCTCGTACACCGGATCGAGGCGCAGCGACAGGTCCGTGGTTAGCATGGTCGGACGGATTTTCTTCGACGGGTCGTGCGCGTGCGGAATCGTCTCCCCGCCATTTTTCGCGACCCACTGATTCGCGCCGGCCGGACTTTTCGTCAGTTCCCATTCGAGGCCGAACAGGTTCTGGAAGAAGCCCATGCCCCACTGCGTGGGCGTGCTGCTCCACGTCACTTCCAGACCGCTCGTGATCGTGTCGGCGCCCCTGCCGCTGCCGAAGCTGTTCGTCCAGCCGAGGCCCTGATTCTCAAGACCGGCCGATTCGGGTTCGGCACCGACGTTGTCCGCCGGACCTGCGCCGTGCGTCTTGCCGAAGGTGTGGCCGCCGGCGATCAGCGCGACGGTTTCCTCGTCGTTCATCGCCATCCGGCCGAAGGTCTCGCGGATATCATGCGCCGCCGCAAGCGGGTCGGGGTTGCCGTCCGGGCCTTCCGGGTTCACGTAGATCAGGCCCATCTGCACTGCACCAAGCGGATTTTCCAGATTGCGTCCCGCGTCGGTGCGGCTTTTTTCGGTGCCGTGGAGTTCTTCGTCTGCGACGATCACACCTTCGTCGTCGTTGTCATTGCCGGCTGCGCCTTTGCCGTAGCGGACATCGCCGCCCAGCCAGGTTTTTTCATTGCCCCAGTAGACGTCCTGATCCGGCTCCCACGTGTCTTCGCGACCGCCGCCGAAGCCGAAGGTCTTGAAACCCATGGTTTCCAGTGCGACGTTGCCGGTGAGGATCAGCAGGTCGGCCCAGGAAAGCTTCTGGCCGTATTTTTGCTTGATCGGCCAGAGTAGACGGCGGGCCTTGTCGAGGCTCACGTTGTCCGGCCAGCTGTTGAGCGGCGCGAAACGCTGCTGGCCGCGTCCAGCGCCGCCGCGGCCATCGCCGATGCGATAGGTGCCGGCGCTGTGCCATGCCATACGGATGAAAAGCGGACCGTAGTGGCCGAAGTCAGCCGGCCACCAATCCTGCGAGTCGGTCATGAGCGCGGCGAGATCTTTCTTGACAGCCGCGAGATCGAGCGTTTTGAAAGCTTCGGCGTAGTTGAAGTTCGGATCCAGCGGATTCGACTTGCTCGAGTGCTGGCTCAGCAAATCCAGCCTAAGCTGTTGCGGCCACCAGTCACGGTTCGTCGTGCCGCCACCGGCGGCGTGTTGGAACGGACACTGCCCTTTGTCAGACATGGATATCCTCCTGAAGGTCTACAAATTATGCTCTTTCGTCGGCCAATCACCCAGACCTCGGTCGTGCACAGGTGATAAGGGAATAATGTAGAGGATTGTGGCAACCGCCAATCGTTAAAGTTGATCGGCGCGTTAGGTAAAGTTGATCGGCGTGTTAGAAACCGGCAATCGCGGTTGTGGCACACCGCCTGGCAATGCGGGCTTGGCAAGCGGCATTGAACGGATGCTGTAGCGTGTCAGGTTCTGCACTGATGCGCATGAACACTGGCTGAAAATATTCTCAATTACGCGTACGGCGGATTTGAGTCGTCGCCGACACGAAACGTGTTGCGCGCGCGTTGCCTGCGGCTTGCGCGTAATCCGCGCGCCGGGACACTTTCAGAACGCTTCATTAGGCATCGAGCCGATTTGAATTCACGAATGTGTCACACGCACCGTGCTCGGAAGACAGACGGATTTCAGGTGAGTTCGGTGAAGTGGTGCCAAGCGGCGAAGCGCGCGGCCACCGCCGGGTACTCTCAGCTGTCACTGGGCGTATCGGCTAAGGCTTCGCCTCGATTCGCTTCGAGTCCGTGGTCACAGCGAGGCGGCTTTGTACCGAGACGAGTTGGTCATCCGTGGTCGCCACGAGCCATAGACGCGCGTGCTCCGCGATAAGCCGATTGTGGTCCTTCAGCGGGCCCATTGCGCTGGCCGCCTTCCACACCACCGGGCCGATTCGGCTACTCCTGCCCGACGGCGCGCCTACCAGCAGGCAGTAAGGTCCCAGTGGCAGCGATACAAACGGAAGCGCGGGACTGACACCTACTCGCCAGTCGATGAACGGCGTATCGCTGATCAACAGCGGCATGGACAACCCATACAGCACACTGAAATCGTACAGCGCCAGTTGGTCCCGCATACCGGAGTAAATGCGCCGGACGTCGTCAATCACTGCCGCCCGGATTTCGTCGTCGAACATGGGCTCCTGCGTGTAGCGGGCCAATGCTTCCCGAGCTTGCCATTGATAGGCGCTGAACAGGCCGAGTTCCACGCAGTCCTGCACAGCGCGCTGAACCTCCGCGACCGAGCCGCCCTCCTCTGGCTTGCCCAACTGCGCAGCCCGCAAAAACCGCGCGAGTCCCGCGTCCTGGATCGCGGGACCATCCACGGATGCATCGTCTGCAACGTCCTTATCAAGCGGTACGTAGATATATTTCTCGGCCGCGAACCGCGATTTCTTGCCTTCATCAAACTTGATCTGACCATCAACGCAATCCAGATAGCGAGTGCCGATGTGGCCATGCTCCCAAACCCAATTCTTCAGAAGCGGACGTAGCGGATGCAGTTTGTCTTGATCGGTCATTGAAGCCTCCAGGTGCCCCAGTATAGTTCCTGGTCGTCGATCGTTCGCTGGAGACCTGGATGATCCACTGCCCTCAAGTACTTTCCGCCACGAGCAGATCTTCGATCATGATCGGCAACTTGCGCACGCGTACACCGGTCGCATGATGCGTGGCGTCGGTAATCGCGGCCGCGATCCCCGCAAGGCCGATTTCCGCGATGCCGCGCACGCCAAGCTCATTGAACACCGTGTCCGGATGATCGAGAAAGGTCACGTCGAGTTCGGGCGTATCCGCATTCGACGCGATGATGTAGTCGGCCAGGTTGCTGTTGATCGGTGCGCCCGTCCGGGCGTCGTACATCGTGTGCTCGAACAGCGCCATCCCGACGCCCATCACGACTGCGCCTTCGATCTGGTTGCGCGCAGCGTGCGGATTGACGATGCGTCCTCCATCGATCACCGTGACGACACGGCTCACGCACAACCGCGCGATCTCCGGCTGCCACGTGACCTCGGCGAAATGCGCGCCGTATGAATAAATGGAGAAGCGCTTTTTAAGCGGATCGTCGAAGCCGCCCGTGGCGCTGCCACTTCCCGACGCGGCGCGCATTTTCGCTGCTTCGAGAATCTGGACGAACGGCACGCCGCGCTCCGGCGCATCTTCCTTCCGATGCACACGTCCCGCGCTGAACGCGAGCGTATCTTCTGCCGCGCCTTTGAATGGCGAACCGTCGACTGCCGCGGCACGCGAGAGCAACAGCTTGATCGCCGAACGCACCGCGTCGAACACCGCCGGGACCACCGATGCCGTCACCGCGCTACCGCCCGAAACCGGTCCCGGTGGCAACATCGAATCGCCGAGACCGACTTCGATGCGCTCGAGTGGAATGCCGGTCTCTTCCGCCACCAGTTGCGCGAGCACCGTGTACGTGCCGGTGCCGATGTCCTGCGTGCCGCACACCACCCGGGCGCTGCCGTCCTCTCGAAGATCGACGTTGGCCGCAGCGGAAAAGCGCACGCCCGGCCAGACACAGGCGCCGACGCCCCAGCCGAGTGTCAGGCCGTCGCGCCGCATCGATCCGACGTCCGGCGTGCGCCGTGACCAGCCGAACCGCTCGGCGCCAGTGCGCAAACACTCGACGAGATGCCGCGACGAGAACGGCAAACCAGTGCTTTCGTCGGTACGCGGTTCGTTGCGCAGCCTCAACTCGACAGGATCGAGATTCAACTCGCGCGCCAGTTCGTTCATCGCCGATTCGATGGCGTACAGGCCAGGCACGGCGCCGGGGCCACGCATCGCCGTGGGAGAGCCGACGTTACGGCGCGCGAGGCCGGAGGTCACGCGCAGGTTCGGCGTGCTGTAGATGACCGGCGTGACTTCGCCGCAGCTTTCCTGGTATTCGTCGGCGATGGCGGTGTGATTGACGTAATCGTGCCGCAACGACGTGAGCTTGCCGTCGCGTTCGGCCGAGAGCCGCACGCGCTGCTGCGTGACCGGACGATGGCCGACGTTCTGGAACATCATCTTGCGGCTCACGACCAGCTTCACCGGGCGACCGGTCTGACGCGTCGCGGCGGCCGCCAGCAGCGTGTGCGGCCACACCCACAGCTTTCCGCCGAAGCCTGATCCCAGGTAACGCGAGATCACGCGGATCTTTTCCTTCGGCACGCCGAGCATCTGCGAGAGCGTGCCGAGGTGGATCGAAATGGACTGCGTCGTCTCGTAGAACGTGTAGTTTTCGCCGTCCCACTGTGCGATCGACGCGTGCAGTTCGATCGGGTTGTGCGTTTCGGTCGGCGTCGCGTAAGTTGCGTCGACGCTCGCTGCCGCCGTGTCGAACGCGGAATCCGGATCGCCGCGCTCGTTCTCGACCTTGGGTTTGCCGTCGGGCTCGAGCTCATCGCGCACGTCGTGCGGCGTGAGTTCGTAGCTCGCTTCGATCGCCGCCGCTGCGGCGCTCGCGGCCTCGAAGGTGTCGGCAATCACGAGCGCGATGTACTGCCCGTAGTAGCGAATGACGTCGTCTTCGAAGGGCGGCCGCGCTTCGTCGACATAGCCGGTCTCCATCGAATTGCCGGAGATCCGGTAGAAGCGGCCGATATTGCCCCGATGCAGCACCGCGTGGACGCCGGGCATCGCCTCGGCGCCCGCAATGTCGAGCGACGTAAGCCGGCCGCTCGCGATCGTGCTGCACACCGGCACCGCAATCAGCAAGCCGGGCAGATCGACATCGGATGTATAGGTTGCGCCGCCGCTGACCTTCAGCGGGCCGTCGACGCGCGCATGGGGCCGTCCGATCACGGACAGCACGGAGTCGGGCAAGGTAGTCATGGTGCGTTCCTCTCGATCGGCGGTTCAGGGCGTGGCCGTAGCCTGGCTCAGTGCGTGGACGATGCAGCGCCGCGCCAGTTCGACCTTGAAGCCGTTCTGGCTTTGCGGCTTCGCGTTCGCGAGTGCGGCGTCCGCGGCCTTGCGGAAGGTTGCAGTGTCGGGCGTCGCACCTTTCAGCACCGCCTCCGCTTCGAGCGCATGCCATGGCCTGGTGCCGACGCCGCCGAGCGCAACGCGTGCATGCGCGATGCGTCCACCGTCGAGCGTCACGACCACCGCAGCCGACGCCAACGCGAATTCGTACGACGCGCGATCGCGCAGCTTCAGGTAAACCGAACGCGCACCCACTGGCAGAGGCGGCAGTGTCACGTGCGTGATGAGGTCTCCCGGGTCGAGCACGTTCTCGCGCTGCGGCGTTGCGCCGGGCAACAGGAAGAAGTCGTCGATCGCGATGCTGCGCGCACCGCTCGTCCCTTCGACATGAATGGTCGCGTCGAGCGCCGTCAGCGCGACATTCATGTCCGACGGGTTCGTGGCGATGCACGCGTCGCTGGTGCCGAGAATCGCCAGCGTCCGATTGAATCCCTGGATCGCGGGACATCCCGAGCCCGGATCGCGCTTGTTGCATGGCATCGCGGTGTCGCGAAAGTAGACGCAACGCGTGCGTTGCAGCAGGTTGCCGCCGGTCGTTGCCATGTTTCGCAACTGAGCCGACGCGCCCGCAAGCAACGCCTGCGACAGCACGGCGTAAGACTCGCGAATCAGCGGATGCAACGCCAGGTCCGCATTGCGCGCCGTAGAACCGATTTTCACGCCGCCGTCGGGCAGCGCTTCGATGCGATCTAGCGGCAGACGGCTGATGTCGATGACACGCGTGGGCCGCTCGACGTTCAGCTTCATGAGATCGAGCAATGTCGTGCCGCCGGCGAGAAACCGGACTTGCGCGCCTTGCTGGGCCGTCGCCGAGGCCGCGGCTGCGGCGATCGCGTCAGACACACCGTTGGCGCGTGATAACTGGAACATGTCCATGATGGCGCTCCTCAGGACTGGCCGCGCACGCGCTGGATCGCCGCGACGATGTTCTGGTAGGCGCCGCAGCGGCACAGATTGCCGCTCATCGCTTCGCGCACGTCGGCGTCGCCGGGCCCGACCGCTTCATCGAGCAAGGCAACTGCGGACATGATCTGGCCCGACGTGCAGTAGCCGCACTGGTAGCCGTCGCATTCTACAAACGCGGCCTGCATCGGATGCAGCGCATCGGGCTGGCCGATACCTTCGATGGTCGCGATTTCGTCGCCGGCGTGAGTGCCCGCCAGCGACAGGCACGCATTCACACGCCGTCCGTTCACGTGCACGGTGCACGCGCCGCACTGACCGTGATCGCAGCCCTTTTTGGTGCCGGTGAGGTGCAGATGCTCGCGCAGCGCGTCCAGCAGCGTGGTACGCGGATCGAGCAACAGCTTGTAGACGTTGCCATTGACGTTCAGTTCGACGGGCATCGCCGTGTCCGCGGAAGCATGGCGACTCGTTCGGGTCGCGGCGCTCTGTTGCGGGGTGTCGGTGTTGGAAGCGGTCTGTTGCATCGTGGTTTCTCCTCGTGGGAAGAGCGGCCGGAATCTGCGTCTCTCGAGGTCGACACACGCGGAAATTGGGGCCGTTATAGATCGATGGCGGATTGTGGGGCGTTCAGGGACCGAGCGACGAAGTCGCGTGCCGCGAGCGCAAGCGATAGTGCAGCAAGCGTAATGCCTGCCTGAGCAGGGGCCGAAAATTAAAGGGCGTTGTGTGCCGCAGCAACTGGGAAATCGGGTGGTTGGCCCCAACGGGCAGTGAATTCGGCGTGTAGATAACCGCCCTCCCACAGTCACGCGGCGAAGCACGTCCGAAAAAATCTCCCCACAGCGCCGGTCAATTTCGGCGTCCTGCGCAACACATCTGGACGCCTGGTCATTCATCAGTACGCTTTGCATCCCGATACTAGCACTCACGAAACTCCACCACGAGGGACCGCCGAACGTGCCGGCATCACCACAAGGAGACTGCGGCTACCGATAGCCCGCGCATTTCGCAGATCAGCTTTTGATTTGCCCGATCGTCGCGCGGGCATGCTCGGAGTGCAATTCGCGGCGTCATCAAAAACAGGCAGCAAAACCACGCCTTCCCGTATCGCTGCCTTTTGCCTCTCAGGAGTTATTCATGTCCGCTGTTGATTCCTCTCTCTCGTCCGTCGCAGACTTCGCCGCCGTCAAGGTCCGGCAACAGGCAACATGGTCGACGGGCAACTATGCCGTCATCGGCACCACGCTGCAAATCGTGGGCGAGAATCTTTGCGAAGCGCTCGACTTGCGCGCCGGCAGTCGCGTGCTCGACGTCGCCGCAGGCAATGGCAACGCGACGCTTGCCGCCGCGCGCCGCTGGTGTGACGTCACTTCCACCGACTATGTCGCCTCGCTGCTGGAATCAGGGCGTGCGCGGGCGCAAGCAGAAGGGCTGCCCGTACTGTTTCAGACGGCTGACGCCGAGGCACTGCCGTACGAAGATGCTTCGTTCGACGTCGTGATGTCGACGTTCGGCGTCATGTTCACCCCGGACCAGGAGAAGGCAGCTGCCGAACTCGCACGAGTCTGCAAGCGTGGCGGCCAGATCGGTCTCGCGAACTGGACGCCGGAGAGCTTCATCGGACAGGTCTTCAAGACGATCGGCAAGTACCTGCCTCCGCCCACGGGCGTGGTGTCACCGGCGCTCTGGGGTACGAAGGCGCGACTGGATACGCTATTTAGCGCAAAGGCCCGGCAGATCGTCGCGACTAGCCGCTATTTCTCGTTTCGCTACCATTCACCGGCGCACTTCATGGAAGTGTTCCGCACATATTACGGGCCGATGAACAAGGCCTTTGCCGCACTGGACGGTGAGCGGCAGACCGCGCTTCTCGACGACCTGATGATATTGATCAGTAGCCACAACCGGTCGGGCGACTCGACGCTCGTCCTGCCGAGCGAGTACCTCGAAATCGTGATCGAGCGGTCATGAGAGAAGTCGGGTGGGGAGCCGCTGCTTGCTCGACGTCGGCTTACGGCAAGAAATTTGGCCTGCTTACGTGGATGCGGCTTACCCGCGCTCGCTGACTTCGTCGCGTCCGCGAGCGCGAGCGCGACGGAGTCGGCACGCCGATCTGCATGTCAGCGAGCCGGACTGTAGCTAGTTCAAGCCTCTATCCCGCAATGTACGTCATGAGCATTCTCCCTGCGCATGCTTTCGCGCGTGCAAACGGTTCAACGAGATTAACGACCGCTTGCTCTCGCACTCATGAGACAGAACCCCGCGGAGAGCAGGAGCAGTCTATCCAAACGAGCACACGCTCTTAAGGCGTAAGAGACACCGTCTGTCTGTCGTGGCTTCCTTTCACACGGGTAAGCGAGTGATGTTCGTTGGTGAGCCAACCCCCGCTCGCGCCTGTGACATCCGTATCGCAACGCGCGCCGCGCGCTTCGCGTTGCCTGAAACAAGGTGGGGAATTCTGCCAGGCGGCGGGGGCACGCAACGACTCGGCAAGATTGGCGGCCTTGGCATTGCGATGAAAATGATCTTGACCGGCGACGAGATCAGCGCCGATTTTGCGCTGAACTGCGGGCTGGTAACTGATCTGGTCGACAGGCGGGAGCTCGAAAACGCCGCACTCGCCATCGCCGGGCGGATCGTGAAAAATGGCCCCCTGGCGGTGGTATCCGCTCGGCAGGCGCTGCTTGCGAGTTTCGAAGTCTCAATGAAACAAGGTCTGGCCAAAGAAGCGGAACTGCAACGCAATCTATTGCTCACTGAAGATGCGACTGAAGGGGTCGCCGCTTTTGCCGCACGACGCCAGCCGACATATAAAGGCTGCTGATTTCGACGACTGGCGGCGCGGGAGAGAGTCGTATCACACGGCTCGTACACGCGCCGCCTGGCCCCTCCGAAGGCTCACACCACCCCGCCACCCGCGCGCACCACCGCGACAGGCTGCGCCAGCGCCAGATGACGCAGCAGCTTGGTCACCATCACAACCACGATGCCCGCGAGAATCACGAAGAACACCGCGAGCGGCGTCAGAATTTGCACCGACACGAAGCCGGCCAGCCCCATCATCGCCGACGACACGAGCAGCAGCGCGCACCCGAGAATCGCGCTCGTGAGCCCCGCGATGTGCGGAAACAGCGAGTTGCCCTTGGCCATCAGCGTCGGATACATCGCGCCAGCGCAAAAGCCCATCACGAGCACAGGCGTGGCGAGCGTCCACACGCGCAGGCCGATCGTGAGCGCAAGCACGAGCATCGCCACCGCAGCGGCGGCCATCAGGCGCGCACCGATGCGCAGCCGCTCTTCCGCGCTCGGCAGACGAGGACCGTGCAAGCGGTTCGACAGGCCGCCAAGAAAATACATCATGCCGATGCCGAGCGCGAGGTAGCCGAAGAAGGTCGGCGGCTTGTGCAGTGTGTTCTGCACCATGAACGGTCCGATGATATTGAACACCAGCAGGATGCTGTAGCACAGACCCTGCGCAAGAAAGCAGCTCTGGAACACCGGACTCGCGAGCACCTTGCGCGCGTTCGTGACCAGCGTGCGCGGTTCGAGATGCACGGGCCGCGGCAATGTTTCGCGATAGCGCCACAACAGCGCCCACATCACCAGCGAATAGATCAACAGGAAGACAAGGCAGGCTCGCCAGCCGAACCACGTCTGCAGATGGGCGCCGATCACCGGCGCCACGATCGGCGCGAGCCCCCACGCAATCGACATGTAGGTGAATGCGTGCATCAACGCCTGACCCTTGAACGAATCGGTGATGATCGCCTTCGCGAGCAGGTTGGTGGTGGCGATGCCGAAGCCCTGCAGGCAGCGTGCGAGGATAAACATCTCCAGGTTCGGCGCCACCAGCGAGAGCAGGCAGCCGATCGTGTAGATGACGAGCCCGAACCCCAGCACAGGCTTGCGGCCATACGCATCGGCGACCGGTCCGAAGATCAGCTGGCCGAACGCGTAGGCGACCATATAGCCAGTCACGCTCGTCTGGATGGCCTGCGGCGAGGTGGCGAAGAAACGCGCCATGGCGGGCAGCGCAGGCACGTAGATATCGATCGCGAGCTGCCCGGCGGAAGCGAACAGGCAAATCAGAATCAGCAGGAAGCGCGGCGAGTTGGGTGCCAGGGCGGAAGTGCCGGCGTGGTGGGCGTTATCGTGGGTCATGACTGCATCAATGGGGAATGCCGGTGGCGCGGCATAGGCCGGTTCGAAAGCCGAACCAGACGTGCGCGCGATGTTATTGCCCGCTATTGTGCCTGTGGTTACGCGCAGACGCGGGATTTCCCTGGTGGGGGAGTGGGATGCGCAATGGCGCGAGGTGGTTGATATCGCGCTCACATCGCGCTTCAGGATGGCGAGGACTCGCCTGACAGGCTGGCGTGATTCACCGAACGGCTCACGCTACATGGCGTCGCAATCGCAGCGATTTCCATGGCCGTCCTGACCAGTTCCCACAGCATCTGCGGACGCGTCTCGCGCACGATCTTGCCGTTGTCCGTGCTCTCGATGGTGGACAGACGATCGGTATTCGCCTCGATCAACGCCGCGAGCTTGTGCATCAGCCCCGCGCGCAGCACGCCCGGAGTATTGCGCCAGCCGTCATGAAACGCCCGGCTGCATGCGTGCCGCGACTCGCGCGACACGCCGATGAAGGGAATCTTCAAACGAAGGAGACCTGGCGTCCAATATCGAATTGGAACTTCTGTTATTTCGATTCGATCGGATTGTGATCGTGTGAGAGGTGCAGACAAACAAACGGCGCGGCGGCGCAAGCCCGCAGACCTTCCTGCAAGGCTTTCGCCACCGCGCCGCCTTGCGCTACGCCGCCTTTGAACTTACTTGACTGCCTGGATTTCGTCGGCGAGCTGCTTCATTTGCGGAGTCTTTTCGTACTTCGCCCACACCGGCTGCATCGCCTTCACGAAAGCCGGCCGGTCGATCTGCGATGCGGTGACGATCGTCGCCCCGCCCTTGGTCACCAGCTTGCCCGCGTCGGCTTCGCGCGCGGTCCACAGCTTCACGTAGTAAGGCACCGAGTCGGCCGCAGCCTTCTTGATGATGTCCTGTTCCTGCGGCGACAACGTATCCCAGACCTTCTTCGAGAACACGAGGACTTCCGGCGTCATCGAGTGCTGGGTTTCGGAATAGACCTGAGCGACCTCGAAGTGCTTGCCCTCTTCATAAGTCGGCAGGTTGTTTTCCGCGGCATCCACCAGACCCGTCTTCAGGCCCGTGTACACCTCCGCGGTCGGCATCGGCGTGGGGGTGCCGCCCATGGCGCGGATTTCGTCGACCATCAGATCGGACGGCTGCACGCGCACCTTGAGGCCCTTCATATCAGCCGGCGAATGGATGGCGCGCTTGGCGTACATCGAACGTGCGCCGCTCTCATAGAACGTCAGCGCGATCATGCCCTTCGCCTTGAAGGCGTCGAGAATCTTCTGGCCTTCCGGGCCGTACATCACTTTGCGGAAATGATCGATGTCGCGGAACAGGAACGGCAGCGAAGGAATCATCGACTCGGGGACGATCTCGTTGAACGCCGCACCATTGGCGCGAGTCATGTCGAGTGCGCCGATGCGCACCTGATCGATCGTGTCGTTTTCCGAACCCAGCGCGCTGTTGCCGAAGACCTTCACGGAATCCTTGCCGCCCGTCGCCTTGTTGATCTGCTCACCCATGTACTTCACGGCCATGTTGGTCGGATAGGTGTCGCCATGGACGTCCGCTACGCGAAAGACCCGCGCTTGTGCCGAACCGGCGCTGAATGCCAGTAAAGAGGCCGCAATAATCATCGGGAAACGGGAAGAGGCGAATTTCATTTTCATCATGACACTTCTTAAAATAGATCGGCCAACGGATTGCGGATTCGACGACATGGTTTGAAGACGCCGCACGGCGGAAAAATCGCGATGTTTTGTTCAGTTGCGTCTCTGAAAAGCACATATGTTGTACGACAACTTACAAATTCTATAAAGCGCGGTTTGACTTGTACAGACCGTGTTTACCCGCTGAGAGAACGCGATTCGTCATGAACGGGTCATCGTTTATCGTCTCGATGTCCGTTGCCTGCAGGCGGAAAGAGTGAAATTGCCGCGGAATCAGAGCCCCACCGCGATGCCGATGTCATACGATGACTGTGCTCTGTCGAACGGGAGCAATTTCATCGAATTCAGGGAGATGCGGATAAATAAAGCAATTCGCCAAACCCGTTTATTCGCGTGCGCAGAGTAATGGATAAACAGCAAACGAGAAGCCGCAAGAGTCGCGGGCTGACCATTGATTTCACACTGCCGAAGACGGAAGACCATTACCCCGATTGTGCCACCGGCGCGCGAGCGAACTCCGTTTCCTTCACGGCTTCGGCCAGATAGTCGACGAAGGACGCGATCCGTGCCGATATCGCGGTGTTGCGCAACAGGCCGAAATCCAGCCGACGTTCGATTAGCAGACAAGGCGCTTTGCGCGCTTCGCCTCAGTTCCCGATGACGACCGTACAGGACGATCTCGCTTCACTGACCACGGCGAAATGCGCGGTGTGATAGTGAGAGCCACCTATGCGCGAAAGCGCACCGGCAGGTTGCGATGAACGGGCGAGCGGAGCGACTTCGGCCCGTTGAGGCAGCGTTACGTGATCAACGTGCGATACAACTCGTTGGCGCGAGTCAGATGTGCGCGCATGGCTTCCGATGCTTCGTCGCCATCATGTTTGGCGATTGCATCGACGATACGCTGGTGCTCGGAAAGCGTCAGTTCCTCGGCACCCGGCGCACGGACAAGCGGCCGATAGTATTCGCCGGCCCAGCGAAACAACGATTCGACGATCGACGGAAAAATCGGATTGCCGCTGATCTTCGCGATCTCGCGATGAAACGCCATATCGCGTTCGATGAACTCTTCGAGATTGACCATCGACGCACGATGCTGGGCCACGCTCAATTGCAGCCGCGCGACATCTTCTTCGGTCGCGCGTTCGGCGGCCATGCGCGCGGTGCCTGTTTCCAGAAAGAGCCGCGCGTGCTTCAGATGCTCCAGCATGTCGGGATACGTGCGCAGCAGATGCATGGCGCCGCCGGCAATCTGTCCGATGAGCCGGTCCGCCGTGGGCACGACCACGCGCGCGCGTTCACCGTGCACGATCTCGACGATGCCCGAGCGCTCCAGCGAAGCACGGCGTGCGCAACTGGCACATCTATATCGGGCTTGCCTACACGACAGGCGTCCGCGGTTCGATATTGAACTCGACTACAACCTTCTTCAGCGTGTTGCTCGCCCATTTTATTTACAGGAACGATAAGATTTCGCCGCACAAAGCTGCCGGGTGTCTGCTCGGATTCGCGGGCGTAACGCTCGTCAATCTCAGCGGCGGCATGCTTGACTTCGCATTTACATTGCGTGGCGAAGGCTTCATCGTTATCGCCGCCTTTGTTCTTTCCGTCGCGTCGATTTACGGGAAACGCGTGTCGCAGGGCATGGACGTCATGGTCATGACCGGCTACCAATTAGGATTTGGCGGCATTGTCCTGTTAGCGATGGGTTATGCCGCGGGCGCAACGCTGCGCGAATTCACGCCGGGATCGGCCACCTTGCTGGGATATCTGGCAGTCCTTTCCGCAGTGGCTTTTACTTTGTGGAGTTTGCTCCTCAAATACAATCAGGTCGGCAAAGTCACCGTTTTCAATTTCCTGGTGCCTGTGTTCGGCACGGCGTTATCGGCGATATGCCTGAACGAGAACATCATGGATGTTGAAAAATCTCGTGGCGCTCGTTCTCGTCTGCAGCGGAATATGGCTGGTCACGCGTGTGCCGCAAATGCGTTCCCGTTATTCGAAACCGGCGGCCACTTTGGCTGATGCTCAAGGGTGCGGCCGAAGCCACGGCTGATAACAGGATTGCGCGAGGCCGCAACCCGTTGCGGCCTGCTATCGTCCTTCAGAACGGTCACTCAAATCCGGGGGAAAGGCACTCGACAGTGCGCAAGTAATGAATACCGCGCGTTGATCGAAGGCAACCTGCTTAAGTCCTCGTTTTTCTGTCCTCGTTCTTCTCAAGGCGCCAGAGCTTGGCGGCTTCAGCACTGTCGGCGTCTTTGATGGCACGCTCGCCAACGCCAACGCGCCCTCCCAGGTTCACGCCACAACCAGTTGACGCAAATACTCGGCCGTGCGGCTCTCCTTCGCGCGCGCGACTTCAGCCGGAATGCCGCTCGCCACGATCGTCCCGCCGGCGTCGCCGGCTCCCGGGCCGACGTCGATCACCCAGTCGCTTTGCGCCGCCACCCGCATATCGTGCTCGACCACCACCACGGTATTGCCCGCGTCGACGAGGCCCTGCAATTGCACCATGAGCCGGTCGACGTCGGCGGGATGCAGGCCGGTAGTCGGCTCGTCGAGTATGTACAACGTGTCGCCGCGCTGTGCGCGCTGCAGTTCGGTCGCGAGTTTGATGCGCTGCGCCTCGCCGCCCGACAGCTCGGTGGCCGGCTGGCCGAGGCGCAGATAGCCGAGGCCAATGTCGCGCAGTACGGTTAGCGCCCGCATCACGCCGGCTTCCTCGGCAAAGAAACTGCACGCGGCATCGACCGTCAGGTCGAGCACCTCGGCAATGTTTTTATCGCACCACGTGATTTCCAGCGTCGCACTGTTGTAGCGGGTGCCGTGGCAGGTCGAGCAAGGCGCATACACGCTCGGCAGAAACAGCAACTCGACGCTGACGAAGCCTTCGCCTTCGCACGTCGGGCAACGGCCCTGCGCGACGTTGAACGAGAAGCGCCCCGCGCCGTAGCGACGCTTGCGGGCGGTGGGTGTGTCCGCGAACAGCTTGCGCACGTGGTCGAACAGGCCCGTGTAGGTGGCGAGGTTGGAGCGCGGCGTGCGACCTATCGGCTTCTGATCGACGCGTACGAGCCGCCGCAGCGCGTTCATGCCCTCGACGATGTGGCCGCTCGTGGGCACGGTTGCGCCGGCGAGCAGCGGATCCTGTTCGTCTTCGTCCGGACTTTCGATGATCCGTCCCAACCGGCTCGCGACCAGTTCAGGCAGCGCCTGGCTCACGAGGCTCGATTTACCCGAGCCCGATACGCCCGTGACAGTCGTCAGGCAGCCGAGCGGAAACGCGGCACTCAGCCCGCGCAGATTGTTGCGCGTGATATTGACGAGCCGCAGCCAGCCCGCGGCGTCGCGCGGTGTGCGATCGACGGGGGCGAGCGGCGCGAACAGATGCCGGCGCGTCTGTGACGCTTCGACCGTCTCGAGTCCGGCCGGCGGCCCGCTGTAGACAACATGACCGCCCGCCTCGCCCGCCGCCGGACCGACGTCGACCAGCCAGTCGGCGCGCCGCATCATCTGTAAATCGTGCTCGACGACGAACAGCGAATTGCCCGCCGCTTTGAGTCCTTGCAGCGCGCTGAAGAGCGCTTCGCCATCGGCGGGATGCAAGCCGGCCGATGGCTCGTCGAGCACATACACGACCCCGAAGAGTTGCGACGACAGTTGCGTGGCCAGTCGCAAGCGCTGCAATTCACCCGACGACAGCGTCGGCGTGCTCCGCTCCAGCGCAAGATAGCCGAGACCGAGGTCAACCAGCGTGCCCAGGCGTTCCAGCAATTCGGCGGCGATGCGCTGTGCCGCGACGCGTTTTTCTTCCGAAAGGTTCGGCGTGCGCCGCACGTCGGGCGACGCCTTATGCGCCGAGCCGCCCGCGGCAACCCGCTTGTCGACGGCGTCACGCATCGCGCTTTTGCTGAGCACGCCGCCTTTGGCCTTGGTCACCGTGGCGGGCTCCGGCCATTCTCCGCGCGCGATCGGTTCGAGCAGCGTGGCGAGCCCCGCGAGCGGCAACTGCGAAAACTCGCCGATATCGAGCCCGGCAAATTTCACCGAGAGCGCTTCTTTCTTGAGCCGTTTGCCGTGACAACTCGGACAGCCGCTGCCGACCATGTACTGCGACACGCGCTTTTTCATCAGCGCGCTTTGGGTGTTCGCAAAGGTGTGCAGCACGTACCGGCGTGCACCGGTAAAGGTGCCCTGATAGCTCGGCTCGTCCTTGCGTCTGAGCGCGGCGCGGGTTTCCCTGGGCGTCAAGCCGGCGTAGACAGGCACAGTCGGCTGTTCATCGGTGAAGAGAATCCAGTCACGATCTTTTTTCGGCAAGTCGCGCCATGGTGTATCGACGTCGTAGCCGAGCGTCACCAGGATATCGCGCAGATTCTGGCCGTGCCACGCCGGCGGCCACGCGGCAATCGCGCGCTCGCGGATGGTCAGCGAGTCGTCGGGCACCATTGATTTTTCGGTGACCTCGTACACGCGCCCGAGCCCATGGCATGTCGGACAGGCGCCTTGCACCGTATTCGGCGAGAAGTCCTCGGCGAACAGCATCGGCTGCTTCGGCGGATAGTCGCCGGTGCGCGAATAGAGCATGCGCACGAGGCTCGACAGCGTGGTCACACTGCCCACCGATGAACGCGCACTCGGTGTGCCGCGTTGCTGTTGCAAGGCGACCGCCGGCGGCAACCCTTCGATTGCGTCGACTTCGGGCACGCCGACCTGTTCGATCAGGCGCCTCGCGTACGGCGCAACCGATTCGAAGTAGCGCCGCTGCGCCTCCGCGTACAACGTCCCGAACGCGAGCGACGATTTCCCCGAGCCCGACACGCCGGTGAACACGACGAGCGCATCGCGCGGAATCTCCACGTCGACGTTCTTCAGGTTGTGCTCGCGAGCTCCACGCACGCGGACAAAGCCGCTGGCGGCGCCTGAGGGCACGAGGGGCGAACCGGGTTTGGTGCGGATGGCGTCCATGTCGATCGATAGCGGATGAGCGCGATGCCTGCGGGCTGTGCGAACGCAGATGGGAACGCACGGAGCATGCCAGATCTAACGCGAGATGGTCGGACGGGATGGCAATGGTAGGCGAAGTAACTCGCGGACACGCCACGCTTCAGGCGCTTGAGCACCGTTTCGGCATGCCTGCTTCCGCCTCGCGGGGGCCATCCACCTTGCTCGCCAGCAATATTCAGCGGCAACGCCAACGGTACCAGCCAAAGCCACCTCAAGCAGGCAAGGCGGTGTAGCGCAGTTCGCAAAACACGTTCAACCGTGGTTATCGATCCATGCCCGGCACCACTCGAGCCCAGCCAGGCGCGCTCCCTCGTCGGTTTCAAACGTGCCGAGCACGCCTGAACCTTCGACCAGCTTGCCCGCGCGCATGATGGTGCCGCCTGCCGCGTACCCGCCATCCTGAAGAATGGCATGGCCCCAGACGGAATAGCCCTTGTAGATTTCAGGTTCCACTTTCGCTCTCTGCATTGACGTGCTGTCGCTTCATTCACCAGGTTACCGGAACACGGCGACGCGGAGTGGGCTTTTCAACCACGTGCAGCAAATTGCAGAAGCTACGTCGCGCACAACCCGTAACCAGCGATGACGGCCTCGTTCATTTCAGACACGCAACACGTTGCCTTCCGGCGTAATCAGTCTGGGTATGTCGAGGGAAGGCGGGGCGGCCGGCTTCTTCGCCGTGACAATGGGCGTGCGTTTGGGCGGCGCGGATCGCGGCATCGGGTCAGCCACGCGCCGCGGCAAAACCTTTGTGGCGTTGCGGCGGGAACTGGCGGCACTGTGAGCCTTCGGCGCGCACTTGCCGGCGGCAATACCCGCACTACCGATACGCGCCTCCGGCGGATTCCAGATTTCCACGTAACGCTCGCCGGCTGTTACGGTCGACGCGATAGTCAGCAGCAGTACTCCAGCACCGAGCAATCGAAACATGTCTTCTCCGTCTATTTGCGTGCGATTAAGGATGGCACGACTTCGCGGCACCCATGCACGAGCCGTCACACCCATCGCAGTCATGCCGGTCGCGCACCGCCCGGTCCACCGGCCAGTTATTCGTTGCGGCCGCCATGGACGTTCCCACCTCGTGCCCGTTTTCGCTGGCATAAAACGTCGGCTCACCGGCTTTCCCGCGACGAATCGCTTCGTCGATCTCCCGCTCGCCAAACGCCGATTTCATCTCGGCAACAAACGCGGCTATTTCCGGCATCGGATGGCCGACCGGCATCCGCACACGCATGTCCATTCGCTGCCCCCTGAAAAAAGAGCGGGTTCACTGTCTCGACGCTCTGCGCAAGATACTGTACATTCATACAGGTATTTTCGCAAATGGGAACTGCGGGGTCGTGGGTGGCCGGTGCCGGGCTGCCGGTGCATCGCCGGCTGATTCGCGTTGGTGAACGTGTCGAGCCAGGCGCAAAGCGCGGTATCGAATAGGCCGTCAAGGGCGAGGACTGTGAGTTTAATGGCGTAAGTGACACCAAATCTGGCATTTACGACACTAGTGCCATGGCCGCTTCCCATCTACAGTGACGTCGATCCGAACGCCGCCCGAAGGCGCAGCAGCCTGGCCGCACAAGCACAAGCACAAGGATAGCCATGAATCGCTCAGCCCAACTTGCCCTCGACAACCCCGTCTGGTCTGCCCTAACAACCAGACAGGCGCATCTGCGCGAGGGCGACCGGCTCGCTTTCCGCTACCACCCGGATATCGCGCCGTTTGCAGGCGTCGAAAGTGAAACCGAAGCGGCTTTTCAGGAACTCGGCGGGCTGCTGCCGTCGCCGCAACAGGTGGCCATGTTGAGCCTCGCCCCATTGCCGCAGATGGAGGCCGTGCGCTGCGAGCACATCGGCGTCGTGCGTCAGATGGTGGCGACGGGCGAGCCAGCCGGCGGGACGAACGACGAGGTGATCCGCCTCACCGACCTCGACGCCGCAGACATGCTCGAGCTGGCTCAAAAGACCAAGCCCGGTCCCTTCGGCAAACGAACGCATCAGATGGGCCATTACATCGGGATTCGCGACGGCGGCCGTCTGATCGCGATGGCGGGCGAACGCATGCAGCTCGACGGCTACGTCGAGATAAGCGCGGTTTGCGTGGATGACGAGTATCGCGGCAGAGGTCTCGCCGCTCGCCTCATGAACATCCTGCGTCGGGAAATCAGGCAACGCGGGGACATTCCGTTCCTGCACGTGTTCGACGACAACCACTCGGCAATCGCCTTGTATGAGCGCCTCGGATTCGAGATGCGTCAGACGTTCCTCCTCTACCGGATCAAGGGCAGCGATCCGGCTGCGGCGTGAGGGGAAGGCGGAACAGCGTTCGCTCACACCGGCCGTGCTCGTCGCACGGCCGGTGTGGAAATCAGCGCGACGCACCACGCCGGACATCAGGCAACTTTCAGCACCACCCTGAAGCGCGCCGCGCCGCTCATCATCCGGTCATATGCTTCGGCCGCACGTTCGAGCGGAAACTCCTCGATCATCGGCTTGACGCCGGAGAGCGCGCTGAAAGCGAGCGTATCCTGCGAGTCGGCGGACGTGCCCGAGGGCCAGCCCTGAACCGAATTGCGGCCCATGATGAACTGGGCGATGGGAACCTCGACCGGCTCCTCTGAAATGCCGACCATGATCATCTTGCCGTTCAGCCCCAGCCCGCCTACCGCTGCGCTCATGGCTTTTCCGCTCGTGACCGTCGCGAGAATGACCTTCGCGCCGCCGAGTTCGTTGAGCTTTTCGGGAATGCTCTGCGTCGTGCTGTCGATGTAGTGGTGCGCCCCAAGTTCTTTCGCCAGCGCGGCCTTGTCCTGTCCGCGAGCGATGGCCACCGTGTTGAAGCCCATCTTCCGGGCGAACTGCACGCCGAGATGCCCCAGCCCACCGATACCGAGAATGGCGACCACATCGCCGGCCCGCGCGCCGCTATTGCGCAATGCATTGAACGTCGTAATGCCCGCGCAGAGCAACGGCGCGGCATCCGCATCGGACAGGTCGTCCGGGATGCTGGCGAGTGCTTCCACCGGCGCCACGACGAATTCGGCATAACCGCCGTCGTAACTGATGCCCGGCACCTGCGCTTTTTCGCACAGGACGAAGTCGCCCTGACGGCAACGGGTGCATCGCCCGCAATGGCCGCCATGCCAACCCACACCGACCCGCTGCCCGACGCGCCATCCGTCCACGCCGCTTCCGACGGCATCGATCACGCCAGCTATTTCATGGCCCGGAACCCGTGGAAATTGCAGACCAGGCCACTGCCCCTCCTTGGTCAACGAATCACTGTGGCAAATTCCGCAAGCCTGAACCTTGATGCGGACCTGGCCCTCGCCCGGTTCACGAACCTCCAGCTCGACAAGCTTCAATGGGCCCCCTGCTGTTTCCACCTGTACAGCCTTCATCCTGGACATGAGCTTCACCTCGGTAGTCATCGATGTGTTGGCATGCCGAGGGGCGATCTGCTTTGACAGCCCTCGGCGTCAAAATGAACACTCCGCGTTCTCTCGGCGTGAGGCGCGGGATCGCTGTCCTCGGCGCGAGAGCGTGAGCTCATTGACCATAGTTGAAAATCCGGCGGAATCCAACTGGTGGGGCTAGCTGGCCGACCTCGCGGCGTCGCACCATGAACAAGATCGCAAAATGCGGAGCCGCCGATACTGGGATGACACGAGGCCATGCCGCGTGAAGCTTTGGGGAGGGAGGACAAACGTGTCGGCGCAGCCGAACAAAACTGGAAGACCGTATCGCGCAGGGCGCAGATCGTAGCCTGAGTGCCTGGAGTCGGGCAATGCCGTTGAAAAGATCCGCTCACGCTCCCGCGTGAAGCGAGGCATGGTCTGGGCGACGAAACACCGCCCAACCATGCGTTCCCGCTCACACCCGCCAGGCCGCACCCGCAGGAAAATCATGCTGATCGAGCGACGCCGCGTGCATTTCGATGCTGTAGCCGGGCCGCCCCGGCGGCATGTAACGGCCGTTGCGGATCACGACGGGATCGACGAAATGCTCGTGCAGATGATCCACGTATTCGAGCACCCGGTTTTCCAGCGAGGCCGACACGCAGATATAGTCGAACAGCGAAATATGCTGGACGTACTCGCACAAACCGACGCCGCCCGCGTGCGGACACACCGGCACACCGAATTTCGCCGCCATCAGCAGCACGACGATCACTTCGTTCAGGCCGCCCAGGCGGCAGCTGTCCACCTGACAGAAGTCGATCGCCTGCGCCTGCAGCAGTTGCTTGAACATCACGCGGTTATGGCAGTGTTCGCCGGTCGCCACGCCGATCATCGGCTTTAACCGCTGGCGGATCGCCGCATGTCCGAGAATGTCGTCGGGACTCGTGGGCTCCTCGATCCACCACGGATCGAATTCCGCGAGCCGCCGCATGTTCGCGATCGCTTCATCGACATCCCACACCTGGTTCGCGTCCATCATCAGCTTCAGGTTCTCGCCGATTTCTTCGCGCAGGATGCGGGCCCGGCGCATGTCTTCTTCGAGGTTGCCACCCACCTTCTGTTTGAAATGTGTCCAGCCCTGCGCGACGCCTTCGCGCGCGAGCCGGCGAATCTTGTCGTCGTCGTAGCCGAGCCAGCCGGCCGACGTCGTGTACGCGGGATAGCCGTGCGCGCGCATTTCCTGTTCGCGTTCGCCGCGCGTTTTCGCATGACGATGCAGCATCGCGATGGCTTCCTGCGGCGTGATCGCATCGGTCACGTAACGGAAATCGAGGCAACGTACGAGTTCTTCCGGACTCATGTCGACTAGCAGCTTCCACACCGGCTTGCCTTGCGCTTTTGCCCAGAGGTCCCAGGTCGCATTCACGACGGCCGCGGTCGCGAGGTGGATCGCGCCCTTGTCCGGGCCGATCCAGCGCAACTGGCTATCGGAGGTCAGCTCACGCCAGAACGCGCCCATGTTCGCGGCGATATCCTCCAGCGTTTTGCCGACGATCAGTGGCGTGAGCGCCTGCACCGCGCTCACGCAGATTTCGTTGCCGCGTCCGATCGTGAACGTGAGGCCATGGCCGGTGAGCGAGGCCGGCGAATCCGTTTCAAGCGTCACGTAGGTCGCGGAGTAGTCCGGCGCGGCGTTCATCGCATCGGAGCCGTCGAGTGAACGCGAGGTCGGAAAGCGGATGTCCCGCACGGACAGCCTGGTGATCGTCGTCATCTGAACACGCTCCTGGGGTCACTGCGATCGGCTTGCGCGCATGCACCTTCTATAAGCGCAGGCGGCACGCATGGGTGCGCTGCAAGTTCAACGTACGGTCTTTCGCGCGCGATACGTGGGCCACAAGAACCACCGGGGCCATGAAAGCAGGAAGGGCCGCACGCCCTTCCCCGCTCATCGCGCATCGGCGCGCATCAACGCACCGCGGTCAATCGTAGAGCACGGCGGCGATCTTCGGATCGCTCATATTGGTCTTGTCGTACCAGAAGAAGCCCGTATCGATCTTCGGGGGCAGCTTCTCGCCCTTGAGCGCCTTCACCGCCGAGTCGACCGTGCACTTGCCGATGCCGACCGGATTCTGCGTAATCGCGCCGAGCATGAGCCCCGAACTGATGTTCGCTTTCTGCTCCTTGCCGGAGTCGAAACCGATCAGCACGAGTTTCTTGCCCGCTTCCTTGACGCCAATCGCCGCGCCTTCCGCCGAGCCTTCATTCGCGCCGAAAATGCCCTTCAGGTTCGGATTGGCCTGGATCATCGCCTTGGCGATTTCCGCCGACTTCAAATGGTCGCCGCCGCCATACTGCACGGAGACGATCTTGACGTTCGGATGCTTTTTCATCTGATTCAGGAAACCGTCGCGGCGATCGACACCCGTGCGGCTCGTCTGGTCGTGCACGATCACGCCGACCTCACCGGCATTGCCGATTGCCTCGGCCATCTTGTCGGCGGCGAGCGCGGCGGCGGCCACGTTGTCCGTCGAGCAGGTGGTGAGCGGAATGTCGCTGTCTACGCCGGAGTCGAACGCGATCACCGGTATTTTCGCGGACTGCGCGCGCTTGAGCAGCGGAATCGCCGCCTTGCTGTCGAGCGCGGCGATGCCGAGCGCCTGCGGCTTCTTCGCGAGCGCGGCCGAGAGCATGTCGATCTGCTTGTCGACCATCGCTTCGGTTTCCGGGCCCTCGAACGTGATCCTGACTTTGTGCTCCTTCGCCGACTGCTCGGCGCCGGATTTGACGGCCTGCCAGAACTGATGCTGGAAGCCCTTCGAAATAAGCGGGATATAGACGTCATCCGCATACGCGAGATTCGCCCCGCCAAGCAAAGTGCCCAGCCCGACCACGACACCGAATATTTTTCGATTCAACATGGAATTTCTCCTCCTAAGGTGGACCATCTACCTTCAGCCGCTGAGGAAGCCTTTTTGCGCTTCCCTTCTTTGAAATTGTCCGGCTCAGCGTCAGCTCTTCCTGCGCCGCAGGATGTCGGCATAGACCGCGAGAATGATGATGAGGCCTGTCACGACGATCTGCCATTCCTGAGCGACCGACATGATGCGCAGCCCGTTGGTCAGCACGCTCATGATGAACGCCCCGATGATCGTACCGAGAATCGTGCCCGAGCCCCCGCTCAACGACGTGCCGCCGATCACCACCGCGGCGATCGCTTCGAGCTCATAGCCCTGGCCGAGCGCCGGCTGGGCCGAATTCAGGCGCGACGCGATGAGCAACCCCGCAATGCCGCAGATCGCTCCGCTCAGGCCATAGATGGCGATCTTCCATCGATCGACGTTCACACCGGAAAGACGCACCGCTTCTTCGTTGCTGCCGAGCGCAAACGTGTAGCGGCCAAGCGCCGTGCGATTGAGCGTGATCGAACTGGCGATCGCCAGAAAGAACAGAATCAGCACCGCGTTCGGAATGGGCAGGCTCGGCAGCAGATAGCCGATGAACGAATCCTGCGAAATCCGATAGAAATTTTCGGTGTCGGTGAAATAGATCGGCTTGTCGGCCGAGACCACGAGCGAGAGCCCTTTTAACAGCATCATCATGCCCAACGTCGCGATGAAGGGCGGGATTTTCATTTTCGCCGTGAGGGTCCCCGAGACGGTCCCGCAGATTGCGCCTGTACCGATCGCGGCGAGGACGCCGACCCACATCGGCAGATGCCAGTAGGTGAGAAACACGCCGCAGATGACCGCCGTGAAAGTCATCAACGTGCCGACCGACAAATCGATGCCGCCCGTAATGATCACGAACGTGCAGGCAATCGCCAGCACGCCGTTGACCGCCGTTGCCTGCAGAATGCCGAGCATGTTGTCCATCTGCATGAACGCCGGCGAAGCGAAGCTGAAGAAAACCAGCATCAGGATCAGACTCGCGAACGCGAGCAGCTTCTGCAGCGCGGTCGGCGAAAAGACGCGGGCGCGCAGGCCGGAATAACGTCCTTCTCTCGCGAGCGCCGATGTGTCCGATGGCAATGTCATAGTGGCCTCTGGCGGTTCATGCCGCCGTTTTCAGGGTTTCGCGCTGTGTCGCCAGATGCATGATGCGCTCCTGCGTAGCTTCCGCGGCGGAGAGTTCGCCGGTAATGCGCCCCTCGCACATCACGATGACGCGGTCGCTCATGCGCAGGATTTCCGGCAACTCCGACGAGATCATCACGACCGCTTTGCCTTCGCTGGCGAGCGCGCGCAGCAGCTTGTAGATTTCATTCTTCGCGCCGACGTCGATACCCCGTGTCGGCTCGTCGAAAAAGAGCACGTCGCAGTCACGCTCCAGCCATTTCGCAATCACGATTTTCTGCTGATTGCCACCCGACAGCAGCCGCACCTCCTGCGCCGCGGAGGGCGTGCGAATCGCCAGCAGATTGATGAAATGGCTGGCTGTCCTGCGTATCTGCGCGCGCCGCAGAAAAAAGTTGCACGTCAGGAATTTGCTCAGATTCGACATGACGATGTTCGATTCGACGTCCATGCCGGTCGCGAGGCCGAAGCGCTTGCGGTCTTCCGACAGATAGCCGATGCCGCGCTTCACCGCGTCGCTTGGACTGCGGATGATCGCCTTGACGCCTTTCACGGCGATCTCGCCGGATTCGATCGGATCGGCGCCGAACACCGCGCGGGCCACTTCGGTACGGCCCGCGCCCATCAATCCGGCAAAGCCCAAAATCTCGCCCTTGCGCAGCGTGAAGCTCACGTCCCTGACCAACGGACCGGCATTGAGGTTTTTGACATCGAGTGCGACCTCGCCCTTCTCCCCGGTGCTGTGCGACGGTTCGATATCGGTCAGGGTGCGCCCGACCATCATCCCGATGATCGCTTCCACGCTGGTGTCCTGGGCGGCGACGGTGGCCACGTATTCGCCGTCGCGCATCACGGTGACGCGATCGGCGATCTGCTTCAACTCATCCATCTTGTGCGAGATGTAGATGATGCCGACGCCCCGGCTCTTCAGTTCGCGGATGATGCGAAACAATTCGGCAATCTCGGCGTCGTTGAGCGCCGAGGTGGGCTCGTCCATGATCAGGACGCGCGAATCGAAGGACAAGGCCTTGGCGATCTCGACCATCTGCTGCCGGGCGACCGTGAGGGCGCCGACTACGGCGCGCGGGTCGAGATTCACGTGCATGCGGGCAAGGATGTCGCGCGCCTGCGCATTGAGCTTGTCTTCGTCGAGAAACAGGCCGAAACGCCCGCGCGGCTCGCGACCGACGAACATGTTCTGCGCGACGCTCAGGTGATTCATCAGTTGCAGTTCCTGATGAATGATGCCGACGCCCACGGCCTGCGCATCGCGCGGGCTCTGGAATTCGACCGGCTGGCCGTCATAGAGGATTTCACCCGAATCGCGGGTGTAGACGCCAGCGAGGATTTTCATCAGCGTCGACTTGCCGGCGCCGTTCTCGCCCATCAGCGCATGGACTTCCCCCGCCATGAGCTCGAACTGGACTTCGTGAAGCGCCCTCACGCCGGGGAAGCTCTTGTTGAGCCTTTTGACGGAAATCAGCGGGGTCACGGCGCGGATCGGACAACGATTCCACTACGGCCGCGTGCCTCGACGCGACGCGCTGACGGCCCGAGCGCCGGGCGCCCCCCGCTTACATGAATGAACTCGCAAAGAGAAGCCAGACACATTGCTGGGCCCCCGGAACCGATGTGCCACGATTTTACGACGCTGCCGAACAGGGGCTCAAGCCCAGGCATTCCCCAGTGTCGGGGGCTTTGTCCCTGCACAATGGACTTGAAGAAAATCGGCAATAGACTCGGGAAATATCGTGACGAAGCTGGCTCCCGGTTTTACCCGTTGTTTGTTCTGCTACTCACAGCCAAACTTGTTTCGGCGCCGGATCATTTACGCCAAACTTTTAAAACATTCAACCACTCACCCGTTGTTATGGCGCAATTTCGTGCCGCAGTTACTATAAGCAAACCACGTCGCCGGTCACACGGTCGGCCAAACCTTCAATGTACATCCGGGTTCCGCGGTCGCATAGCAACGCGCGTCGTGCCGTTTCGATGCAGCCCCACAGTTTGGGACGCACGGTGCATCACGCGGGCATTCGTCCATTCGACAACGGAAGCTGGATCTGAACAACGCGACGACCGCAAAGCTGCGCCATCGACCGCCAAGAATTGGCCGCATCCTCTGCCGGTTTCCCGCTGCGCAAATGCCTGCCCGCCTCGGCCAGGCTCGCGCCTCAGTGGTGAACGGGCCGCGCCGGGGAACCCATTGGCCGAATCACTGCCGCCGCTCGCGCCTGGACTCTTGCCGCGGACGAAGTCGTTTCACGTGGACTGGTTGCGCGGTCGTACCCGTTCATCTCTTCATCGATGACGAAGTCCGCGACTCTCCTCGCGTCCATCGCGTTGCCGTCCACGTCGGACCACTCACGAATCGCGCGATTGACTCTGGTGAGTGCCCCAACCGCAAGTAGTACGGCGTCGGTCTCGGTGATCTTGCCTTCAAGATCATCTGCGAGGTAGTCCGCAACGCGTAGCGCCGCGTCGATCAGATTGCTGTCGTCAATCAGGTCCGTCAATACCGCATGAACCACTGCGAGGCAGGCATCTTTGCGTGCAAGTGCGATATCTGTCATGAGGTTCTCCAGAGTCGAGGTGACTGGTTAGCGAACTTTGGCTACCGCGTCGTTGAACGAAGCGAACGCCACTGCGCCCCTCACTGCGACGGCCACGGCAGCGGCAGCGGCAGCGGCGATATCAGGTGCAAACACAATTTACTCCGAGTTCTCCCGCCTGCCTATCGCATGCGCCACGCGCGCTCGCCTGCGGGGTTTCAGCGTACGTCTGCACACGCCTCTATCAGACCTTCACCTCGTTCTCCAACAGCTGATTCTTTTCGAACGCCGAGACGTTTTCGAGCGTGGTCTCGCAGATGGTCGTCAATGCCTCATGCGTCAGATAGGCCTGATGTCCAGTCACGATAACGTTCGGAAACGACACGAGGCGTTGAAAGACGTCGTCAGTGACAATCTCGCTGGAGAGATCGCGGAAAAAGAGGCTGCCTTCCTGTTCGTACACATCGATTCCAAGCCCGCCCAGCTGCCCGGTCTTCAGTGCGTCGATCGCGGCCTCCGTGTCGAGCAGCCCGCCGCGGCTCGTGTTGATCAGTATCGCGCCCGGCTTCGCGCGCTTGAGCGTTTCCGAATTGATGATGTGGTATGTCGCGGGGGTGAGTGGACAATGCAGCGAAATGATGTCGGCGTTCTCCCCAATCTCGCCCGGCTTTGCATAGCTCAGACCGAGCGCCTCGAATTCCGCCGAGGGTTGGGGATCGAAACCGATCACCTCGCAGCCGAAGCCGAGCATGATCCTCGCGAACACGCAACCAATCTTGCCCGTTCCGACCACCGCAACCGTCTTGCCGCAAAGGTCGAAACCCGTCAGACCGTCGAGCGAAAAGTTCGAATCGCGGGTGCGATTGTAGGCACGGTGCACCTTACGGTTGATCGCGAGCAGAAGTGCCACCGCGTGCTCCGCTACGGAGTTGGGCGAATACGTGACGACACGCGTCACCTTTATGCCGACCTTTGCGGCAGCCTCCAGATCGACGTTGTTGAAGCCCGTGCAGCGCAACGCGAGCAGACGTGTGCCACCCTTGTGCAACGCGCCCAGTACTTGCGCGTCCGCCTTGTCGTTCACGAAAATACAGACGGCGCCGTAGCCGGCGGCGAGACCGACCGTGTCCATCTCCAGCGAAACGTCGAAGTAATGCAACTTATGCTCGCCGCGCTTGTTGGCCTCGTCGAGATACCGACGTTCATAGCGTGTCGAGCTGAATATCGCCACTTCCATGATGGACTCCTTCGGGATCCGTAATGCGAATTTCCTTCGCCCGTGACGCGGGCACGTCTAGCCGGCTGCAATCGCAATCGCGATCTGCACGAAAAGCACCTTGACGATGGTCATCGACGGAAAAATCATCGCGTACATGATGTCGGGCTGATCCGTCGGCGCGACGCGGTTGGCAAAGGCGAGAATCGCCGGGTTGCCGGTCGCGCCGCAGATCACGCCGACGGACGTGTCGAACGACAGCTTGAAGATCCACAGGCAGCAGATCGCCGTCACGCCGACCAGCACCAGCAGCGTAATGGCGCCGTAAAGCAGCAGCAGCGGCCCGGCGGCGCCCACGGTCGCGACGAATTTGGGTCCGCAAGCGATGCCCACCTGCGCGAGGAAAATCGTCAGTCCGAGGTTGCGCAGGACGAGATTCGCCGAAAGCGGCATCACCCAGACGAACGGTCCGCTGCGACGCGCCTTGCCCAGACACAGCGCGACCAGCAGCAACGCCGCGAGACCCAGGCTGAACGCGCCGAGACCGGGAAAGCGCAACGGGATCGCACCGACCAGCAGGCCCGCGGCCGCGCCTATACCGAGGCAAATGAAACTGAGGTCGGCCGTGCCCTTGATCGAATCGCCGAAGAACGCGCGCACGCTCGCCTGATGCGCGCGATTGACGAGCAGGCCGACCCGGTCGCCCGCTTCGAGAATGAGGTCTGGACTGGACAGCAGATCGGTATCGCCGCGCCGCACATGCGCGACCGCGCAGCTCACGCCGTCCGGGTAGCGCAGACTGCCAAGCGGCATTCCGATGACCGCTGGATTCGATGCGAACACGCGCATATAGTCCAGATCTTCCCGATGACTCGCCATTCGCCCAGGCTGCAACTCACCGCACAACGCCGTTGCTTCGCCGAGCAGGCGGGGATCGGTGGCGGTGACGAGGAGGACGTCGTCAGCGCGCAGAACAAAGTCGGCGGTGATCAACTGGTTGTGATGCGCACGCCGCACGGCCGCGATTGCCACACCGGCAGGCAGCCGTGTCAAAAGCTCAGACACCTTGAGACCGAAGAGACTGGCATTGCGCAGCGCGATTTCCGCACTCTCCAGCAACTTCGCAGGCGGCTTACGTATCTCGACTTTCAGGGCCAGTTTCAGCGCGTAGATGAATAGAATCGGCCCGGCCACGCCGAACGGATAGGAGACGCTATAGGCCACGGCGGCATCGCTGCTCTTCATCGATGCGATGGCAACCTGCAGGCTCGCCGTGCTGGTGCCGCTGCCCGCGAACATGCCGAGAGCATCGGCGAGCGTAGCGCCGAAATGGATGAAGCCGCACGCTACGAGACCCGACACGATCACGCCGAGACACGCGGCTGCATTGGCCTTCATGCCCTCCCGGCTGGTGAGCCCGCGGAAGAACTGCGCGCCATACTGAATGCCGATGCCATAAAGAAACATCAACAAACCGAGCGTGCCCAGCAACGCAGGCGGCGTAGATTTCGGCGCGAACGCGCCGAGCGCCAGTCCAACGAAAAGCACGGCCCCGGAGCCCAGAGCCACGCCCTTCACATTGATTTCGCCGATCAGGTAACCGACCGCAATGGTCAAAAAGAGCGCGAACAGCGGCTGACTTTCGACGAAAGCTCTGACTGCATCCATGCTGCCCCCAGATGATCGACAAAGCGACCCAGCAGTACCTAGGTATTAAAGTCGCTTTACCGCGCACCGTCCAGCCCGATTGTTGACCTTCGTCGCGATTCAAGCACTACGACACTGCGCGCTTCTACCCGGCAGGCACCGCGTTCGACGCGGGCCGTTTCAACAGCCGAAACAATGTCCGCCGGTGCTTCCGCGGCCGTATCGACCATCCGCCGCCAGTTCGCGTCGTCGAGGGCGGGAAGCTCTGCATCGCGCGCATCCGCGTTCATGTTGAGGACGACGTGCAACATGGGCGTGCCCGGCGCATGTCCCGCGAGCGTGAACGCCACCAGCCGGGCACCCGGGTCGCCCCATGCGGGAGCGCCGAGCCGCTCGCCATGCCAGGCGACATCGGGGTGCGTGCGCCCCTGCTCCGCAGCGCCCGTGAGAAACCGGCGACGGCGCAGGCTCGGGTGACGCCTGCGAAGCGCGATCATCTCGCGCACGAAGCGCAGCATGTCGAGCGCGTCATCGGAGAAACGCCAGTCCATCCACGACAACGCGTTGTCCTGGCAGTACGCGTTGTTGTTGCCGCGCTGGGTGCGCAGGATTTCGTCGCCGGCGAGCAGCATCGGCACGCCCTGGCTTAGCAGCAGGATTGCGATGAAGTTGCGCGCCTGCCGCAAACGCAGGCCGGCGGCAGACGGATTGTCCGTGTCGCCCTCGGCGCCGCAGTTCCACGAGAGGTTGTCGTTGCTGCCATCGCGGTTGTCGTCGCCGTTCGCCTCGTTGCGCTTCGCGTCGTAGCTGACGAGATCCCGCAACGTGAAGCCGTCGTGGCAGGTCACGAAGTTGACGCTGCTCACGGGCAGTCTGCCGTCCGCCTCATAGAGATCGGCGCTTCCCGCGAGGCATGTGCACATCGGGCCGATCCATCCCGGATCACCGCGCACGAAGCGCCGGATCACATCGCGGTAGCGGCCGTTCCATTCCGCCCATGCCATGCCGGGAAACTCGCCGACGTGATACAGGCCCGCCGCGTCCCACGCCTCAGCGATCAGCGGCACGCGCGCGAGCACCGGCGACGCTTCCATCGCCCATGGCAACGGCGGCGTACGCAGCAACGCGCCGCCTTCGCCACGCGTGAAGACGCTCGCCAGATCAAAGCGAAAGCCGTCCACGCCGAGTTCCTGCACCCAATACTCGAGGCAATGCAGGATGAACGCCGACACCAGCGGATGATTGCAGTTGACCGTGTTGCCGCAGCCGGTGTAGTCGAGATAACGCCCGCCTTCCGCCGGATCGACGTGATAGAAGACGTCGTTGGCGAGCACCTTGAAATTGATCACCGGACCGCTCACGCCCGCTTCCGCGGTGTGATTGAACACCACGTCGAGCAGCACGCGGATGCCGGCCGCGTGCATCGCGTCGGTCAACGCACGAAATTCCTGCGGTGCTCGCTCCGGCTCGACGCAATAGCGCGGATGCGGACTGTAGAAGCTGTGCGTGCTATAGCCCCAGTAATTGACGAGCCCTTTGGCGGCGGCCGATGCCGGCACGTCCTGCTCATCGAAGGCCATCACCGGAAGCAGTTCGACGTGCGTGATGCCCAGCTCCTTCAGATAAGGGATCTTCTCGATGAGCCCCGCGAACGTGCCGGGATGCCGAACGCCGCTCGATGGATCGCGCGTGAAGCCGCCGACATGCATCTCGTAGATAATCGCGTCGTCGAGCGTGCGCACGGCCACGTCTTTGCGCACGTCCAGCGGTTCGGTAACGATCGCTCTAAAAGACGCATGTCCGGGCTCGTGCCCCCCGGCAGCGGACTCGCGGTGCCAGCGGCGGTCGCTAACCGCGCGCGCGGCGGGATCGAGCAACTCGTGGCGGCTGCTAAGTTCGTCGTCGAGCTGCGGCACGCCATGATGGCCATAGGCGCGCCACGTGTAGCAGCACGGCACAGGAAGAGCTTCGATCAACACATGCCAGAAATAGAACGTGCGGTTCCTTTCGGACGTGAGCCCGATGATCTGAAACGGCTCGATGCTATCCGTCGATGCGTAAAGCAGCAGTTCGAGGTGAGTCGCGTGCCGGCAAAAAACGCAGAAGTTGACGCCGTCCGGCACGACCGACGCACCGAGCGGAAATCGCGAACCGGGCCGTGCCTGATAACCGCGCGTACTGTCGACGTTAGGACTGAGCAAGGTCGACCCTCACCGCCCGCGCGTTCCAGATGCGCTCGCAATACTCGTTGATCGCGCGATCCGACGAGAACTTACCCGAGCGCGCCGTGTTCATGATCGACATTCGCGTCCAGCTGCGCGAATCGCGCCACGCGTCGCTGACGCGTTGCTGACAGGCGACGTAATCCGCGAAATCGGCCAGCACGAGGAACGGGTCCGCGTGCAGCAGATTGTCGACGAGCGGCCTGAAGACGTCGCGGTCGCCGCGCGAGAAGCGCCCTTGCGCGATCTGCGCGAACGCTTCGCGCAAGTCGTCGTTGGACTGCACATAGTCGGACGGGCGATAGCCGTTGCGCTTGACCTCTTCGACCTGCTGCGCGGTCAAGCCGAACAGGAAGAAATTGTCGGCGCCCGCTTCTTCGCGGATCTCCACGTTCGCGCCGTCGAGCGTGCCGATCGTCACCGCGCCGTTCATCATGAACTTCATGTTTCCGGTGCCCGATGCTTCCTTGCCCGCTGTCGAAATCTGTTCGGACAGGTCCGCGGCGGGATAGACCCAATGGCCGTTCTTCACGTTGAAGTCCGGATAGAAGACCACTTTCAGGCGCCCGTCGATCACCGGATCATGATTGACGACTTCCGCGATGCCGGTGACGAGGCGGATCATCAGCTTGGCCATCGCGTAGCCGGGCGCGGCCTTGCCGCCGAAGATGAAGCAGCGCGGCGCGATGTCGAGCGCCGGATTGCGGCATAGCTGGTGATACAGACTGATGATGTACAGCGCGTTCAGATGCTGGCGTTTATATTCGTGAATGCGCTTGACCTGAATGTCGAACAGCGCGTCCGGATCGACGTCGATGTCCGTTGCGCTCGCGATCCGCGCCGCGAGCGCGGACTTGTTGTCACGCCGGATCGCGCGCCACGCTTCATGAAAGCCGGCATCGTCGGCGTGCGCGGCCAGTGCGTCGAGCTGCGCGAGATCGGTGCGCCATTCGTGGCCGATCGTTTGATCGAGAAGTTGCGCGAGCCCAGGGTTGTTCAACATCAGGAAGCGGCGCGGCGTCACGCCGTTCGTAACGTTGAGAAAGCGCTGCGGAAATACCTCGGCGAAATCGCGCAGCACGGTTTGGCGCAGCAGATCCGAATGCAACGCGGCCACGCCGTTGACCGCATGGCTGCCAACCGTGGCCAGGTGCGCCATGCGCACTTTCTTGTCGCCGCGTTCGTCGATCAGCGACATGCGCGTGACGCGCGCGTCGTCGCCAGGAAAATCGCGCCGCACGTCGTCGAGAAAGCGGCGGTTGATTTCGTAGATGATTTCGAGCGGTCGCGGCAGCAGACTTTGAAACAACGGCAGACCCCAGGTTTCGAGCGCCTCGGGCAACAGCGTGTGATTGGTGTACGCGAAGGTGCGCTGCGTGATGCCCCACGCGGTATCCCACGCAAGCCCGTGCACGTCCAGCAGCAGACGCATCAACTCGGCCACCGCGATCGACGGATGCGTATCGTTGAGTTGCGCGGCGAACAGGTCCGCGAAATGGTCGATCGGCGTGCCCTTCAGTCCCGTCAGCCTCAGCATGTCCTGTAGCGAGCATGACACGAAAAAGTACTGCTGCGCGAGCCGCAGACGCTTGCCCGCTTCCGGCTCGTCGTTCGGATAGAGGACCTTGGATAAGGTTTCCGACACGACCTTCTCCTGCACCGCCTCATAGTATTGGCCGGCGTTGAAATCCTGAAAGTCGAACGACTCCACCGCTTCGCTTTTCCACAGCCGCAAGACATTGCAGGTATCGACACGATAGCCCTGCACCGGCAGATCGCAGGCGACGCCCTTCACCTGCCGCGCCGGTATCCAGCTCACACGCAGGCGGCCTTCGCCGTCGGTCCGCTGTTGCGTGTATCCGCCGAAGCCGACGTAGTGGCTCACATCCGGCCGCACGATTTCCCATGGGTTGCCGCTCTGCAGCCATTTGTCGGTCACTTCCACCTGCCAGCCGTCGCGAATCTCCTGATCGAAGATGCCGAACTCGTAGTGAATGCCGTAACCGATCGCCGGTATTTCGAGCGTCGACAGCGAATCCATGTAGCACGCGGCAAGGCGTCCGAGTCCGCCGTTGCCGAGGCCGGGCTCTTCCTCGATCGCGAGCAGCACGTCGAGATCCTGGCCGAGCGCGTGCATGGCTTCGCGCGCTTCGTCTTGCATGCCGAGATTGAGCAGGTTATTGCCGAGCTGCGGACCGATCAGGAACTCCGCCGACAGATAGCAGGCAACCTTGACGTCCTTCGCCACATAGACTTTCGTCGATGCGGCCCAGCACGCGAGCATGCGATCGCGCACGCTGAAGGCGAGCGCCATGTACCAGTCGTGCGGGCTCGCAATGTCCGGATAGCGCCCCTCGCGGCAAATCAGATTCCTCACCACGTCGTGCTGGAACGCGTAGCCGCTCACGTCGAGCGACGCGGCTTTCGCATTCGACGCCGCATCTGCTACGGAAACGTCGCTCATCGCTTCTGCCCTCGTATTTCACGCCGGGGCTGGATGGGCCGCCGGCTCCCATTGGATCGCGCCGGCGAGGTTCTCCGCGCCGAGTCCGACCAGCAGGTCGATCGCGCCATTCTTCAATGCTTGCGTCGCGGGCACGCCCGCCGCCTTCAACGCGGCCGCGTCGATCCTCGATACGTCGGATAGTTCGACGCGCAGGCGCGTGGCCGCGAGCGCGTCGAGCTTGATGATGTTGCTCGCCCCGCCGAGCGCCGCGCGAATCTTTTCCGCACGCGCGATCTGCTGCGCCGAGCTTTGCGCTGAGCCTGCCAGCACCGCAGCAGCCGTAGCGCCAGCGCTGGCTACGGGTTCGCCCGGTGTGACGGGCATGCCAGCCGGGGCGAGGTCGGCGTCGCTGCCTGCTGTCTTCAGATACTCCTGCATGTCGGTTTTCAGGTTCTCCGACAGCGGCCCGAAGATCGCTTGCACGCCATTGCCGACTCGCATCACGCCCGCTGCGCCGAGTGCCTTCAGCTTTGCTTCGTCGACGCGCGCGGGGTCTTTCACGGATATGCGCAGACGCGTAATGCACGCGTCGAGACTGGTGATGTTCGAGCGTCCGCCGAACGCATGCACGAGTTCTCGCGGACGTCCGCCTGTGCCGCTCGCGGCGAGCGGTGCGGTTTCGACGGTGTCGTCCTCACGGCCGGGCGTCTTCAGGTTGAAGCGCGTGATGAAGAAGCGGAACACACCGTAATAGATCACCGCGTAAATTGGACCGAGAATGAACACGTACCAGGCGTGCGTGCCCTTATTGCCGACCAGGTTGAACATCAGGAAGTCGATCCCGCCTTGCGAGAACGTGAAGCCCATGCGCATGCCCAGCGTGTTCGCGACGAACTGCGCCGACGCCGCGAGGCACGCGTGGATGAAGTAAAGGACCGGCGCGACGAACAGAAACGCGAATTCGATCGGCTCGGTGATGCCGGTGAGGAACGACGTCAGCGCGGCCGAAATCATCATGCCGCCGACGGCCACTTTCTTCTCCGGGTTCGCGCAGTGCCAGATCGCAATCGCCGCCGCGGGCAGACCGAACATCTTGAACAGGAACGCGCCCGCGAGGATGCCTGCGGTCGGATCGCCCGCAAAGAAGCGCGTGATGTCGCCGTGCACCGTGTTGCCGGTTGTCGGATCGCGATAGCTGCCCATTTCGAAGAAGAACGGCACGTTCCAGATGTGATGCAGGCCGAACGGAATCAGCAGACGCTCGACAAAACCGTAGACCGTTGCCGCGGTGCGCGGATCGGACACCGCCGCCCAGTGCGAGAAGGCCTTGATGCCGCTGCCGATCGGCGGCCAGATGAAGGACAGGATGCCGCCGAGCACGATGGCGCCGATCGCCGTGACGATCGGCACGAAGCGCTTGCCGGCGAAGAAGCCGAGATACGACGGCAAGGTGATCCGGTAGTAACGGTTGAACATCCACGCCGCGAGGCCACCGGCCAGGATGCCGCCGAACACGCCGGTCTGGATCGACGGGATGCCCATGATCATGTCGGGCTCGATGCCCTCGACCTTCGCGATGACGCCAAGCGTCGCCGTCATCACCAGATAGCCGATCGTCGCGGCAATGCCCGAGACACCGTCGTTCTCGGTGAAGCCGAGCGCGACACCGATCGCGAAGATCAGCGGCAGGTTCGCGAAGATCACGTCGCCCGAATTCTTCATCAGCGCGAGCACGACCGCCGGCACGTAACCGTGGAAGTCGGTCGCGCCGAGACCGAGCAACAGGCCGGCCACCGGCAGCACCGCGACCGGCAGCATCAGCGACTTGCCGATTTTCTGCAAGACTCCGAACGCATGTGAAAACATGGCAGGTCTCCTCTTGATCCGCTCAGTCGGCAAAACGGGAAAGATGCGCGCGGACTTCCGCGGCGGTGCCCAAACGCAGCACGTCGGCGGCGAGCTTGCGGGCCTCGGTCATCGTCAACCGCGCAAGCTGGGCCTTGACCGAACCGATAGCGGGAATACTGACCGACAGTTCGTCGATGCCGAGACCCGCGAGCACGGGCACGGCCATCGCATCCGACGCGATGCCGCCGCAAATGCCGACCCATTTGCCGTGCTGGTGCGCGCCCTCGACCGTCATGCCGATCAGACGCAGTACCGCGGGGTGAAGCGCGTCGGCCTGCTTCGCGAGTTGCGGATGACCACGGTCCATCGCGAGCGTGTATTGCGTCAGGTCGTTCGTGCCGATCGAGAAGAAGTCGACTTCGCGCGCGAGTGGCTCCGCGATCAACGCGGCGGCCGGGACTTCGATCATGACGCCGACCTTGACGCTCGCCGAGTGGTCGCCGGCTTCTTCGAGCAGGATCCTGCGCGCCGCCCTCACTTCCTCAATCGTCGCAATCATCGGGAACATCACGTGCAGATTGCCAAGCGGCGCTGCGCGCAGGATCGCGCGCAACTGCGTACGGAAAATGTCGGGACGGGCGAGGCTCACCCGCACGCCGCGCAAACCGAGGAACGGATTGTCTTCCTTCGGCAGCGGCAGATACGACAGCGGTTTGTCGCCGCCGACGTCGAGCGTGCGGACTACGAGCGGACGTTCGCGGCCGAGCGCTTCGGCTACCGCACAGTATTCGGCAGCCTGCTCGTCTTCGGACGGCGCGGTGTCGCGCGCATCGAACAGGAACTCGGAACGCAACAGGCCCACGCCTTCGGCGCCCGCCGCCACCGCGTCGCGCGCTTCCTGCGCGTTGCGGATGTTCGCGACGACTTCGATGCGGTGGCCGTCGGCTGTCATCGCGAGCTTGCCCGCCGCGAGCTTTTCGGCTTCGCGTTTGGCGGCCTGGCGTCCGATGCGTTCGTGCGCCTGCGCCAGTTCGCCGGCGCTCGGGTGGCGCCGCAAGCGGCCGCCCGAACCGTCGAGCACAACGGGGGTGCCGTCGGCCAGTTGTAGCGCGCGTGCGTCGATACCGCAAATCGCGGGGATGCCGAGCGAACGCGCGAGGATCGCAACATGGCTCGTCGCCCCGCCGGTCGTCGTGCAGAAGCCGAGCACCTTGCTGCGATCGAGCGACGTAGTGTCAGACGGCGACAGTTCTTCGGCAACCAGAATCGAGTCCTGCGGCACGTCGATCTGCGCCTGCCTGACGCCCGCGACCAACGCGAGCACCCGGCGGCCGACGTCGCGGATATCGCCTGCGCGTTCGCGCAGCAGCGGGTTGTCGAGCTTCTCGAGCATGCTCGCCTGCTTCTGGAAAGCCTCGCGCCAGGCGAAGCCCGCGCCCTTGCCTTCGCTGATGCTGGCGATCGCCATATCGCTCAGGTCGGGGTCGTCCAGCAGTTCGAGATGCGCAGCCAGAATCTGCGCCTTCGACGCATCGGCGAGCGTCGCTTTCAGCGCTTCGATCTGCTGACGCGCCTGGTGTCGCGCCGCTTCGAGTTGCGCGCGCTCGAGTTGCGGCGACTCGCCCGCCTCGTTCACGTCGATCACTTGCTGGCGGAACTGCACCACGTTGCCGACGGCAAGTCCCGGCGAAGCGCAGACGCCGGTGAACTCGTCGGCGTCGGCGTCGGCGTCGGTGGCTGCGGCGCGGGTGGCGATTGGCTCGGCGGTTGAAACCGCAGGTGCCGAAGTTGCCGCAGACGCGGGTGCGTCGCCGGGCTTTTCGCCAGAACCGTCGGCGAGCAGCCGCGCAAGCACGCTCGCCGCTTCCGCTGCGTCGGGTCCGCGGGCCTCGACGCGCAGCTTGTCTCCGAACGTGCTGGCGAGCCCCATGATCGCGACGACCGACTTCGCGTTGACGCTGTCGCTGCCGCGCAGCAGGCGGATTTCGGAGGTGAACTTCTTCGCTTCCACAGCGACGACGGCAGCGGGCCGCGCATGCAGGCCCGCCGGATTCGGCAGCGTGATTTCGCCGGAGAGGATTGCGCCGCCCGCGCCCGCCGTCTCCTTCTCCGCGACGCTGCCGACCAGCTCGACATACAGGGCCGTGTCGGTACCCGCGTTGACGAGGCCTTTAGCGGGCACATAGCGGGCGACGAGTTCGCCGTTGGCGATCACCATCTGCGTGAGTAGGCTGCTCGCCTTCGCGCCGACCACCACGGGGTCGAAGCGGATCAGCGGTGTGCCAGCCGCGACGGTATCGCCTTCCTTGACCAGCGGCATGAAGCCCTCGCCGCGCAACAGCACGGTGTCGAGTCCGATATGCAACAGGACTTGCAGTCCGCTGTCGCCGGTGATCGTCAGCGCATGGCTCGCACTGTGCAGTTGCGTGATTTTGCCGGAAAGCGGCGCCAACAACTCATCCGACGTCGGATCGATCGACACGCCGTCGCCGACCAGCTTCTGCGCGAAGACCGGATCGGGCACGCTATCCAGCGGCACCAGCACGCCCGAAACTGGCGCGCTCAACGCGATGCGCAGGGGACGCTCAGGCGCTTTCATTGCGACGACTCCTTATGCTTTTAACGCTCGTCTGAAAGAGTTTGATTCGAGCCATGCGCGCGAGAGATGCACGGCGCAGACTGCGAACCGCTCAATACGGCCACACCCATTCGGAGATCTCGGGGCTATCGGTGCCGTGCTCATGCGCGTAATTCATGTTGAGGATAATCGAATTCCTCATGTCGTCTCGCAGATGCGCGGTTCTGCCCTGCAAGCGCGGCACGCGGTCGAGCACGTCGAGCACGAGGTTGAAACGGTCCACCTTGTTAAGGATCGCGAGTTCGAGCGGCGTATTGATGTTGCCTTTCTCCGTGTAGCCGCGAACGTGCAGATTCTCGTGATTGCGAAAGCGGTACGCGAGCTTGTGAATCAGCCACGGGTAGCCGTGGAAATTGAAAATCACGGGCTTGTCGACCGTAAACAGGCTGTCGAACTCGCGCTCGGTAGAGCCGTGCGGATGCTCGGTCACCGGCTGCATCCTGAACAGATCGACCACGTTCACGAAGCGCAGTCGCAGTTCGGGCAAACGCTCGCGCAAAATCGCCGTCGCCGCGAGTGCTTCCTGCGTGGCGACGTCTCCGCATGAAGCCATCACCGCATCGGGCTCCGCATCTTCGTCATTGCTCGCGCGCCGCCATACGCCCATGCCCTTCGCGCAATGCACCACCGCTTCGTCGATGGTCGTAAATTGCAGATGCTTCTGCTTGTCGGCGACGATCACATTGATGCAATCGGTCGAGCGCAGGCACTCGTTCGCTACGACGAGCAACGTATTGGCGTCCGGCGGCAAATAGACGCGCGTGACCGACGGACTCTTGTTGGTGACGAGGTCAATGAAACCGGGGTCCTGATGCGAGAAGCCGTTATGATCCTGACGCCATACCGTCGACGAAAGCAGGATGTTCTCCGAGGCCACCGAAGCGCGCCACGGCACATGGTTCTTGCACACGTCCAGCCACTTTGCGTGCTGGTTGAACATCGAGTCCACCACATGCGCGAACGCTTCGTAAGTGTGAAAGAAGCCGTGACGCCCGGACAGCAGATAGCCTTCGAGCCAGCCCATCAGCGTGTGTTCCGAGAGCATCTCCATCACACGACCGTCGCGCGAGAGTTCGCCGCCGTCGTCGTCCTCGGGCAGCATGTCGGCCATCCACACTTTCTTGCTGACCTCATAGATCGCCTGCAGGCGGTTAGACGCGGTCTCGTCGGGGCCGAAGACGCGGAACGTGTTCATGTTGCAACGCATCGTGTCGCGCAGGAACTGGCCGAGCGGCTGCGTATTCTCGCGCAGCACCTTGCCGGCGTGCGCGACTTCCACCGCGTAGTCGCGAAAGTCCGGCAGCTTCAACTCGCGGCGCAACAGGCCGCCGTTCGTATGCGGATTGGCGCTCATGCGGCGCGGCCCTTGCGGCGCAAGCGCACGCAATTCGGAAAACAACCGTCCGTTGTCATCGAAAAGCTCTTCTGGCTTGTAGCTGCGCATCCAGCTTTCCAGCAGTTCGAGATTCGCGGGGTTGCCGCGCACATCGGAAAACGGCACCTGATGTGAGCGCCACGAGCCCTCCACCTTATGGCCTTTGATTTCCTTGGGTCCGGTCCAGCCCTTCGGCGAACGCAGGACGATCATCGGCCAGCGTGGGCGCTCGGCGCCTCCGTTTGCGCGCGCTCTTTCATGAATCGCGCGGATTTCGCTGATGACCGTATCGAGCGTGCCGGCCATCTTCTGATGCATCTCCGACGGGTCCGATCCTTCGACGAAATACGGCGTATAACCGTAGCCCTCGAATAATGCCGCCAGCTCCGCATGGCTGATGCGCGAGAGGATCGTCGGATTGGCGATCTTGTAGCCGTTCAGGTTCAGGATCGGCAGGACGGTGCCGTCGCGCGCGGGATTGATGAACTTGTTCGAATGCCACGCGGTGGCAAGCGGACCTGTCTCGGCCTCGCCATCGCCGACTACGCAGGCCACGATCAGATCGGGGTTGTCGAGTGAGGCGCCATAAGCATGCGAGAGGCTGTAGCCGAGTTCACCGCCTTCATGAATCGAGCCCGGTGTTTCGGGCGTCACATGCGAGCCGATATGGCCCGGAAACGAGAACTGCTTGAAGAACTTCTGCATGCCCTCGGCGTCTTCGCTCTTGTCCGGATACACCTCCGAATAAGTGCCTTCCAGATAAGCGGGGCCGAGTACGCCGGGCGCGCCGTGTCCGGGGCCGGCCATGAAAATCACGTCGAGGTCGTCGCGCTTGATCACGCGATTCAGGTGCGCCCAGACAAACGACAGCGCGGGGCTCGCGCCCCAGTGTCCGAGCAGACGGTGCTTCACATTTTCGACTGTCAGGGGCTCGCGCAAAAGCGGATTGTCCCTGAGATAAATCATGCCGACCGAGAGGTAATTGCAGGCGCGCCACCACGCGTCGATGCATCGGAGCTCATCGCTGGATAGCGCGGCGCGGTACGACGCGTCCGATGCGCGGTCGTTGCTCATGCAGACCTCTCCTATCCATGCAACCTCTACCCGAGGTGAACGGAGAAGCGTCGGGCGCGCTGCGGTGGCGCTGCCTTTTGTGCAGGACCACATCGAGCCTGGCGGTGGGTCCTTTGCATGGCGGCTCCGGGAAAAAGAACCTGAAAACGCTTCTGACAGGAGCATATGTTACTGAGCGCAGATTGCAAGAAGCGAGCGCTTCTCCGGCGCACATGAAACATGCCTTTATATATGGCACATGACGCGCTTTTGCAGCCTTTGTTTTATCCGCTTAGCGAAGCCACGACAGCTTTTTCGCACGACGACACCGAAACGCCCGCGCTTGACGACCGCTTCCGCATGAGTTCATTGATGCGTAGCGGATAGAAGCAGCAGACACGCTTCATCACTGCAGGTGTTGCGCGAATTGCGAAGCCTTGCGCGGTGGCCCGCTCGCAATCGCGCCTTGTTGCCGATGCATACTTTTTCTGTCGTTAGAATTCCGCCATTGTGACTTGTCTGCCGTGGTCAACGACAGCTGGTCGAGGAAGGTCGGGGATTTCATTGCGATCCAGGCTTGAGCCTGTGTCAAACCGGGGCGACATGGGCCGCTTAACGCAGCTTGCACCCGAACAGCGAAAGGTGCTTCTGCTCACCACGCTGCTCTTTTTCACCCAGCACCCCGAACTCGATGGGCGAGCGCGTATAGAACACGTGCACTCGTTCGCTCTTGACGGTGTCGAGCATGCGCTGCGCTTCATCTTCGGTAACGGCGAGGATGACCTGCAGGGGTTGGTCTGCGAGCTTGAGCATATGGGCGGCATGATGCGCACCCGCATGGCCCGTGCCTTCCGCGCAATTGATGACGGTCGCGCCATGAATGCCTAGCTGCTTCGCTTCGTGAAGAAGCCATTCGCACACCGTGCGGTGACCGTGATGGCGGTTCTGTTCTGTATAGAACGTCAGTTGGTAACCGTTCATATCTTCCTCCACCACTCGGCCCGGAACCGCCACATGACCGCTACGGCCGAGCAGGACTGGTCGGTTCAGGCCAACGGAGTCCATCACTCATTCTAGTGCATCGACCTGGCGACGTTGCATGTTGCATTGCGCCACTCGCGGGGTGCCGTGTCGCGTGTGCGCGTCGCATTTCACCGGCTGGATCGCGCCGGCTTCGAGCGGGATGTTGTCTCCGGCGGGAGTCACGCTGAAGTCCATCAGCTCGCTCCGTCCGTTCCGAGCGTGTCGTACTCGACCGGCGCGCGTGTGTAAAAGAGACGCACGCTGCCGCCGTCGAGCTTTGCGAGCAGTGCGTCGATGTCCGCATCGACGGCAATGATCGTCACGGCGACCGACTGTTCGGCCAGCTCGAAAAAGCGAGCCGCGTGATACTTGCCCTTCACATCGACGCTTTCGGCGACTTCGACGACCGTCGCGCCCTGGATGCCTGCGCCCCTGGCCTCATCGAGAATCCATTCGACGATCGACATGTGCCTGATCCGTTGCCGCTGGTCGGTTGCGTAGATTGTGAGCTGGCTACCAGTCATGATTCCCTCCCGCTGTCCGCTCGACTCTCGCCATGAATACACTTGCCGGAACACGAAGCGGTGCGCGTGCAGCGCGGCCTACTGGGCGGTCTGCTGACGTTGATACTCCTCGTGCTTCATTTGCATGTAGTCAGCGCGGCTGACTTCGTGCAATTGCCGCGGATACTGCTCGGTAGCATCGAACCAGTCGGCGAGACGCTTGTTGAGGCGGGCGTTGGGCGGGCTGGAAAGCGCACCCAGATAGGCATCGATGGCGAGGTAATAGCGCATGGTATTGCGCTCCACCAGACCGCGCACGCCGCCGATGTAACGCTTCTCGCCCGTCGACGATTCGGGCGCGGAAGAAAAGCCGACCTTGTCGCTGCCGATCGTCGCCAGATAGGTTTTCATCGCAAACCGTCCCGCCGCACCGTAACCGTAGGCGTAGGTCAGGTGGATAAAGGTTCGGCTATCGCCCACGGGTATCGCCTCCAGCACGATACGGTAGTCTTTGGTGCTCAGCGGACCCGTAGCGGCGCTGAGCTCCACGCGAACATAATCGGGACTGCTCGCCGTCGCGCGATAGTTGAATTGCACGCGGTAGGACGAGGAAAGCGACTCCGGCGTTTTCTTGCCGATGTTCACCGAGAGGACCGTGCCACTGGCGCTCGTCGCTGCATGGCAGTACTTGGTGTTCAGATGCAGGATCAGCACGTCGCACCAGTTGGCCGGGCCCTGAGCCGGGTCGTTGAGCGTTGTGTTGAGCGTCGAGAACGGATGGTTGAGCACACCGTAAATCTCGCCCTGGAGTGCCGAAGGCAACTCCTGCGATTCGAGGTAGAGCGGTCGTTGGAACTGATTGTGCGCGAGCTGCTGCGTCAGGCTCTCGTATTTCTCGCGCAGGCTCGCCGCGCGGTCGTCTGCTTGCGCGAAGGCGTTCTGGCACAGGCAGCAGAACACCGCCAGCATCGCAGCCGCCAGCCACCGCCGCGCTCTCCGTGTGCCTACAGGGGATTTGGCAAGCCTGCCCATGGACGTACTCCTACTTTTGATTCGGATCGCGACGGCGCCGGGCGCGGATCGTTGCGCGCCGGCTACCCTCCTATTTTTGCAGGCGGCGGCGTGGTTTGTATATCCGTAATCACCGCCGCCCTGCAAGCCGGTACATCGTAAGAAAGTCACCCGGGTGGAAGAACGGCAAAATAACGTCTACGATCATTGAGGAACCGCACAACCTCTTAGGAGGATTCGTCATGAAGAATTTCACTGTGGCCGTGCTGAACATTCTGTTCGGCGCAGCAAGCATCGCTCCCGCGATGGCACAGACGTCTCCTCCTATGGCATCCAGTCCGCCTGCGCCTCTCACACGCGCTGACGTCAAAGCCGACCTTGTCGCCTGGCGTGCTGCGGGATTCAAGCCTCCAACCAATTTTGAGCACTATCCGGCCAATGCTCAACAAGCGAGTCGAATCGTCGCCGATCAGCGCGCGCGGGCGTTGGGTCAGCACTAGCGGGATTCGAAGGGGCCGCCGTGCCGCCGCTTCTCCGATGGCGGCACGGCGCCAAACAGTCGAGTGCGCTCATCGACCGGGAACAAGGGCGAGTACTCGAAGCGGACTGCCGGAGCCAGATTGAATTTTTAGCGGCGCGGAAAGAATCACGGCTCCAGTTGCGGGCAATTCATCCAGATTTTTCAGGCACTGCAATCCGTAACGGTTGGCGCCGTGCATCAGCGTATGGCACGGATACGGAACTGGCCAGGCATAGGATTGGCCCGCGTCGGTGTTAATCGTTTCTACGCCAAAGCCATGGACGTGCCGCTCGTGGATCAGCCACTCCACGGCTTCCTGGGTCGGCCCCGGCGTGTGTGCGCCGTCCTCCCTCAGGTTGACGAATTCCGCCGGGTCTGTCCGCCTCGACCAGTCGGTGCGGAACAACACCCACGCAGACGCAGGTATCTTGCCGTGCTGCGACTCCCAACGCTCGAGGAATTCCTTCGTCAGCAACCAGTCGGGATTAGCCGCGACCTCTTTGCTGGCGTCGATCACGACCGCCGGCGCAATGAAGTGATTCACTTCGATCGTGTCGACCGCATTACGCGCGTGATCCTTGCCGCTCACCCAATGAACCGGCGCGTCAAAGTGTGTCCCGGTATGCTCGCCGCACGAGAAATTGTTCCAGTACCACCCCGGGCCCCTTTCGTCATACCGGCTAATCTGCTCCATCTTGAACGCCCACACCTGGCCGAATTCAGGCGGCAATTCCAGGGCGGGGAAATCGGGGGAAAGTGTCTGCGTCAGATCGACGACGCGAACGCTTCCGACCGAGATTTCCCGGACGAGTTGATCGAGAACTGTTGTCATAGGGAATGTGTCAGTTATATCCGTGATAGGTGAACCATCGTCGTGGGCTGCGCGAATCGTCCAGGCACTCATCGTTGTCGTGCTGTCCCAACCCCCTGATAAAAAAATATCGCACTACTTAGCCTTCTCTCTTCACGTGGGTGGAATCGACCGCGTCGGACCGTCCCCGGCGCCTGACGCTCAGGCCAACGCGTGTCGCCCGAGCGCTTCCTGCAGCTTCTTGCCGTGCTCGTCGGCGAGTGCCGCTTCGCGCAGCTCACGCAGAGTGGCGGGCGCCAGCAGCGCACCCGCGCGGGCCACGGCGGTCATCACCTTCTCGTAGTTGGCCAATCCGCGCGCGTGCGTGTCGCTGTAGCCCTTGACGAGCCGCTGGCATTGGACGACCTCGACGGCAAGCGCCGTATTGCGTTGCGCCGCTTCGAGCACCTGGCTCAGCCAGTGTTCGATGCGCGCATTTTCCATCTGGTAGCGCAGCGTGGCACGGCGCCAGCCGCGCATGCGCGAGACCGCGTAGAGCAGCAGGTAGCCGCGCAGCGAGCTGGTGGTCACGATTCGGCCCGCCTGCGTGAAGCGGCGCACGAGGCGATGCACCCAGTGCGGACGCATCAGCCATCTGCCGAGCGACGCAGGCAACGTCTCGCAGATTTCCTCGATCCGCGGATGCATGAACTCGTTGATCGCGAGGAGTTGGTCCACTTGTGCGCGCACTTCGCCGCGTACCCGCTCGAAGCGTGAACCACGCGTCTTGAGATCGGCCACACGAATGGTGTCCTCGTACGACATCCATAGCGCCAGGTGGCGCGCGGTCTCACGCACGAGCGTGATGTCCTGCTGCCTGAGCCCGCGGCCTACGTCGGCCAGGCGATCGAGATAAAGTCCTGCGTAGTCAGGGTCCTGGTAGTCGATCAACCGGCGCACACCCTCGGTCACCATTGGCTGAACCTCGGCGGGGAATTGAGTGCAAACGCGTTCGACGAGACCCGCTACCTTCGAGTCGCGTGGCTTCAAATCCATGCCGCCAGTCGCAAATTCTGTGTTGTCGTCAACAGGTTGTCCGGCTTCGTTCGCCTTCAGGTAGGCCACGCCGAACGCATGCAGGCTCGGCTTTACGCCCACGCCGCCACGCTCGATCGTCGCCTCGAACTGCTCGCGGCTGAACGCCAACACGCCCGTGCCGGCCAGCGCGCCGAACAGCACGGCGCTGATCACGCTGCCGCAGGCTTCGGCCGCCCGGGCCATGTCGAAGCGCACGAAACGCTTCGCGGCCTTGCCCGCATGCGCGATCAATGCGTCGCTATCCACTCGCCCGTCGCCCATCGCGGTCTTCTCGGCAATCGAATAGACGCGGTGCGTCGAGGCCACGAGCGTGGTGCGATCGGGCGTCACGAGACCGCGCTGCACCGCACGCCCGGCTTCCATCAGTTCGGAGGCGAGCACCACATCGACGTCGCCGGGCAGCGGCATCAGCGCGAGCACTGGCGCGCGGCCGGCACGGTCCGCGAGTTCCCGTGGAAACAGCTCGACGTAATAGATGGTTGCGCCGGTGCGTTGCGCCACACCCGGCACCGAGGTGGTCTGCGCGTAGTAGCCGTTGTGTTCGCCGAGATCGACGATCCAGTCGGCGAGTACGCCACCGCCCTCTCCGCCCATGGCGAGAATGGCGATTTTGATCGGTTGGGCTTTCATAGTGGAACTCTCATTGATCAGAACGCGTAGCGCGCGCGGCGCGCAGCCTCTCGCCGCTGCAACCAGCCGATCAGCCCGTCGCGCACGCGCTGCCGCAGACGGTCGACGCGGGTCGGGTTGCTGACGATCTGCGCACGGTAAAACGACGGGCACAGCACGGCGGCATGGGACACTTCCCCGCACAGTCCGCAGCCCACGCAGCTATCGAGCACGGTGGCAACCGGATCGGTGCGCAACGGGTCTGGGTTCTGCTTGACCGACAGCGACGGGCAACCGGACAGACGGATGCACGAGTGATCGCCGGTACAGGTATCCGAATCGACACCAAAGCGTTCGCGCACCACGCGCTCGCCGGCCGCGATCGCCTTGCGCACCTTCGGCTTCTCGCGGCGTTGCTTGTTCAACATGCACTCGCTTTGCGCGATCAGCACCTTCGGGCCTTTGGTCTGGGTGGTGAGCGCTTCCTTGAGCGTGGCCATCATCGCCTTCAGGTCGTAGGTGCGGCGAACGGTGCGCACCCAGTCGACCCCGACGCCGCGCACGGCCCGCTCGATCTCGTGCCCGGTGCTGCGGGTCGGATTGAGCGCCGTGGAGGAGAGGATGTCCTGTCCTCCGGTCGCCGACGTATAACTGTTGTCGACGATGACAGTGAGGTTGTCGCTTTTGTTGAAGACGGCGTTTGCGATCCCGCTGGTCAGGCCGTTGTGCCAGAACCCGCCGTCGCCCATGACCGAGATCGCCCGCTTGTCCGCCGGTGCGTTCAGTGCCGCGGCGCTCGCGCTGCCGAGGCCGTAGCCCATCGTCGTGCTGCCGAGATTGAACGGCGGCAGAATCGAAAACAGATGGCAGCCGATATCCGCGCTCACGTGGTGCGTGCCCAGTTCGCGCTCGACCAGTTTCATCGCGGTGAAGATCGGCCGCTCGGGGCAACCGGTGCAAAAGCCGGGCGGCCGCGCATGGACGTTTTCATCGAGCAGCCCGACCGGTTCCGGCGCGGACGCTGAAGCGGTAGCGGGTGCCGCCACAAGCGGAATCACCTTGCGCGCGCCCGGCGCGACCGGCTCCGGCGCGAGCATGCCGTAGCGCTCGAAGAACGTGCGCAGACCCTTCATGACCGTCGCCGTGCTGTATTCACCTGCCAGCGACAGCATGTCCTTACCGTGCAGCATCGTCGCGCAATCGGTTTGGCGCAGGATCGCGCTGGCGTTCTGTTCGACGAAGTTCGGCTGGCCTTCCTCGATGACGAGCACGGCGCGCTTGTCCTCGCAGAACCGTTGCCACTCGGAATCGACGAGTGGATACGCGACGTTCATCACGTATAGCGGCACCTTCGACTCGCCGTACACGTCAGCCAGACCGAGGCGTTCGAGCGCGCGCAGCACGGTGTTGTAACTGCCGCCCTGCACGGCGATACCGATCTCGGCGGCATCCGCCTGGAAAAATTCGTTGAGCTGACGTTCCTCGATAAACTTCACCGCCGCGGGCCACCGCTCGTTGATCTTCTCCTGCTCGTGCAGGAAGCTCGCGGGCGGCAGCACGATGCGGCTCACGTCGCGATTCGGGTTTTCGAGCGCATCCTTGATCGAGAACGCCGAGCGGCGGTTATCCGAGGCGATGAACTGCCCGTGCACGTGACACGCGCGAATGCGCAGTTGCAGCATCACCGGCGTGTGGCTCGCTTCCGAAAGATCGAAGCCGTCCTTCACCGCCTGGACGATGCACGGCAGGTTCGGCCGCGGATCGAGCAGCCAGATCTGCGATTTCATCGCGAAGGCATGGCTGCGTTCCTGCATGATCGAGGAGCCTTCGCCGTAGTCTTCGCCAACGATGATCAGCGCGCCGCCCGTCACCCCGCCCGAAGCGAGATTCGCCAGCGCATCGGAAGCGACGTTGGTGCCGACGGTGGCCTTGAAAGTCACCGCGCCGCGCAGCGGATAGTTCACTGAGGCCGCGAGCGAAGCCGCTGCGGTGGCTTCGCTCGCGCTGTTTTCGAAGCGGATGCCGTGATCGCTGAGGATGTCCTGGGCGTCGGCGAGCACGTCCATCAGGTGCGAAATGGGCGCGCCCTGATAGCCGGCCACATACGCTACGCCCGACTCCAGCAGCGCCTTGGTCACCGCGAGAATCCCCTCGCCGCTGAAAACCTCGCCCGCACCCAGGCGCAGCTTCTTCACTTCTTCGACAAATGACCGCTCGGCCATGACGTTCCTTGTGGGTGATCCGATTCAGGCGTTGGCGGCGTTAGCGACCACCGATTGCGCGAGCCGCTTGCGATAGAAGAAGTACACCAGGGAAATGGCGATCAGCCACGGCACGCCGACGATCCAGGAGATGTTCCAGAATTCGGTGTCCAGCCCCATGGTCACCAGAATCGCGCTCAGCAAGGCAATGCCGGTGATTTGCGCGATCGGGAACAGCGGCATGCGCACCGGCAGCGTACGGCCTCGCCATGCGCGGCGAAATCGCAGGTGAGTGGCGAGAATCACGATCCACACGAAGATGCCGCCGAACAACGCGATACCGAACAGGTAGTTGTATGCGAGCGGGCTGAAAAACGACACCGCCGCTGCCGCCAGCACGCCGGCACCGGAAATCAGCGTAGCGACGAGAGGCGTGCCGTTCGCGGTCAGCGAGCCGATCCAGCGCGGCGCGTAACCGCCGCGCGCGAGCGAGAACAACGTGCGCGAGGACAGGTAGATGTTGGTGTTCATGCTCGAGAGCGCCGCCGTGATCACGACGAAGTTCATCAGCCCCGCCGCGTGCGCGATACCTGCGTGCGCGAAAAGCTTCACGAACGGACTTTGCTGCACCACCTTCGCACCGGCTTCGGTCCAGGGAAGATAGGCGACCATGAGACCGAGCGCGAGAATATAGAAAAGCGTGAGGCGCCCCACCATCGATCGCAGCGCATGCGGAATGGCGCGTGCCGGATCTTTCGCCTCGCCCGAGGTCACGGCCACGATTTCCACGCCGTAGAACGAGAAAATCGCCATCAACACGCCCATCCACACGCCGCCGAAACCATGCGGCATGAAGCCGCCCGGCAAGCCGGTGAGATTGTGCAGGCCGATTGCGGGCGTCCCCGTTCCGAGACCGAACACTTTCGCGACGCCGACCACGATGAAGCCGAGGATCGCCACCACCTTGATCAATGCGAACCAGTATTCGAACGAGCCGAAGTTCGTCACCGACCGGCAGTTGACGTAGACGAGCGCGATGCCGAACGCGATGGACCACAGCCACACCGGAACGCCTGGGAACCAGAAACCCATGTAGACGCCGACGGCGATGGCTTCGCCGCCGACCGCCACCACCTCGATAATCCAGTACGTGTAGCGCACGACGAAGCCGACCCCGCGGCTCAGGTACATCTCCGCGTACGTGCCGAACGAGCCCGCGGTCGGATGCGCCACGGCCATCTCAGCGAGGCTGAACACCATGATCACGGCGATCAGCGCGGCGATCGCGTAGCTGATCAGCACCGCCGGGCCGGCGTAGCCGATCGCAATGCCGCTGCCCATGAAGAGGCCCGTGCCAATTGCACCTCCGATGCCGATCATCGTGATCTGGCGCTGCGTCAGGGCCTTGTGCAAGCCCTTTTCGCGTGCAGTAATACTCGTCTCTTCCATGTCGCGTTCCCGTGTCCGTGTAGTGGTTGTGCTGCGTCAGTGGGTCAGCCTGCGGGGAGCAGCGTCGACAGCGTGTCGAGCGCCGCATGGGAAGTCAGCATGCCGGGTGACATGCGCACGGTGCAGCCGCGCGTATCCACCAGAAGTCCGTGCTTCGCCAGAGAAACTTCGAGTTCGTGCGGATCGACGTGCGCCGGCAAATCCGCCATCACGCTGCCGCCGCGCTGCGCATCGTCGCGCGGTGAGCGCAACCGGTAGCCCTTGGCATCGGCCAGCGCAATCAACCGGTGCGACAGCGCAAGGTTGTGCTCGCGCATGCCGGCCGCCGCGATCGAGAGCCGCCACGCGAGGCCCGGGCTCGAGGCGACGAACGGCAAAAACGATGGCGTGCCGTTGTCGAAGCGGCGCGCATCGGCGGCCAATGAGAAGCGCGCGAGGTCCCAGTTGAATGGGTCGGGTTGGCTGAACCAGCCTTGCACGAGCGGTGCCATGTCGCTGTCGAGCAACTCCGGATTGAGGTACGCGAGCCCGGTGCCCGGCGCGCCGCACAACCACTTGAGCGTGGTGCTCGCGACAAAATCGACGGCCGGCTGCGTGACGTCGAAATCGAGGATGCCCGCGCCCTGGGTGATGTCGACTGCGGTCAGGCTGCCCTGGGCCCGAGCGTGCGCGGCGAGCCGCTTGACGTCCGCCCGCTTCGAAGCGGTCGACGTGACCCAGGTGACGACGGCCAGCGCCACATCGTCCTGCCAACGGGCGATGAATGCCTCGTCGGTCACGAACGCTGCGCCGGGTGCGACCGGCACCGTGTCGAGCGTAAAGCCCAGCACGGGCTCGAGCCCGCGCAGCATGTAGTGCAGGCTCGGGAAGCAATCCCCGGCAATCAGCACGCGCCGGCCGGCCAGACGCCGACGGCCAAGCGCGCCGACGAAGCGCGCGAACGCTTCAGTGACGTTCTCCGACGCGAAGACGGCATGCGACGGAGCGTTGACCAGCGTGGCCCACTGATCGAGCACCTGCCGTCGAGCGGCGAGACCGTAGTCCCAGCGCTGGAGATCGGGCCGGCACCAGCTCGACGCGAAAGTGTCGAGCGCGCTGCGCATGGCGTCCTCCTGGCCGGGAAACATGCCGACCGAGTGGTACAGCAGCCACCCCTCGCGATCGGGTTCGGCGGAATAGGTCATGAGTCGTTCCTTTCAATGTTTCGACGAGCGCGCTTTAGAACAGGTGGCGAATGCCGACGGCAGCGCCCGTCTGGTTATTCTTGCCAGGCAGCTCGGTGAACGCGCCGCCGCTGACGTGGTTGTAGTCGACCGTCGCATAGACCTGGGTGCGCTTGGACAGCGCGTACTCGGCCAGCAGCACGCCGGTGTAGCGCTGGCCGGTGTTGCCGCCAAGGCCGTTGATGTTGTGCATGTCGTCGTAGTACGCGGCGCCCGTCAGGCTCAAGGCCGGCAACGCCTGATAGGTGATGCCGGTGTAGAACGTCATGTCGCGGCGTTTGTTGTCGGCGAACGAGCCGGTGGTGACGGTGCGGCTCGGATCGTTGAGCGCGCCGTCGACAAAGCCCGTGCCATCCTGGCCGCCCATGTAGCCGACGAACAGCGTGGCGAGGCCGGCGGAATACTTCGCGGCCGCGCCCCACATGCGCTGGATGTTGTTGCTGAGGTCGCGCGTTTCCTGGTACGTACCGCCGAAGCTCACCGGACCCAGGTCGTAAGACGCGCGCACGCTCCAGGAGGAGTTCCTGCTCAGGCTGCCGGCCTGCTGACCAAAGCCGTAGGTCGCGCCAAGATGCAGGCCGCCGAACTGCCCGGCGTAGGTCGCGGCATTGTCGATGCGGCCCACCGTCATGAAGAACGGCCACGAGTTCGCCGTATAGTTGCCTACGGTCAACGGATCGAAGTCGCCGAAGAAATTGAATGCCTCCGCGCCCTGGCGGCCGAGCGTGAAGGTGCCGAGTCTGCCGGACAGCCCGACGTATGCGTAGCGGCCGAAGAGTCGCCCGCCCTGGTTGAGACTGCCGTTCTGCGGATCGAAACCGCTTTCGAGGCGGAACAGCGCCTTCAGGCCACCCCCGAGGTCTTCGTCTCCCTTCAGGCCCCAGCGGCTGTTGGTGATGGCGCCATTGGTCAACTGCACCTGGTTGTCGTTGGCGGCATTCGAATTGTTCGTGAAGCGCACGCTCTGGTCGACAATACCGTAGAGCGTGACGTCGCCTTGCGCGAAGGCGGTCCCCGTTAAACCGATTCCCAGGATTACCGTTGCGGCGTGGAGTTTGCGTTGCATGATTGACGAGTCTCTCTTGTTGGATGGATAACCGGCCCGGCGATGACGGCCGATCACGAGTGCTGCAAAATCCTGGCTGGGCGGACTGGTCTAGGGCCGCCGGCGCAATAGTGGTTCGAGTCGATCCATGGCTTCGATCAGGCTGGCGTCGCTGCGCGCATAGCACAGGCGGATCTGGTGCGCCGACTCCTCGCCGAACGCGATGCCCGGCGCGAGTCCCACCCCGGCCTCGCGCACGGCGCGCTTGCAGAATTCGAGCGTGTCGGTAATGCCGTCGATACTGAACATCAGATAGAACGACGCGCTCGCCGGCATCACGTGCAGCCCCTCCAGCGTGCGCAGACGATCGAGCACGATTCGCTGGCCCCCACGGCAGCGCGACACGAACGATTCGACGATCGGCTCGCCCTCGTCGAGCGCCGCTGCCGCGCCTGCCTGCAGGAACGCCTGCCCGCCACTGGTGTTGAACTGGATCAGTTTCTCGAAGGTGTCGAGCATGGCGCGCGGATACACGAGCCAGCCCATACGCCAGCCGGTCATCAGCCACGCCTTGGAAAAGCTGTTGATCACGAACACCGGATCGTCCGGCGTGGCGATTTCAAGCAGCGAAGGCGCATAGGGCCGGTCATAGACGATGCGCTGGTAGACCTCGTCGGCAAGGATCGAGATGCCGCGTGAACGCGCGAATTCGAGCAGCGGCTTCTGCTGGTCCGCTTCCATCATCCAGCCGGTCGGGTTGCCGGGCGAGGCGTAGTAGATGGCTTTCGTGCGTGCATCACAGGCGTCGAAGAGCCGCTGCAGATCGAGATGCCATCCGTCAGCGCCGCAGCTGAGCGGTACGCTGCGAACCTCGGCGCCGGTGATCGTGACGGCGCGCAGAATGTTGGGCCACGACGGCGTCACGCACACGACGTTGTCGCCCGGTTCGATGATGGCTTGCGCGACGAGCATCACCGCATTCATGCCACCGCAAGTGGCGGCGATGCGCTCGTCTGCCACGCGGATTCCGCACAGCCTGTCGTAGTAGGCGCGGATCGCCTCCCGCAATTGAGGGATGCCGCGATTGGCCGAATAAAAGGTGTGTCCGGCTGCCAGCGCACGATTGGCCGCGTCGCAAAACGCCTGCGGCGTCGGCAAATCACTTTCTCCCGCCCACAGACCGATGACGTCACTGCGGCCAGCGCCCAGGCGCCAGACGTCGATGATGGGCGAATCCGGCATCGTTGCGATCGCTTGTCTCGTGATACTCATGGCGTCCTCAGCGTGTTCTGATCGATAGGAGAGGCAGGCGTCTCGCATGAGCGGCGAACCTCTTCTCCAGCCGTCAGGAATCCTTGCTTGACCAATTCAATGTCATTGGCGCACACGGCCATCCGGTATCCGCTCTCCAACGCGCGACGCGCGGCGCTTGCGTCGCCGGTGAAGATGCCGCACGGCAATCCGCGCGCCGTGGCGGCACGTAGAACCCGCTCGCAATCGCGGCCGATTACCTCGCTATCGCTGGTGCCGCGCGACAGACAAAGATCGCCGGTTCCGATGAACAAATAGTCGACGCCCGGCACCGCGGCGATGGCTTCGACGTTCTCGACTCCCTCGACCGTCTCGATCATCAGGCCGATTGCCACTTCGCGATCGGCGGCCAGCATCGCTTCGAGCCCGGCCAGCAAGGGGCGCACACCGCCGGCTGAACGCAGCCCCGCCGGCGGGTAGCGTCCTGCCGACACGGCCCTTCGTGCGTCGGCCGCCGTTTCAATGAGCGGCACCAGCACTGAAGCGGCGCCGGCATCGAGCGCCTGGGCGATGGCGCTGTGCAAATTTTCGGCGCAGCGGGCAATCACCGGCACCTGCGCACCGACGGCGCCAATCGCCGATTCGAGCGCGCCGCGCTCCCACAAGCCATGCTGAAGATCGAGCACGAGTGCGTCCGGCTTCGCATGAGCGGCAAACTCCGCCATTGGTGCGCTTCCAAGCGCGAGCCATATCAGCGCGAGGTGTCGTTCACTGGCGAGGCCCGGCTTCAGCGAGCGAAAGAACATCGGTCGAATCCTTGGTTACCAGTTTGGTCCACCGAGCCGTTTCCCCGGTCTGTTTTTGCAAACTGAATTCAGTTTTTAGGTTGTCGAGACGTTAAGGTGGAAAAATTTAGATGTCAACTAATTGCGGGCGCCAGATTTGGGGCGAGGAACGGCGTAACCCTTATCTATCAGGGGTGGATGATTTGCGGGAGCGGGTTTTCACTGATGCTCAAGGAGCGGACGGCACCTTGGACGAGCACCTTGACAATCGCCATACAAGACAGCGAAGATGGGCGAAGTAGAGAATTCCGAATTCAGATTTGGGAACCGCTTATCATGACAACGCAGGTCGCAAAAGTTGCGAAGACGCCCAGTCGGACTGAGCTCAAACAGACCACGCTGACCGAGACGATTTACCAGGAGGTTCGCGCTCGGCTACAGCGCGGAGACATTGCGGCGAACGAACGCATTCTCGACTATGAGATAGCCAACGAATTCGACTGCACGCGCATGCCTGTTCGTCAGGCACTCCTGCGACTGGTCAACGAGGGATACCTGGTCGGGACCACGCGCGGCTTCGTCATGCCCATGCTGACGAACGCCGACATCCATGAGATTTTCGAAGTCCGCCGGCTACTTGAACCGAGCGCGGCGGCCGGCGCGACCGCTGCGCTGACGGATAAGCATGATGCCGCGCTAAAGCGTGGCTACCAGAACGCCCGTCGAGCATATGAAAAACAGGACGGCGTCGCCTTGATTGCCGCCAATGTGGAGTTTCGCGATGTGTGGCTCGGAGCCGTGCAGAACAGACGGCTGCAGGAGACCATCAGACGCTTCACCGATCACGCACAGCAAGTCAGATCGCTGACGTTGACTGACTCATCCACCCAGAAAATCGCGCTTGATGGCATGCATGACTTGCTGAACGGCTTCCTCGAACGTGACGCGAAACGCGTCAGGACAACGATGCTCGAATTTATCCTCAATGCCGAGCAACGCTATTTCGTGTTGGTGGAAGGCCAGGATTGATGACGGGGACACGGCGCGGGTACGCTCTCTTTGCACTGCTCCTCAAGACGACCCCGATTCGCCGGTTCGTCGATGCGTTGCCACAGCCGATAAAAGAGAACATCAAGCGTTTACACCCCGGCGTGCGTGGCCTATGAACAAGCCGATCCTGGAGCACGCGCAATGGTGGCGCACGGGGCTGGAGATCGTTCTGATTACGCTCGGGTGCGCCGTTATCGCCTTGAACTATTACGTGCTGCTCCAGCCGAACCAGATTTTGCCTCCCGGCCTCGGGGGACTTCTGGCGTTGGCCTCCCGTCAGTTCGCGCTGCCGTTCGATGTCGTCTATTTCGCCGTCAATATCCCGCTGTTTCTGCTCGGATTCCGTGTAGTCGGGTTACGTTTCCTTCTGCTCAGTCTGGCTGGGACAGTGGCAATGTCGTTCTTTCTCAAGCTCTTTAGCGGCGTACCGGGCATTCATGGGCTAGTGCTCGGCGCGCTGCTCGGGGGCCTGCTGAACGGCGCGGCAATTGCCGTCATTCTGATGTGCCGTGGATCGACCGGCGGGATGGATATCGTCTGCGTGGTGCTGTCTCGCGAGTACCCACGCTTCAGCATCGGCCAATTTTCACTTCTCTTGAATACGTTGGTGATCGTGACTTCCGGGGCTTTCCTCGGATGGGCGAGTATGTTGGCGACCCTGATCGCCATATTTCTCGCAGGAAAGGGGGTGGATTGGGTGATGCAAATGGGCAGTCGTTGGCAGAGCGGTGTGTAGTAGCGAAAGAGGCCGAGAGAATGAGTGACACATTCGCGAGTGTCGTCCAACTTGCGCCGCTCACACCGCTTCCAGATACAGGCGTCACGCGCAACTCATCCGTCGGTCGATCTGGTGATGCCTTCCCACACGTCAAATTCTGCACCGAGCGACGAGAGCTTTTCCCGGACCAAGCCGAGTGCATCACTTCCCAGCAGAAGATGCGATGGCGGCTCGTCGCTTTCGATAACGGACAACATGGCACGTGCAGCTTTCACCGGGTCTCCGAGTTGCCTGCCGCTTTTCTCCTCGCGTCCCTTTCTGATCGGATCGAACAGGGAATCGTAGTCCGGAATCGAGCGCGGCGTTCGCACCATCGATCGACCCGCCCATTCAGTACGGAAAGACCCAGGTGCCACGGCGGTCACGCGGATGCCGAACGGTTTGACCTCCTTACCGAGGACCTCGGAAATCCCCTCCAATGCGAATTTACTGCCGCAGTAATAGGCGATGCCCGGCATGGTGATAAAGCCGCCCATCGATGTGATGTTGAGAATGTGACCGCGTCGTCGCTCGCGCATAGACGGCAACACACTCTTCATGACGGCAACAGCGCCAAATACGTTGACGTCGAACTGCCGACGCATGTCGGCAAGCGATGACTCCTCCATGACGCCTTCGTGGCCGTAACCGGCGTTGTTCACCAGCACGTCTAGTGGCCCCACGTTTGCCTCGATTTCGTTGACGACATCGCCGATTGAATCGAAGTCGGTTACGTCAAGTACCCGGCCGAATGCGCTTGTGGCGTTAAGCGCCTCGAAGCTCTGCTTTGCCTGCTCGCTGCGTACCGTGCCGACGACCCGATACCCGGCGGCGAGCGCTTCTTCGGCCAGTGCGCGTCCGAAGCCGCTACTGACACCCGTAATGAGCATGGTTCTGGTGGTTGATGACATGGCGAACACCCCTTGGACTGGTTTGGAGGGTTGCATGTTATTCTGATAATTCTTCGAAAATCAGACCGGATTCTCTGCATTTATTGCCTATTTCTATGAGCAAAGCGGCCCGCAAGGAGAGCATTGGCCAATCTGTTGCCTCGGCCAGCGCACGTGAACAACGCCGGATGGTGACGCTGCTGACCGCGCTGGCCCCGCAGGAAGGCTACAACCTGACTGCGTTGCGCGATGTGCGTATTCTGCGATCGGACCGCGCGTTGTCGCGCACGCCAGTGCTATACGATCCCGGCATCGTGATCGTCTGCCAGGGTAGGAAGCGCGGATTTTTGGGCGACCGGGTCTATGTGTACGACGAGCAGCACTATCTCGCCGTCGCGGTGCCGGTCCCGTTCACGATGGAGACCGACGCGACGCCCGAGTATCCCCTTCTGGCCCTGTACCTGCATCTGGACTTTCAGGTGGCGGCCGATCTCATGATTCAGATCGATCATCATGGTTTGCCAGGGGCGGGCGACGTGCCGCAACCCATGATGTCGAGTCCAATGGATGCGTCGATGCGAGCGTCTGTGCTGCGCTTCCTGGAAGCCATGAACCAGCCACTTGAAGCCGCAATCCTTGGACCGGGGCTGGTGCGTGAACTGTATTTCCGTGTTCTCACCGGCGCACAAGGCAACGCCATGCGCGCGGCTTTAGCGATGCAAGGGCAATTCGGCAAGATCGGCAAAGCGCTGGAGCGTATCCATGCGACCTATGCAGAGCCGCTCGACCTCCCTGGTTTGGCCAACCAGGCCGGAATGAGCGTTCCTACGTTCCACAGCCACTTCAAGGCCATCACGAGTACATCGCCGATGCAGTACGTGAAGTCCACCCGACTGCATCAGGCTCGCTTGCTCATGGTGCGCCAAGGCATGACGGCTGAGGCGGCATGTCATGCTGTCGGCTATGCCAGCTCCTCGCAATTCAATCGGGAATTCAAGCGGCTTTTTGGCCGAACGCCGGCCGCAGAGACGAAACGTCTTCGCGAAAGCTTCGCGCTGCCTCCAGCCTTTCCGGAGTCAAAGTTCGTCTCGTCGCATTGAGAGCAGGTGCTTGCGGCTCACTGATACCACTCTCAGATGAAGGCTTCGTTTCGCCCGTCAAGTTCTGTGGCTGATCGTTGGCATCGCGCTGTCTTTGCGGCGTTGGCTGAATTTGCCGGCGGTTGACACAGCGCTCAACGGGAAGATGCACATCTACGAGACTGGCGAACGACATCCGGATCGAGGGCTGTGGGGGCGTCTACGGGTGGCTGCAGGCGCCGGGGCCGCCCTTTGACGGCCGGTGCACACGATTGTGGGCATGCACACCAGGCAGCACCGACAAATTGCGGATTGTTGACGATCTATAAACAACGGCGCAATCGCGCGACGGTGCATGTCCCCTCGACAAATACGATAAGGAATGTCCTTGCAAGTCGATTCATATTGACTAGTCTATCGAAATCGCGAAGATACTCAGGGTGAGAGTTATTATGAATTCATTGAAGAGCTTCGGCCACTTTCTCTGGCTGGTGCGTAAAACCTGGCTGACGAGAGGGGCGCGCTTGTATTATTCACAGTTTGGCGAAGACGCCGTACTGCGCGAGATAATTAGTCCGACATGTGTGAAGGGCGTTTATGTGGATGTAGGCGCCTATCACCCAATAAAATTTTCGAACACATACGCGCTATATAAGCGCGGATGGCGGGGTGTCAACATCGATATGGATCCGGTGAAAATCGAAGCATTCAAGCTTGCGCGGGCGTCCGATATCAATGTGTGCGCGGCGATTTCCAGCGAGAAGGCAGTCAAGCAAGTCTACAATTTTTCGAATTATGGCCTCACTTCCACTCTGGATGCAGATGTAGCTGCTGCCGAAACTACCACTCCCACGTCGGTTCGTAGTGTCGAGACCACGACGTTGGACGATGTCCTGGAACATAGTCGTTACTCGGACGATGAGATTGATTTGTTGTCGATCGACGCTGAAGGTCACGATTATCATGTATTGAAATCGCTTGATCTATACAAATACAAACCCAAAATCATTATCATCGAATCATCGTCAGTCTCGATGAGAGAAGTCATAGAATCAACAGTCTACAACTATCTTGAGCAGAGGGGTTATCGGCTGGTCAGCTGGACCCATCTTTCTCTGATTTTCCGGGTGAACCAATCCAGGATATTCCGGTATCAGTTATAAAACCGGATTTTTGTTGGTGGCGGCCATTTGTTAATCAACAGCTGGGGCTTCCTGGTGTTTGTCCGGCACTTTTCCTGAGAATAGACGAGCCGGGAAATCCAGCCAGGTGAATTAGGCCAAGATACCTGGCCTGCCGCGAGCAACCGCGCCCGGCCCACGGCGAACCGCGCGGATGCGGACGTCGCTCATCTCGCTGAACGACCAACGTCCGCCTTGCACGCCGCCAGGTATCGTGGACAGCTACCGCTTACTGGCAGTTCGTGAGAATAGTCCGTCACAACGCAATGTCTTCCCAGCGCTTGAGTTGCCCATACCCTCGTCGGCACTTGCGCATCCGTAACGATGCGCCTCGCGAAGGTATTAGTGTCCCGCGCGCTCGACAGCTGCGACGGTGTAGGCCGATTGTATTAACTAGCGCCTGCCGGCCGCGAAACTGGAGAGAGCCGAGCGCAATGACTCCGGCTCCCTATGCGATCGATGCGCTTGCACGCTTTGCGCATACGTTTATTCGCGGCTGGCTGCCATGTTTAACCGCTATTACTTGCCAGCGGCCGGCGACACGACGCTCGGGGTCGCCAGCGTGTTGTTGCTCTTGGGAGCGCTGGACGTCGAGTTGCTGTTCGTGCTATTCGGCAGGCCCGAATTCGGCGACTTGGCGGCCATGCCACTGTCCGAGTTAGTGGCGCCTGGCGCGCCGTAGCCGCTCATTGCGCCGTTCGTCGGGTTCACCTGATTCGCCGGGCCAGCCGTGCTGCCTGACGAACCGCCGCCGCTCGGGCCTCCGGCCGTCTGTGCATAGGCACCGCCCGACAGGGCGAGTGCCGCGACGGCCGCGAGTAATGCCTTGGCTGTCTTGCTCATGATCCGTCCCTCCTTGATCTAAATGGAAAATAGGCGCAGACGGTGGACCGCCTGCTTGATCAGAAGTCCAGCAAGCACTATGCCGCGCGTTCCTGTCCGCATCGAAACGATGTGTATCGCAGCGCGTGCTTCGTCCGTGCGTGGCGGCTCCACAGCCGGCACACACCGCCGAATATCGCGAGATCGTGAAGCTGGCGGCTACCGCGACATGACTGCGCGATACCAGGGACAATGTAAAACTGCTAATGGTCCCGTTTGCAGAAGCACTGCGTTAGTAATTGATGCGGCGAGTGCGCGGCAGTGCTCGACAAAATCCATATAGCGGGACGTAAATGCGGATCCGCAACGGCAGGGCTAACGATTTTCACGGATAATTTCACCTACCCGAAAAAAAGATGCGTTGCCCTAATGGATACGAGTCACACGGAGGTTCCAATGAATGAAACCAACGCTCGAGAATCCGCTGAATATCGTCATCTGGCTGCAGCAGTAGTCGAAAATGCTTGTGGACGCGCGATCGGTGCTTGCATCGACATGATGCAAGCCGCCCAAACGATAGGCGTCCATGAGCAACTGGGCGACGTACGAGAAGCTCTCGTACGACTCCAGGCAGCAGCCAAAGCAGCACGAGGCGATGCCAAGCGAATGCTTGACGGCTGATGAGCGGACCTGCATCCGGCGGCGTTCGACTGGCGCTTCTGACCAGATTGAGAGCCTTGCGCTGAACCACTACGCTACTCCGTGGACGCCCATCCCGTCGGTATCTCGTCCAGTCATATTGATTGGGGCGTCGGCACCGTCTGACGCAACCTCGTCCCCGCCCAGTCACCCGGAGTTCGCTGCCTTGGCCGCGACATCGAGTTCGTCCTCAAGTTGATGTCGCCGTGTCCAGTCGCGACCGCCATGACCTAAGACGATCACAGTCCGAAGCCCGCTACGATACTGTCTGCCCAGCTAAGGGGGCTCAAAAAAGCAGGAGCAAGGATTGTCGGCGATCTGACCTTCCATGCCGATAAACCGTTGCTGGCCGCACTGCATCCGGTGACCAGACGCGTCGATCGTGTCGCGCGCACGTCCAATGCAAAACGCATAATTGATCTTACAAGAAACAATCAGCTTTCCGCCATCGCGCAATAGCGCATGGTCTTTTATCGAGAGTAATGCAGTTCAGTTAAAAGCTTAAAGTTCACGCGAACAGCGCCGATAAATAGTTTGGCCGTGTCTGAATTTTCCATGAAGGTGACCTCCATCCAAAGACACCGGCCAATGGCGGCCCCACTCTCTAGCCACAAATAAAAGACCATGAATAACAAAACACTTTCAACTTCCGCACTCGCGGGCATTATCGTTGCAACAACGCTGATTACAGGCTGTACTTCGCTTCCGAAAACAGATCTCGCCAGCAGCAATCGTGAAAAGCTCCATTCGATCGGCGTGCTGGATGTCACCGAACCGCATGGAGAGAGCGTAGTCAACCTCGGTGGTGCTGCCGGAGCATTTGGATTGATTGGCGGGTTGGTGCAAGCTGGGATCAACTCCAATCATACGAGTACGTACACGCAGCACGTGGCGAGCGAAAAGATCGCCTTCGCTCCCGTCGTCAACGATGGCCTGACAACGCGACTGTCCAGTAACGGCTATGAAATCGTTGCGTTGCACGACCAGCATGTCAAGCTCTCAAGCGACGGTAAGTCCGACGACTTTTCCGGTGTCACGACCAACACCGACGCCATCCTGAGCGTGTGGATCACTTCGTTTGGTTACGTATCTCCGCCGGAATCGAGCGATTTCATTCCGTTGGTCGTCGTCCGCGCTCGCCTGCTCGACTCAAAGTCCAGGCAAGACATGTACTTCAAGACATTCGCCTGCGGCTGGGATATCAAGGCCAATTCTGTTCATGTCGAAGCGGACGCTAAATATCGCTATGGCAGTTTCGGCACCTTGATCGACCAGTTCGATCAGTCGGTCGCAGGCCTCAAGGATTGCGAGCAGGCAGTTGTCGCTGCAATTGGGCAGGATCTGACGAAGCAGCAGTGAAGACAGTGACGAGTGCAGCCAGGCTGGCCAGGCTGCACGTGGCAATCGAGGCCCCGCGTACGAAGCCGCGACGCGCATCTGTGTCGGCGGCCGCGAGCCCACATGTATCGGCTCGCATCTCGAATCTTGCCGGCCAGACTCGCCACGCCCTTTCCGGCGATCGGTAGGCCAGCCCCCTCATTCGTCTCATGCACGCGCCTGAACGCCTCTCCTGACACGCGAGTGAACGGCGATCGATCGTCACACAGAGGTCGGCAAGAAGTCAGAGCGCCGCCGCCTCTTACTGCGCGGCGCCCGCCCACAGGTTCGAGCCGTCCTACCAGCGCTGGTGAACCTCAGGCGCTATATAGCGCTCATAGACTTCGCGCACGCGTTGCATTGCCTCGCCGGACAGCGGCGCAAGGTTCGCAGCCGAAACGTTCGACGCCGCCTGGGCCGCGTTCTTACTACCCGGAATGATGACCGAGACGGCCTCTTCCATGAGAATCCACCGAAGCGCCAGCTGCGCCATCGAGGCATTCACCGGTACAAGTCCGCGCAGTTCGTCGACCGCTTTCAACGCGATGTCATAAGGCACGCCGGAGAACGTTTCGCCGACGTCGAACGCCTCGCCATGGCGATTGAAAGCACGATGATCGTCCGACGGAAAAACCGAATCCGCAGACATCTTGCCTGTCAGCATGCCGCTCGCCAGAGGCACTCGCGCAATGACTGCAATGTTCTTCTTTTGCGCCTGCCTGAAGAACAGGTTGGCAGGGCGTTGCCGGAACATGTTGTAGATGATCTGCACCGAAACCACGTTGGGATACTCGATCGCTTTCAACGCTTCCTCGACCTTTTCGACCGACACACCGTAAAAGCGGATCTTGCCGGCCGCGACGAAGTCATCCATCGCAGCGAACACCTCGGGACGGTAATAGACCTCCGTTGGAGGACAGTGCAATTGCACCAGGTCGAGCGTATCGACGCCCAGGTTCGACAGGCTCCGGTCGATGAAACTTTCGAGCTCACGCTTATTCGTGTAGCCACTCGTCACGTGCGGGTCGAGCCGGCGACCGAGTTTGGTGGCCACTATGGGACGCTCGCCGCCTCGCTGCCGCAACACGTCCCGGATGATCCGTTCCGACCGGCCGTCGCCGTAGACGTCCGCCGTGTCGATGAAAGTCACACCGCTATCGAGCGCGGCGTTTAACGCGGCCTTGGCGTCGTCTTCGGCGACACCGCCCCACGAGCCGCCAATCGCCCATGCTCCAAACCCGATTTCCGAAACATTCCAACCGGTACGGCCAAATTTTCTTTTCGAAAGCGTCATGTGAGTACTCGTCCTGTGTTTTGCGAAGTTGCGTCGTTGGCACTTCAATGAGCCGCGCTGCATTCATATCGGCGGCTTGTTTATTCGTAGTGTAGCAAGCAGGGGCAGGATGCAGGCGTAGTGTATTTTCAGAATTCAGGTCGCGCTGACGGTTATCGCACCTGGACGTTGAAGTCGAGGAGGACCTGGGCCGTCGAGCGCTCCCCGGGATCCGTCAAACACGTTGGCAGGAACGGAGCATCCTGAAGGCTCGGCATGGGTAACGTCTCCCGTTTCGCGGAACATCTTCGCCAACCTTCGGCAAGGCAACGCGATGAGGGTTAATCGGCCACGAGTGCCGGCGCCAAAGCGACAACGCTTACAAAGTTACGCAAAGCGGAGAAAAGCACGGATGACCATGCCCATGTAGTTCGGACAGCTGATCTTCAGGATCATTGTCCTGCATAGTGGGCAGCGCCGTCCATCTTCCCTTGATGTTTGCGCCAACCTGCCGGCGGCATCCCAAACTCGCGCTTGAAAGCCCGGCTGAACGCCGCCTCCGATTCGTAGCCAATCTGCTCCGCGACGGCCGCGAGCGATTTGCTGCCGATCAGCAGTTCCTGCGCTGCGATCTGCATGCGCCACCGCGCGAGGTATTGCATGGGCGGTTGTCCGAGCAGATCCGTGAAGCGTTGCGCCAACGCGGAACGCGACAGCCCGACCTTGCGCGCGAGTTCATCGACGGTCCAGGGGCGGACTGGCTGAGCGTGAAGCAACGAAAGCGCACGTCCCACGAAACGATCGCGCACGCCGGCCAGCCATCCTTTCTGGTCAGCAGGAAGTGCTTCAATACAGCTTCGTACGGCTTCGACAAACAGAAGCTCCGACAGCCTCGCAAGGACGATCGTACCGCCCGCCCGCGAATCCGCCACCTCGGCGGCCGCAAACTTGAGCGACGACTCCAGCCACGCGCCACGAGGGTCGTTGCGCATGTCTATCTTGAAGAGCCGCGGCAGCGACGAGAGCAAAGGGTTAGAGAGCGTATCGTCGCAGGCAAGGAAGCCGCAAATGATGCGGGTGGACGCGCCACCCCCGCCGTGGGACAACGTCATCACTTCGCCGGGCGCGGCTTCCATTTGCCCGACCAGCAGCGTGTCTGCCGGCGTAGGCGGAAGGTCCAGCGCGCTGCCCAGCAGATGCGCTTCGCCTTGCGGCACGACCAGCAGTTCGCCGGCATTCAGATGAAGGGCCGACGCAGGCGCGCCCGCCAACTGCGCCCAGCAGCTTCCCTCTATGATCAGATGATACGAGATGACCCGCTCGGAGCGGGGCAGAAAGGCCGCGCAGAGCGCAGCATCGGTGCGCCCTATCACGCACCACGGCGCGGTGAAGGTGCCGTTCAGGTACACCGCGCCGCTCAGGCGAACGACGCGCAGCACGTCGGAAACTGCATCCATATGTAGCTCGCGTGAAGTGCGGCTCCCCGAACAGGAGACCAGGACAGGTAGTCGTTTTTTCAACCTGGTCGAGGTGTCAATACTATACCCGGCGTCGTCGCCGACAAATCCCTTACGGGGTTTTCACTACGCCTCGCGGATGATCGCTCGATGCCCTTGCTTGCTTATATAAATCACACGCTTGCATAAGACGATCGGACAACGATTCCGGACGCCCGGCAAAGAGCGGGCCGAACTCCGGCAATACGTGGACGATCGGGCAGAAAACATCGACGCGTAGGCAGGACGGCAACGCCTTGCAAAAGGCAAAGTTCATCGCAGGACGGGACGGATCAGCGCCAGTCCCTTCGCAGCGAATTCTTTTGCTGCTGCACCACCCCATTTGTGCCGACCATCTCACGCCACGTGATCTACAGGTTCCGCGCAAACGACATAGCGTGAGATGCCGATGAAACGCCTGATCAGCCTTGCGATGTACCACCCGTTCATCGCGTTGTCCGCGTTCTATTTGACCAACCTGATGTGCAACGTCGACTACAGTCTGTCCGGCGCACTGCTCGTTCTGGCGGCGAAGTCCACGTCCCGTTTATTGAGTCTGTTCAACAAGGGATAGCGCCGCGCCGATCTTCCGGATTCCTTCGCATGGTCAACTCCGGGTCCGCCGCGACGCCGTCACAGCTCGAACGTGCCGCGATACGTCTCATCGGCATCCGCGCGGGTGTTGATCTCAACGAGCACCCCGCCGGCACTTCGCAGAAAAATCGCGAGCCGCGCTCATGCCTGAACACGTCGGTTCTCGTCACGACACCCGCGGCGAGCATTTGTGCGTGCAGCGCGCGAACCTCATCAAGCGACGCCAGTTCAAAGCCGATGTAAATTTGTGCGGCCATTCAACCGGATGGCATCAGGTGACCGAGCGCGACCAGTCCGCTCGCGTGATCGAAGGCCGCCAGCGCGTCGTGATGGAAGCGCTCGTTTTCACGCTGCATCAGCGCGATCGTCAACGCGTCCTTGCCAGGGAAGTACTGATACAGCGAGCCAATGCTGACGCCTGCGCGCTCCGCGACCGCGTTCGTGTTGAAACCTTCAAGCACTTTCGTTTCGCAGGATCCGATCGTCCAGTGCTCCCGCTCACCGGGGCCCGGCCTCGTGCAAATGTCTGCAACCGAATCGGCGCGTCGAACTGATGAGCTTCGGTGCGGACGATCGGCGCTGGGCCGACCGATACCGGTAATTCGCGCACCAATGTTTGATCACTCGTCGCATGAACATCCGGCCAGCGCCTATTTGTCGTCGACGCGGTTGCCCCAAGGATGGTGTATTTAACAAATATTTACTCCTGCGGGGCGACGGAATCGATACACTGCTCGACTCTCGCTTCAACCGCGCATCTTCAATCCAGTCAATAGGCCAGCACTCTACGTTCTATGAAAACAAAGCAATTCGTTATCCTCACGCTCTGCGCAGCCACGGGCATTTCGCCCGGTGCGTTCGCACAAAACAATTCGCGAGGCGGGCCCGACAATCACGGTCCGTATGCCGGTCATCAACAAAACGCCCGATACGTGGACAACGCCAATCATGGCGGACCGGACCATCGCCCTGGCCCCGACCGGCAACCTCCGCATGCAGACAACGACCGTTTCGACGATCACGGTGGCCCGCGCGGATGGCATCGCGGCGATCATCTGCCGTCCGATTACCGCGACCACCAGTACGTCGTCGACAACTGGCACGAGCATAACCTTCAGGCACCCCCGCGCGGCTATCGCTGGGTGGGTATCAATGGAGACTATGTGCTTGCCGCCGTCGCAACCGGCGTGATTGCGCAGATCGTTCTTAGCCGCTGAGTCGATGGATTAATGAAGAAATGAGGAGGCGTTCCGGTTGGCGCGTCCTCGACAATCGGCGCGAATGCAATCGCGCCGGTTTTAATTCCGAATAAACCGATTCGAAAGCCTGCCCTGCTTCTTCCTGTCGTCGCGATTGCAATCGCCATCTAGTTCCGCCAGCGCTTGCCACTGAACCCGCGAACTTACTTGCCGTGCAGATGCAAAAGCACGTCACGCAAGACAATCGCCTGGTTATGCTCCTCATCTTTGGCGCCATAGACGAGCGTGATCTGCTGACCGGCAGAATCGCTTAGAAGTTGCCGCATCCGCTCGCGCATCTCCTCGCCGCCAAGTTCGTCGCGATAGCGTTGCTGAAAGGTGCTCCACCGTTTCGGATCATGCCCGAACCATTCGCGCAACGCCGCGCTCGGGGCAAGTTCACGCGCCCACTGGTCAAGCTTGAGCGTCTCCTTGCTACGTCCGCGCGGCCATACCCGATCGACGAGAACTCGGTAACCGTCCGCCGGATCCGGGTCGTCATAAGCGCGCTGGATGACAATCTTCAGATTGCTGGTGCTCGCATGCGGCATAGGCTTCTCCGCTAAACAGATTGATCGATAACGCTTACGCGAGTTGGCCCGCTCCAGCCGCGACCGCTGCCACCCTCGTGCGAAGCATCGGCACCACTTCGTGGTCGAACCATGGGTGATGCTTGAACCACGCCTGATTGCGCGGCGACGGATGAGGCAACGGAATGAAAGCCGGTCCATAGTCCGCCCATGCCCTCACTGTTTCCGTTAGCGACGGCCTGCGGCGTTCGCCGAGAAAATGACGCTGCGCATACTGGCCGATCAACAACGTCAGCGCGATGTTATTCAACCTCTCCAGCAGGCTATCCAGCCACAACTGCGCGCATTCGCGGCGCGGCGGCTTGTCGCCACTACTTCCTCTGCCCGGATAGCAGAATCCCATGGGAATGATGGCGAACCGCGTCTCGTCATAAAACGACGTGGCATCGACGCCGAGCCAGGTACGCAGACGCTCACCGCTGGCGTCGTTCCAGGGAATGCCTGAAGCATGCACCTTCGCACCGGGCGCCTGGCCGACGATCAGAATGCGGGAGTCGACCGTGGCGCGTACGATGGGCCGCGGACCCAACGGCAGATCGTGCTCGCAGACACGGCAGGCACGCACGTCGGCGAGAAGGGCGTCAAGGGTAGGTCGTGCGGGCTCGTTCACGTCGGGGTATCTGGTTGTGGCGGGACATGCGGCTCGGGATAATGCTGCCGAAAATCCTGAGGAGCGATGCATTGCGGGTCGCGGCCAGCTTACGCGGAAGGCCAGCTCCGCGGCACAGGATATCGCCGTAGGCATTCTCCAGAATGTGCCGCCCTGCACTCACCGCGCGATCACTCATTCTACAACCGCCACCATCGAGGACCTGTTATTTGCCCAAAAAACCGACGGGCCCGAAATGTGCAATGCAGATCTTGTGCGTGGCAGCACGCAGGCCAGTTGCCATGACAATCAGATGAAAAACACGCGCCATACCGGCGCAAGATCGTCCGAATATCGCCCTGAATACAGGAGATCATCATGACCGGCAAATGGTTTTCGCGCTTCTCGAGCTACCTCTCCACAATGACCGGCAGGCCCTCCACCTTTGTGCTGGCCGCCGCTCTGGTGCTTCTGTGGGCGATAACCGGCCCACTCTTCCATTACAGCGACACGTGGCAACTCGTCATTAACACATCGACCACGATCGTCACGTTCCTGATGGTCTTCCTGATCCAGAACACTCAAAACCGCGATACGGCCGCGATGCAGATCAAACTCGACGAGCTGATTCGCGCGATCGAGGGCGCACACAATGCCCTGCTCGATCTCGAAGAACTCGAGGAAAAAGACCTGAGCCGGTTCCGCAAACATTATGAAAAATTGGCCGAAGAAGCGCGCACGGCGTTGCGCGCCGGCGGCAGTGACACCGACTCGCCGTTTATCGACAATCGCGATGAAGGGGATAGAAAATGATTTTTTGCGATCTTTCGTCACACGTCCGCGACGATGCTCAGTGCGGGCTATGCGTACGCGCGGAACCGGCGACGCCTGCGCGACGTACAATCAGTTCTCGCTCGGCGCCGACTATGCGGTGTCGAAGCGCACGGACTTCTATCTCGTCGCGGCTTACCAGCATGCGAGCGGCGATCAGCGCGACACCAACGCGGACGGCACCAACGGCGGTCTTGGCGAAGCGACCGCCTCGATCGACTCGTACGGCAACCAGTCGAACACCAACTCACAGGCGATCGTGGCGCCCGGTATCCGTCACCGGTTCTGATCAGGCGTTACGATACGCAGGCCTGCTTCCGCGCCAGAGGCCCTGGCTGACCGCCGGTAAAGATTCATTCAGTTCCAGCAACATCTCAGTGACACAGTGCAAAGGTCCCAGCCGGGGCCGTCGCGAATGGTGATGAAAGGAGAAATGCAATGAAGGCAATTCACGCAATCAAGCTGGCTGGCGGCGCGCTGCTCGTAGCGGTTTCGTTCCAGGCCAACGCGCAGACGAGCGACGCGGCGCCAGCCGCCGACACGAGCGCGCAGAGCGCCAAGAGTCAGCACAAGGCAGACCGCGCCGCCAACCGCTCACTGGGACGCAAGGTGCGCAACGCATTGTCGAAGGCGATGGGTGTTACCGCGTCGCACATCACTGTGCGCTCAGCCGGCGGTGCGATCACGCTGCAGGGCACGGTGCCTGAGGCGGCCGACAGTCAGAAAGCGGAAGAGATTGCGACGGGTGTAGCGGGCGTCACGTCGGTCAAGAACGCGCTGTCGATTCGTCCTGAGGGGACGTAAGCGCCATTGGCAGGTGCGTTGCTGTGCGTGAGCTTGATGTAGGCCATGGAACGCGTTGGCGCTTGCCATGACGAGCGCTCACGCATCCCGCGCGAGGATTATCAAGTTGAGCGTGACGCGGCTTCTCAACCGCGGCGCGCAACGTTGCGCCCGTTATCCGCGTCGCAGCCTTCTAACGCTGCGTGTCATACAGGCGATCGGGAACGAACAGCGCCGTGATGCCGCTCAAAAAGAAAACCCCGCCCACCACCAGAAAGCCGATGCCGATTGAAAACTGCGTCGCCAGATAGCCAATCACGATAGGTGCCGCACCGGAGCAGAAGCGGCCAAGGTTATAAGACCCGCCTACTGCCGTACCGCGAATCGAAGTCGCGAAGCTCTCGGACATGAAGGTGCCCACCGTGCCCAGCGGCACGCCGTACAGAAATCCGAAAAGCAGCATCAGATAAACAATGTTCTCCCGCGTATGCCAGAAGATGATGACGGGGAGAAAGAGCGCCGCGCCGACGCAACCGAGCACGTACACACCGCGCCGGCTCCAACGGTCGCCCAGCCATCCGGCGAAGATCTTGCCGATGAAGGCGACCACGAACGTCCCGATCATGTACCCCGCCATCGCGCTGAATTTCACATGCAGTTCTTTTTCAAGGTAAGTCGGCAACCAGTTGTTCAGACCATAAAACCCGGAGAGCGAGAAGACGGAAATCAGGGTCCACAGAATGAACAGGGTTCGTGATTGCCGACTGCTGAAGATCGCGTAATAGCGGTTGTCGACGAGTCCGCGTTCGCTGCCGCGCACGGCGGCGCGGCTCGCCAGCCAGTTTGCCGGTTCGGGCACGGCGAACTTGATCGCGAGCGCGAGCAGCACCGGCAGCGCCGACACGTAATAGAGCGTGCGCCAGCCGTAGTGCGGCAAAATCCAGTTGCTCAGCGCAATGACGACGATATAGCCCGCCGAAATGCCGGTCTGCAGCACGCCGAGAATCAGCGAGCGCCGCACAGTCGGCACGTATTCGGCGACGAGCGTGGTCACCAGCACCATGCAGCCGATGCCGAGCGAACTGATAAACCGCACCACCGCGAATTCCACGAAGTTATGGGTGAGCCCCAGCAACCCCGCGCCCAGCGAAAAGAGCGCCAGCGCCCACGCCACGACCCGCACGCGACCCAGCCGATCACTCGCCCAGCCGCCCAGAATCCCGCCGATCGCCATCCCCACCAGCGTCAAACTTCCCAACGCGCCGGACTCGACATTGGTGAGTCCGAATTCGTTTTTTGATTCGCGTGAGCGTCAAGCCGTACATCATCACGTCCGCGCCATCGGCCAAGAGCGCCAGGTAACCCAGGATGAAGACGAGCAGCCAGCGGCTTTGCACTTCTGATGTGGTGCTCAACGTGGTCGGTGTGGTGGAAGCCATGGTTGTTGTTATCGTTAGAGAGACGTGGCGCCATCAGCGCAAGCTTGCCGCCTGAGCAAAGCGGGCGCAAGGAAGCTGCCGATCAGCAGGCCCATCGCCTCATGTCCGCGCGTGTACCAGCCTTCGACATGCGTCATGTTCATCGTACCGATGCATTCTCCGCCGTATGCTATCGGGATGTTCAGGATCGAGCCGAGCCCCATGCCGGTCATCACCGCGTGATCGTCGAACGCGTCGCGAATGTGTTGCGCGGTTTCCGCGCGGAACGGTTCGAGATCCTCCAATATCTGTTTCGACCACGCCGTGCCGCGTTTTTTTTTGCGCCCGCCAGGCGGATAGACATCCGGCATGTTGGTATAAACGCGCTCGACCTCATGGCGCCGCGCATCGTAGGACATGATGGTGAACAGCTTCGCGCCGATTGCGCGCGCCGCCACCGCGTGAACCGCCCGGAAAATCTGCGCGGGCTGGCCCCTGATGCGCATGGCCATGGCAAGGCTTTCGAGGTCCGATAATTCCAGCGCTTTCATGGCGGGCAGTGCGGATTCGATCTGCGTGGCTTGCATAGTCGGTGTGTCGAAGTTGAGAAATGCCGGCGGCTCAACCGCGCATTTCAGTGGAGTTGAGCGGGCCGCGAAGGTCCGGCGCCGCCTCGGCGCCTTCCACTTCGATGTCTTCGAGCGAACGGTTGCGGGTCTCGATACCGAGGAAGAAAACCACGCACGCGCCGATCAGCAGCACCGTCGTGGTCATCCCGAACACCCCCAGGAAGCCGAGTGTGGGATAGACGAGGCCGACCAGAATCGGCGCGCTCACCGAGCCGATCCGGCCGAACGATGAAGACGAGCCGGTGCCGGTTGCACGCACGGTCGTCGGAAAGACTTCGGGCGTGTAGGCATACACGCCGGCGAAAGCGCCGTTCATGAAGAACGACAGTGCGATGCCCGCCGCCATGATCTGCAGACCCGTGTGCGAGAAGGCGAGCACGATCGCCGCCATCCCGCCGAGCAGCATATAGGACGCGACTACCGCCTTGCGGCCGATCCGTTCATTGAGCCATGCCGCCGAGAAATAGCCCGGAATCTGCGCACCATAGATCGCGATCGAATAGCCGAAGCTTTTCGTCATCGTGAGCCCTTCCTTGAGCAGCAGGCTCGGAATCCACGAGAAGAACGAGTAGTACGCGAACGCGACGGAAAACCACATCAGCCAGCTCACCGCGGTCGTGCGCGCGAGGCGCGGCGACCACAGCGTCAGCACGTTCTGCAACGCGCTGGTTTTGATCGGCGCGGCAGCGGGCAGCGTCGCGCCGACCGAGGCGGGCGCCAGACGAATGCCCCGGCTCGCGAACCACGCCTCGATCTCGCTGACGATGCGGTTCGCTTCGCCGCGCCGTCCCTGGCTTTCCAGCCAGCGCGGCGACTCGGGCAGCGTCCTGCGCCACCAGAGCAGCATCACGACCGGCAACGACGTCGCCACCGCGAGGTAGCGCCAGCCGTCGGCGAAGTTGCGCACCACGCTGAAACCGAGGATGGCGGAACCCAGATAGCCGAACGACATGAACCCCACCAGCGCGCCGCAAAAGATGCCCCGGTAACGCCGGGGCACGAATTCGGCGAGAAACGGCGCGATCACCACCGTCTCCGCGCCGGAGCCGAAGCCCGCGACGATGCGCAACGCGAAGAACGTGTGCCAGTCGTTGGCGGTGGCGCTCGCGAGCGAGGCGGCGCAGTAGATCGCCAGCGCCGACATCATGATGCGGCGCCGGCCGATCACATCCGCGAGCACGCCCGACAGAAACGCGCCGAAGAAGTAGCCGATGTACGTGCTACTCGCGACGAGCCCGCTCTGGGCGCTCGTCAGATGCCACAGCTTGCTCACGACCGGCAGCAGAAACGCGAGCGAGGATGAATCGAGTCCATCGAACATATACCCCAGCCCGCCGATGAGCAGGAGCTTGCGATGAAAGCCCGAGATCGGCAGTCTCTCGAGGCGGGCGGCGACAGCGGACACGGCGTTTTCTCCCAAGGAATGGATACGTTTGGCGGGCCGCGAAGCCTATCGGCCGACAGCGTATGCCTGCATCTGACGCGGTGTCGCCGCGCCGCGCATCAAGCCGTTGCGGATTCCCACCGCGCAGACGCGGCCCAACGCCCAAGGCTCGGCTACGGTCAGGTCGTGTCCCCGCGCGCGCAATTCGGCCAGCGTGTGTTCGGGGAAGCGCGCTTCGGCGGACATCTTGCCGAGTTGCATCGAGCGCGGATAGAACGAGCCGGGGAAGTGAGCAGTCTGGAACGACGGCGCATCCGCGGCAGCCTGGAAGTTCATGCCGCCGTGTACGTGCCTGAGGAACAGCTGGAGCGACCATTGATCCTGCTGGTCGCCGCCCGGCGTTCCGAACGCCGCGTAGGGTTTGCCGTCGCGCGTGACCAGTGTCGGTGAGAGCGTCGTGCGCGGACGGCGGCGCGGACCGAGCGACGACGGCAAGCCCTCTTCCATCCAGAACATCTGCGCGCGCGTGGTCACGTTGAAACCGAGACCGGGCACGGCGGGCGACGCCTGCAGCCAGCCGCCCGACGGCGTCGCCGACACCATGTTGCCCCAGCGGTCCACCACGTCGAGATGAACCGTGTCGCCACGCAGTTCGGGCAGCGGCGCGAAGGTCGGCTCGCCCTGGCCGAAGCCGCCGGACTGCTGCTTGCCGGCGTTGGCCATGATCAGCGCGGCGCGGCGCTCGCTGTCCTCCAGCGCGCCGGGACGGAATTCGAACGACGCGCGCGCGGGATCGATCAGCCGACGGCGTTCGTCGTTGTAGGCATCGCTTAGCAGCGTCTCCATCGGCACGTGCGCGAAGTCCGGGTCGCCGTAGAACACGTCGCGGTCCGCAAACGCGAGCTTCGAGCATTCGATGACGGTGTGCACGAAGTCGGGGCCGAGCGGGTCCATCGCCGCGAGATCGAAGCCCTTCAGCAGCGCGAGCTGCTGCAGGAACATCGGCCCCTGCCCCCACGGGCCCGTCTTGTGGACCCGCAAGCCTTGATAGTCATAGGAGACCGGGTCCTCGTAAGTCGGCGCCCAGCGCGCCAGATCATCCGCGTCGAGCAGGCCATGATTGCGCCGGCCGGACGTGTCGAGCACCGGCGTCGAGCGGAAATACTGGTCGATGGCGTCGGCCACGAAGCCGCGATAGAAGACTTCACGCGCGCGTTCGCACTGCTCGGCCCGGTCACGGCGGGTATTCGCTTCCTGCAGGATGCGCCGGTACGTGTGCGCAATCGCCGGATTGGCGAACAGATGATTGGGCTGCGGCGCGTCGCCGTTGCGCAGCCATTGCTCCGCCGAGGTGGGCCATTCGGTCTGGAAGAAGTCCTTGATGGCGAGTATCGACGAGGTCATGCGCGGCAGGACCGGATAGCCGTTTTCCGCGTAACCGATTGCGTAGCCCAAGACCTCTTCGAGCGGCAGTTGCCCGTAGTCGCGCAGCATCGCCATCCATGCGCCGAACGCGCCGGGCACCACGGCCGGCAACAAGCCCGTTCCCGGCACGACCTCCAGCCCCAGCCCGCGCATGCGCTCGATCGTCATCGCCGCCGGCGTCACGCCTTGCCCGCACAGCACGCGCACCCGGTCCTCGCGCGCGCTGTAGAACACGACCGGCAGTTCGCCGCCCGGTCCATTCAGATGCGGCTCGACGATCTGCAGAACAAAACCGGCTGCGGCGGCCGCGTCGAATGCATTGCCGCCTTTCTCCAGAACGGCCATCGCGGACGCGCTGGCGAGCCAGTGGGTCGAGGCCACCATGCCGAATGTACCGAGCAGCTCAGGACGGGTTGTAAACGACATGCACGACTCCTTTTGCGACGAACGGCAATCACGAAATGAACCAATAAACAAAGGTTCATAAAAAATAACACGCCAGAATAAGGCTAGGCACGGCGGACTTCAGCCCCGTGTTAACCCGATATTCGCCCAATAATACAAGATAAAAAAATAATCACCGCAACTTCGGCAAGCTTGGCGTTTCTGCTATCTTTGATACCAATGTTCATTGGTTCAACAAAAAGCAGGGAGAGTCCATGCTGGACAGGTTGCTGGAATACATTGCCGGGCATCAATTGCGGGACGGCGATGCGCTGCCGCCCGAACGCAAGCTCGCCGAAGACCTCGGCGTCAGCCGACGCGAACTGCGCGCCGCGCTCGCGTCGCTGGAAGCGTCCGGCCAGGTGTGGCGCGGCGTCGGCCGCGGCACTTATCTGGGTGCGCGGCCGCTGAAGTTCGCACCTACCCTGCGCGGGCTTCGCGCGGGAGCGAGTCCGGCGGACATCGCGGAAATGCGGCTGCTGTTCGAGCCGGCGCTCGCGCAGCTTGCCGCGACGAAAGCGAGCCGGGACGACTTGCTGGAGCTGGAAAAATGCGCGCGGAAAAACGCCGCGGCCAAAACGGATGAAGAGTGGCAGCAATGGGATCACCGGTTTCATCTGCTGATCGGACAGGCCACCCGCAACCCGGCGCTCATCGCGTTGATGGAAGTGATCAACGGCATGCGGGTCAAACCGGACGTGCGCGAGAAGACCGCCGCGCAAACAACGCGACAATTCTTTGCCCGCCAGCATCAAGCGCTCGTCAGCGCGATGAAGGCACGCGATGGCGAAGCGGCGGCCCGGTCCATGCGCGAGCATCTGCTGAGCGTCCAGGGGCGCGCTTCCTCCGGGCGGGACGACGTGCCCGACGGCGCGGATTGAGGAAGCCGGCGCAAGACAGACTCGACACTCGGGGCGGGCACTATGGAAATAATCGGATAGACCAGTTAGAGTTTGAACAGGCAAACGGACCCGTCCGTTACGCCGTCTTTTATCAGTCCGCTTTCTCGTGGCACTCGTAAAACGCATATCACCAGCCAGCGGCATGCCTACGCCGCGGCACGGAGGCGCAAGCAACTGACTGGTTTCCGGGCAAGACAGCGCGTGGCTGTGCAAACAGTCACCGGGACGAGCGCCATTCAGCCGGCCCTGGCCGCCGCGGCGCATCCCGACAAGAACTCGACACGCCGATCCGATTTGCGCTACCGAAGGAGAAAACGATGACGCCATCCGACTCGCTCGCGGAACGCCGCGCGCTCGGCCGCCAGGCGCGCAAGGACACGCCGCGCAGCGCGCACGCGAAGATCGGCAACACCGATCGCGATCCGGTCGGGTTGTTGCGCGAGAGCAGCGAGGGACGCGTCGAGGCGCTCGTTCCACTGCGCTATGGCCGCATGCTTGCCTCGCCGTTCACGTTCTATCGCGGTAGCGCGATCATTCAGGCGCATGATCTCCACGCCACCGCCAACAGCGGCTTTCATTTCCAGATCTGCGGCGACTGCCACCTGATGAACTTCGGCGGCTTCGCGACACCGGAGCGAGCACTGGCTTTCGACATCAACGATTTCGACGAAACCGCGCCCGGGCCCTGGGAGTGGGACCTCAAACGCCTGAGCGCCAGCTTCTATATCGCGGTAAGGCATCTCGGGCACGGCGACAAACTGGCCGACGAAGTCGTCGCGCTCGCCGTGCAGAGCTATCAGCGATGGACCGAAAATTATGCGGCGCTGAGCCCGCTCGAACTCTGGTACGAACTCATCACGTTCGATCGCCTCGAACGGACCGTGACCTCGGACGATGCACGCCAACACGTGCGCAACAGCGTCGAACGCGCATCGCGCCGCACACACGAGACCATGCTCCCCAAGCTCGCCAGCCACCGCGACGGCGTCTGGCAAATTCGCGACACGCCGCCCAGCGTGTTCCACGTACACGGCAAGAGCACGCTTTTCACGCACGACGACGACTGGCTCGGTCTCGGCGACTGGCGCGATCTGATGGGGCCGATCTACCGGCATTACCTGAAGTCCCTCGGCGTGGTGCGCGGCAATCTGCTCGCGCACTTCTCGATGCAGGATGTGGCGTTCAAGGTGGTCGGCGTCGGCAGCGTGGGCACGCGATGCCTGATCCTGCTGATGGTCGATCCGCACGAGAAGCCGCTGTTCATCCAGTTCAAGGAAGCCTCGACGTCCGTCGTCTCGCGGTATTTCGACGCGCGGTCCCCGCGGCACCACGGGCAGCGGGTGGTCAACGGCCAGCGCCTCATGCAGGGCGCGAGCGATCCGTTTCTCGGCTGGACGTCGGGCCCGTTCGGGCGGCACATCTACGGGCGTCAGTTGCGTGACATGAAGGTCTCGGCCACGCTCGAGCTGTTTTCGAAGGAGACGTTTCGCGAGTATGCGAGCCTGTGCGGCTGGGTGCTCGCGCGAGCCCACGCGAAAGCCGGCGGCCAGGCGACCGAGGTGGCCGGCTACCTCGGCAACGGCGACCAGATGGCGGAAGCGCTCGTCAGCTATTCGCGCGCTTATGCCGATCAGGTGGAACAGGACTACGAAAAATTCCGCGACGCGTGCCGCAACGGCCGGCTTGAAGCGCGTACCGATGCGGACATGGCCGCCGATTTCGCAGCATAAAGCCCAGGACCCGGAGGTCTAGCCATGGCAACGTTTCGTGCAGCCCTCGCGGTTCTGCTTCTGGCGCTGCTGTCGGCCTGCGCGAGTCTGCCGCCGCAGACCGGGCGAGTCGAAACGCATGCGATCGAACCGTCGGACAGCACGCGTCTGGGCACGGCTTTCCTGCCTCAGGTGCGCCAGCATCCGGACCAGACGGCGTTCCATCTGCTGCCCGATGGCGTCGACGCGTTGCTCAGCCGCATCGCGCTCGCCGATGCGGCGGACCGCACGCTCGACCTGCAGTACTACATCTGGCACGACGATCTGACCGGCCGGCATCTGGCGAACGCGGTGCTGCGCGCGGCGGATCGCGGCGTCAGAGTGAGAGTGCTGCTGGACGATCTCGGCACCGGCGCGGACGATCAGGTGTTGCTCGCCATCGCGTCCCATCCGAACATCCAGATACGGCTGTTCAACCCGGTCGCGAATCGCCGCTTCAAGGTGCTGGGCTCCGCCATGGAATTCAGCCGGGTGAACCGGCGCATGCACAACAAGTCGATCATCGCCGACAACGAAGCGGCGATCGTCGGCGGCCGCAACATCGGCGACGAGTACTTCGGCGCGTCCAGCGACGTCTCGTTCGGCGACCTCGACGTGCTGACGTATGGCGCCGTGGTCCGCGACATCTCGAGCGCGTTCGACCAGTTCTGGAACTCGGACGCGGCGTATCCGATCGAGCGGCTGACGGGCCATCCGGCCGACCCCGGCGCGCTCGCCGCGTATCGCGCGAAGCTGGCGGCGTTCGTCGCTTCGCAACGCGATACGCCCTACGTGACCCAGGCCACGCACCGCTACGCCGAAATCATCGCCATGCGCGAAATCGACGTGTCCTGGGGCAAGGCGACCCTGCTCTACGACGATCCCGCGAAAATCACGCGCTCGCCGAACGATCCGACCGGGCATCTGCTGTCGCAGTTCAGGACCCTGAGCATTGAACCGCAGAAAGAGATGCTCATCATTTCGCCGTACTTCGTGCCTGGAAAGGAAGGCGTCGCGTGGCTGCGCAAGGAGGCCGGCCGCGGCGTTCGCGTGACCGTCCTCACCAATTCGCTGGCGGCCACGGACGTGGCCGCCGTTCACGCCGGATATCAGCGCTATCGCAAGGACCTGCTCGAGGCGGGCGTGCATCTCTACGAGTTGAAGCCCGCGGCGTCCGAAGACCCACGGCATAAAAAGACGATGCTGGGGTCGTCGAAAGCCTCGTTGCATGCCAAGACCTATGTGTTCGACAAGTCCGGCATCTTCATCGGTTCGATGAATCTCGATCCACGCTCGATCACGCTGAATACGGAGATCGGACTCTATTGCGAAAGCGATGCGCTCGCCTCGGAGGTGGTGAACGGCGTCGAACCGAAGCTCGATCAGATTGCGTGGCGGCTCGAAGAGCGCACCAACGCGAACGGCACCGTGCGGATCGTCTGGATCGACACGAAGGCGGACGGTACGCAGACGGAGGGCGACGAGCCGGGCGTGTCGGGTTTGAAGCGCGTGGGGATCTGGTTCCTTGGGCTGTTGCCGATCGAATCGGAGCTTTAAGGAAGAGCGCGTATGGGCCATTGCCGGAGGCGGGCGCCATGGCATGCGCAAGCGCATTGCGTGGCACGCCAAACCGCGAGACTGGCTGGCTGTCAGGCACGAAGGCAACCTGTCTCATCATCCCATATACGACGTGCGTCGTCCCTCTGCACGCCATGCCGACCGCAAACTCCTTTCCCGATAAAGTGTCAAATTCCCGTGTCCTCACACACGCGAGGTACGTCATGCAGACACACACCCAGGGCCATGAGATGAAGGCTCTTTTCGTGGCACGATCCGGCATCGCGGGTTGCGCGTCGAACCTGGCCGTTGCGGCGCTGTGGCTCACCGGCTGTATCTCGCGGACTTGCCGTTATGAACGCCCGGGCGGCGGTACGGGGTCGATCTCCGGCGCCGCCCGTCACCACGATTCGGCACGCCACCCGCCGGATCGCAGCGACGCGTTCGCGATCAGCAGCAATGCGGCGCCGGCAAAGCCGCTTGCGACATGCTTGAGCGCATGACCGGCGACCAGATGATCCGAGAGCGCCCACACCTGCCAGTCGAGCGTTTCAAAGACTTTCGCGATCGCATAGAAAATGATGACCAGCCACCAGCCGGACAGCGCGTCGACTTTCCGTATGAGGGTCATGCCGACGATGAGCGCGAGCCCGCCGAACTGCAGGATCGCATAGGGCCACAGGCTGTCGAATGCCTGCCAGTAAACCACGGTGCCCACCGAAACGGCGACGAGTATCAGCATCTGCACCCAGCCCACGCGCTGTTTGGTCGCCGACGTCCACAGCATCGCCAGAATGCCGGCGAAAACGATCGTCATCGGAAAACGATCCCATACGAGCGTCGCGTCCGTCGGCATCTCGTGATAGTAGGCCGAGCCGAATGCCGTCAGGATCAGCCCGAGGGACGCCACCAGCATCCCGGGAAATTGCGCGGGTTGACGCGACGCGTGCCGTATCACCCAGAGAAGATTGAGCAGGCCGGCTACCAGAATGACGAGGTTCGACAGCACGTCCGACGCGTTGTGAAGCACGCCTATCGAGCGCTCGTCGGCGAAGTGATGATAAGAAGCCGGCTGCGACAGAGGCCACACGGCTTGCAGCGCCGTGCCAATCGCGAACAGCAGAACACTGCCAAACAGCAATCGGGATACCTTCACTTGCGCGACTCCTGATTGTGCAAACCGCTCGATTGATCTTTCGCCACGCGATGCCCGAACGGAGCCAGGGTTGCTCCCCGTTCGATTTTGCGCGACCCGCCCATACCATCAGGCAAACCGATTTACGCAACCGGAAGACCGCCCCGCGAATATCAGCAATCTTCCAGACATAGTATTCTGATCGCACAATGCAACGCACGGGGTTCGGCGCGAGCCTTCATGACCGTTCGCGCATTGGCCGGTGATCAGCGGTAAATGTCATTGCGATATTGCCATGTTTGCATGGCTCGCGTAATGGCCTGCCTGATTGTAAAACCAGACAGACGACAATGGCCTGAAGGACACTATGGATCGTATGCGAGCGCTGAGACACCACCCGTTCCACGCAATTCGTCGATCGACTGGCGGGATTTCAGCGTTGCTGCTATGCGCAAGCCTGCTGACCGGCTGCGCGTTGCCCTCGCTCGAAAACCGTACCGAGTCGACTTCGTTGACGCCCGCGCAGGCCGCCTCCACCGATCTCGGCCGCGCCGTCGGGCCCGCGCTCGCGACACACGCCGGCCTCGCGGGCATCTACCCGCTCTCCGATGCGCATATGGCGTTTGCCGCGCGGATGGACCTCATCCGTTCGGCGCAACGCACGCTGGATATCCAGTACTACATCTGGCGCAACGACCTGACCGGCACGTTGCTGCTCGAAGAAATCCACGAGGCCGCCGACCGCGGCGTGCGCGTACGGCTGCTGCTCGATGATCTCGGCATTCCCTCTTCTCTCGACCCGACGCTCGCGGCGCTCGAAGCGCACCCGAACATCGAAGTCCGCCTGTTCAATCCGTTCGTGGTGCGCAAGCCCAAATTCATCGGCTTCCTGACGGATTTCCCGCGCGCCAACCGGCGCATGCACAACAAGTCGCTGACCGCGGACAGCACGGCGACGATACTCGGCGGCCGTAATATCGGCGACGAGTACTTCGATGCCACCGACGGCATCGTCTTCTCCGACCTCGACGTATTGGCGGTCGGACCCGCCGCCGCCGATGTCGCGCGGGACTTCGACCGCTATTGGGCCAGTGCGTCATCGTATCCCGTCGAGCGGATTCTGCCGCAGGCGGGCGCCGGTCAGCTCGACGTGCTCGCGAGCAAAGCGCAGGCCATCGAGCGAGACCCCGCGGCGACGGCCTATATGGAGGCGTTGCGCGGCCCGCATGTCATACAGAAGATGCTGGACAACACGTTGCCGTTCGACTGGGCCACGACGCACATGATCAGCGACGACCCGGCGAAAGGCCTGCGCAACGCGCCGCCGGAGGCACTCATTTCGCATCAGATGCGCGAAGTGCTCGGCGATCCCACCCGGGAAATCGACGTCGTGTCGCCGTATTTCGTGCCGGCCACGACCGGCACGCAGTACCTGACCGGCCTCGCCGAGAAGGGCATCACCGTGCGCGTGCTGACCAATGCGCTCGAAGCGACCGATGTCGCCGCGGTTCACTCAGGCTACGCGAAGCGGCGCGTCGAACTGCTTAAAGGCGGGGTTCGTCTCTATGAATTGCGGCGTTTGCCGGGCAGTCATCATAAGAAGGAGCAGTCACCGGGTCCGTTCGGCAGTTCCGGGTCCAGTCTGCACGCGAAGACTTTCGTGGTGGACGCGCAGCGGGTGTTCGTGGGGTCGTACAATTTCGACCCGCGCTCCGCCTATCTGAATACGGAATTGGGCCTCGTGATCGACAGCCCCGAATTGGCCAGCCAGATCGAGGCGACTTTCCTCGCATATGTGCCGCAAGTCGCCTATTCGGTACAGCTCGATCCGAATGGGAAGATCTTCTGGATCGAGCGAAACGGCGACACGGAGATTCGCCACGACACGGAACCCAATACGACCTGGTACGGGCGAATGGGTGTCTGGATGCTGTCGATTCTTCCAATCGAGTCGCTTCTATAAACCTTTAATGGGGGGCAATGAGGGGCCTCCAATAAGGGGTTCTGATGATCAGGCTTTCAGTTACCATCTGAATGCCTTGCAAATAGCAGTGGGCGTTCGACGTTGACCCGATCGGGCAAGGGTTGCGTTCCTCTTTTGATCCCATCTGTCTATACTGCCCACTGGCCGACGTACAGAAATCAAAACTTTCTGGAGGGGTATCGATGTTCTCTCGCAAACCTGGCGATCAAGAAGGCGCGGATCATCCATTTGCCTGCTTCTGTCAAAAGTCCGAGATCGAATTTGCGAATAACCGCATCAGCACAGGTCTTACGCGGCGTGGCTTTGTCACCGGCATGGCCGCCTCCGCGCTGATGCTCATTTTGCCGAAGCTCGCGAGTGCGCAGACGGCGCCTCCACCTGCCAGTCCAACACGCCCTATTCTCTTCACGAATTTCCGGCTATTCGACGGAAAAACCACCACGTTGCGTGACGGGCTCTTTCTGCTCGTGGACGGCAATCGCATTCGTACGCTCACGCAGAGCAAGCCTGCCGTTCCCGACGGCACGCAGGTGATCGACTGCGGCGGCCGTGTCGTGATGCCGGGCCTGATCGACATGCACTGGCATACGATCATCGCCGCGTTGCCGCTCCCGGTCGTGCTCACCGCCGATATCGCCTACGTGCACCTCGCCGCGAGCGCCGAGGCCGAGCGTACGCTGATGCGCGGCTTCACCACGGTACGCGACGCGGGCGGCCCGGCGTTCGCGTTGAAACAGGCCATCGACGAGGGCCTCATCTCGGGTCCGCGCATTTATCCGTCCGGTGCGATGATCACCACCACCGGCGGTCACGGCGATTTCCGCTCGCTGACGGACCTGCCGAGAGCGGGAAGCAGGATCAGCAGTTCCGAGCAGACCGGCGGCAGCATCGTTGCAGATAACGCCGATGAAGTTCGCCTGCGCGTGCGCGAGCAGTTCCTGCAAGGCGCATCGCAGATCAAAATCGTGGGCAGTGGCGGCGTCTCCACCCCTCGCAGTCCGCTGGACATGCTCACTTTCACGGAGCCTCAATTGCGCGCGGCCGTCGAAACCGCCGCGGACTGGGGCACCTACGTGATGGTGCATGCGTATGTGCCGCATGCAGTCCAGCGAGCGATCGCGGCGGGCGCCCAGTGTATCGAGCACGCTCATCTGATGGACGATGCGACGGCGAGTCTGATGGCGAAGAACGGCACCTGGTTGAGCATTCAGCCATTCGTCAGCGAAGAAGACACGGTTCCTTTGAGCGGTCCGAGCAGGGAGAAGATGCTCGCCGTTTTCGCGGGCACCAACAATGCCTATACGCTTGCCAAGAAACACGGCATCAAAACGGCATTCGGCTCGGACCTGCTGTTCTCACCGGCACTCGCCACGCGTCAGGGCACGATGTTGACGCACCTGCTGCGCTGGTACACCGCCGCCGAAGCGTTGAAGATGGCCACGGGGGCCAACGGCCAGTTGCTCGAACTCTCCGGTCCGCGCAATCCGTATCCGGGCAAGTTGGGCGTGATCGAAGAAGGTGCGTTTGCCGATCTGCTGCTGGTCGACGGCAATCCGGTCGAGAACCTTGCGCTCGTCGCCGATCCGGCGAAGAACCTGCTCGTCATCATGAAGGACGGGAAAATCTATAAGAACACCCTCAGCGCGTGAGCGCTCGCCAACTGCGCGGCAGTGTCTTTCGGCGCAATTGGCGAGACCTGAGTTACCGAAGCAATCGACAATCAGAACCGCCGGAAGTCCCGGTCACGCAGAGGGTCGGGAGTGCGTTGCGTTTCACGCAACACACCGCTGGTGTCGAACGAAAAGTTGAACAACAGATGCGTGATGTTGTTCTCCACGTAGCGATACGACCACACTTCCCGTTGTGAGCGACGGAAAAAAGCGGTCTGCACGGGCTGGCCGAAATTGATCAGTACGTCTTCACGTGTCCATTTGCCGATCACCGCGCGATTGAATTCGCTGATCTGCAATACCTGGCGCACGTTCACTATCTGGCCGGATGAATCGATGTCGGCGGCGACTGTCGTCGTGCCCATCGGCTGGGTCGGCCACATGAGACGGCGGCCGCCGTCCGGCAGTTGATGGATTTCGCGCGGCGGTCCCATGCGGGCAATGATCGCCGACTGATCCTGGCCCGCATGGAATTGCTGCCACGGCTGTACGCACCCTGCCAGCGTCAGCGCCGCGACGCAGATCACCGCAGCGCGACGCAATGGCATGGATCGCCGCGCCGCCGGCGCGGCGTAATCGGCAACACGAGCAAAGCGGGTTAGCATGGATTCCTCCAGTTACGTCGCGTAGTGCAGTGAATGCACCTGAAATCTCAGTTTCGCCGATTTCATTCGCACGTCACCTTCACGCCGTTCTCGTGTTTCGAGGTGACGCCACGGGCGAAGCTCAAAGCCTGGGGGTATCGCCGATTACTGCACCAGCCGCGCTCGCAGGCGCGCATGCTCCTCTGCCGAAATCGATCCCGCCGCTTTCAGCCGGTCGAGTTTTTCCAGTTCGTCCGCGGCACTGAAACCCACCACCTGACGCAGGTCTTCGCGAGCCTGTTTGGCGCGCGCCTGGTCGCGCTCGGCCATGCCCCGGCCTTGCGTCAACAGATAAGCGAATATGCCGATATAAGGCAGGATGATAAGCAGAATGACCCAGCCGACTTTCCCTAAACCAGAGACGTCACTGCGGCGGAACAGATCGCCCGATACCGTGATGAGCAACCAGAACCACAGGATAAACATGAATACGGAAAAGACGTCGGCCAGAAAATTCGGGAATGTGAAACCACCGTTAAAAAGCATTTCTTGTTCTCCAGTCATTCGAATTACGATTGAAAGGCACAAAAGCTATCCACGTATGGTCGCTTGCTATGGACGGCTTACGCGGTCGGCACAGTAGCGCTGGCAATTTACCATGAGAGCTGGTCAATTGTTCAGGTCTTTCTCGACGAACGGTATGAACGGCGCGGGTGGCGGAGACAACAGGTGCAAGCCGCTTGCTGGTCTTTCGGCAGGTATTCCATGAAGATCGAAGGCGAGCGGCCGGGGGGCATTGCGGCGCACTGGGTCGACGGGGCGTAACGGTATGCGCGTTTCATCTTCGTCCTCCTGTTTTCGCAGTTTGATGCCTACCCGTTTAAACTTTATAACTTATATCGGCATGATGACGCGAGATTTTTTTAGAGACGCGAGTACATTGCGTTGCCGCGCCGAAAGCCGATCGGGCCGCTTGCACTCGCCTACCCGGATACGCGCATACTTCCCTAGGTTGTGCACCACGATTACGCATCTCCCTGAGAACTCCTATCAATGAACATCTTCGATGAACAGAAGATCGACTGTCATAACCATATCTTCGATCCCGCACGTTTTCCTTATCGATCCGACACTGCCTATCGCCCATCGATGCAGGAGATCGGCACTGCCGCGCAGTTCACGCATGTGATGGATGCGTGCGGAGTTCGTCATGCATTGCTGGTCGGTCCGACGAGCGGCTATCGCACCGACAATCGCTGCATGCTCGACGCGATCGAGCGGGGCGGCGATCTTTTCAAGGGTATCGCGGTGGTCGATCACGCCGTGAGCCGCACGGAATTGCTCGACATGAAACGCGCGGGCGTGGTGGGCATCGCCTTCAATCCGGCGATGGACGGCGTCGACTCGATGGCCACTGCCGACGCGCTCTTCCATATGTTGACCGAGCTCGACATGTTCGCGCAGATCCAGACCGTCGGTGATCAACTGGTCACACTGCAAGCGCTAATCGAGCGGACCCGGACACGGATACTCATCGACCACTGCGGTCGCCCCGACCTCGCGGCGGGTATCGAACAGCCAGGCTTTCAGACGCTGCTGCGGCTTGCCGACAATGATCGCACCGTCGTGAAGATTTCCGGACTGCAGAAGTTCTCGCAGCTTGACTACCCGTATGAAGATGCGCAGATTTTCGTGCAACAGCTTCTTCGCACGTTCGGACCGGACCGTTGCGTCTGGGGTTCGGATTGGCCTTTCCTGCGCGCGCCGGCGCGGATGGATTACGCACCGCTTCTGACGCTCGTGCAACGCCTGATTCCCGATTCCGATGCGCGTCGGCGTGTGCTGTGGAGTACGCCGTGCCGGTTGTTCGGCTTCAGTGCGACGTGAGGCGTTGAATCGGCGGTTGGAATAGCGCATGGCAAACCAGCGCGTAGCTAGTAGCACGTAGCCGTCGCACCGTAAGTACCGGCTCCCCACTATCCAGCATCGTTCTGCAGATACTTATGAGCGAACGCAATCGCCATGCTGCCCTCACCCACCGCGGACGCAACGCGTTTAACCGGACTCAACCGCACGTCCCCGCAAGCAAATACTCCCGGCACACTCGATTCGAGCAGATAAGGATCGCGGCGATGAGACCAGCGTCCGGCCTTCACGACATCGTCGCCGGTGAGCACATAGCCGCGTGCATCGCGGGCGATTTCCCCGGGCAGCCAATCGGTCTGCGCATCGGCGCCGATGAACACGAACAATCCGCCGCAATCGTGCCGGCTCACCTCTCCACTGAGTGCGTCGCGCACATCGATCGCCGCCAGATGCGTATCGCCGTACGCGCCGACAACCTCCACCCGCAATTGCACCTTCACGTTGGACTTGCCGCGAAGCTGCTCGACAAGATAGCGCGACATGCTCTTCTCGAGCGAATCGCCGCGCAGAACCAGCGTCACCATGCGCGCGTGATTGGCGAAATACAACGCAGCCTGGCCGGCCGAGTTGCCTCCGCCGATCAGATAAACGTCAAGTCCGTGCGTAGCGCTCGCTTCGCTGCGTGACGCACCGTAGTAAATGCCTTTGCCGATGAAACGGTCGAAGCCGTCGATCATCAGACGCCGCCACGTCACGCCGGTCGCGAGAATGATCGTCTTCGCGCGAATCACGTCGCCGCCGTCGAGATGAACGTGCCGATTGTCGACGTCGATCCGGGCCACCGAGCGCGTCACCAGAATCTCGGCGCCGAGCCGCCTCGCCTGCTGCAATGCACGGCTTGCGAGTTCGTCACCGGACACGCCGTTCGGAAAGCCCAGGTAATTCTCGATACGCGACGATGTCCCCGCCTGCCCGCCCGGCGCTTCGCGCTCCAGCACCACCGTGCGCAAACCCTCGGACGCGCCGTACACCGCCGCGGCGAGACCGGCCGGCCCGCCGCCGATGATCATCGTGTCGTATTCGGCGAGGCGGGGCTGTGTTTGCAGGCCCAGCAACTCCGCCAGCTCGCGTGTCGCGGGCCGGTTCAGCACGCTGCCGTCGACCAGCCGCAGCGCGGGACAGTCCTCTTCCGCCGGGGCCGGCCCCGGCCAGCGCGCCGCCAGTTCGGGCGCGTCCACCGCGATCCAGTCGTAGCTGATCTGGTTGCGGGCCAGGAACTGGCGCAGCGCCGTGCAGGCGCCGTCCCAGCGGCTGCCGACCATGGTCACGCGGATCTTGGGCGGTTCGGCGGAAAGACCCTGCAAACCGCCGATGCGCTCCCGTGCGAGCGCCCCCATTTTCAGCGCAACGTCGGGTGACGCGGCGGCCAGCACGTAGTAGCGCTGCGCGTCCACCCGCATCACACGCGAGGGCTCGGCTGCCCGATAGGCGCCCGGAAACGGCGAACTCAGCGCGAGCGGCACTTCGCCGAAGAGGGTTCCCGGCAAGCGCCAGCCGAGCGTGCGCTCGACGCCGTCGAAGGTCTTGATGACTTCCATCTTCCCCGCGAGAACGACATACAGCGCGCGCTCGCCGCCTTCGTGAACCGCGAACTCACCGGCGCACAGATGGAGATCGGCGGACGTGTGCGCGAGATGCGCCAGTTCGTCGTCGTCGAGGGTGGCGAACAGGGGCACGGTGCGGATGTCGTCGATGGTCAGCATGGTCTCGTCCAACGGGCAAGTGAAGTGAAGCCCGGACCTGGTGATGGGTCCGCAGCGGGCACGACGCCGTAAAACTCCCCCTACCGATACTGCTGGACTAGCTATGTGACCGCATACCGCAAGCAACGTCGCGCGGCAAACGGCCGGCAGACCGGCGCAGTATAGAACGTTCTACAAGCCCAGGCCGCCACGCAATGGCGTTCCCGGCATGTTCAACGCGCGCGGGGATTCGACGTTCACCGCGTGTCCAACCGCGCGACAAACCTTGGCCGATCGCCGCGAACCATCGCTAACTTCGCGGCAACACTTCAGGACCGCAAAGGAAAGATCAGTTTCGCGGCCGCCAGTCCGAGCGCGCCGCCAAGGAGCGTTTCCCATGCGCGTGCGGCAAGCAGCGCAATCGAATGCTCACCGCCGATCGCCAAGGTCACGATCAGCGTGAAGGCGAATGCGCCGGAGGCGATGTCGTAGCGCTCGGGCAGCGCCATCGCGTAGACGATCATCGCGAGCGCGGCGGCGACCCAGGCCAGCAACGGCGCGTGCTCGACGAGCGGCAGACACACCAGACCCAACGGAACACCGATCAAGGTGCCGATGATCCGTCGACGCACCCGCGCCGCCGTGCCGTTCGCCGAGCCCGCGACGACGTAGGTGCACGCGGTGATCGCCCACGCCGACTCCTTGAGGCCGATCGCCTCGTTCAACGCGACCACGATCAGCGCGCCGCTTGCCGCCTGCAAGCCCATGATGAGTTCGGGCGCGAGTCCCCAACGGTCCGGCATATCGACGGGTGACAGCACGGTGGTCGCCGGACGTTCGGCCGGCCCGCTGAGCATGCGCGGAACGATCGACGCGAGCATCGCGATCAGTGCGGCGACGGCGAGCGCCGGCAGGTCGGCGAGCGTCAGGTGCGCGCCGTAGGCTAGCAACTGCCCGATGTAGACCTGTGAGCCGATTCCCGCGCCGAGAATGCCGAAACGCTTCAGATAGCCGACAAGGAACGCTCCCGTTACGAGCGTCAGTTCGGGGCCCGCGCTTGCGATGGCCTGCAGGAGCGGCGCAAAGCCGATGAACATTGCCGCGCCTAGTGCGGCGGCGGCGCACAGAAGCGTCAAATCCCGGCTGGATTCGGGCCGCGTGACACGCGCCTCCGACACACTTGCCCACAGCGCGAAGCCGGCGGCCAGCGAACCGACGGACATCGCGCCGGGTAGATTGTGCATGATGTCCTGCAATGTCCCGAGCGCCGCCGCAATGCCGTAGGCGGTGACGAGCCGCAGCCCCTTGATCCGGCGATGCATACCGGGATCGACCTGTTCCAGCCACGTGATGGCCGATCCGAAGGCCGTGAATTTGCGGTCGGTATGGGCCGGTTCGGCTGGAATGCACTCGTTCGACGTACAGCTCTGGTGGTCGGCGCTGACCGGCTGTTCGTTATCCTCGGAAATCGATTCTTGTTTCACGGCAGGCGTGTGGGTCGAATTGAGGTACTCGCGCGGCCCAACGTCCGCTTCAGACGCGCTTCAGCCGTCAGGCGAAAGCGGCTCGCGAGCCTAATGATCCACCGCCAGCGCTTTCAGACGGGCGTCGCCCGCGTCTTTCGCGGCGGCGCGCGTTTCGTACGTATCGTCCGATACGAGAGAGCGTTTCACCTCGCGGCTCCTGAAGTCGACCAGCGTAATCACCCACACATACGCGCCAGTCTGCTCGGCTGTTTGTACGAAAGCCTGCACGTCGCTTTTGTTGTCCGCATTCATCTTGATCTCCGAAGAGGGTCACGCAAGAACAGATTGCACAGGAGATCAACCCCTGTGCCAGCCGGCTAAATTATGGGAGCCGACCAATAATCGAACCGATTTCGTCTTTGGTGAAAGCGCGCAGTGTCTGCGTGCGGATATTGCCCGCCGAGCCCAATGCCAGGCCGAAAGCGGTGAAGCCTTGTTCGTCGGCGGCATCGATGACCGTGACAATGTCATATTCGCCCAACGTCCAGTAGATCTCTTTCATTTCGCAGCCGAAGCCTTTCGCCATTTCCGCCGCCTGCGCGGCCCGCTGCGGGCTGTTCTTGATCGTGCGGATGCCCTGATCCGTAAATTGCGCCAGAACCACATATTTCAGCATGATGATTCCCCTTACGATTGACACGTGTTGGGATTCGGACGCGCGAGCGGCGCCGCAAACGCCACGTATGGTTTTTGCCGTGCCGTTCTGCGCGTAAACTGATTCTAGGCAATCCAGTCGCCTGCCACGCGTCATTTGTCCGTATTCGATGAAGTGCCGGCATGCGGTGGCGCCTGCTGCAACACGGAGGTGGCTATGACCGACTTCAACGAGGCCCGGGAACGGATGGTCGAATCGCAGATCGCTCGCCGCGGCATTTGCAATCCGCGTGTCCTGGCGGCGATGCGGCGTGTGCCTCGCGAAGAATTCGTTGCCGCCGATCTGCGGGAATTCGCGTACGACGACACGCCGCTGCCGATCGGCAACGAGCAGACCATCTCGCAGCCGGCCATCGTCGCGGCGATGATCGAGGCCGTGGACCTGCGCCCCGGCGAACGGGTTCTCGATGTCGGCACCGGTTCAGGCTATGCCGCCGCGGTCGCCGCGGCGATCGCCGGCCATGTGTACTCGATTGAACGCCATGCCGGGCTGGTCGACTCGGCTCGGGAAATCCTGCGCAGACTAGGGATTTCCAACGTGACCGTGCATCACGGCGACGGCACGATGGGTCTCGCCGAATATGCGCCGTATGACGCGATCATTGCGGCGGCGGGCGGACCGCATGTTCCTCAGGCGTGGTGCGGGCAACTTGCGGCCGGTGGACGGATCGTCATGCCCGTGGGGCGCGATCCGCATTGTCAGCGGCTGATCAAAGTCGTGCGGCGCAGTGAACAGGACTATGAAAGAAGCTGGCTCGGCGAGGTCAGGTTCGTGCCGCTGGTAGGGAAGGATGGGTGGCCGGTGGAGGATTGCGGGGCGCGTGCGGGCGACGAGATGCTGCCGTGGGAAAACAGGTGAGCCGGCGTCAGTTACGCCAAAAAGCCCCTTCTCGACCGCTTTACTTTCTGCGTCAACACCATTGCGCTGTCCTTACGAAACACCAGCGAACGATAGAAGCGCCAGCCAATGCGTTCACACGCCCCCTTGATCTGGCGCAAGCATTTCGCCATTCGCCATGCTCTTCCCCTCGCAAAGCAGGCACTATTCCTGGCGGAGTAAGATGCAATCGCGGCTACGTCGGTGGAAAGTGGCGAAATAGCTGCGTCGGGTTCGCCAGTCGCACCTATGCGTTCGAGCAGGTGCCAAAGTGCGAGCACCTTTGAGATGCCGTTGCCCCCAACCGGAAGGAGACATTCATGACCGCAATGATGAAAGCCGCCGTATTCGTCGAACCGGGCCGTATCGAACTCGCCGATAAACCCATGCCCGACGTGGGTGCCAACGACGCGCTCGTGCGTATCACCACCACCACGATCTGCGGCACCGACGTACACATTCTCAAGGGCGAATACCCGGTCGCCAAAGGGCTGACGGTCGGTCACGAACCCGTGGGTGTGATCGAAAAACTCGGCAGTGCGGTGCGGGGCTATCAGGAAGGCCAGCGCGTGATTGCCGGAGCCATTTGCCCCAACTTCAACTCATACGCGGCGCAAGACGGCGTCGCGTCGCAAGACGGCAGCTACCTGATCGCCGCAGGCCTGTGCGGGTGCCACGGCTACAAGGCGACGGCGGGCTGGCGTTTCGGCAACATGATCGACGGCACCCAGGCCGAATACGTGCTCGTGCCCGACGCGCAGGCCAACCTCGCGCCGATCCCCGACGGCTTGACCGACGAACAGGTGTTGATGTGTCCCGACATCATGTCCACCGGTTTCAAGGGCGCGGAAAACGCCAACATCCGGATCGGCGATACGGTGGCCGTATTCGCGCAAGGTCCCATCGGCTTGTGCGCCACGGCGGGCGCGCGGTTGCTGGGGGCCACCACCATCATCGCAGTGGACGGCAACGAACACCGCCTCGAGATGGCCCGCAGGATGGGCGCCGATGTCACGCTGAACTTCAAGAATTGCGATGTGGTGGACGAGATCATGAAGCTCACGGGCGGACGCGGCGTCGATTCGTCGATCGAGGCGCTTGGGACGCAGGGCACGTTCGAATCCTCGCTGCGTATTCTCAAGCCGGGCGGCACGCTGTCGAGTCTTGGCGTGTACTCATCCGACCTGACGATTCCGCTCGGCGCCTTCGCGGCCGGTCTCGGCGACCACAAGATCAACACCGCGCTTTGCCCTGGCGGAAAAGAGCGCATGAGACGGCTGATGAACGTGGTGGCGTCCGGACGTGTCGAGCTTGGCCCGCTGGTCACGCACCACTACAAGCTGGACGACATCGTCGCCGCGTACGATCTGTTTGCGAATCAGCGGGACGGGGTGCTGAAAGTGGCTATCAAGCCGCATTGAGCGGAACACCGGGGGGCATGCAGGGTCGTGTCGTCGCGCGACAGGGCGCGCGACGCAATGACTACTGCGCACTTCGAACTCGAGCGATTCGCGCCGCTCATCCCGCCTGCGTCCCGTACTCCGTCACCGCCGCGGGCTTGGGCTTCGGCGGATTAGGCATGCTTTGGAGCGGCGCGTTGCGCCTGATCGTGTCACCCGTTGCGCCGACGAGCGTCAGCATGTTGTCACGCGCCTCGATCTTCACCGGATCGGTCTTCTTCCATTGCTTCCTCGGAATCACGAGCTTCCACGTCGCGTCCTGGCCCGCGTCGCGAAAAAACGCGACCACGCCGACATATTCCGCGTCGCCGTTCATCGGCTCGCTGATGCTCGCGCTTGCATCGGGACGCAACACGACGTCTTTCGTCGCCAGCAGATCCGCCTTCAGCGTGTCGAGATCGTTCGTCTGCAACTGCCGATAGTCGAGTTGCTGAAACGTCTGCGGCGTCTTCAGCTGATAGATCCGCACCACCGTCGACAACGATCGTCCCGCACCGTCCGCATTCAACGAGGCCCGGCTGACGAGGTCCACGTTCATGGTTTTAACCTGTGTCGTGAACACCCATTTCGCGGCATCCACCGTGCTGTCCGTCACGGCCTGCCCCACTCCGCATCCTGTGATGGTCACGAGGGCGCACACCGAGACGCCGGTTCGAAGCTGTCGCATCATCCTGTTGATCCTCTTGTCTTGCTTATGCATTGATCGCTGCTCCCGTGGCCGGGTCAGTGCTTGTGTCGGTGCGCCGTGGATCGCTCACGGATGTCTCGCTCGCTGCCGCCCGTCCACGCCCCCAGTTGCACGCGTGTGACCTTAGCCGCAGCGGCGCCTGTGCGTGACGGCGGCAACTGCGTCGTGAAGCCCAGACTGACCTGGGCGGAGTTCAATTGCTGCGCCGGCATCAGGTCGGGGCTGACGTGCATTTCCAGATGCGCGCGCGCCTCGTAGCCGAGGTAAAAGCGCAGCAATGCCATCAGTTCGCGATGATTGCCGCGTCCTGGCATGAGTCCGAGCACCGCTTCATGCGTGTGCGGCGTAATCACCACGCGCACCGTATTCGCCCGATCGTAGAAACCGCGGCCCAGCAGGCAACCTTCGCCTAGCGCACCCGGCGTGTAATCGTGCGCGGTGATCCAGACCGGATGGAATTCCTCGACCTCGATCCGTGCGTCCGGCACCGCGTGCTGAAGCACGCCCGCCAGTCCTTCGGCTGTGCGCGTTTTCTGGCCCGCGAGACCGAGCATCGACAGCAGCTTGCGCGAGCCGACCGCCTGAGCGATCTCCGGCGCGCCGAAGCCAAGCCCCGCGAAGCTCAGCAGGTAGCGCGAAATCTCATCGGTCCCGCCGCTGCGAAAGCCCGCCGGATAGCGGTACTTGCGCCACACGCGGTAATACTGCGTGACCACACGGTGATGGAACAGGCCGAGAAACCCAGCCAGCGGCTCCGCGCCGTCGCGGTTCTGCGCGATCTCGTCGACGAAGTACGACGGCATGCGCGCATCGACTCCGTACAGCCCCAGAAAGGTCGTGCGAACCGTCGGCGGCGCCGACGCATTGTCCGGGCCATATTCGACCGCGTCGATCTCGCGGTTCGGAAATCCAAGCCGCACCCGCGAGCGAAAGCGCACCGGCTCGGCGGATGGCGAGTCGGTCGTGCCCAATGGGGGCTTGTCCGGTGCGGCCAGTTCGATCAACTCGCAGAAGCGGAAGAAATTCATCCGTGTGGCGTCATCGAGTAAGGCCGGCAGCAGCGTCCGGTCCGCGTACGATGCAAACTCCCTGCCCGGCGCGTTCAAAACGGTGCTCCTTCGCCCTTCGTATCGGGCCATTCGATGCGGCGGCCGGTCGGCTGCGACACGACGACGAGCTTCGTGAACAGATTCAGCGTCGCGTACAGCCCAAGGAAGCGGTTTAGCATCCCGCTAAACAATTCGACGTCGCCGTCGCCGGCAAACTGGTTACTGTCGAGCGTCACCTCGATCTCGACGCCGCGCTGCAATCCGCCCTTCACGAGCTTCTGCAACAGCCGGTGCTTCACATCGGTGATCGCGTCGACGCGGCGCCGGTTCAGCTCACCGTCGGTCCAGTCATACAGCGCCAGCGAGCCGCGCAAAATCTCCGGGTTCAGCAGCGACAGATAGTTCGGCGCGAGATGCGACAGCACACGCCAATGGAAACGGTCGCCGGTCGGCGGATAGACCGGCAGCGTCGGTGCGCTCAGGTTACGCACCGAGCCGATGTTGGTGAAACCGCTGCGCATCCTCGTAATGCCCGCTTCGCGCAGCCCCTTGCGCGGCAGCATGCCGTTGGTGCCGGTCACGGATAACGACAGCGTTTCCTTCGGCAGCGTCGCCTGCTGCTCCCAAGCATGACCGCCCAACACGACCCACGTGTCGAAGCGGCCCGAGGGGCCGCGCCGCACGCGCGTGTGGAAATAGCGCTCCGGCATTTCATGCCGCAGCATGCCGCCGCGATGACGAAACGACGCGAACGGCGCGTATTCGAAGCGCCGGCCCGAGCTTGCCTCGAAGCCCTGCACGGTATCGACCGAATAGACATCGACGTGCTCGCCATACTGCTCGATCGCGTGGACACGGTATTCGGTGTCGAACTGCGTGGCGACGATCGGGTCCGCTTCCAGTTGAAAGAGGTTGATGATCGGCGTGCAGAAGAGGCGCACGTTGTCGGCGGAGAAGCGCATATCGTCCGGATAGCTCTTTTCCAGCACGACCTCGATGTCGAAATACGGCGCATCCTGCGCGATGGCCTCCATGTCCAGACCGAGCAGGTCCACGAACATGAATTTCTCGGGGAACGTGAAGTACTCGAGCAGCAACTGATAGCCGCCGAACGCGTTATCGGCCTTTGGCCATAAGCGCTCGTTGCTCGCGAAGCCGGCCGGTTCGATGCGCAAGCCCGGCATCGCTTGCGGCGTGCCGGGACGATCAGCCGGATAGCCCGGCACGCGCACGTTGATCGCCATGGGCCTCGCGGTGAGCGCCGCATAGAGCGCGAGCGCGACGGGCCGGTCCGCGTTCAGGAACAGGCGCAGGCGCGGCACGTCCAGTTGCTCGCGCCGCGCCTGCGGCTGCACTTCGAGCCGCAAACGCAGCACCGAGCGGCCGTCCTCGCGCGCGTATCTGCATCAGGAGGGGCTGGTGAGGTTTGGCACGCACTTTACGCTTGATGGGCAGACGCGGCTCGATATGCTTAAGGGGGAGGTGGGGCGGGATTGAGGGTGAATGAACGGCCCCGCAAACCGAACAGGTGTCACTGCGAAAATCACCTGGCATTGGCCGCTGGAGGTTGCCGGATACCTACCGACCAGCGTGTGCGTGAGAACCGAAGCAAAGCAACACCACACGCCTCTATA
>NZ_JAQQCJ010000011.1:0-241737 GCF_046030495.1 Paraburkholderia strydomiana
CCAACTCCAACCCCAACACCAACTCCAACCCCGACACCAACTCCAACCCCGACACCAACTCCCCCCACCAACACCGTCCCCCTGACCGTGGAACGATGGACGAGCTACGTCAACATGCCCTACGTCAGCGTCACGATCTGCATCCCAGGGGGCCAGGGCGCGAACCAATGCGAGACGATCGATCACATGCAGGTCGACACCGGCTCGGTCGGCGTGCGCGTGCTCGCCAGCGCATTAAGTTCGGCGCTCACCGCCAGCCTGCCAGCGCAATCGGGCGCCACCGACGATCCGACGGGTAGCGCAGCGATCGCCGAATGCGCACAGTTCAGCTCCGGTTTCACATGGGGAGCAGTCAAGCGCGCCGACGTAAAGATCGGCAGCAAGATGGCGGGCAACATGCCCATCCAGGTCATCGCCGACGGCAAGTATTCGACACCGTCGGAATGTCTGTCGCGCGGCGGCACCAACCTGAACACGAAGGCCCTGATGGGCGCGAACGGCGTAGTCGGCATTTCGACGGCACGGCGCGATTACGCGGCGGCCGCGAACACCGCGCTGCCGGCAACCTATTACTACTGCTCGTCCGCGGCGTCGTGCACGAGCACGCGTGTGCCGCTCGACATCCAGGTCATGAATCCGGTCGCCAATTTCACATCGGATAACAACGGCACGATCATCCGTCTACCCGCGTTGCCGGCGGGTGGCCAGGCCAGCGCGACCGGTGAACTGGTGTTCGGCATCGGCACGCAGGCGAACAACGCGCTGCCGTCGAATGCGAGCATTCTCACGCTGAATCCGAACGGCTATTTCACGACCACGTACCAGGGCTATTCGTATCTCAGCGCAATCGACAGCGGCTCCAATGCGAACCTCTTCACGGACTACACGACGCCTTATTCGGGCGACTGGTTTGTGCCTGCCACCACGCTCAGCCTGTCCGCGATCCTGGTGGGCACCGCCAGCGGATCCACGCCGGTGAGCGTGCCATTCTCACTGGCGAATGGATTTACGCTTCTGGCTAATCCGTACGCGGCCTATGACAGCCTCGGCTCACCCATGTACAGCATGTTCGTCTGGGGGCTGCCGTTCTTTTACGGCCGCAGCGTCTACACCGCACTCAACAACGCAACGATCGGCGCCCATACAGGGCCGTTCGTCGCGTTCTGATCGGGCGACACAAGCAACGGATCGAAACAGAAAGGCCGGCACCTCACGGCGCCGGCCTTCTCGCCAGCAGCACGATCGCATCGTCCACGACAGGCACGCGCGGATCACGCAAGAGCCATCCCTACTCGAATCGCAACGACCAGCGCCTACTCCGTCTCCCTCAACACCTGCGCCACCGTTCCGAAAATCCCCTCGAGCTGCGCCTCCTCGACGATCAACGGCAGAGAGAACGCCAGAATATCCCCGGTATAACGCGTCGACAGACCCTTCTCGAAGCAGCGCACGAGCATGTCATAAGCACGCGCGAGCGGCGCATGCACAAAGGCGCGGCGGCCATGCACCGCGGACGCCCGCTGGCGGATACGCGCGCTTCGTTGCGGCGCGGCACGCACCCGAACGAGGCGCCTACCGCGATCCTGCACCACTTTCGCGCGGCTGCGCGCCCCGCCGCCCCGCGCGCAGCCGCGCCGTGGCGCGCTGCCTATGCGATTCGAGTCGAAATTGCCGCATGGCATGTGGCTTGCAGTACAGGAGCGGCAAGTCATGCGGGATAAGCCCTGCTGGCTGAAATCGATGCCCATAAACAGTCACCATCAATGGCAAGGGGAAACACATGAAACGTCGCAGTCTGTTGAAGTTCGGTTCCATGTCCGGCGCATTGGCGCTTGCTGGTCAGGTGCCGTTCGCGAACGCGCAGTCCGGCAGTGGTCCGATCAAGGTGGGCATTCTCCATTCGCTGTCGGGCACGATGGCCATCTCCGAAACGTCGCTGAAGGACACCGCGTTGATGACCATCGCGGACATCAACAAGAATGGCGGCGTGATGGGCCGTCAGCTTCAGCCGGTGGTGGTCGACCCGGCGTCGAACTGGCCGCTGTTCGCCGAGAAAGCACGTCAGCTCATCACGCAGGAAAAGTGCGCTGTGGTGTTCGGCTGCTGGACGTCCGTGTCGCGCAAATCGGTGCTGCCGGTGTTCGAGGAACTGAACGGCCTGCTGTTCTATCCGGTGCAGTACGAAGGCGAGGAAATGTCGCGCAACGTTTTCTACACGGGCGCAGCGCCGAATCAGCAGGCGATTCCCGCGACCGAATATCTGATGAGCGCGGAAGGCGGCGGCGCCAAGCGCTTCTTCCTGCTAGGCACCGACTATGTGTATCCGCGGACGACCAACAAGATCCTGCGCGCGTTCCTCAAGTCCAAGGGCGTGCAGGAAGCCGATATTCAAGAGGTCTACACGCCGTTCGGCCATAGCGACTATCAGACCATCGTCGCGAACATCAAGACCTTCTCGCAAGGCGGCAAGACCGCGGTGATCTCGACCGTGAACGGCGACTCGAACGTGCCGTTCTACAAGGAACTCGGCAACCAGGGGCTGAAGGCGTCGGACGTGCCGGTGGTCGCCTTCTCGGTCGGCGAAGAGGAACTGCGCGGCATCGACACGAAACCGCTGGTCGGCAACCTCGCCGCATGGAACTACTTCATGTCGTTGCGCAACCCGGCCAACGAAAAGTTCAAGAAAGAATGGGCGACCTGGGTCAAGGACAACAACCTGCCGGGCGGCTCGAAGCGCGTGACCAACGACCCGATGGAAGCGACCTTCGTCGGCATCCATATGTGGAAGCAGGCAGTCGAGAAAGCGAAGAGCACCGACGTCGACAAGGTGCGCGTGGCGATGATCGGCCAGACCTTCGCGGCGCCGTCGGGCTTCACGCTGGAGATGGACGGTAACCACCATCTGCACAAGCCGGTGATGATCGGCGAAGTACGCGCCGACGGCCAGTTCAACGTGGTGTGGCGGACCAAGACCGCGATTCGCGCACAGCCGTGGAGCCCGTTCATCGCCGGCAATTCGAGCAAGCCGGATGTGGTCAGCTCGATTCCGGCGTTCCTGAAGCGCTCGCGCGTCGCCTGAGCGGACTGACAGGACGGCTCGACGCGGCGGTGCGGTTGTTGGCCGCTTAGCCGCGTCGCGAGCCGATGTAGGTGATTCCACCGAGGGCGCGCTCGCCGCACCGCGCATTCAGCCGGCGTGAAACGGGTTGGGTCACGGCTGTGCGTTCGCATCGCCGGCCTGGATTGGCGCGGTTGAAGTCGCGCAAGTCACGCCCTTGCACGAACCCGCCGCCTGCTTCTTCGCAGTCGCGGCGGCCGAAGCGGATCCACGGCGCGCACCCGCGACGCAGTAACCCGACAGCGCGGCACGACAGCTTGTATTGCATCCACGCCGCGCTGCCGGTTTTTCTCCAAAGGCCACCATGGCGTTTTCATTTCTCACAGACGCACGGCGATTCGCACGACGGCTCGCACAGCGCAGTATCGTCGGCGCGGCGCTGGTGCTCGTCGCCGGCGCTCCGCTCGCCGCGTTCGCGCTGACTCCCGCCGATGTCGCGCCGCTCGCCGGCGACGACTTCGACGCCAAATCCGCGGCGATCGACAAGCTGATCGCCAACCACGACAAGGAATCGCTCGCGGTGCTCAAGGCGCTGTCCGACGACAGCGCGCTCGCCACCGACGCGGGCGCCGTGCTGCTGCAGGACGGCGACACCGCACGCGATGCCGTCACCGGCAAGACGGTGGCCGCCGGCGACGCGCAGCCGGTCACCCTGAACAACCTGCTGCGCTCGAAAGTGTCGGGCGCACTTGCGGGTCTGCAACTCGATTCGCCGGACCGCGCCACGCGCGAAGCCGCGATCGGCGCGCTGCTGCAAAACCCCGATCCGGCGATCAAGCCGCTGGTCGACGCGGCCCGCGCAAAGGAAACCGATCCGGCCTTGAAGAAGCGCCTCGACACGCTGTGGGCGATGACCGCGCTGCACGACGCCGATCCGGCCAAACGGCTGGAGGCCGTGCAACTGGTGGCCGCGCGGCACGACCTCGACATGAACGAACTGCTGCGCCCGCTGGTCGCGAAGAAAGCGGACGGCAGCTTCGTCGAAGCCGACGAGCGCGTGCGCGCCGCCGCGCAAACAGGCATCGACGAACTCGATGCGATCCAGCGCCGCGGCCAGATCGCCGGCACGCTGTTCGCCGGGTTGTCGCTCGGCAGCGTGCTGCTGCTCGCCGCGCTCGGCCTTGCGATCACGTACGGGCTGATCGGCGTGATCAACATGGCGCACGGCGAATTCCTGATGATCGGCGCCTACGCCACCTACGTCGTGCAGAACCTGTTTCAGCGCTTCGCGCCCGGCGCGTTCGACTGGTACCCGCTGCTCGCGGTGCCGGCGTCATTCGTGGCGGCGGCGCTGGTCGGCATCGTGCTCGAACGGCTGGTGCTCAAGCATCTGTATGGCCGTCCGCTCGAAACGCTGCTGACCACCTTCGGCGTGAGCCTGATCCTGATCCAGGCGACCCGCATGCTGTTCGGCGCGCAGAACGTGCAGGTGATCAACCCGGCCTGGATGAGCGGCGGGGTGACCGTGCTGCCGAATCTGATCCTGCCGTACAACCGCCTCGCCATTCTGGCGTTTTCGCTGATCGTCGTCGGCATCGCGTGGGCGGTGTTGACGAAGACGCGCCTCGGCCTGTTCGTACGCGCGGTCACGCAGAATCGCCGCATGGCTGCGTGCGTCGGCGTGAAGACCGCGCGCGTCGATTCGTATGCGTTCGCGTTCGGCGCGGGCATCGCGGGTCTCGGCGGCTGCGCGCTGTCGCAGATCGGCAATGTCGGACCGGACCTCGGCCAGAGCTACATCATCGATTCGTTCATGGCGGTCGTGCTCGGCGGTGTCGGGCAGCTGGCGGGCACCGTCATCGGCGGCTTCGGGCTCGGGCTCGTCAGCAAGGCGATCGAGCCGTTCTGGGGCGCGGTGCTCGCGAAGATCGCGGTGCTGGTGCTGATCGTCCTGTTCATCCAGAAGCGTCCGCAGGGCATGTTCGCCCTCAAGGGCCGTAGCGCGGAGGCATGAGATGACTTCTGCTACTTCGACGACCTCGTCGGCTCACGGCGGCGCGGCGAACGGCGGCGCAGCCGCCGCGCGCGACGCGCAGTCCGGCTTCGCGCTCGGCCTGCCGCCGCGTCCCGCGCTGCTGTCGCGGCGCGCGTGGCTCGCGCTGATTGCGCTGATCATCGTGTTCGGACTCGGCGTGCCGTTCGCCACGCTGGTGCTGCCGGAGACGAGCCCGCTGCATCTGTCCGCGTACGCGACGACGATCACCGGCAAGTTCATGTGCTACGCGATCGCAGCGCTCGCGCTCGATCTCGTGTGGGGCTACTGCGGCATTCTCAGCCTCGGCCATGCGCTGTTCTTCGCGCTGGGCGGCTACGCGATCGGCATGTACCTGATGCGCGCGATCGGTCACGACGGCAAGTACGGCAGCGATCTGCCCGATTTCATGGTGTTTCTCGACTGGCATCAACTGCCGTGGTACTGGCAGGGCACACAGCATCTCGGCTACGCGCTCCTGCTGGTGGTGCTGGTGCCGGCGGTGGTCGCGTGGGTGTTCGGCTTCTTCACGTTCCGCTCGCGCGTGAAGGGCGTGTACCTGTCGATCATCACGCAGGCGATGACGTTCGCCGCGATGCTGCTGTTCTATCGCAATGAAACGGGCTTCGGCGGCAATAACGGCTTCACCGACTTCAAGCGCATCGGCGGTTTTCCGATCACGCATGCGGGCACCCGCACCGCGCTCCTGCTGATCACGTTCGCGGTGCTGATCCTCGCGTTCCTCGGCGCGCGCGCGATCGTCACGTCGAAGCTCGGCCGCGTGGTCACCGCCGTGCGCGACGGCGAAACGCGCCTGATGTTTCTCGGCTACAGCCCGCTCGCCTACAAGCTGTTCGTGTGGACCGTGTCGGCCGTACTGTGCGGGATCGCGGGTGCGTTATACGTGCCGCAGGTCGGCATCATCAATCCGGGCGAGATGTCGCCGGGCAACTCGATCGAGATGGCGATCTGGGTCGCGGTGGGCGGACGCGGCACGCTGATCGGGCCGATCATCGGCGCGTTCGCGGTGAACGGCGCGAAGAGCTTCTTCACGGCGAATTTCCCTGAATACTGGCTGTTCTTTCTCGGTCTGATCTTCGTGCTGGTCCCGCTGCTGCTGCCCAACGGCATCATGGGGCTGATCGAACTCGTGACGCGCAAAAGGAACCGCTCATGAACGAAAACCCGATGGTTCCTGATCTGGCTTTACCGGAGGCACCCGCCGAGCATTCGCTGAGCGGCGTCGCGAACATGGGGCACGTGGTGGTGCCCGGCGAGATCGACGTGTCGCACGGCACGATCCTGTATCTCGAAGACGTGACGGTGAGCTTCGACGGCTTTCGCGCGTTGAACGCGCTGTCGCTCGCGATCGACGCCGGCGAACTGCGCTGCATCATCGGCCCGAACGGCGCCGGCAAGACGACGATGATGGACGTCATCACCGGCAAGACCGAGCCGGACTCCGGCAAGGTCTTTCTCGGCCAGTCGATCGACCTGACGCGGATGAACGAGCCGTCCATCGCGCGGGCGGGGATCGGCCGCAAGTTCCAGAAGCCGACCGTGTTCGAGCAGCACCCCGTGTGGGAAAACCTCGAACTGGCGATGAAAACCGACAAGGGCTGGTTTGCGTCGTTGCGCGCGCGGCTGGATCGTCAAGCGCAAGCGCGCATCGAAGAAACGTTGGCGCTGATCGGTCTGGAAAGCGAAGCGCGGCGCTCAGCCGGAGAGCTGTCGCACGGACAGAAGCAGCGCCTCGAAATCGGCATGCTGCTGATGCAGCAACCGGCGCTGCTGCTGCTCGACGAACCGGCCGCCGGCATGACCGACGACGAAACCATGCAATTGGCCGAATTGCTCAACCATCTGCGCGGCACCTGTTCGATGATGGTCGTCGAACACGACATGGAGTTCGTGGCGGCGTTGTCGGGCGACACCGGCAAGGTGACGGTGATGGCCGAAGGCCGCGTGCTCGCGCACGGCACGCTCGACGAGGTCAAGCAGGACGAGACGGTGATCGAGTCGTACCTTGGTCGATGAGCGACCAATGAGCGGCCAATGAGTGAGCCGATGAATCAAAGCTTCGAACGGATAAAACGACCATGCTGGAAGTAGACAAACTGAACCAGTACTACGGCGGCAGCCACATCCTGCGCGATGTGAAGCTCACCGTGCCCGACGGCAAGCTCACTGTGCTGCTGGGCCGCAACGGCGTCGGCAAGACCACGCTGCTGCGCTGCCTGATGGGCGTGGTGCAGACGAAGAGCGGCTCGATCGCCTGGCGCGGCACGCCGATCACCAAACTGCCGACCTATTCGCGCGTCGAACACGGGCTCGCCTATGTGCCGCAAGGGCGCGATATCTTTCCGCGGCTGACCGTCGAGGAGAATCTGCTGGTCGGCGCGGCCAGCAAGAAGGCGCCGAAGAAGATCCCCGACCGTATCTACGAACTGTTCCCGGTGCTCAAGGACATGCGCAGCCGGCGCGGCGGCGATCTGTCCGGCGGTCAGCAACAACAGCTCGCCATTGGCCGCGCGCTGATGAGCGATCCGCAATTGCTGATTCTCGACGAACCGACCGAAGGCATTCAGCCGTCGATCATTCAGGACATCGGCCGCACGCTGCGTCAGCTGGTCGAGGAAATGGGCATGACGGTGCTGCTCGTCGAGCAGTACTACGACTTCGCGAAGGACATCGCCGATCGCTACTGGGTGATGAGCCGCGGCGAAATCGTCGCGGGCGGCGAAGGCGCAAATATGGACACGGATGGTGTGCGCGCGTTGATCGCGGTGTGATGCGGATGTGATCACCGCGTGAGCAGCGCACGACGAACGCGCGCAAACGCGCGTGCCGCGCGTGCTATTCTCGCCGCATCGTCAGGCGGCGCGGCTCGCGTCCGCGTGGCGCACGCAGGCTCGCTTCGCCCTAATACGGCGCCTTCATATGCCGCTCCAACACGTCGACCGCACGTCCATTCGCATGTCGCTTCACGAAAATCACGCCACGCTCGCTAGTGCGCAACCTCCGGCACAACCCGCCGCGCAAAGCGCCGCGCCTTCGACATGGCGCGCGCGTCTCGAACTCGGCTTCGTCAAACAGGACGCGCGCACGACGCTCGTGCACCGGCTGCATGACGGACCGTTGCGCGTGCAGCGCACGCTGCATCCCGAAGGCCAGGCGATCTGCCATGCGGTGATCGTGCATCCTCCCGGTGGCATTGCGGGCGGCGATCAGCTCGATATCGACGTCGCGCTCGGCGCCGGTTCGCATGCGGTCATCACCACGCCCGGCGCAACCAAGTGGTACAAGTCCAACGGCCGCGCCGCGCGCCAGCAGATCGCCGTGCGTGTCGGCGAGCAGGCGAAGCTCGACTGGCTGCCGCAAAACAACATCGTGTTCGACCACGCGAACGCGCATCTGGACTTCTCGCTGACGCTGGCCGACGGCGCCACCGCGTTGGGATGGGATGCGACCCAGCTCGGGCGGCAAGCCGCCGGTGAACGCTGGTCGCATGGCCGCTTGCGCGCCGTCTCGCGAATCGTGGGTCCGCAAGGCGAGCTGCTGTGGCTCGAACGCGCGGCCCTCGACGCCGCCGATCCGCTGCGTAACGGCCCCCAGGGGCTCGCCGGCTTCCCCGCCTATGGGACGCTATGGGCCGTCGGCGCCGCGTGCGACGACGCGCTCGCCGAGTCGCTCACCGCGCAACTGCCGTTCGACGATTCGCTGCGCGCCGCCACTTCGTGCGTGACGAACGGCGTGCTGCTCGTGCGCGCGGTGTCGCGCTCGATGGAAACGCTTCAGCACGCATTGACGCGCTGCTGGCTGCAACTGCGGCCGGTCGTGCACGGCGTCGCGGCGAAGCCACTGCGAATCTGGTCGACCTGAACGATCCGGCGAGGGGCTCGCCTGTTCGCACAGCCTTTCACCTTCGCAAGGCCACTCGCGCACCACGGCGGCGCAGTCGCGCGCCCCAATCGGGTGCGTCGTCCGCCTTTTCGCCCGCTCGCTCAAGCTGCACCGCGATGGCACACACCTTGCATCGTCCAGCGCCACGATGCTGCCGCAACTCGACGGCAGCCGGCCGGCTCACCGCCGTCACGACACCATCACCACACCGCGCCACCGCTGACGACCATGAAACTTTTGCTTACCCGCCCCGCGCGCCGCGCGTTGCTCGCCGCGCTGCTGTCCGTGCCCATCGTCGCGCACCTCGCCTTTCATGCGGTCGCCGCTCACGCGGACACGCTCGACAACATCGCCAAGGCGGGCGTGCTGAAAGTGGCCGTCCCGGAAGACTATCCGCCGTTCGGCGCGGTCGGCCCCGACATGAAGCCGCAAGGCTATGACATCGACACCGCGGCGCTGCTCGCGAAGTCGATGAACGTGAAGCTCGAACTCGTGCCGGTCAATAGCGCGAACCGGATTCCGTATCTGCAAACGGGCAAGGTCGATCTGGTGATCTCGTCGCTCGGCAAAACGCCGGAGCGCACGAAGGTGATCGACTTTTCGAGCGCCTATGCGCCCTACTACCAGGGCGTGTTCGGTCCCGCCGACATCAAGGTGAGCGGTCCCGCCGATCTCACCGGCAAGACGGTCGGCGCGACGCGCGGCGCGCTCGAGGAAATCGGACTGTCGCAGATGGCGCCGAACGCGACCATCAAACGCTTCGAGGACAACAACGCGACCATCGCCGCGTTCCTGTCGGGCCAGGTGCAGTTGATCGCCGCGGGCAATATCGTCGCCGCCGCGATCATCGCGAAGAATCCGCCGCGCCGGCCGGAGCCGAAGTTCGTCATCAAGAATTCGCCGTGCTTCGTCGGCATGAACAAGAACGAGCCGCGCCTGCAGCAGAAAGTGGACGCGGCGATCGCCCAGGCCAAACACGACGGCACGCTCGACACGATGTCGAAGAAGTGGTTCGGCGCGCCGTTGCCGGCCGACATGTAAGCGAGGCCCGCTTGTAAGCGAGCCGTTAGCCGGACTTGATACGGTGACCGGCCTGGCCGGTTTATCCGGCGTGATCTGCGTCGCTCACTCGCCGCATGCGCATCGCGTGCTCGCGGCCGCGACGCACAACGCCTATCATGGTCGCGGCCGACGGTCCCTGCGGGGACCGCCCTAACGACCTATCCGGACCACAACTCGGACCACCCTCCGGACCGTCATAACCGAACCCACACATTCGATGAAGCTCACACCTCGCGAGAAGGACAAGCTGCTGATCTTCACCGCCGCGCTGCTTGCCGAACGGCGCCGCGCACGCGGCCTCAAACTCAACTATCCGGAAGCGATCGCGTTCATCACCGCGGCGCTCATGGAAGCGGCCCGCGACGGCAAGACCGTCGCCGAGGTCATGTACTACGGCACTACGCTGCTCACCCGCGACGACGTCATGGAAGGCGTGCCCGAGATGATCCCCGACATCCAGGTCGAAGCCACCTTCCCCGACGGCACCAAGCTCGTCACCGTTCATCACCCGATCCCTTAAGCGTACAAGGCAAGCCCCATGATTCCCGGCGAACTCATCACCGACGACGGCGAACACGAGCTCAACGCAGGCCGCGCCACGGTCACGGTGGTCGTGTCGAATACCGGCGACCGCCCGGTGCAGATCGGCTCGCACTACCACTTCTACGAGGTGAACGAGGCGCTCTCGTTCGATCGCGACACGGCGCGCGGCTTCCGGCTGAATATCGCGGCGGGCACCGCCGTGCGCTTCGAACCCGGCCAGGAACGTACCGTCGAGCTGGTTGCGCTGGCGGGCGAGCGCGTCGTCTACGGGTTCAACGGCAAGGTGATGGGCAAGCTCTGACGCCCTGCATGCGTCCTACGCACCCCCTGCCCGAACCGCCCTGCTCCATTCCGGACTCACACCATGACCTTACGCATTGACCGCCGCGCGTACGCGGAAATGTTCGGCCCCACCACCGGCGACCGCGTGCGTCTCGCCGACACCGAGTTATTGATCGAAGTCGAACGCGACTTCACCACCTACGGCGAAGAAGTCAAATTCGGCGGCGGCAAGGTGATTCGCGACGGCATGGGCCAGTCGCAACGCGTGCACGCCGACGTGGTCGACACCGTCGTCACGAACGCGGTGATTCTCGACCACTGGGGCATCGTCAAAGCCGACATCGGCATCAAGAACGGTCGCATCGCCGCGATCGGCAAGGCGGGCAATCCCGACATCCAGCCGAACGTGACGATCGCAATCGGCGCGTCCACCGAAGTGATCGCGGGCGAAGGCCTGATCGTGACGGCGGGCGGCATCGACACGCACATTCACTTCATCAGCCCACAGCAGATCGAGGAAGCGCTCGCGAGCGGCGTGACGACGATGCTCGGCGGCGGCACCGGTCCGGCGACCGGCACCAACGCGACCACCTGCACGCCGGGTCCGTGGCATCTCGAACGGATGCTGCAGGCGGCCGACGGTTATCCGATGAACCTCGGCTTTCTCGGCAAGGGCAACGTGAGCCAGCCGCAGCCGGCGCTGGAACAGATCGCCGCCGGCGCGATCGGCCTGAAGCTGCACGAGGACTGGGGCACGACGCCCGCCGCGATCGACAACTGCCTCTCGGTGGCGGACGACACCGACACCCAGGTCGCGATCCACACCGACACGCTGAACGAAGCGGGTTTCGTCGAAGCGACGGTAGCTGCGTTCAAGGGCCGCACGATCCACACGTATCACACGGAAGGCGCGGGCGGCGGCCACGCGCCGGACATCATCAAGGTGTGCGGCGAGGCGAACGTGCTGCCCTCGTCGACCAATCCGACGCGCCCCTACACCGTCAATACGCTCGACGAGCATCTCGACATGCTGATGGTGTGCCACCACCTGGACCCGTCGATCGCGGAAGACATCGCGTTCGCCGAGTCGCGCATCCGCCGCGAGACGATCGCCGCCGAAGACATCCTGCACGACCTCGGCGCGCTGTCGATGCTGTCGTCGGATTCGCAGGCGATGGGGCGCGTGGGCGAAGTGATCATCCGCACGTGGCAGACCGCGCACAAGATGAAGGTGCAACGCGGCGCGCTGCCTGAAGACACCGCGCGCCACGACAACTTCCGCGCGAAGCGCTATGTCGCCAAGTACACGATCAACCCCGCGATCACGCACGGCATCGCGCATGAAGTCGGCTCGATCGAACCGGGCAAGTGGGCCGATCTGGTGTTCTGGGAACCGGCGTTCTTCGGCATCAAACCGTCGCTGATCCTCAAGGGCGGCATGATCGCAATGGCGCAGATGGGCGACCCCAACGCATCGATCCCGACGCCGCAGCCGGTGCATTATCGTGAGATGTTCGCGACGCGCGGCGGCGCCCTCGGGCGCACCTCGCTGACCTTCGTCTCGCAGATGGCCGCCGATGCGGGCGTGGCCGAACGCTATGGGTTGAACAAGCGTATCGTGGCCGTGAAGAACTGCCGCAACATTTCGAAGGCCGACATGATTCACAACGCGTGGCGCCCGGCGATCAGCGTCGATCCGGAAACCTATCAGGTGATCGCCGACGGTCAGTTGCTGACCTGCGAGCCGGCGACCGTGCTGCCGATGGCGCAACGCTACTTTCTGTTCTGACCATGCGTACTTTCGACAAACTGCTGGCGCCGCATCTGAAGCTCGCGCCGGTGCTGATCAAGCGGGCGCCGACGCTGACGCTCGCTTTCGACGAACGGCGCAAGAGCCGCCTCGCGGCCACGCTCGATAACGGCGAAGAAGTCGCGCTGCTGCTGCCGCGCGGCACGGTGCTGCGCGACGGCGACGTGCTGGTCGCCGACGACGGCGGCCTCGTGCGGGTCGTCGCCGCGCCGGAAGCGGTGCTGTACGTGCGCGCGAAAGATGCGTTGACGCTGACGCGCGCCGCGTATCACCTCGGCAATCGTCATACGCCGGTGGAAGTGGGCGCGGACTATCTGAAGCTCGAATACGATCCGGTGCTGGCCGACATGCTCAAGCGCATCGGCGCGACGGTCGATCAGGTGTCGATGCCGTTTCAGCCCGAGTCCGGCGCGTATGGCGGCGGGCATAAGCATGGGCATGACGAGACGTTCGCCGAGGACTATGCGCTCGCGCAGCAGGTGTTTGGCGAGCATCATGGGCATTCGCATGAGCAGGGTCACTCGCATGACCACGACCATGACCATGTGCACGGTCATTCGCACGACCACGACCACGATTCCAGCGGTCACGTACACGACGAATCCTGCGGCCACGCACATCACGCGCACCATGCGCATCGCTGAACTCACCGCGCTGCTGCATCTCGCCTCGCCGGCCTTGCCGATCGGCGCGTTCAGCTATTCGCAGGGTCTCGAAGCGGCGATCGAAGCGCAGCTGATCACCGACGCCGACTCCGCGCGCGCATGGATCGAACGCGGTCTGACCGACGTGCTCGCGCACGGCGAGCTGCCGTTCCTCGCGCATCAAATGGAGCGCTGGGGTTCGCATGACGCCGCCGGCCTCGCTGAAGCCAACCGCGAATTCCTCGCGAGCCGCGAGTCCGCGGAACTGCGCCGCGAAACGGAACAGATGGGCTGGTCGCTACGGCAATTGTGCGTGTCGCTCGAATGGGGCGATGCTGAAAGACGCGCGACGCTCGCCTCGCTCACGCCGCTCGCGCAGCCCACCGCATTCGCCTTCGCCGCCTACGCGCACGACGCCACCCTCGATGCCGCGCTCGCCGCGTATGCATTCAGCTGGGTCGAGAACCAGGCGGCCGCCGCATTGAAGGCCGTGCCGTTGGGACAGCTCGCGGGTCAGCGCATCATCGTCGCATTGCGCGCGCCGATCGATGCCGCGGTTACGCGCGCGCTGGCCACCTCGCCCGAGAACATCAACACGTTCGCGCCGCAACTCGGCATTCTGTCGGCGCGTCACGAGTCGCAGTATTCGCGACTTTTCCGCTCATAAACCGATCCATCATGAACGCACCTCATCATCCCGCCCACTCGTCCGTCCGTACGAAGAAACTGCCGCCGCTGCGCGTGGGCGTCGGCGGACCGGTCGGCTCCGGCAAGACCACGCTGCTCGAAATGCTCTGCAAGGCAATGCGCGACCGGTACGACCTCGTCGCGATCACCAACGACATCTATACGAAAGAGGATCAGCGTCTGTTGACCGTGGCGGGCGCGCTGCCGGCCGAGCGGATCATGGGCGTCGAAACGGGCGGTTGCCCGCACACGGCCATCCGCGAGGACGCGTCGATCAATCTCGAAGCCGTCGACCGCATGCTGACGCGTTTTCCCGATGCGGACATCGTGTTCATCGAATCGGGCGGCGACAACCTCGCGGCGACGTTCAGCCCGGAACTGTCGGACCTGACGATCTACGTGATCGACGTGGCGGGCGGCGAGAAGATTCCGCGCAAGGGCGGACCTGGCATTACGAAGTCGGATCTGCTGGTGATCAACAAGACGGACCTCGCACCGATGGTCGGCGCGAATCTCGACGTGATGGCGTCGGATGCGAAGAAGATGCGCGGCGAGCGGCCCTTCGTGATGTGTAATCTGAAGGCGCTCGACGGGTTGGATCAGGTGGTGGGGTTTATCGAGCGCAAGGGGTTGCTGAAGGTTTGATGCCTCACTCGCCCGGATGACATTCCAGCAGGAATGCCATCATCTCGGAGCCATCCTTCGACAGATAAAAGCGCACCATCTTTTCGTTGAAATCGGCCGCGCGCTGTGCCGGAACGCTGATCGCATCGATGCCGTTTGCCATCAGCACGCCGTTCATCATGAAGCGCGACGTCCGCTTGTTGCCGTCGAAGAAGAACTGCTGCAATGCGCCGAACAGGAAGAACGCGCAGCCGCGCTCGAACGCATTCGAAACCTGCTCTACAAGCGCGCGCGCCTGCGGTAAAAACCCGGTTGAGTTCAGGCGCGCCGGGCAAAGTCGGCAAAGGCGTATGGCGACCTGCCTCACCCAACGCGACGTCAGGCGTATATCGCGTCTCCTCTCCCTCTACCCGGAAGACGCCCCATTCAAGCGCTTCATTACGCGCGACAAGGCGGTGCAAATCGCAGAATGTGGTCTTGTCGAGCGCGAATCGACCGTTCTGCACAATCGCGAGCAAGTGCTTCGAACTCTCCGCGAGGTTCAGGATTTGCTCCTGATCGGATATCTTCCGACCACCCACGGTGACACCGTCGAGCAGCGTCTTCACCTCGGGAAACGTAAAGGGATTTCCTTCGAGCACGCTCGCATCCCACACGAATTCCGGCAGCATGCGATGAAAGCGGAAGCACACCCGTTTGATCGAGTGAACCGGGATGTCTTGAGGAATCGCGGCGCGGTCCCATTGAAAGCCGAGGTCGGAGAAAAGCGTCATTGCAGGTGGTGGGAAAGCGGTTCAGGTCATAGGGCCGCAGTTGCATGAGCCCAATCTGCGCAGAATATGGTATTCATTGACGAGCGGAGCGATGAACCGCGCTCCGCGTGTCACGGCGCCCCGTCCCCTCACTCCGGCACCAACGCCATCAACACATCCACCGTCCGCGCCGTGGCCCCGCGATGCCGCGCGGCGAATGCCGACGCCGCGCCGCCCATCGCGAGCCGCCGCGCCTTGTCGCCGAACAGTTCGCGCAACGCTCGCGCCAGATCGGCCGGGTCCTGCACCTGCACCGCGGCGCCCGCCGCGACCGCATCCGCGGTGGCTTGCGTGAAGTTGAACACGTGCGGCCCGATCAGCACCGGCACACCAACGGCGCACGCTTCGATCAGATTCTGCCCGCCGAGCGGCAGCAGACTCCCGCCGATAAACGCCAGATCCGCGGCGGCATAGTAAGCGCCCAATTCACCCATCGAATCGCCAAGCAGCACCGTCACCCCGGCTGGCAACGTCGGCACGGCGTCACCCGTCGCCATGCCCGCCGACGCCACCTTCGCATCCGGCGCCCACGTCGAACGCCGTTCGAGCCGCAGCCCCGCTTTCTCGACCAACGCCGCCACTTCATTGAAACGCTGCGGATGACGCGGCACCAGAATCAGCAGCGCGTCCTCGACATTCAGCGCCGCGAACGCCTGCAACACCAGCGCCTCTTCCCCCTCGCGCGTGCTTGCCGCGACCCACACCGGCCGCGTGCCGATCGCCGCACGCCACGCATGACCGCGCGCCGCCAGCTCCGGCGGCGTGCTCATATCGAACTTCAGATTGCCGAGCACCGCGACGTTGCGCGCGCCGAGCGCGGTGAGCCGCTCGGCATCCGAGGGACTCTGCGCGAGCACGCGCGAGAACCCGCCGAACACGTCCTTGGTCGCGCCGCCGAATTTGGCCGCGCGCTTATACGAGCGCGCCGACATCCGCGCATTGGTCAGCACGAGCGGCACATCCGCGCGACGGCATTCGTCGATCAACGTCGGCCACACTTCGGTTTCCATCACCAGACCGACCGAGGGACGCCACGCACGCAGGAAACGTCGCACCGCATGCGGCATGTCGTACGGCAGATAGCTGCGCAACACGCGGTCGCCGAAAATCTCCGTGCCGGTGGCGCGACCGCTCGGCGTCATGTGGGTCAACAGAATGCGCGCGTCGGGACGCGCCTTGATCAGCGCTTCGATCAGCGGCTGCGCGGCGCGCGTCTCGCCGACCGACACCGCATGCACCCAGATCAGCGGCCCGTTGTCCTCGGGCAAACGCCCGCGCGAATAGCCGAAGCGCTCGCCGATATGCTCGCGGTAACCGCGTTCCTTGCGCGAACGGATCAACAGACGCAGCACGGCGAGCGGCGCGATGATCCACCAGAGCGCGTTATAAATCGCCCTCAGCATCGGCACTCCGCGAAGGCGAAAGCCGCAGCCTCCCGCGCAGGTTCCGCATTCTTCACGCGCTCGAACGCACAGGCGCGCGCGCCTCGCCCCGCCATCAGGAAAGCGGCGCTCAAACCAGCGCCCTGCCCTTCAGGCGTTCGAGAATGCCGAGCGGCGCGCATTCGGGCTGCGCCATCGCCTTGACCGGCAGGAAGAAAGTCTGCTCCAGCATGAACTGGCCGGACATCACCGCGTGCGAGGTCTGGTCGGAGAAACACACCCACACGCAGCCCGGCGGAAACGGCATGGTCTCCTGCGGGCTCGACTTCTGATAGTCGAGATCGGCCTTCATGCCGTCGTGCAGATGCAGCATCAGATGGTCGTACTCGCTGCGCGGCGACTTGGTCACGTGCAGCAGATTCAGCAGCCATGCCGCGCCCGGCATCTGCGGCTTGATGCGCGGCAGGAAGCGCCTCGCCATGTCCTCGAATGGCTCGCCGACGCGCCACACGCGCGGCGCGCCGTGCGGGTTGACGTTGGTGAACACGCGCAGAATCCGCTCGCCGTAGTTGGGCCGCGACGGAAACGCGTCGACGTGCAGCCGGCTGTCGTCCTTGCGCCATGAGGTTTCGCGCGTTTCCACCTGATGCAGCCGCAAGCTGGTCGGCGCGACGCGCAGCCGGCCGTTGTATTCGGGAAAGAGCCCGTCGACCAGCGTGCGGGCATTGGTCTGATAGCGCGCGATCAATGCGCGCACCGCGGATTGCGTGACGGCGTCGCCGGCCACGCCGTGCAACGCGCCGCCGTTGGGTTCGAGGCTGATGTTCTTGCGGCTCGGATCGGCGAGCGCGGGATCGAGCAGCGCCTGTTCGCCGCCTTCGATCGCAAAGCGCAGGTTCGGGAAGTACAGCACCTTGCCGCGTTCGACGCCGGCAAGCAGCGTCTCGCGCGGCACGGACAGGTTGCGTGCGTGCCAGTCGGCGTTCGCTACTTCGATGATCTGGGTTTCGTTCATGGTCGCCCTTGAGAACGGAGGGTGCGCAAGGCGAAGCGCACCGACGGGTTACAGCAGGCCAAAACCGGCCAGCGCCGACTTGACCTGCTGCAGCGTGGGCGGCTGCCCGGCCGAGCCGAGATTGACGACGTTCGGCGACCAGTATCCGCCAGTGCGCCACGCGGTCGAGAAATTGTACAACTCGACCGTGGGCCGCTTCAGCGCCGCCGCGATGTGAACCAGACCTGTGTCAACGCCGACCGTCGCCGCCGCGCCTTCGATCAGGCCGACCACCGCGGGCAGCGACAGCTTCGGCGGCACGATCGCCGCCGCGCCGAATTCCTTCGCGAGACGCTCGCTGGTCGCGCGCTCGGCGTCGCTGCCCCACGGCAGCACGATCGACGCGCCACGCCGCACCAGCGACTGCCCCAACTCGATCCACGCGGTGTCGGGCCATTGCTTGTCGGCGCGCGAGGTCGCGTGCACGAACACGACGTACGGTACCGGCAGGTTCAGATTCGCCTCCGACAACGCCAGCGCCGCGCGCCCGGTGTCGAGACCGAAGTCGATTTCGTCGGTGGGTTGTGGCTGCGGGTCGTTCAGCGCCGCGGCAACCAGTTGCCGCGTGCGTTCGACCACATGGGTGCGCGGCTCGATCGGCACGCGCTTGTCGTAGAAGAAACGCACCGGCCATTCGAAGCCCGCGCCGTCGGTGCGGTTCGCGAGGCCGACGAGCGGCCCGCGCGCCATGCTCGCGACCCACGCGGTCTTGATGAGCCCCTGGCAGTCGATCACGAGATCGTAGTGCTCGGCGGCGAGCGCGCGCCGGAACGCGCCGATCTCGCGCCAGTTGTCGACCGACAGGATGCGCTTGCGCCAGCGCCGCAATGAAACGGGAATCGCCCGTCGCACGCCGGTGACGAGTTGCACGAGCCCGACGAAGCTTTCCTCGACGAGCCAGTCGATCTGCGCATCCGGATGGCGGCGTCGGATGTCGGCGATCACCGGCATGTTGTGAACGACGTCGCCGAGAGACGACACCCTCACGATGAGTATCTTTTGCACGCTCAAGAGTGAGAAAACCGGCTATCCGGCCCGAAGATGCGTTGAGAGAGCCCAACCTGCCGCTGCGCGTCAGGCTCCCCAAGGAATGAGAAAGTGTGGGACGGCCCGGCGCTTTCTCACGAGGACCGCAATTTTAGCGCGTCGCATGTCAAAGACATGAAAAAACGCGGCGCGGTAGTTAAACCCGCGCCGCGTTCAACCGCGGCGCCGCTTCAGGCCAGGCGAACCCAGCCCAACCGCGCCGCCGCTTCAGCCGTTAGAACGGCAGTTTCGCGTCGGCCTTCTCCGCGAGAATCACGCGGCGGAAGTCTTCCTGGATGCGTTTGAGCGCCGCGTCGTTATCGGCTTCGAAACGCATCACCACGACCGGCGTGGTGTTCGACGAACGCGCGAGGCCGAAGCCGTCCGGATATTCGACGCGCAGGCCGTCGATCTTCACGACGTCGTCCGCGCCGGTGAACTTCGCGTTCTGCTGCAAGCGCGCGATCAGTTCGAAATTCTCGCCCTCTTCGAGCTTCAGTTGCAGCTCCGGCGTGGAGTTCGAGTTCGGCAGCGAGTTCAGCAGCTTGCTCGGATCGGCGACGCGCGTGAGGATTTCGAGCAGACGTGCGCCCGTGTACAGGCCGTCGTCGAAACCGTACCAGCGGTCCTTGAAGAACACGTGGCCGCTCATTTCACCCGCGAGCGGCGCGCCGGTTTCACGCAGCTTCGCCTTCACGAGCGAGTGGCCCGTTTTCCACATCAGCGGCTCGCCGCCCTTGTCCTTCACCCACTTCGCGAGATTGCGCGTGCACTTCACGTCGTAAATGATCTGCGCGCCCTTGTTGCGCGACAGCACTTCTTCGGCGAACAGCATCAACTGACGGTCCGGATAGATGATCTGGCCATCTTTGGTGACGACGCCGAGGCGGTCGCCGTCGCCGTCGAACGCGAAGCCGATTTCCGCATCCGTTTCCTTCAGCGCGCGAATCACGTCCTGGAGGTTTTCCGGGTGCGCCGGGTCCGGGTGATGATTCGGGAAGTTGCCGTCGATCTCGGTGAACAGTTCGACCAGTTCGCAGCCGAGCTTTTTGAACAGCTTCGGTGCGAGGCCGCCGGCCACGCCGTTGCCGGTGTCGACGACGATCTTCATCGGGCGCGCGAGCTTGATGTCGCTGGCGATGCGATCGAGATACGCATCGGCAATGTCGTACTCGGTGTAGGTGCCGCTGCCGTCGCTGAAGTTTTCGTCGACGATGCGCTGGTGCAGCGCGAGGATCTGTTCGCCGTAAATGGCCGCACCGCGCAGGACCATCTTGAAGCCGTTGTAGTCAGGCGGATTGTGGCTGCCCGTCACGACGATACACGAGTCGACGCGGCGCTCGCCGCCCGCGAGCTGCAACGGCACGCTGGCCGCGAAGTAGCCGACCGGCGTCGGCACCATGCCGACGTTGACCACGTCGACACCAGCCGCACGCAGACCGTCCGACAATGCCTGAATCAGCTCGGGACCCGACAGGCGTCCGTCGCGCGCGACGACGACCGCGTCGCCGCCCTGTGCGCGCACTTCGCTGCCGAATGCGCGGCCGATGGAGCGTGCGGCATCGGCGTCGAGCGTCTTGCCGATCACGCCGCGAATGTCATACGCCTTGAAAATGGATTTGGAGATCATGTTGGCTCACTTACGTGCAATGGAAAATTTTGACCGGCGCACCGCTGACCATCGGTAAAACTAGCGGTAATACGAGCGATGAAAAGTAGCACTGACATGCTGCGGTGCGCCCTTGCCGGAAGCGATCCGGTTCCAACTTATAATTGCGTTCTTCTGACCCGCCTGAATAACGCCATTCTAATGCTTAGACGCCCTCCATTTGTAAAGTTGCCGCTACAGTCGGCCGGGTGGGCGAACGCGCGCAGTGCCGCTGCGCATTCCGCATACGTGCTCCGGCAAACGGCCAGCGGATGCTGACGCTCAAACGCTTCGCCAATCCCGACGTCACGCGCGCCTTCACGAACATTGTCTGGCTCGGGCTCGAAAGACTCACACAAATCGGTGTCGCGATTGTGATCAGCGGCATGCTGGCGCGCTACTTCGGGCCGGATGTATTCGGCAAATGGCAATACGCGAACACGCTGCTGCTGGTGCTCTCGCCGATCACCTGGGTGTGCGGCGCGGAGATTCTCGTGCCCACCATCGTCAACCGGCCGCCCGCGCAACTCGGCACCGTGCTCGGCAGCGCGTTCGTGTTGCGCTTTGCCGTGTCGGTCGGCGCGTTGCTGCTCACGTGGCTCGGCATCGCGCTGCATGTGTTCGAGCCGCTCGTCGGCGCCATGCTCGCGGGCCTCGCGGTCACCATGCTGTTTCGCGAGCCGTTCGTCGGTGTGATCAACGCGTGGCTGCAAAGCCTGACCTACAGCAAGCCGCAGTTGCTCACCAGCATGAGCACCGCCGTGCTCAAGGCCGGCTGTGTATATCTGCTGGTGCGCGCGGCGGCGGCGCCCGCGCGCTTCGGCTGGCTGTGGGCGCTCGAATCCGCGGCGATTGGCGTGGTGCTGCTGATCTACTTCGTGCGCCGCCACGGCGGCCGGCTGAACTGGCGCTTCGACCGTTCGCTCTTCACGCATTTCGCGAGCGCGGGCACCGTGTTCTGGCTCGGCCTGATCTGTATGTATCTGTTCCTGAAACTGGATCGCCTGATGCTCGAACGGGCCATTTCGTTCGCTGACCTCGGACGCTATTCCGCCGCCCAGCAGTTGAACGAAAACTGGATCACGCTCGCGCTGATGCTCGCCCAGACCATCGCGCCCGCATTCGTCTACCGCGTGCAGGAGGCCGCGCGACTGCGCCGCAATATGTGGCGGCTCACCGCGATGACCGCCGCATTGATGGTGAGCGGCGCGCTCGTGCTGGACCTGCTCGCCGGTGTCATCATTCGCCGCGTGTTCGGACCGGACTTCGAAGGTGCGATCGACATCTTCCGCTGGGCCGTGTGGCTGTCCGTGCCGGCCGGCATCGAAGCGATCGGCAATCTTATCGTACTGAAGTATCAGGCGAGGTTCGTGTTGCTGTCCAAATGGCTGCTCGCACTGGCCGTCGCGTTCGTGGTGAATCTGCTGGCAATCCCGCGGCTCGGCGCTTATGGCGCGTTGGTGGGTCTCGCGGCCGGCTATCTGGCGGCCGCGTCGGTTAATCTTTATTACATCCGTTTCAAATTGCGCCCATGACGAACGCATCCGCCACCGTGCAAACCGCTCTCGACGACGTCGCGGTGCTAATGCCCGCGTACAACGGCCAGGCCGACGTCGATCTCACGCTCGCCTCGTTCAGTGAAAGTGCGCTGGTGCACGTACTGATCGTCGATGACGGCAGCACGCCGCCGATCGTCGCGCCGGCGCTCGCCAACATGAAGATCGACGTGCTGCGCATGGCGCAGAACGGCGGCATCGAGCGCGCGTTGCAAACCGGCATCGACGCGCTCGCGCAACGCGGCTTCCGCTATGCCGCGCGCATCGACGCGGGCGACCGCAGCGTGCCGCAACGGCTCGCGAAGCAGCGCGCGTTCATGCAGGCGCATCCGAACGTGGCCGGGCTCGGCATGTGGACCCAGGTCGTCACGCGCGCGGGCGAGCCGCTCTTCATGCTGACGCCGCCCGCCGAGCCGAACGCGATCCGCCGCGTGCGCTTCTTCCGCTCATGCTTCGCGCATCCTTCGATGATGCTGCGCATCGACGCCGTGCGCGCGGTCGGCAACTACCGCGCCGAGTACCGCTCCGCCGAAGATCTCGATCTGTTCGTACGTCTGATGGAACGCTATGACTGCGCGAATCTGCCGGAACTCGGGCTCTATTACGAACTGAACGAAGGCGGCATCAGCGCGACCAAACGGCGCCGCCAGATTACCTCGACAATGCGTTTGCAATTGCGCTACTTCAACGCCGCCAATCCGTACGACTGGCTCGGCCTCGCGAAAAATCTACTGCATCTGGTGATGCCGTACCGCGCGCTGCAGCGGGTCAAACGCGTGCTGCTCGCGCCGCGCGCGAGTCACTGACCCTCCACCGTCCCATTCATCGCCGAACCCGCTCCCGCATGAAGCCTGCCCTGAAGTCAACGCCCGCGCTGCGTATTACACTCGTTTGCAATACTGCCTGGGCAATCTATACCTATCGGCAAGGACTGATCCGCATGTTGGTGGGGCGCGGCGTCGACGTGACGGTGCTCGCGCCGCGCGACCGCACCTTCGAGCTGCTCACCGCGATGGGCTGCCGCTGCATCGAACTGCCGGTTGCCTCCAAGGGCACCAATCCGCGCGACGATCTGCGCACGCTCGCGTCGCTCTACCGGCAATACCGGACGATCCGCCCGCACGTGGTGTTTCACTACACCATCAAGCCGAACATCTACGGCTCGATCGCCGCGAAGCTCGCGGGCGTGCAGTCGGTCGCGGTCACGACCGGGCTCGGCTACGTGTTCATCCAGCAGAGCCGCGCCGCGCAGGTGGCGAAAAAATTGTATCGTTTCGCGTTCCGCTTCCCGCGCGAAGTCTGGTTTCTGAATCGCGACGACCAGAACGCGTTTGTCGAGCAGAATTTGTTGGTGCATCCTGAGCGGGCGCGGCTGCTGCACGGCGAAGGCGTCGATCTCGAACAGTTCGCGTTCGCACCGTTGCCTGAGCGGCCGGAGTTTAAATTCGTGCTGATCGGGCGGCTCCTGTGGGACAAGGGCGTCGGCGAATATGTGGAGGCCGCGCGCCGGTTGCGTGAACGATATCCGCACGCGCGGTTCCAACTGCTCGGCCCGGTGGGCGTCGACAATCCGAGCGCGATCACGCGCGACGAAGTGGCGGCGTGGGAGCGGGAAGGCATCATCGAGTATCCTGGTGAAGCGCACGACGTGCGTCCCTTCATCGCCGATGCCGATTGCATCGTGTTGCCGTCGTATCGTGAAGGCGTGCCGCGCACGCTGATGGAAGCGTCGGCGATGGGCCGCCCGATCGTCACGACCGACGTGCCGGGTTGCCGCGAGGTGGTGGCCGACGGCGTCAACGGTTTGCTGTGCGAAGCGCGCAGCGTAGAGAGCCTCGCCACGCAACTCGCGCGCATGCTCGACATGAGCCACGCCGAACGACGCGCGATGGCGGAACGCGGCCGGCAGAAAGTCGCGCAAGAATTCGACGAACGGGTCGTCGTCGAAACATATAAAGACCTGGTGCAGAAAATGACGGGCGTTTTACTTTAACGGAGCAAACAGCATGACCACGAAGGGCACGATTCTGGTAACGGGCGGCGCCGGCTTCATCGGCTCGCATACTTGTGTCGAACTGCTCAACGGCGGCTACGACGTCGTGGTGATCGACAATCTCGTGAACAGCAACCGCGAATCGCTGCGGCGCGTGGAAAAAATCACCGGCCGCGCCGTGACCTTCTACGACAACGACGCGCGCGACGTCGACGCGCTCAACCGTATTTTCGATGCGCACCCGATCACGGGCGCAATTCACTTCGCCGCGCTGAAGGCGGTGGGCGAATCGGTCGCGAAGCCGATCGAGTACTACAGCAACAATGTCGGCAGCCTGCTGGCGCTGCTCGGCGTGATGCGCGACCGCAACGTCAGGCAGTTCGTGTTCAGTTCGTCGGCAACGGTGTACGGCGTGCCGAAAAGCTCGCCGATCGATGAATCCTTCCCGCTGTCGGCCACCAATCCGTACGGCCAGTCGAAGCTGATCGCCGAGCAGGTATTGCGCGACCTGGAACTGTCCGATCCGTCGTGGCGCATCGCCACGCTGCGCTACTTCAACCCGGTCGGCGCGCACGAGAGCGGTCTGATCGGCGAAGATCCGGCCGGCATTCCGAACAACCTGATGCCGTATGTCGCGCAGGTGGCGGTCGGCAAGCTCGACAAGCTGCGCGTGTTCGGCGGCGACTATGAAACGCCCGACGGCACCGGCGTGCGCGACTACATCCACGTGGTCGATCTGGCGCGCGGGCACCTCGCCGCGCTCGACGCGCTGGTCAAGCGCGACGCGAGCCTCGTCGTGAACCTCGGCACGGGCCAGGGCTATAGCGTGCTGGACGTGGTGCGCGCGTTTGAGAAGGCGTCGGGCAAGCCGGTGCCGTACGAGATCGTCGCGCGCCGTCCGGGCGACGTCGCGTCGTGCTTCGCCGATCCGGCGGCCGCCGAGAACATCCTCGGCTGGCGCGCGCAGTTCGGCATCGAACGGATGTGCGCGGATCACTGGCGCTGGCAGTCGAGCAATCCGCGCGGATTTGCCTGACGCGGCCACGGCAACCCACCGGTTGCCGGAAAAATCGACGCGGGCGCGAGCGGGTCCGGCAGGTTGTACCGCACGGACTGCGCCGCCGTCGATTGCGGGATTGCACCAAGCGGGTAAGTCCGAATATTACTAATCCTTTACGATTTCCTATACTGCCTCACCGACGCGACGGTCAGGCTTCCTAAGAACGTCCGGTCGGCGCGCATGGGAGCCGAATCGAGGCTCCGTGCAAGAAAAGACATGCTACGGAGACTGCTATGGGAATTCGCTTGAAGAGCGTGGTGAGCGCGCTCGCGCTGTGTGCCTTCGCCAACGTCAGCTACGCGGCCGACCCGATCAAGATCGGCGTCGACGGACCCTTCACCGGCGGGTCGTCTTCGATGGGCGTGAGCATGCGCGACGGCGTGCGTCTTGCCGCCGCTGAAATCAACAAGGGCGGCGGCGTGCTGGGCCGCCAGATCGTGCTGGTCGAGCGCGACGACGAAGCGAAAAACGAACGCGGCGTGCAGATCGCGCAAGAGCTGATCAACAAGGAAAAAGTCGTCGCGGTGGTCGGCTACATCAACACCGGCGTCGCGCTCGCCTCGCAGCGCTTCTTCCAGGAAGCAAAGATTCCCGTCTTCAACAACGTCGCGACCGGCAGTATCGTGACGAAGCAATTCACCGATCAGCCCGATAACTACGTGTTCCGCAATGCCGCCGCGGACCGCATTCAGGCGCCGATGATCGTCGACGAGGCCGTCACCAAGCGCGGCTTCAAGAAAGTGGCGATTCTCGCCGACTCGACCAATTACGGCCAGCTCGGCCGCGAAGACCTCGAAAAAGCGCTCGCCGCGAAAGGCGTGAAGCCGGTCGCCGTCGAAAAATTCAACATCAAGGACGTCGACATGACCGCGCAGCTGCTCAAGGCCAAGGAGGCCGGCGCTGAAGCGGTGCTGACGTACGGCATCGGGCCGGAGCTCGCCCAGATCGCCAACGGCATGGCCAAGCTCGGCTGGAAAGTGCCGCTGATCGGCAGCTGGACGCTCTCCATGGCGAACTACATCGACAACGCGAGCACCAACGGCGAAGGCGCGCGCATGCCGCAGACCTTCATTCAGGAAGCCAATACGCCGAAACGCAAGGCATTCATCGACGCGTACCTGAAGGAATTCAAGCCGAAGAACAATCGCATCGACTCGCCGGTCTCCGCCGCGCAGGGCTATGACTCGATCTACCTGCTGGCCGCCGCCATCACCCAGGCCGGTTCGACCGACGGCCCGAAAGTGCGCGCCGCGCTCGAAAACCTCAATACCAAGGTGGAAGGCGTCGTGATGGTCTACGACAAGCCGTTCACGCACGACGACCACGAAGCGATCAGCCCGAACGTGCCGGTGGTCGGCGAGGTCAAGGGCGGCCGCGTGATCTATGCGTACGAGGCCGACCGCAAGGGCGGCAGCCAGCTGCGCACCAAGCAGGCGTCGCCGAACTAGGCGCGTATCGACGCGGGCCCGACGCGCACCTCGCGCCGGGCCCGTGGCCAAGCCGCGCGCATAACGCGCGGCAGCATGCTCCGGGAGCCGCACCCGCCTGACGGCGGGCGCGGCTCTGCCTCATACGCGGTGAATACGAAGGCGCTCGACGATGGCCATTCTTCTGCAGCTCATCTATAGCGGCATTGCGCTCGGCATGATCTACGCCGTGATCGCATTCGGCTATCAACTCACGTTCGCCACGTCCGGCACGCTGAACTTCGGCCAGGGCGACGCGCTGATGCTCGGCGCGCTGGTCGGCCTTACGCTGGTGTCATTGGGTGTCAATTACTGGCTGATGATTCCGCTCGTCTGCCTGTTCGGCCTGCTGCAAGGCGCGTTCGTCGAGCGGATCGGCGTGCGGCCCGCGATCAGGATCAAATCCGAATTCGGCTGGATCATGTCGACCATCGCGCTCGGCATCATCTTCAAGAACGTCGCGGAAAACGTCTGGGGCCGCGACGATCTGCGCTTTCCGTCGCCGCTGCCGGAAGCGCCGCTCAAGGTGCTCGGCGCGAACGTGCTGCCGATGGAACTGCTGGTGGTCGGCGGCGCGCTCGTGATGATGCTGGCGGTCGAGTTCTTCAACCGCAAGACTATTTTCGGCAAGGCGGTGGTGGCCACCGCGAACGACCGCGACGCCGCCGCGCTGATGGGCATCAACACCGGCCTCGTGATCACGTTTTCGTATGCGCTGTCGTCGCTGACGGCCGCGTTCGCCGGCGTGCTGATCGCCCCGCTCACGCTGACCGGCGCGACGATGGGCGCGGTGCTCGGGCTCAAGGCGTTCGCGGTGGCGATCATCGGCGGGCTGTCGAGCGGGCTCGGCATCGTGGTGGGCGGCGTGATTCTCGGGATTGCGGAGACCACCACGGGCTTCTACATCTCCACCGGCTACAAGGACGTGCCGGGGCTCGTGCTGCTGCTGATCGTGCTCGCGCTGAAACCCGCCGGCCTGTTCGGCAAGACCTCGATCAAGAAAGTGTGAGGCCCGCCGTGAATCTGAAGAAACTCATTGCGTCGGCTCTGGCGCTGGTCGCGCTCGCGGTGTTCCCGGTGCTGTCGGGCAACCCGTACTACATCCATCTGTTCGAGACCATCATGATCTACGCGATCCTGCTGTTCGGTCTCGACATCGTGGTCGGCTATACCGGCCAGGTTTCGCTCGGTCATGCGGGGCTGTTCGGGGTCGGCGCTTATACGGCGGGCGTACTGTTCATCAAGCTCGGCATGCCGTTTTTCGTCACCGCGCCGCTCGCGATCCTGATCACGGCCGGCTTCGGCGCGATTCTCGCGCTGCCTGCGCTGCGCGTGTCCGGCCCGTACCTCGCGATGGTCACGCTCGCGTTCGGCACGATCCTGCAGATTCTCATCAACGAGATGGATTTTCTGACCAACGGGCCGATGGGCGTGAAGATTCCGAAGCCGTCGCTCGGCGGCCGGCCGATGAACGAAGTCGAATACTACTGGCTCGTCGCGGCGCTGCTGGTGGTGTCGCTGATCGTCGTGCACCGCGTGCTCAAGTCGCATCTGGGCCGCGCGTTCGAAGCGCTGCGCGACAGCCCGATCGCGTCGGACTGCATGGGCGTGTCGGTGTACCGCTACAAGGTCTATGCGTTCGTGATCAGCGCGGGTTTTGCGGGGCTGGCCGGCTGCCTCTATTCGTATTCGGAGCAGTACATCTCGCCGAACACCTACAACTTCGAGCTGACCATCCTGTTCCTGCTCGCGATCATCATGGGCGGACGCAAGACGCGCACCGGTGCGCTGCTCGGCTCCGCGATCATCGTGCTGCTGCCCAAACTGCTCGACGACATCGACATGTTCCGCACCGTCGCGTCGGTGCTGGCGGCGGTAGTCGTGATCGGCGCGGGCGTGGCGCTCGCGCGCAAGGTATCGACGCCGCGCAAGGTGGCGATTCCGGTGCTCGGCACGGTCGGGCTCGCCGCGTTCTCGTACCGCATCGACACGCTCGCCGACTGGCGGCTGACGATCTTCGGCCTGATGATCCTGCTAGTCGTGTACTACCTGCAGGACGGCGTGGTCGGCTTCGTGCGCAAGATCGTGCTGCATGGCCGGGTGCGCACGGTCACCGTCGATACGACGGCGCCCAGGACGGTCGGCGGCGATGCGATTCAGGCCGTGCAGGCGGGCGGCACCGAAGACATCCTGCAGTTGCGCGGCATCCTGATGCAGTTCAGCGGCCTGAAGGCGCTCAACAATGTCGATCTGAGCGTGCAGCGCGGCACGATTCACGGGCTGATCGGCCCGAACGGCTCCGGCAAGAGCACGATGATGAACGTGCTGACCGGCATCTACGTGCCGACCGCCGGCACGCTCGACTATCGCGGCACGTCGCTCGCCGGCAAGACCTCGGCGCAGATCGCGCTGGCGGGCATCGCGCGCACGTTTCAGAACGTGCAGCTGTTCGGCGAGATGACCGCGCTCGAAAACGTGCTGGTCGGTCTGCACCACACGTTCCGCGCCAATCTCGCCGACGTCGGGCTGATGTCGCGGCGCTACCGGCGCGAGGAAGCAGCCGCCCGCGAGCGCGCGTTCGGCATGCTGCGTTTCGTCGGGCTGGAGAACGTGGCCGGCGAGGAAGCGCGCAACCTGCCCTACGGCAAGCAGCGGCTGCTCGAAATCGCGCGGGCGCTCGCGCTCGATCCGCAAGTGCTGCTGCTCGATGAACCGGCCGCGGGCCTCACCGCGCCGGACATCAAGGAGCTGATCGCGATCATCCGCAAGGTGCGCGATCACGGCATCACGGTCGTGCTGATCGAGCATCACATGGACGTCGTGATGAGCGTGTGCGACCGCGTGTCGGTGCTCGACTTTGGGCAGAAGATCGCGGAAGGCAATCCGGCCGAGGTCCAGTCGAACGAAAAAGTCATCGAGGCTTATCTCGGCGGCCAGGCGGCCGGGCAAGCGGCCTGAGCGGCGCGCACAGGTCTTGAGACTCACAGGAACACACATGCTATCGATCAGAAATCTGCATGCGGGCTACGGCAAGGTCAAAGTGCTGCACGGCATTTCGATCGACGTGCCGAAGGCGTCGGTCGTCACGCTGATCGGCTCGAACGGCGCAGGCAAAACCACCACGATGCGCGCGATCTCCGGGATGATCCGTCCGAGCGCGGGTGAAATCACGATGGGCGTGGGCGCGAGCGCGAAGCGGATCGACGCGCTCGACTCGCACCGCATCGCGCGGCTCGGCCTTGCGCATTCGCCGGAAGGCCGGCGCGTGTTCGCGACGATGAGCGTGACCGACAATCTGATTCTCGGCGCGTTTCCGCGCCTCACATGGGCCCGGCCGCGCGGCGACGTGAACGCCGATCTGGAGCGCGCGATCGAACTGTTTCCGCGTCTGAAGGAGCGGCGCAATCAACTGGCCGGCACGCTGTCCGGCGGCGAGCAGCAGATGCTGGCGATGGCGCGCGCGATCATGCTGAACCCCGAACTCGTGCTGCTCGACGAACCGTCGATGGGGCTCGCGCCGATTCTCGTCGAAGAGGTGTTTCGCATCATCGAGAATCTGAAGGGCCAGGGCGTGACGATGCTGCTGGTCGAGCAGTTCGCCGCGGCGGCGCTCAATGTGGCCGATTACGGTTACGTGCTGGAAAACGGCCGGATCGCCGCGCATGGGCCGGCGCTGCAATTGCGTAACGATCCGTCGGTGAAGGCGGCTTATCTGGGCACGAGTCATTGACTCGACGGGCATGAGCCGTCATCGCGATGGCAGCCCCGACTGCGGGCCGCCATCGATGAGCCTATCGCGCTCGCATCGCCACGCGGCGCCCTGCGCCAGCCCGCGAGCGGTACGATTTGCCTACGCCGTCAGCGCGTCGAGCTGAAACACCGCGACGGCGTCCTTCAAAATGGCCGCCTGCTCTTCCAGCGACTTCGCCGCGGCCGCGGCCTGCTCGACGAGCGCCGCGTTGTGCTGCGTGACTTCGTCGATCTGCGAGACCGCCTTGTTGACCTGCTCGATGCCGTCGCTCTGCTCGAGCGCGGAAGCCTCGATCTCGTTCATCACGCCGGTGACGCGCTCGACCGCGCTCATCGCTTCGTGAATCGTCTTCTGCGCGTCGGACACGAGCGAGGCGCCCTGCTCGACCTTGGCCGCCGATTCGCCGATCAGCTCCTTGATCTCCTTGGCCGCCGCGCCCGAGCGCTGCGCGAGACTGCGCACTTCCGAGGCAACCACCGCGAAGCCGCGCCCCTGTTCGCCCGCGCGCGCCGCTTCCACCGCCGCGTTCAACGCGAGAATGTTGGTCTGAAACGCGATCCCTTCGATCATGCCGATGATCTCCGTCACCTTGCGCGAGGACTCGCTAATGCCGTCCATCGTTTCGGTGACGCGCGACACCACCGTGCCGCCGCGCGTGACCGTATCGAGCGCGCCGTGCGCCAGCCGGTTCGCCTGCCTGGCGTTGTCGGCGTTCTGCTTCACCGTCGCAGACAACTGCTCCATGCTCGCCGCCGTCTGCTGCAACGCGGCCGCCTGCTGCTCGGTACGCGCGGACAGGTCCGCGTTGCCCGACGCGATTTCGTTCGCGCCCTGGGTGATCGCGCTCGTGCTGCCGCGCACCTTGGCGACGGTTTCGACGAGGCCGTCGCGCATCTTCGTCAGCGCGCCGAGCAACTGCCCCATCTCGTTGCGTGAGCGCACCTTGATGGCGACCGTCAGATCGCCGGCGGCGATCCGCTCGAAGTGCTTGACGGTCGCGGCGACCGGCTTGATCAGCGCCGCCGAGAGCGCCATGCGCGCCGCCACGCCGATCACGAGCGCGATCACGCCGATTGCGACGAACAGCAGCGTCGCCAGCTGGAAGCGCTGCGCGCCGGTGGCGGCCTGCTGGTGCTGGCTGTCGACCTGCGCGCTTTCGAGCGCGTCGATCGCTTTCGAATAGGTCGCGTAGAAGCTGTTCGCGGTGTCGCCCTGGATGTTGCGGAAGGTGTTGAAGTCGAAGTCGGTGAGCGCCTTGAATTCCGGCTCGATCGCCTTGTCGACCAGCGCGGCGCGCGTCTGCTCGACGCTTTGCGCGAGCTTGCGCTCGGCGTCGCTCGCGAACGGGCCCGCCATGTAGTTGCGAAAGTCCTTGTTCGATTCGACGAGCACCTTGTGCGCGGCCGGCAGCAGATCGTCGGTCTGCTTGCCGACGCTAAAGAGCGTCTGATACGTGCCCAACGCGAGCTGCACCTGCAGAAGCTTTTCGGAACTCGCCTTCAGATGCGACAGCGCGACCGCGCTGCGCTGCGTGTCGTCGAGGCTGCTGTTGGCGAGTTTGAGCGCGCCATAACCGACAGCGATCACCGTCAGAAGGAAAGCGACGAATACGCTGATGACCAGCGTCAGGCCGCCACGAATTGTGATGTTATTTAGCATTGGGTCTCCAGAACGTCTTGCCGATCTGCGGCGAAACAGGTTGGCAGTTGCACGCGCCGCCGCTTGACGGTGACTCGTTGCGCGTGACTTACACTTCGCCGCATCCAGGTTAACGACCCCGCGCCGGCTCCGCTGGATAGGTGAAATCCATGACTGGCGCGCCTTTGCGCCCGCTTTGCACCTCACTATCTGGGATCGGCCGCGCGTTGCGCGACAATGACGGGTGGCGCGCCGCCTGGCCGGCGCCCGACGTTTCGTTTGTATAATTCGCCGTCTTCGCTCAGGCCCACTTTCATGCTTAGTTTTGCGCTCGGCTTTCTCGTTTCACTGCTGATCACGCTGTTGATCGTGCGCTATGCGCATCTGCATGAAAAATTCTCCACCGATACCGATCTGGCCGGCGTGCAGAAATTCCACGTGCGGCCGGTGCCGCGCATCGGCGGGACCGGGATTCTGCTCGGGCTGATTGCCTCGGCGGTGCAGTTGCATCGTGCGTATCCGGCCGTGTCGGGCGGCATTCTCGGGCTGATCGCGTGCGGCATGCCGGCGTTCGGCTCGGGTCTCGTCGAGGATCTGACCAAGCGCGTGTCGCCGCTCGTGCGCCTCGTCTGCACGATGGTGGCCGCCGCGCTCGCCTTTTTCCTGCTCGATATCGCGGTCACGCGCATCAGCGTGCCGCCGCTCGACTTTCTGCTCTCGTACGCGGTGGTCTCTTTCGCGGTCACGGTGCTGGCCGTTGCGGCGCTCGCCAACGCGATCAACATCATCGACGGTTTCAACGGCCTCGCGTCGATGGTCGCGTTCATGATGTTCGCATCGCTCGCCTACGTGGCGTTCCAGGTTCACGATCCGATCGTGCTGTCCGCGTCGTTCATGATGATGGGCGCGGTGCTCGGCTTCTTCATCTGGAATTTTCCGGCGGGGCTGATCTTTCTCGGCGACGGCGGCGCGTACTTCATCGGCTTCATGCTCGCCGAGCTGTCGATCATGCTGGTGATGCGCAATCGCGACGTGTCCGCGTGGTATCCGGTGCTGCTGTTCATGTATCCGATCTTCGAGACCTGCTTCTCGATCTACCGGAAGAAGTTCATTCGCGGCATGTCGCCGGGTATTCCCGACGGCGTGCATTTGCATATGCTCGTGTACAAGCGGCTGATGCGCTGGGTGGTCGGCACGCGCACCGCACGCGAGCTGACGCGGCGCAATTCGCTGACTTCGCCGTATCTGTGGCTGCTGTGTCTGATCGCGGTCGTGCCGGCCACGCTGTTCTGGCGGCATACGCTGCATCTGTTCTGCTTCGTGGTGGTGTTCGCGGCGACTTATGTGTGGCTGTATGTGAGCATCGTGCGCTTCAAGTCGCCGCGGTGGATGGTGGTGAGGAAGGGGAAGCGGTAAGCGGAAAAAGGCGCGAGCGCCTTTTTCTTTATGTGTGTCTCTGAGCGATTACGACACTGCCGCCGCCGTCGCTACGACGCCCGCGTCACCGGCGTCACGCTGCGCAGCGCGGCAGCCGTGGCCGGCTGATATTCGGGCACCCAGCGACGCAGATCACGGCGCACCTCATCGTCGGACGGCACACGGTGTTGCATCAGCCACGGCAGCAGATTGTCGATCATGCTGTCGGGCACTTCACGCGCCCGCGCGATGCGCAACTTCGGATGCGGTGTGCGCGTGGTCGTTTCATCATCGGCCAGCAGTTCTTCGTACAGCTTCTCGCCGGGACGCAGCCCGGTGAATACGACGCGAATCTGCTCTTCCGTGAAGCCATACAGACGGATCAGATCGTGCGCGAGATCGGCGATGCGCACCGGCTTACCCATGTCGAGAATGAAGATCTCGCCGCCGCGTCCCATGCTCGACGCCTGCAACACCAGTTGCGACGCCTCCGGAATCGTCATGAAGAAGCGGGTGATCTCCGGGTGCGTGACCGTGACCGGACCGCCGCGCGCAATCTGCTCCTGGAACTTCGGAATCACGCTGCCGGCGCTGCCGAGCACGTTGCCGAACCGCACCGTTTCGAACTGCGTGCGCCGCGACCCCTGCGCCTGCAACGCCGAGCAGGCCATCTCCGCGAGACGCTTGCTCGCGCCCATCACGTTGGTCGGGTTGACGGCCTTGTCAGTGGAGATCAGCACGAAATGGGCGACGTCGTGGCGGATCGCCGCGCGCCCCACGCGATACGTGCCGAGCACGTTGTTGCGTACGGCCTGCCACGTGTTCACCTCTTCCATCAGCGGCACGTGCTTATAGGCGGCCGCATGAAACACGATGTGCGGACAGTAGCGCGCCATCACCTGATCGAGCAGCAGCGAGTCCTTCACGTCACCGATGATCGGCACCACCGACACTTCCGGATACTTGTCGCGCAGCTCTTCGTTCAGCCGATAGATCGAGAACTCGGAGATGTCGAACGCCACCACCTGCACCGGACCGAAGCGCAGGATCTGCCGGCACAGCTCCGAGCCGATCGAGCCGCCCGCGCCGGTCACCATGACGACGCGGTTCTTCAGCAGCGCTTCGACGTGCTCCGTGTCGATCGTCACCGGATCGCGGCCCAGCAGGTCTTCGAGATCGATCTGACGCACCCGCGACAGGAACGCCTGGCCCTGCGTCAGCGGCGTGAGCGCGGGCAGCGTCATCGCTCGCACGCCCGCGCGCACGCACAGCGTGGCGATGCGCCGGTGCGCTTCGACGGAAGCGGACGGCACCGCGATGATCACGTGCTCCACTTTCAGTTCGGCGGAAATTTTCTGCAGATCGCTGATCGCGCCGAGCACGCGATAGCCGTAGATTTCGCGGCCCTGCTTGACCGGATCGTCGTCGAGCAGACCCGCGAGGCGCCATTCGCCCGAGCGCTTCAGTTCGCGCACGAGGTTCGCGCCGGCGTTGCCCGCGCCGAGCACCAGCACCGGCTTGCCCTGCCCGACCAGACCGCCGTAGCGATAGAACTCCTTGGCCGCGCGATAGAGCGCGCGCGAGCCGCCCATCGTGAGGAACAGCAGCATCGGCGAGACGATCAGCACGGAGCGAGGCACCACGGGTGCCGGCTGCAGCAGCGCGGAGCCGATCACGACGCACAGCGCGCCGACGCCGATCGCCTTCGCGATACGCACCAGGTCGGGCAGGCTGGCGAACACCCACATGCCGCGATAGAGCCCGTAGCTGCGGAACATCACCGCGTAGATCAGCAGCACCCACACGAGCGCATGCAGACCGCTCGACCAGAACGCGGCGGGCACCGGACCGTTGAAACGGATCACGTAGGCCAGCATCCAGGCCAGAGCCACCGCGCACAAGTCGAACGCAAACGCACTGAACGAAAGCCATCGGGCTTTAAATCTTTTCATTGCGCAAAACCTCAGGATTGCCCGGAACGGGGCGCGTGGCGCCGCCAGCGGCGATCAATGCACAGCCCGGCGACCGCCAGCACGGCAGCCCAAACGACGACAACCAGCCATTGATACAGGACGGCAAATTGTAGTGCCCATATAGCAAGCATTATGCCCGCCGCCATGAACAAATACCAAACCCATGCCGTCGATGCGTGTCCCAAACCGGACTGCACCAGTCTTTGATAGTAGTGTTCGCGGTGCGCTTCCCAAAATTTTTCACCGCGCAGCAGGCGTTTGAGCAGCGTCACCGACGCATCGCCGATGAATGGCGCAAAGCACAGCGCGGGAAACCACACCGGCCACACGCCTTCGCGCCAGCCCCAGTAGCCGAGCGCGCCGGCGAGGAAGCCGAGCGGGATCGAACCGGCGTCGCCGAGAAAGATTCGCGCGGGGTGGAAATTGAACAGCAGAAAGCCCGCCGCCGACCCGGCCACCACCATGCTGGCCAGCGCGAGCGCGACATCGGGATGGGCCGCGGGGCCCGCCGGCAGGGACGCGGCGATTGCGTAGCCGCCGAAGCCGAACAGCGCCATGCCGCCGGCGAGCCCGTCCGAGCCATCCATGAAGTTATACAAATTGACCAGCCAGACGAGCAGAACCGCCATGGCCGCCAGCGCCCACCAGGGCACATCGGCCGGATAGACGGCGACCAGCGCCGCCACCGCCGCCGCGTGGCCGCCGAAGCGCACCCGCGCGGGCAAGCCGCGACGGTCGTCGATCTGCGACAGCGCCGCAAGCAGCGCCGCCGCCAGCGCAGGCAGCCAGAGCGACGGCGCGACCAGCCAGATCAGCACCACGCTCACCGGCACGATGCCCCAGCCGCCGACGCGCGGCGTCGGCCGGGTGTGCAGCGAGCGGTCGTTGGGGATGTCGGTGGCGAGCCGCCACGCAAGACCGCTTCTGAGGAGCGCCCACAGGATCGCCGCGCACGCGCCCAGCGCAAGCGCGCCGCACAGCAGCAGATGGACCACCGGGTGGGCGGAAAATGAAGACATCGGGAGCAGGTTCAATGCAGGTCAGTGCGTTCAGTTCAGTGTGATCAGTGTGTGGAGCGATACCAGGCGGCAGTCTCCAGCAGGCCATGCTCGACGGTGTGCGGCGGATACCAGCCGAGGCACTCGCAGATATGCGAACTGTCGAGGCGCAATTCGCCAACCAGCCGCTCGACCTGCGCCGAGCGTCCCGTCAGACGGCCCGCGAGCCTTAGCACGCCGACCGGCATCGCCACTAGACGCTGCGGCGCGTGCAGTTGCGTGGCCAGCGCTCGCGCCAGCTCCGACACGCTCAGATCGCGGTTGTCGGTGACGTGGAACGTGTGGCCGGCCGCGCGCGGATCGGTGGTGCAATGCACGAGCGCGTCCGCGAGGTTGTCGACGAACACGAGGCTGCGGCGCGCGGCGATCGCGCCGAGCGGCAGTGGCACGCCCCGGGCGATCGCGTTCATCAGTTGCAGGAAGTTCGCGCGCACGCCAGGGCCGTAGACCAGTGGCGGCCGCACGATTACGATCTCGAGACCCGACTCGCGGCCGTATTCGAGCAACGCCCGCTCGGCTTCGAGCTTGGAGATGCCGTAGGGATCGGACGGCGCGGGCGGATCCGTTTCCTTGATGGGCCGGCCGATGCTGCTTTCCGCCATCGCCTTGATGCTGCTGACGAACACGAAGCGGCGAGCGCCCGCGCGACGGGCCGCGGCGGCGACGCGCAACGCGCCGTCGACGTTGGTCGCGCGATAGGCGGCGAGCGGCTCGGCGGTGGTGTCGTGCATCACGTGGACGCGGGCGGCGAGATGAATAACCGCATCGCATTGCAGCGTCACCGGCCAGCGTTGCTCGATGCCCTGGAAATCGTCCGCGTCGAGCAGCCATTCACGCACGCCTTGCGCCGAGGTCTGGGCGCGGCGTACCGCGCCGACGACCCGGTCGCCGCGCTGCAGCAAGGCTTTGGAGACCGACTTGCCGACGAAGCCGTTGGCGCCGGTGATCAGAACCGTATGACTCATGTTTTATCCACCAGGACGATCGGGTTGCGCAGCGCGGTCATGCCACGCCAGGCGGCAGATCGAACGTAAGCGCTGCTGCGCGCTCGCGCTTGAGGAACTGGCAACGCGTCCCCGGACGCGCACGGTCTGACGCACGGAATGGCAAACGAAGCACGGTACAATACGGCATCTGTAGGGTCGAAGGCGGCATGCCGCTATGAGTTCAGGCCGCATATTGTAAGCGGGTTAACTCCCTGGCAAACGTTGTCGGGAAATTCGAGAGATCGAGGACATAAGCTCAAATTTATGAAAGTGCTGTTTGCAACGTACCCCATGGCTTTCCACACACCTGGCGGTGGAGAGATACAGTTGCTTGCGTATCGCAAACATCTTCCGGCGCACGGCGTAGAGGTCGACCTGTTCGATGCTTGGAATCCGCGCTTTCTCGAGCATGACGTCGTGCACTTCTTCTCGTGCGTCGGCGGCTCCGTGCACTTCTGCAACTTCGTCAAGCAGTTGGGCTTGCCGCTCGTCGTGTCCTCCAGCCTGTGGATCACCGACGCGACGAGGCACCTCTATCCCGTCGACGAAATCAGGCATCAGTTCTCGCTGGCCGATCGCGTGGTGGCGAATTCGGACATCGAGTGCGACACGCTCGCGCAGGTGTTCGAGCTGCCCCGCGAGAAATTCGTCACGGTCTACAACGGTGTCGAAGAAGCGTTTTACGAGCCGGTGCCGGCGCAACTGTTTCGCGACCATTTCAATCTTCGCGAACCCTTCGTGCTCAACGTCGGCAATATCGAGCCGCGCAAGAACCAGCTTGCGCTCATGCAGGCCATGAAGTCCATGCCGGAGCGCAAGGTGGTCCTGATCGGCCATCAGCGCGACCCCGAGTATGCGCGTGCCTGCCTCGAAGCCGGCGGCGATCAGGTGATCTATCTCGGCGTGCTGCCGCACGACTCGCCGCTGCTGCGCTCGGCCTACGCCGCATGTGACGCGTTCTGTCTGCCGAGCACGCTGGAGACGCCCGGGCTCGCCGCGCTCGAAGCGCATGCGGCCGGCGCTCGCATCGCCGTCACGCAGGTCGGCTCCACGCGCGAGTATTTCGCGGATCAGGTGGCCTATCTCGATCCGGACGACGTCGCTAGCATCACGCGGTCGATCCGCGAGGCGTTGACACGCGAACGCGGCACCCTCCGGCACGATCGCGATCTGCGCTGGCGAGCGGTGCTTGCTCCATTGAAAGACCTGTATGCATCGCTGTCGGCGCAATGACGTTCGGGCCTCGCTCAAATAAATCCGCCGTGCCTATCCGGCCTTCCACGGCGGCCAGGCGGCGATGATCCACTATTCGAATCGACCTGCGAGGAGAGTTCGCCAAGCAACATCGTACCCGTGCCGTTCGACATTAGCCTCTCGATGCTGGCCACATACCCGACAATGTCGTCCATCATAGATATATAGCCAAAGCTCCTCATTCAACATGAAACTTGAACTGCAACCACTCAATAACGTTGAAGTATTCTCGGGTGCCGAATACCAATGGAACGCAACGACAAACGATCCGCAGTTTGCCATTGCGGGTTGGGAGCACATGCGTGGACGCACCGTACATCTGTCTTTTACGCTAGCAACGGGCAAGGCGCCGAAGACGCCATGCATGCTGTATGTCGACAAGGGCGACGGCATGTCGGAACAGGGTGCGGTCTGGCTCCGCGCGGACGCCAACGACCATGTGGACCAGACCATCTCGTTCCCATGGACGCTGCGTGCGGTGCGCTTCGATCCGCTCGCGTTTCCCGGGCCGTTCTCGTTGAACGACTTCGCGCTGGTGGTCGACGAAGACTCGTTGCCGTTCGGTGAAGCAGACGAGGCCGCGCTTGCCCAGGCCGACGCGGTGGCCGCGCTCGGCACCCCGCTGCCGGCTACCTACGAGAACTGGATTGCGATCAACGAGGTGGCGGCGGATCGCTATCCGGGTCTGGTGGAAGCGGCGCGCGAGTGGCAGCGCCAGCCGCTCATCAGCCTCGTGATGCCGACGTACAACTCGCCGGCCGAGTATCTGCGCAAGGCCATCGATTCGGTCGTCGATCAGATCTACACGAACTGGGAACTGTGCATCGCGGACGACAAGTCCACGCAGCCCCACGTGAAGGAAATTCTCGACGAGTACGCGGCGCGCGACCCCCGCATCAAGATCATCTACCGCACGGCCAACGGTCATATCAGCGCGGCGAGCAATAGTGCGCTGGCGTTGGTCAGCGGCGAATACACCGGCCTGCTCGATCACGACGACGAGTTGCATCCTCTGGCGCTGTACTACGTGGCGGAGTTGATCGAACGCGAGCCGCAGGCCGCGTTGATCTACAGTGACGAGGACAAGGTCACGATCGAAGGCAAGCGCTACGATCCGTATTTCAAGTGCGATTTCAACTACGACCTGTTCCTCAGCCAGAACATGATTTCGCATTTCGGCGTCTACAAGACCGCCGTGTTGCGGCAGGTCGGCGGCTTCCGCGAAGGCCTGGAAGGCTCGCAAGACTACGATCTCGCGCTGCGTGTCATGGAAGCGGCCGGCCCGCAGGCAATCCACCACATCCCGCGCGTGCTGTATCACTGGCGCGTGCTGCCGGAAAGCACCGCGTCCGGCGCGGAAGCGAAGCCCTACGCGACGATCGCCGCGGCCCGCGCGGTCCAGGAGCACCTCACGCGCAGCAAGATCGCCGGGACGGTGCGATCCGCTGACGACGCGGTGATGTACCAACGGATCGTCTACGCGTTGCCCGAGCAGGAGCCGCTGGTCGAAATCATCATTCCGACGCGCGACGCGGCCAATCTCGTCAAGCAGTGTGTCGACTCCATCAAGGAGCGCACCACGTACCGGAACTACCTGATCACCATCATCGACAACGGCTCGGTCAAACCCGAAACCTTCGATCTGTTCAGGAGCTACGAAGGCGACCCGCGTATTCGCGTGGTGCGCGACGACTCGCCGTTCAATTACTCGGCCCTCAACAACCGCATCGCGCTCGCGAGCGAGGCCGAGTTCGTCTGCCTGCTGAACAACGACATCGAAGTGATCACGCCGGAATGGCTGAGCGAACTCGTTTCGGTCGCGCTGCAAGACAATGTGGGCGCGGTGGGCGCGAAACTGCTCTACCCCGACGACACCATCCAGCATGCCGGCGTTTATCTCGGCATGGGCGGGCTGGCAGGCCACGGCCACAAGTATCTGCCTCGCAATGCGCCGGGCTACTTCTGCCGGGCGGTGCTGCGCAATGCGGTCAGCGCGGTCACTGCGGCGTGCCTGGTGATCCGCACGAGCATCTACCGTGAAGTGCGCGGACTCGACGAGGGTCTGGTCATCGCCTTCAACGACGTCGATTTCTGCCTGCGCGTGCGCGACGCCGGCTATCGCAACGTGTGGACCCCGTTTGCCGAGTTGTACCACCACGAGTCCGCTTCCCGCGGTTATGAAGATACGCCCGAGAAGATGGCGCGCTTTGTCGAAGAAATCGAGTTCGTGAAGAAGCGTTGGGGCGACGCCTTGTGGAACGACCCGTTTTATTCGCCCAATCTGTCGATCGACTCGACCGACTTCGTGATGACCATGAGCCCGCGTCTCGCGGGCCATCAATAACACCATGCCATTGACCAAAGACTGGGCCACGGAGTGCCGGCATCCGTCTCCCACCGTACTGTTTGCGCTCCCCAACGCAATCTATTTTCTGTTGAAGTTCCGGTCCGACCTCGCATCGTTCGAGCATCAAACGGTCGAGAGCCGGATCACGTTGTATTTCTGGTGGAAGGCTTACGGCGAGCGCGACTATCCGGATTTCGAGTGGGTGCTCGGCGAGGCGGATGTCGCGTATGTCGCGCAACTGGACACGCAGACGCTGGTCGACAAGTTTCCGCAGGCCGTCAGCTTCTGGCTGGCTGGCAATGCGCCCGATATTCTGGATGACAAAGCATTGCTCGAGACGCTGCTGCGCAGCGATCTGGAGATCGGGCCGACGCGCGCCCGGCTGCCGCGCGTCATGACCTTGCTGATCGACGCGCGCGCGGACCTGCGCGCCAACCTCGATCTCGGCGCGTTCTCGGGTCAACTCGCCGCTTTGAGCTGGTGGGAAACGCATGGCCAGTTTGAATATCCGCGCCTGTCATGGTCACCGAATCCGGTCTGGGACAGCCTGAACGAGCTGGGTAGCAAGCATCACCCCACCCAGATCGACGTCCCGGCCTTCCTCGAACTGCTGGTCAACAGCCGCCCCGACCTGCGCTCCAGCATGGACATGACAACGTTCGCCGGACGCCTTGGCGCATTGATCTGGTGGGACGAACACGGCAAGTTCGAGTACCCGAGGCTGGTCTGGCAAACCTCCACTGCCATTCTTCAGCTGAACGAGATCGAGCCCGACGAGCGAGGCACGCTGATCGATATTCCGCGTTTCGTCGCGCCCCTCGTCAGCGGTCGACCGGACCTGAGGAGCATGATCGACCTCAGTAGCTTCAAGGGCCGCTTCAGCATGCTGTTGTGGTGGGATACGCACGGCAAGCGCGAATACCGCCGGCTGGACTGGCCGACGGCGAAGATTTTCGACCGTCTGAACGAACTCGATAACGGCGATGAACGCGGGCTGCTCAAGACACCGCATTTTCTCCCGCTTCTGATCGAAAGCCGGCCGGATCTGCAGGCGCTCTTCGACCTCGACACGTACCTCGGCCGCCTCGACGTGATGCAGTGGTGGATGGGCGGCGGCAAACAGGAATATTCGAGTCTCCATTGGCCGATTCAGGAAACGCTCGACGACCTGCTGCGCACGGACTCGATGCCTGCCGCTGCGATCCCGTTGCCCCGACTCCTGCTCGGCATCCGTGAGAACCGGCCCGACCTGACTGAGGCCTTCGACATCACGACGCTGCAAGGTGCATTGGGCCTCGTTGCGTGGTGGTACACGTCCGGCCGGCTCGAATATCTGCAATTGCGGCACCTGCGCCTCTTGCCGACCGAGATCCGCGATCAGGCGGTAACACAGCTCAGTGACCAGCAGCCTCGCATCCAGATGCGGCCGTTCGGCGTGAATATCGTGGGCTTCCCGCAAGGCGTGCTCGGTCTCGGCGAAGACGCGCGGATGGCCGCGCAGGCCATGCAGCTCGGCAATATCGACGTTGCGCTCATCAATGCACCGATGAGCGGACCGGCCCGGATCGATACGTCCGTCAACCACCTGCTGCGCGACGAACCCGACTATCAGGTCAGTCTGTTCTGCCTGCCGCCGCCGGAGATGGTGCGGCTCGCGCTCGAAGGCGGGCGCCGCATGATCGAGTCGGACACGTACCGGATCGGCGCGTGGCCGTGGGAACTGCCTCACTGGCCGAGTGCGTTCGGGCAAGCCCACGCGTTCGTTGACGAGATCTGGGCGCAGAGCCGTTTCGTTGAAGCCGTGTATGCGAAACTGGGCCGCACCAAGGTGCGGCACATGCCCATGGCCGTGGTCATTCCGACGCCGCAATCCATTGACCGTCAACGCTATGGCCTGCCGAAGGACGACTTCCTGTTCTATCTGATGTTCGACGGCAATTCGTGGCTGACGCGCAAGAACCCGGTCGCCGGAATCATGGCGTTCAAGCAGGCTTTCGCGAAAGAAACCAGCGGCGTCGGCCTTGTCATCAAGGCGATGAACGTTCGCGGCGACGACCCGACATGGCAGCAGGTGCTCGAACTGGCGGCTGCGGACGAACGCATCCATATCGTCTCCGAGCGGCTGAACCGGCAGGACACGATCGACTTCATGGCCTGCTGCAACGCGTACATCTCGCTGCATCGCAGCGAAGGCTTCGGTCGTGTGATTGCCGAGGCAATGGCCTTGGGTCAGCCGGTCGTCACCACCAATTTCTCGGGCAACGTGGACTTCTGCGACGAGCAGACTGCATTCCTCGTCGACGGCGAACTGGTGCCGCTGCGCCCTGGAGACTATCTGTTCCACGAAGGACAGTACTGGTGCGATCCTGACGTAGGGATTGCCGCCGGCCAGATTGCCCGCGTCTTCGGCGACGCCAATCTGCGCGAGGGCATTGCCCAGGCGGGTCGTGAACGTATCGAAAGAGACTATTCGATGGCGGCGGTGGCGCGCGCGTATGCGCAGCGTCTCAATGAAATTCGACAAACAGTGAGCGCGCGATGAGACTCCTGATCTGTGCACCGGACATCTTTGAAGGCGACGCCGTCGGCAACCATTGCCTCGGGCTGGCTGCGATGGCTGAGCGCGCAGGTTGGGAGTCGCGCGCGTACGCGAAGGACTTCGACGCGGCGATCTCAAAGGTGCGGCCAATCGAGACGCTCTTCGCAGAAGCCACGAGCGAGGATCTTCTGTACGTCAGCTATTCGATCTTCGCGCCGAATCTCGATCGATTGCTGGCCTTGCCGTGCAGGAAGATCTGCTACTACCACGGCATCACCGATCCCGCCTTGCTGCGTGAATTCGAGCCGGTGACGGCCGACTTGTGCGAGCAGGCCTTTTTGCAGCTGCCGAAGTTGGCGGGCTTCGATCTCATCGTCACCAACTCGAAACATGTGGCGCAGGATCTCGCACCGTATGTCGACATTGCGAGCATCGTGGTCATTCCACCCGTGTTCGAGACGCTGCCCACTCTTGCGGACAGCGCGGTCGCGCGCCCCACCCCGGACCTTTTCAACATGCTGGTGCTGGGCCGTGTCGTGCCGCACAAGCGGGTTGAAGATGCGATCGAAGTACTCGCGCATGTCGTCGAAGGTGGCGTCGATGCGACGATGACGATCGTCGGCAGCATGCCGAACTACGATTACAGCAAATTCCTGCTCAAACGCGCTCGCGCGCTTGGCGTGCTGACGCGGATTGATTTCACCGGCATGGTCGACGACGCGGATCTGCTGTCGAGTTATGACCGAGCTTCGCTGTTGCTCTCGATGAGCCGCCACGAGGGCTTCTGCATCCCCGCGCTGGAAGCGATGCATCGCGGCATTCCCGCCGTGGTGCGAGCCGGTCACGCGGCCGCCGAAGTGGTCGACGACGCCGGCCTGGTCAGCGATATCAGCGAGACAGCGGAGCAGATCGCCGCGCGGATTATTGCGCTGCGCAACGATGCATCGCGTTGGAACGCATTGACACAGCACGCGCGCGAGCGCGCCGGCAATCTGCTGCAACTTACGTCCTGGCGGCATTGGTCGGAAGTGTTCGACGGGGTTTGTCGCCGCACGGGCTGGTGAGAGTCGTGTAACGAGTGTCGGCCCGAGGGTCAGCGGCCCCGACCCTCGTGCCCCGATCGAACAATGAGCACGGGAATTGCTCCACTAGAAGAAGCGCCTCACAATTCAGACTGCGCGCCCCCAATCAGCAAGCGACTCGGTAGCACCGGCAATGAAAGCTCAACCCAAAATTCTGGTTACCACTTACCACTCCGCTTTTCTCGCCAAGGGCGGGGGCGAATTCGAAATCGTCAGCCTCGTCGACAGTCTGAAGAAACAAGGCTACATCGCCGATATCTACGGGCCGTTTTCGCAGTCCATCGACAACTACGACGTCGTTCTGCATTTCTCCGTACACGGCGGCGGACTCGAATTGCTACGCTCCGTCGCAGCGGCGGGCAAGCCGATCGTGCTATGGCCCAACCTCTGGATCAACGCCGAACAGCCCCCGTCCCCCGAGATGATCGCTGAGCACGTGAGGCTCGCGAAATATATCGTCTTCAAATCGGTGGCCGAGAAAGAGCATTTCTGCTCGCACTTTCCCGCGCCCGAAGAAAAGATCCGGCTGGTGCCCGCCGGCGTCGACGTCGTGTTCACGAAAGACGCGCCGCCCGGACTGTTCCGCACGATGTACGACCTCGACGAATACGCGATCTGGTTCGGCGTGATCGAGCCCAGCAAGAATCAGCTGCTGGCGATCCGGGCGCTACGCGACAGCGGCATGCCGCTGGTGTTCGTCGGCCGCTCGCGCAATCGCGCCTACTATGAGATGTGCCGCCGCGAAGCGCCGGCCAATTCCCTGTTCATCGACGGCCTGCCGTACCGGTCGGAAATCATGCGCGCGGCGTTGCAGGAAGCGAGCTACTACATAGAGATTTCGAAAGAGCCGGCCGGCCTGTCGGCGATTGCCGCCGGGCTCGCCGGTTGCCGGCTGGTGTTAAGCGACTCGGCGTGGACGCGCGAACACTTCGACGGCTTTGCGCAGTTCGTCGATCCCGACTCCGAGACCAGTGTGCGTAGCGGCGTGGCGGCGTGCCTCGCGTCGAATCCGCACATGCAGGAGTTGCGCCGGCATTTGCAGAAACACTGCCTGCCGGACGCCATCATTCCGTTGCTGAATGTCTTCGACGAAGCGGTAGCGATGCCATGATGCTCTACCTGTTCCGTCATGGGAAATCACACGCGAATACCGCGCGGCTCGTCACGGGCACGCCGGCGGATACGCTCGTCGACGAAGGCCGGCGCCAGGCCGAAGCAATGCAACGCTGGCTGGATCAGGTGCAACTGGATGCGGATCACTTCTTCACTAGCACGTGGCAGCGCGCACAGGAAACCGCGCGCCTGATGTTTCCGCGAGCCGAATGGCGGATCGACGCGCGTCTCGGCGAGACCGATGCGGGTTCGGTGGCCGGGTGGCCGCTCGTGGAATTCGTCGCACGGCAGCCAGGGTTCTACCACAACAACGCGACGCCCTACCCAGGCGGCGAGTCTCATGAAGACCTGAACCGGCGCGTGATGAACTGGCTCGAAGAGCTGCTGGCGCAACAGGCGGCCGACGCGCGGATCGTGGTGGTCGCGCATTCCGGGCCGATCGCGTGCCTGATTCAGCATGCGCTCGGCATCGGCATGGAGCGGTTCCCGGTGCTGCTGCCCGCGCATGCGAGCCTGACGGTCATCGAGTATGCGGACGGCGGCGCACATGCCGACGCAAACGCGCGCAAGGCGACGCTGAAGGGCTTCTCGCTGACGCCGGCCGAAACCGCAGCCCCCATGCTGACCCCAACGAGGCAATGAGAGATGATGAAGGTGTTGGCACTCCAGCGGGTTTCCCACGTTGCGGCGGATGCGCTGTCGCTGTCCGTGGAAGCGCGTGTCACCGAGGCATTGGACTACCTGACCGATCAGGGTCAACTCGTCTATGCCGCGATCGCTGAGAACCATGATCGCGTGCACGCGGCGCTGAACTGGGCCGACGTGCTCATTCTGAGCAAGCACAGTTCGCATGCTGCCGTGGAAATCGCCACGCAGGCCAAGAAGCGCGGTCTGCGCGTGATCTACGACGTCGACGACTGGATCTTCTCATTCCCGTCGTATAGCAACGCGAAGAAAATGTCGCGACAACTCGACGCGATTCAGGCGCTGATCGGACTCGCGGACGTCGTGACCGTGGCGAACAAGAATCTGTATGCCGGCATCAAGGAGTATTGCGAGCACCCCGTGCTGCTGCCGAACGGCATGTATGTCGAGAAGTACATTCCGGAGAAACGGGGCTGGGAAAATGCCGAGTCCGATCCGCCGAGAATCGTGTTCACGAATGCGGATCTCATCAAGGTGCACAACAGCAAGGAAGTGCTGCTGAGAGTGCTGCAGGACTTCTTTCATCTGCACCCGGAATACACGCTGGATTTCTACGGCGACCCTTTCCCGGAAATCTTCTCGCTGCCGTTTCTGCACTACACGAGCCGCAAGCAGTACGCCGATTACGTGCAATCGCTGATCGCGGGCAATTACGCGTTCTCGATCACGCCGCTGGGCGGCGCGGAAGATGCGGAGAGCCTGTTCTTCAACAGTTGCAAGAATCCGTTCAAGTACCTCAATTACGGCACTGCGCGAGTCGCGGGCATCTATTCGCGCAGCCCGATCTACGAAGACTGCATCGAGCACGGACGAACCGGCCTGCTGGTCGACAACACCTACGAGGCCTGGCTCTCGGCGATGGAGTCGATGGCGGCGGACGCTCAGTTGCGCCGCGACATCCGCGAACGGGCGTACCAGGACGTGCACGACCGGCACCATATCCGCTTCAGCGCTGAAGTCCTGACTTCCGTGTTGACGAACTGAAGCCGGAGAGACGAGATGCGCAAATACGGAATGTACGAGCCGCTCTATCAGCCCGGGCAGCAATTGTCGAGCGACGCATTCCTGCCGCTCGAGATTCGCGACAACCGGGCGGCGGCGTGGCGCGAGTTCAGGATGCTGGTCGATCTGTACCGCAGCGGGGTCCATTTGAAGCACGCCGCCACCGGGCTCTTTTCACCGAAGTTCACGCTGAAGTCCAGGGTTAGCGCCGAGCAATTCACCGCGTTCGTGGATACGCAGCCTGACTGCGACGTGTGGTTCATCAATCCGTTTCCGCAGCTTGCATATTGGTCGTTCAATGTGTGGATGCAGGGCGAGCACGCGCATCCCGGCTTGCGGCAAGCGGCCCAGGCACTGCTGGATGCATCGGGAATCGACTGGCAGTTGAACGATGTGCCGCGCCAGGGTCACGGCACGCTGTCCTACTGCAATTTCTGGGTCGGCTCGCCGCGCTTCTGGGATGCCTATGTCGGACAGGTTCTCGTACCTATCGCCGACTTTCTGGAGAACAACGCGGATCACCCGGCCGCGCGCGCCGTGATGCTGGACACCACGCATACCGATCCGGCGCCGTTCCTGCCGTTCATCGTCGAACGGCTGTTCAGTACTTATCTGTCGCTGACGCCGCAATGCAAGGTGGCGTCGTATGCGATTTCCTGCGAGCAGGTCGCGGACTACTGCATCGACGACTTCGAACGCCTGCTGGTTCGCAACATGCGACCTCTGGTGGAGCGCGCGGACATGTCTGGCGTCTTCGATCAGCGGCTCACCGGGCAGATGGATTTCATGTGTGCCATCTGGCAACAGCATTTCTTCGACGTCTACACGCAAACGCCGCACCCACACACCGGCAGATTAATAGCGCCGCCTGTTTGACAGCTTAGTTCGGCTATGATGAGGGCTCGGTAAGAATCTGGAAGTCTCTTCAAGCAGGAGAACCCGATGTCTGCATGCCGTACCCCCCTCACCCGCAAGCACAAGCTCCTCGCCGGGCTGGATCAGAAAAGCAGTCTTGGCCTGGAGATCGGGGCGCTATGCCGCCCGTTTCTTCTCAGGGACGACGGGCCCGTCATCTATGTCGATCACGCCAACACGCAAACACTGCGTGAAAAATACCAGAACGACCCTAATGTGAACGTGGACGCCATCGTCGACGTCGATGCCGTATGGGGCGCCAACACGCTTCTGCAAGCATTGGGCGGCAGGCACGTCGACTACGTGGTCGCTTCGCATGTGGTCGAACACGTGCCGGACCTCATCGCGTGGCTGCACGAGTTGCGCTCGGTGTTGAATCCCGGCGGCGAGGTCAGGCTGATCGTGCCGGACAAACGCTTCACGTTCGATTACTTCCGCGAAGAAACGCGGATCCCGGCGGTCCTGCACAGCAACCTGGTCGGCGCACGGGTTCCGCAACCGCAGGTCCTGATCGACTACTGCATCAACGTCGCAAAAGTGGATTGCGCGTCAGCCTGGAGAGCGCCGCTCGACCCGTTCGCGGTCGAACGGCATCACGATCTCGACACCGCATTGGCGGTGGCGCAGGATTGTCTGCAGAATGGCGCCTATCACGACGTGCACTGCTGGGTATTTTCGCCGCGCTCGTTCGCTCGCCTGTTTCGTGAAATGGCGGAACTCGGGCTGATCGACCTCGCGTGCGGCAACTTTTTCGACACCGAGCGAAACGATATGGAGTTCTTCGTTTCGCTCAAACCGTCCAACGACAGGTCGCAGACGGTCGAGAGTTGGCGCCGGATGGAAACGCAAGCTCGTGACGATGCGCCCGGTCGTCCGTTCTGGAAAGCCCGGCGTGCATTGCGATTCGCAGCCCAACGCCGCTGAGTGTGGCCGGTGAGCCGGGGCCAGGTGAGCCCGGCCACCAGAAGCGGCCCGTGCGAACACACGCCTAGCGGAAAATATTCCGCTGATACAGCGCTACGTCCCTGATGCCGAATGCACCGCACGCGTTCGGGTCGGCAAGCGTCATTTGCAGCCCCTTGACCCGTTCGAGCGTGAGCCAGCGAGGATACGCATCCAGCGGGACGATCAGCACGCCGTCGTCGGCGGTGAAGGTCAAACGGGCTGCATCGGCCGGACCCTGTTGCTGGTCGCCCCACCATGCGATTTTGAATCGCGGCGTCGCGCGACGGTCCACGCAGGAAAACTCAAAACGAAGCATGCCCGCGGCATGACCGGACACGCCGAGTGCGGACAGATCGAAGCTCAATTGCGAATTGCCGCCCGTGACCTTATAAAGGCCGGATTCCTGAGTCAGATCGCGCAAGGTCGGCGCCGGCGCGTCGAGCGACGCGACCCGTGTCATCTTCTTCGAGAGCGATTTGTCCGAACGTCCCCAGGCCACCGGAATCTTGCCCAGCTCAGGCGTCGCGAACGACGCGTCCTGCAACGTCCACCGGTACTCCGCTTGCAGCGCAGGCTCAAGCGTCACGTCGACGACGCCGGGATACCCTGCCTGTGCCGGATCGAGCGGGCCACCGTCGAGCCAGATCGCATGCTGTTCAGTGGATATCTTCGTGACGCTGCGTGTCTCGCCATTGCGCAAACGAACCGGCGTGCCCGGCGCGAACGCGACAATCGGCGTGCTTGGGTCTAGCGACAATGCGGCTTCGCTGCGGCTGACGCCCCTGTCCCACCTGTCGTCCGTCAGGTTGCGTATGCCAGCCGTCAACCGTTGCCCCTGCTGCGCGATCATCGCCGGCGCGCTCAAGCCGAGAATGACGCCGTCCGCCCACACCGGCGTGTAGTGATCCATTACGAACCGGTACAACACGGGGTCTCGTAATGCGAGTCCGCCGCCGTCATACGTAATGTTGTCCGCCGACAGCAGCGCGATGCTGGGCAAGTCGCGCTCCAGCCTCGCGACCGCTTGCTGCTGTTGCCGAACCGGCGCCATGTTGTATGGCGCCGTGACGGCCATCGTCACCGGGCGGCCGAAATAGAAAGTCTGTGCGTTGTGCGAGGTCAGATCGAGGTAGCCCACGCCCGGCGCGAGCTTGCTGTTGAGCAGCGTGTTGAGCTTGACGAGCCGCGCCCATTGGTCGTCCTGCACCATCCCCTGGCCGACGTTGGGCATACCCCAGTCCACGCCGTTTTTCATCGGCAACACGGGAATGGACGGCGCCGCGGAAAACACCGCCGTATAAAACGCCAGAGTCGTGTAATTCAACGTCGCGCTCATTCCCGCGACGAGCACGATCAACGCCGTGCGGTTGAACCGGAGCGTCGAGTGCCACGCGACAATCGGAATCAGCACGGACCAGCCGAAAATGGCCGCGAGCCCCGCACGGGACATATCGCCCGCATCGATGCGTCCCATCGAATAGGGTGTCAGCAGTAGCGCGAACAGCATCACGACAACCGCCGGCAGGAACGCCGCACTGCGCGTCGCGCGATTCCTGATGCCGGTGTAGACCATGATCAAACAGAAAGCGGGCGCGCCGAGCCACAGCATCCGGATCGCTTCGAAAACCAGGCCGGACTTCGGGCTGCCGGGATTCCAGCTGATCTCCCACGGAATACCATACGCGACCTGATTGATCGGACCGTTGTCGAGTACATAGCGGATCGCGCCGAACAACATGACGCCCAACGGCGTCACCACCGCGAGCACGAGCAGCACGACGCAGACCACCGCGAGCGTCTTCCAGTCTTCGCGCTCGCCACCCCGCCACATGCGCCATACCGCTTCGAGCGCGAGGATGCCGGAGGCGGCGGCGAGCAGCAGACCCGCGGGCGGCACGCCCAGCACCACGATCGTCGCGCTCACGAGCCACACCGCGAGCCAGCGGGCCGGCCGCGCCCGCAGCGAACGGCTGAACCACAGGCACATAAACGGCGTGAAAAACAGAAAAGCCGTTCTGCCGCCGATGAAGAACGTCGAAACCAGCGCCAGACCCAGGCTGCCGGAAAACCCGTAGAGCGCAAAGAAAGCGACGAGCGCGAGCAGCGTCGAACTCAGCCGGGTTGCATCGAAAATACTCGTCGCCGTGCCGTCGTAGAACACAACCGACAGCAGTCCGGGCAGATCGTCCTCCATGAAGCCGTGAGGAGAGATATAGCCGACATACGGCACCACACCCTTCAGGTACGACCACCAGCCGACCAGGTTCTGGCCGAACTCGTAGTCGTTCGGCGAAAGCGAAGGGCCGAGCGTGTTGCCAAACTTGAATGCGATCAGGAGGCCAAACAAGGCGAGCGGCGAGAAGAGGACTTTGTAGCTCTGCCGCTCGTCGCGGCAATAGCCAACATAGCGCCGGAAAACATCGATGACACCCGCGACGGCCAATGCAATCACGAGCCCCTTCAACGCCCAGGTCGTCGGGTATTTGGTGAGCGCGCCGTCAGGCAGCGCGAGCCGCGCCGGATACATCGCGAAGAAAAACAGCGGCAAGCCCAACTGGCCGATCAGGATGCTTTTTGGCAAGACGCGCAACGTCAGTCGCGGCGTGAAGGCCGAAGCCAGCACTGCAAGAAAGAGCACGCCGATCAGCAGATGCGATACTTTGGCGTAGCGTGTCACGTCCACATGGCCGCTCACGCCCACCGGCAAGCGGCCTACCACGAGCGCAATTTCGAGCGGCACGAGCGCGATCAGAAACGCCGAGAACAGGCTCAGCCCGGTCAGCCATGGCGACACCCGCTCGGGCTTTTCCGCCTGCAACCACGCCGACACGCCGAGCACCAGCAAGCCCGCGGCGGAGACAAGCTGGATGGTTCGGTCGATCGACGCGCCAGTGATCAGACCCGCGACCACCACCACTGACGGCACCGACCACCACAGCAACTGCTCCGCAAAATCACGCGCATGCGAACCCTGCGTGCCGTGGTTCTTCAGGGTCCTGATCTGCGCCGACAGAAAGGCCAGACCACCGAGCAGCACCGCCATGAAAAACAGTGGCGCGAACAGATCCTGAAACTTCGTATTCGCGCTCCAGGTGATGCTCCCGACGATGAAATCCGCGTACGCCGGCGCCAGCGTCAAGCGAAGACCCAGCGCCAGGGCTGCGGCGGCCAGAGAGGCCGACGCCACCACCACGCTCGTTTTTTCTGTGTTTGTCAGTTGGTTTGGCATTGAACATCTCTTTCATCGCAGATCCGGCGCGTGCAAGCCGCGCTAGCACTTCACGACGGGTTATAAGCGCCGAAGCACGCCTTGAACAACACTTGCAACACCGAGAGGTTGCCCTTCACGCTGCTGATCTTGGTGGGCACTTCGCCCTTTGGATAGCGACGCGTGGTCGCGACTTCGAGGCAGCGGTAGCCAAGCTTCGGCGCACGATACGACAGGTACGCCAGCAGCTCGTAGGTATCGAACACGTCGCGAAACGGCGCGACGCGCGGGTCGAGCAGCATCTTGCGGCTGTAGGCCCGGAAGCCCTGGGTCGTGTCGGTCCAGTGAAAACCGGAAAAGAGGCTGAGCATCGGCGCATGAATCAGCCGGATCGCCAGATCGCGCGACTTCGGCGTGTTCTCCGCCACGCCGCCGGACAGGTAGCGCGACGCCTGCACGAAATCCACGCCGCGCTTCAACTCGTCGATGAAGCGCGGAATCGCGTCGGGATCGTCTTTGTCGTTTCCGTCGATCGTGACGATACCCTCATAGCCCTGGTCCAGCGCGAACGCGTAAGCGCAGCGCAACTGCGCACTCAGCTTGCCGGGCCCCGTCTTGAGCACCAGCGTGTGCACGCCCTGGCGCTTCAGGAACTCGAGATCGAGCGAACCGTCGGTACTGCCGCCGTCGACGATGATCACATCCGCCGTGGCGGGAATGCCCAGCGCCGCCATCCGCTCGAGCAGATTGCGGATGCGCGCGCCCTCGTTGATCACCGGGATCACCACACACCACGGACTGCGCGGCTCCGACGTGAGCTGAATTCTGAAAGCGGGAACCTGCCAGGCGGCGCGGGCTTCTTGGGACATATCGAGTTTCATTGAAGTCTGTGATCCTTTTTTATTTCACCCTACGCGGGCCGTGATGAGTGCAACGCCTGCGATGATGAACAGGATCCCCGCACCGACGGTCCAGGGAAAAGGCTCACGGAATATCACCACCGACAGGATCGCCACGGTCGCGATCGCGCCGGCCGTCAGTACCGGTTGAGCAACGTTCAGGGGCAGCCTGCCGAGCGCCGCCGCGTACAGCAGAAAAGCCGCGCCGTACAGTGCGAGGCCGAGCCAGAAAGGGCCGTTCTTCAGCGCGCCGACCGGATCGCTGAGACTCGGAAATTGCCTTGGCGGCATCATCGCGATTTTCACCAGCACGCTTGCGGACGCATTCGATGCGATGCCCAGCACCAGAATGAGCCATTTCATGCGGACGCTCCGCCGTCGGCGCGGTAGCATCGAACGGCCTCGCCGACAGCGCGACGCACCGCGTCCACCGCCGAGCCGGATTTCGGCGCCAGCATTTCGATCGACACCACCTGCTCGGGCAGCAACTCGGCCAGCACCTCAGCTACCGCGCGATGGTTCGTCCCGCCCTCGCCGAGCGTGACGAGATTCGGTTCGCTCGCGTGCACGTGGCCGATCAGGTGCGCGTATCGGGTGACAACGTCGCGCGCGTCTTCTGCGTTGATCGTGACCGCCCCCGTATCCAGTTGCATACGGATTGCCGGATGCGCGACGGCCTCCACGACCGTCGCCGTATCGCGGCTGTTGGTCATGAAATTGGCGCCATAGCACGGCGGATTGGGTTCGAGACAAACGAACACGCCCTGCCCGGCAGCGATGTCGCCCAGGCGGCGGAAGAACGTCACCGCGATATCGTGCGCGGCATCGTCGGCAAGACCCGTGCGATCACGATTACGGGGCGAGCCGAATACGAGCCGCTGCGCGCCCAGGCCCGAGCCGATCCGGCACACGGCGCGCAAATGCTCCAGCATCGCTTGCTGCGATTCGGCCGTGCCAAACAGATTCAGCCCGGTTGTCCCGAACAGCAGCGACTGCATCCCCGTGATTGCGATTCCGCGATCGGACCACCACGCGCGAACGCGTGCGATGTCCGCCGCCTCGGCGGTCTTCGGGTCCGGAAAATATTTGCCGGGCGCTACGTCGATCGCGTCGACGCGATGCTGCTGCAAAATGTCCGCGACCAGTTGGTCGTCGGCGACTTCCCAAGCGATGTTCGAAATGGCGATTCTCATGCCTTACCCGCCGATTCGACTGTGGCCTTCAGCGGCTCGGATTGCGCATAAGAGCGCACCGCCTGAATGGTTTCGCGCTTGCTGTACTGATACGAGCCCGTGGCCCCGAACAGACCGGCGTGCACGGTGCGGAAGTCGTAGCTGGCGGGGTGCGTCACCGTCGCCTGATCGAACGGTTTGCCAAAGCCGGCTTCCGAGACCTCTGCCACGGTGACCGGCTCGGCGGTCAGATGCACGAGCTTGAGACCGGCCGTGAGAGCAGTCTGAATGTCATCCCAAAGGTTCACCATCGGATAGAACTGGAACGAGCCCCGGCTATCGATCGCATGCAGATTGTTGTTGTTCAGGAAATCGAAAATAACGTTCTTGCGCAGCCCCGGCCCGACCAGTCCAGGCAGACGAACGATCAAATGACGGGGAAAGTGCGACTCGACGAATTTCTCCAGCAAGCGCCGGTGCAGGCCATAGGCATGCAGACCTTCCTCGTCCACCGGCGTGTTCTCATCGACGCCGAGCGGATTGCCGAACACGTCGACCGTGCTGATCAGCACGAACGTGTCGCACTGAACCGTCGACAGATGATCGATCAGCCCTTCGATCTTTTCGCGGTCTGCTTCCGGTTGTGCATTCGCGATCCACTTCTGAGCCGGCGCTCCCGCACCGACCACGAGGCCAAACGACGACCCGCGGATCTGCTCGATATTGGTCGAACGGAATTGCGCATCGAAATGCTTTTGCTTCAGCAGGGTCGATCCCACAAACCCCGTATATCCAATCAGTGCGTCGCTCATTTGCGTGTTCCCAATACTGTTTGCGTTTGTGAAGTGGAAACGAAGGTCTCCGCGTCCAGCTTCTCAAGCACGTCGTAGATGTTGTCGATCTTGCCGCCCAGGATCGAATACAGGCCATCCGACGCGGCGTATTTCTCGAACAATATCGGACGACCGTCGTCCCCTTCGTTTTTCACGAGAACCGTTTTGACCTCAAAGAGCGATTCGACGTAACGCGCATCATAAACCGCGGGAAAGTAGCGCCCCACATCCCGCACCATGCGGTCCACGCGGCTGTCGCGCGGGTACTCGCTCAATCTCCTGTACGGGTCCTCGCCGGGCGCGTCCATCCAGCTCGAATGCGGTGTGTAGCGCACGTGCGAGAGCGTATGAAGGCCACGGGCCGGAAACGGCATCATCGAGAAAAACGGACCGTCCATCACGGTCACGCCGAGCCCGCGCAATTCCGGCACGGTCTCGACCAGCGCCATCTCGGTGATCTCGTGCTTCAGCTTCGTTTGCGTGCCGCGAAAGTCGCCGGCGAACTGATTCAGGCCGCTATAGGTGCAGTTAAAGACATACCTGGCATGCAGGGTCGAGCGATTCGCGTCGTCGCACTCCAGCGCGAAACCTTCGTCAAGCCGATGAATGTGCACGACTCGCGTGTTCAGCCTGACGTCGATATCGAACCCGGCCAGTTCGCGCCTCGCCCAGTCCGCAAGTTTGGTGGAATCGAATGCATACTCTTCCACCAGAAACACCTGCTCGATCAGACGCGGTTCGAACAGATCGCGAATCTGCTGCGGAGCCGTTTCGAGGCTCGCGCCGATCTCGCGGCAAAACCGTTCGAATTGCCGCGCCGTCACTTTGGAATTGCGCCGCGCGATCGCGTAGACCTTGGTGAAGTCGCGCTTCACCACATCGGGAAAATCGCGGACGAAACGAGGCAGGTTGATACGGCTGCGAAACGCGGTCGTGAAGCTGCGCGGATAGTGATAGCCGTTGTGGACGCGCGCCTGATTGTTGTACGAAGCACGCGCCAGCAATGCCGGCTCGCGCTCGATCAATGTCACCGTTTTCAGGCCGCGCTGCTTCTTGAGGTAAATCGCGATCGCCGTTCCGTAGAAGCCACCGCCGATGACCACAGCATCTTGCATGAGCAGATCCTCCCGTTCACTCAGGAGGAATGCATGGAGTCGTTCACATCCGCGCGGTGTGGCTCAGGCAATCTGACGTCTTCGATATTCAGTTTCTGGCGACGCGTCATCACGGTGCTCGTGAATTCCTGGGCAACATGGTACAGAGGACCTTCGTTGCTCAGTCGCGCCATTTGCAGGATGTACTCGCCAAGCACCAGCAGCACGAGCGAGATCAGAAAGAACATGCCGGATTGCTGCAGCGACAGTGTCACCCAGCCTGGCGCCACGTTCGACTTCATCAAACCGATCGCGATCACGTAGATCGAGTAGACCAGATTCGACACCGCGCCAAACAACGAAAGCGCGGTCACGAGCCGCATCGGCGCCTTGGTGGTCGACACGAGCAGGCGGATACCGCGATCGATACTGTGCGACAGACGCTTCGCATGCGCGGCCTTGGGCAGCGCGCTGTAAGTCAGATTCACGCGTGCAAAACCGCCGGTGGCCGGCAGATAGCGATAAGTCATCGCGGGCATCGGATGCTGCAGCATGAAATTGATCACGCGTTTGCTGAGCAGCCGGTACTGGGGCGCGTCTTTAGCCAGGTGCACGCCGTTGGACCATTTGTACAGCGCATTGAACGCGCTCAGGCAAGTGCGATAGGCCCAGCTTTGCACCGGCTGCTGTTCGTTCGCGGCGAATACGACGTCCGCGCCGCTCGCGGCCTTGTCGAGCATGGTCGGCAGGAACCGGATGTCGTCGGCCAGCGGGTCGACGACCGCAACGAAATCACCGAGGGCATTTTCCAGACCCACCCACGAAGCCGTATCCGAATCGACCTCCTTGGTCAGCGCGTACACCTGCAGATTCGGCAAGCCGCGGTCGCCCGCGAGCTGCTTGAGTGCGCCGACACTCTCGTCCTCGGACGCGTTGTCCACGACAATCAGTTCGTAGTCGCTGACAAGCGTGCTCAGGACCGAGGCTGCGTCCATCAGGATGGGTTCGATATCCCGCGCCTGATTGCGAACGACAAATACAACGGACAAAAACACCGGGAAAAACACTACCTGCCTCCTTGGCAATGACCTGGCCTGCGCGAAACCCTTCCATGAATCTCCGGCGCCGACACCGTGCAGCACATTCAAGCGGCACGATCGACATCTTTACGGCGTGACAGAAGAGTGCAATGCGCAATATATGCGGGGCTTGGGACGGCTCTGGCCGCCTCGGCCGTCATGCACGTTCGTGCAAACAGAGTTGGGAAATTGCTTCCGAACCTCGCCAGGCCCGAAAAATTGAGTCTAACTATGCCGTCAGCGGCTCTTTATCGCAAGTTGTTTCAAACTGTAAGCGGAGCGCGCAACGATGCGCGCAGGCGTGTCCGCACGCGCTGTTAGCGCTCCAATATCTCTTCATAAAGCGCCCGATACGCATTGCCCAGCGCCGGCCCGGAGAAAAGCCGCTCATACCGCTCACGCGCCGCCGCCCCCATCCTTTGGGCAAGCGCTTCATCCCGCACGAGTTGGTTGACCGCCGCCGCAAACTCCACCGGCGACTCGGGCGGCACCACGAAACCCGTCACCCCATGCTCGTTCACATACGACGTGCCCGAGCCCATCTCGCAGCAGACCATCGGCTTGCCGAACATTTCCGCTTCGACGAGCACCATCCCGAACGCCTCCGAGCGCAAATGCGACGGCATCACCAGTGCACGGCAGCCGCTCAGCAACGCGACCTTCTCTTCGTGCGACACCTGCCCTGCGAACACGACGTTCGACGCACCCACCTGCTTCGCCAGCTCCGTGAGCCGCTCCATTTCCGGCCCCGACCCGGCGATGACGATTTTGCAGCCGATCGACGGCGCCGCCTCGATCAACGTGTGCAGTCCCTTGTAGTAGCGCAGCACGCCGAGTGCGAGCACGTACGGCTCGCTGCCGAGCATCAGCCGGTCGAGGCATTGCGGCGCGAAACGGCCCAGTTGCGGATCGTCACGGTAGTCGATGATGCCGAGCGGAATCGCCTTCAGACGCTCACTGTCGACCACGCTGGTCAGCACGGCGCTGCTGCGCGCGTAGACGGCCGAGGTGGCCACCACCGCCGACATCGAACGCAGCGTCGAGCGCATCAACGGCCCGTACACATAGCCGAGCGCGCGCTGGCGCACCACGTCGGAGTGATAGGTCATCACCGCAGGCTTTTTCACGCGTCCGAGCAGATGCAGCACGTCAGCGAACGGCCACGGAAAATGGAAATGCAGCACGTCGGCCTGCTCGGCCTGCGCGCGATACTGCCGCAGCGACTCGAAGCCGCCGAGGTCGCACGAAGCAGGCGCGGCCCACGAGCGTGAGCGCGTCACGACGCCTTCGGGAAACTGGATGTCGCGCGGCACCGGATTCGGCGACAACGTGAAAATCCGCGGATCGACTCCACACGCCCGCGTCGACAGGCTGATCTGGCGGATCGCTTCCTGAAGTCCGCCGGGAGGATCGGGAAAATACGTGCGATAAATGTGAAGAACTTTCATACCGGCGCCGCTCATGCAACCGCGTCCAGCGAAGCCGGCCTGCCGTTGCCGGCGGCATGGCCGCCAAACGTAATTCCGAGCATCTTGTCGAGCCGCGCTTCCCACGTGTTCTCACCGACCGCCGCGCGTGCTTCGTCGGCGCTCAGCTTGCCGCGCGCCAACTGCTTTTCGATGGCCGCGACGAACGCGTCGAGCTCACCGCCCACTTCGAGACCCGCGCGCGGCTCTTTCGCGAAATCGAGCGGGGTCGACACGACCGGCAAGCCGGCCGCGAGGTATTCGTAGAACTTCATGGGGAACATCGAACGGGTGTAGTCGTTGAGCAGCGTCGGCAGCACGCCGACCTGCATGCCGCGCAAGTACTGCGGCAGGATGCGATACGGGCGATAGCCGAGCAGATGCACGTTCGGCAGGCGCGCCAGTTGTGCGAGCAGCTCGCTGCGCTGCCCTTCGCGCTCCTCGCCGATGATGATCCACTGCCAGTGCGGCCGCGCCTGCGCGGTTTGCAGCAGCAACGGAAAGTCGACCTTGAAGTCGGACAGCACGCCGTGATAGACGAGCCGCGGTTCGGGAATCGCGGCAAGCTCGGCGGGCAGCGGACCTTCGCTGCGCGCCTCGCCGAAGTGCGCGTCGTCCACCACGTTGCCGAAGAAATGCGTATTGCGGTTGAACGGCAAGCACACTTCCTTCAGCGACATCGCCGTCGTGAACACCGCCTCGCAGCGGCCGAGCAGCGCCTGCTGCGCGTTACGGAACGCCACGACGTCGACGCCCGGAATCTCGGCGATATCGTCGACGCAGTGATACACGAGCGGCCCGCGCGGCAGCGTCTCGATCGCATCGAGCATGTACGGGTGATACGTCCAGACCACCGGCTTCCTGAAGCGCCGCGATCTCGCGAAGCGCGTCACGGAAAAGCGCAGCAACGCCTGGTTCAACGCGCGCACGAACGGCAGGTGATGCCCGGCCGGCACCATCAGCGGCGACAGCACCCAGACGTTGTCCGCGCGCCGCGGCGGTCCCATCACAAGCGACTGCACACCGCGCCACAGGCGGCGCCACAAACGCTGCCAGTCGCGGCCGCTGCCCACCTTCGGCGAACGGAAGCCGACGCTTTCCACATACAGAATCCGCCAGCCGCGCGCGGCGAGAATGCTCGCCGTGTGCTGCTTGTTGGTCCAATACGGTTCGTCCCAATCGGCGGTGGAAAACAGTACGCAGTCCTGGGCGGCCAATGCGCTTTCGTTGCCCTGAAACTTGCCCTCAACCAACGAACACCTCGACCGCGCGGCCCTGCAAACTCTGGACAATCCGCTCCGAAGCCAGCCCGTCGCCATACGGATTCGCGCGATTGCGCAGCGCAGCGCGGCGCGCCGGATCGTCGAGCCAGCCGCACACCGCGCCTTCGATGCTCGCCGCGGCCTGGCCGGCCAGCGTCGCGAAGCCGGCGTCGACGCCTTCGCGGCGTTCGGTGTGATTGCGCATCACGACCACCGGCACGCCGAAGGTCGGCGCTTCTTCCTGAATGCCGCCGGAGTCGCTGACAACAACAGCGCTGCCGCTGATCAGATAGAGGCTCGTCGGATAGTCGACCGGTTCGATCAGCGCGAGGTTCGCGATGCCGTCGAGTTCGCGATGCACCGGCGCGCGCACGGAAGGATTCAGATGCACCGGAAACACCCAGCGGTAGTCGCTATAACGCTGGCAAAGATCGCGCAGCACGCGGCAGATGTCTTGCAGCACGTCGCCGAAATTTTCCCGCCGATGGCAGGTGACTAGCACATGCTGCTTCTGCGCGCCGTGCCATTCAGGCAACGGACTGCGCGGCGGCGTCTTGCTCCAGCTTTCGCGCACCGCGCCGATCGCATCCACCACTGTGTTGCCGGTCACGACGATCTTCTGCTCGGCCACGCCTTCGCTCAGCAGATTGCGGCGCGCCAGTTCGGTGGGCGCGAAATGCAGCGTCGCGATGCGGCTCAGCAGACTGCGGTTCGCTTCCTCGGGAAACGGGCTCGCGAGATCGCCGGTGCGCAGCCCCGCTTCGACGTGGCCCACGCGGACGCCGCGATGAAACGCCGCGAAACCGGCGCAGAAGGCGGTCGTCGTATCGCCCTGAACGATCACCCAGTCGGGACGCACTTCGTCGAGCGCGCGGTCGAGCGCCGCGATCAGGCGCGACGACAACGCGTTCAGCGACTGCCCCGGGCTCATCGTATCGAGCGTGATGTCCGGTTCGATGCCGAAGAATTGCAGCGCCTGCGCGGCCATATCCTTGTGCTGCCCGCTCGCGCAAACGACCGTGTCGAATTCGCCGCGCAACGCGCGCACGACCGGCGCCAGCTTGATCACCTCGGGCCGCGTGCCCATCACCACCATGACTTTCATTGCAGTGCTTTCCCCGACTCGACCTGCGTGTGTGCGCCCCGGAACTCGACGCCGAGCGTCAACGGGGTCGTTTGACTGGATGGCGTGACGACGCGGAACGCGCCGCCCTCTTCGACGATCTGCGTGAGCGACCTGAAGCGCAGAAAGTCGAGCGCGGCATCCTCGTGCAGGAACAGCGGCTGGCGCGCCTTGCTGCGCATGTACGCGATGAACTGCTCGTGCGCGTCGATCCGCGACGCCTCGTCCTTCCAGCCGTACGCATAGCGCTCGGAGAAAGGATGGTCGAGATAGCCGAACAGCGTGTTGGTGGCGTATGCGTAGTCGAAGGCCTGCTTGAATACGGCGAGCGGATCGCCTTCTTCGAGCATGCATTCGCCATGCAGCATGCACTGCTGGCTGTGCCCAACGAAGCCCGTCGGCATGCCGGCCAGCGCGCCACCGCGCGCCGTCAGAAACTCGGGGTCGTTGCGAATGATCCCGCCGATGCAGCCGTCATAGCCGGCATCGGCGAGGCCACGCATCGCGTACGGCGGCGACTGGTGAAACGGCGACACCGCGTAACGGACCGGCACACCGGTCACCGCCTCGATGAGTTGCGCCGACTGGCTGCCCTCCGCGAGCGCGCAGTCATAACTGCCGCCCCAGTTCGGCGCGTGCGTGGCCGTGTGCGACAGCACCGCGCCCTGTTGCCGGTCGGCGAGCAGTTCGCGAAGAATGCCGTGATGTTCGGTGCGGCTCAGGTTCTGCGAGTTGACGGCCAGGCTGAACGGCACGCCCATGCGCTGATACGCTTGCCACAGTGGACGCGCCGACTCGATGTCTTCGTCGCAATCGAGCCGCGAGGTGATCGCCGCGTCGTAGCCCCATGGCAGCTCGCTCAGGACCGGCTGACACGGCAGCGTGTCCGCGCGGTAGCCCGACACGAATTGCTCGACCATGCGCCATTCGAACGAATCGCACGGGCCGACCGGCCGGTTGAACCACAACACGCTCGAGCCGTCGACATCCCATAGCGCGGCGTAGGCGAACTGCCGCTCGCCGGCCACCTCGAGCGCCGCGAGTTCCGCTTCGGCGGGCACCTGCACCGCTTCCCTGAGCGACCAGATCGAGCCATCGCAACGAATCGCGCCGTAGCCGAGGTTGTTCCACTCGTCGGTGAAATCGAAGCGCTCGAACGGACGATGCCACGGCGCGCCGCCGAGCGTCTGCGCCAAGGCGCCGTAGCGCACCGCCGCCGCGCTCTCGCGCGATGCATGCGCCGGCGCCGCCGCGCTGCGGCTCGCGGCGGGGAGGTTCACCGGCAAGCCGGTCGCCTGATAACCCAGCATATCCGCGAGCGCGATCGGCATGTGGCCGAACACCACGAGCTTGCGCGGCCTCGCGCGCAACCATGCGATCAGGTCCGCGCTCCAGCCATCGGGCGCGTCGACCGCGACCACGAGGTCCGGCGCGCGCTCGCGCACCGTGCTGCGCGTAATCGACTGCGCCTGGGTCGCGCTGACCGAGCGTTGCAGCGCCGCCAGCACGTACTGGCCGGCTTCGGCCGCCGCGTTCGGAAACAGAACGCCGATCATGCGGTCACCACGTGACGGAACTTCGCGCGGCTGCCAACCCGCACGAAATCGTCGTGGCCGACGTAGGCGATCGTGAACGCGTCCTGCCAGAAGTGGCGCAGCTTCGCCGTCGTCTCGTCCGCGTTGGCCGACGGTTCGAGCACGATGCGCAAGGTCGGCGGCGTCGTACGCAGATCGATCTGGAATTCCTGAATGCCGCCGACACGATGGTCCAGCATGTCCTGGATGTGATGGGTCGGATGCGCGACGCCGTTGATCGGCACCACGTCGTGAATCCGCCCGACGACGTCGGTCAGAAAGAAGCCTTTGGCCGTTTCCTGCACGCGCGCGAGGTCGCCGGTCGCGTAGCGGATCAGCGGCATCAGCCTGTTGCGGAAACCGGTGAACACGAGTTCATGCGCGCCGTCCGGGTTGTCTTGCGCTATGCGGCTTTCGGGCCAGCCTTCCGATTCGAGAATCTGGAAGCCGCCTTCATGGCCGTCGAGTTCGTAGGCCATCACGCCGAGTTCGGCGAGACCATAGCGGTCGATCACCCGGCAGCGCAGCGCCGACGCGATCATCTCGCGCGCATGCGGTTCGAGCAGTTCGCCGCTCGATTCGAACACCTGGAAGGCCTTGCCGCCGCCATACTTGCGCTGCACGTAGCAGGCGAGCGCGTACATGGTCGACGGATGCGAGTGCGCGAGATACGGCTTGCGGCGCTTGAGCGTGCGCCACATCTCTTCGAGGCCCTGATCGTCGATGCGGTCGAAGAAAATGTTGCTGCGGTTCATCGCGAAGCATTTGAAGTCTTCGCGCGACGGCCACTCGGGCATCACCTGATCCGGGAAGCGGCACGCGAAGTGCAGCTCCGAGCGATGCCGCAGCTTGCCGATCCGCTCACGGCAGTAGCTGGTGACCGCCGACGAGTAATCCGCGCCCTGCTGATCGTAGTAGATCGTGGTGGAGAGCCCCGTCGAGCCGCCGGTCTTGCACGCGTGATGCCGGCCCGCTTCGAGCGGTCCTGACAAAAGGCGCGGCCCCTGCTCGCGGATGATGTCCTTGGTCAGATACGGCAGTTCTTCCAGATAACGCGCATCCTCCTTGACCTTGGCCGGCTCGAACTGCAAAGCCTTGAACAGGTCGCGGTAATACGGCACCTGCGCGCCGGCGAATTCGAGCATGCCGGCGAGGCGTTCGAGCGCGATGCGGCGGCGATGCGGCATCGGCAGCGTGTAGTGCTCGCGCAGTTCGCGGATTTTGGCCCGCACGTTGCGTTTTTCGCGGTTCTCGGCAATCGGATACGCGATGTAGCCGCCCGCGAAACCCTTCAACGTGCGAAACGGCTGGCGCACGAGCAGGGATTCGGAGTAGCGCAGAAATGGGTGATTAGCTCGCATGAAGTTCGAACCTTGTTACGCCTGTGGCGCGTCTATGTTGCGCCTCGGGTCGCGCCTCTGGGGTGCGCTTGTGGGTTACGCCTGTCTGGCTCGCGCCGGACGCGCCGCGACGCACTCGCAGGCGCTTTCCTGGCAATGATTGTAGGGGCCACGAAGCCTCGCCGGGAAACGGCAAATTCGCTATGCACGGCGCACGACAGGCAATGCGTGCAACGGACGACGGCGCGATGTCCCGCTCCCGCTCATCCGCCGCAGCCGCTCGGGACGGCAGCCCGTGCTGTCAGTGCGGCAATTGCGCGGTCTGGCTGACGAGCGGCCCGTCGCTTTCCTGCGGCGGGCTCACGGGTTCGTCCGCCACCATCCGGCCGTGCTCCATCGAAATCTTGCGGTTGCACACGCGCGCCACCAGCTTCGGATCGTGCGACGCCACCACCAGCAACGCAGCCTTGCCCACGAGGCTCTCCAGCCGCTCGGCCGCCTTGATGCTGAACTCGGCGTCGCCCACGCTCAGCCACTCGTCCATGATCAGGATGTCGGCTTCGACGCTGGTCGAGATCGCGAACGCGAGACGCAGCATCATCCCGCTCGAATAGGTGCGCACCGGCAGATTCAGGTAGTCGCCCAGTTCGCTGAAATCGGCGATCTCGTCGATCTTGCTGCGGATGCGCGCCGGCTTCAGGCCGTCGAGAATGCCGCGCAGATAGATGTTCTCGAAACCGGTGGCGTCCGGGTCGAGACCCATCGACACGTCCAGCAGCGACGCGATCTTGCCCTGCACCTTCAGTTCGCCGCGCACCGGCGCATAGACGCCCGACAGCGTACGCAACAGCGTCGTCTTGCCGGAGCCGTTATGACCGATCAGACCGACGCGCTCACCTTCGGTGAAGCTGAAGCTGAGGTCGTCGATCGCCCGGACGATCGCATGGCGGCCTGCATCCTGGCCGATCCGGCCACCCGTCGTCAGATTGAGCACCGCCTTTTTTAGCGAGCGGTGAGAGTTCTCGTAAATCGGAAATTCGACGGAGATGTTACGAGCGACAATGGATGAAGAACTCACAATATCAAAGCCAGTAAGGAACGCGATTACGGAAACGTTTCATCAGGAATTGCGCGAACGCAAAGCCGACGATCAGCAAGCCGATCGACCAGGCCCACGATTCCCAATGGGTCGGACGGTTGGTGAGCGGCGCACGCACCGTTTCGATCAGGTGATACAGCGGGTTGTATTCGGCGACCCACGCGCGGTCTTTCAGAATCTCCGGCGACCACATGACCGGCGTGAAGAAGAACACGACCTGGATCAGATTGGTGACGATCGGCGGAATGTCGCGAAAGCGCGCGCACAGCACGCCGAGCGTCACACCGAGCCACACGCCGTGCAGCAGCAGGATCAGCAGCGCGAACGGCACCAGCACGAATTCCCAGCCGGGCCAGTGGCCGAAGATGAGCAGTAGCACCACGACCACCGGCAGGCTGTGCAGCAGGATCACGAAGTTGCGCCATGCAATCCGGCACACATGGACGGTGAGTGGTAGACGGATCTGCTTGATCAGATACGCGGCACCTATAAAGGCCATGCAGCCTTCATTGGCGACCGAGGCCAGATAGGCCCACACGACCAGCCCCACCGCGAGATACGGCAGATAGTCGGAGATTTCCTGGTGCAACAACGTGGAGTACAGCGCGCCGAGCACGACGACCATGATGACCGTACTCAGCGTGAACCAGAACGGCCCGAGCACCGAGCGGCGATAGCGTTGCCGGATGTCGTGCCAGCCAAGCGTGCCCCACACGCGCACCGATTTCATCCCGACGAGCAGGTCGTCGTTCTCGGTGTGACGCGTCAGATCTTCCGAGTCGTTAGTAAAGCTGATATCCATCTCAAGTACGTCCGTAAATGTCTTCAAAGCGAACGATGTCGTCTTCGCCCAGGTATTCGCCGCTCTGCACTTCGATCATCACGAGCTCGACCACGCCGGGATTTTCGAGGCGATGTTTGTGACCCGCCGGAATATAGGTCGACTGGTTGGTCGACACGAAGAACTCTTTGTCTCCGTTGACGACCTTGGCCATACCGCTCACCACCACCCAATGCTCGTTGCGGTGATGATGCATCTGCAAGCTGAGGCTCGCGCCCGGCTTGACTTCGATGCGTTTGATCTTGAAGCGCGTGCCCTCTTCGAGCACCGAGTACGTGCCCCAGGGGCGATGCACCGTGCGATGCACCTTGTAGGTTTCATGGCCGCGCAACTTCAGTTCGGCGAAAATCTGCTTCACGTCCTGCGCGCGGTTTTTATCTGCGATCAGCAACGCGTCGGGCGTGTCGATCACGATCAGATTGTCGACGCCCACCGCGCCGATCAGCCGCTCGCCGCCGCGCAAATAGCAGTTCTTCACGTCGATCAGCAACGCTTCGCCTTCCACGCGATTACCGCACCCGTCCGCCGGCGACAGGTCGGAGAGCGCGGTCCACGAGCCGACGTCGGTCCAGCCGATGTCGCAACGCACCACCGCCGCGTGTTCGCACTTCTCCATCACCGCGTAGTCGAACGAGAGGTCCGGCACCGCGCCGAAGCTGCCCGGCTCCAGCCGCACCTGCGCGCCGTCCTTGCCGGCGGCGGAGGGTGACTTCTCCATGCAGGCGCTCGCCGCGTCGAGAATGTCCGGACAGTGCTGCCGCATTTCCTTCAGGATCGTGCCCGCAGTGAAGCAGAACATGCCCGAATTCCACACGAACTTGCCCGACGCCAGATATTCGCGAGCCTTCTCGAGCGACGGCTTTTCGACGAAGCGCACGACCTCGTTGCCACTCGCTTCGATGTAGCCGTAACCGGTTTCCGGCGTCTCAGGATGCACGCCGAAGGTCACGACCTTGCCCGCTTGCGCGAGCGTCTGCGCTTCCGCCACGGCCGCCGCGAAGGCAGCCTGGTCGGCGATCAGATGATCGGCGGCGAGCACCAGCATGACGGTTTGATCGCCGTGCACGCTGGCCGTATGCAATGCCGCCGTGGCAACCGCTGCAGCCGTATTGCGGCCGAACGGTTCGAGGATGAACGACGTGGCGTAGCCTTTCGCGTTCACTTCGCGGAAATCGTCTTCAGTCTTGAAGAACAGATCGCGATTGGTTACCGTCAGCACTTCCTTCACGCCAGGCAGCGCCACCGCGCGCAGGAAGGCTTTTTGCAGCAGGCTTTCGCCGTCCGCGAGCCGGATGAACGGCTTCGGGTGCAGTTCGCGCGAGACGGGCCATAGTCTCGACCCCGCCCCGCCACACAGGATGATCGGTAACAAACTCACAGCGTCCTCTCAGTACCGTATTTATTACGCGGCTCGTGGCCGCACCGGTGTTGGATAGTCGGCACGACCCTCGAACCACGCGGGTCGTACGGCCATATGCGCGCCGTGACTGTTCGCGCGCCGTACCCGTCGACGGACCGGCGCGAGTCTCCTTCGTCGAACGATATTCTACCCCCGACCCCTTTCGATATCGTTAGACAGCGTGCGGGTGGCGGTGCGGCAGCGAGCAACAGATCAGGCGCATCGCGTGGCGCATCGCATCACAAAAGCCCATGCCGAAACCGCGCGTCAGGGACGCGCGGCGGGCGACTTCGGAAAACCGTCCGTCAGACACAGCTTCAGCGCGTCGCGCCAATGCGGCGCGGCCAGCCCGAACACACGCGCCAGCTTCTCGTTCGACATTCTTGAGTTGGCGGGACGTGCGGCCGGCGTAGGATAGTCGGCTGCGGGGATCGGCAGCGTGTTCGGCTTGTTCGGCAAGTCGGCGAGTTCGAAGATTGCCGATGCGAAGCCGTGCCACGACGTCGCGTCGCCGGCGCACAGGTGATAGACGCCCGAGCGTTCGCTCCACCACTTCGCGCTGTCTTCGGCGGCGAAGGCCTGGGCGCTCAGGTGCGCGGTCAGCGTGGCGATCGTGTTGCACCAGGTCGGCGCGCCGAACTGGTCGGCGACGACCTTCAGCTCGGGCCGCTCGGCGCCCAGGCGCAGCATGGTGAGCAGAAAATTCTTGCCGCGCGTGCCGTACACCCAGCTCGTGCGCAGCACCAGATGATTGACCCCGGTTGCCGCGATGGCCTGCTCGCCCGCGAGCTTGGTGCGCCCGTAGGCGTTTTGCGGATTGGTCGGGTCATCCTCGACGTAAGCGCCGTCCTTCTCGCCGTTGAACACGTAGTCGGTCGAATAGTGGATCAGCGCCGCGCCCAGCTTCTTCGCTTCTTCGGCGAGCACACCCGGCGCTTCGCCGTTGATGCGCATGGCGAGGTCGAACTCCTGCTCCGCCTTGTCGACCGCGGTATAGGCGGCGGGATTGACGATCAGCGCGGGCCGCACGTCGCGGACTACGGCGCGAATCTGATCGGGATTCGACAGATCCAGCCTCGCCCGGTCCACCGCGACCACGGGGCCGAGCCCTTGCAGCGTTCGCGCGAGCTCGTAACCTACCTGGCCGTTCACACCGGTGACGAGAATCGTCCGCGTGGCATTGTGTGCGCTCATCCGGCCACCCCCTTATGCGTAGACTTCGGCATCGGCCAGACGCTTGCCCGCCGCGTCTTTCGCGGCCAGCAGCGGTTCGAAATCGAACGGCCATTCGATGCCGATCGCCGGATCGTTCCAGACGATGCTGCGCTCGTACTCGGGGAACCAGTAGTCGGTGGTCTTGTAGAGGAACTGCGCGGATTCGGACAGCACCACGAAGCCATGCGCAAAACCGGGCGGCACCCACAATTGCCGCTGGTTTTCCACCGACAGATGCACGCCCACCCACTTGCCGAAATTCGGCGAGCTCTTGCGGATGTCGACGGCCACGTCGAATACTTCACCTTCGACCACGCGCACCAGCTTGCCCTGCGCATTCTGGATCTGGTAATGCAGGCCGCGCAGCACGCCCTTCGCGGAGCGCGAGTGGTTGTCCTGCACGAACTCGACGCCTGCCTGTACCTTCTCGGCAAACTCGATCGCATTGAAGCTCTCGAAGAAAAATCCTCGCGCATCGCCGAACACCTTCGGCTCGATGATCTTGACTTCGGGCAGCGCGGTAGCGGTTACTTGGATGGCCATGCCACTTGGTCCGTAAGAATGTTTTGCAGATACTGTCCGTAGGCGTTCTTGGCGAGCGGTTTGGCGAGCGCCAGCAGTTGCTCGTCGTCGATCCAGCTGCGCCGGTACGCGATCTCTTCCGGACACGCGACCACCAGGCCCTGGCGCTTTTGCAGCGTCGCGATGAACGTGGCCGCCTCGATCAGCGAATCGTGCGTGCCCGTGTCGAGCCACGCATAACCGCGGCCCATGATCTCGACATTGAGCGCGGCATTGGCGAGGTAACGCGAGTTCACGTCGGTGATTTCGAGCTCGCCGCGCGGCGACGGCTTGATGTCCGCCGCGATATCGCAAACCTGCTTGTCGTAGAAGTACAAGCCCGTGACCGCGTAGTTAGAACGCGGTTTGGCCGGCTTCTCCTCGATCGACAACGCGCGAAACTGCTTGTCGAATTCGACCACGCCGTAGCGCTCCGGATCGTGCACGTGATACGCGAACACGGTGGCGCCATCGTCCTGGTTATTCGCGCGTTCGAGTTGCTTCGCGAGATCGTGGCCGTAGAAGATGTTGTCGCCGAGAATCAGCGCCGACGGATCATGGCCCACGAAGTCGCGGCCAATGATGAACGCCTGCGCGAGACCGTCCGGCGAAGGCTGCACCGCATACTGGATGTTCATCCCCCACTGACTGCCGTCGCCGAGCATCGCTTCGAAGCGCGGCGTGTCCTGCGGCGTGGAGATGATCAGCACGTCGCGAATACCCGCCACCATCAGCGTGGACAGCGGGTAGTAGATCATCGGCTTGTCGTAGACCGGCAGCAGTTGCTTGGAGACGACGTGCGTGATCGGATAGAGGCGGGTGCCCGATCCGCCCGCGAGAATAATGCCTTTGCGCGCCATTGCCGTGCCTTTACGCGCGCTGCGCGTAGTTGGTCTCAACCCACTTGCGATATTCGCCCGAGGCGACTTCGTCGGACCAGGCCTGGTTGTCCAGATACCACTGGACCGTCTTCGCGAGCCCGGTCTCGAACGTTTCCGCCGGCTTCCAGCCGAGTTCGCGTTCGAGCTTGCGAGCGTCGATCGCATAGCGGCGGTCGTGGCCCGGACGATCCTTCACATACGTGATCTGATCGCGATACGAAGCGCCCGCCTTCGGACGCAGCTGATCGAGCAGGTCGCACAGCGTGTGCACGACTTCGAGGTTCTTCTTCTCGTTCCAGCCGCCGACGTTGTACGTCTCGCCCGGCGTGCCGCGCGCGAGCACTTCCCGGATCGCGCTGCAATGGTCGCCGACGTACAGCCAGTCGCGCACGTTCTGGCCGTCGCCGTACACCGGCAGCGGCTTGCCGCCGAGCGCGTTGGCGATCATCAGCGGAATCAGTTTTTCGGGGAACTGGTACGGGCCGTAGTTGTTCGAGCAGTTCGTCGTCAGCACCGGCAGGCCATACGTGTGATGGTAGGCGCGCACGAGGTGATCGGAGCCCGCCTTGGTTGCCGAATAAGGACTGTTCGGCGCGTACGGCGTGGTTTCGGAGAATTGCGGATCGGTAGCGGACAGCGAGCCGAACACTTCGTCGGTCGACACGTGCAGGAAGCGGAATGCCGCCTTATCGGATTCGCTGAGCGTGTTCCAGTAGCTGCGGGTGGCTTCGAGCAACGTGAAGGTGCCGACCACGTTGGTCTGCACGAAGTCGGCCGGGCCGTGAATCGAACGATCCACGTGGCTCTCGGCGGCGAAGTGCAAAACGGCACGCGGCTTGTGCTCGGCGAACAGCGCGTCGAGCGCAGCGCGATCGCAGATATCCGCGCGCACGAAGACGTGCCTGGGATTGCCCTGTTGCGACTTGAGCGTGCCAAGGTTGCCAGCGTAGGTCAGCTTGTCTACGTTGAGCACCGCTTCGTCGGAGGCATCGAGCCAGTCGAGCACGAAATTGGCGCCGATAAAACCGGCGCCGCCCGTTACCAGGATCATGAAATTCCCTTCTAGATGTTAGTGGCAGGTCGGAATGGGTTCGCCGGCCTGCTCACCCCATGTGGTGATGTTCCGACTCTGCAGGCGCCCGTTTTCTCCGTCCTTATGCACGCAGACGCTCAGACGCCAATTTTATGATGCCCCGATTATAAAGCCGCCCCCGGCAAAAACTAGCAACCCTAACAACTTGAAACAGCTTGACAAGTTTAGTTGCCATTGACCTGAATTATGAGATTTTTGATGTGGGACGCCTGCGGGAGCCGGTGTTGCAGGCCGCGTCGAGGCGCATGCAGCGATGCCTGCGTGGCGGGAAAGATGGCGCGTCGTGTTGCGCCCGACGAGCGAAGCACAATCAGCGGAAAGCGACCACCGTGCACGCGCCCATGCCCGAAACGGCATGCAGGCGCGTGCACGACGACGCAATAGCAGACTGCAGTCGGCTAGCGATGAGCAACGCAAATAGCGATGCGATCGCTAATCGCGGATGCCGCGCGTTATGCAGCGAGCATCCATCGCAGCGTTTCGATGAACGGAATCGACTCGACCGCCGGCACCAGCGTGCGCAATTTGGCCGGCGAACCGGCCAGCACCTTCACGTCGGTTTTGCGCACGAATGCGGAATTGATGCGAACTTCGATCTCATGCCCGGTCAGCTCGCTGGCCGCCGAAAGAATGCTGCGCAACGTGTAGGGCGTTCCAGTGCAGACGTTGACGGTTTCGGATGCGGTATCGGAATCGAGCAGCGCTTCGTACGCGCTCGCCACGTAACGCACGTCCGAGAAGTCGCGCGCGACGTCGATGTTGCCGAGTTCGATCGACGGCGCGCGGCGCGCGAAATGCTCGACGATCTTCGGCACGAGGAAGTTCGACGCCTGGCCCCGACCGGTGTAGTTGAACGGCCGCACGATCAGGATCGGCAAGCGCTCGAACCACGTGCGCACCATTGCTTCCATGGCCGCCTTGCTGGCCGCATAGTGATTGACCGGCGTGAGCGGAAAGCTTTCGTCGATCGCGTCACCCGTCACGTTGCCGTAGACATTCGCGCTGCTCGCGATCAACACCTTGCGCGGCGTGTGGCCGACGGCGTCGCACGCCTCCAGCAGATTCAGCGTGCCGAGCACGTTGACGCGGTAGAAGTCGAGCGGATCGCTATGGCCCACGAAGCTGATCGCGGCGAGGTGCACAATGTAGTCGGGCCGTGCGGTCTCGATCACGCGCCGGCAGGCCTCCGGCGACGTGATGTCGAGCCTGAGCCGCGTCGGCGTTTCAGGTTCATCGCGGCTGGCCGTCGTTTCGATCACGGTGTGGCCGCGGCCGAGCAGCTTTTCAACCAGATAGCGGCCGGTGAAACCGCTCGCACCGGTGACGAGCGTGCGGATAGGTGGCTTCGCATGGATAGACGACATGCATTCTCCGTTCACGGGGGTCATCCTGTTGTGTTGCAATATCGCGCGCAGTGCACGCGAGGCCGCCTGCTAGCGGCAGCCGACGCGGCCCGGCGCGAAACCGAAGCATCAAACGGGCTATTATGTCACGCTAGCATGTTGCACTGCCCAACGCGGCACGCCTCGTGCGTCACCGCGAGTATCGAACCGCACCGACTCCTTGATGACACCCTCAACCACTTCTACCGCCTCCTCTCATTTGGTCCCCCTGGCTTTCGGCGATCTGCAGGGCTGCCGCAAGCCGTTCCAGCAACTGCTCGCCAAGGCCGCGCCGCCGGCCGGCACGCCGCTGTGGTTCGCAGGCGATCTGATCAACCGGGGCTCCGAATCGCTCGCCACGCTACGCGACGTGATCGCGCTCGGCGAGCGCGCCGTGCCGGTGCTGGGCAATCACGATCTGCATCTGCTGTCGGTGTCGGCGGGGATTCGCAAGTCGAAGAAAGGCGACACGATCGACGAGATCCTCGCCGCGCCCGACGCCGCCGACCTGCTCGAATGGGTGCGCCACCGCCCGCTCGCCTACTTCGAGAATGGCATGCTGATGGTGCATGCGGGCGTCCTGCCGCAATGGGACGTGAACCTGACGCTCGAACTCGCCGACGAGTTGCAGCGCGCGTTGCGCGCACCGAACTGGAAAGAAACGCTCGCCGGTTTGTACGGCAATGAGCCCAATCGCTGGAAGCCTGGCCTCAAGGGCATCGACCGCTTGCGCGTGACGTGCAGCGCGTTGACGCGCATCCGCTTCTGCGATGCCGACGGCGCGATGGATTTCAGCAGCAGCGGCACCTTGAACTCCGCGCCGTCGGGCTGCGTGCCATGGTTCGACGTGCCGTCGCGCAAGACAGCGGACGTGACCGTGGTGTTCGGTCATTGGGCCGCGCTCGGTTTGCTGATGCGTGAGAACCTGATCGGACTCGATTCGGGTTGCGTGTGGGGCGCGAAACTGTCCGCGGTGAGGCTTGCGCAAGATCCCGCACAACGCACGCTGACGCAGGTCGACTGCGAGTCCTGCCGCGTGCCGGGTGGCGGCAACTAGACCTGTGCGAGCCGGTGCGTGGAGAACGCGCCGGAGCGCCAGAGAGAACGCTGAAGCAGACGCCGGCGCAAGTCGCGCGGCCCGGCGTCAAACCCGGCGCTCAAGCCGGCACCCGGCCAGACATCAAGCCGAATGGCCCGACCGGTCGGCGGGCTCGATCATCGCGCCCGTCGCAGCGGACAACGTGGTCTCTTCCGCCACTACCGCCCCCGCTTTAGCGGTGCCTCGCTGCATCTCCCGCAATGCTTCGCCGATGATCGCTTCCGCTTGCGCGGCCAGCGCCCGCCGGTCCGCGCCCGCCGCGAGCGGCTCGCCCACATACACGTGCGCGGTCAGCGGCCCGCCGCGCAACAGCAGGTTCAGCGAATCGGCAAGCGACAGGTCGTCGATATACGCGGGCGCCGTGGACTGCCGGCCCTGCGCGTCTTCATACATGATGCACAGCGGCTGCACGGGCGCCGCCGCCGACACCGCCGCCTGGAACATATTCGCGTGAAACGGCAGCAGCGCGAGCCCGTTGGACGTGGTGCCTTCCGGAAACACGCACATCAGCTCGCCGGCGCTCAGACGGTCCGACAACTCGTGCATGATCCGCTTCGCGTCGCTGCGCTTCTCGCGCTGGATGAACACCGTATCCAGTTGCTGCGCGAGCCAGCCGACCACCGGCCATTGCCGGATCTCCGCCTTCGACACGAACGGCGTGGGCCGCCACGCATTGATCACGTAGATGTCGATCCACGAGATGTGATTGGCGACCACCAGCGCGCCGCGGTCGAGCCGTGCATTGTCGTTATGCACGACGAGCCGCATGCCGCACAGGCGCAGCATTTTCAGCGACCACGCGCGATTGAGCGCGTGGCGCCGTTCAGCGCCGGCGCCGGGAAAACGCGTCGCCACGGTCCACATGCCGTGCAGCAGATGCGCGATCAGACGGGCTTTGCGTAACGCGAGCTTCATGGTCGGAGCGTTCCGTGACTGGACAATGGACCGTGCGTGTTATGAGCGACGCGATGCCGTGGCGATCAACGCTGCTCGAACGCGACGTGACCGGATACGATGGTCGCCCGCACGCGCGCCGGCAGTTCGTAGCCGAGGAACGGCGAGTTGTGCCCCTGGCTCTTCAATGCGCGCGGCTCGACGCGCCAATGCGCGTGACGGTCGAACACGCAGAGGTCGGCCACCGCGCCCACCGCGATGCGGCCGGCCGCATTCAGATCGAGCACGTCGGCCGGCGCCGCCGTGATGCGGTTCAGCGCCTTGGCGAGCGGCACGCCCGCTTCGTCGGCCCATTTCACCGTTAACGACAGGAACAGTTCCAGCCCGGTTGCGCCCGGCGTGGCTTCGGCGAACGGCAGCAGCTTTTCGTCGTCGTCGACTGGCGTGTGGTCGGAGCAGATCGCGTCGATCGTGCCGTCGACGAGACCCGCGCGGATCGCTTCGCGATCGCGCTGCTGACGCAGCGGCGGGTCGAGACGGAACTGCGCGTCGAAGTAACCGATGTCGAGATCGATCAGGTGCACGTGATTCACGGTGACGTCGCACGATACCGGCAAGCCCTCGGCCTTCGCCGCGCGCATGAGCGCAATGCCCGCCGCCGACGACACATGCGACAGATGCACGCGCGCGCCCGTCACGCGCACCAGTTCGAAGATAGTGTGCAGCGCGATCGTTTCCGCCGATACCGGCACGCCCGAGAGCCCGAGCCGCGACGCCAGCGCGCCGCTCGCGGCGACGCCGCCCTTGCCGAGGTAGGCGTCGACCGGACGCAGCCACACGGTGTAGCCGTAAGTCTTCGCGTATTGCAGCGCACGCATCAGCACCTGGGTGTCGACCACCGGCACGTCGGCCTGCGAGAAGCCGATGCAGCCCGCTTCCGTCAGTTCGACCATCTCAGTGATGACCTGCCCCTTCAAGCCGACCGTCAACGCGCCGAGCGGATATACGTGCGCCTGGTTCAGGTTGCGCGCGCGGAACTTGAGCATCTCGACAAGGCCCGGTTCATCGAGCGTCGGGTCGGTGTCCGGCGGACAGACGAGGCTCGTCACGCCGCCCGCGAGCGCCGCGGCCATTTCGGATTCGAGCGTCGCCTTGTGTTCGTAGCCAGGCTCGCGCAAACGCGCGGACAAGTCGACGAGACCCGGCGCGATGTGCAGGCCCTTCGCGTCGATCGTCTTCGCCGCGTGGAAGTCGGCCGGCGCCTGCCCGATGGCGACGATCTTGCCCGCCGCGATAAAAATGTCCTGCTGCTGTTCGGTGCCCGCTGCCGGGTCGATCAGCGTGCCGCCTTGAATATGAATCTTCATGCGCTGCCTTATGTTCAGCTTGGTGGTTCAGCTTGGTGGTTCAGCTTGGTGGTTCAGCTTGATGTTCAGCCAGGTCACGCGTGACTTACCGCGTGGGTCGTACAGTGTGTGGGTACCGGGATAACGGTGTGACTCGATGCCGCCACGCCTGTTGCAGCGTGGCGCCCGAATCTGGCGAACTCAATCGTGATTGCCCGCGACGATGCCCATCACCGCCATGCGCACCGCGATACCGAATGTCACCTGATTCAGAATCACCGATTGCGGACCGTCGGCCACCTGCGAATCGATTTCGACGCCGCGGTTCATCGGACCGGGGTGCATCACGATCGCGTCGGGCGCGGCGAGCGCGAGACGCTCCGGCGTCAGGCCCCAGCTCTTGAAGTACTCCTGCGCCGACGGCAGCAAGGCGCCGCTCATACGCTCGTTCTGCAAGCGCAGCATGATGATCACGTCGACGTCCTTCAGGCCTTCGTCGAGATTGTGGAAGACCCGCACGCCCATCTGTTCAAGGCCGCCCGGCAGCAGCGTGCGCGGACCGATCGCGCGCACTTCCGGCACGCCAAGCGTAGTCAGCGCATGGATGTCCGAACGCGCGACCCGAGAATGCAGAATGTCGCCGACGATCGCCACGCGCAGCTTCGTGAAGTCCTTCTTGTAGTGGCGGATCGTGTACATGTCGAGCAGACCCTGGGTCGGGTGGGCGTGACGGCCGTCGCCGGCATTGATCACGTGCACGTGCGGCGCGCAGTGCTGGGCGATCAGGTAAGGCGCGCCGCTCGATGCATGGCGTACGACGAACATGTCGGCATGCATCGCCGACAGGTTGTTGATCGTATCGAGCAACGACTCGCCCTTGCTGGTCGACGACGCGTTGATGTTCAGATTCAGCACGTCCGCCGACAGACGCGTCGCGGCAATTTCGAAGGTGGTGCGGGTGCGCGTCGAGTTCTCGAAAAACAGGTTGAACACCGACTTGCCGCGCAACAGCGGCACCTTCTTCACTTCACGGTCGGTCACGCTGACGAACTGGTCGGCGGTGTCGAGAATCTGGTTGACGATCGCCTTCGGCAAACCCTCGATCGACAACAGATGTTTGAGCTCGCCGTTTTTCGTGAGCTGCGGGTTGCCCTTCAGGAAGCCATAGCGGAAGCGCTCGCTGGCGCTGTCGGCGGAATCCTGCGGGGCCTGGGTGGCGGTGTTCATGGTGTACCTGCTTCAAATACGGGGCTTCAACGTGATCGATGTCGATGCTGGCTGCGTGTGACGATTTAGCGCCGGCTTTCGCGCGCCATGCGGCGGCGGCCGGCTTCGGATTCTTTTTGGCGTGGTTTGCCCGATGCGTGACGCGACATGCGGCCGGTTGCGGCGCCGCGCACGGTGTCGCAACCGGTTCAATCGACGCGTGCTTCAGTGTGAAAAGTGAAACGCGGTGCGCCCGCTTCGCCGTTCTCTTCGCGGGCCAGCACGAGCGTGGCGTCGGCGGGCACGTTCACCACGCCGCCGACGAAGCGCGCCGCCACCGGCAACTCGCGCCCGCCGCGATCGGCGAGCACCGCCAGTTCGACCGACGCCGGACGGCCATAGTCGTACAGTTCATTGAGCGCTGCGCGAATCGTGCGGCCGGTGTACAGCACGTCGTCGACCAGCACGATGCGCGCGCCGTCGACCGAAAACGGCAGCGAGGTTGGGCTCGCCTGCGAATGCAGGCCTTTTTTCGCGTAGTCGTCGCGATGCAGCGCGACGTTCACCACGCCGAAGCTCGGCAGGTTCAGGTCGCGCGCGAGCCGCTCGGCAAGCCACGCGCCGCCGCTGTAAATGCCGGCCAGCACGAAGCCGGGCTGATCGCCGTACACCGCGCGAATCTGGTCGAGCAACGCGCGATAAAGCGCTTCGGCGTCAATGGAGCTCATGATCGTCGGAAAGTCCGTCTAGATATTGCTGGAGGATGATGCTGGCGGCTTCGGCGTCGAGCATATCGGCGCGGCCTTTGCCGGCGCGGATTTCCGCTTTCGCCTCGACCGACGAATAGCGCTCGTCGATCCACGTCACCGGCAGATTGAAGCGGCCGTTCAGCTGATTGCCGAAGCGCTTCGCGAGTTGAGTCATTTCGTGGGGCGTGCCGTCCGGGTGCATCGGCAAGCCGACTACCAGCGCGTCAGGCCGCCACTCGGCGATCAGCTTGCCGACTTCTTCGAAGCGGTATTCGCGGCTGCGGTTCTGCACGATGACGAGGGGACGCGCACTGCGCGTCAGCGAATTGCCGACCGCCACGCCGATGCGTTTTTCACCGTAGTCGAACGCAAGCAGCGTCGCCTCACGTCCGGCCGGCAGGTTCATGCGTGGCCCGCCTCGCCCGAGAGCATCGACAGCGAAATGCCGAGCAGCGCGAGCGCGGCTTCGAGACGCTCTTCGGCAGGCACGTCGAAGATGATTTTCGGGTCGGCTTCGACCGTCAGCCAGCCGTTCTTCGAGATCTCTTCTTCGAGCTGACCCGCGCCCCAGCCGGCGTGGCCGAGCGTGAGCAGGAAACGTTCCGGACCGGTGCCGCTTGCAACGGCTTCGAGCACGTCTTTCGAGGTGGTCATTTCCAGACCGCCCGGCACCGACATCGACGAGGTGTACGCGTTGCCGTCTTTCGGATCGTGCAGCACGAAGCCGCGCTCGGTTTGCACCGGGCCGCCGAAATACACGGGCACATGGAGAAGGGGTTCGATTTCGAGCTTGAGGTCGATGCGATTGAAGAGCGCTTCGAGGTCGATGTCGGTCGGCCGGTTGATCACGAGGCCGAGCGCGCCGCGCTCACTGTGATCGCAAAGGTAGACCACCGTTCCCGAAAACGTCGGATCGGCCATGTTCGGCATGGCGATCAGGAACTGGTTGGTCAGATTGATGCGATCGGTACTCTTGGACATAGTTCGGATTTTAGCAAAGACGATGCAGGATGGCGGGCTTTGAGCGTGGAACCGCGATGCGTGTCATGAAACATGCCGCGAGCCATCGACGACGAATCAAGTTGCACTCTATCACGCACGCGGGCCTGAGCCACGGTGTGGGTGAGGCATGTGGGCGGTATGGGGCGGGGTTTTGACCTGGCGGGGGTGGCAGGGTCGCGGGAACGTGAGGTTCGGACAAGGAACCGGCCCCAACAGCAACTCACCCACCGCCCTGCTCGATCGCACGCGTCAGCGTGGCGAGCGTCGTCTGCGTGAGGCCGCCGCCCGGTGGCACGACGCCCGCGGCGACCTTGTGCAGCGTCGCGCGCAGCGCTTCGGCCGCCTGTTCGAGCGTGCCGGCCGCTGGCGCGCCGACGATCACATGCGCACGAACCGCCGGCGTCGACACCCCCGCGTGCGCACGCCGGCGCCACGCGAGCCCGAGCGCATCGGCCAGCAGCGCCACGTGGCCGAGACCCAGCGCGCACGCGGCGGAACCGAGCCGGTAGGCGGCATCGCCAGCCTGCAGCGCTTCGCTGGGATCGGCCTTCTCCGGCTGATCGGCCGCGCGGGCGTGCTCGGTCAATGCGGCGATCGACGCGTCGGCCGTCTGCAGGAAATCTTCGTAGGCGTTTGCGTTGACCGTCAGCACGCCCAGATCGCGGGTCAGCGAGACGCGCGCCGCGCTGATCGACTGCGCCTCGAGCGCGCCCGCTTCCCAGAGCATTTCGGACGACTGGGTGCCCGCCACGTGCCAGTCGACGGTCAGGCCGTAGTCGTGCAAGACCTCGACCTGATCGGCATCTTCCGCCGCGGCGCCGAACAACGCGTAGTCGCGCCACAGGAGCGCCAGGGTCGCGCGCACCAGCGAGTGCGGTGCACGTTCGACGCCGCGCGCGTGGTCGGCCAGTGCCAGATTGCAGCGCGCGTAGAAGCGCCGCGCCTCGGTTTCGCCGGTCGCGTGGCCGCCGACCCGCAGGGCCTTCGCGCAGGCTTTGGCGAGACGCCAGAAGTCGTAGGGGTCCGGGCCGGCGAGCTCGGTGAAAACCGCGTCCAGTTCGTCGAGGGCCGCGTTGGTGACGGCCAGCACCGCCGCGCTGCCCGTGTCGGCCTGCGAGCGGAGCACCGGCAGCAGCGCGCGCTCGTAGCGCGCGCGCAGATGGGCCAACTGATCGGCGGACTGCGCGTGCAGCGACGCCGGCGGCACCGGACGCGCGCTCAGCGCGAGATCTTCGAAAGCGACGGTGGAACCGGGCGTGTGCTCGGACAGATGCGCACAAAGCGCGCGGTAATGATCGAACAGCTTGGGCGAGCAGCACAGCTCGCGCAGATTGTGGCGCTCGAGCGCGGCGCGAAAGTCGCGCAATGCCGCACCGAACACGGGCCGCGCGCTGTAGGCGTCGGACGGATCGCCCGCTGTGAGCGGCGAAAGCCGCACCAGCGCATCCGCGAAACGCTGTGCGCTGAGCCAGCCGGCGCCACGCAGCGCCTGCGACGCACGCAGCAGCGCCGACGCGCTCTCGTGATTCTGTTCGAATGCCAACGACGCTTCGGCCAGCGCCAGCTCCGCGGGCCGGACAGCACCGCCGCGGGGATTGGGCAAAGCGTCGAAGGAAACGGGTGCAGCGGATCGAAGAGTCATGGGCAGGCGACACGAAGCTGACGGGCCGTCGCTTCACGCTGCGCGCAGACTGATCGGCTAACGCGCGAGCCGGCGACAGGACAATGACAGACTACCGTTGCGACACGGCACAGTCGACGATGTTCCGCGCCGACGCGGTGGGGCAGGATTAAGGGCGCCGACGGTGCAGCAGCGGGCAAACACGCCGCGGGCCCCGGCCGGCCAATGCCGGCTACCCGACCGATTTCAGATCTGGACCATTTCGAAGTCTTCTTTGCGCGCGCCGCATTCCGGGCAGGTCCAATTGATGGGAACGTCCTCCCAGCGCGTGCCCGGCGCAATGCCTTCGTCCGGCAAACCGGCTTCTTCGTCGTAAATCCAGCCGCAAATCAGGCACATCCAGCTTTGATATTCCATTCTTGTGTCGCGTCGTAGAGTCCGTGGAAACGGGAGCCATGATGGTACCGTGTTGCCGCCCCAATGCCTAGCAATCAGAAACGCGGAGTCGCCGCGTGCGGCGGCACCCCTCTGGCATTGCGCGTGCCAGTTGCGACGGTACGCGCGGCGTACCGCCAGACGAGCAGCCGCCCGCTGACGGCATCCGGCTCGCGCGTGCAAAAAAACGCCCCCGCAACGGATTAGGCCGCATAATTGAGCCGATTGCGCACCTCCCGCGCCAAAATCCTGCACCTTTTTGTCAATCTTCATGCCCAGCGACACGCCTCCGATCGTCCTCACCTTCGGCCTTTCCGACCCCACCGGCGGCTCCGGCCTGCAAGCCGACCTGATGACCCTTGCCAGCATGGGCTGCCACGGCGTTTCCGTGCTCACGGGCTACACCGTGCGCGATTCGGCGAGCTGCGACGAAGTCACCGGGCTCGACCCCGAAGTCGTCGCGACCCAGGCGCGGATGCTGCTCGAAGACATGCCGATCGCCGCGTTCAAGGTCGGCGCCTGCACGCGCGCGGAAGTGGTGAGCGCGATTGCCGAAGTCGTCGCCGATTACGACGACATTCCGCTGATTCTCGCCCCCGACTTCACACTCGACGACGAGCACGTGCTCGCCGCCGACGAACTGCGCGAAGCGATCGCCGATCTGCTCGCGCCGCAAACCACCCTGCTGGTCGCCGATTCGGCCACGCTCCTCGCGCTCGCCCAGCCGGACGGCGACGCCGAAGCGCCGAGTCTGGACGCCGCGATCTCGCATCTGCTGTCGCAAGGCTGCGAATACATTCTGTCGACGGAAACCGGCACGCACCGGCTCGTCAATACGCTCTTCAGCGAAGACGGCCAGTTGCGCCAGGACATGTGGGACCGTGGCAGCCATCGGATCATGGGCCTCACGGACACGCTCGGGTCGGCGATCGCGGCACTGCTGGCCAATGGCCAGGAACCTGCGGAAGCGGTGCGCGAGGCGCAGGAGTATCTGTATCAGGCGGTGCGCAACGCGTTTCGGCCTGGCATGGGCGCGTATATGCCGGACCGTTTCTTCTGGGCGCGCAGCAGCGACGACGAAGCGCCACCGACCGCCGGCAAAGACGCCGCGCCGGATGAAGCGCGGCACTGACTGCTCACGCGCGGTGGAAACCGCATGTATCAAACCCGCATTTATGCGGGTTTTTTTATTTCCGGCCCCGCCTTATCGATTTAGCATAAATTCTGCTTGCACGGCATTACGGTGCGCTGTATCGCGTAATTAAACGTTACAACGTGGTCGTAGGCGCCACGCTAGACTTGACGATTCACGAACTTGACATATGTCTCCATATGCCCTTTCCGATTTTTTTCATCCATCCTCCCAAAAGCGGCGGTTCCACCGTCATTTCATTTTTCGATCTGAATGTGGGTAAAGACCGGTTCGCGAATTTCGTGTGGGATCGGGAAGGTTGGGGAAGCTGCCGCGCCAAACTGCTGGAAAGCGGGATCGGCGGCGGCCATCACCCGTATGGCATGCACCGGACAATCAAGCATCCGGTGCGCTACTGCACCATTCTGCGCGACCCGCTCGCGCGCCAGATATCGCACTACTGGTATGCCGCGAGTGGCAAGAACGGCGAAGTGAAGCGAGGGGTGAGCGTGTCGATGCCCGAGGCCCTCGTCCAGCAAGGCGCGATGTCCCTCGACGAATGGGTCGGTGAATCGCTTGCCGGGAAGAATCTGTTTGTCCAGATGCTGAGCGGTCATTCCGTGCTCAACGAAAGCAGCCTTGCGGCCGCGCAAAGCCATCTTCGCCAGCACATCGGCACGGTCGGCCTCTGCGAGAACATGAGCGAATTTCTGCTCCGGCTCGCCGGTATGAACGGATTGAAATTACCGTTCTATTTCGAAACCAATAGAACGATCGGCACGCCGAAAGGCAACAGCCCTTTAAGCGATGCAGCCAGACAAAAGTTTCTGGAAGACAATCGCCTCGATTACGAACTTTTTCACGACGCCAAACGGCTGATCCAAAGCCAGGTGGATGAAGGGGGCGACGTCTTTTCGAATGCGCTGGAGCTGGTCCAGGTTATTCAGAAGGAAATCAATCGGCTTGAAAACCCGCACATCTACAGTTCGATGGTTTTCGGCTTCGACGAAGCGTTCCTCGCCAAAGTCGAGAGCGTCATCCGCCGATTCGACCTCGCGCCGATCAATGCCTACCTGGAGTTCGCGCAAAGCCGCCAGCCCGTTCTCGCAGACATGTTCGAAGGTTTCGTCGACACGGTTTACAACGGCGCCGTGACGGGCTGGGCCGTCAATCTCAGCCGGCCGGAAGAAAAAGTGCCGCTCGAGGTCCGGGTGGGCGACGAGGTCGTCGCGAGAGGCTGGAGCGGCGAGTCGCGCCCCGACGTGGCTGGCGCAGGCTACCCGAGCGCCCACAGCGGATTCTCCATTCCGCTGCCGGCCCATCTCCAGGGCGGCTTTCACGTTGCAATCGCAAATTCGCCCGAGAGCCTGAACAACGCGGGAATCTGGCAACAAGGCTGGCACTGCGCCTGAGCGCCGAGGAACTCACCATGGAACAGCCCCACACTTTCGTGCAGCGTTGCCACGGCGCGATCGGCACTCAGGACCGGATGCGCATCTTTCGTCAAAGACCGGTCACGGTCTGGCTCACCGGTTTATCCGGAGCGGGCAAGTCCACGATCGCCTTCGAACTGGAACGGCAACTCGTCGGCTTGGGCCATGCCTGCTACGTGCTCGACGGCGACAACGTGCGCCACGGCCTGGCTCGCGATCTCGGCTTCGACAGGAAAGATCGACACGAAAATATCCGCCGCGTGGCGCATGTAGCCCAACTGATGAACGATGCGGGCCTCATTGTCATCACCGCGCTCATCTCGCCGATGCGTGAAGACCGGGCGATGGCGCGCGACATTATCGGGCGCGACAAATTTATCGAGACCTATCTCTCCGCGCCGCTCGACACTTGCGCACGACGCGATCCGAAAGGTCTCTATGCGAAAGCCTTGTCCGGCGAAATCAGTTCGTTTACCGGCGTATCGGCCCCTTATGAAGCCCCGGACGACCCCGAGCTTCGCATCGATACGGCCGCTCTGACGCCAGGAGAAAGCGTCGCACGCATATTCGCCCACTTGCGTGAGAACTCGCTGGCGACTGCGGGCCAGGAAGCGGGCGCGTAACGACGCAAGCGCCACCCGCTTTCACTCGTCTCAAAAAAAAACCCGCATTTCTGCGGGTTTTTTCTTTTGAGAAGCACGCCTTGCGACGTACTTCCCCATGCACTTCCAACCGGGCCTCGCAAGGAGGCCCAAGCGGAATTACATGTCCATGCCCATGCCGCCCATGCCGCCGGGCATACCGCCAGGCATCGGTGCATCTTCCTTCGGCAGTTCGCAAACAGCCGCGTCGGTCGTCAGCAGGAGACCAGCAACCGATGCTGCATTTTGCAGCGCCGTGCGCGTCACCTTCGTCGGATCCACGACACCTGCGTCAACCAGGTCGACGTACTCGCCGGTTGCTGCGTTGTAGCCGTAGTTGCCTTGGCCAGCAGCAACCGCTGCCACCACGACGCTGGCTTCTTCGCCACCGTTCGTGACGATCTGGCGCAGCGGCTCTTCCATCGCGCGCAGCACGATCTTGATACCTGCGTCCTGATCGGCGTTAGCGCCCTTCAGGCCGGCGATTGCCGTACGTGCACGGATCAGCGCGACGCCGCCGCCAGCCACGATGCCTTCTTCCACAGCTGCGCGCGTTGCGTGCAGTGCGTCTTCGACACGTGCCTTCTTTTCCTTCATTTCGACTTCGGTCGCAGCGCCGACCTTGATCACTGCAACGCCGCCTGCTAGCTTGGCAACGCGCTCTTGCAGCTTTTCACGGTCGTAGTCCGACGTTGCTTCTTCGATTTGCGTGCGAACTTGCTTCACACGTGCTTCGATGTTGGCAGCTTCGCCAGCGCCGTCGATGATCGTCGTGTTTTCCTTGCCCACTTCGATACGCTTTGCCTGGCCCAGTTCAGCCAGCGTTGCCTTCTCGAGCGTCAGGCCGGTTTCTTCAGCGATGACCTGACCGCCGGTCAGGATCGCGATGTCTTCCAGCATCGCCTTACGACGATCGCCGAAGCCCGGAGCCTTCACAGCAACGGTCTTCAGGATGCCGCGGATGTTGTTCACCACCAGCGTTGCCAGTGCTTCGCCTTCGACGTCTTCAGCGATGATCAGCAGCGGACGGCCAGCCTTCGCGACTTGCTCGAGTACCGGCAGCAGATCACGGATGTTCGACACCTTCTTGTCGTGCAGCAGCACGAACGGGTTTTCGAGCACAGCAACTTGCTTGTCCGGGTTGTTGATGAAGTACGGCGACAGGTAGCCGCGGTCGAATTGCATACCTTCGACAACGTCCAGCTCGTCTTGCAGCGACTTGCCGTCTTCAACGGTGATGACGCCTTCCTTGCCGACCTTGTCCATCGCTTCAGCGATACGGTCGCCGATCGACGAGTCGCTGTTGGCCGAAATCGAGCCGACTTGCGCGATTTCCTTGTTGGTCGTGCACGGCTTGCTGATCTTGCGCAGTTCTTCGATCGCTGCGAACACAGCCTTGTCGATACCGCGCTTCAGGTCCATCGGGTTCATGCCCGATGCGACATACTTCATGCCTTCGCGGACGATCGACTGAGCCAGAACCGTTGCGGTCGTGGTGCCGTCACCTGCGTTGTCGCTGGTCTTGGAAGCGACTTCCTTGACCATTTGCGCGCCCATGTTCTGGAGCTTGTCTTTCAGTTCGATCTCTTTTGCGACCGACACACCGTCCTTGGTGACCGTCGGGCCGCCGAAGCTGCGTTCCAGGACAACGTTGCGGCCCTTCGGACCCAGCGTGACCTTCACAGCGTTCGCGAGAATGTTCACGCCTTCGACCATCTTGGCACGGGCGGAATCACCGAATACGACGTCTTTAGCTGCCATCTTCTAACTCCTTGAATTCTTTGGATATGACCGGGAAAAGTAGCGGCTTTGCGCTTACTTCTGCACCACGGCCATGATGTCTTCTTCGCGCATCACGAGCAGTTCGTTGCCGTCGACCTTGACGGTCTGGCCTGCGTACTTGCCGAACAGGACACGGTCACCAACCTTCACGTCGAGCGCGATTTGTGCACCCTTGTCGTCACGCTTGCCCGGGCCGACTGCGAGGATTTCGCCTTGATCCGGCTTTTCCGCTGCGGCTTCGGGGATCACGATGCCCGACGCGGTCTTGGTTTCTTGATCCAGACGTTTGACGATCACGCGATCATGCAAAGGACGAAGGTTCATACATACTCCTCTCTTGATTGAGACTGAAGAACGCTGAGAAAACCCGGTTGGCCTAGCCAACCGGCGATGTTGTTAGCACTCTCGTGCAGCGAGTGCTAATTATATGGATGGGTGGTGACAAATTCAAGAAGGGATGGCGCGGCATTGGCGAGATTCATGTCGAGACTCGCTTAACTTTGAAGGTTGTTCACTTGAGTCTGAACTCGCGATCCGTATCCGGACGCCGCAGTGAGGCGCACCTCCCATAAAAAACAACCACTTAGGTATGAAATCCCTGTTTTTACGGGGTGACACGTGCAGCACGACACCCAAGCGTTTTGGGCAGCATCCATTCGCAAATCTTGGGGATCAACTCTTTGCGATCAGTATTCACTCAAGGGTAAACACTGGAGTGATCTTACCGTTAGGCACGCTGGGTAGGTCGAAACATGATGCGAGCGGCGGCCACTATCCTATCGCTCACTGCGTCCGGCGGCTTCGGATTCAGTGGCTCGATCAGTTCATCGAGCCATCCGACAAAGGCAGCGCAAAGGTAACAGCGCATCGACCTTGATCGCCATCTTTTCTTTCCGCCGAGTCCAACATCCTGTGAATTGACTTGCATCCTGGCCAAATACTGTATAAATTCACAGTACTGTTTTTATATACAGGATCGGTCATGAACCAACTCATCCGCATCTTGAACGACGGTGATCGCGAAACGCTTGCGTGGTTGCGCAAGCATGTCGGAGACGTGCGCGTGGCTGCTGCTGCGCGACATCTCGGAGGCAACGGCAAACCGTACCTGTCCGCGGTGTGCCGCTATCTTGGCGTACGTCCGCCAACGCCTCATCAACATAGCCGGCCCGTTGAAGACTGCACGGTCGGCGACAACTATCTTGCCCAGATCCGCCAGTTGTTGGCACAGCGAAACCAAATGTTGTTGAAGCGTCAACTTTGATGCTGCGAGTTACCGCAAGCCCTCAGGAAAATAACGGCATGACTAACGGCTCTGCTCTTGATATGGATGTCCACGACATCAATCCTGTCGCCTTCGAACGCGCCCTCCGCAGCGCGTCGCTCGACCTCCAGCAGATCGTTGCCACGGTCGCAGGTCGTTACCTCGACAGCGGCCGTCGCCGTTACTCGAGTGACGCGCGATTGCCGACCTGGCGCACGCTGCTGACAATCGACGAACAGGTCTTTGAAAATCGGGGCTTCCGGTCGAGGCACAACGAGACCGTACGCGCGACGTTTGTCCGGTTTGAGGACAGTCGTTTGTCCGGGATGGATCTGGACGAACCCGTCGACTGGCGACGTGACGACGACAACTTGCCTGCCGTGTACCTGCTCGTGCGCGCAGTGGTACAGGCCGAATCTACCGATGTGGCCACTCAGGACTAATGCGCCAATATCGGCCGTTGGCCGAGCTTTGTTCGCTCAGGTTTGCCCCGGCGTTGCAGAAGACAGGGAGGGCAGTGGAATAATTTCCCTCAAAAACAGCGACCTGCCAGGATTTGCCCGCCCGTTTCAAGTCGGGCCTGCGGATCCGCGAACGGCTGCGCGGCGGGGACATACGCCGAACTATCTGCGGATGACCAATGACGAGGGAACACCTTTGGCGCGGAAATAGCGGCGAAAAATGCAATCCCGCCTCGGGCGAGTCGATCGCCGGCTCTGTCGGCGCAGCCGCCACTTTCAGAGGCCCGTTCTGAAAACTGCTGCAGAACAAATTTTCGAGTCGCCGCCGCGCCCACGAAACGAAGTCGGTCTTGCAACCGGGAAAGTAAGTTTTCGTCCTGCCCCCTCGCGCTTACTTACGTCTGAGCATCCACGCCGTTATGCTCTGCGATCCAGGCAAATCAGCTCACAGTCACAACGACCTTCCCGAACCGCGCACATGACACTGCGTGCGGCGTCGGATGCATCTGGTTCGCCAACTAAAAATAAAAAGGCAAGCAACATGTCCATCGCGCCGCCAGCCATCAGATAGGGGAAACGAAAGCGCCGAACGTATAACGAATCGTCTCGCGTGCACGTTCCGTCGTAAATTTCGCCACTGCTGATGAATCTCCGGATGCAATCCGAAATATCCATCTTTAAACGCCACCCGCCCCCGAGCCTGGCGATCAACCTCTATCGACCGTTTCATACGACGGGCCGCCCGGCTCAATGAGTAGTCGATGCAAGCGCGAAATTCGCCGGCTATGCAGAGGGTGCAAGAACCATCAATTCGTTATCCGCCCAAGGAGCGTACGCGATAACACCTGCGCCTGGTGTCGCGTGTCGGCGTCGGCGTCGCCCACCAGCCTGATTGAAATCGCGTCTTCGACAATAGATTCGAAAAGCGTGGAAGAGCACGAAATACGCCGCACGCCGCGCACCTCCTGCGACTCCGCCTGACTTCCCGGTCAGCCTTCACCCGGCGTCGTACTGCGTCTATTCAACCCCATCCAGTGTCGGCATGCCTCGTCCCGCCGTTGACCACCCACGTCGCCTCCCGCTCGAACCCGAACGCGCAATTTGCCGCGCTTTTCACCGTTCGTCTCCTTGCTTGATTTGATCTGCTCAATAGCAAATTCGCTTTCCCGGGACGAGCTCATTCCGGTATCCGTCTATCCGGGTTTCAGCGTGCGCTATCAGACAGAGCCATGACTCCCGTGAGGGGAAGATCACCCTGCGCCAGTGCTTCCATCTAAGGAAGCTCTGCAAAAGTCCCGCATTTTGATGACATTGGGCTTCGATGATTTCCATCACTGAAGAACCGATTGAAAACGGACCGTGTGAACACGCATTCAGTTGGACAGTCCCAACTCGCCTAACACAATCTCGATAACGGGATCAGACATATGAAAGACATCGTGCATATCACGGAAGCCTTCGGAGGGGGGGTTCTGTCGATGCTGACCGAGCTTTCCAACCGCGCCGCAGAAGCGGGGGCGAATGTATCCGTGATTTATTCGTTACGGCGAGAAACGCCTGCAAACTTCGAAAGTCTGTTTCATCCTAAAGTGAAGATGACCCATGTATCGATGTGCAGAGAGATCAGTTTCAAGCAAGACTGGTCGAGCCTGCTCGCGCTAGTTCATAATTTACGCGATCGCAACCCGCAGGTCATCCACCTTCACTCGTCGAAAGCAGGTGTTCTCGGACGAGCCGCAGCCAAAATAGCGTCCCCTCACGCCAAAGTATTTTATTCACCGCACGGCCCGGCCTTTCTCCGGCGTGATGTATCGCGTGCGAAGCAGTACACCTATTTGAGCTTTGAACGTCTCGCCAACTTCATTGGCGGAACGATCGTTGCATGTTCACGTAGTGAACTTCATGAAATCAAAGGCCGGGTTCACGCGCGCTCGTCGATCCTGATCGAGAACGGCGTCGATACGAATGAGATCCCCCAGCGTTGCAAACGAAGTGACGACAAGGTGGTGATCGGCATGACGGGCCGCGCTTCGTTCCAGAAGAACCACGAAGTGTTCCTCAAGCTGGCGAACGAATTCCGCGATCCCGCCGTGAGCTTTGTGTGGATCGGTGGGACCGAAGAAGAAGTGCCGGACGCTTACCGCAGCGACGCCGTCACATGCAGCGGCTGGGTCACCCGTGCGCGTGCATTGGAGCTGATGTCACAGCTTGACGTCTATGTTCAGACGTCACGCTGGGAGGGAATGCCGATGGCGCTAATCGAAGCTCAAGTCGCGGGTATCCCCGCGGTTGTGACCAACGTTGTGGGCAATCGCGACATTGTCATTCATTGCGTTACCGGCTTTGTGGCGTCCAACGACGAAGAGTTGGCGAAATATCTCGCACTGCTGCGCGACAACCCGACACTTCGTCAGCAAATGGGCGCCGCAGCGAGAAAGCGGGCTATGGAGCGCTTTTCAATGGACCTGATCTTTCGCGAATGGCAACTGCTTTATGGCCTGGCCGACGAGCGCAATACCCGCAATGAGCCGTTGATCGTTGACATCGCTCATCCTTATGACGTCAATAGTTAACCGGAGATCACGGTTGAAAAACATGCAACCTGCCGCACCCTCATTCATCTACAACGGTCGATTCGCTACTCAGAAGACGACCGGGGTACAGCGCGTGGCGCGTGAACTGATCGCTGCGCTTGGACATCTGCCGGACAATGGTGGCGTTACCGTCGTGGTTCCACCGCAGCCGGAACTGCAGTCCGTGGATGGTACCCATTTAGTCAAAATCGGCTTTGGAAAAGGCGTGTTCTGGGAACAACTCGTTCTTCCCGTATTTGCGGGCCGCCACCGGATTGTCAATCTCAGCAACTCGGCCTCGATCTTTCGTCTGAATCAGGTCATCTACATGCACGACGCGGCGGTATTCGATGTGCCGGCGCACTTCTCGCGGCGCTTTCGCGCATGGTACCGATTCATGTTCTGGATTCTGGCGCGAACGTCGAGTTGCGTGGTGACCAATTCGGATTTCTCGCGGCAGCGGCTCGCGCACCATTGCGCTGTGCCCGCTGAGCGCATCAGTGTCGTTCCGCTTGGGGCGGATCACCTGGATGCGATCACGCCCGACGCAAGCGTCCTGCAAGAACACGGCCTGGTATCGAAGCGTTTCGTCCTTGCGGTCAGCAACATGAACCCCACCAAGAACTTCGGCCGCATTCTCGAATCCTTCCGCCAGCTCAACGATCCTTCGATTGATCTGGTCATTGTCGGCATGAAGAACGCGAGCGTGTTCGGAGACGTTCAGGACATGCGAGCCATCGCGCCCAACATCAAAGCCGTGGGGTATCTCAACGACCAGAAGCTGAAGGCCCTGTATCAGCATGCGCACTGTTTCGTTTATCCATCTATTTACGAAGGATTTGGCATTCCACCGCTCGAGGCGATGCGCTGCGGCTGCCCGGTCATCGTGGGCCGCTCGTCGGCATTGCCGGAAACTTGTGGCGACGCAGCGCTCTATTGCGACCCCTACTCATCAGAAGATCTTGCAGACAAGATGCGCACGCTGCTCCGCATGCCCGACATCAGATCGGCGATGATCGAGCGTGGCTATTCGCACGCAGCCAGGTTCCGCTGGGACACCAGCGCCGAGATGCTCCGGCAAGTCATCAATCGATCCTGGCGAAACACATAACAGCGCTTCGCAGTCTTCCGGCCGGACCTTCAGGTTCAGTCCGGCCGACGTGCCCGCGGGGCACATTCCGAGTTAAGGAGAACATCAGTGAGGCTGGGCATTTATTGCGATTCGGGTGTCAACGGCGGTCACGAAGAAATGCTCAAGCGACTGGTTCTCGCGCTTGTGAAGTGTCCGGCAATTGTCAGCCTTTATATTCTGGTACCGACCCAGAACAAGCCAATGTCCGATTTTGCCAGGGATATTGCGGCAGAGCATCGTCAGGTCGTCGTCACCTCGTTACCCTTCACGACCGAGTCGATTCACGGCAATCCTCTGGCGTTATTGGCGACATCGTGGACCACGGCGGCCAAACTGCGCACGCTGAATCTGACGAAACTCGTGATCGCTCAAGGCACGATCGTGTCGGCAATCGCCGGCTTGCTCGCCGCGCGCCTGGCTCGCACGACTGCCGTCAGCTACATTCCACTGATAGACGATGCCGCGCAAGCGGACGCGCCGATTGCGGAGCGCGTCAAATCGCGGGTTAAACGTGCGCTGTATCAATTGCCGCACCAGTACATCACGCTCAACGATCATCTGCGCGAAAAACTGCTGAAGCAGGCGCCGGACACGCCCGCCGCGATTCTCGAAAACTACGTCGACAATCGATTCAGCCGTTCCACGCTCACCCGTGAAACGGCGCGTAGCTCACTCGGCCTGCCACAAAGCGGAAAGTTCATTTGCGCGCAGATTGGCCGGATTCACTTTCAGCATAAGCGGCAAAACTTCCTGCTCGCTGCCATCGAGAAGCACCCCGACGCCTTCGCGAATAGCATTGTGCTCATCGTGGGTGACGGCCCCGACGCGGATAAATTACGGCAAGCTGTGCAAGGGAGCGAAGTTCTGTCGCGTTGCGTCCGAATCATCGGTCCGCAATCCGACGTGCTGCCGTACATCCTGGCGAGTGACGTCGTCGTGTTGCCCTCGGCCTACGAAGGCGTGCCGCTTGTGATGATCGAGGCGGTTCTGTCGGGGCGCCCCATCGTGGCATCGCAGGTATCGGCACTCGGATCGTATTTGCCGGCCGAATTGCTGTTTCCTGTTCACGATCAGGACGCGTTCGTCGAAAAGATCTTTTCCGCACCGGCCTATCCGCTCTCCGGGCTGACGGATTCTTTCCGGGTGAGATTCTCTCGTGAAGCATTCGATGCCCAGGCGCAGGAAGTATTGCTGCAGCCCGTGCCGCAACGTCGCGTGGCGGGCCACCTCGAGCACAATACCGCGGATCTCGGCACAAAGTAGCGCGCTCGGTCCAGCGGTAACGTTGCACCGAAAATTACCGCACCAAGAGCACTCTCCACGGCTTTGATCATCACGACGCGATGTCTTGATGATCAAAGCCGTTCTGGCTAGGCATCCCGTCGAGGCATCGCAGGTATCGGCGCCTGGCACGTACTTGCCGGGCGCATTGCTGTTTCCTGTTGATGATCCATCAGGATACGTTCGCCGAAAGATTTTTTCCGCCCCCCCCCCGCCGCCGATCCATTCTCCGAACTGGCGGATTGTTTCCGGGCGCGGTTACCTCGAGACGCGCGAGACGCGCGCGACGCTCAGGCGCAGGAAGTATTACTGCAGCCCCTGCCGCAACACCACGTTGCGCACCATCTTGAGCACAATGCCGCGGATCTCGGCACAAAGTAGCGATCGGTCCAGCAGGAATGTTGCACCGAAAACCAAGGCACCCAGCGCAATTTCCACGATTAGCTTCACGCCGGGGTGCACGGCCCCCTGAAGCAGGCCGGAAGCGATCCAGACGCTCGCCACCATCGGCGCCGTCATTCGCAGCGGAATGAAGCAGGCATTGAGATACTCGCCGAGACTCGGACCCAGCACGCGCTTGATCAAGAGCAGATACATCGGCAGGAATGCGATCACTTCGACCGCGAGTAGCCCGAATGCGACGCCCAGTGCACCCCCCAGATAAGCGCCAATGATAATGGCGGGCACCATCGTCGCAGTTTTCGCCAGGTTGAACCAGAAACTCAGCCGGATCTTGCCCGTCGCCATCATCAGCGAGGTGACCGGATGGCCTATGGAACGGAATGCCCCAACCAGACAAAGCAATTGCATGATCGGTGTGATCCAGAGCCATTTCGCACCGAACATGCTCACGACAAAATCTGGGCCCGCGATCAGAAGCCCAAACACGAGCGGAAAGTTGAACATCGCCATGAAACCCGTCAGCTTGAAGTAGTTCGTACGAAGCTTCGCCGTGTCATCCTGGATGATCGAAAAGACAGGAAAGAGTACGCGCGTGAAGAACGGGTTGAGACGCGCCGGAAAACCGACGGCGCAATTGTGTGCCAGGTTAAAGCCACCAAGCGTAGCCGCGCCCAACGACCGGCCCGCCACGATGCCGCCGAAATTGAAGTTCAGGTAGAACACCATCGCGTCCATGGCCTGGAAGACGCCAAAGCCTAGATACGACCTCGTGTCCGCGAGTCGGAATCGCCATGCAGGCTTGTGCAGCTTGCGCCCGCTGACATTGAGCATAACCGTACGACATGCCGTTCCGGTCAGTGCACCGATAATCGGCGCGTAGGCGCCATAGCCGCGCATCGCGAAGACAACCGTCGTGACGAACAACATCAGCGTGGACGCAACCTCGATCTTCGAGAGCATATTGAACATCAGCTCCCGCTCCATCAGCGACCGGTACTGCAAACCATGCGGCGAGATGAAGAACAACAGTGCAGCGAGACCCACCAGCGACTTGAGCTCCGGCTCCGAGAAAAACCACGCCGCGAGACCGCTTCCGGCGAGCAGGATTCCGCCCAGAACCGCACCGAACATGACATTGAGCCAGTACAGCGAAGACAGCTCCTGCGTGGTCACGTTTTTACGCTGTACGATCGCCGTGCTCAATCCCATGTCGAGAAACATGTCCGCCAGCGTCGTGAACAGCGACACCATGCTCACCAAACCCAACTCGGCTGGCCTGAGCAGGCGCGCCAATATGGCCACCTGCACGAACTGCACGCTGACCGTCAGGACCATTGACGTCGCCGACCACTTCGCCCCGGAAATCGCTTTTTCTCGTAGTGACATCACTTTCCTATCGTCTAAAACTACACAGGGCAGCGCCGTCGCACGCGTATTCGAAAAAAATCGCAGCTGTAGATCAGCGGGTGTAGCAGTGTGTGCCCGGACCTGATTGGCGGTCCACCAGAATCAGGTCCGGGTCGAGTTCAATAGCGCCGGCCGGCTTTCAGACCGTACTCGTCATTCTCGCCATATCGTGACGGCAGAAAGCCGTTGAAAATATGCCCACCGACGTTTGCACCGACGTTCGCCAGACGCTGAAGCGTTTCTTCGAGCTGGCGGGAACCGGTATGGTCGGCACGCGACACGAGCAGAACCAGATCGCAACCTTGCGCCGCGATCGTCACGGCATCGCTCACCGGAAGCACCGGCGGCGAGTCGATCACCACGTAATCGTAGGTATCGCGAAGCGTGCCGAGCATTTCCCGGAAAGCGGGACTGCTGAGAAGCTCGGCAGGATTCGACGGATAAGCATCGCCCGCTCCCAACACCGACAGATTGGTTCCGTCCTGTCTCACGATCGCTTCGTCGAGCGTCGCCGTTTTCTTGAGTACTTCCGCCAGTCCCGGCCCCGCCGGGTCCTGCTGCAAACGGCCCAGTTTCCCCTGCCGCATGTCGCCGTCGATCAGAAGAACCGATTCCTCGGTTTGCGACAACAGATAGGCGAAGTTTGACGACACAAAGCTTTTCCCGACGCCTTGTGTCGGGCCGGTGAACAGAATCACCTTGTTGTTCCGGTCGTTGCTGACTTTCGCGAGCATGGCTCTCACGCTGCTCGGCAATGCGCGCAATGCTTCGACGCTCGGATCGCGCGGACTGCTCACCGCCAGCAGTTTCATCGGTTGATCCTGATTGTTGCGCGAGTCGGCGACGCCGCGCAACTGCGCCTTGGATCGCGCAACCACGGCGAGACGCGGCAGATCGGAAACGTAGTCAATTTCTTGCGGCGTGCGGAATTCCCTGCGATGAAGCGACACGAAGTGAACCGTGACCGTTGCGGCAAACAATCCGCCGAGGAGCGAACCGAGCAGAATGATCGCCTTGCGCGGCCACGACGGCTTCTCCGGCGCAACGGCCCAGTCCATGACGTTCACGCCAGAGGCGGTGCTCGCTGCCGCTACTTCGAGCTGCTGGATGTTGGCCAGCACGCCGGTGTAGATCTGCTTGTTGATGGAGACATCGCTGGACAATCTCACGAATTCGCGCTGGGTAGCCGGCAGATTCTTCGTGAGCTCGCCGGTGCGCGAAATCTCGCGGCCCACCTGCTCCAATTGCTGAACCAGCCCTCTATATGTCGGGCTTTCCGGACCGAAGAGCTGGCGCTTGTCTTCGAAGTCGAGTCGCAACTGGGCCTGCCTTTCAACCAACGCATTCATGCGCGAAATGAGCGATACGCCTTGTTGATCCATGTCGATCGCCTGATTCTGCGTCCGAAAATCATTCAGGCGGTCTTCCGCGGTCTGCAATTCGGTCTTCAGTTTCGGCAGCCGTTCGCTCAGGGTTTGGAGCTTCATGTGCGCCTGGGCCGCGCGATCGTCGACGTTGCGCTTCACGAAAGCATTCACAATCGCGTTGACCATCCGTTCCGCGCCGATCGCCGAAGTCGCCTGGTAGCTCAACCTCATCATCGACGAATCGCGCAACGACGAATTCTGGGCAGTCACGGAAGTTTTCAACCGACTGCTGACGTCTTCATACGCCGCTTGCGGCGACAGTCTGGACAGCGAAAACTCGATACCCGGCCGCGCGCGCAGGACGTCGATCCGCAGTTTCCCAGACCCGGCTTCATCATCGTTCGTGACCTGGAATGTCGCGGTTTCCCCGACACGGCCCTGGACAAGTTGATGGTCGTCCTTGTCATACAAGGTCCAGTTGCCGTCTTCACCCGTCACCACGCGAAACTTCTCGCCCAGCGCGGCGTCAGGCACCTGGAAGATCCCGGGCTTCAGTTGCTCGCCACCCCAGGCAAATCCGCTCAGCCCCAGAAACGGCTTCCTCAACCGGTTGCTGGCGGCATGGCGCGATGCGAAATAGCGGCCGATCAACGGAAAGTAACTTTCCGTGCGCACAACCGTATCGCTCCCCGTTGCCGCGATTGCTTCGCCGACAATCGTGCGCGAGCTCAGAACATCGGTTTCATCGTCCGCGGACTGGTCCGACGACATCGTTCCGGATACGTCGGATAGCGCGCTGATCGACGCGCCTGGCTTGATCTGTACACGCAGCAGCGCGTCAGCCCGGTATTGCGGCGTCGCGGCCAGAATGTACAGGCCGCCCACCAGACAGCACACGCCGACAATCGTTGCAAATAGCAACTTGTGTCGAGCGATGCTTCGCCAAAGGCCGGAAAGTCCGTCGTTTTTGGCGGGAATTATGCCCATTGGCGATTGCCCGATGTATGAACTCATTTTATTTTCCGCGATAAAAGACGAGGGAGACCTCGTTAGAACACACAAGCTTCCACTTTCCAGACTGCTCAAGCGGAACTGTCCGGGAACTTCCACTCACGCCGTACGTGTTGCGCTACGACGGCACGCTGACAAAAACCGGCCCAAGCGTTTCAGGTATTGCAAGCCCATCCGTCGTCGTTAAAACCTTGCCGTACATGTCAGTCACGACTGCATGACGCGGCAAGTGCGACGCGTCCAGCTTCAATGCATCGCCGTTGTCATAGGACCAGAGCACATATTTCACGGTGCCCGCTCGGGTCCCTAGTTTGAGGACGATATATTTCTCGTGTTCGTTGATGAAGTACTTCGCACTGGTTGCATCGGCCGTAAATGAGAACAGATACTTCGATGCGTTATAGGCCGGCAGCCTGTTGTTGTTCTCATCCAGCAGACCAAAGTTGTGCTCCTGATTCGTTGGGCTCGTACCGTCGTTGCGCATGTCGTAATAAGCCGTGAGCCCCACTTCGGCGATCCAGTCGACCAGAAAGCGCCGCACCGCATATCTCGCCTGGAGTGCGCGCGCCTTCGGCGAATGCCCGTTCTCGATCCCGGAGACATACCTGTAGCCGTAGCTCGGGTATGACCATTCCGTTGCCCAGATGGCCGGCGCATTCTTATACGTCGCCAGGTCCGCACGCAATGCACGGTAGTCGGCGAAGACCGACTCCGGATCCTGCTGCCGGTAGGGATGCACACTGATCGCGTCGGCGCCGCGCAGCGCCGGACTGGAAATGTCACCGACAGCCCGAATGAATGTACGGTTGACCTGCTGCACGCCTCCCGACGCAATCTTCACGTCCGGATTGGCTGCGCGGGCTGCCTTCACTGCGGTCGTCAGCAGGTTCCGGTATCTCGGGGGAGACGGCTCAGCCAGCCAGTACATTTTGTGATCCTCTTCGTTCCAGACCTCGAACCTTACGTTGGCACCGCGATAGCGTTGCGCTGACTGATAAACATACGTGTAGAACGCGCCAAGCTGACTCGTTGTCGTCGGCGGCTGATCCGGGCTGAACTCATAGTGTTTGTAGCCAAGGATAAACAGCACACCCAGACCTCTTGCCGCGCCATCGGATACCAGCTTGTCGTATGCGCCGAAATGCCAGCCGTCGGGCGCTTGAACGTCTTCCCAGAAGAGATCCGTACGAACAAAAGAGAAGCCCACATCTTTTACAGCATCCAGCAAGCGCGTATCGTTGACCTCGTGAATCGCCACACCCGTCTCGGCCCGAGACGCCGCGAACGACGGCAGCTGGACGTAGGGCTCTTCGTCCTTAGTTGCCACTCCGCTCAGGATCACCACCGACCCCGCCGGCATGGCAAAGGCTCGAATAGCCAATGAACCCGCAAGCGCAAGCGCCAATCCCGCGAAGCCCACAAGGAGAATCACGATCCGGCTCGATCGCCTGTCTCTCTGAACTTTCATCTAACCCCCTGACCGGCATCGTCGGCTAACTGCACCCCGTCAATGTCAGTTCATTTTTTTTTCGTGTCCGGATCATCAAAACGTCGATCTTCGATGCCTGACGGACAGCACAAAACCGGGACGCATATGGAAGCGCTGTACGCCCACACCCAGCCAAAGAGTCTTCGCGGCGAGGCCGAAGAACAGCAGGCAACCAAGCGATTCAAAGATATCCGTGGTGATGCCGCTGATGAGTAGAAACATCATCATCGTCCATGCAACTCTATCTCTGGACGCACTGGAGAACAGTATTCTAGATAACAGAGTGACGAAGATAGCTAGGCCAATTACGCCAAAGTTCGCGATCGCGTACAGCGCGATATTGTCTGCATAACCGATGTTGAAACCGAAGTTGTTGCGGTAGTAATCGGTCGCCGCGCCAAACCCGCCGGGACCAATCCCCAACCAGATCAGGTTCTCGCGAAGCATGCCCTGCAAGAGGAACGGCCATGTACGCTCGAATCGATCCTGGAACGAGCTGAGCGCGCCACCGTCAAACATCGAGTCATTGATCGCCGCCGAGATCGCGAACGCAGCGAGCGGTACGAGGAGCGCCGCCGCCCCAGCCCAGATAACGCTTTTGCGGATCGTATCCAGCTTGCAGAAACGATCTACTCCGAGGACGATCACAAGCGCAACCAGCGACGTCTTGTTGGTCGTTGCCCAGATTGAGAGTCCCGCTACCGCGAGCATCATCGACACGAGACTGAGCGAGCGGAATCTGGGCAGCAGCCAGGTGGCCAGCAGGCCGATCATGAGCCCCGTTGCGGCGCTGTCGCGCCCAAAACCCGGCAAACGCGGCGCCTCGCCGACGTAGTTGGAATTCGCGACGTGCACCGCCGTGCCGTCCACCATCGTGTTCGCCCCGATCCAGGGCAACGGCTTGAAATAGCCGAAATAGTTCACCAGCACGCCGGCCATACACACGATGGCGATGATGACGACCGTAATCCGCGCGCCCGGCTTCTCGATAATCGCCAGCGCTTCCGGCGGCGCCAGCATGGTGAACAACATCGGCAGCATCATCCACGCCCAGAAAATCGCCGCGTTGAGACTGACGCCGTTGAAAAGCGACACGCATACTTGCATCGCGAAGAACATCGATACGAGCAGGTGACTGACCTTGGGACGTCTCAGTACGATGAGCAACATGCATACGGCCATCATCACCTTGGGCAGATAGATGGCTTGCGGCGCGCCCGCCAGCGACGTGTAGTAGCGAATCGCCCCCGACATGACATCGCTCATCACACCGAGGAAGAAAGTCAATATCCAGAGCGGGCCCATCATGAGTTCCCCGCACCAATCGGCGCTGCATGTTCGTTGCGCTCGCAGGCAACCGGTTCGCCAAGCGCTGTGTTTTCCAGTGAAGCATCCTGCGCAGCGAGGCCCACGAAATTTCGCATCACATTGAGCGTAATCCGCGCGACGATGGCGTGGCTGCTGGCGTTCTCATCCATCAGGACGCGCGGCCAATCGGTGGTGCCGCAATTGAACACCTGCCCCGAATTCGCCCCATCACCCAGATCGGGTTTGAACACGCCCATGGCGGCGGCGCCGCCTACGTCCCAGCCCACGAGCTTCGTCGAATCAGCCAGCATCACGAATCCGTTTGGTGTGGGCGGCACGCCGTCGGCCTCGTAGCCGACCAGACGATCTTCCGCGCCGAACGTCTGCGCGTCCTTGACGTGCGTCCCGGCAAATACCCAATGGTCCGCGAGCCGCACCGTATAGCCGATTGGCTCGCGTTCGGGTTTGACCCATTTGCGTCTGAGGCGGCTCCAGACACCGTATTTCGCGCCGCCATAGCCATAGCTCAAGCCAAGGAGATTGCTCTCGCTGTAATCCGGCCAGGACTCGGCAAGCCGGTTCATGACCTTGATATTGTTCACATCCGCATCCGCCCCGAAATCGACCGGCCGGTAGCAGGTATTGCCGCTGAACACGGCCAGATTCCCGCCGCCGGCAATGAAACGCGCGACATGGTCGCGCATTGGCTGACTCCAGTATTCATGGTGTCCGACGCTCAGCATGCAGCGATATCGAGTCAGATCCAGGTCGGTGGCGCGATGCAGGTCCACGTCGGTATAGAAATCACAGGCGAAATCGTGCGCGCGCAGCCAGCGGATGAACTTCGCGTCCCAATGCGTGAAATGCTGGCGCGGCGAGCGCCGGTCATAGGCATCGTCGGGATAGCCAAGTTGAGCGCCGAGCCCGCCACCCGGCCGGAGAAGCGTGACTTTCGTCTGCGGATGCGTGCGGTGAACCGGATCACCGTAAAAGCAGCCGCCGCCCATCGAGTTGTAAGCGTGGTACGTGGCGATCGGCACCACGTACGCGATCGGCGCGGCCGGTGAACGTGGCCGCACGATAATGAGCGCCATGCTGTCGCTGTCTGGCGGCGTTGCGAAGATGGGCTGACGCGCAACACAGCGACGACCCAGATCCGTAAGCGGTTCGCCGCTCGGGCCGACTTCGTACGCAATCGCTGCATAGGCCCCGCTTTCCAGCCTCTCGATATCCGGCTTCACCGTGATCGTCGGCCAGTTCCAGTCCGCGTCGAATCGAACCGGCAGGCGCTCGCGCGTCGATTCGAATACGTACTTGCCGTTGATCAGCTTTGCCGTTACGTCCCGCGTACCTGTCGCGACCACCCCGCCCACGCAGATCATCGACTCCGCGTCCTGTTGCTGATAGATCGCTATCGAGAACCTGCTGCGCGGCTGCACCGCGAGGTCGAAGGACTCGCCTGCGGTGAAAGATGTTTGTAGTGGATAGAGTTGCATGCCTCGCGCGCCCCGAAAAGTCACTTATGATTGCCGGCCCAGCGATGGCCGTTTGCACCAGGCGCGTCGATGCGGCGTGGTGCGACTACGGGTGTCCGCAGCTCCATGCCGAGCGCCCGCTTGATCAGTCGCTTCACCTTGAACACGCGACGATTGACCAATATCTGTGTGCGAAAACGCAGCGCGGGCAACGGCTCTTTATGCTGTACGGCGAAGTCCCGATACTCTTCAGCGGTCGCCTCGACGAGTTTCATCGCTGCAGGAAAGACGGACGAGTCGACCCGGGACGTCAGAAAACACTGGATGGCGAAAAATTTATGAAACAGCAGAAGCCAATAGGCGGCATCCTGTCCAGTTCCGCTCTTATCGAGGGCCTCGGCCGAGAACTGAGCGACACTTTCGACTGACTTGAGTGTCGTGACCTGCGTAATACTCCCTGGACGTCGACGATAGTAGTAAAGCCGATCAGGAATGCCGTACAAGGTGCGAGCGCGCTTATAGACAATCGGCATTGCAGAGCATTCTTCGTAGACGCGGCCGGCTGGAAAATCTACGCCATCCCACAGGTCGCGGCGAAAAATTCGCGGGCAGCAATGCATCTGGCAAATGCGGGCGAATTCCAGCAGCCTCGCGGTATTGTTCGTACGCAGGCCGACCGTTGCGTCGTTCACGATCAGGAGCTCGTCGACGATGCGACCGCTCGGATCCGCCATACCCACGTTGAATTCAATGATGTCCGCCGTGTCGGCATCGAGCAACGGCATGATCATGTCCGAGAAGTTCGCCGCCCATTCATCATCGGAATCGAGAAAGGCGATGTAACGGGATTTCGCGTACTTCATCGCGGCATTGCGAGCTGCGCAAACGCCCTGATTTTCCTGATGAATCACGGTAATGCGGTGCTCAGGCGCGCTTTCCTTGATTTTGAGGATCTGAGCCAGCGTGCCGTCTGTCGATCCGTCGTCGATCACGATGATCTCGAACTCGTCGGAGCGTGGTTGAGCGAGTGCTGATTTGATTGCGAGGCCGATATAATGCTCGACGTTAAACGCCGGAATTATCACGGATAAAATTGTCTCGCCACTACCTTCATCCACTGGTTTCATAGGACGGGTTACCCTTCAATATCGATTATTCGAAATCGCCCCGCCCTTTACGAAGGCAGTGAGGCGGATATCACCCCGGCGCGTCCTGCCACAAGCTCCAGCAGCCATCACGAACCGTGTCTCTGGAATGACCCCAGCGGACCGCGCGAATCGCTCGCGTGACGCTTTGTTCGCTTTGTGAGCCGCACCGACCTTCAAATCGATTTCGAGTCGTTTGACGGCGACCATGTGATTTTTTTCGGCACGCCCCTCGTTGTACGCCCCCATATTCCGCTGCGGCGAACGATATCGTCCGTTCGGAAGCCCACAGTGGAGGCACACATGCTCGACCGTGAGCGCGCCCTGACGTCCCGGCAAACCCCAGACAATTGCCCCCATTCCGGCGCCATGCCCAGCCCCATGAGGGCGGCACGCGGCACGCCAAATGGCGTCCCGTCTTCTGCGCCGGCTGATCTGTCTGGCGAAACGAGAAATGCGGCCGATTGCTCGTGAGCTGTTTGCACCAGCATGTGACCGTGGTGCGAAAACCGGTCGGGCAGCGCTGGCCGATCTGGCTGACCGGCAGATAAGCGCGCTCGTCCAGTCATGTCGCGCTCACCGTGACTGGATCATGCGCCGTGCCGCGTTGGTGGGGGCTCTGCGGCGAGTTCTGTGCGCTGGGCTTTGAGGCGACGCTTACGTAGCCAGCTCGCGCTGGCCGCTGCGAACTCCCGCCACACCGCGCGGAGCCCGATTCGCCCAGTAAATGAGGCCGAGCAACGCAAGCGCGCCCCATAGCGTGCAGGAGCCGCCCAGTCCGTGCCCGGTGAAGATGTACGACACCAATAGCACCACCAGTCCCAAAGTTCTGGCGGGTGACGCACTGCGGCTGAGCAACACGAACATCATCGCAATGTAGATGACCGGCAAGATTCCGTAGTGATGATCCCAGGCGATCGGCGAGGCCATCGTAAACGACAGCGCCGCACCGAGGAAGTCGAGCAGGCCGGAGGACTCCTTACCGCGCAGCGGAACGAGCAGCGCTGCGCCGACGATCAAGACCGAGGTGACGAGCGTGCCGGTGTAGACGACCGGATTGAACGATGGAAATTCGTGGATCTTCCATACGGCCGGAGTCGCGTCGGTGCCAAGCAGTCTGTTCAGCAGGCCATTGACCGACTGGTTTTCAATGAACGCTTCACCGGTGCGCGACAGCGCACGCAGCACCGCCAGGTAGTCGAGATGGTTCTGTATGCCGAAGACCGCAAGCGATGCGACAGCCCCCACCGCCGCGACCGCGCCCCAGCCCGCAAGGAAGCGCCACTCACGCCTGAGCAAGCCCCACACCATGAACATGACGAACTGCGGCTTGAGCAGACATATCAAACCAATCAGAACGCCCGCCAGTTCCTTGCGGCCCAGAAGCCACGCCAGGGCGGACAGTGCGAACAACGCGTTGATCCAGACCTGTAACTGACCCAAATCGAACGCCTTGAGCAACGGGCAAAACAGCAGCGCGCCGACTGCACTGACGACTGCAAACTGCCAGCGCCGTGGCGCATGTCCCGGCGAGCGCCGCGCCAGCGTGAATGCCAGCGCGCCCGCGGCCAGAACGTTGGCCAGGACCATCCAGAAGTTGATCCAGTTCAGGAGCGCGTTGGACGGAGCGATCCCCCATTGTGACAGCGTATGAAGGGGCAACAGGCTGCTCGGCGGGTATTGGAACTTCACCCGCTCCACGAAGAATATGTGCTCGTAGAGACGGCCGCCGGCATGCTGCTGAAACCAGCCGAGCGCGGCGCGCATCGGACCCCAGGAGTCGTCGACGTCTCCCGGGGTCCTTAAGGAGCGCACCCAGGTCAATGCATAATTCAGGCCTGACGGGTGCTTGCCGATGATCCCCAAGTGCGCGAGGAGCCGATTCGCGATGTCCTCGACCATCGATGTGACGAATACAACCAGGCACAGCCCAAAGAGATGCCGTCGCGATCGGCTCGCTATAGAACCGCCCGCTGTCTCAGGGTCGGTTACGTTCAGGGCAGCGTGGGAAGACATGGCTCGACCCTCTCGAATGATTCAAGATGTTTTTTGGAGAAAAATTGACGGCAGGTCGAGCATGACGAAAGATGCGTCAGGATGAAATGGCAGATTTCATCGAAGTGTGTGTTATCTCACCTATCACACGTCAGCCGAGCCGGAACGCAACGCGCGATCAGCCGGAGCAGGTTCCGTCAGCGCGGGGCGACCTCGTGTGCGGCGACCGGCTCACGGGAGGCAGCCACGCGCGGCTGTGCCGCCGGCAGCGGTGCAGTCTGCCGCTGAGCGCGCGCGGCCGCCTGCTGCAGCGCGGCCGAAATGGTCGTGCAGGTCACAAACGCGAGCGTCATCGTCAGCAGGCTCAGATTGCGCAATTCGTCCCGATAGCAGAAGGCGATAAATAGCGGCACGGTGATCACCAGCGCGATCCACGCGTGCGTACGCACGACCGCCGGCAAGCCGCGCCAGCTGGCCCTCAGCAATAGCGCGACCAGCAGCAGATGAACGACGTTGAACCCCTTCGTGGTCAGAATTCCGTAATTCATCTCCATCCGGAAGTAATTGCGCGGATTAGCCAGATACTGAATGTGCGACATGAGCTGGTACTCCATCGCGCCACCGGCGTTGCCCGCATACCGGGACTTGATCAACAGGTTGACCACCGCCGCGAGTGCAACGAGGCCTCCCGTCAGCATGATTGTCTGCTTGCGCGGGTGGCGCAGCGCGATGAACGGGACGAGCGTCAGCACGAACAGCAGGTACGACTCCTTGTTCAGCGTGGCGATCGCGGTGACGACGGCGAGCGGAATGATCCTGCGCTTGACTGCAAGCCAGATTCCGAGCGCCATGAACATCAGCTCGGGCATGTCGTAATAGTAGCCGCCTTCAGTCAGGATCAACGGAAAGACTGCGGCAATCGCAAGCGGTGTGAGCGTCGCGGCGACCCTGTCGCCAATGACCTCGATGCAGGCGGCGCGAATCGCGAACATCGCCGCGAACATCGACAAAAAACACATTGCATAGACGAGGAAATAGCGCAGTGCGTACTGCGGATTGGCCGCGTCGGTGGCGCCCGGAAAATAGCGCTGGATCGGGTTCGAGACCGGCGGCTCCTCGGCCAGCTTATTCAGGAACGTCGTTTTGGCGTGTTGCGGAATGACGCTGTCGATTGCGTTGGCGGTCATCGGCAGCAATTGCCGATAAACGAACGGTCGTGTGGACGTGCCCTCCAGCATCTGCGGAAGCGAGTACTTCTCGGTCTCGGAGAAATGCCACTTGATGAAGAAACCACTGAACGATGCTGCCGCGGCGAGGTAATAGATGAAGACAAGGAGGATCCATGCGGTGGGACGGGGCAACGCGACTCGATTCGACATTGGAACTCCTGATCACATGGCTGGATTTATCAGCCGAATCCAGCACTGATCCCGCCATCGTAATGGCGCGGCACCTCACGTCTGTGCGATAGCGCACTCCAGGGCGATTTGCTGTCTGCGGCGGCGCTGCTCCGCCATGTGCGATGCCGAACAGATGCCTCAACTACCGCGCCTTAGGATCGGCACTGTGGCCTGCGTACGGCCGCATGCCCATGTTTTGCGCCGATCAATCGCTTTCTTTGCCAATAGGTGTCGCCATGTCGTCTCACGCTCTTCCATTGTGCGTCGATCTTGATGGCACGCTTGCGCGAACCGATCTGTTGGCCGAATCGCTCCTGGTATTGCTCAAGAAGAACCCGCTGTACATCTTCATGTGCGTGGTTTGGCTGCTGCGCGGCAAAGGTTACCTGAAGGACCAGATCGCGAAACGTGTGACGATCGATGTCGGGATCCTTCCGTACAACGACCGGCTGGTCGCCTACCTTCGGACCGAGCAGCAGAGCGGACGCGAGCTGTACCTGTGCACCGCGTCCAACGAACAGTTCGCGGAGCAGATCGCTGCTCACTTTGGCATTTTCAGCGGCGTCATGGCCAGCAATGGCGAGTTGAACCTGCGCGGCAACAATAAGGCCAGCGCACTTGCGGGCCGCTTCGGCGAACAAGGCTTCGACTACTGCGGTAACGACATGACCGACGTGCCGGTCTGGAAGCGCGCGCATGCCGCGATCGTGGTCGGCAACCAGAAGATTGCAGCAGCGGCCCGCAAGGTCAACCAGCAGATCATTCTGTTCGATGAGGTGCGGCCGCCGCTGCGCGTCGTGCTGCAGGCGACGCGCGTCTACCAGTGGTGCAAGAACACGCTGGTGTTTCTGCCGCTGCTTGCGGCGCACCAGTTCACCAATGCGACCGCAGTTCTCAACGCGACCATCGCGTTCTTCGCGTTCAGCCTGTGCGCGTCGTCCGTGTATCTGGTCAACGACATGCTCGACCTCGACGCGGACCGTCGCCATATTCGCAAGCGCAACCGGCCGTTTGCCTCCGGCAAGCTGCCGCTGTCGTTCGGCGTCGCGCTGACCGCCGTATTGCTGATGCTCACCGCGATACTCACGACGTTTCTGCCCGCGAAGTTCGTGCTGGTGCTAGGCCTGTATTTCGCGCTGACGCTGGCCTATTCGTTCATACTGAAGCGGCTGATGCTCGTCGATGTGTTCTCGCTCGCGACGCTCTATACCGCGCGAATCGTCGCCGGCGGCGCGGCGGGGCAGATTCCGCTGTCGTACTGGCTGATCCTGTTCTCGGTGTCGATCTTCCTGAGCCTTGCGATGGTCAAGCGCTACGCCGAACTGAACGTGATCCTGAAGGAAGGCAAGTCCGCCGCGGCCGGACGTGGCTATATCACACAAGATCTGGCGATCCTGCAGTCATTCGGCATCGCGGCCGGCTACACGGCGGCACTGGTGCTGGCGCTGTACCTGAATTCGCCCGAAGTACAACTGATGTACCGCCACCAGGAAGGCCTCTGGGCATTGTTCGGGCTGATGCTGTTCTGGGTCAGCCGGGTATGGATCACCGCATTCCGCGGAAAAATGCATGACGATCCGATCGTGTTCGCGTTGAAGGACAAAGTGAGTCTGTGCGTGCTGACGGCGTGCGTTGCCAGTATTGTTCTGGCAGCATAGCGATCCGAGCCGGTCTGGCGCAACGCAATGACCGGCTCGACGCCCACCGGCGCACCGCGCCCACTCGATAACAACGAATAGCAACGAATGGCGATCTTTCTTCTTTTTGCAGCCGGCACGCTCAGTGCGGTTGCCAGTGTCCTGCTGCGCATTGCGGCAACCATGAACACAGTACAGACTTCCGGCGGCCTGCTGTCTCTGGGCACGCTGACCAGCGGGCCGATGCTGATGCGCGCGGGCGCGATCGGCGCCTATGGCGCAGGTTTCGTGCTGTACGCGGTCGCATTGCGTCGTGTAGAGCTGAGCGTCGCGTACCCGCTGATGGTCGGCATCACGATCATCGAATTGTTCGGCTATGGCCTGTTCGCCGGCGAAGCGGTGACAGTCAAGGCTGCGGCCGGCGCGGCGCTACTTGCGGCCGGCATCTATATGATCTATTCGTGACGCGGCGTTGGGCATGTTTCTCCACATGCCGTGCGTGAAGCCGGGTGGCGCGCCCTCTTGCACGGGAAGACCGCGAGCGACGCCTGCACGACCTGCTTGAAGGGCTTGAATGTGTTGCGCTGGCTGGCCCCGCAGTGGTGCCCCAAAGGCGCATGTTGCCCAATCGCGCGAAGCGTCGCGAGGGCTCGAAGTGCATCTGGCCGTGGATACCTTGGAGCAGTTGCCCGCCTTGGAGGTGACAGGTGACACCGGCCAATGCGCAGGATCGCGCGCAGGTCGAGCAACTGGCTCGCGCAATGGGCGGGTGTTGAGCGGGCGCGGCGTGAAGCTGGCGTTTGCCGAGCGGATCCATACCGGCGAGGCAGCCCAGCAAGTCGCCGGGCATACCTCATCCAGGTTCATAAGCGGTACTAGGAATCGATCGCGGCCCGATTGCCCGACAACGCCGCATCGAGCGCCGCGGCAACTACATCCGCGTTCGGTCTGAAGACCATATCGCTGTGGCCTCCCGCCACGTCGATGACCTTCAATCCGCGGCACGCAACCCGCTGCCACAACGGCAATGGATTCCCGCGGCCCTCTATTCGGGTCGACGCGCGAACATACAGGATCGGGCCGGCGCGATATCGCTTCGGCCGGTACGTAGCCATCGCAACCTGCATGGCCTGGCGTACGCGCAGCAGCACAGGAGGCAACCCGACAGCATCGGGTTCGAGCCTGCGCGCCGTGCGCCCCAGGCGCAGCCGCGCCCGGTCAACCGCCGCCGCCAGCTTGGCGGACACGTATCGGGTACGTTGCGCCGACAACATGTCGCGGAACGTCCGCCATTGCTCGACGACGTAGCGGCCTTCGTAACGCATCCAGGCATCCCACGGCAGATACCGCTCATTGACATAGGTGTCGACGAGGCACAGCATCTCGACGCGCTCGCGGGCGCGATGCAGTTGCTGGGCGATCTCAAGAGCGATCAGGCCGCCAAAAGAGTAGCCAGCCAGCGCATACGGCCCGTGCGGCTGCAACTGGCGTATCTGCGCCACGTAGTCGCGCGCCATGTCGATGACATGCTGTTGCGGCGCTTTCTCGCCCTCCAGGCCATGTGCGTTGAGTCCGTACACCGGCCTTCCGCTTCGCAGCGCGCCAATCAACGCCCGGCATTCCATTACCGAGCCGGTGACACTGTGGGCGAGAAAAAGCGGCGTCCCGTTGCCCGCGCGCATCGGCACCAATGCGCTCGACGGCGCGCTCACAGGGCCGGCCTCGAGGATATCGGCGATCTGCGCGACGGTCGGTGCGGTCATCAGGTTCGTCAGCGAGATCGTCTGCCCGGTCGCTTCGTGTATATGGCTCGCCATCTCCGCGGCGAGAAGCGAATCGCCGCCCAGGTCGAAGAAGTTGTCGTCGCTGCTTATCGGTCCGAAACCGAACATGCGTTCCCACAATGCCCGCAGGTACGACTCCATCTGCTCGCGCGTATTGCCGGGCAACGGCAGCGAGCCTTTTTCAAGGTTCTGCGACGCTTGCCAGCGGATGGCGTCAAGACACTCGGGATTGCGCAACGCCCCGGCGTTTCTGGCCGGCACTCCGTTGATGGCGTCGCGCGCCGCGGCCTCCGACGGCTTGCCGCTATGGGTGGTCGGCAGTGCTTCGACCGCGAGGACCAATCCCGGCACATGCGCAGGCGACGCACGGCGAACGAGATCGGCGCGCACACGCGACAGCAATGCGGCGGAAAGCTCGACACCGGCTTGCAATACCAGCAGCAGAACGATGCCTCGTTCGCGCGAACCTGCGGTCAAGGTCGAATTCGCCCCATGGCGGCCTGCATGGGACAACGAACCGGCCGCATTCCGATCGACGACCATCGCGTCACGAATACCGGGAATATCGTTCAAAATGCGGTAGATTTCCGCGGGGCCGACGTTCACACCGCCGACGTTCAGCACGCCATCAGAGCGGCCGTGCATGCGCGCCGATCCTCGCGGCGAAAATTCGATGAGGTCGCCGTGCGTCCAGGCGCCGGGGTTAGCCGCAAAATACGACGCATGAAAACGTGTACCGTCCGTATCGCCAAAAAACCCAACCGGTCGTGAAGGAAATGGATTCGTGCAGACGAGATGGCCAATGCCCACCGCCGGTCGGCCGTCACTCCACGCCTGAACATCGAGCCCCAGACTCTTGCATTGCGCTTCACCCGCATAGACCGGCAAGTTTGGATTGCCAAGTACGAAGCAGCCGATGATATCGGTGCCGCCCGAAATCGACTGCAGCGGCAACGGTCCGACGTGCTCCCTTACCCAGTCATACTGCGAGTCGAACAGGACCGCGCCTGTCGACAGCATCGCGCGCAGCGCTGAAAGGTCGAATTGCCGTGCAGGCTCGAGATTCGCCTGCTCACACATCTTCAGATAGGCGGGGCTCGTGCCAAACACATTCACCCGTTCATCGGCCGCAATACGCCACAAAGTATCGACCGTCGCAAGCGGGCCGTCGTATGTGACGATCTCGACTCCCGATGCAAGCGCCGAGAGCTGCCAGTTCCACATCATCCACGCGCAGCTGGTCTGAAAGTAGAGCTTGTCGCCGGGGCGCAAGTCGGTATGCAGCCGATGCTCCTTCAGGTGTTCGAGGAGCGTGCCGCCGGCGCCATGCACGATACATTTCGGCTTGCCGGTCGTACCCGACGAAAACATGATGAACAGCGGATGATTGAACGGAAAGCGCCGCCAGACGAAGTCTGCCGGATCGGATTGTGCAATCAGGGCGCGAAGCGCGTGAACCGGCAGCGTGACGCTGTCGGGCAACGGTCCGTCATCGAGGCTGACAATGCCTTCGAGCGACGGCATCGCCGACGCGAGACCAGCAATGTTCTCCGCGAGCGGCGTGCCCCTGTCGAACGCACGCGTGGCCGTGTGTGCGAACAGCAGCCGTGGCGCAAGCGGGACGAAGCGATCGAGCAGCGCATCGGCCCCCATCTCCGGTGACGCGCTCGCCACCGTCGCGCCGAGCGCGGCGACGGCCAGCGTACAGATGACGGCCTGCGCGTCGTTGCGCATGACCATGGCCACACGATCACCGCTGCGCAACCCGAGACGTTCGAGCGTGCAAGCGAGACTAGCCACTCGCTCGCGCAGTTCGCCGCGCGTCAGGCGCACGCGCGGCGCGTCTACATGACACTCGGACAATGCAGGAGCATCGGCGCCGGCAATGGCCGAACCGAGCAGGCTATCTGCATAGCTGAGTTCGAGGCGCGGAAAAAATCTCGCGCGCTCGATGTCTTCGCCGACGCAAACCGGCTCGACTTCGCCCGCAGTTTCGATGTCGGTACACCACTTGAGAAAGCAACGCCAGAAGCTCCGGTATTCCCGTACCGAAAATTCGTGCAGTCGCGTGTAATCGGACAGAGGCAAACCCGTGCGCACCTGGAGCGCTGCAGCAAACGCGCTCATTTGCGATGCGGCAATCCGTTGTGATGCCGGTACATACACGGGCGTGCGGATGCTGTTAGCGACCCGGGCAATGGGGTCGCAGCAATTGGAGGACGTCATGTTTTAGAGCTCTCAGGAGGGAATAGATACTCCGCCGACAAAGCGGACGCATATGTACCCTGCTTTAATGATTCGCGAGGCACTTTGCCGATCCGGTCCGGCATGCTCTGCGGCGCTTTAGAAAGAATTGGAAAGAATGAGAAAGAATGTACGCGCGCGCCCGGCGCTGGAATGTGCTTTAACGAACCAATGTCTGCGATCGTTTATCGACTAATAGGTAGCGCCGACTCCATAGCAAAAGCTCCTCAGCCATTGCACCTTTCAGGCGGCCGACGATGTTCGGCGAAAGCCCTTTGTCCTGTTCTTCCAGCAAACGTTCTGAGTGCGTCGGAGGTCGATTCGCTGCTTCGTTACCCTCGACTAGAACTCCGTGTTCTATACGGTTCATCAATTTGTGTTGGCCAACGTACATAGCAAAATTCGGCCAACGAATATTTTCATTACGAGGCGACCTATTCGATATAAAAAGATTCAATACCAGCGAGATTCCGTCCTATGCAATCCATGTCAGACGCACGAGGTCATACACCCGCGAAGCGGATTCGAATAGAAGAAGGCGTCGCGCTGAAGTCTTTTAACAATGTGATTCCTATCGATGCAATTGCGGAAATCAACGAAGTCATTGATCGCTCCTTTGGCAGCTTGGCACAACGTGCTCAACTAAGCGTGATGGCGGCCGAGCTGATTCGCCGTAGCGAAGCATTCCGGCAACTCGAAGAGACAATTTGTGCGAATACGCGCGCGATGGCGGCTAAGGCGGGACAGACGGAATTCCCGCTGCAACCTTTTCACGTGATTCGCTGCTCGAGCGCGGCGACGCTGGCGGAAAGTCATTGCCGCCATTACGACTCGCATCTCCTGACGTTGCTGATCCCACTACGACTGGCGCCGGAGGGTGACTCCAACGGCGATCTGTTGATGTACCGCCGCCCTCGTCTTTCGGTCTCCACGCCGGGCAATGTGATATGCAAGATTCGCCACGGCATCCAGCGAGGCCTGCCGCTCAGCTGGCGGAAATGGCTGACGTGGCACGATCTGCGCCGAGGAAATTGCGATCGCGTGCCGGTGCACGTCGGCAGCGTCTACGCATTCAATGGCTTTGCGCTCCAGCATGCGAACCTCGATGTCGAGGCCGGACAGCGCCGCACACTGCTGATCCATTACTACGACCCTGGTCATTCGCTGGGTCTCAGTGAGATGCTGCGTCGCGCACGGCACTAGGAAGGACGGCCGGCGACAGAAAGCACTCTGGAAATGTCGGTGAGGCGCTTCCAGCAGCGGCCGATTCGGAAGCGTTTAAAGAGAAATCCCGTGACTTCCGTTTCAGGTGACTGCCGGATCTTTTATTGAGGAAAACTGACCGGCCAAACCGGCTTATTGAGGGCCACCTCGCCCGTCGCCACCCCAGGTGTCATTCAGCGGCCCCTGCCTTCAACAAGAAAAACTGAATGCCATGCGCACCGTGATCGGTGAACTCCGCGTGCAATTTTTCAATGCCGCAGTGCCGGAATAGCGTGAGAAGTCGATTCACGTTGTACGCATTCATCTGCATCGTCGGTTCAAACACCGGTCTTCCACGAGCAAGATTGGCCATCCAGTGCGCGGGGGCGAAATGGTCGCGAGTCCAGTTGATGGTAGGGGCGAACCGGGTCGCATTGCAATCATAAGTAAAGTGCAGAACGGCAATCCCGTTTGGCGAAAGGTGGCTCAGCAGGGCTTCGGCGAGTTTCATTCCGCGTTCGACCGGAATATGCTGGAAGACGATATAGGAATTGATCAAATCGAACATTCCATGGAGATTCGTCAACCCATCATCGGATCGAACGAATTCGATATTCCCGATGCCTTCCTGAGTGACGTTTCTCGCCGCTTCTTCCAGCATGGATGGCGAAACGTCGATGCCAACCGCACTTCTTGCCCGCCTCGATAACGGCATGATCAAACGGCCCACGCCACATCCGAAATCCGTGGCCCGATCGGCCCGAAAGGCCGGATTCAGATGCCGATGAATCACATTGAACATGCCGGAAACATACAACTCCCCGCTCTGGAAGAAATGTTGTCTTGCATCGGCCGACAATGCGGTCTCCCTGAACTCAGGCAATCTTACAACGCCGTAGTACGGCGATGATTTCCCCCATTTTTCCCAATGCTTATCAGTGGACATCGCTGTTTCCTCGCAAGAGGCGCAAGGTCCCATACGATCATTGCGGCATGTTTCCTGAATATTCGCTATCGCACAGTTGCATCGGAAACGTCTTCCATCAAGGTTTTTGCCGTGCGCGTCGCACCCTGGCAGCTTGCGGGTCTTCGCGGATGATGCCGGAAAAGGCACGGTGGACGGCGAGCTGTCCCGCGCGATGTTTGCGATAGAAACGCTACCGACAACCCAACCGGAGAGGCATCTACCAGCCTCACTTTCGCGCTGGCGTCCGCAGCGAATTGCCGGCCAGCCACTTTAGCCGTTCGCAATTCACTTTGATCCGCGCCTCGAATTCTGCGGGATCGCGATCGCGCAGCGCGCTCATCTGGGTATTGTCCTTGTCCGCGCGACGCCAGCCCACTTGCCAGTGCCGATCGAAGTCGCTGGTTTCAGGCAGCGTCTTTCTGAGCCGCTGCTTGTATGCGCCGACACGCTCGGGCGACACCTGACAGAACTCCTGCGCGAAGTGGGCACGCTCACCCGCCGTTTCCACCTTCGCGGTCGTGGCATCTTCGCTGGCCATAGCCGATATGGGCAGAGCCGTCGAGAGCAACAGAACGCAGGCCATCGCGACCCGTCTTCCATAGTGGTACTTGATGTTCTTCATCATTGCCTCCTGACGGACGGCCACAGCACCCAGGGATTTCCCCATGTTTTTCGCCGTTTTCCGCCTTCTCGCATCCAATGTGGCTTAATTGGACAGCAGGATGGCGTTTTCGCCCGCTATCCGGATCATTGCTTCGACAATACGCGGTGTTACGCTTCAGAAAGCAGCCTTCGCGACAGTGAGCAGCCGTTCAGCGGCAGAATCAGCAGCCAACAGTCACGTCGCGAAGCGCATTAGCCAATGAAAAAGGCGAAACATCGCTGCGGGAGCCACTGCGATGGAATTTAAAACATATACCGTACTGACGCTCATGGTGGTTAGCAACGCGGCCGTCGCATGGCAGCCGCTCACCTATCCTGTCCAAAGTCAAAGCCCTTACCGCCGCAGCATCGACACCGCGCTGTGCTTTGCGCAGGCCAACAGGACCAAGGTCGACATCAAGCGCGAACCACAGATTCCGCCGCGCCCTCAACCTGCCAGCAAAGCCACGTCGACCGGCGTACCGTCGCGTCCGCCCCTGCCGCCCAGCACTTTCTCGGCCGCGCCGATGAGCGCGAGCATGCCGGCCGCCGCGACCGCGCCCGGCGCAAGCGAGCCGGTGGCGACGGCAGCGACAGCCGCGGGCGCTTCGGCGCCGCACCCGGCGAGTGCGCCCGTGGCGGGCACCCCCACTACCGCTACGACGGCCGCCACGCCGGCATCGGCGACGACGACGGCGGATATGGGCGCATCCGGGGCTGAAGCCGGTTCGTCGGAGCAGGCGAACGCGGCATCGAGCGTCAAGCTGCCGCCACTACCCGCACCCGAGCCGCCCATGACCCAGTATTGGGCCGCGTATGGCGCGTGCATGCAGGCGCGAGGTTACGTCGTCGCACAGTAAGTCCCGCTTGCCAACCTCCTTGCCCCGTGCCCCGTTCTTTTGATGGCGGCATCGGCATTCGACGCCCGTGAGCGACCAGACCATGCTTAGCGACACGATCTTCGATCAGCAGGACTCCCAACGATGTAACCACTGCGGTGCGCCGCTGGCCGGCCGCTTATTGCCTTGTCCTTCGTGCCGCGCGCACCCCGCCGATACGTTGGGCGCACGCTCCGCGCGAGCGCCGGGTCTGCCCGTTGCGCTGAATCAGCGTCAGCCGGCGCTCGTTCCCAGCGTGCCGGTCCGCAGGATCTGGAGCCCGTCGTCGCGCGCAATGGTCAAGCGCTACGATGCGATCGAAGAACCCGTTGGGCCGACCAGCGTCTATCAGCGGTTGCGCCGACCGGCCGCGGCTGTGGTCTCGGTGATGGTGGCGACAGCCGCGGTGTACCTCGGCTTCATCCATGGCGATGAGACGCGCGTCGGCGCGCCGATCGAGACATCCGGCAAGGTGCTGGCGCAGAACGGCAAGCCATCCGGCGCTGTTGGTGGCAAGTCCGGCAAGGCTGGCGTGGCGCTCGCGCAGCCGCCGGGGAGTATCGGTGCGCAGCAGGCCGCGTCTGCGCGGGCCATGCCGGTCGCGCCGGCGGTCGCTGCGCCGCCATTGGAGCCGCGCCGGGCAGTCGTGGCAGTGCCTGATATGAAGCCCGCCGTTGCGTCGGCGTCCGATACGAAGCGCACCGTTGCATCGATGCCCGATACGAAGCCCACCATTGCGTCGGCATCCGATGCGAAGCGCACCATTGCATCAGTGCCCGACGCGAAGTCCACCGTCGCGCCTGCGTCCGATACGAGGCTCGCCGTCGCATCGGCGCTCAATGCCAAGCCCACCATTGCGTCGGCATCCGATACGAAACGCACGGTTGCATCAGTGCCCGATACGAAGCCTACCGTTGCGCCTGCGTCCGATACGAAGCGCACCGTTGCATCGATGCCCGATACGAAGCCCACCATTGCGTCGGCATCCGATGCGAAGCGCACCATTGCATCAGTGCCCGACGCGAAGTCCACCGTCGCGCCTGCGTCCGATACGAGGCTCGCCGTCGCATCGGCGCTCAATGCCAAGCCCACCATTGCGTCGGCATCCGATACGAAACGCACGGTTGCATCAGTGCCCGATACGAAGCCTACCGTTGCGCCTGCGTCCGATACGAAGCGCACCGTTGCATCGATGCCCGATACGAAGCCCACCATTGCGTCGGCATCCGATGCGAAGCGCACCATTGCATCAGTGCCCGACGCGAAGTCCACCGTCGCGCCTGCGTCCGATACGAGGCTCGCCGTCGCATCGGCGCTCAATGCCAAGTCCACCATTGCGTCGGCATCCGATACGAAGCGCACCGTTGCATCAGTGCCCGATACGAAGCCTACCGTTGCGCCTGCGTCCGATACGAAGCGCACCGTTGCATCGATGCCCGATACGAAGCCCACCGTGGCGTCGGCATCCGATACTAAGCCCACCGTCGCATCAGTGCCCAACGCGAAGTCCACCGTCGCGCCTGCGTCCGATACGAAGCGCGCCGTTGCATCGATGCCCAATACGAAGCCCACCATTACGTCGGCATCCGATACGACGCGCACCGTCGCATCAGTACCCGACGCGAAGGCCGCCATTGCGCCTGCGGCCAATGCGAGACGCACCGTCGCCTCAGTGCCCGATACAAAGCCCATCATCGCGTCGGCATCCGATACGAAGCGAGCCATTGCGTCATTGCCCGACGCCAGGTCTACCGTTACGCCCGTGTCCAACGCGAGGGCCACCGTCGCATCAGCGTCAGATGCCCAACACAGCCCCGGCAATCAGCCGATCAGCCCGGCGGACAAATTACGCGCGGACGCGTCGCGGAATCTGAAAGCCGCGCGGGCCAGTCTGCAGGCGAACAATCTGTCCGCGACGAAGACACGCCTCGCCGCGGCCGTCGCGGCGCAGCCAGGCAACCGCGACGCGCAGCGCATGCGCTCTGCCGTGAGGACCCGCGAAGAGCAGCGCGACGCGTTCCTCAGCCTGGCGCGAGGCTGCGGATACGTGGGGCATTGGACGTGCGCGTCGCACAACGCCGGTAATGCGCTGGAAATCGATTCGAGTAGCAAGGAGGCGCGGCGTCTTCTGACGCTGGCGACGCAGCGATCCGGGCTCCAGATCCCACCGCCCGCCGAAGCGCCGCCCGAACCGCCGCCCCCGCCGCGCGACTTGATCACGCATCATTGAGGGTCATCGATCACATTGCCCTCGACAGCGGCATCACCGCCAGCGGCGGCACATTGGCGTGCGCGCCCACTTCAATGCCTCGACCGACAACAAGCTCGAATTTGCGCGGGTCTTGCAGTGGCCCGCCCTTGCCCCCTCGCCAGAACTGGGGCAATCAGCGACGAATGCGGTCGGGGTAACTGACAATCGGGGAGATTCCCGCACAATGAGCCCGTACGAGACCGCCTGCTATAGACCGACGGCGTCATGACCGCGAGGGGGAGGATCAGCGATGCGCCATCAGTATGCAACGCCATGGATATGGCTTTTTCTGTTACCGCTTGCGCTGGACTATAAGCCAACCGACGCGAGCACGGGCCACTTCGCGCAATTCGGCCTCGTCCTGCCCGCGGCGGCTGCGGGCGTCGCGCTGCTGCTTATCGCCCCCCGCTTTCACGAGCGTTCCCGGCTGCGTTCGGCCATCACATTCAGCATGCTGCTGTGCGTATTCGGCAGCATCGTCGCCCAGCTGGTTCAGGACAACGACACCGGCAACTATCTGCGCACCCTGCTGCCCTTCGTGCTGTTCCTGCTCGGCTATCTCGTCGCGTGCCGGCCGTGGAGCGACTACCGGCTCGCGCAATTCGAAAGGGCGCTGTTCGTCGCCAACCTGATCAGCCTCGTGTTCACGTTCTTCTACGGCATGGCGACGGGCGGCGGTCTCGACGACGTGCGCAATCGGATCATCTCCGTGACGCTGCTCGGCTTGCAAGGCGTGCTGCTGCACGAATTCGTCGTGGCACGGCGCTTCTCGGTCTTTAACATCGCGGTGTTCGCGGCCACCATCGTCGTCGAATGGCTGAGCGAGACGCGCAGCGTGCTGGTCGGCACGGTGCTGCTGTTCCTGCTCGCGATGGCGCTGCGCGCGCCGACCATCCGCCACGCGTGGCGCGCGCTCGCCCGCAGCCTCGTGGCGGGCGCGGTGCTGGCCGGCATGGCGGCGCTCGTGGTCTGGAGTTTTCCGACCGTGACGGAGCCGTGGACCCTGGGGATCTTCGCGTCCCAGGAGAGCGTCTCCGGCACGGACCCGGCTACGATCACGCGAGCCGCCGAAATGCGCGATCAGTACGACCAGGTCACCGCCTCGGCGGACACGCTGCTGTTCGGCAAGGGCTACGGGCACTACTATCGCTACTCGCCCGTCTATCTGCCGTACCTCGCGGACCAGTTCAGCGAGCAGGACTTCTACGCGATCAACGAATGGGCCGCGGGTCACAACTTCTGGGTCTATCAGTTCTTCGCGGGCGGGCTGGTGTTCGGTATCGCCATGCCGCTGGCGATGCTGGCCGCCCTTGCGATCTGTGTCTTCTCATACCGCTACTGGCGCACAGTGCTGCCCAACGCGCCGCTGCTGCCCGTGCTCGGGCGCGCGATCATGCTGTTCGCCGCGCTGCCGGCCACTACCATCGGCGGCAATCCGCTCGGGCCGCACTTCTCGGGTCTGATCTTCGGCGTCGCGCTCGGGCTGATGATCGCCACGTACGCGCGCCTGCCACGCGCGCTGCTGGCGAGCACCATGCGCACGACCCGCGCGCCAGGGCCGCCGCAGCGAGGTCCGGTCGCGATGCCCGACTTGCCGGGCCGCATCCACCCCGGCATGGGCCGCGCCGATCTCGCATCGGCACTCGGTACATCGCGCGCGGCCGGCGGCGCGCCCAACGAAAGCCAGTTCGGCGCACTCGTGCCGCACGGCTCGCGCGCGCCACGCGCCAACCGGCCGCGCATCGGCGAATGAACTTCCCCACCCGCTTCCCAGCGTCGATCCGCGCGAAGGCGGTCCCGTCGAAGGCGTGCGTCGCAGCGGCGTAGCCATGCGCGAAGCGGAACACGAGATCGAAGTCGCGCGCTGCGACGCGCCCGGCGACGGCTGCGTCCCGGCCTTGCCGTTTCCGGCTCGCGCCTGCGACCCGACTCGCGGCCGCTACGGCTATTGTGGACGGCTCGCGGCGTAAATCGCCGCCAGCGCGAAGCGCTTCGACGCGCTCACCGTCCGTAGGCTGTGGCAATGCCACGGCTTAGCCGCATGGAAAGCGCTACACATGGGCGACGTGCCGTACTACGTGAACGTGCACGGCATGCTCGACCCTTGGTTCAAGCAAGCCTATCCGCCCAGGCATCTGAAGAAGTAGCTGTACTGGCCGTGGGCCGAATACGACGTGCCGCACGATGCGCGCACGGTCATCTTCACGACCGGGGAAGAACGCACGCGTGCGTCAATCGTTCTGGCTGTATCGCGCCAATGAACGGATCGTGCCGTTCGGCACGACGGACGGTGCCGGCACTCGACCCGGCGCCGCTTGAGGTGAGCGAAGAGGCATGTCGACCTTCCTTCGCTGTCGGCGCGACTGTTTGTATTCCGGGGTTGCCGCGATACACCTTGCTTCACCACGTGCAGCGTCACGCGACACCCTTGTTTATGCCGAAGCGGTAGCGCGATCGAGCGGCCTGCCGAAGCAGGTCGCGCCCTCAACCGGCGACACTGTCGTAACCGTAATAGCCGCCTTGATAACCCGACCCCAGGAACGCGCCTTCCTGCGGCACGTCGGTCAGCAGCACGCCGCGCATCGCGACGCCGCTGTTGCGCAAGCGCTTGGCCGCCTCGGCGATCTCGTTGGCCGGATGGCGGCCGTGACGTACCACCAGCAGCGTCGTGCCCGCGTATCTGCCGATCAGCGTCGGATCCGTGACCGCGAGCACCGGCGGGGTGTCGACGATCACGAGGTCGTAGTACGGCTTCAGTTCCTCGAGCATCGTTTCGAAGCGTTTGCTCATCAGCAGTTCGGCCGGGTGCGACGGCAGCGAGCCCTTGGCGAGCACGTCGAGACCGGGCAGCACGTCGCGCTGGATCATCGCGCGCAGATCGCCGCCGCTCAACACGTCGGACAGCCCAGGCTGATGCGCGATGCCGAAGTGCGAATGGACTTCGCCGCGCCGCATGTCGCCGTCGATGATCAGCACGCGCTTTTTCGCCGATGCCACCAGCGCCGACAGATTCACCGACAGGAACGACTTACCCGCATCGGGCCGCGAGCCGGTAATCATCACGACGTTGTTCTCTGCGTAATCGAGCGAGAGCTGCAACGAGGTGCGCAGATTGCGCACGCCTTCGACCGCCATGTCTTCGGGCGCCTGCTGCGCGAGTACGTGCAGCCCGCGACGGCGCAGACTCACTTTCTCCTGCAGCCGCAGCTGCGTCTGGCTGCGCGGCACGACCGCGAACACGGGCACGCCGAGCATCGCTTCGAGTTCATCCGGACGCTCGACGCCGCCGTACATCGCGCGTTTGATGAAGGTCAGCAGAATGCCGAGCGCGAGGCCGCCGCCGAGTGCGATCAGAATCGCCTGCATGCGCTTCGGGCGCACCGGTTCGTCGGGCGTTTCGGCGAAATCCACCACACGTACGCTGCCCGTCTGCCCCGCCTTCGCCATGCGCAGTTGCTGCGCGCTGTTCAACAGATTCGTATAGAGCTCCGTATTGACGCGCACGTCGCGCAACAGTTGCATTGCGGTCTGTTCGGTGTCGGGCATCACCGCAACGCTGCGGTTCATGTTCACCTGCGCGCCCTGCAACGCGGCGATCTGCGCGTCGAGTGCGGCTACCATCGGATGACTCGCCGTGAAGCGCTGCGACATCTCCGCGCGTTGCTGTTGCAGATCGAGCAGCCTGCTCTTGTTGTCGACGATCTGCTGCAGCAGCAGGCGGCTTTCCTCGCCCAGGTCGACCGTGCCGTGCGCATTACGGAACTTGTTGTAGCGTTGCTCGGCTTCCTCGAGTGCCTTGCGCGCGCCTGACAGTTGCTGCTCGAGGTACGCCAGCATGTGATCGCTTTCGCCCGAACGGTTCTCGAGGTCCTGACGCAGGAACTCGCGCGCCATGTTGTTCACGATCGCCGCGGTCAATGCGGCGTCGCCGCCTTCGAGACTCGTGCGGATCACGCCGGACTGCTGCGTGGCCTCCTGCACCACCACCGCTTTCTGCAAGCGGTTCACCGTGCTCAGCGTCGACGCGCGCGACAATTCGAATCGCGAGCCGGGCGCGCCGACCAGCTTGTCGACGTGCAGCGCGATCGGACCGTCGGCGGTATCGGTTTCGATGGTCTCGCCGACCCGGCCCGACAGGATCGCAATACCGTTGCGGTCGCGCAGCATATAAGTGCCGTCGGCGCCCGCGATCAGCGTGAAGGTCGTGTCGTACATCTCCTTCGACGTATCGAAGCGCGACACCGCAATGCTCTCGCCGCCCCACGCGAAGCCCGACAGATTGATGAACGACGGCAGCCTGAAACCCCATTGGCCGTTCACCAGCCCCGCGATCATCCGGCCGATGACCGGCAGATAGCGCGGCGTCGCCGTGATATCGAGGTGCAGACTTCTGACGGCCTCCTCCGTGACCTGCCGCGACTTCAGCAACTCGATCTGCGCCGCCGTCGATGGCCTCCCGTCGAACATGCCGGGGAGCGGCGGCGAGGAACTCCTGCCGTTCGCGTTGGCATTGGCCGACCTGTCCTCGACGTGAAACAGCACGTCCGCACGATACGTGGGTGGCGCGAGAAACGCGTACGCGCACCCCAGCGCGAGCGCGATCAGCGTCACCGTGAGAATGGTGCGCCAACCGCGCAAGATCGTGCGGAGATAGTCCGACAGGCGAAGCTCGTCCGATCCGGACACGTCGGTGTAGCGGTTTTCGAAGTTGATTGCCATGTTCTTCACCCAGCAAAGCCCGGCGGTTCAGGTTTCAGCTCGCGCGTCGTGTCATTTCGTCAACACCACGCCCGTCACAGCCGCATTGATGGCCGGCAGCAGCAGGTTCAACACGCGATTGAAGCGAACCAGTCCGCCTTGGCCGACGTACACGATGTCTTTCGGCTGAAGCTCGAACTGATTGGCAAGCACCATCGAAACCGGCGAGGTCGCATCGAGGTGATAGATCTGCGGCGACTCGCTCGTCGAATTGCGGATCACGAACACCTGCTGCGCCGCGGCCGTGTTCGAATCGAAGCTGCCGCCATCCGAGATCGCTTGCGACAGTGTCAGCGAACCGTTGCGCAACGGCAGGACGGTGGCCGGCTTGTTGACCTCGCCCATCACGTACACGCCGCTGTCTTCACGCGCCGCCACCCGGACCAGGTCGCCCGGTTGCAGATAGATCTGCGACGGATTGTGGCCGCGCTTGATCAGGTCGTCGACGTTGATCGGATAGATGACGCCGTTGCGGACCAGCTCGACGCGGCTGCGGTCGGCATTCGCGCTGAAGCCGCCGCCCTGGTTGATCGCCATCGTCAGCGACATCGGAATGTCGTTGAGCGATTGCGCGCCAGGCGTGCGCACTTCACCGTCCAGATAAACCTGCGAATTGCGGAACGACGCCACGCGCACCGTCACTTCGGGCTTCTGGTAGACCTTGCTCAGACGGGAGTGCAGCTCTCTCTGGATTGTCGAGACGTCCTTGCCGGTTACATGCATGGTGCCCGCGTACGGGAACTGAATGTCGCCGCTTTCGTCGATCAGGAAGCCCGGAATCGCATCCGCAGTGCGCGTGCTCTGGTTCGGTTGTCCGAGCGCGGCGGCCAGTTCCGGGTGATCCCACACGACGATCTGCAGCACGTCGCCGGGGCCGACCCTGTAGACGGGCGGCTTGCCGAACAGGCCAAGCGTCTGCGACGGCAGCGCCGCTGACGTTTGATCCGCATTTATCTTGTGCAGCAGCGCCAGGTTGATATCGGTAATCGGTATCTGCTTTTGCTGCGCCGCTTCCGTGCTGAATTCACCCCCTGTGTCCTGAATCGCAGCCGGCGTGACCATCCGTTGACCGGGTGCGATCCCGCATCCGGAAAGCAGCGTTGCCGTAGCGAAAACCAGGAGACTTCCCGTGCGTAGACCAAGTGAGCTCATGATATTTCCTCCGTGCGCGCGGCAACCGTTCCAAAAGCGGTAGCGCCGGCGTGTTTTTAATTGCTTAGTAAGCGTTTCGATGCACCAGTCCAGCGACAATCGTCGCGCCGATAATCCGCATGTCGAGCGCGAACGACCAATGACCCAGGTAATACAGGTCATGTTCAACCCGACGCTCCATCTTTTCGATGCGGTCAGTCTCGCCACGGAAGCCGTTTATCTGCGCCCAGCCCGTGATTCCCGGTTTGATCCGGTAGCGATTGATGTAGCCGGCGACCACTTTCTGATAGAGGTCGTCATGCTCGAGTGCATGGGGACGCGGTCCAACGACCGACATGTCGCCAAGCAACACGTTGAAAAATTGCGGCAGCTCGTCGAGGCTCGTGCGGCGCAGGAACGCGCCGACTTTCGTCACGCGCCTGTCGTCGCGCGTCGCCTGGCTGAGCGTGCCCTTGGCTTCGGTATGCAGACGCATCGAGCGGAACTTGTAGATCGTGAAGACCCGGCCGTCCGCGCCCTTGCGCTTCTGTTTGAACAGCACCGGCCCGCGTGACGAGAGCTTCACCGCGATCGCGATGGCCAGCAGCAGCGGCGCGAGTGCGATCAACGCCGCGGTCGCGAACAGGCGGTCGAAGATTTCCTTCTTCAGCATCGAACTCGCCGAGAGCGGCGACGCGACCAGATTGATCGCCGGCATGCCGAGCAGCTCGACCACGCCGCTGCCTTCGAACAGCGAGTGACTGCGCACGTCGGGCATGAAACGGATGTTCACGAGATCGTCGCGGAATCTGCCGATCAACGCGCAGATCAGCGGCTCCTCGCTCAGCGAGAGCATCAGCCACAGTTCGTGCACGTCGTTCGTGCGGATGTAGTCGGCAAGCGCGTCGACGCTGTCGAACACCGGCACACGCGAGTTCGTCACCGACGTCTCGTCCGGGCGCGTGTTGTAGACGGCGGTCGCGCGAAAACCGGCGGTCGGTGCGGCTTCGATGCGGCGCAGGATGGCTTCGCATTGCGAGCCGCTGCCGACGATCGCGACCTGGTGCAGATTCATGCCGGCGCCGCGAGCGCGCGCCAGCACCGCGTGCGTGATCAGCCGGTACGAGATCAGCAGGCCGCCCGTCATCGCGGTCCAGTACGAAAACCACAGCCGCGACACGAGATCGCTGCGATGCAGCGAATACATCAGCACGAGCGCGCAGCCCTGTACGATCAGCCACGCGAGCGAGACCTGACCGGCGAGCGCGAGCTTGGAGCGGCCGCGCCACGATTCGTAGACGCCGAACGCCGGGAAGATGGCCAGCGCGAACGCGGCGGAAAACATCACGAGCGCCCAATAGAACCCGGATTGAGCGAGGTAATCGAAGCGGATCTGCGACGCCAGCGCCGCCCCCGCCAACACCAACGCGACATCGAAAACTCGCGCGAGCAAATCCTGAAACTTGCGCATTTTGTTTGCCTCTGTGCCTATGCCGTTACTTGCCGTTCCTGTTTGCAGATGAATCCGGCGGGCTGCTTACGAGCAGCGGCCGTAGTTGTCGTTGAACCTCACAATGTCGTCTTCGCCCAGATAGGCGCCTGACTGGATTTCGATGATTTCGAGCGGCACTTTCCCCGGGTTTTCGAGCCGGTGGCGCGTGCCAAGCGGAATGAAGGTCGATTCGTTTTCGCTCAGCAGAAACTGCTCTTCACCGCGCGTGACGAGTGCCGTGCCGCGCACGACCACCCAGTGTTCGGCGCGGTGGTGGTGCAGTTGCAGCGACAGTTGCGCCCCCGGCGTGACGACGATGCGCTTGACCTGGAAGCGCTCGCCGTGGTCGAGCGAGTCGTAGAACCCCCACGGACGGCGCACCTTCCGATGTGCGTCGGCCTCCGGCGCGTGCTGCGCCTTGATACGCGACACCAGCCCCTTCACGTCCTGCACGTGCGAGCGGTCGACCACCAGTACGGCGTCGGCGGTTTCGACCACCACGACGTTGGTGGTGCCGACGCACGCGACCAGCCGCCCTTCCGAATGCGCGTAGCTCGACACAGCGCCTTCGAACGCGACGCGCCCGCGCCCCGCGTTGCCGTTGGCGTCCTTGTCCATCGCGGCCCACACGGCATCCCATGAACCGAGGTCGGACCAGCCCGCATCCAGTCTGACAACCACGCCGGCGGGCATCGCCAGTGCTTTGCCGCCAGGCGGGCTGCGTTGCGCGCCGCCGTGCGCTCCCGCATCAGCGGTGTCGATCAGGCGCTCCATCACCGCGTAGTCGATCGAATCCGCGGGCACGCCGAGGAATGCGTCCAGCAGCGGACGGAACACGGCCTCAGCGGTCTTGCCGCCGACGAACGCGCGCTCGCACGCCGCATGCATGTCGGGCTGCAAGCGCTTGAGCGTGTCGAGCCACACGCTCGCCCGCACGATGAAGATTCCGCTATTCCACCAGTACGTACCGGCCGCCACATACTGCGCGGCGATTTCTTCCGCGGGTTTCTCGACGAAGCCGTCGATCGCATGTCCGCCGTCGCCGAGTTCGGCGCCGATCCGGATATAGCCGAAGCCGGTGTCGGGACGCGTGGGCGGCACGCCCAGCGTCGCGATCGCGCCGCGCTCCGCGTAGCGCGCGGCGCGTTCCAGCGCGCCTTGCAATGCCCGCACATCGCCAATCGAATGGTCGGCCGGCATCACGACGAGAATCGCGTCGCCGCCGTCCGCACACGCGAGCGATGCCGCCAGCGTCAACGCCGGCGCCGTATCGCGGCGCGCCGGTTCCACGATAAGACGCGCGTCGACGCCGTTTTCGTGCAGCTGTTCGGCAATCACGAAGCGATGCTCCTCGCCGCACACGATGATCGGTGCGACGTCCACATTCCAGCCGGCCGGAAAACCGTCCATGCGTCGCGCAGTTGCCTGCAGCAGCGAGTCCGAGCCGACCACGTCGATCAGTTGCTTCGGAAAGTTTTCGCGCGACACGGGCCACAGCCGCGTGCCCGAGCCCCCTGCAAGAATCACCGGGACGATGCGCGCGCAACGCGCGCCGCAGGCTCCGGCAGCGACGTCATTCGATCCGGACGACGCAGCGCTTCCCGCTCCCTGAGTCAACATATTCGGATTCCTTATAATTCTCAAAAGTCTAATGAAATAATTCCTGACGCCGTGTTACTTACGCGCCCGTCAACGCGGCCCCGACCGCGCTATTCGCCGACCATGCGGCGGCTTTGAATCCTGAATTCGGTGGGAGAAATTCTCATCCGCTTGCGGAACACTTTTGCAAGGCGGTCGCCGTTACCCATGCCGGTGCGCCGGGCAATCTTGTCGACCGGCAATTCCGATTCGGTCAACAGGCTGCACGTCACCGCGAGGCGTTCGTGCAGCAGAAAGCTCGATGGCGTGATGCCCATTTCCATCTTGAAGCGGCGCAGAAAGTTGCGCTCGCTCATCGCCGCGAATTGCGCCGCGTCGGCGATCGAAATCGACTGCTGGCAATTCTCCTGAAGCCAGCGAGCCGCCGCGCGCACCTTGTCGCCGGGGCTCAGGCCGCCGTCTTCGCCCAGCAGCGGCGCGAGGTTCGAACACGAATCGGCGAGCAGGCGTTCGGCCACCGAGCGCGCGGTGGCGCCGCCGAGGTCGCGCTTGATCATCGCGAGCGCGCTTCTCATCGACTCGAGCCGATCGCCCGCTTCGGCGGCCGCCTCAGGGTGCCGCGCGCCGTTCGTCTGCTGACCAGGCTCGGCGCTGTCCTTACCCTCCGGCACGTAAGCCGCATCGAGCAGCACGCGCCCCTCCGCGATCGGCCGGATCATGCCGGTGTTGCGGCGCACGCGGCGCAGCCACGCAATCAGCCGCTCGTCGCTGGCGGCGGCGCATGCGCCCTTGCCGCCGGCCACGTACAACGCATCGAAGCCGCCGGAGTGCCGCGCGTCGAGTCCATCGGTCCACACCCGCAGCGCGGACGATGAAGTGACCATGCCGCCATCGGCCGAGAGGAATGACACGTCGTACAGCCAGCCACCGGCGTTCGATGCGGCCAGTTCATTGGCTGCCTGGAAAACCTCGGCCACCACGCCGGCGCCCTGCAGCGAGCAGTCGTTGAACATCAGTATCGCGATGCGGCGCATCCCCTTGGTCGGCGCGTGCACCCACCGCAGCATTGCAGACTCGAGACTCGCGCAGGTCATGGTCATCCTCTCTACGGAAAACGGATCTACTCTTTGCCGTCACGACACAGAGAACCCCGCTCTGTGCCGTGCATCATGCGACGGCCCCTCCAGCATTTAGCCGCCATGACCGAAAGCGCAGACATGTTGGCGTGCCCGCGAGGCCGCCGGCCAGTGAAATTCGGCAACACCTCCCCAGCCGCCGCGCTTCTCGCCAATTTAATTGCCGATTCCACATATGAATGAATAGGCATTTTGCGAATCTTAATGCAAATGAAACGGCGACTGCGTACGCCAGCGCACACTACGCGACCACTCGAAAACGGCGCACTTACAATTCAATTCTCCCGAAATTACGAAGATTTGAAGAGACTTTTTTCGGGGTTTTCTGCGCAATGAGAGTAACCGCCTTCGCCATTGCTGTCTGTGCCGGACCCCACGTAAATTTGCCCCGACCATAAAACTTCGCACTACTTTTCAAAAACAGACATCCAATATAGGCACTCGAAGGTCGACCAGATTATTTAATTTATTGTTATTGGCAATCGGGAATATAAGGCTGGCGATTAACGTTTCAGACATGAACCAAAGACAACTTGAGACCCTCGCGCGATAGGCGAGCCAATGGCCGATTGCGCCGAGGGCGGACCGGGTCGATTCCGCCAGTGAATTGCGCAAATGCACTATCCGCCTTGCGCAACGGCTTGCCTTGCCAGGCAAGTAAACGCCGTTCTGATCTGATGGATAGCAATTCGATCAGGCATTGCGAGCAGACCGCGGAGGCCGTGTGCAGGCGAATAGTGCACCTGCGGTTTCCACGGCACACGCGACATGTTGTATGGCAACGTTGCACTGCATGTCGTCAAAAATGTGGTCGCGTAGAGTCGAATACCGTCCCAGTCCGCTCGGCATCGGCTGCTACACGGAGGGCATGTGCGTGCACCGTTATCACGACGCACCACCACACCCGAAGGCAACGTGGTGCGCAAGCGGCGCAATGTGCCGATAATTCGGCGCTTCGTGACAGCTTCGAGGCCGGCAGGAGAACAGAGCACGTGCGGACGACGGGTTAGCATGCCTGACAACACGCTGGAACCGCTTCTATCCTATGAATGCCCTTATCTGGATCACGCTGGTCCTCGCTGCGATGATCGGCGCGCTCCTCTTTACGACGATCGGCGCATTACTGATTGCGCTGCTGCTCGGCAACGTGTCGGATCGGCTCGCCCGCACCGACGAGAATCATCGGGACTATTGACGCGCCGACGAGCGTCGCGGCACTCGCCTGAGGATCGCTTGTATCGACCGGCGTCGGGCTTGCGGGAGCGCGCATGCTGCCGCCGAATCTGACCGAGTCGCCGGTGTATGAGGTGCCGAACACTGCGTCGAAGGCGAAGACCAATGCGACGGTGCCGGTTAGATACGCCGCCCTGTCAGCTTGCCGAAGGCGGCGTGTCAGATTCACGCGTCGCCCTCGGCGGTTCTGAATGTGAAAAGACAGAAATCCCAACAGCATCGGCAAAATCAGCGCACACTACCTCATTGCTCCTGTGAGGAGCGAAAAACGCCAATTGGGAGTCCATCATGGCAAAAGGTCAGATGCGCAGTAACCGCGAAGTCAAGAAACCGAAGCAGGAGAAGAAGCCGCAACCTGCCACGTCGCCATCGGGCGGCACGCCGATTCGCGTAGCACCGAGCGTTTCGGCGACCCAGAAGAAGCACTAAACGCGAGCCGGCCCGCCTTCACAAGGCGGGCCGCTTTACTTCAGCTTGACTTCCGCGTTGCTTCACCTCCCGCCTGCGGCTACCTGGAAATATCCTCCAGCGCGACATCGCGCGTTTTCGGTCCCAGCGTGCCGATGGCGATCATGACCACCGCCATCGCGCCGGAAATGAACACGAACACCCCGTTCACGCCGAAGCGGCTCAAACACCCGGCGATCACGAACGCCGAGAACACCGCCGAAATCCGGCTCCACGAATAAACGAATCCCACCGCCCGCGCGCGGATGCTGGTCGGAAACAACTCCGCCTGATACGCGTGATAGCTGTACGAAATGATGTTGCCCGCCAGTACGAGGCACACGCCGAGGCTCACCAGCAACACGGTCTCGCGCGCCTGGCTGAAGGCCAGCCCACACACCACGTTCACCCCCGCCATGAAGATGATCACCGTCTTGCGCTCGAAGCGGTCGGCAATCAGCAAGCCCAGCAGCGGCCCGAGCGGCGCGGCGAGCGCGATGATGCTCGCGTACATCAGGCTCGTCGTGACCGTGATGCCCTGCTTGATCAGCAACGTCGGAATCCAGTTCGCGAAGCCGTAGTAGCCCATTGTCTGGAACACGTGGAAGATGATCAGCATCAGCGTGCGCCGGCGATACGGCGGCGCGAGCAGATCACGGAACGCCGCACGTGCGCGCACCGGCTCGGGCGACGCCGGCTGCGGCAGCGGCTGGCCGTATTCGCGTTCGACGCGCGCTTCGAGCCGCTTCATCACCGCGTCGGCTTCGTCGATACGGCCTTTTTGCGCGAGCCAGCGCGGGCTTTCCGGCAAACGCAGACGGATCCACCACACCACGATCGCGCCGACCACGCCGGTCAGCACGACGAGGCGCCAGCCGTCGAGTCCGAAGTAACGATGCGGCACCAGCAGATAGGACAGGAACGCGACGATCGGCACCGCGCAGAAGCCGACCGCCTGCGAGCACGCCGACGCGCGGCCGCGAATATGCTTCGGCACCAGTTCGGAGATGTACGTGCCGATCGTGACGATCTCCACGCCAATGCCGATGCCCGCGATGAAGCGCCACAGGTTGAGCCCGAACGCGGTGTCCTGAAAGGCCATGACGATGTTGGCCGCGGTGTACCACAGCAGCGACCACGTGAAGATCGCGCGGCGTCCGAAACGGTCGGCGAGAAAACCGCACGCCGCCGTGCCGATGAACAGGCCCGCGAACAACGCGGCGATGAAGCTCGCAACGCCGCTGGTGCCGAACAGACCATGGGTGGTCGCGGTGAGAATGCCGCTGCGCACGAGTCCCGGCGCGATGTAGCCGGAGAACATCAGGTCGTACAGCTCGAAGAAGAGGCCGAGGCTCAGCAGCATCACCAGCTTCCAGATCGAACGGGTGGCGGGCAAGCGGTCGAGCCGCGCGGAAATGCGCGCGCCTTCCAGCGCGATCCGCCCGGCGTGGTCGGCCGCCGATTCGCCTGCGCCTGCGCCGGTGTCCGTGTCCGTGTTCGCGGGCAAGCCGCCCAGTGCGGCAGCATCGCCGAGTGCCGTCGCATACACCGCCTGATTCGACGATTTCATCGCCTGTCTCCAATCCAACGCAAATGATTGCGGAAGTCCGGTCTATCGCCGGATGAAATTTGAGGGGACTACATTGGCGGCACCGGACTCCACGCCGCGCCTCAACCGTCGCGCCGCGTTTGCTCTAGCCAGTACCGCGTGCGTCACGCCGCTTCGCGCGGCACTTGAGACGCCGCACCACCACCGCCCAGCGCCGCGATCTGCGCGTCGTCATAACCGAGACCGCGCAGCACGTCGGCGGTGTGCTCGCCGATCTTCGCGATCGGCTGACGCGGCTGCAAACGCGCGCCGTCCATCGAAATCGGCAGCAAGGGCATGGCAGTCTCGCTACCGTCGTCGAGCGTCAGGCACGCAAGCCCGCCGCTTTCGAGCAGGTGCGGATCGTCGAACAATGCTTCGGGCTTCGTGATCGACGCGAACGGAATATGGTCGCGCTCGAACAGCGGCACGAGCGCCGCGCCTTCGAATTGACGCAAGGTTTCACCGAGCGATTTCAGCAGCCACTCACGCGCCAGCACGCGATCGTTGTTGGTCGCGAGACGCGGATCGGCGACCAGGTCGGCGCGGCCGAGAATCGCGCACAGCGCGCGCCACTGACCGTCGCCGGTCGCGGCGATGAACATCTGCTCGTCGTTGGCGAGCGTGAACACGTCGTACACGGCCCACGCGCTGATGCGCTCCGGCATCGGCGCGGCGGGCACGCCGGTCGCCGCGAACTGCTGCATGTGCTGCGCGGACAGCAGCACACAGTTCTCGAACAGCGCGCTTTGCACTTCCTTGCCGCGTCCGCTCGCGTGTCGCTCGTGCAGCGCGGCGAGCACGCCGATCGCGCCGAACATGCCGCCCATGATGTCGTTGACCGAACTGCCGGCGCGCAGCGGCCGGCCGACCGGACCCGTCATGTACGCGAGGCCCGCCATCATCTGCACGACTTCGTCGAGCGCGAGGCGGTGTTCGTAAGGGCCGTTCAGAAAGCCCTTGTGCGACACGTAGATCAGCTTCGGATTGCGCTCGCGCAGCGTCGCGTAATCGAGGCCGAGACTCGCCATGCGGCCCGGCTTGAAGTTTTCGACGAAAACGTCGGCGGTATCGACGAGCTTGTGCAGCGCGGCGAGTCCTGCTTCGCTGTCGAGATCGAGCGCGACACTCTTCTTGTTGCGATTGAAGGTGCGGAAAAAACCCGCGCCGGTGCCGAGCAGACGGCGCGTGCCGTCGCCGCGCGGCGGCTCGACCTTGATCACTTCGGCGCCGAGGTCGCCGAGAATCATCCCGCAGGTCGGGCCCATCACCATATGCGACAACTCGATCACGCGAATACCCGCGAGCGGCAACGCGCCCTGCTGCGGCGCGGACGAGGCGGAATCGGAAGTGGACGAAAGCGGATTCATTGCAGCACCTGCGGTTCGGTAGCGGGTTGGAAAGATTCGAATGCCTGCCGGCCGGCGGCGAGTTGCTTCGGCAGGCCGGCGCGCGCCAGGTAGCCGTACAGTGGCTCGCCGGGCAATGCGTCGGCGAGCACGGCGCGCGACGCGAGCAGCCTCGTGAGATCGATGCCGGTGTCGTAGCCCATGCTGTCGAGCATGAACACGAGGTCTTCGGTATTGACGTTGCCGGTCGCGCCCGGCGCATGCGGACAACCGCCGAGACCGGCCAGCGACGCGTCGAATTCGCGGATGCCGTGTTTCAGCGCGACCAGCGTGTTGGCGAGGCCGAGGCCGCGCGTGTCGTGGAAATGCAGCGAGCGCAGCCGCTCGCCCGCGACGTCGCGCACCAGTTCGATGATCTCGCCGACCTGGCGCGGCGTCGCCTCGCCGGTGGTGTCGCCAAGCGCGATCACGTCGGCGCCCGCTTGCAGCGCGGCGCGCGCGATCGCGGCGATATCCGCGTACGGCACCGCGCCTTGCAGCGTGCAGCCGAACACCGTCGACAAGCCGGCGATCAGTTCGACGCGCCGCGTCCCGCCGGTCGATGCGGCGTCGATCGCCTCGCGCATCGTGGCGAACGCGTCGATCATGTCAGCGGGCGTCTTGCGTACGTTGGCGAGGCTATGTGCGGCGCTCACCGAAATCGGCGCGACGATCCGGTGTACGCCGGTGTGGAGCGCGCGTTGCGCGCCCTTCAGATTCGGCGCCAGGGCCGTCACGATCAGATCGTCGTAGGTGAGCGCGTGGGCGATGACTTCATCGGCGTCGGCCATTTGCGGCAGCAGTTTCGCGGGCACGAACGACGCGACTTCCATATGCCGCACGCCGGCTGCATAAGCGGCGTCGATCCAGCGCCGTTTGAACGCGGTGGGCATCGTGCGGGCGATGCTTTGCAGGCCGTCGCGCATGCCGACTTCGGTCACGACGACGCGCTCCTGGGTTTCACTCATGGTCTTTGATCCCGGTGTCGGATTCCGCTGGGGAGGCGAGGAATGAAGCAACTGGACGACAGCGTGCCCGCGCACGGGCGCGGCGGGAAGTCTGCGTTGACGACGCAGTCCATCGCGGCTCGCGATGGCGGCTTCGGCAAGCTGGGCGGGCGTTCGCGCGCCGGGAGGGAAAACCCTTAAGGGGTTTTCAGAAGAGTTCTGTGGCGGGGTTCAGGTGGCCTTGCTGAGCCGCAGCGGGCGGCATGGACGATCATCACCAGGGTACGCATGCCCACGAAGCGCGCGCCTGACTGGTGAATGCGGTGAATGCGGTGAATGCGCGCTCCACGGGTCAGACCGCGCCGAGCAAATGCGTCAACAGATGTGACGCCGCCAGCGTCAGCGCATTCCGATCCCGCATGCAGATCACGAACCGGCGCTCGGCCCACGCCTCGCGCAACGGCACGGCGACAATGCCGTATTCATCGGCGGCATGGCGGGGCAATGCCTCGCGCGGCAGGATCGCCACCGCGAGCCCGGCCTGGATGAAGCGATAGGCGGCGTCGAACGTCGACACGTAGGTTCGATAGTTCAGCTCGCCGCCCTTCTCCACTGCGATGCGCTGCATCAGCGCATTCACCGACGCATTCGAGGCGAGTCCCAGGTGATCGAAAGCGAGCGTCTGCTCGAAGCCGACGGCGGTCTCACCGGCAAGCGGATGCGCGCGCGGCACGATCAGCGCGAGATGATCGGCGCGATACGGCAGGACGTCGAGACTGCCCATCGGCACGACGTCGCGGCAGATGCCGAGATCGGCGACGCCCTCTTCCAGACCACGGACGATTTCGCCGCTCACGCGCTCCTCGACATCGACGCGAATTCCCGGATTGGCCTTCAGGAACACCGACAAGGCCTCGGGCAAGAACTCCACCATCGACGACACGTTCGCCAGCACCCGCACATGTCCGCGCGCGCCGGCCGCGTACTCGCTGAGTTCGGCCTGCAGCCGTTCGTGGCCGCGCATGATGAGCCGCGCATGACGCAGCAACGCCTCGCCGGCGGCGGTCGCGCGCACGCCGCGCTGGCTGCGCGAGAGCAGCGCGACATCGACCAGCGCCTCGAGATCGGCGAGCCGCTTGCTGACCGCCGACGGCGCGATGAACTCGCGTTCGGCCGCCCGTGCGATCGTCCCTTCCTCGCATACGGCGATGAACAAGCGCAGCGTCACCTGATCGATCTGCCACATGAGCGGGCGCGCTCCCGAAATTTGAAGTGGCAAAATTATGCCCGAGGAAGGCGCGCGCCGAACCGATCCCAGGGTATCCACGGCCGATATGCGAGCCGGGTAGCGGCGGCCCGCCGGAGCGCAGGCTTGCGGACATCCATCGGGCGCGAAAGCGGCTGCCGGCGATCTCGCGCGGCCTTGCCCGCGCCTGTCGCTCTGGCTATGCTGACGGACTCGCCGAATTGCCGCCTTCGCAAAAGCAGCGCCGCGCGAGCGGGCGCCTCTGCGTAGGAGCGGCAAGAACGGCACGGACGGCACGAGCCGCGACGAACCACTGCGACGCGCCGCGAACCGCGAACCACGAACCACAAGCTGCCGCAACGAAACGAACCACCCCGCGTCACGAACCACTGCTCAAAGGCTTCCCATGTCGACCACCAGTCTTTTCTTCACCGCCGCGGGCGTCGGCCTCGCGATTGCCGCGCCGGTCGGCCCGATGGGCATGCTGTGCATCCGCCGCACGTTGACGGGCGGCCCGCGCGCGGGACTGGCGATCGGCTTCGGCATTGCGACCGGCGATGCGCTCTACGGTCTGATCGCGGCGCTGGGTCTCGTCGGTATTTCGCAGTTCATGCTCGCCTACGACCGCCCTCTGCATCTGCTCGCGGGTCTGTTCCTGCTCTATCTCGGCGTGCGCACGCTGCTGCAGAAGCCCGCCGCCGACACCTCGAACGGCAACGGCGACGGCAAGCTCGCGCAGGTGGGCCGCGCGGGCGCCTTGCGCGCGTATGCGAGCGCCTTGCTGCTCACGCTGACCAATCCGCAAACCGTCATCATGTTCGCCGCGCTGTTCACGACGCTCGCGCCGCGCGGCGCCTTCTCCCCGGCCATCGCGTTGACCACGGTGGGCGGCGTGTTCGCCGGCTCGATCGCGTGGTGGTGCGTGCTCGTGAGCGTGGTGTCGCTCGCGCGTCACGCGATCGGCAGCCGGCTGCGCGTCGCGATCGACCGCGTGGTCGGCTTCACGCTGGCGGCGTTCGGGGTCGTCGAGATTCGCCGCGCGCTTTGAACGGGACGCGTCACGGGACGCGCGGCGCGCTCGCGCCTGACCGTGTTCCGTACGCAAGCGCGGCAGTTTTGCGACAATAGCGGCTTTCGCCGCGCCGCGGCGGCCCGTGGCGCGCCTCCGGTGCGCCTGTGCCGGCCCGCATTGCGCGCCGCTGCTTGCGGCGCGTGGCGGCTCACACGCGACGGCCCCGCCGCCCGACCCTTCCACCCATCCGACCGTCAGCGGTCTGCTCAATGGCACTTCCCCACATCGATCTGCTGTACTCCGTCTCCGGCCTGTTCGTCGGCTTGCTGGTCGGACTGACGGGCGTCGGCGGCGGCTCGCTGATGACGCCGATCCTGGTTCTGCTATTCAACGTGCATCCGGCCACCGCGGTCGGCACCGACTTGCTGTACGCGGCCGCCACCAAGGCGACCGGCACCCTCGTGCACGGCCTGAAGGGCTCGGTCGACTGGCAGATCACCCTGCGCCTCGCCGCCGGCAGCGTGCCGGCCGCGACGATCACGCTGATCCTGCTGCATCGCTACGGGATGGACACGCCGGGCGCGAGCCGGCTGATCCAGATCGTGCTCGGTGCAGCGCTGCTGGTGACGGCGGTGGCGCTGGTGTTCCGGCCGCAGCTCGCGGCGCTCGGCGCGCGCGGGCAACGCGCGCCGAAGCAGGCGCGCACGCTCGCGCTGACCATGCTGACCGGCGCGATACTCGGCGTGCTGGTGTCGCTGACGTCGGTGGGCGCGGGCGCGATCGGCGTGACCGTGTTGCTGCTGTTGTATCCGTTGCTGCCGACCACGCGCATCGTCGGCTCGGACATCGCGCATGCGGTGCCGCTCACGCTGCTGGCGGGCGCGGGTCACTGGCTGCTGGGTTCGGTCGACTGGTCGATGCTGGCGTCGCTGCTGGTCGGGTCGCTGCCGGGTATCGCGATCGGCAGCTACCTGTCGTCGCGCGCGCCCGATGCGCTGCTGCGCAATCTGCTCGCCGCCACGCTAACGCTGGTTGGCGTGCGGCTCGTGATGGCGTGATGCATCGGCGCAGGCGCTGATGCGAGGGTCGAGCTGTGCGCTGACATCGACCAGGCGCCGCTCCCTCGCCGCTACTTGAAAAACCGGCAGGTCAGATCGGCTTCGAACTGCCTGATCCATTGGCCATGACTGTCGCGATACGACTGCGTCCAGCCCGCGCGCCGCACGGTGACGAGACGTTCGTGCGCGGGCTCGCCGGCCTTCGCGCTAGCACTGATGTCGAAGTGCACCGGTGCGAAGCCGTGCCGCGCGCACACCAGCTCGAAAGCCGCCCGATCGCCGATCGGCAGATCCGTATAGCGAAAAAACGTGGTTCCCATGGCATTGACTCCGATACCCATGCGTCACAGTACGCTTCGCGAGACGTCAACTCTGTGTTGCAGCGCACGGAGCAGTCATCGCAACAGCGCCGGCAACCAACGCGCAACGGGGAAATCATCGGAGCAATTGCGAAAAGGCATCGCAACAAAAAATCAAGACAAAAAAAAGCTCCGGCGTTGTGCCGGAGCCTTGCTACACATCTGCTTCACGATCGCGCACGCGGTGTCGAGCCGCCTCCACCCGCTTGCACCCGCGTGGCGCCGCGGCGCCGGTCAAGTCCGCCGGGCGCAGCCCGATTCGTGCCGCGCGCTCATGACAAACTGATTACTGTTGCATCACGGTCAGCTTGTTCGACACCGACGTCACGCCCGCAACGCCCTTCGCGGCTGCGCCGGCGGCATCGATCTGGCCTTGGTCGGGCACCGTGCCCGACAGCGTCACCGCGCCAGAGCGAGCACGCACGGAAATGTTCGACACGTCGAGGCCTTGCGTCTTGGTGAGGGCGCCCCGGACCTTGCGGCCCAGTTCGTTGTTCGCCCGCTTGCCGGCCTTGACCGTTGCCGCCGACGACGACGGCGCATCGTTCGACTGGGCGTAGACGTTGCACGCCAACACCATTGCCACGACCGAACCCAGCGTTTTCAGATAACCGACCGATTTCATGGTTTCTCTTCTCCTTGGTTTCACATTGGACCGCGTGCAGAAGCGGCTTCGTTACGACTTCCGGCGGCCGTGCAAGAAGGAACACACAGCGAGGTGCGTCCCGACGCCGGCTGGCTTTGGCTGCAACACGTATGCGAGAGGCGGGAGAAACCGGCTGCCGTTTGCCGCATGCGATGTCGGGCATGTCTGCGGTACGGAACCGGCAAGCCGCGACGTTCGAGAGCGTGCCCGGTTCTGGTGTGGTGCCGGGTCACGCCGCGCAAACCCTGGTTCGCGGCAGCGATGCTCAATTTAATCCAGGCGCGCCGGAAGCGCAAAGGGTTTAGTCATCCGCGCAGCATGCGGCGGCGCCGGGTGTGGGCCATGTGCCACGCACTTGCCACTCATGTCCACTCATGTGCCGCGCGCACTCCAGGCGTGTGACAGCCGTGCCGTCCGAGCGCGGGATTCCCCCGGCATGCGCACCGCCAGCACCTCAAGTTCATACCGAGGTCAAACCGCGCTCACCATTTGTTACGGGTTTGTCGGCGTCCGGCGCCGCCGCGCGTTTCGCCGTCCTATGAATCTCAGGTACCATCGGCGCGACGCGCGCGACCGCGCGGCTTGCACGATATACGCCACGGCCGGCCCGCCTGGCCTGGCTCGCGCGCTTCGAGCGCCTCGCTCCATTCGTGCGCCGCCGAGCGCCGCCCCTGTCCACTTTCGACCGTAGCCCTCACCTCATCCGATGAAGCCCGCCACCGGCCGCAAAGGCCCTCCCCGTCTCGTCGCCCGTTTTGTCGCAATCTCCTGGCGCGATCTGGCGGTCTCGTTCGGACCGCTCGTGCTGCTCGCCGTCGTCGCGATCTGGGCCGCCGTGCGGCTCATCCAGCCCGCCCCGCCCAGCACGCTGACGATCACCACCGGCCCCGAGGGCAGCACCTTCTGGAACGCCGCGCAGAAGTACAAGACGATTCTCGCGCGCAATCGCATCACGGTGAATGTGCTGGCCTCGGAAGGGTCGCTAGAGAATCTCAAGCGGCTGTCGGACCCGCAGGCGAACGTCGATGTCGGCTTCGTGCAGGGCGGCGTCGCGCCCGGGGCGGTGAACAAGAACCTGATGTCGCTCGGCAGCGTCGCGTATGTGCCGCTGGCGATCTTCTATCACGGCCCGCCCGTCATGTGGCTGTCCGAGTTCAAGGGCCAGCGGCTGGCGGTCGGCGCCGAGGGCAGCGGCACGCGCGAGCTGGCGCTCGCGCTGCTCAAGGCCAACGGCATCGTGCCGGGCGCCGCGACCAAACTGCTGCCGCTATCGGGCGACGCCGCCGCCGACGCGCTCATCTCCGGCAAGGTCGACGCGGCCTTCCTCGCCGGCGATTCCGCGCAGCCGGCGGTCATGGGCAAGCTGTATCGCACGCCGAACGTACGTTTCTACGATTTCACGCAGGCCGAGGCCTACACGCGCCGCTTTCCGTTTCTGACCCAGCTGAAAATGCCGATGGGGTCGTTCGACCTCGGCAAGAATCTGCCTTCGGCGTCGATCAGCATCGTCGCGCCGACCGCCGAGCTGGTGGCGCGCGACTCGCTGCATCCCGCGTTGTCGGATCTGCTGATCGAAGCCGCGCGCGAGGTGCACGGCGGCGCGAGCATCATGCAGCGCGCCGGCGAATTCCCCGCGCCGATCGCGCACGACTTCCCGATCAGCGACGACGCCGCGCGCTACTACAAGTCGGGCAAGAGCTTCCTCTACCGGACCCTGCCGTTCTGGGTCGCGAGTCTCGCCGACCGGCTGCTGGTGATCGTGGTGCCGCTGGTCGTGCTGCTGGTGCCGGCATTGCGCGTCGTGCCGGGGCTCTATGCGTGGCGGGTGAAATCGCGGATTTATCGCTGGTACGGCTCGCTGATCGCGATCGAGCGCAGCGCGCTCAGCGAATACTCGGCCGCCGAGCGCGCGTCGCTGATCGAACGGCTCGACGCGATCGAGGAGTCGGTCAACGGATTGAAGATGCCGCTCGCATATGCGGATCAGTTTTATGTGCTGCGCGAGCATATCGGCTTCGTGCGCCGACGGCTGACGCAAAGCCGCGACGCCCAGCGTGACGAAGCGGAGGATGCGGAGGATGCGGATGACAGCCGGCCGGATGAAGAATCACGCGAGCAAGACGCGCGCGTCCCGGCTGCGGCCGGCGGCGGAGAAGTCGAGCCGCCCTCGGCCCGAGGTGAGGCCAATGCCGTGCATCAGACACATGAAGCGGCGGAACCCGGCGCGACGCCCGGCCCCGCTGCCGACCCGGCCAACCCTGGCGGCAGCGCCGCCAAACCATATTGAACGGTGCAAGCCGTGGCTGCACCGCGTAAGATCACTACAATTTTGACGTTGTAGCGAACGCATCGTCAGACAGGCAATTCGGGAGACATTTATGACCGTTGGCATCGACGCCAGGCAACCGCTGTGGTTTTACGACTTTGTCTCGCCGTTCACGTACCTGTTGCTCGAGCAACACGACAAATGGCCCGGCTTCGACTTCGCATTCACGCCGGTGGTGCTGAACGACCTGTACGCTCACTGGGGACAGCGGCCCGCTTACAGCGTGCCCGCGAAGCGCACCTTCATGTACCGGCACGCGCTGTTTCGCGCGGAACAGCTCGGCATCCCGTACAAGATGCCGCCGGCGCATCCGTTCGATTCGATGAAGGCGCTGCTGCTGGCCACCGCCGCGAACGGCGACATCAGCTTCGTGCGCGAGATTTTCCGCTTCATCTGGCGCGAGGGCCGCGATCCGTCAAGCGATGCGGACTTCGCCGAACTGTGCGAACGCGTCGGTATGCCGGACGGGCCGGAGCGCATCAAAAGCGAGGAAGTGAAAGCGCAATTGCAGCGCAATACGGCCGACGCGATCGGGCTCGGGGTGTATGGCGTGCCGACCTTTCGTCTGAACGATCAGCTGTTCTGGGGCGAAGACGCGCTGCCGATGGTGCTGTACTGCGCGCGCACGCCGAACTGGCTCGAATCGCAGGAAGTGAAGCGGATCAGTTCGCTGCCGTCGGGGCTGGTGGACTAGCTGGCGTAGCGAGGGGCGTGGGCTTCAGGTGGCGGGCGGCGTGGTTTGCCGTTCCAGGTTCCTGTGTCGTGGTTTGCCCGGCTTCGGCTTCGGCTTCGGCTTCGGCTTCGGCTTCGGCTTCGGCTTCGGCTTCGGCTTCAACAGAATCGTACCGAAACAGCCCCCGCTGATGCCGGCCATACCGCGCCTGCTATGCCGCCACATCGCAAACGGGCCTAAGGTTATAACCTTTGCGCCCCTCGCGCGGGCCGTGTGGCGAACCGGCTTCGTGCCGCGCTTCATCCGGGCCCGCTCCGCCCGCACCGCCCCGCTCAAACCATGGATGACGACGACACCGCCGCCTCACTCGATATCTGGCTCGTGCGCGTGCTGCGCACGCTGCTGGTCGAGCGCAGCGTGACGCAGACCGCGCTGCGTCTGAATCAGACCCAGCCGGCCATCAGCACCGCGCTGCGCAAACTGCGCGAGACGCTGAACGACCCGATCCTCGTGCGCGGCAAGTCCGGCATGGTGCCGACCGAATATGGCGAATCGCTGCTGGCGAGCGCGCAACGCGTGCTGCGCGAAGTCGACTTCGTCGCGACGCCGCATGGCGACTTCGATCCCGCCCGCTCACGCCGCACCTTTCGCGTGGCCGCGCCGGATTATCTGAACGACTTCTTCATGCCGACGGTGATCGCGCAATTTCGCGAGGCGGCGCCGCATGCGCGGCTCGAAATCGAATCGCTGGGTCCGCTGCTCGATCACTCTGCCGCACTCGACGCCGGCGAACTCGATCTGGTGATCGGCAACTGGCCGAAGCCCGATGCGCGATTCGAGCGCAGCGATCTGTTCTCCGATACGGTCGTGTGCCTGATGCGCGCCGATCATCCGCTGACCCGCGCGCCGCTGACGCGCGACGCGTATCTCGCGGCGCCCCATCTCGCGCCGACGCCGTACAGCGGCGCGCGCGGCGGCGCGATCGACACAGGTTTCGCGCGCGCGCACGCCGAACGGCGGATCGTCGCGACGCTGCCCTACTTCGGGCTGGTACCGCAGACGCTGCTGCAGTCGGATCTGATCTTCACGACGACGCGCCGCTTCGCGATGCACTACGCGGACATGCTGCCGCTCGCGGTAGTCGAGGTGCCGATCGCGTTTCCGCGCATCAAGTGCTATCAGTTATGGCATCCGCAGCCGGACCGGCCGAGCGATGTCGGCTGGCTGCGGGCATTGATGTCCGAAGTGTCGGATGGGTTGGTCGCGCAGAAGGTCAGGCGCGCGACGCGGCCTCGGCAAAAAGAAGAACCGGGCAAGCAGACGTGAAGGTTTTTTGCGGCACTACCGTTTGGCTTTGAACGTCCGCATGTGCCGCGCTCTCGTGAATGCCCGCGGCAATGCGCCGCCTCGTCAAACCGTCGCGCAAATCTTTTGCGTCGCGACCTGCGCCGACACCTGGCGCGTCCTGATCTGCAGAAGCTCCGCGCACACCGCAATCGCGATCGCCGACGGCGCCTTGTCGACGATGCCATCCACCCCGATCGGACACGTCATCTCCACCAGCCGATCCGCTTCCACACCGCGTTCGAGCAACCGCCGCTCGAATTTCACCCGCTTGGTCTGCGAACCGATCATGCCGAAGTAGGTGAAATCGCGCCGCCGCATGATGCGCGCGGCGAGCGAAAAATCGAGGGCGTGGTTATGCGTCATCACGAGAAAGTAGGCGCCGGGCGGCGCCGCATCGACGATCGCATCCGGCGTGTCGGTCGCCTCGATCTGCACGTTGGCGGGCGTCTCGTCGGGGAACAGTTCGTCGCGCTCGTCGACCCACTGGACGAGGCACGGCAAGCTGCCGAGCAGCCTGATGAGCGCATGCCCGACATGCCCCGCGCCGAACAGCACGATATGCATCGGCGCCGGACGCGGCATCTGCGTGGCGCTGCGCCGGCCGATCTGAACGGACGAGAAATCGTTCATGGCGATCATCCCTGTGTGTAGATTGTTCATGCGCGTCGCACTCCACCGCTCGCGTGTTCTGCGATGCTCGCTGCCGCGCCTGCAACGGCGCGTTCAGCCACGCGTCGCACCGCGCTCATTGCCGCGCCGCCGCAGCGGCGGCTCGCACCGCGCCGACCGCCTTGAGAATTTCCTCGCTGGTCGCGGGCGCGTTCAGCGGCGGATTGACCTTGTGATCGCCGACCGCCGACACCGCGTCGCGCACCGCAAAGAACACCGAGAACGGCAGCAGCAACGGCGGCTCGCCGGTCGCTTTCGAACGATGGATGCTGTCCTCGGCATTGCGGTTCCTGAAGAGGCGCACATTAAAGACCGGCGGTGTATCGTTCACCGTCGGAATCTTGTAGGTCGAGGGCGCATGCGTCATCAGCTTGCCACCCGCGTTCCACCACAACTCCTCGGTCGTGAGCCAGCCCATTCCCTGGATGAACGCGCCTTCCACCTGGCCGACGTCGAGCGCCGGGTTCAGCGACGCGCCCACGTCATGCAACGCGTCCGCGCGCAGCACGCGCATTTCGCCGGTCAGCGTGTCGATCACCACTTCCGACACCGCCGCGCCGTACGAGTAGTAATAGAACGGCCGGCCCTGCAGTTTCGACTGATCCCAGTAGAGCTTCGGCGTCGCGTAGAAACCGTCCGACCAGAGCTGGATCCGCGCGATGTAGGCCTTCGCGATCACCTCTTCGAACGGTACAACCACGTCGCCGACCACCACGCGGTCGTGCGCGAAGCGCACGTCGGCGGCGTTCACCTGTCCCGCGCCGAAACGTTCGGCGGCGAATGCCGAGAGGCGTTCGCGCAACTGGCGCGCGGCATCCTGCGCGGCCTTGCCGTTCAGATCGGACCCGGTCGATGCAGCGGTGGCCGACGTATTGGCGATCTTGCTGGTGTCGGTGGCCGTCACGCGAATGCGGTTGAAGCCGACGCCCAGTTCATGCGCGACCACTTGCGCGACCTTGGTGTTCAAGCCCTGGCCCATTTCGGTGCCGCCGTGATTCACCAGCACCGAACCGTCGGTGTAGATATGCACGAGCGCGCCGGCCTGGTTGAAGTGCGTCACGTTGAACGCGATGCCGAACTTGACCGGCGTCAGCGCGAGGCCCTTCTTCAGCACTTCGTTGTTCGCGTTGAATTCGTCGATCGCCGCGCGGCGCGCACGGTATTCGCTGGTCGCTTCGAGTTCGTCGATCAGTTCGTGAATCACGTTGTCTTCGACGATCTGGCCATACGGCGTCTGGTTGCGCTCGGTCTTGCCGTACAGATTGCGGCGGCGCACGTCGAGCGCATCGACGCCCACCGAACGCGCGACGTTGTCCATGATGTATTCGATCGCGAATGCGCCTTGCGGGCCGCCGAAGCCGCGGAACGCGGTATTCGACTGCGTGTTGGTCTTGCCGCAGAAGCCGTCGATCGTCACGTCCGAAAGCCAGTACGCGTTGTCGAAGTGGCACAGCGCACGCGTCATCACCGGGCCGGACAGGTCGGCGGAAAAACCGCAGCGCGAGGTCATGTCCACCGTCACGCCGTCGATCACACCCTGGTCGTCGTAACCCACTTCATACGTGTAGTGGAAATCGTGGCGCTTGCCGGTGACCATCATGTCGTCGTCGCGGTCGGGACGCAGTTTCACCGGGCACAGCAGCTTCCACGCGGCGAGCGCCGCGCAGCACGCGAACAGGCCCGATTGCGATTCCTTGCCGCCGAAGCCGCCGCCCATGCGCCGGCATTCGATCAGCACGTTGTGCGACGCGACGCCCAGCGCGTGAGCGACCATATGCTGCATTTCGGTCGGGTGCTGCGTCGAACAGTAGACGTGCATGCCGTCATCGTCCTTGGGCACCGCGTACGAAATCTGGCCTTCCAGATAGAACTGCTCCTGCCCGCCCAACAGCATCTCGCCGGCCTCGCGATGCGCGGCGCGTGCGATCTTCGTCGCGGCTTCGCCGCGCGCGAGCTTCATCGGCGGCAACACGTGCTGGTTCGCAGCGCGCGCCTGCTGCGCGGTCAGAATGGCCGGCAGTTCCTCGTAGACGATTTCGGCGCGACGCGCGGCGAGCCGCGCCGTTTCGTGCGAGGTCGCGACCACGATGAAGATCGGCTGGCCGATGTATTGCACGAGGCCGTCGGCGAGAATCGGATCGTCGCCGTGGATGATCGGGCCCACGTCGTTGGTGCCGGGGATGTCGTCGGCGGTGAAGATGGCGACCACGCCGGGTGTGGCGCGCACTTTGTCCACCGAGATCGACACGATCTTCGCATGGGCTTTCGACGACAGCCCGAGCGCGGCGTGCAACGTGCCGGCGAGCGTCGGGATGTCGTCGGTATAGGTGGCGCGGCCGCTCACGTGCAGATGCGCGGACTCGTGCGGACGCGACACGTGGACCTGGGTGAAGTCGTCGAGATCCTGCAGGTCTTTCAGGAACGGCTCGGCTTGCTGATTCATCGTGATGTTCTCCGTATCCTTCGTAGGCTGAGCGCGGATCAGGCGCTCGCGGCGGCAGGCGCGCACGCGGCGGCGACCGCGCGCACGTCGAGCGCGCTCTTCGGCAGCGGATTATGCGGACGCGTTTCGAGCCAGAAGCGGTACAGCGTGTTCTTCGCGGCTTCGAGCCGGTAGTCGCTGGTCGCGCGCATGTCGGACAGCGGCGCATAGTCGTTGCCGAGCGCGAGCATCGCGGCCTGCGCGGTGGCCTCGTGCCATTCGGCGTCGCCCAGCACGGCTTCGACATGCGTCGCGCGTTTGGGCGTCGCGGCCATCCCCCCGAACGCGACGCGCGGCTCGCGAATCAGCTTGCCGTCGGCGATGAACGAGAACGCGGCGCACACGGCCGAGATATCCGAATCGAAACGCTTCGAGAGCTTGTAGGTGCGAAATTGCAGATTCGCGCGCGCGCCGCTGCGCGTCGGCACCTTCAGCCCGACGACGAACTCGTGCTCGGCAATGTCCTTCTTCTGATACGCGAGGTACAGGTCTTCGAGGGGCATCTCGCGCTCGATCTCGCCGCCGCGCACGATCACGCGTGCGCCGAGCGCGATCAGACCCGGCATCGAATCGCCGATCGGCGAGCCGTTGGCGATATTGCCGCCGAGCGTGCCGGCATTGCGGATCGGCAGCGAAGCGAAGCGCTGCCACATCTCGGTCAATTCGGGGTACTGCTTCGCGATCTCCGCATAAGCCTTTTCGACGCTCACGCCCGCGCCGATCTCGATCCACTCGCCGTTGGTTTCGAGCTTCCGCAATTCGGCGATCTGGCCGACGTAGACGAGGTCGCCCAGCTCGCGCATCTGCTTCGTGACCCACAGGCCGATGTCAGTGCTGCCGGCGAGAATGCGCGCGGCAGGCTGGGCTTCCTTGATCTTCGCGAGTTCGGCGACGCTGCGCGGCGCGTCGAACTGCTGGCCAGCGTGCTCGTAGTGGAAGGTGTTCTCGCGCGCCAGCGTGGCGAGCGTGGCGGCGAGCGCCGCGACGTTCACGGGCGCTTTCGGCGCGGGCGCGTCGAACATGCGCACGGCCGCATCGACGATCGGCCGATAGCCGGTGCAGCGGCACAGGTTGCCGGTCAGCGCATTGCTGATGGCTTCGCGCGACGGCACCGTGCGGTTCGCGCAGCGCTGCTCGTGACCGTGCTTCTCGTACAGCGACCACATCGACATGATGAAACCCGGCGTGCAGAAGCCGCATTGCGAGCCGTGGCATTCGACCATCGCCTCCTGCACCGGATGCAGCGAGCCGTCGGGTTGACGCAGATCTTCGACGGTGTAGAGCGCTTTGCCGTCGAGCGTCGGCACGAACTGGATGCAGGCATTGACCGCCTTGAAGTCGACGCCGCCCGCTTCGTTGCGCTCGCCGAGCACGACCGTGCACGCGCCGCAGTCGCCTTCGGCGCAGCCTTCCTTGGTGCCGGTGCAATGCGCGTCCTCGCGCAGATACTGCAGGACCGTGCGGGTGACGGGCGCATCCTTGATCTCGCGGATCGCGTTGCGGTGGTAGAAGCGAATCGGCTCAGTCATGTCTCGTTACTCTCGAATTAATCTCGAATGTTCTGTGTCCGTGGGGACGTGCTGCAGCGATGGTTTGAAAGCTATCACCGTCAATAAAGGCAACCCATAGCGCGGCTCGCATGGGGGACATATTCGCCAGGCGATATAGAGGGCGGTTTGAGAGCGGGTTGGCTTATGTTGGAATGAGCTTTTTGCCGTGTATTTGTTCTTTTTGCAGAATTTTGGTCACCACCAATCATGGCATGCCTCGCTCGCCAGACAAAAATACGGACGCTGAACACGCGAACTCGGGCCACTATGTGGGTTCGCGACGCCGATCCGACGGTCGGCGAATTATGTAAATGCAGCAAGGGAATCGGTTCCATGGGAAAATCACGTCTTCCCGCCGATTTCAAGTCTCGTTTTCCCCATGTCCACTGACTCCGCGCCACCTCGCAGCGAATTCGCGACGACCCTGCAGATTATTCCGGTCGTCTTTTTCACGTTTCTTTGTTATCTGACGATCGGCATTCCGCTGGCGGTGCTGCCCGGCTACGTCCACGGCGACCTCGGGTACAGCGCGGTGCTGGCCGGCGCGGCCATCAGCGTGCAATACCTGGCGACGCTGGCCTCGCGGCCGCTCGCGGGCCGCTCCGCCGATACGCTGGGGCCGAAGCGCACGGTGTCGATCGGTCTGCTGGGTTGCGGCGCGAGCGGCGTCTTGCTGCTGCTCGCCGTGTTGTCCGGGCATTGGCCGGTGCTGAGCCTCACGCTGCTGGTGTTCAGCCGGCTCGTGCTCGGCTTCGGCGAAAGCCTGTGCGGCACCGGCGCGATTCTGTGGGGCATCGGCCGGGTCGGCACGAACAACAACGCCCGGGTGATTTCGTGGAACGGCATCGCGACCTATGGCGCACTGGCGATCGGTGCACCGCTCGGCGTCGCGATCGCGCACGCGATCGGCTTTGCCGCGCTCGGCATTCTGGTGATTGCGCTGGCCGCGCTCGGTTTCTATCTGGCTCGCCAGATCGCGCCGGTGCCGCTCGTCCACGGCGAGCGGATGTCGTATCGCAGCGTGTTCACGCGGGTGCTGCCGCACGGCATCGGCCTCGCGCTCGGCTCGGCCGGGTTCGGCTCGATCGCGACGTTCATCACGCTGTTTTATGCGGCGAAGAACTGGCCGAATGCGGCTTTGTCGCTGACGGTGTTCGGCACGCTGTTCATCGGCGCGCGCCTGCTGTTCGCCAACACGATCAAGACCTACGGCGGCTTTCGCGTCGCGATTGCCTCGTTCTCGTTCGAATGCGTCGGCCTGCTGATGTTGTGGCTCGCGCCCGAGCCGCATATCGCCCTGGCCGGCGCCGCGTTGACCGGCTTCGGCTTCGCGCTGGTGTTCCCGGCGCTCGGCGTCGAAGCGGTCGGGCTCGTGCCGCCTGCGAGCCGTGGTGCGGCGTTGTCCGCGTACTCCGTGTTTCTCGATCTGTCGCTCGGGATTACCGGGCCGCTGGCCGGCTATATCGCGGGGGAGTTCGGCTATGGGTCGGTGTTCCTGTTCGCCGCGGTTGCTGCTGCGGCGGCGGTCGTGCTGTCGACCGTGCTCTATCTGCGCAACGCCAAGGTGACCGGCCAGCCCGCAGCGCTGTGACAGGATTGTTGTTTGCCTGCGCTAAGCGCAGGCAAACAACTACTTTCCTTCCGACAACCCGCGTTCGAGCGCCGCCACGCCGGCCGGCAGATCGACCTTCACGCCGAGATCCACCATCGTCCTGCCGAGCGCATGCACGGTGCGGAAAAGATTGTGTTCGCGGCATTGCTCGCCCATCTGCCCGATCCGGACGATCGGCAAACCAAACGAGCCCGAGATCTCCACCTGATGCTGCCGCGAAATATGCGAGCAGACATCCGCGGGAGTCAAACCGTCGGGCACTTCGATGCCGACCACCGAATTCAAGCGGCACGCTTCGGGGGCATACAGCTGCAAGCCGAGCGCCGTCACACCCTCCTGCAACGCCAGCGAACATTTCAGATGCCGTGCGAAGCGCTTTTCGAGCGTCTCCGCGCACACGAGGCGCAACGCCTCGTGCAACGCGAGCACGCCCGAGACCGGCGCGGTGTAGTGATAGCCGGCGTTATGCCAGAAGTTCTCCGCGAGCGACGCATCCAGGCACCAATGCGCATTCGGCGCGGTGCGTCCTTTGACGCGCGCCCAGGCCGCATCGGAAAACGCGATCAGCGACACGCCCGGAATCGACGACAACCCCTTCTGTCCGCCCGTGATGACCGCGTCGATGCCCCACGTGTCCATCTCCAGCGGCATCGTGCTCAACGTGCACACCGCGTCGACGATCACCAGCGCGCCCGCCGCTTTCGCAAGCGCGGCAATATCCTTCAGGTGGTAATTCCACACCGTGTTCGACGTCTCGCCCTGCACCACCGTGACCACTTCGGGACGTTCGCGGCGAATCGCCTCGGCGATCTGTTCGAGGCTCGCCACCGACCTGTCCGCGACTTCGAGCGTGCTCACCTTCGCGCCCACTCGCCGGCCCATTTCGCCCATGCGGTCGCTGAAAAAGCCGTTCTTGATGCACAGCACGCGCGTGCCTTCCCACGCGAGGTTGGAGATCGCCATCTCCATCGCGGCCGAGCCCGGTCCCGCCACGCCGAGCACCCACTTCGATTGCGTCTGGAACACGTAGCGCGCCATCGTCTTCACCTGAGTGATCACCTTCACCATCGCGCCGCCCAGGTGATTGATCACGATGGTATTGGCCTTCGCCACGGCGGCGGGAATCGGCACGGGGCCGGCGCCCATCATCAGAAGCGGCTCTTCGGGAAGGATGGCGTCGAGTGATTCGACAACCGGACAGGGCACTACGGAAGCAACGGTAGAAGGTGATGAAGTCGGCATGATCGGTACGTGAATGTCAGGACGCAGAGGAAAGCGTGGCCTCACCGGCCATGACGCCGGTGAGGCCACTCGTCCGATCATTCACTGATCCGCGCGATTGCGCAAGTTTTTTGACTATGCCTGATGAGGCAACGGCGCCGCTGCCTCACGCGTCCCATGCGTCATTTCACCTTGGTCTTGTCGAGTTTCTTGCCGGTTGCCGCGTTGAACCGTTCGACATACTCCTCCATCAGCTTGCGCAGCGCACGGCCGATTTTCCGGTAGTCGGCCTCGTTGAGATTGGCGAGCGACACGCGCCCCGACGGATGCTGGGTCCCGAAGCCTCGACCCGGCAGCAGCACGACCCGTGCTTCGCGCGCAAGACGGAACAGCAACTCGGAAGGCTCCGTGTTCTTATAAAGCCACTCGACGAACTCGCGGCCATACGCCCGCTCGCCAAGAAATTCGACGTCGAGAATCGTGTAGTAGTCGACCTGGTTCGGATCGTCGTCCTCGAATGAGATGCCCACCTCTTCGTACAGCGCGCGCTTGCGGCTGCGGATCAGGCGCTTCAATGCGTTCTTGTAGGCGTCCGGCGTGTCCATCAGCGAGAACAGCGAAAACAGCACCATCTGCACCTGCTGCGGCGTCGACAAACCCGCTGTATGGTTCAGCGCGACAGTACGGCTGTCGGCCACCAGGCGGTCGATGAACTTGAGCTTGTCCGGCTCGGTCGTGATCGACTCGTAACGCTCGTGCAACTGCTTCTTCGCGTCTTTCGGCAACTCGGCGATCAGCTTGTCGAGCACGTTGTCGCGATGCGTCGCGATCGTCCCCAGACGCCAGCCGGTTGCGCCGAAGTACTTCGAATACGAGTACACGAGGATGGTGTTCTTCGGCGCGAGCGCGAACAGCGACACGAAGTTGTCGGCGAACGTGCCGTACACGTCGTCGGTGAGCAGGATCAGGTCGGGCCGTTCCTGGACGATGTCGGCAATGTACTGAAGGCTTTCGTCGTCGATCCTCACCGACGGCGGATTGCTCGGGTTCACGAGAAAGAACGCCTTCACTTTGGGATCGCGCAGCTTGTCGAGTTCCTTCTTCGAGTACTGCCAGCCGTTGGCGACATCGGCTTCGAGATTCACCACGTTCAGCTGGTAGTCGTTCAGACGCGGAATCTCGATGTACGGCGTGAAGATCGGCATGCCGAGCGCGATCGTGTCGCCCGGTTTGATCAGGTGATTCTCGCGCATCGTGTTGAAGATGTACGTCATCGCGGCCGTGCCGCCTTCCACCGCGAAAATGTCGAACTCGCCGACGAACGGATGATCGCCGATCATCTCGCGGCGCAGATACTGCCCGACGATCAGTTCGGACAGCTTGAGCATGCGGTCCGGCACCGGATAGTTCGACGCGAGGATCCCCTCGCACATTTCATACAGGAAGTCGCCGGCCGAGTACCCCAACTGATCGCGCACATACGACACCGCACCGCGCAGGAAGTCGATACCCGCGACGCCCTTGTTCTCGCGCAGAAACAGATCGAAGCGTTCCGTCAGGCCTTCGCGCTTCGGAAACCCGCCGATGCCTTCCGGCATATACGCAAACGAACGCTCCGATTCGCGCATCGCAAAGAGGCCGAGTTGCCAGAAGCCGTGGCGCGGAATGGTCGCGAGAAAGTTCGGATTGCCGCGCCCGGCGTTGAGCATCGACGCGTTGGCGGGCCGCTCCACGGCGCCGCCGCCGGCGGCCTTGATCAGTTCGTCCTTCAGTTCGAACGGGCTGAGCGCGGACAGTCCGGGTTGCGCCATGTCCCCTTGTTTCTTGTCGCTCTTCTCTTTTGCCATGATGCGTTCTCCAATGAGCCAGGTGAAAGACGCCGGCAAATCGAACCATTGCCCGGTTGCGGCCGGCGTAACAGAGATCGATGGATGCGTGCGCTACATCTGCGCCGCACGCGTGAGCCGCACGCGCCCTACACGAGCCCGACCACGAGCGGCCCAAGCAGGGTCAGCGCGACGTTCGCGATCGCATACGTGATCGCGAACGGCACGGTCGGCACCGCGCTTTCCGCCTTGTCGAGCACGCCGCCAAAGGCCGGGTTGGCGCTGCGCGAGCCCGACAGCGCGCCGGCCAGAATCGCCGCGTTGTTGTACTTGAGCACGTAGCGGCCGAACAGCATGGTCAGCAGCAGCGGGAACAAGGTGACGAACACGCCGAGCAGGAAGATCGTCAGGCCGCTCTGCTTGACCGTCACTACCGCCTGCAAGCCGGAGTTCAGGCCCACCACCGCGACGAACGCGGCGAGCCCGAAGTCCTTGAGCAATTGCGATGCGGCCGACGGCATCGCGCCGTACATCGGATGCTTGCCGCGCATCCAGCCGAACAGCAGGCCGGCCAGCAGACAGCCGCCGCCCGAGCCGAGCGTGAGCGGAATGCCGCCGACGTTGAGGACGATCAGCCCAATCAGCAAACCCAGCACGAGGCCGACGCCCATGTAGATGAAGTCGGTCTTGTTGCTGTACGGCAATTCGTAGCCGGCGGCGTCGACTGCGCGCTTGGTGTCTTTGGGCGATCCGTAGAAGGTGATGACGTCGCCGTGCTCGACTTTCGTTTCCGGCAGGATCGGCAGCGGCTGGCCAGCGCGCGTGATGCTCTGGATGTAGACACCGTGGCGCATGTTGCGATCCACGAGTTCGCGCGCGGCAGCGAGCGTCGTGTGGTTCATGCCCTTCCTGGTGAAGACGCCTTCGCGTGTCTGCATGACGACGCCGACGTCGCCGGTGTCGGCGACTTCGTTGCCGTTCGCGCCGAAGGCGACCACCGCCTCGCGGCGGCCCACCACCAGCACCACGTCGTCGTGCTTCAGCATCAGATCGGGCGTCGGTTCGAGCGTCTTGCCGTCGCGCTTGATGCGCTCGATCGTCAGGTAATCCTCATGCAGCGTCTCGACGGCCTTCACCGTCTTGCCCGCGCTGACGTCGATCTTGTACGCCCGTCCCACCAGCTCGGGCAGCGCGGCAAGCTGCCCCGGCCCGCGTGCCGGCGCGCCCGAGGCCAGCTCGCGTTCCGCCTCGATCGAGGCCTCCCGCAGACCTTGCCCCATGAACTTCGGCAGGATGTTCACGCAGACGATGATCGCGCCGAGCGAGCCGAACACGTAGGTCACCGCGTACGCAATCGCCACGTCCGATTGCAGCGACTTGACCTGATCGGCCGGCAGCCCGAGGCGCGCGATCGCATCGCCCGCCGTACCGATAATCGCCGATTGCGTCAGCGCGCCGCCGGCGAGTCCGGCCGCGAGTCCCTTGTTCAGGTGGAACAGCTTCGCGCATACCACCACAGTGACGAGCGCGCTGACGGCGAGGAACACCGCCATCGCGATCTCACGCAGCGTCTTGCGGTTCAGCGAATTGAAGAAGCCAGGCCCGGAGTCGTAGCCGACCGCGTAGATGAACACGGCGAACATCACCGACTTCACGCCATTGTCGATCGTCACGCCCGCCTGGCTGATCACCACCGCCGCCAGCAACGACCCGCCGACGCCGCCGAGCTGGAACTTGCCGAAGTTGATCTGCCCGATGAAGTAGCCGACCGCAAGCGACAGAAACAGCGCAATCTCGGGGGATTTCTGAAAGATATGGTGTAGCCAGTCCATCGTGCCCTCGCTGATTAGTTGGCGATACTGAGTACTGGTTGCTGCCTGCGCATGCGCTGCGCGGTCATGTCGTGCGCCGCTGCTCGCGTGCTTCATGCCACATGCCCGATGCCGCATCGGCCGCGCAAGACCTGGTCCGCCGCGCGCGGCGCATCTGCTCGTCCCCCGGCCTCGCCGGGTTGACCTGCCTATGCCTAGCCGACTTTGCCCGCGAGGCCCACGACCACGGGCCCCATCAGCGGCAACAGGATGTTCGAGAGTGCGTAGGTGATCGTGTAGCCGATCACCGGCGTCGAGTTGCCGGTCACGCCCACCAGTGCGCTGATCGCCGGCGTGCTGCATTGCTGGCCGGCGATCGCGCCGAGCAGCATCGGCGCTTCGAGCTTCAGGAACATGTGGCCGATCCACAGCGACAGCAGACCCGGCACCAGCACCATCAAAACACCGGCGACGGGCAGCGCGAGGCCGTACTCGCGCACCAGCTTGATCGCGTCCGGCCCCGCCGACAAACCCACCGCGGCGATGAAAGTGGCGAGGCCGAAGTCCTTGAGGATTTGCGCGGCCGCCGACGGCAGCGAGCCGATCAGCGGATGGCGCGAACGGATCCAGCCGAACAGCAGGCCGGACAGCAAACAGCCGCCGCCCGTGCCGAGCGCGATCGACACGCCGCCGATCTGTCCGCCAAGACGGCCTATCGCCATGCCGACCAGCACGCCGAGGCCGAGATAGACGAAGTCGGTTTTCTGCGTCGCGGGGAGGACGTAGCCGAGCCGCTTCGCGCCGCGCTCGACATTGGCCTTCGCGCCGACCAGCGTCAGCACGTCGCCGCGATTGAGCTCGGTGCCGGGCAGCGCGGGCACCGTGGTTTCGAGCCGCGTAACGGCTGCGATGTAGACGCCGCGTCCATCCTCCGGCTTCGCCTGGTCACGCACCTGCGCAATCGTGCGGCCATGCAGGTCGCCCCGCGTCAACACGACGTCGAGCTTCTCGGCGAAGACCTGGCCGAAGGCCGCGCCATCCACTTCTTCGCCGAGACCGGCCGCCGCCGCGACCACCGCTTCGCGCCGCCCCGCCACGAGGATGAGATCGTCCGCCGCGAGGCGCAATGACGGTTCGACCGGCACGTTCGCGCCGTTGCGCTGAAGCTGTTCGATGGTGAGGTTGAAGCCGTGCTGCTGTTCGAACTCGCGGATCGTGGCGGCGGCACCCGCGCCCACCCGGAACGCGCGGCCCACGAGCGCCGGCGCCGCCTCCCGCTGCCCCTCGCTGAACGCGCCCTCGCCGCCGAGCTTGCGCCACACGCGCTCCGCTTCGTCACGCAGATTGATGCGCAGCAACAGCGGCGCGAACTGGCTGGTGAACAGCACGATCGTGATCAGGCCGAACAGGTAGCTCACGCTGTAAGCGGTCACGATGTTGGCCTGCAGACGCAGCGTTTCCGCGTCGCCGAGACCGAGCTTGCCGATCGCCTCGGACGCCGTGCCGATCACCGCCGACTCCGTCGCGGCGCCCGCGAGCAAGCCCGCCGCTGTGCCGATGTCGAGCCGCAGCACGCTCACCGCGATCATGATCAGCACGAGCACCGACACGATTTCGACGATCGACAGCAAGCCATAGCGCCAGCCCCGGCCGATGTTGGCGAAAAACTGCGGGCCGCCGGTAAAGCCGAGCGCGAAAATGAATAGCGCGAACGCGATGTTTTTCAGGTCGGGCGCGAGCCGCGCGCCCGTCTGACCCAATATCAATGCGACGATCAAGGTGCCGCATACGCCACCGAGCTGAATCGGTCCCACCCGAAACGAGCCAATAAAATATCCGATTGCAAGGCTTGCGAACAGCGCGATCTCCGGTTGCGTTTTCAGCAATTCACCGATCATGTTGTCTCCCCGATTAACGGGTTTTGTTAGCAGCGCACCGAAGACACTCACCCGGAACTCGAATAAACCCCCGCTGACCGGGGTGGATCAGGCAATCAACGGCCGCCGGCGGGGAGCCGGACGAAACGTGGGTTATGGCAAGGGAATGATGCAGCAGGCATTGCGGCAAGAACGCCGCGGCGCAGCAAAGGGACAAGAAAGTTTTCCGCTAGCTCGACAGTCACGCTTTCCTCGCGAAGTTGCCTAACGCTGTGAAAAAACATTATTTGCTGACGGCCTATTTCTTACAGCATGTTTTGGCATGCTTATGGACTGCCTTTTAATAAATATTGTAGTTCGGCAACCCTGTCAATATTATTTTCATCTCGACGCGTCGAGTTCACGAAATACGATCCTGGTTAAAGGCAAACGAATAGGGTAGCGGGCACTACGCCCGAAGGCGATTATTCGGATGGGTAATTTATACTGGCCTGCAAGCCGCCGTGCCCGGCAGTCCGCCTCGTCAAAGCCGAACCATCTTCTTCGGAGTCCCGACATGCGCATGATCCTGTTCAGCAGCCGCCAGTACGACAGCGACACGTTCACCGAAGCCAATGCGGCCCACGGCTATGAGCTGCATTTCCAGGAGTCTCATCTCGACAGCGAAACGGCGGTCCTCGCACAGGGCTTCGAGGCGGTGTGCCCGTTCGTCAACGACAACGTCGACGCCGCCGTGCTCGAGCGGCTCCATGCGGGCGGCACGCGTCTGATCGCGCTGCGCTCCGCAGGCTTCAATCACGTCGACCTCGCGGCGGCCGAACGGCTCGGCATGACGGTCACGCGGGTGCCGGCCTACTCGCCGCACGCGGTCGCCGAACATGCGGTCGGGCTGATCCTCGCGCTGAACCGGCGTCTGCCGCGCGCCGCGGCGCGCACCCGCGAGGGCGACTTCTCGCTGCATGGGCTGCTCGGTTTCGATCTGCACGGCAAGACCGTGGGCGTGGTCGGCACCGGCATGATCGGCCGGGTGTTCGGACGCATCATGGCAGGCTTCGGCATGCGCGTGCTCGCGCATGATCCCGGCACGCCCGCCGACGACCTGCTCGCGCTCGGCGCGCGCTATGTGCCGCTCGACACGCTGCTCGCCGAATCCGACGTCGTCAGTCTGCACTGCCCGCTCGTGCCCGCCACTTATCATCTGATCGACGGACCCGCGCTCGCGAAGATGAAACGCGGCGCGATGCTGGTCAACACCGGCCGCGGCGGACTCGTCGAGGCCAATGCGCTGGTCGGCGCGTTGAAGGACGGCCAGCTCGGCCATCTCGGGCTCGATGTGTACGAGGAGGAAAGCGGCATCTTCTTCGAGGATCACTCGAATCTGCCGTTGCAGGACGACGTGCTCGCGCGGCTGTTGATGTTCCCGAACGTGATTGTCACCGCCCACCAGGCGTTCTTCACGCGCGAGGCGATGAGCGAGATCGCGCAGACCACGCTTGGGAACGTCGCGGCATGGCAGGCCGGCACGCCGCGCAACGCGGTGCATGCTGCGGGGTAGGCTGGGGGCGGGACGTTTGTATGTGAGGGCCAGGCCGCGCGTCGTGCGTCGTGCGACTTATACCGTGCGTCATGCCCGTACTGCACGGCCAGGGCTGACGCGGTACGTCGTACGCTGACGCCGTGGCGGCTTGCGCCTTACCACGCGTCGTGCACCTCATGCCATCCCCCGCCCCCCACGCATGATCGACACCATCACACACGCCGAACTACACGCCTTTGTCACCGGCCGGCGGGATCGAGCGAATCGCGGTGCGGGCATCGTCCGCCGCGCCGCAGACTTCGCGCAGCAACGCCGCTTCGCGCTCATGCACTTCCACCGGACACCAGCGCGCACCCGCATCGGCCAGATAGCGCGCGCGATGCTGGCCGTTGCGAAACGCCACCACCCCTTCGCGCTCCAGACCCAGCCAGCCGAGCAACCCCGGCGCGCGGCGCATCGAGATCGTCACGTAAGGCATCTGCGGAATGCGCTCGCTCTCGGGGTCGAGAAACTCACGAATGCCGCGCACCTTGCCTGAATGCCATTCGGCGACCGGCTTGAGGACGTAATCCGTGTTGTCGCGATCCGCGCAGACGAGCAGCTTGCGCGTATCGACCAGCACGACCTGATGCCGTGTGCCGTCGGTGACGAAGACGCGCTTCAGGCGCACATGGTCGTACCATGGATGTTCCTGCAACGGCACGATCCAGACCGTTTCGGCACGCCCCGAAGGAAGTCCATCGGGGGGACACGCCGGCGTGGCGGCTGGCGATGAATTGGACAAGGGCAAAGGCAGGCTCGATAAGCTGGCAAACCAGCGCCAGCGCGTGAATAAAGCGCCCACGCTACGAGTCGACTGTGAAAGAAGCATGACAGGCCACGGAATTAATTGCTCTGCATGAGCACGCTGCACAAAACGCCCGACACGCACGGGCGGACCTTGACCCTCAGATAAACGACGATGATAACCACTCAAAATTTTAATGAGTCCGTGCGCATCGAAGCCGACGAGGACAGCGGCGTCGCCACCATCGTTCTGGAGCGGCCCGCGCGGCGCAACGCGGTCGACCGTCCGGTTGCCGAAGCATTGAGCGCTGCGTTCAGCCGCTTCGAAGGGGAGCCGGCCTGGCGGGCGGCGGTGCTGTTCGGCGCGGGCGGCACGTTTTGCGCGGGCGCGGACCTGAGCGCGCTCGCCGACGACACCCGCCGCAACGAACTGCATGCCGACGGCATCGGCCCTGGTCCGATGGGTCCGACGCGAATGAGCTTCAGCAAGCCGGTGATCGCGGCGATTGCCGGTTACGCGGTGGCGGGCGGGCTGGAGCTGGCGGCGCTGTGCGATCTGCGGGTCGTCGAGGACGATGCGGTGCTCGGCGTGTTCTGCCGGCGCGTCGGCATTCCGCTGATCGACGGCGGCACGATCCGCCTGCCGCGTTTGATCGGGTTGTCGCGGGCACTGGATCTGATCCTGACCGGGCGCGCGGTGAGCGCCGAGGAAGCGCTCGCCATGGGACTGGCGAATCGCGTCGTAGCGAAGGGCGCGGCGCGCGCGGCGGCCGAGCGGCTGGCTGCGGAGCTAGCCGCGTTTCCTCAGGCGGCGCTGCTCGCCGACCGCCGCTCGGCACTGGAAAACAGCCCGCTCGACGATCTCGCCGAGGCGCTTCGGCGCGAAGGCGCCGGCGGATATCGGGCGGTGTTCGAGGAAGGGGTCGCCGGGGCGGCGCGGTTCATCAACGGTGCAAAGTGAGGTGCGTTAGGCGCGATGGGTTGAGTTGCGCGATCTGCCTGCTCCGCCTCCCCTTTTCAAAAAAACAACGTCCCCCTCGACGGTCAGCATCGCGGTTTTGACTTAGGTAGAATCCCCTACTGCTTCCCCGTACAGCGCCGGCGTTCTCGTCCCGAAAACGCGCGCCTGCCGCGCGATGCTCCCCGTCGCGCCGATTCACGCTCCGTCACCATGCCTTTGCCCCTGCTTGCCCTTGCCGTTGCCGCGTTTGGAATCGGTACCACCGAATTCGTGATCATGGGGCTGCTGCCCGACGTCGCGCGCGATCTGTCCGTGTCGATTCCGGCCGCCGGCATGCTGGTGTCAGCCTATGCGCTCGGCGTCACGATCGGCGCGCCGATCGTCGCGATCGCGGTCGCCAACATGCCGCGCAAGAAGGCGCTGATGAGTTTGATCGGCGTGTTCATCGTCGGCAATCTGCTGTGCGCGGTTGCGCCGAGCTACGCGGTGCTGATGGCCGCGCGCATCGTCACGGCGTTCTGCCATGGGGCGTTCTTCGGCATCGGCTCGGTGGTGGCCGCGGGGCTCGTCGCGCCGAACCGCCGCGCGCAAGCCATCGCGCTGATGTTCACCGGCCTCACGCTCGCCAACGTGCTCGGCGTGCCGCTCGGCACGGCGCTCGGCCAGGCCGTGGGCTGGCGCGCGACCTTCTGGGCGGTGACGGGCATCGGTCTCGTCGCGGCGGCCGCGCTCGCCGTGTGCCTGCCGGCGAAGATCGAGATGCAGAAGGCGAGTCTCGTCCACGAATTCAGCGTGCTGAAAAACCCGCAGGTGCTGATGGTGCTCGGCATCAGCGTGCTCGCGTCGGCGAGCCTCTTTTCCACCTTCACCTACATCACGCCGATTCTCGAGGACGTGGCCGGCTTCACGCCGCACGCGGTCACGCTGGTGCTGCTGCTGTTCGGGCTCGGGCTGACGGTCGGCAGCACGCTCGGCGGCAAGCTCGCCGACTGGCGGCTGATGCCGTCGCTGGTCGCATTCCTGCTGGCGATCGTCGTGATCCTGACCGTCTTCGCGGGCACGATGCACGCGCAGATCCCGGCGATGATCACGATTTTCGTGTGGGGCATCCTCGCTTTCGCGATCGTGCCGCCGCTGCAGATGCTGATCGTCGATCGCGCGAGCAGTGCGCCGAATCTCGCGTCGACCTTGAACCAGGGCGCCTTCAACCTCGGCAACGCAACGGGTGCCTGGCTCGGCGGGATGGCGATCGGCGCGGGCGCGCCGCTCACGACGCTGCCGTGGGTCGGTGTGGCGACCTCGATCGGCGCGCTGCTGCTGACGCTGTGGTCGGTGTCGATCGACCGGCGCGCGCAGAAGATGGCGGTGGCGGGTTAAGGCCGCGCACATTGCGCACTATCAGCCTTGCGCCTGCGCGAGGCGCCCGTTGCGAGCGTTCCGTCTTGCCCCTTTGCGCAGCGCCCGTTGGCGCGTCCCGCAGGCCCCGCACTCGTGCCAACGCCCGTCAGCCGTAGTAGCATCCCGGCCGATGAAAGTCATCTTCACTCGCGATTTCCTCGCCCTGATCCTCAGCGTCGCCGTCGTCGGACTCGGCAGCGGCGCCACGCTGCCCCTCACCGCCCTCGCGCTGACGCAAGCCGGCTTCGGCACCGATGTCGTCGGCCTGCTGACCGCCGCGCAAGCGGGCGGCGGCCTCGTCGTCGTGCCGGTGGCCGGCTGGATCGCGGCGCGCGTCGGCGGCCGCGAGGTGATCGTCGGCGCGGTGCTGGTGGTTGCGCTCGCCACCGCGCTCATGCAGCTCACGTCGAACCTGTGGCTGTGGGCGCTGTTGCGCGTGCTGTGCGGCGCGGCGCTGATGCTGCTGTTCACGATCGGCGAGGCCTGGGTCAACCAGTTGGCCGACGACGCGTCGCGCGGCCGCGTGATCGCGATCTATGCAACCAACTTCACGCTGTTCCAGATGTCGGGCCCGGTGCTCGTGAGCCAGATCGCGGGCTTCACGCATTCGCGCTTTCTGATCTGCGGCGCGATTTTCCTGCTCGCGCTGCCGATGCTCGCCGCGATCCGCACGACGCCGCGAGCTTCCGACGACGAGCACGCCGCCCACGGCAGCTGGCGCCACGTGCTGCCGCAGATGCCGGCCCTCGTCATCGGTACCGGCTTCTTTGCGCTGTTCGACACGATCGCGCTGTCGCTGCTGCCGCTCTTCGCGATGTCGCACGGCATCGCGAGCGAGGTGGCGGTGCTGTTCGCGTCGGCGCTGCTGCTCGGCGATACGACGATGCAGTTTCCGATCGGCTGGCTCGCTGACCGGCTCGGCCGCGAACGCGTGCATATCGGCTGTGGGGTGGTCGTCGTGGCGCTGCTGCCGTTGCTGCCTTGGGCGATCAGGTCGCCGTGGCTGTGCTGGCCGCTGCTGTACGTGCTCGGCGCGGCCGCGGGCGCGATCTATACGCTTTCGCTGGTTGCCTGCGGCGAGCGCTTTCGCGGCGTCGCGCTGGTGTCGGCGAGTTCGCTGGTGGGCGCGTCGTGGAGCGCGGCCAGTTTCGGCGGCCCGCTGGTCGCCGGCGCCCTGATGAAGGGTGTCGGCAACGACGCGATGGTCGGCGTGCTGCTGTTCGCGGCGCTCGCGTTTCTCGCCGCCGCGTGGTGGGAAAAGCGCCGCGCGCCGCTGCGAGCCGCCGGCTGACGGGCAAGGATTGACGGCCGCGCGCTATCGCGCTGACGGGTGACGACGGCACGCCATCGGCCGACAGGCGACGAGCGGCAGTTGCACGCCCCGGCTCGCGCGCAACGCCTGGCGGCCGCGCGCTCGATGCAATCTTGCGGTCAGCACGCTTGATGCTAGTCTTGAACCACATTGCACGGTCCTCCGCCGAACGGCCCATGCTTCATGGCGCCGCCGTATGCAATGGGGAGTTCGCCATGCAAACCCTGCACACCCCGCGCCGTTTTTACCTGTTGAGCGCACTCATCGTATTGAGCGCCCTGCTGTTCGCCGATTGCGGCGGCGGTGGCGGAAGCGGGGAAACGAGCGGCGCAGCGAGCAGCGGCGGCGCGTCGGGGGCCGGGGCGACGACCGGCGGCAGCGGTTCGGCGAGCGGTACGGGCAGCGGCGGCAGCACCAGTGGTACCGGCGGTACCGGCGCTGGCACTGGCGGCTCCGGCACCTCGTCGGGCGGCGGCATGTCCATGGCCGCGACGCACGACGTGCTGACCTATCACAACGACATCGGCCGCACGGGCCAGAATCTCAGCGAGACTCTCCTTTCCCCCGCCAACGTCAACGCGGCGACGTTCGGCAAGGTCGGCTTTTTCGCCGCCGACGGCAAGGTCGACGCGCAACCCCTCTTTGTCGAATCACTGGCCATCGCGGGCGGCACGCACAACGTGCTGTACGTCGTGACCGAGCACGACAGCGTGTACGCGCTCGACGCCGACAGCGGCGCGCAGCTATGGCGGGTCAGCACGCTCGGCACCAACGAAACGCCGAGCGACGACCTCGGTTGCAGTCAGATCACGAAGGAAATCGGCATCACGTCGACACCGGTCATCGACCGCTCGCGCGGCGCGCACGGCACGATCTACGTGGTCGCGATGTCGAAGGACACGAGCGGCGCCTATCATCATCGCATGCACGCGCTCGATCTCGCGACCGGCGCGGAACTGCTGAACGGCCCAACGGAGGTGAGCGCCAGCTACCCCGGCAGCGGCGCGAACAGTTTCAACGGCAACGTGCTGTTCGCGCCGTCGTCGTATGCCGAGCGCGCGGGTCTGCTGCTTCTCGGCGGCGTGGTCTACACGGCGTGGACCTCACATTGCGACGCGGGCGCCTACACCGGCTGGATCATGGGCTATAGCGCCGACACCCTGCAACAGACTTCCGTGCTCAACCTCACGCCGAACGGATCGGGCGGCGCGATCTGGATGAGCGGCGCCGGCCCGGCGTCGGATGGCGCGTCCATCTACCTGCTCGGCGGCAACGGCACGTTCGACACCACGATGAACGCCAGCGGCTTTCCCGCGCAACACAACTTCGGCAATGCGTATCTGAAGCTCGGCACGGCAGGCGGTCTTGCGGTCGCGGATTACTTCGCGATGTCCAATACCGTTCAGCAGTCCAATGCCGACCAGGACCTCGGCTCCGGCGGAGCGATCGCGCTGCCCGATCTCACCGATGCAAACGGCGTGGTCCAGCACCTCACGCTCGGCACGGGCAAGGACGGCATCATCTATGTGCTGAACCGCGATTCGATGGGCAAATTCAATGCCGCGGGCAACAGCATCTACCAGGAGATTCAGGGGGTGTTGAACGGCGGCGAGTTCGGCATGCCTGCGTACTTCAACGGCCGCATCTATTTCGGCTCCGTCGGCGACAATCTCAAGGCGTTCACGGTGACCCATGCGCGGCTCTCAACGGCGCCGAGCACGCAGACCTCGATGACGTTCGCCTATCCCGGCACCACGCCGAGCATCTCCGCCAATGGCTCAGCGAACGGCATCGTGTGGGCTGCGGAAAACGGCACCACGGCGGCGCTGCATGCGTTCGATCCGGCCAATCTCGCCGTCGAGCTCTATAACAGCAATCAGATGGGCACCCGCGATCAGTTCGGCGCGGGCAACAAGTTCATCACGCCGATGATCGCCAACGGCAAGGTGTATGTCGGGACGACGAACGGCGTCGCGGTATTTGGCTTGCTGAAGGGGTGAGGGGGTCTGGGCGAGGCGGGCGTGACGCGACATGCGCCAGCCTGCCCTCTCCTTGCGCCCCTAAGGCCGCGCCGGAAGAATCTCCCCCACACACGCGCCAAATCCCACGCGATACCCATCACCCTGGCACCAGCCGGCCAGCGTCAACTCGTCCCCGTCCTCGATGAACGTGCGTGTTCCGCCTTCGTTCAACGCCAGCGGCTTCTTGCCGTTCCATGTCAGTTCGAGCAGGCTGCCGTACGAATCGTCGGTCGGGCCGCTGATCGTGCCGGAACCCATCAGGTCGCCCACCCGCGTATTGCAGCCCGAGACCGTGTGATGCGCGAGTTGCTGCGCCATCGTCCAGTACATGTGCCTGAAGTTGGTTCGCGCGATCGTGCTTGCCTGCTTCGCCTGTTGCGGGCGCAGCATCACTTCGAGATGGATGTCGAACGCATGCTCGCCGTCGTGGCGCAGGTACGCGAGCGGTTGCGGCGCCTGCACCGGCTGCGCGACGCGGAACGGTTCGAGCGCGTCGAGCGTGACGATCCACGGCGAGATCGTGGTCGCAAACGTCTTCGCGTTGAACGGGCCGAGCGGCACGTATTCCCATTGCTGGATGTCGCGCGCGCTCCAGTCGTTGAGCAGCACCATGCCGAAAATATGCGCTTCGGCGTCGGCGCACGCGACCGGCTCGCCCAACGCATTGCCCGCGCCGATCACGAAGCCCGTTTCCAGTTCGATATCGAGCTTACGGCACGCGCCGAACACCGGACGCTCCTGATCCGGCAGCTTCAACTGGCCGTTGGGGCGGCGCACTGGCGTGCCGCTCACCACCACCGACGACGCCCGTCCGTTGTACCCGATCGGCATCTCCGACCAGTTCGGCAGCAGCGCATTCTTCGGATCACGAAACATCGAGCCGACATTCGTCGCGTGTTCTTTCGACGAGTAGAAATCGGTGTAGCCCGGAATCCGCACCGGCAGATGCAGTTGCGCGTCGGCCTGGCGTACGAGTGCCTTCGCGCGCAACGCGGTGTCGTCGCGCAACGTCGCGGTGTCGCGTGCCAGCAGCATGCTCAACTGGATGCGCACGCTGCGCCATGCGTCGCGGCCGAGCGCGATGAAGTCGTTCAGCGTGTCGCTGGCGACGGCGCGGGCAAACCCATCGCCTTGCGCAGACCCGTTCAACAACCCCGCCTTCTGCAACGCGGCGAGGTCGACGATCTGGTCGCCGATCGCCACGCCCACGCGGCGCGCGTCGTTGTGCCGGTCGCTAAAGATGCCGAACGGCAGGTTCTGGATCGAAAAATCGTTGACCGGATCGTTGGCCGACTCGACCCAGCTTTTGCGCGACGAATCGAGCGTCGCCTGGAGATCGCTCGATGCGTTCATCGTTGCTCCGGATTGAAGTGTTTCTTGAGACCTTGCCAGCATTCGTAGTAATGCGCCTGCAATTGGGCAGTTTCGAGCGCGAAACGGGTGGGTTTGATCAGCGTGCGCGTTTCGAACATGAAAGCCATCGTGTCGCCGACTTTCTTCGGCGTCGACGTATCGCCGTTCGAGGCTTTTTCGAACGTGTCGGCGTCCGGCCCGTGACCCGACATGCAGTTGTGCAGACTCGCCCCGCCCGGCACAAAGCCCTCGGCCTTTGCGTCGTACACGCCATGCACGAGCCCCATGAACTCGCTCGCGACGTTGCGATGAAACCACGGCGGGCGGAACGTATCTTCTGCGGCGAGCCAGCGCGGCGGGAAGATCACAAAGTCGATCGTATCGACGCCCGGCGTGTCGCTTTGCGATTGCAGCACCAGAAAGATCGATGGGTCCGGGTGATCGAAGCTGATCGAGCCAATCGTGTTGAAGCGCCGCAGGTCGTATTTGTACGGCGCGTAGTTGCCGTGCCACGCGACCACGTCGAGCGGCGAATGGCCGATGTCCGCGCGCCACAACTGGCCGTTCAGCTTCGCGACGAGTTCGAAGTCGCCTTCGCGGTCTTCGTAAGCGGCATGCGGCGTGAGGAAGTCGCGCGGATTGGCGAGACCGTTCGAGCCGATCGGGCCGAGGTCCGGCAAGCGCAGCAGCGCGCCGAAGTTCTCGCAGATATAGCCGCGCGCCGCGCCGTCCGGCAGGTTCACCGCGAAGCGCACGCCACGCGGGATCACCGCGATCTCGAAGGGCGCGAGTTCGATGCGGCCCATTTCGGTCGCGATCTCGAGGCCGCCTTCCTGCGGCACGATCAGCAATTCGCCGTCGGCGTTATAGAAGAAGCGCTCGTGCATCGAGCGGTTCGCCGCGTACAGATGAATCGCGCAGCCATTCATCGCTTCTGCGGCGCCATTGCCGGCCATCGTCACCCAGCCGTCGATGAAATCGGTCGGCTCGGCCGGCATCGGCAACGGGTCCCAGCGCAACTGGTTCGGCGGCGTCGGCGGCACGTCGGCGAAATTGGCGACGAGCCGCTCCGACGGTAGCGGCGTGAACGGCTTGTGCATGGCCGCCGGACGAATCCGGTACAGCCACGATCGGCGGTTATGACCGCGCGGCGCGGTGAACGCGGTGCCGGACAACTGTTCGGCATACAGGCCATAGGCCGCGCGCTGCGGCGAGTTGCGGCCTTCCGGCAGGGCGCCGGGCAACGCCTCGGTCGCGAATTCGTTCGCGAAACCCGATTGATAGCCCGGCTCGATGTCGAGCCGCGAACTGGCGGCAGGCGGACTACGAAGCGGCGTACGTGTGGGGGTGTCCATACCAGGGTTCTCCGTTGATGCTCGAATCGTTTCGTGTCGCCTCGACTGCGGCTCGGATAAGCGGCCGGCGAAATCAGCACTCAGCCTGCAATTTACGAATAGTAAAACGAATTATGAATGGTGAAATTAACGTATACCCTGAAGTACCACGGCGGCAGGCGTTACCGTTCGTACGTACGCATGAGCGGCGGATAACGTTATGAGCATTTTGTTCATGTGCGCGGATTGCGGACTGCTACCATCAACGCATGCGGCAATCGAGTCGCGTTGCCGAGCGCCGTGTGCGCATTCACCATCGCCATTCATTCGCCTTCATGATTCCGCCGACCATCACCGATCTCGTTACCCGCGCCGCCGCTCACCCTTTTCTCGGCGAACATCTGGTGATGGGGCAAGGCGAGCATAGCGACATCGCGCTCGCACGGTTCGAGGACATCCAGCTCGCGAGCGCCTACGAGCCGATCTTCGATATCAGCGTGCATGCGTTGGCGCAGTCGCTGTCGTCGGGGGCCGAGGGAGTGGACCGTTTCGGCGACGAACTCGGCTTCCAGGCCGTCACCCATCAACTCGGCGCGGCGCCGTTCGACGTGTTCGATCCGTTCGACCGCGTCGGCAACGATCAGGAACTGGTCGCGCTCGACCGGATGTCACGCGCGCTGCACGCGATCAATTTCTTCGGCGCGCAGCGGCATGGGCTGCTGTTTCTGCGCGTGCACGAGCGTTTGCTCAAGAGCGTGAAGTACGATCACGGACGGCATTTCTCGACCGTGCTGATGTCGTTCGGATTGAACCCGTCGCGGGTGGTGATCGAATTGCCGGCGGCGGCGGTCGCGCATAAGACTTTTCTCGGCTATTTGACGAGGAGCTACCAGCACTACGGCTTCAAGGTGGCGGGCAACCTGTCCAACGCGGGGCAGATTCTGTCGGTATCGGAAACGGCGCGGCTCGACTTCATCAAGATGGATGCCGGCACCGCGTTGCGCGACGCGACGGTGAAGCCGCTCGTCGGCTATGCGGGCAGGCTGCGGATTCCACTGATTTTCAATCGCGTGATGGATGAAGCGCAGTTCCTCGCATTGCAGCAGTACGACGTTCGCTTCGTGCAAGGGCCGTTATTCACGGCGCACTATCACGACCGGGCGGCCTGATAGCGCGAGAGCGTGAGGTGGGCAATGTCCGCGATGCACGATGCGTGCGTCCCGCTTCTGCTTGCCACAGCCGGCTTGACGGCTTCAGCCCGGTTCGCCCAGACGTCGCGCGAGCGCCTTCAAACGCGGCGCGACATTTTCGCGAAACACCTCCTCGCCCATCGACGACGCCGGCCCGCTGCAACTGAGCACCAGCCAGCGCCCGTCGCGCGGTTCGCGAAACGGCACCGCGACCGCGTTCACATCGTCGTGCCACGCACGAAACGAATAGCAGCAGCGCTCCGTGGCGAATGCCTCGATTTCCTTTTCGGCATCGGCCACCAGCGTCGCGCCGACCTTCCCCGCGTTCTTGCGGAGTTCGGCCAATAACGCCGCGCGCGTGTCGGCCGGCTGGACCGCCAGGTACGCGCGACCCATCGAACTCGTCAGCATCGACAGTTTCGAGCCGGATGCGAGGCCGAGCGTCAGCGCGGTTTCGCTGCGGATCGTGTCGAGATAGATCATGTCGAGCCCGTCGCGGCACCCGAGCGACACCGCCGCGCCCACTTCGCGCGCAAACGCGCGCATATGCGGGCGAGCGAGTTCGAGCGTGTCGGTGCCCGATAGCAGCGCGAAACCGAGCGACAGCACGCCGGCATCGAGCGCATATTTGCCGTGGGATTCATCGAGCCGCAGATAGCCGAGCACCGTCAGCGTGTAGGCGAGACGGTTGACGGTCGCCTTCGGCAAGCCCGTGCGCGCGACGAAATCGCGGTTGCCGAGCATCGTTTCGCCAGGCTTGAACGCACGCAGCAGATCCAGCCCGCGTGCCAGGGCGACGACGAATTTGCGCTCGTCGATGGGTTCGGAGAAAGTGGATGTGTGCGTCATCGGGTGGTACACTCGGTCGTCGTTTGCAAAACATTGTTTCGCTTGGCGGAACTTAAGTCAAGCTTGGATCGCGCAAGAGATCAGGAGATACGTCATGGCCGAAGCCGCGCAGTTTCATTGGGAAGACCCGCTGCTGCTGGATCAGCAGCTCACCGAAGACGAACGCATGGTGCGCGACGCCGCCGCGGCCTATGCGCAGGACAAGCTGCAGCCGCGCGTGCTCGAAGCGTTCCGTCATGAGAAGACCGACATCGAGATCTTTCGCGAGATGGGCGAGCTCGGCCTGCTCGGCCCGACGATTCCCGAGCAATACGGCGGCCCCGGCCTGAACTACGTCGCGTACGGGCTGATCGCGCGTGAAGTGGAGCGCGTCGATTCCGGCTATCGCTCGATGATGTCGGTGCAATCGTCGCTGGTGATGGTGCCGATCAACGAATTCGGCTCCGACGCGCAGAAGCAGAAGTACCTGCCGAAGCTCGCCTCCGGCGAATGGATCGGCTGCTTCGGCCTGACCGAGCCGAACCACGGTTCCGATCCGGGCAGCATGGTCACGCGGGCGAAGAAGGTCGACGGCGGCTATTCGCTGTCGGGCTCGAAGATGTGGATCACCAATTCGCCGATCGCCGACGTGTTCGTCGTGTGGGCGAAGCTCGAGGAAGACGGCAAGGACACGATTCGCGGCTTCATCCTGGAGAAGGGGTGGAAGGGACTGTCCGCGCCGACCATCCATAGCAAGGTGGGCCTGCGCGCGTCGATCACCGGCGAAATCGTGATGGACGAAGTGTTCGTGCCGGAAGAAAACCGTCTGCCGAATGTGGGTGGCCTGCGCGGCCCGTTCACGTGTCTGAACTCGGCGCGCTACGGCATCGCCTGGGGCGCGCTCGGCGCCGCCGAAGCCTGCTGGCACACCGCGCGCCAGTACGTGCTCGATCGCAAGCAGTTCGGCCGGCCGCTCGCCGCGAACCAGTTGATCCAGAAGAAGCTCGCCGACATGCAGACCGAAATCACGCTCGGCCTGCAAGGCGTGCTGCGCCTCGGCCGCATGAAGGACGAAGGCACCGCCGCCGTCGAGATCACGTCGATCATGAAGCGCAACTCATGCGGCAAGGCGCTGGACATTGCGCGGCTCGCGCGCGACATGCTCGGCGGCAACGGCATTTCGGACGAGTTCGGTGTCGCCCGCCATCTCGTGAACCTCGAAGTGGTGAACACCTACGAAGGCACGCACGATATTCACGCGCTGATTCTCGGTCGCGCGCAAACGGGCATTCAGGCGTTTTTCTGATGGCGTTGCTGAGGCGTTGATTGTGTTGTCGCGTCGAGCACGGCGCGATCACGCCGCTCAATGACAAAAGGCCGGTTCATGTTGAACCGGCCTTTTGTCATTGCGACTCCGCGTGATCGCGTTATCGCCAGTCGTGCGTTCCGCAGTGCATCAGACGCTCACTTGTTCGGCTGCGGCGTCATGCGCAGGTACGGACGCAGCGCCTTGTAGCCCTTCGGGAATTTCTGCTTGATGACTTCCTCGTCCTTCAGCGACGGAACGATCACCACGTCATCGCCCTGCTTCCAGTTGCCCGGCGTCGCAACCGAGTGGTTGTCCGTCAGTTGCAGCGAGTCGATCACGCGCAGCACTTCGTCGAAGTTACGGCCGGTGCTGGCGGGATACGTAATGGTGAGACGCACCTTCTTCTTCGGATCGATCACGAACAGCGAGCGGACCGTGAAGGTTTCGCTCGCGTTCGGGTGGATCATGTCGTACAGCTCGGAGACCTTGCGATCGCCATCGGCGAGAATCGGAAAGCCGACGCTGGCGGCTTGAGTCTCGTTAATGTCCTTGATCCACTCCTTGTGCGACTCAGCGCTGTCGACCGACAACGCAATCGTCTTCACACCGCGTTTTTCGAATTCGTCGGCGAGTTTCGCGGTCAGGCCGAGTTCGGTTGTGCAGACCGGCGTGAAGTCGGCGGGGTGCGAGAACAGCACACCCCAACTATCGCCGAGCCATTCATGAAACTTGATGCGGCCGACACTCGATTCCTGCTCAAAATCCGGCGCAATATCGCCAAGACGTAGACTCATGGTGGATCCTCCTGTGGGTACCAGTTCAGATATCGGATTCGGCGCGAGCGTTTGCCCGCAACGTCTCGCGGAACATAAAGCATACGGCAGGCACACTACATGACGAAGGAACATCGCGTCACTACTTTATGCGTTTTTGTAATTTTCGCCGATTTGGTTGAAACTTTGCGGGACAGATCAACTCCATCTTAAGCAAACTTTGGTTGGGGCTACCCTTCAGGGTGAGTTTTTCGTACTTTGCGTAACCGGGAATGGTTCGTGCATCGATTCGACTCGACCGGGCACTGCGCTCGCCAGCGGCCGTTTCTTTGGTTACGATTCACGCGTGGCGTGAGATAAAGGGGAGCTGTCAATGTCGGAAATCAACAAGGAGAGATTGATGTCGGATATCAAAACCGTCCTCGCGGACGCCGAGGATCTGCTGAAACAAGCCGCGAGCGCCACGGGCGAGCGCGCGTCGGAATTGCGTGAAACGGCGCTCACGCGCCTGAAGCAGGCTAAGGAAAAGGCGGCTGACGTGCAGGTCGTGGTAGTCGAAAAAGGTAAGAAGGCTGCCCGCGCCACCGACGATTATGTGCATGAGCATCCGTGGGCGTCCATCGGAATTGCCGCGGGCGCTGGCGTGCTGCTGGGGCTGTTGATCAACCGCAAGTAACGCTGGTGCGGCTGTCGGACGAAGCTGGTCCGGCGCATCAGTATTCGAGTTGACCGGCGCACGCCTGGCCGGTCCGCTTCTCTTGGCGCGCACGCTTCTCACGCGCCCTCACGCGCAACGCCCACAGCCATGACGATCGACACCCAATCGCAGCGCGGAGAACATAGTCCGCTGCGCCGCATTATCGGTTCCGTGTTTGCGATTCTGCAGACGCGGCTTGAACTGGTCGGCATCGAAATCGCCGAAGAAAAAGACCGCCTGCTCGGCGTGCTGTTCCTCGGCCTCGCGGCGATGATGCTGGCCACCATGGCGCTGATCGCCCTGACTGCGCTGATCGCCATCGCATTCTGGGACACCTACCGATGGCAGGCGCTCGCCGGCATCACGGCGGTCTATGCGATTGCCGGCCTCGCCTGTGCGCTGAAAGCGCGCAGCGGCTTGCGCAACGCGCCGCTGGTTTTCGAAGCGACCATCGCAGAGTTCGAGAAAGACCGCGAAGTGTTCCGCAAGCCGTGACACGCAAGGCGCGACGGGCGAGCTTCAACGTTTCGCGCCTTAATTGAGATTCGCAAGCAACATGTAGCACCGTTTAGTCTCGTCGTTAGCCTCGTCGCCTAGTTGCGTCGTTGACTGTCCCACCCACACTGCCGCCGACACGCCATGAGCCATTCCGATACCGCATTCCGTAGCAAGCGCCACCACGCCAAAGAGTTGAGCGCGCCGCACTTGCGCGCGCTGCGCAAGGAATTGCTGATGGTGCGTGCGGATGTCGAGCGCATGGAACTCGCTCAGGCGACCCTCGATTTGCGGCAGGCGGTCACGCACTTCAGCTGGCTGAAATTCATCCTGCCGGGCTTTGGCGGCATGCGGACCGGCAGCGGCTCGAAGGCACACTTCGTCAATGCAGGAACCATTGGGGCGTTGCTCAAGCAGTATCCGTTCGTCAGCTCGGTCATTTCGATGCTAATCGCCAAGCCACTGCGCGCGACCGTCGTCGCTGGTGCAAAACCCGCGCTCAAATGGGGCAGCCTAGGCCTCGCGGCCTGGGAAGCGTATCGGATCTGGCAGCAGATGAAACGCGATTCCGGGTCGTCTGCCGGCGTGAAGGCCGAGTCGACGGATAGCGGGTATTAAGTGGATGCGGCGGAGTGGGCTGATGGCGGATGGCTGATGGCTGATGGCTGGTGGCTGGTGGCTGGTGGCTGGTGGCTGGTGGCTGGTGGCTGGTGGCTGGTGGCTGGGGGCTGGGGGCTGGCGGCCGGGTTGCTCAGTTGCTCAGTTTCGACGTCTCCGCTGAGTCGTTAATCCGCTAGGTCGTACTCCAGCATTCGCTGCTTGCCGGGGCTACCCCGCCAGCAACGCTTCTATTGCCCCGCTGGCCCGTCGCATCAAGCGCAAACGTACCGCACGGGTCGTCGCCCATCGGGCCGGATTGTTCCGGCGCCGCCTCGATGGCGTAGCCGCCGTTTGTGTCGTCCGCCGGCAACACGTGCAAACGATAAATCGGCGTACCGAACTGCGGCGCCTGGTCCAAACCGGGCGGCAGCGTCGACATGCCATCGCTCGCCGCGCCCTCGACGAATTGCGCTGCCCGATACAACGCGGACGCCGCGTCGATACGATGGGTTCGCGCCACGTGACTGCGATACGAAGGCACGGCAAACGCGGCCAGCGTCGCGGCTACTGCCAGCGCGATCATCAGTTCGAGCAACGTGAATGCGGATGTGTACGTTCTCATCATGCACCTCCCGTCAAAATGGCCGTGCAGCGACCCGTCGCCAATGACGCTCGATCGTCTCGCCGTCGATCACCAGTTCCATCTGAAGCCATGCCTGGGACTCACCGGTCCGGCCGAAACCACGCGCCGTCAGTAAATACGCGCGAGCTTCAGCGCGGGTGGATAGACGCCACGCCTCGATCAGACACTGCGGCGCGCGCGACGAGCCGGACCATTGCGCGACAGGCGTGACGGCGCCGGCTTCGAACGCGCTTTCGAGTTTCCATTGCGCCGGCTCGCCATACGCGGCTTGCGGCGCTGCGGGAGCGTCGGCACCAGCAGCAATAACGCTCCGGGCGCACAGGTTCAGCGCCGAGTCCGCAGCGTGGAAAGCCTGCAAATAGTCGCGCACGTCGGTGGTTGCGCGAGCAGCCGCGAGCGATGTTTCGAACCAGGCTGCCGAGGTCGCCAGCATCATGGCTGAGATCAGCAGCACAATCGGCAGAACGACGCCGCTGTGACGCATAAGTGCAGCATGACCACTGAGGCTAAGGCGAAGTAAGCGTACGGGCTGCGGCTCATTCTTACGCCGCTCGCGCTTCCCATGCATGCGGCGCAGCACCGCTGTTGCCTGTCGCTCGATCACAGTGAAACCTCCGCCTGATTGCGTAGCGCCACGCGCCGCGAGAAAGCTTGTCGCGGCCGCTGGTCGGCCCCGAGCGTGCTGACGCCGTCGCAATCGACGTAGCGTGAACGCTGCCCCTCTGGCGCGCCGCGTACCAGCACGCAAAGGTCGACGGCAACGATAGCCGGCCATTGGTCAGCCTGAACCGCTGAAGCATCCATCGCGTCAGGAGCGCCAGCCAGCCAGTATTTGATCCGTACTCGCTCGACACCCTCGACCAGCGGCTGCGCGGACCCCGAGTTGCCATTGCCTTCGCAGTAAAGCTCCGGCTCGCCGCTCGACGTGCTGATATTGGCAAAGTACCGGTTGACCACCAGCGCGCCTTGGCCGGCGAGCATCGCGGTGCCGGCTGTTACGGCTTGTCCGAGACAATCGGTTGCTTGCCCGCTTGTCGATGGCCACGCGGACACACTATCTCCTACATAGCGGACGACGACGCCGTCCGAGCCGCCCGACAGTTTCGTGCAAACAATGCTGTCGTCCGCACCCGTCGGGCGGCCACCTGAACATCCGAACAACGCCGGAGGACCGTCGTAATGCAGAACGTCCGCAGGGACGAAGCTGGTCATTTGCAGTTGCTGGCCGATCAACGTCAGCGCGGTCAAGCCAGCCTCGCGCATTCGCATCGCGTTGCTCGCGTGTTCGAACGCGCTTCGCTGCGTCGTATAGAGCGACACTGCGCCCGCCGTCACTACGAGCCCCAACGCCATGGCGATCACAAACTCGAGCAACGTATGACCGGAAGCTGTATGCCAACGCCGCATCATTTCGCAAACGCCAATGCGACGCACGACGAGCCGGCGGGAACATCCGCGCCGCCACAAGACTCCGGTTTGTCGATTACCTCATCGGTACGCGGCATATCGTGCACGGCTGCCCATGTCACAAGCGCCGCCGACACGCCCGCGCTCTCGCCTACCGACGCCTCGCCGTGTGGCAGGAGCATGTTTGCCCGTGCGCTCCATTGCCGGGTTGCAGCATCCATTGTCGAAGGTGCATAGGCCGCCTCGGCAACGGAATCAGCGATCCACGCCGCGTGTTCGCGCATCGACATCGCGCGCGCTTCCCGTGCGGTCCATAGTTGACCGGCGATCAGGCCTAGCGCCGTTACGGCGATCAACGCGACGGCCAGCATGACCTCAATCAACGAACTGCCCCGGCACGTCGCTGCGCAGCGGCGCGAGCCGTAGGTCGGTGAATCGCGCATCATGACGCCGCTCCGCAGGCGCCCTCGGCGAGTCGCGCGCGACCGCCCGCCGCAATACGGATACAGCGCCGCCACTTGTCGCCTTGCGTCGCTTTGGTGGGCGTTCGCGGCGCAATATCGAAACTGCGGAAAGCGCCGATCAATTGGCCCGCCGGGGGCGTGAACGTGAGATTCGTCTGCACGCCGGTAATACTCACCGCAGCAAGCAGCGGTTGTGCTCGCAGCAGCGAGAGCGTGCCGCCGCGCTCAGCCAGTACGGCCCAGCCGCATGACCAGTCGGTGATGCCGTCGCCACAAGACTGTCCGGCGGCAAGGCAAGCTCGCGCCGCATCGATCCGGCACACGGTGACGCGTGCGCCGCGGCGAAACGATTCGCTGCGCGCGTAGGCGAGTGTCGACACAAACGCCTTCGCACGTGCGTCGACCTGATCGCGCACGTGCCACGCGACGAACGACGGCGTGGCCATGACCGCGATCACCGCCAGCAGCGCGACCACCGCCAGCGTTTCGACAAGCGTGAAGCCGCCGCGCGACGGCCAGCAAAGCGCATCGTATTTCATCTGCATTCCTGATCGTTGGGAGAATGCAGCCAATCTAGCGACTCGCGAACGGTTCGACAATCGGCCGGATGGCCAGATGGTATTCGGACGCTATCCCGCGCAAAAATGCACGCGACGAACCATCAAGGAGCGGGAGAGACTGATGCGCGAATTAACGCGTGGGACCACGGCTGCGCAGGCACAATGCGCAGCGCGACGACAGTCAGCGCTTACGCGCAGGCTTGGGCGGAGAAGAGGCGCGGCGAAATTCTTCGATCACGTCTTCGAATTCGGAGACGTCTTCGAAGCGCCGGTAAACGGAGGCGAAACGAACGTAGGCAATGGTGTCGAGAGCACGCAACTCGTTCATGACGAGTTCGCCGAGGCGCTCGCTGCGCACCTCGCGCTCGCCGCTGCCGAGCAATTGATACTCGATGCGGGCGACCGCCGCGTCGATCGCGTCCGCCGCCACCGGGCGCTTGCGCAGCGCCAGTTGCATGCTCGCGACGATCTTGCGGCGGTCGAATTCCGTGCGGCTGCCATCCTTCTTGACGACCGACGGCAACGCCAGCTCGACCCGCTCATACGTCGTGAAACGTTTGTCGCAGGCCGGGCAGCGGCGGCGCCGGCGAATCGTCGCGCCGTCTTCGGATACGCGCGAGTCGACGACCTGCGTATCGGCGTGCCGGCAGAAGGGACAATGCATGACGGCTTACTTGTAGACCGGGAAACGCTGCGTCAGCTCGGCGACCTGGCCGCGCACGCGGTCGATCGTGGCGGTGTCTTCCGGATTGTCCAGCACGTCGGCAATCAGGTTACCCACCAGCTCGGCTTCCTTGACGCCAAAGCCACGCGTGGTCATGGCCGGCGAGCCGAGACGCACGCCGCTCGTCACGAACGGCTTTTCCGGATCGTTCGGAATCGCGTTCTTGTTGACGGTGATGTGCGCCGCGCCGAGGGCCGCTTCCGCTGCCTTTCCGGTGATCTTCTTCGCGCGCAGGTCGACCAGCATCACGTGGCTTTCGGTGCGGCCCGACACGATGCGCAGACCACGCTTGACCAGCGTTTCAGCCAGAACGCGCGCGTTTTCGACGACCTGTTGCTGGTACACCTTGAATTCCGGCGACAGCGCTTCCTTGAACGCGACGGCCTTGCCGGCGATCACGTGCATCAGCGGACCGCCCTGGATGCCCGGGAAGATGGCCGAGTTGATCTGCTTTTCGAACTCGGCCTTCATCAGGATCACGCCGCCGCGCGGGCCGCGCAGGCTCTTGTGCGTGGTGGTGGTGACGAAGTCCGCGTGCGGCACCGGGTTCGGGTAGACGCCCGCGGCGATCAAACCGGCATAGTGCGCCATGTCGACCATGAAGTACGCGCCGACCGACTTGGCGATCTTCGACAGACGTTCGAAATCGATACGCAGCGCGAAAGCCGACGCGCCCGCGATGATCAGCTTCGGCTTGTGTTCCTGCGCGAGCTTTTCCGCGGCGTCGTAGTCGATGTCTTCGGCTTCGTTCAGGCCATAGCTCACCACGTTGAACCACTTGCCGGACATGTTGACCGGCGAGCCGTGGGTCAGGTGGCCGCCGTGCGCGAGGCTCATGCCCATGATCGTGTCGCCCGGCTTGAGCATCGCGAAGAACACGCCCTGGTTCGCCTGCGAGCCGGAGTTCGGCTGCACGTTGGCGGCTTCGGCGCCGAACAGCTCCTTCACGCGGTCGATCGCGAGCTGCTCAGCGATGTCGACGTATTCGCAGCCGCCGTAGTAGCGCTTGCCCGGATACCCTTCGGCGTACTTGTTGGTGAGTTGCGAGCCTTGCGCAGCCATCACAGCCGGGCTCGTGTAGTTTTCCGACGCGATCAGTTCGATGTGCTCTTCCTGACGGCGGTTTTCCTGCTCGATGACCTTCCAGAGTTCAGGATCGACGTTGGCGATGGTGCTTTGGGCTCTGTCAAACATACGGATTCCGTTGAGTGTGTTCAGGTTGACCGGATCATGCGCCGAATCTTGCGTAGAGGGTACGCAGCGCTGCTGGCGGCTGGGCCAGCCCTGACGTGGCGAATGGAGAGTCGCCGCACACGCGAGGCAGGACAGCCACCGTCAGCGCAGATAAACGCGCGCGGATCACGGCTGCCCAGGCGAACGGCAAAACGGCACCCTGCGCTTCACGGTGGGTTGTTCCACCTTGAACCCGATTGGTTGAATCGGTTCTATCGCCAGTCACGCAGGGTCGAGCGCGTTAGTTTATTGGAAGAGGATCGAATAGGCAACCGGCTTCCGGGCGCAGCGGCGCAGGCCGGCGGGACGGGTCGCCGCGGCGCCTCCCGCAATGCGCAAACGGCATCCGCAAGCACGCCGGGAATCCGCTGCGCCCCCCTGTCACAGCCCCTCATACGGCTCGTTCATCCTTGCCGCAGCGCCGCATTGGAAGTAGGCTTGGGGCCTTTCTCTTTTACCGACCAGGGAACTGCAATGATCGTGTTCGTCACCGGAGCGTCCGCGGGATTCGGCGCCGCCATCGCCCGCGCCTTCGTCAAAGGCGGCCATCGCGTCGTCGCCACCGCGCGCCGCAAAGACCGTCTGCAGGCGCTCGCCGACGAACTCGGCGACGCGCTGCTGCCGTACGAGCTCGACGTGCGCGACCGCGCCGCCGTCGAAGCGGCGCCCGCCGCGCTGCCGGCCGAGTTCGCCGCGATCGACGTGCTGGTCAACAACGCCGGCCTCGCGCTCGGCGTCGAACCGGCGCAAAAGGCCAGTCTCGACGAATGGAACACCATGATCGAGACCAACTGCACGGGCCTCGTGCAGGTCACGCATGCGCTGCTGCCCGGCATGATCGAACGCAATCGCGGACACATCTTCAATCTGGGCTCAGTGGCGGGCCGCTGGCCCTACGCGGGCGGCAACGTGTACGGCGCGACCAAGGCGTTCGTGCGCCAGTTCAGCCTGAACCTGCGCGCCGATCTGGCCGGCACTGCGCTGCGTGTCACCGACATCGAGCCGGGCCTGTGCGGCGGCACCGAATTCTCGAACGTCCGGTATCGCGGCGACGATGAAAAAGCCGACAAGGTGTACGAAAACGTCCAGCCCCTGACGGCCGAGGACATCGCGGATTCGATCTACTGGATCGCCACCCGTCCGCCCCACGTCAACATCAACACAATCGAGCTGATGCCGGTGGCGCAATCGTTCGCCGGCTTGTCCATTCATCGCGGCTGAAGCCCGCCAGACGGGGCGCACACTTTGAAACAGACCACGCGGTGTGCGTTCCGGTAAAATGCGCCGCATGAATATGTCGACCAGCCAGCCTGGCGCGGAAATCGGCTACACGTGGTCCATCCGCGTGTACTACGAAGATACCGATGCCGGCGGCATCGTGTTTTACGCCAACTACCTGAAATTTTTTGAACGGGCGCGCACCGAATGGCTGCGCGCGTGCGGCGTCGACCAGAGCCGGCTCGCGGATGAAACAGGCGCGATTTTTATCGTGCGCAGCACCGCGTTGGACTATCGGGCGCCGGCCCGGCTTGACGACGTCGTCAAAATCGTCAGCCGGATCGAGCGACTCGGCAGGGCTTCGGTAGACTTCGCCCAGGAAGCGTGGCGCGAAGGCACGCTGCTTGCTACCGGTTCGATCCGGGTCGGCTGCGTCGACCGCGTTGCGCTGCGGCCGGCCGCGATTCCTCCACCGGTTCTGGCCGCTTTGCGGCGCGGACCCGGCATGGGCGATGGCGGCCTGTCAACGGACAACGCCTGAATCCCGTTGATTCGGGGCCAGTGAACTCATACCGATCAAGCAGCACCAAGCATGGTTCGGCTTGCAATAACGCCGAAGCTTCCGTTTTGCCCACGGCAAGCTTCGAGCGGCCTTGCAGCCGGACGCCCCCTTTCCGGGACGTTAAAACGAACCTTTATGAACACTACACAAGATCTGTCGATCGTTTCTCTAGTACTCAACGCGAGTCTGCTGGCTCAGGCCGTGATGGCCCTGCTACTGTTGCTGTCGCTGCTGTCCTGGACTTTCATTTTCCGCAAGTGGTTTGCGATCCGCCGTGCCCGCGCGCAAACTGAACGCTTCGAACGCGATTTCTGGTCGGGCGGCGACCTGCAGGCGCTGTACCAGAGCGCCGCGAACAACCGCCATACGATCGGCGCGCTCGAACGGATTTTCGAGTCCGGCATGCGCGAATTCCTGAAGGGCAAGGAAAAGCGCCTGAACGATCCGGGCGCGATTCTCGATGGCGCACGGCGTGCAATGCGGGCCGCGTTCCAGCGTGAAATGGACGTGCTCGAAGCCAATCTTGCGTTTCTCGCGTCGGTCGGCTCGGTCAGCCCGTATATCGGTCTGTTCGGCACGGTGTGGGGGATCATGAACGCGTTCCGCGGCCTCGCTAACGTCCAGCAGGCTACGCTTGCCAACGTCGCGCCGGGCATTGCCGAAGCGTTGACCGCCACCGCGATCGGCCTGTTCGCCGCCATTCCGGCGGTGGTCGCGTACAACCGCTACGCGCACGACATCGACCGTCTGGCGATCCGCTTCGAGACCTTCATCGAAGAGTTCTCGAACATCCTGCAGCGCCAGGCACAGTAAGGAGGCCACGATGGCAGGCTCCCGCTCCTCCAGCATGCGCGGCTCCCGTTCGCGCCGTGCGATGGCCGACATCAACGTCGTGCCCTACATCGACGTGATGCTCGTGCTGCTCGTGATCTTCATGGTGACCGCGCCGCTCGTCGCTCCGTCGATCGTCAATCTGCCGACCGTCGGGGGCGCCGCGCCGCAGCAGCAAACCCCGCCCGTGATCGTCAACATTCGCGCGGACGGCAACATGAGCGTCAAGTACAAGGACGATTCCGGCGCGCAGCAGCAGGAAAACATGTCGAAGGCCGACCTGAATGGCTTTATCGCCGACCGGGCGCAATCGCATCCTGACCAGCCCGTTGTGATCGCCGCCGACAAAACCGTGAAGTACGAAGTCGTGATGAACGTGATGTCCGAGCTGAAAGCCCGCGGCGTCAAGCGTGTTGGATTGCTCGTCAAATCGCAATGATCCGCAAGAACTCCGAATACCCGCTCCAGCCACCGCGTGAACGCGGCACCGGGCGAGCCTTTGCGTTCGCGCTGGTGATGCATGCGCTGCTCGGGTTCTTCCTGTATCACGGCATCCAGTGGCAAAACAGTACGCCCGAGGGCGCGGAAGCCGAGTTGTGGACCGAGGTGCCGGACACGGCAATCCCCCGTCCCGTCCCGCCGCCGCCCGTGCCGGTCGCCCCTGCCCCGCCGGTGCGCGACGAGCAGGCCGACATCGCGCTACAGGAAAAGAAGCGCCAGCAGCAGGAAGCGGCGCGCGAGGCGCAACTGGCCGAGCAGCAGCGTCAGCAGAAGCTGCAGGCGCAGCAGGAAGCCCAGGAGAAGCGGCAGCAGCAACTGGCGGCCGACCAGGCCGCGCAGAAGGCCGCCGCAGCCAAACTGAAACAGCAGCAGCAACAGCAACAACAGCAGGTCGAGAAGCAGAAGCAGCAGCAACTGGCCGAGCAGCAGAAGCAGCAGCAGTTGAAAGAACAGCAGCAAGAGCAACAGCAGAAACAGGCCGAAGCTGAAGCGCAAAAGAAGGCCGACGCTCAGAAAGCGGCGAAGGCCAAGGCCCAAGCCGACGCTGCGGCGCAAGCGAAGAAGCTCGATGCGGAACGTCGTGCGCGCCTTGCGCAGATGCAGGGCGCGGTTGGCGGCACAAGCTCCTCCAGCAATGGGCTGGGCAAGAGCGGCACGGGCAGTGGCTCGGGTGGCACGGCGGCATCGCCGGGTTACGCGGACAAGGTGCGTCGCGCGGTGCTGCCGAACGTCTCGTGGGGCGGTGAAACGGAAGGCCTGGAAACTGTGATCTCGGTGCGTTGTTCGCCGACCGGCACCTTGCTGAGCGCAACGATCTCTCGTAGCAGCGGCAACGCCGCGTGGGACGCCGCCGCATTACGGGCAGTCCATCGCACCGATCCGATGCCGCTCGACACCAATGGCAAGACGCCGGAAAGCTTTTTGATTACGCTGCGTCCGGCTAGCTGATGGCAGCAATTTGACAGTCAGTTGACAGCGGACGCGGCGCCCGCCCCACGGGGCGCGCTCGGGAACGAATTAGTCTTTTTCCGGTCTGTCTGCTGTCGTGAAGTGTAGTAAAACCGTTTTTGGGGAATCCATACAGCATGAGTTTGATGACCAAGCTAGGCCTGCGGACACTCGTAGCATCGTGCCTGATCGCCGTTGGCGGCGCCGCCAACGCACAACTGAACGTCCTCGTGACGGGCGTCGGGTCCACCCAGTTTCCGATCGCCACGGCGAATTTCGCCAATGAAGCGAACTCGCCGCAGCAGGTCAGCACGATCGTGCGTCAGGATCTGCAACGCAGCGGCAAATTCACCAACATCGACGCGGGCTCCACGCCGGTGTCGGAGTCGGATTCCGTCGACCTCGGCGCGTGGAAAGCCAAGGGCGCCAACGCGTTCGTGGCGGGCAGCGTGAACCGCCTGCCGAACGGCCAGTACGAAGTGCGCTTCAAGCTGTACGACACGGTCAAGGGCGAGAGCCTCGGGGGCCTCGTGCTGGTGAGCCCGGAAAGCGGCTTGCGCATGAGCGCGCACAAGGTCGCGGACTATATCTACGCGAAGCTGATGGGCGGCCGCGGCGTGTTCGCCACGCGCCTGTCGTACGTGATCAAGACGGGTGGCCGTTACCAGTTGCAGATCTCCGATTCGGACGGCCAGGACGCGCACATTGCACTGTCGAGCCCCGAGCCGATCATCTCGCCGGCGTGGTCGCCTGACGGCACCAAGGTCGCCTACGTCTCGTTCGAAAAGAAGAAGCCGATCGTCTACATCCACGACCTGCCCACGGGGCGTCGCGTGGTCGTGTCGGATCAGAAGGGCAACAACAGTGCGCCGGCGTGGTCGCCGGACGGACGCACGCTCGCCGTCGCGCTCTCGCGCACCGGCAACACGCAGATTTTCGCCGTCAACGCGGACGGCAGCGGCCTGCGTCGTCTCACGCAAGGCAGCTCGATCGACACCGAGCCTGCCTTCTCTCCTGATGGCCAGTCGATCTATTTCACCAGCGACCGTGGCGGCGCACCGCAAATCTACAAGATGTCGGCGCAAGGCGAAAACGCCGGCTCCGCGCAGCGCGTCACGTTCACGGGCAGCTACAACACCAGCCCGCGCGTGAGCCCGGACGGCAAGCAGCTCGCTTACATCTCGCGCGTCGGCGGCGGGTTCAAGCTTTATATCCAGGACCTGCAAGGCGGAACAGCCACGGGCCTGACGGACACGACACATGACGAATCGCCGAGCTTCGCGGCGAACGGTCAGTACATCCTTTACGCCACACAGGTGAACGGCCGTGGCGTGTTGGCCGCAGTATCGACCGACGGTCGCACTCGGCAGGTCCTGTCCGTTCAGGGGGGCAGCGTACGCGAGCCGTCCTGGGGCCCGTTTATGCAATAACGTTTGATGCAATAACACAAGGAGAGTAACCAAAATGATGTCCAAACTTCGCTATGTATTTGCTGTTCTCATGGTCGGCGCGCTGGCCGCATGTCACTCGGGCGTCAAGCTCGACGAAAACGCCGGCAAGGGCGGTGCAGTGTCGACCCAGCCGAACCCGAACGATGTCGCACAGGTCAACGTCGACCCGCTGAACGATCCGAACAGCCCGCTCGCCAAGCGCAGCATCTACTTCGACTTCGACAGCTACTCGGTCAAGGACGACTACCAGTCGCTGCTGCAACAACACGCGCAATACCTGAAGAGCCATCCGCAACGCCACGTCCTGATCCAGGGCAACACCGATGAACGCGGCACCAGCGAATACAACCTGGCGCTCGGCCAGAAGCGTGCTGAAGCGGTGCGTCGTTCGCTGTCGCTGATGGGCGTGACGGACTCGCAAATGGAAGCCGTGAGCCTCGGCAAGGAAAAGCCGCAAGCTACGGGTCATGACGAAGCGTCGTGGGCACAGAACCGCCGCGCCGACCTCGTGTATCAACAGTAAGTCAACGGGTGATGAGCCGAATGACGCATCGTTTCTCCTGGCTGCGGTTTGCCGCAGCGGCCTGCGTCGCAGGCACGGCCTTCGCGGCCGTACCTGCGCATGCGGGCATCTTCGACGACGATCAGGCCCGCCAGGCCATCCTCGATCTGCGCTCGAAGACCGATAGTTTGTCGAGCCAGCTGTCGGCCGCACAACGCACGATCCTCGATCAGTCCAACCGTCTCGACCAGCTGAACCAGCAGGTCGCGACGCTGCGCGGGCAGAACGAGGACATGGCGAATCAGCTCACCACGCTGCAAAAGCAGCAGAAGGACTACTACACCGATCTGGACACGCGCCTGAAGAAATTCGAGCCGCAGCAACAGACGGTGGACGGCGTCCAGGGTGAGGTGCAGCCGGGCGAAACCGAGTCGTTCAATGCGGCTTCGCAGCAGTTCCGCAGCGGCGATTTCAAGAATGCCGCGGCGTCGTTCCGCAGCTTCATCTCCAAGTATCCGAACAGCCCTTATCAGCCGACCGCGCAGTACTGGCTCGGCAACGCGCTGTATGCACTGCGCGACTACAAGGGTTCGACGGCCGTTTGGCAAGGTGTGGTGGCCAAGTATCCGCAGCATCCGCGTGCACCGGAAGCGTTGCTGGCGATTGCGAACAATCAGATCGAGCAAGGTCAGAAGGCCGCGGCCAAGAAGACGCTGGAGCAGATCGTCGCGCAATATGCGGGTTCGGACGTTGCGCAGTCGGCTCAGAGCAAGCTGTCGCAGATCAAGTAGCCGTAGTTGCTGTCGAGTAGTTCGCAGTCACGCGCAGTGTCCGATGTCATAGCCACGCGCGCCTCTCGCTCGAAGGCCCGGGTAGCGATACCCGGCCTTCCACTAACTGAAGTGTCGATAGCTTGATTAGCCACAATGGGTTGACAGCCTGCCAGGGCTATCGATATAATTTCGCTTCTCTTTTGGGTCGTTAGCTCAGCTGGTAGAGCAGCGGACTTTTAATCCGTTGGTCACAGGTTCGAATCCCGTACGGCCTACCAAAAGATTCGAGGGCTTACATGCGAATGCATGTAAGCCCTTTTCTTTTTGCCTCACGCTTTAGTTGGCAGCGCTTTAGTTAGCCGCTTTAGCGCCCTCCTCGTTCATTCCCCAAAATCGTTCGACACCCCACAGACCTCTCAAGGTCCGCGCAAGCATGATCGCTTGACGCCGCCTGTAGAGCGGCCGGAAAAGACCATGAGACCGGGCCGCCAAGGGGCAATGACCCCCGCTGCCCGACCGCCTAGGGGATGCCAGTGAAAACGATAAAAGTAATCTGGGTAGTCGGTTTGGCACTCTCGATCGAGACCTCGCACGCACAGGAAATATTCGTGCAGGGAGGCACGCTTGGCATCGGTGCCGGCGCGGCACTGAGTCTCACGTCATGGTTCGGCGTGCATGCGGACTTCAATGCATTCAAGTTCTCACATGACTTCACCGTGGGCGGGAATCGCTATAAGGACGACGTGCGTCTGCGCCAGGGCGGGATCTACGGGGACTTCTTCCCCTGGGCGAACAGCGGCTTTCGCATCACGGCCGGCGTTCGCTTTACGGACAATGAAGTCAGCGGCGATTCCGTTCCCACGAACGGCACCTACACGTTCAAAGGTCAAACCTTGCCCGCCTTTCCAGGCGAGTACGCGACGGCCACTGCCAGGCACCCGCCCGTGATGCCATATCTGGGCATTGGCTACGGCCTGCACGCCACCGGAAAAGGGTTTGGCCTCGTGGTCGATCTGGGCGTCGCTTACGGCATCCCGCGCTCGTCATACACGCTATCGCCTGCCCTCGCCCAGGCTGCCGGCCCCGAGTTGAGCCAGCAGATCATCGCGACGGGGCTGCAACAACTGCAAGAGAAAGCATCGCCCTTTCGCTGGTATCCCACGTTGCAGATCGGCGTTTCGTACCGCTTCTGATTGGCCAGCTCAGGGAAGCAGACATAGCTCGATCGGCGATGACAACGTTTACATCACAATCGCATACAAACGATTCAACCGCAGCCATCTGCTTTCAAAAGCTGTGTGCTGAAACACACCCTCCTTTCTCGCTGGTCAAAGGACCAGCGATGCTCGACGCACTCCATTCGGTTCTATCGCATTCCTCACCATTGGATTGACACATTTCTACGATTCAAACCAACGTTGCCACCAAAAATCAGCGTCTTCCTAGATCTTTCGCCTCCCACCAACAACATCGAATCCCGGTTATTTATCGAGATGAAAAGATATGCAATGATCGCCGCCGGTCCGGCAAGACACACTGGAGCCATGCGTCCACAGACGCGTCGGCAATGCCGCGAGACCCCGCGTTTTTCATTGCATCGATATGGCCAATTTTCTGTTCGATCTCGTTTCGAACCTCGCTTTACTCGCGGTCGTCATGATCGCATGTGCTGTGTACAACCGGTTCACACCTGGTCCGGCAATCAATGGCACGCACGTGTTCGCCGCGCTGGTACTGGCTGCGCTGCTGCTCGATGCGGCGCTGACCTTTCTCGTGTTCGCCGACGCGCAGAACCGCTACGGCCAGTTCAGCACGCCGGCCGCGTTTTCCGTCCGCGCTGCCGCTTATGTGATCGCGATCGTCACCGCTTTCGCCTGGCATCACGTGACGCGCCGCAAGCGTGCCGCGAAAACCGCCGCCGACAAAGCGCTCGTCATCCACACCTCGGCGTACTCGCAATCGCATCTGCCCATGTAAGCCCACTCCAGGCGATCGCGCCTCGGCACGACTCGTCCTGGGCGCTGATCGACGTCACCGAACCTGCGCCAAAAGCATCGCACAAACGCATTCACGCGCTCGCGTGCAGCAAGCCGTCGCCTTTCAAAGACGACCGTCTGATCACCGGCTCTTTCCCGCCAGGCTTCCCCGTTCGGAGACGGGAACGGTCCTTGCACATGCGCGCGCCGTCGCCTATAACTCCCGAAGACCGCGCGTTGCCGTTTGCGTCCGCCGTCGAGCATTGCCGCTGTATTGCGCCACCGTTGTTCAATCAGTCGAAGGCAACTTATCCAACGAGGGACATCTTGGATCTCGATACCATACGCGTGTTCATCATGACCCGAGGCATCGACCTCGGCACCAAGGTTCTCGGCGCGATCGTTTTGTGGATCGTCGGCCGCTGGATCATCGGTCTGATCATCGGCTTGCTGCGCAAGGTGCTCGCGCGCAATGGCCGGGTCGACCCCACTCTCGCTCACTATCTCGGCTCGATTCTCGGCGGCTTGCTGAACCTGCTGTTGATCCTCGCGATCCTGCAGATATTCGGAGTCCAGACGACTTCGTTCGCCGCGTTGCTCGCCGGTCTCGGCCTCGCGATCGGCACCGCCTGGGGCGGCCTGCTCGCGCACTTCGCGGCCGGCGTCTTCATGCAGGTGCTGCGGCCGTTCAAGGTCGGCGACTTCGTCACCGCGGGGGGCGTCACCGGTACGGTCTCGGAGCTGGGCCTGTTCGGCACCACCATCGTGACGCCGGACAACGTGACCACCATCGTCGGCAACAACAAGGTCTTCTCCGACACGATCTCGAACTTCAGCGTGTTGCCGGTACGGCGTGTCGAGCTGACCGCGAAGATCGCCAACGGCGTCGATCCGACCGACGCGATGAACCGGTTGAGGGCGGCCATCGTGCAGATTCCGAATGTCGCCGAGAGCCCCGCGCCCGACATCGAAGTGCTGAGCTTCACGCCGGAAGGACCCTTGCTATGCGTGCGCCCTTACACGGCTAACGATCACTATTGGCAGGTCTATTTCGACACGAATCGCGCGATCGTCCAGACCTTCAAGGAGGCCGGCTACCCGACACCGGAAACGCCGCTTGCGCCGCGTGCGGTCGGCCCAGGAGCGACGGGAACCGCGGCCGGTTGAGAGAACCGTGCGCCGCGTCGTCGGCGATTCGAAACTCCGCAAAATGAAAAAGGCGTCGCGAGATTCGCGACGCCTTTTGTTCATGTGCCTACGCGCGCCTCTGCAATGACGCGTCAGCGGCTATCGGCCTTGACCCCACCCTTGCGCATCATCTTCCACAGTGCGCCGAGCAGAACCGGCACGACGGCCGCGCCAATACCCACCAGCACGATCACGTTCAGATACTGACGAATGAACGGAATATTGCCGAAGAAATAACCGAGCAGCACGAGCAGCAACACCCACAGCAGCGCGCCGATAACGTTGAACAACTGGAACCGGCTCACGGTCATCGACGAAGCACCGGCCACGAACGGCGCGAAGGTCCGCACAACCGGAATGAAACGCGCGAGCACGATGGTCTTGCCGCCATGCTTTTCATAGAAGTTGTGCGTCTTCTGCAGCGCGCTGCGGTCGAGGAAGCGTTCGAGAAAAGGAATGTGCGAATCGAACACCCGCGGCCCGATGGCCCTCCCGATCATGTAGTTGACGGTATTGCCGGCGATCGCCGCCACCAGCAGCAGCACGATCAGCAGACCAAGGTTCAACTGGCCCGTCGCACAGAATGCGCCGCCGATGAACAACAACGAATCGCCCGGCAAGAACGGCAGAATGACGAGGCCGGTTTCGCTGAATACGATCAGGAACAGCACCGCGTAGACCCAGGCGCCATACACATGGATGAAGTCTCCGAGGAACTTGTCGATGTGCAACACAAGGTTGACGAAATGTAGCAGCGTGTCCAAGGAGCGTCCTCTGTTAAGGGAATGTGAACGTGGTGAATACAGCCTTGCCGGCAGGCCCGCGAGGAAGACGGCAAGCGCATGCTCGCCGCCGGAAATTGACCGCGTCATGATACCGAAAGTGCCCGGCCGCGATTAAAAATCCGTTGCCAGTCGGCTCGTGTGCCGAGTCGCTATAATTTCGCCATGCCAGAATTCTCCGAAACGCCTGCCGATTCCGCCGCGGCCGCAGTGCCCGCCGCCGCGCCTGCGCCGCGCCCGTTGCGCGCGATCCAGCCCCTTCCCGATCAGTTGATCAGCCAGATCGCCGCCGGCGAAGTGGTGGAACGGCCCGCGTCGGTGGTCAAGGAGTTGCTGGAAAACGCGCTCGACGCGGGCGCGCAGACGCTGCGCATCCTGCTCGACGAAGGCGGCGTCAAGCGCATTTCGATCACCGACGACGGCTGCGGCATTCCCGAGAGCGAACTGGCGCTCGCGCTGATGCGCCATGCGACCAGCAAGATCCGCTCGCTCGCCGAACTGGAAGCGGTCGCCACGCTCGGCTTCCGTGGCGAGGCGCTGGCGTCGATCGCGTCGGTCGCACAGATGACCATCACGAGCCGCACCGTCGAGGCGCCGCATGCCGTGCGCGTCGACGCGCAAACCGGTGTGCTGAGCCCCGCGGCCGGCACCCAGGGCACGACGATCGAAGTACGCGAGCTGTACTACAACACGCCCGCGCGCCGCAAATTCCTCAAAAGCGAACAGACCGAACTCGGCCATTGCCTCGAACAGATTCGCCGCGCGGCTCTGGCGCGGCCCGACGTCGCGATTTCGGTGCTGCATAACGGCAAGGCGGTCGAACACTGGAACGCGAGCGAGCCGCCTGCGCGGGTCGCGAAGATTCTCGGCGAGACTTTCGCGACGGCGCACCTGCCGCTCGACGAATCCGCCGGACCGCTGGCCGTCTACGGCTGCGCGGGCTTACCGACTGCGAGCCGCGGGCGTGCCGATCAGCAATACTTCTTCGTCAACGGCCGCTTCGTGCGCGACAAGCTGCTCACGCATGCGGTGCGCGCCGCGTATGAAGACGTGCTGCATGGCGACCGTTATCCGTCTTATGTGCTGTTCCTCGATCTGCCGCCTGAGGGCGTCGATGTGAACGTGCATCCGTCGAAAATCGAAGTGCGGTTTCGCGATTCGCGCTCGATTCACCAGTTCGTGTTCCATGCGGTGCAGCGCGCGCTGGCGCGGCATGCGGGCGCATCGCCGGAAACGACGGCGGGTGGGCACGCTGCGCATCTGGAGCCGATGGCGGGCGGCCCGGCTTCGTTCGGCGCGACGCCGCTCGGCGGCGCGGCGGGCATGGGCGGCGGCAGCTTCGGCGCCGGGGCTGGCTTCGCCGGCTCGCCAGGCGGACTGGCGCGTGGCGGGTCAGGCAGCGGCTTCGGCCCGTCGTCACAGCCCGGCAACACCTGGATGCGCCAGGCGCGCATGACGCAAGGCACGCTGCCGGTCGCGCAACCGCTGGCGTTTTACGACGCGCTGTTCGGCCGCAAGGACAGCCATCCCGGCACCGCGGAAGGCGCGACCCTGCTGGAGGCGCGCGACTCGGCCGCCGAAACGCCGTCGCCGTATAACGCGTCGGCGCCCTACCCGTCGCCCGCCCTCAACGGCACCGACGAACAACCGCTCGGCTTCGCGCTCGGCCAGATTCACGGCATTTACGTGCTCGCGCAGAACGCGCACGGGCTGGTGATCGTGGACATGCACGCCGCGCACGAGCGCATCCTGTACGAGCAGTTCAAGAACGCGCTGGCCGATCGCGCGATCGCCGTGCAGCCGCTGCTGATCCCGCAGACGATGCAGGCCGATCCGATCGAAATCGGCACAGTGGAAGAAGAGCGCGACACACTCGACGCGCTCGGCTTCGACCTTGCCGTGCTGTCGCCGACCACGCTGGCGATCCGCGCCGTGCCCGCGCTGCTCAAGGACGCCGATCTGCAGGCGCTGGCGCGCGCGGTGCTCGCCGATCTGCATGAGTTCGGCGGCTCGCGCGTGCTGACCGAGCGTCAGCACGAACTGCTCGGCACGCTCGCCTGCCATCACGCGGTGCGTGCGAACCGGCGTCTGACGCTCGACGAAATGAACGCGCTGCTGCGCCAGATGGAGGCGACCGAGCGCGCCGATCAATGCAACCACGGGCGTCCGACGTGGTATCAACTGACGCTGTCCGACCTCGATCGGCTGTTCATGCGCGGGCAGTGACGGTGCGCTCGCTGATTTTGCTTCGACCCGTGCGGGCTTGCTCATGACGTCACGCAACCTTCCCACACCGATCCCTTGCCTGCTCGGCCCGACTGCCTCCGGCAAAACCGCCGCCGCGCTGGCGCTCGCCGCACGGCGGCCGGTGGAGATCATCAGTGTCGATTCGGCGCTGGTCTATCGCGAGATGGATATCGGCACAGCCAAGCCGACTGCCGAAGAACGCGGGGTGGCGCCGCATCATCTGATCGACATCGTCGATCCGACCGACGCCTATTCGGCTGCGCAATTTCGCGCCGACACGTTGCGGCTGACCGGCGAAATCCACGCGCGCGGGCGGCTGCCGTTGCTGGTCGGCGGCACCATGCTGTACTACAAGGCGCTCACGCAGGGACTCAACGACCTGCCCGCCGCCGACCCCGACGTGCGCGCCACGCTTGATGCCGACGCCGCGCGCGAAGGCTGGCCGGCCCTGCACGAACGGCTTGCGACACTCGACCCCGTGACAGCCGCGCGCCTCGCACCGAACGATTCGCAGCGGATTCAGCGCGCGCTCGAAGTGTTCATGCTGACCGGCCAGGCGATGTCGGCATGGCTGGCCGCCCCCGCGCGGCAAGATGACGCCGCGGCGGCATGGCGCTTCGTGCCGATCGCACTGGAGCCGTCCGATCGCAGCGTCTTGCACGCGCGCATCGAACAGCGCTTCGATGCGATGCTGGCCGGTGGTTTCGTCGATGAAGTGGTGAAGCTGCGCGAACGCGGTGATCTGCGGCCCGAGATGCCATCGATGCGCTGCGTCGGCTATCGACAGGTCTGGGAATATCTGGACGGCGCGGTCGATTATCCGACGATGCGCGACAAGGGAATCTTTGCGACCCGGCAGTTGTGCAAGCGGCAACTCACGTGGCTGCGAAGCATGACAGAACGGGTGGTGGTGGACTGCTGCGATCCGCAGGCTACCGCGCGGGTGCTCGATCAGGTCGAGGCGTTGATTTGAAGCGTTGAAGTATCGAACCTGCGCGGCGCGCATGCAATCCGCATGCGCGCCGCGCGGGCAATACCATCCGTTAGATCACGACCGTCTGCGCTTCACCGGCTGCGCTTTCGCGAATCGTGCCGATTTTCCACACCTGCTCACCGGCTGCCGACAGCAAACCGATCGCCGCTTCGGCGTCGGCGGCGGACACCACCACTGCCATGCCGATGCCGCAGTTGAACACGCGGTGCATTTCCGCATCGGCGACGCCGCCGTGCTTCTGCAGCCACGAGAACAGCGGCGGCAGCGGCCACGCGCGGTGATCCAGCTCGGCCGTGAGGCCTTCACGCAGCACGCGCGGAATATTTTCGACCAGCCCGCCGCCCGTGATGTGCGCCATGCCCTTGACGGCGATCTGCTGCATCAGCGACAGCAACGGCTTCACGTAAATGTGCGTCGGCGCCATCAGCGCGTCGGCCAAGGAACGGCCGTCGAAGTCCGCATTCAGATCCGGCTGCGCGCGCTCGATGATCTTGCGCACCAGCGAAAAACCGTTCGAATGAATGCCGCTCGATGCGAGGCCCAGCACCACGTCGCCCGGAGCGATCGTGCTGCCGTCGATGATCTTGCTCTTTTCCACCGCGCCGACCGCAAAACCGGCCAGGTCGTACTCGCCGTCCGGATACATGCCCGGCATTTCCGCCGTTTCGCCGCCGATCAGCGCGCAACCCGACAGTTCGCAGCCATGCGCGATACCCTTGACGACCGTGGCCGCCGTGCCGACGTCCAGCTTGCCGCACGCGAAGTAGTCGAGGAAGAACAGCGGCTCGGCGCCTTGCACGAGAATGTCGTTCACGCTCATGGCGACCAGATCCTGGCCGACGGTGTCATGCTTGTTCAGTTGAAACGCGAGGCGCAGCTTGGTGCCGACACCGTCGGTGCCGGACACGAGCACCGGTTCCTTGTATTTCTTCGGCACTTCGAACAGCGCGCCGAACCCGCCGATGCCACCCAGCACGCCGTCGCGCATCGTCTTTTTGGCAAAGGGCTTGATCGCGTCGACAAGGGCGTCGCCCGCGTCGATGTCCACGCCGGCGTCGCGATACGACAAACCTTGGGCCGAATCAGTTGAAGGCTGGGCGGATTTCGGGTGATTCATGGGGAAGAGCTCGAAGGTCGGTAAAATGCGATTTTACCCGATGCTGGCCGACTGGCTGGAATTTGATCATCCGGTTCCGACTACACCTGGGAAAACCCGCTTTGCAACGAAATTCCTCGATTCTGACGCCCGTTCAGCGCCGCGCCCTCATCTGGCTGGTGATCGCGCTATGCGTCGGCATGCTGCTCTGGCTGTTGAGTCCAGTCCTCACCCCGTTTCTGCTGAGCGCGATTCTCGCGTACATTTTGCATCCGGGTGTCGCGTGGATGGTGCGCCGGCGCGTGCCGCGCGCCCTCGCGGCGCTGCTGATGATCCTGTTCTTCACACTGCTGATGACCATGCTCTTTCTGCTGGTGCTCGCGGTGATCCAGAAGGAAGGGCCGCAATTGCGGCAGCAGGTGCCAGTGTTCTTCGCGCATGTGAACGCGTGGCTGCAACCCAAGCTGGCCATGCTGGGTCTGGCCGACTCGCTCGATTTCGCCAGCATCCGCGACCTCGTGATGGGGCAGCTCGAAGGCAGCGCGAAGACCGTCGCGCAATATGCGTGGACCTCGATCCGCACGAGCGGCAATCTGATGATGGCGCTGGTCGGCAACCTCATGCTGGTGCCGCTCGTGCTGTTCTATCTGCTGTTCGACTGGAACCGCATGCTCGCGCGCCTGCAAATGATGGTGCCGCGCCGCTGGCTCGACAAAACGTTGCAACTCGCGCGCGACATGGACCAGATGCTGTCGCAATACCTGCGCGGCCAGTTGCTGGTGATGGCTGTGCTGGCGGTGTACTACTCGGTCGCGCTGAGTCTCGCCGGCTTCGAGATCGCGCTGCCGGTCGGCATTTTTACCGGGCTTGCGGTGTTCATCCCGTACCTCGGTTTTGCGACGGGCCTCGTGCTCGCGCTGCTCGCGGCGCTGCTGCAATTCGGCGACTGGTACGGCTTCGGCGCGGTCGCGCTGATTTACGGCTTCGCGCAGATCGCCGAAAGTTTTTATCTGACGCCGCGGCTCGTGGGCGAACGGATCGGGCTGCACCCGCTCGCGGTCATCTTCGCGCTGCTCGCGTTCGGTCAGCTGTTCGGCTTTTTCGGCGTGCTGCTTGCGTTGCCGGTCAGCGCGATTCTGTCGGTGGCGATCCGGGAATTGCGGCAAAGCTACCTCGCCAGCGCGCTTTACAACAACTAACCGCTTACTGACGTTTCAGGGCCCGAGGTCCGGGCCGCTACGGCCTTAGCCTCATTTTCGGCAGTCACCTACTGTGCTTCGTCAACTGACGCTCGATCTCGGCACCCCGCCGCCATCGACATTCGACAATTTCTTCGCCGGCGCGAACTCGGAGCTGGTCACGCGCCTGCGTGAGCTCGACAACGCGCTCGCCGCCGGGCCGGTCGCCGATCGCACCTTCTACGTCTGGGGCGAGTCCGGCAGCGGCCGCACGCACCTGTTGCAGGCGCTCGTGCACGAAGCGCCGCCGGGGCATGCGCGCTTCGCCGGGCCGCAGAGCAGCCTCGCCGCGTTCGGCTTCGACCCGCGCGTGGCGCTCTACGCGATCGACGATTGCGACGCGCTGTCGGCCGCGCAACAGATCGCCGTGTTCAACCTGTTCAACGAAGTGCGCGCGCATCCCACCAGCGCGCTGGTCGCCGCGGGCAACGCGCCGCCGATCGGCATGACCGTGCGCGAGGATTTGCGCACCCGCCTCGGCTGGGGCCTCGTCTTCCATCTCGCGCCGCTGCCGGACGAAGGCAAGGCGGCGGTGCTCAAGCTCGCGGCGCGCGAGCGCGGCATCATGCTCGCCGACGACGTGCCCGCCTATCTGCTCACGCATTTTCGCCGCGACATGCCGAGCCTGATGGCGCTGCTCGACGCGCTCGACCGCTTCTCGCTCGAACAGAAACGCGCGGTCACGCTGCCGCTTCTGCGCACCATGCTGGCGTCGCCCGATGCCGACGAACGGCGCGCCGCGCCCGGCTCGCCGGCGGGTTCGCACGCCGCTTCATCCGCTTCAAGTAAAATAGGCCCCCATGGCTAACCTCGCACTCTTCGATCTCGACCACACGCTCATCCCCACCGACAGCGACCACGAATGGGGCCGCTTCATGGTGAAACAAGGCATGGTCGACGCCGAAAATTTCGCCCGTGAAAACGACCGCTTTTTCGCCGACTACAAAGCCGGCAAGCTCGACATTCACGCCTATCTGATCGCCATGCTCACGCCGCTCGCGAAGTACACGCGCGCGCAACTCGCCGACATTCACGCGCAGTACATGCACGAAGTCATCACGCCGGCCATTTTTCCGGTCGCACTGGAACTGGTGAAGCAGCACCGTGAAGCCGGCGACCTCTGCTGCGTGGTCACGGCCACCAACGAATTCATCACGCGCCCGATCGCGCAAGCCTTCGGCGTCGACACGCTGATCGCCTGCGAAGTGGAAACCGTCGACGGCCAGCCGCATTCGCCGTACACCGGCCGCCCCACCGGCACGCCAAGCTACAAGGAAGGCAAGATCGTCCGTACCGAAGCGTGGCTCGCCTCGCTCGGCAAAACCTGGAGCGACTTCGAGCACAGCTATTTCTATAGCGATTCGCACAACGACATCCCGCTGCTCGAAAAAGTCACCGACCCCATCGCGACCAATCCGGACGACACATTGCGCGCCCATGCGCAAGCCAAAGGCTGGCGCATCCTCGAACTCTTTCAACCCTCGTGATCAAAAAACTCATTCGCAAGCTATTCGGCCAGGACGCGGCGCCCGCTGACGACACCCTGCCCGCCGAAGCCGAAGCAGACGTAACCGGCCGCGCTCCCGCGCGCACGAAGTCCGCCACCGAAGGCGCGGCCAAGCCGCGCCGCAAAACGATCCGCGCGCCTGGCGCGGCCGTCAAGGCGGTGCGCGATCCGGACGTACCGGTCATCATTCCGCACGACGTGCACGGCATCGATCCCGCGCTGATCTCGAGGAACGCGATTCGCGTGACCGAAGGTCTGCAGCAGGCGGGCCATCGCGCGTTTATCGTCGGCGGTGCGGTGCGCGATCTGCTGCTCGGCATCAAACCGAAAGACTTCGACGTCGCCACCGACGCCACGCCCGAACAGGTGCAGAAGCTGTTCCGCCGCGCGCGCATCATCGGCCGCCGGTTTCAGATCGTGCATGTGCAGTTCGGCCAGGAAATCATCGAAACCTCGACGTTCCGTGCGCTGGTCGATCCGCCCGCGGCGGACGCTGCGCCGCCGCGGCGCCTCAAGCGCGACGAGCTCGACCGCCGCACCCACGCGGTGGACGCGAGCGGCCGCGTGCTGCGCGACAACGTGTGGGGCGAGCAGCACGAAGACGCCACGCGCCGCGACTTCACGATCAACGCGATGTATTACGACCCGGCCACGCAAACCGTGCTGGACTACCACAACGGCATGGCCGACATGCGCGCGCGTCTGTTGCGCATGATCGGCGACCCGGCCACGCGCTATCGCGAAGATCCGGTGCGCATGCTGCGCGTGGTGCGTTTCGCCGCGAAGCTCGAGTTTGAGATCGAAGACAGCACGCGTGCGCCGATCGTCAAGATGGCCGATCTGATCAACAACGTGCCCGCCGCGCGTCTTTTTGACGAAATGCTCAAGCTGATGCTGTCCGGTTACGCGCTCGCCTGCCTGAAGCGCCTGCGCCAGGAAGGGCTGCATCACGGTCTGTTGCCGCTCCTCGACGTGGTGCTCGAACAGCCCATCGGCGAAAAATTCATCACGCTGGCGCTCTCCAATACCGATGCACGCGTGCGCGCCGGCAAGCCGGTGTCGCCGGGCTTCCTGTTCGCCACGCTGCTGTGGCACGACGTGCAGCAGCGCTGGCAGAAATTCGAAGCGGATGGCGAATATCCGGTGCCGGCGTTGCATCGCGCGATGGACGAAGTTCTCGACATGCAAACCGAGAAGCTCGCGATCCACAAGCGCTTCTCGGCCGATATGCGCGAGATCTGGGGCCTGCAGTTGCGCCTCGAAAAACGCTCGGGAAGAAGCGCGCTGAAGCTGCTGGAACACCAAAGATTTAGAGCGGGGTATGATTTCCTCCTGTTGCGCTGCGAATCGGGCGAACTCGATGAGTCGGTCGGTGCGTGGTGGACGGAGTTCATCGAAGGAGACATCGCCGCGCGCGAGGCATTGCTCACGCAAGGCGGGAAGGACCGAAGCCCCAGAAAACGACGGCGGCGCAGCAGTGGCGCGAAAAACCGCAAACCGGGCGACGGAATGGAGGGCGGCACGCCAGCCGAACGCACAGACAACGACGCGAGCCACGACGGCTCGCACGACGACTGACCGAGCGTTGGCTATTGCCGTCGAACGATAGTTGCAGGAAGTTATGCCATGACGGTTGCTTATCTCGGCCTCGGCGCGAATCTCGGGGACGCGCGCCAGACCCTGAAAGACGCAGTGGTGTGCCTCGCACAACAGCACACCATCTCCGTGCTCGCCAAGTCGAGCCTGTATCGCACTGCCCCGATCGACGCGGGCGGTGACGACTATTTCAACTGCGTCGTGAAGGTGGACACGACGCTCCCCGTGCGGCATCTGCTCGCGCTGTGTCACAAGATCGAGCATCAATTCGGCCGCGAGCGGCCGTTTCGCAACGCACCGCGCACGCTCGATCTGGACATCCTGCTCTACGGCGATCAATCGATCGACGAAGCCGATCTGGTCGTGCCGCATCCCCGCTTGACCGAGCGAGCGTTCGCGCTGGTGCCGCTCGTCGAAATCGAAGCGGCGCTGGTCATTCCGCAACACGGCCGCGCTGATGCGCTGCTCGCCGCCGTCAGCGATCAACGCATCGAGAGGGTGAAGGGCCCGTGTCAGTGTCCGATGCTCAATGCATTGACAGGCGCCACCACCGCCGACAAAGGCCGCTGCGAATGAGCTCACCGCCGCTCACGGTCACCGCGCCGCAACTGCGCCCGCCGTTCGGGTATCTCGCGATCGAAGGGCCGATCGGCGTCGGCAAGACTTCGCTCGCGCGACGGCTCGCGCAGCGCTGGTCGATGCAGGAGTTGTTCGAACGGCCGCAGGACAATCCTTTTCTCGAACGCTTTTATCGCGACACCGCGCGTTTTGCGTTGCCCACGCAACTGCACTTCGCGCTGCAGCGCGCGCAGCAGGCACAGGAAGTGAGCGCGGCGCACGGCTCGGGCACCCCGCTCATCGCCGATTTCATGACGCAGAAGAACGACATCTTCGCGCGTCTGACCTTGCAGGACGACGAGTGGCAGTTGTACCGCGCGCTCGCCGCGCGGCTCGACGTCAGTGCGCCGGCGCCCGATTTCGTGGTCTATCTGCAGGCCAGCCCCGAAGTGCTGTTCGCGCGCATCCAGAAGCGCGCGGTGCCGATGGAGTTGCAGATTTCCGACGCGTACCTGCGCGCCCTGTGCGACGCGTACAACGAATTCTTCTATCACTACGATCGCACGCCCGTGCTGACGGTCAACGCCGAACACCTGAATCCGCTCGATTCCGATGCGGACCTTGCGCTGCTCGCCGAACGCATCGAAAGCATGCGCGGCCGCAAGGAATTCTTCGTCAAAGGCACGTCGCTCTAAGCGGCGCGGCCACCTCTTTTTTTCAATGGATTGACCCATGACCTATTTGCAGGAAGCGAGCCGGAACGCGATCACCGTGCCGAAACTGCAGACGATGCGCGACGCCGGTGAAAGAATCGCGATGCTCACCTGTTACGACGCGAGCTTCGCCGCGCTGCTGGATCGCGCGGGCGTCGACGTGCTGTTGATCGGCGATTCGCTCGGCAACGTGCTGCAAGGTCAGACGACCACGCTGCCGGTGTCGCTCACCGACATCGCGTATCACACGGCCAGCGTGGCGCGCGCGCGACCCGCGGCACTCGTGGTCGCCGATCTGCCGTTCGGCACCTACGGCACGCCGGAAGACGCGTTCCGCAGCTCGGTGGAGTTGATGCGCGCCGGCGCGCAGATGGTGAAGCTCGAAGGTGGAGTATGGCTTGCGGACACAGTGCGCTTTCTGGTCGAGCGCTCGATTCCGGTGTGTGCGCACGTTGGTCTCACGCCGCAGTCCGTGCACGCGTTCGGCGGCTTCAAGGTGCAAGGCAAGACCGAAGCGGGTGCGAGCCAGTTGCTGCGCGACTCGCTCGAAATGCAGGCGGCCGGCGCACAATTGATCGTGATGGAGGCGATTCCGACGCAGCTCGCCAGTGAAGTCACGAAGCAGTTGCGCATTCCGACGATCGGCATCGGCGCGGGGCTCGACTGTTCGGGTCAGGTGCTGGTGCTGCACGACATGCTCGGGATTTTCCCCGGCAAGCGCCCGCGCTTCGTGAAGGACTTCATGCAGGGACAGCCGAGCATTCTGGCTGCTGTGGAAGCGTATGTGCGTGCGGTGAAAGACGGTTCTTTCCCCGGGCCCGAGCATACGTTCTGATGGGTGGCGGCGCTTAGGCGTTGGGCCGCGGCGCTGCTGTTCGATTGTTTTTGAATGTTGTTTGCGCGCGGGCGGTGCTCATGCACACCGCGGCTTGGTGCGTGTTCTAGCGGACTAAGCGCGCCTCCAGCGCGCCGCGCAACGCATTGCAGATCAGGAGCGCTTCTGCGTTCAGCACATCCGCCTGCGTGAGGACCTTTTCAGCCGCTTGCAAGCCCGATGCCTCGTCGAGCAATACGCTTCGCATCACACCGGGCAGCACACCCGACGCGAGCGGCGGCGTCCACCAGCGCCCTGCCAGCTTCACGAACACGTTCGACCGGCCACCTTCGGTCAACTCGCCTCGATCATTGAAGAACAGCGTATCGAACGCGCCCTTCGCCTCGGCTTCACGCCAGCCACGGTCGTAATCGGCGCGGCGGGTGGTTTTGTGGTGCAGCAGCGGGTCGCCGGCATCAGTTGCGAAAAACGCGTGGTCGGGACCGAGCAGCACGCCGACGCTTGATTCCTTCAGCGGGGTCAGGACTGCAGCGGTGATTTGCACCGTGCCGTCCTTATGCAGCGCGAGCCGCATGCGGTGCGGAATCCGCGCCGGCAGCGAAGTGCATTCCGTGGCGATTTGCGCGCGAACTGCGTCGATGTCGCCGAGCCTGAAGCCGAGCGCCGCGGCGCTCGACGAAAGCCGTTGGAGATGACGCGCGAGATGCCGCACGCCCTCTTCCCGCGTCGCATACATCGTTTCGAAGAGTTCGAAGCCCGGATCGGCGCCGGTCAGGAATCTGGCTTTCAATTGACACTCCGCGTATTCGTCGGCGGCCACGCTGTCGAGGACGATGCCCGCGCCGATACCCATCGTGCCTTGCAAGGCGTCGGTTTGCGCGGAGCGATTCAAAGTCAGTGTCCGGATGGCGACGGACAGGCAGAAGTCGCCACAGACGGATTCGGGTCTGGCGGCAGCAACAGTGTGCTCGCCGGAGGCATTCGTCGAGGCATTCGTCGAGGCATTCGTCGAGGCATTCGTTGAGGCTTCCGATGGCGCATCGAGCCACCCGATCGCCCCGGTATAAAGACCGCGAGGCGTATTCTCGAGCTCGTCGATCAACTGCATCGTGCGATGCTTCGGTGCGCCGGTGATCGAGCCGCACGGAAACAGCGCGCGCAGGATGCCGGCGAACGACGTGCCGGGCCGCAAAGCGGCCTCCACCGTCGAGGTCATCTGCCAGACCGACGCATAAGGCTCGACCGAAAATAGCGCCGGCACCTTCACCGAGCCCGTCTGCGCGACCCGCGACAGATCGTTGCGCAACAGATCGACGATCATCACGTTTTCGGCGCGATTTTTCGGATCGTTGCCAAGAAACTCGGCTGTGCGCCGATCGGCAGCCGGATCGTCCGAGCGCGGCGCGGTGCCTTTCATCGGCCGCGCGCGCAACCTGGCGCCCTGCTTCTCGATGAAGAGTTCCGGCGAGCATGACAACACCCAGTTGCCGCCCGGCAACGCGATGAACGCGCCAAACGGAACCGGCTGTCGGGCCCTCAAGCGCCGATAGAGCGCAGTGGGCGATCCGAACACGTCGAAGCCGAGCCGGTACGTGTAATTGACCTGATACGAATCACCTGCGCGCAAGGCGGCGTGGATCGCATCGATCGCCACGTCGAATTGCGCGGGATCGACGCTCGCGTGCACATGGGCCGTGCCCGCCACCGACGGCTGCGCCGCACCGCCATCGCGAGCCATGAGCCACGCGTCGACCTCTTCGCGCGAACGCTTGTTGCAGCGTTCGAACAATAAAAAACGCAGCGTCGCATCGCCACGCTGCGTTTTCAGAGACCTGTCCGCTTCTTCGCCAAGAAGAAGCGTCCGGCCGAACTCATAGTCGGCGAGCACGACGGCATGCAAACCATCCCGCGTATCGGCAACGACGCTCTCGCACACGGCTTCGAGCTGCGCGACGTCCGAGCAAACCCGTTCACGCACGAAACCCGTGTACAGACGACTCGAACGGCGCGCCGCCGTCGCGTCGCAATCATCGAGCAGTGCGAACACTGCGCCGCGTTCATCTGCCGTCATGCTTACCGCCAACTTCAAACTGCCATTAATCGAAGAAGCTCTTCACCCGATCGAACCAGCTCTTGCTTTGCGGGCTATGTCGCGAGCCGCCTTCCACCAGCGCCTTTTCGAACTGTTGCAGCAGATCGCGCTGTGTTTCGTTGAGCTTGACCGGTGTTTCGACTTGCACGTGTACGTACAGATCGCCCGCAATGCTCGAACGCAACCCCTTGATGCCCTTGCCACGCAGACGGAACGTCTTGCCCGATTGCGTGCCTTCCGGCACGGTGAAGCTGGCGCGGCCTGCGAGTGTCGGCACTTCGATTTCGCCACCGAGCGCCGCCGTGGTGAACGGAATCGGCATCTGGCAATGAAGATCGTCGCCATCGCGCTCGAACACCGAGTGCTGCTTGATGTGGATCTCGACGTAAAGATCGCCCGACGGACCGCCGTTGATGCCCGGCTCGCCGTTGCCGGCCGAGCGGATGCGCATGCCGTCGTCGATACCCGCCGGGATCTTCACTTCCAGCGTCTTGGTTTCCTTCACCTTGCCCGCGCCGTGGCAGTGGCCGCACGGGTCGGGGATATAGGTGCCGGTGCCATGGCACTTCGGGCAGGTTTGCTGAATGCTGAAAAAGCCTTGCGACATCCGCACCGAACCCGAACCGCTACAGGTCGGGCAGGTTTCCGGCTTGGTGCCGGGCTTCGCGCCCGAGCCGTGACAGATTTCGCACGAGACCCAGCTCGGCACGCGAATCTGCGTGTCGTAGCCGTGAGCAGCCTGCTCCAGCGTGATTTCCATGCTGTAGCGCAGATCGGCGCCGCGATACACCTGCGGGCCGGCCCGGCCGCCCCCACGCGCGGCGCCACCGGCCGCCTGACCGAAGATGTCGCCGAAAATATCGCCGAACGCATCGGCGAAGCCGCCGAAGCCTTGCGCACCGCCTGCGCCCATGTTCGGATCGACGCCCGCGTGGCCGTACTGATCGTATGCGGCACGCTTTTGCGAGTCCGACAGCATTTCATAGGCTTCCTTCACCTCTTTGAAATGCTCTTCCGCATCCTTGTTGCCCGGATTGCGGTCGGGGTGATGCTTCATCGCGAGCTTGCGATAAGCCTTCTTGATTTCGTCGTCGCTCGCGTTCTTTGCGACGCCCAGAACCTCGTAGTAATCCCGTTTCGCCATATCGGTTCAACGCCACTCGCGCAATGCAACGCGGTGGCTCCTCTTGAATGCTGGAGTCTCACGACTCGTCCGGCCGCTGTTTTCACCCGCTTCGACACGGCACAAAACAACGCCCTCCATAAAACAAATGTGCCCGGAGAGCCCCAAAAGGCTCGCCAGGCGTGATAACCGCTCTTGCACGTCGGTCGTCCGGGTGGACGCAGCCTTGTGCAGCCGGGCCGCGCACATTGCTGTGCGCGGCTTTACGGTCGAAATGCGACCTGGCTTTAGTCCTTCTTCACTTCCTTGAACTCGGCGTCGACCACATCGTCCTGCTGCTGGCTCGCGCCACCAGCCGATGCACCCGCACCCGCCGCGCCTGCTGCCGCGGCTTCCGCACCTTGCGCAGCCTGCATGTCGGCGTACATCTTTTCGCCCATTTTCTGCGAGGCGGTTGCCACCACTTCGATCTTGGCTTCGATCGCGGCCTTGTCGCTCGAACTGCTCTTGAGCGCTTCTTCGAGGTCCTTCAGTGCGGCTTCGATCTTTTCCTTCTCGCCCGCTTCCAGCTTGTCGCCGTATTCGGTGAGCGCCTTCTTCGTGCTGTGGACCAGCGCGTCGCCCTGGTTGCGGGCATCGGCCAGCTCACGCAGCTTGTGATCTTCTTCCGCGTTCGCTTCGGCGTCCTTCACCATCTTCTCGATTTCGGCTTCGGACAGACCCGAGTTCGCCTTGATCGTGATGCGGTTTTCCTTGCCGGTCGCCTTGTCCTTCGCGCCGACGTGCAGAATGCCGTTCGCGTCGATGTCGAAGCTCACTTCGATCTGCGGCGTGCCGCGCGGTGACGGCGGAATGCCTTCGAGGTTGAACTCGCCGAGCAGCTTGTTGCCCGCTGCCATTTCGCGTTCGCCCTGGAACACCTTGATCGTCACGGCGCTCTGATTGTCATCAGCCGTCGAGTAGACCTGAGCGTGCTTGGTCGGAATCGTGGTGTTCTTGTTGATCATCTTCGTCATCACGCCGCCGAGCGTTTCAATGCCGAGCGACAGCGGGGTCACGTCGAGCAGCAGAACGTCCTTGCGGTCGCCCGACAGAACCTGGCCTTGAATCGCGGCGCCCACGGCCACGGCTTCGTCCGGGTTCACGTCACGGCGCGGATCCTTGCCGAAGAACTCCTTGACCTTTTCCTGCACCTTCGGCATACGGGTCATACCGCCGACCAGAATCACGTCGTCGATTTCGCCGACCTTCACGCCTGCGTCCTTGATGGCCACGCGGCACGGTTCGATCGTGCGTTCGATCAGCTCTTCAACCAGCGCTTCCAGCTTCGCACGCGTAATTTTCAGGTTCAAGTGCTTCGGACCCGATGCGTCGGCGGTGATGTACGGCAGGTTGATTTCGGTCTGCTGGCTCGACGACAGTTCGATCTTCGCCTTCTCAGCCGATTCCTTCAGGCGTTGCAGCGCGAGCACGTCTTTCGACAGATCGACGCCTTGCTCTTTCTTGAACTCGCCGATGATGTAATCGATGATGCGCTGGTCGAAGTCTTCGCCGCCGAGGAACGTATCGCCATTCGTGGACAGCACTTCGAACTGCATTTCACCGTCGACGTCAGCGATTTCGATGATCGACACGTCGAACGTACCGCCGCCCAGGTCATACACCGCGATCTTGCGGTCGCCCTTTTCGGCCTTGTCCAGACCGAATGCCAGCGCGGCTGCGGTCGGTTCGTTGATGATCCGCTTCACTTCCAGACCGGCGATGCGGCCTGCGTCCTTGGTTGCCTGACGCTGGCTGTCGTTGAAGTACGCGGGAACCGTAATCACGGCTTCGGTGACCGGCTCGCCGAGGTAGTCTTCAGCGGTCTTCTTCATCTTGCGCAGCACTTCCGCGGAGATTTGCGGCGGCGCCAGCTTCTGATCGCGCACTTCGACCCACGCATCGCCGTTGTCGGCCTTCATGATCTTGTACGGCATCAGGCCGATGTCTTTCTGCACTTCTTTTTCTTCGAAGCGGCGGCCGATCAGGCGCTTGACCGCGTACAGCGTGTTCTTCGGGTTCGTGACCGACTGACGCTTCGCAGGCGCGCCGACCAGAATCTCGCCGTCTTCCATGTAAGCGATGATCGACGGCGTGGTGCGCGCACCTTCCGAGTTCTCGATCACCTTGACCGAATTGCCTTCCATGATCGCCACGCACGAGTTGGTCGTGCCGAGGTCGATGCCGATGATTTTGCCCATTTTTTCTAATCTCCTAACTTTGATCGCTGCGGGAATCGCCCTGTTTGCCCATCTGGCGGTCGGGCGATCCGCTCTCAATTCATACCTGCACTCAACATAAGTGCGTCCACATCGTTTTCAAGACCTCTTCTACGATGCGGTCTTTATTTTTTTTCAATCGGTCGAACTTTTGCCCGAATTCGTTCCATCAACTTGCCCGCTGCCTGCGGGAACGGCGGCCCGGATCGTTTCCCGGGCCGCCGCGACCGCTGCCTCGAATTGCCTGGCGTGTGCCGACCGGTTGCCCGGCCTGGCAGCTCACCGCGGTAAAAGAAGAACCACGTGGACACGCCATGAAGCATGAAGCGCCTGCCCAGCTCGCGATGCTCGTGGACCTTGCTGCAAAACCATTTGAGGCCGAGCGCGCGGATCGCGCCCGGCTGCGCCAGCATCGCTTTCCTGGCGATCTCGCAATTGAAACCGTCGAGACTCCAGAAAAACACCACGGCCAGTCACCCCGGCCTCGGCGGTCGCGCCGACGGGAATGCCGGTCATCGCGGCCGATGCCAGATAGAACGGCTTGCGATGCCTCGCGCCGCTTTACTTCGGCGCCGCAACCGTCACAAGTGCGGGACGCAGCACGCGATCGGCGATTACGAAGCCTTTTTGCAGCACGGCGACGACGGTGTTCGGCTCCTGATCGGCCGGCACCATCGAAATGGCCTGATGGCGATGCGGGTCGAACTTCTCGCCAACCGGATTCAAGGCGACGACGCGGCCCTTCTCCAGCGCACCGGTCAACTGGCGCAGCGTCAGTTCGACGCCCTCGCGCACCTTCTGCAGGTCATCGGACGAGTGAGCGACGGCCGCTTCGAGGCTGTCGACCACCGGCAGCAGATGCTCCGCGAAACTTTCGATCGCAAACTTATGCGCCTTGGCGACGTCTTCCTGCGCACGACGGCGCACGTTCTCGGTTTCGGCCTTCGCACGCAGGAAACTCTCCTGCAACTCGGTGATTTTCGCCTGTGCTTCGGCCAGCGCAGCCTGCTCGGCGCTTGCCGGCGCATCCGCTGCGGCGTTCACAGCCGGATCCTGGGACGCTGCGGCCTCGGCGGCCTGGCGCGCGGTTTCGTCGGCGGGCGTGGGGTTCTGGCTCGTCGGGTTCTCTTGCGTGTTTTCCATGTCGCTGAAAGTCGTTAAAAAGTAAAAACCAACGGTAGCGCGTGCGCGTAAAAATATCGCGATTTGTGCGTTGCAAAATCGCGACAGGCGGCTCGTCTCACCACCGCATATCAAAAGGCCAGATGGGGCCGGAAGGCTCCCTTTCAAGCGGATTTGCGCGTTCTTTTCGCACCACCGGCGAGTGGTGGAAACGCACCGTAACAACCATTAATGCGACGCAATCAGATTGAGATTGAGTGCGGCCAACAAGTGGCCTATGCTCCAATAAACGATCGGAAAAGACACGTTAACCCTAATCTGACGGTAGCCTTACCGAATTTGCAATTTCAACCTGATTCGCCGTTCTAGTAACCGAATCGTTCTTGGGGAGTACCGTGAAACTGACCTTGGCAATCGGGGTGGTCGCACTGGTACTGGTTGCGGGCACCACGACCATCTGCATGTCCGGAGCGGTCAACGACCACACGACCGAATATGGCGGCGTGCACCAACTGTTCAATTCCCACCTGAAAATTTGTCGATAATGCGCCGATCGCGCTTGGTCGGCCGGCCGTGCATTTCGGCGGCGGGTTCGCGGTACGTCTTGCGCCGCTCCTGCTCGACCTGCCGCTTCACCTTGCTCTGCGCGGTCTCGGCGTAGAGCGTCTGGGCGACGCTCGCGGGTCCACGCACGTCGCAGACGCCCAGCACTTCCACCTGCCACACGATCCGCTCGATCTCGATCTCGACCAGGTCGCCGACCCGCACGTCCTTGGCCGGCTTGACGCTGGCCCCGCCGATGCGCACATGCCCTTTGTCGACCGCGCCGGCCGCGAGCGAACGCGTCTTGAAAAAGCGTGCGGCCCACAGCCACTTGTCGATACGCAGCTTCGCGCCCGCTTCGGTGGAAATCCTGTAGTTCATGAACCTGCCTCTGTGGCGTGCGGCACCGGCACCGCCTGCACCGGCCAGCCCTGGAGATTCTGCGCGACGATCTCCCCTAGCGCCGCAATCCACGGTTGCGACGCGTTCACGCAGGCGATCCGGTGAAACTCCTTGCCGCCCGCATGCAGGAACTCGTCACGCACTTCCATGCCGATTTCCTCAATCGTTTCAAGGCAGTCGGCCGTAAAGCCCGGGCAGAACACGTCGGCGCGCCGCACACCCGCCGCGCCCAGTTCCTTCAGCGTAGGCGCCGTGTACGGTTGCAGCCATTCGGCCTTGCCGAAGCGCGACTGGAAGGTAATGCGGCATTCCACGGGCGTCAGCCCGAGCGCCTGCGTCAACAGCGCGCCGGTTTGCTGGCATTGCTCGTGGTACGGATCGCCCAGGTCCAGCGTGCGCTTGGGCACACCGTGAAAGCTCAGCACCAGCTTGTCGCCCGCCGTGAAGTCCGGCCGGCCGTGCTGATGCCAATAGTGATGCACCTGGGCGGCCAGCGCGGCAATATACGCGGGATGATCCGCATATTGGCGCACCGTGCGGATTTCCGGCTGATTGCGCATACGCTTGAGGGCCGAAAACGCGTCGTCGAACGCCGTGGCCGTGGTCGACGACGAGTATTGCGGATACATGGGCACGAGCAGCACCCGCTCGGCGCCGGCCAGCTTCAACTGGTTCAGCATGGCCGGAATGCCCGGTGTGCCGTAGCGCATCGCGTAGTCGACCAGCACCGTGTAGTCGTTCAGTTGCAGCAGATGGCGCAGACCTTCCACCTGCTTTTCCGTGTAGACGCGCAACGGCGAGCCTTCGGGCATCCATACCGCCGCATACTTCCTGGCGGAGCTGCGCCCGCGAAACGGCAAAATCAGCAAACGCAAAATGATCTGCCACAGCAGCGCCGGAATTTCGACCACCCGTGGATCGGACAGGAATTGCGCGAGATAACGGCGCACCGCGTGCGGCGTCGGCGCGTCGGGCGTGCCGAGATTGATCAGCAGCACGGCGACACGATGTGAGGTGGCGTTCTGTGAAGGCCGCTCGAGGTCGAAGCGCATAGGCAGCGGAAGTCACCGCTTTACGCGGAGAGTCGATTCAATGGAGATTCATTATAGCGGCGCGGTCCGTGGCCTGGTTCGCCGGACGCCCCTGGCCATTCGGCCGATAGGCAAGTCGCCTGCGCTCACGCATCATTCTCAGCACGGCTCGCCGCAGCGGGAATAGCAAGCCGTTACTGCTGGCTCAGAGTGAGCGAAAGCAGACGCGCGGTGATGTCGACAATCGGAATCACGCGGTTGTAAGCCATGCGGGTCGGCCCGATCACGCCGAGCGTGCCGACGATCTTGCCGTTCACCTCGTACGGCGCGGTGACGACGCTCATCTCTTCGATCGGCACCAGATTCGACTCGCCGCCGATGAAAATCTGCACCCCCGCCGCATGACTCGACACGTCGAGCAATTGAAGGAGACTGGTCTTTTGGTCGAAAACATCGAACAGCCTGCGCAGACGCGCCATGTCCGACGAGAGGTCGGCAACTTCGAGCAGATTGCGCTCGCCGGAAATAAGCACCGTCTCGCCGGTGTCGGATTCGTCTGTGCTCGCCGTGACGGCCGCATGCATCAGCGTGGTCATGTCGCCACGCAGCTCGTCGATTTCTTCGCGCAGGCGGCGGCGCACGTCGTCGAACGAAAGGCCCGCGAAGTGGGCGTTGATGTAATTGGAGGCTTCAACCAGCTGCGACGGCGAGAAGTCGCGCTGGGTCGCCATGATGCGGTTCTGCACGTCGCCTTCGGGCGTCACGATGATCAGCAGGATGCGTTTGTCCGACAAACGCATGAACTCGATCTGCTTGAACACGTGGCTGCGCCGCGGCGTGAGTACCACCCCGGCGAACTGCGACAGGTTGGACAGCACGCTGGCCGCCGCCGCGACGATCTTTTGCGGCTCGCCCGCCTGCAGCGTAGTCTTGACGGTGCGCATCACCGCCTCTTCGTCCGCGGCGGACTCCACCGTCAGCATCGTATCGACGAACAGACGGTAGCCGCGCGGCGTAGGGATGCGGCCCGCGGAAGTATGCGGACTGATCACGAGCCCCAGGTCCTCGAGATCGGACATCACGTTGCGGATCGTTGCCGGGCTCAGTTCGAGGCCCGAGTAACGAGACAGCGTGCGCGAGCCGACCGGCTGACCTTCGGCGATGTAGCGCTCGATCAGCGTTTTGAGGAGGGTTTGTGCGCGAGGATCTAGCATGAGGAAAAATTTTAGCTTAATGCCGGGACTACCGCGAGCGCTAACGGCGCCTGCCCGCGACGAATACGCCACTGCTTGCCGGGGCGCCGTCCGGCCGGCGCTCTGGCGCGACGCTGCACATCGCTCCGATCCCCTCTTGCGCCGACATTCGCAAGCTCCTTGCGGCCAGCGTCGGCGCAAGTTGATCGGCAGCCCGCCCTCACACTTTAATCGGCGCGCATGTCATCAAGGCTTCACCATTCTAACGATAATCGCGGCATGCGCCGGCGCCCCGCCATGCCGGCCCGCCACCGGGTCTGTCTGCGGTTCTTTTCAGGCCCCACCTATGGTGTAATGCCGGCATGCAAGTGACCAGCCAGTTCAAGACCGTCGCGCTCGTCGGGCGCAACAATACGCCAGGTATCGGCGAGCCGCTGACCGCGCTCGCCTCGTGCATCGCGAAACGCGGCTTCGAAGTCGTGTTCGAGGCCGACACCGCCGCGGAAATCGGCATCACCGACTATCCGGCGCTGCGTCCCGCCGAGATCGGCGCGCGCGCCGACGTCGCCGTGGTGCTGGGCGGCGACGGCACGATGCTCGGCATCGGCCGTCAGCTTGCGCCGTACCGCACGCCGCTCATCGGCATCAATCATGGGCGGCTCGGTTTCATCACGGACATCCCGATCTCCGACATGCGCGAGATCGTGCCGCAAATGCTGTCCGGCAATTTCGAGCGCGAAGAACGCCTGCTGCTCGAAGCGCGCATCATGCGCGACGGCAATCCGATCTATCACGCGCTGGCCTTCAACGACGTGGTGGTCAACCGCAGCGGCTTTTCGGGGATGGCGGAACTGCACGTCTCGGTCGACGGGCGCTTCATGTACAACCAGCGATCGGACGGCCTGATCGTCGCCACGCCGACCGGCTCGACCGCTTACGCGCTGTCGTCGCAGGGCCCCATTCTGCATCCGCAATTGCAGGGCATCGTGCTCGTGCCGATCGCGCCGCACGCGCTGTCGAACCGGCCGATCGTGCTGCCGGACGACTCGAAGGTGAGCATCCAGATCGTCTCCGGGCGCGAAGTGAACGTCAATTTCGACATGCAGTCGTTCACCTCGCTGGAGTTGAGCGACACGATCGAGGTGCGCCGCTCGCGTCATACGGTGCCGATGCTGCATCCGGTCGGCTACAGCCACTACGCCACGCTGCGCAAGAAGCTGCACTGGAACGAATACCCGTCGCACGAAGAAGATCCCAAGCCCTGAGCGGCGCAGTCACGCCGGAACGCCAAGGCCCAAGCTACCGCCGCTGCCGAAACCTGAATTTCAAGCTCATCAGACGACCTCCATGCTTCGCCACCTCTCGATACGCGACTTCGTCATCGTCGCCGCGCTCGACCTCGAATTCGACAGCGGCTTTACTGTTTTCTCGGGCGAAACCGGCGCCGGCAAGTCGATCCTGATCGACGCGCTGGCACTCGCGCTCGGCGCGCGCGCCGACGCGAGCGTCGTACGCACCGGCGAGAGCCGTGCCGACATCACCGCGGAGTTCGAGACCCATGCGCAGGTCGAGCAATGGCTCGACGAGCAGGCGCTCGGCGCCACCGCCGACAGCGACGAGCATGGCGGTACCGTGATGCTGCGGCGGGTAGTGGACGCCAACGGCCGCTCGCGCGCGTTCATCAACGGCACGGCCGCCACACTCGCACAGTTGCGCGAGGTGGGCGAGATGCTGGTGGACATTCACGGCCAGCACGCGCACCAGTTGCTGATGCGCCCCGACGCGCAACGCGAACTGTTCGATACCCACGCGGGTCTGTCCGACACCGCCGCCACCGTCACACGCGCGTGGCGCACGTGGCGCGAGAAGGTTCAGGCGATCGAACACGCACAGACCCGCGACCGCGAGTTGCAGCTGGAGCGCGAGCGGCTCGCCTGGCAGCTCACCGAACTGGACAAGCTCGCGCCGCAACCGGGCGAATGGGAAGAGGTCAACGCCGAGCACCATCGTTTGTCCCATTCGGCCAATCTGATCGACGGCGTGCAAGGCGCGCTCGGCGCCCTGTCCGAGTCGGACGAGGCGATGATCACCCACCTCGCGTCGATCGTGTCGAAGGTGCGCAACCTGGCCGAGATCGATCCTGCGCTGAACGACGTCCTCGCCGCGCTCGAACCCGCCGAAATCCAGTTGCAGGAAGCGGCGTACTCGCTGAGTCATTACGCGCAAAAGCTCGAACTCGATCCGGACCGCCTCGCGCAAGTCGAAAAGCGCCTCGATGCGCTGCACTCGGCCGCGCGCAAGTTCCGCCTGCAGCCACAGACGCTCCCCGACGAACATCAGGCGCGGCGCGCGCAACTGGACGCGCTCGACGCCGCCGCGGATCTCGACAGCCTGCACGCCGCAGAGGCGAAGGCCAGGGAAGCGTACCTGGCCGAGGCGAAGAAACTCTCAAAGGCGCGTGCGAAAGCCGGCACCGCGTTGGGCGCGGCGGTCACCACCGGCATGCAGGAACTGTCGATGAAAGGCGGCAGCTTCGAAGTCGCGCTAGTGCCGCTGCCCGAGGGCGGCGCGCATGGTTTGGAGCAGGTCGAGTTCCGCGTCGCGGGTCACGCCGGCGTGCCGTTGCGACCGCTCGCCAAGGTCGCCTCGGGCGGCGAACTGGCGCGTATCAGCCTCGCGCTGGCGGTCATCGCCAGCGCCGCCAGCCCGACACCCACGCTGATCTTCGACGAAGTGGATACCGGCATCGGCGGCGGCGTCGCCGAAGTGGTGGGGCGGCTGTTGCATCAGCTCGGGCAAGCACGCCAGGTGCTGTGCGTGACCCACTTGCCGCAAGTCGCCGCGCGCGGCGACCACCATTTCCAGGTGGCGAAAGCCGGCAACGGCAAGGGCGGCACGGTGAGCAGCGTCATCTCGCTCGACAAGGCGAACCGCGTCGAGGAAGTCGCGCGGATGCTCGGCGGGCTGGAAATCACCGCGACCACGCGCAAGCACGCGAAGGAAATGCTGGCCGCCTGAAACCGCGCGGCCGGGAGGCGCTCACCTCGGCCGCCGACCAGTACTTCGACGCCTCGTGAGCAAGGCGGGCATCGATTACGCCCGCCGCCCCACTCTCACGTCACGCAGCACACCCTCTCACCCGAACACCCGCTTCCACAACGCCAGCACCGCTGCGCGCTCGGTGCCGACCAGCGCCGGATCGACGCGCGCCTTCTCCATCCCGTCGAGCCGCAGCTTGTGCTGCAACTTGCGATACGTGCGATACGCCGCGCCGACCGTCTCGGCCTCTTCCTCGCTCATCAGGCCGAAGCGCGACACTTCGCGCAGCAACGCGATGTTGCCGGTATTGCGGATCAGTTCGGGATCGCGGGCCGCGTGCAGCAGCACCCAGTACTGCACGGTGAATTCGATATCGACCATCCCGCCACGGTCGTGCTTCAGATCGAACAGCGCCGGCGTGTGGTTCGGATGCCCCGCCCCAACGCGCTCGCGCATCTCGACGATCTCCTTCGCGAGCGGCACCGCGTCGCGCGGCGTGGTCAACACCTGCTCGCGGATCGCCTCGAACTTCGCGCCGATCCCGGCATCGCCCGCGCAGTAACGCGCCCGGCTCAGCGCTTGATGCTCCCAGACCCACGCGGTGTTGGCCGCGTCGCCTTCGCGCAACTGGTAGCGGCGGAACGCGTCGAGGTCCGTGACGAGCAGGCCCGACTCGCCGTTCGGCCGCAAGCGCAGGTCGACATCGAACAACGTGCCGGCGCCGGTCGCGGTGGTCAGCCAGGTGATCAGGCGGCGGGTGTAGGTGGCGTAGACGTCGGCCGCGGCGTCGTCGGGATCGTCGTACAGGAAGATCACGTCGAGGTCGGACGCGTAGCCCAACTCCTTGCCGCCCAGCTTGCCGTAGGCAATCACCGCGAAACGCGGCACCTCGCGGTGGCGCTTCGACAACTGTTTCCAGACCGCTTCGAGCGTGACGTCGAGCACGGCGTCGGCGAGTTCGGACAACCGGTCGCTCACGTGCTCGACGCTCAGCTTGCCGGCGAGATCGATCAGCAGAATGCGGAATACCTCGGCCTGGTGCGCGTGGCGCAGCAGATCCATCTGCTGCTCGACGCCGTCGGCGGCGGCCAGCCGCAAGCGCAGCGTGCGCTTGAATTCGGGCCAGTCGAACGGACTGTTGATCGCTTCGTCGTCGAGCAGTTCGTCGAGCAGTTGCGGATGGCGGATCAGATAACCGGCTGCCCAGCGCGAGCCGCCCAGCACCGACAGCACCTGGTGCAGCGCCTGCGGATACTCGGTCAGCAGCGCGAGGTAGGCGCCGCGCCGGCTCACCGCTTCGAGCAGATCGAACAGGCGCGCGACCGTGTCGCCGCGCCGCTCGGGTGGCTCGAGCGTACGCGCGGCTTCCAGCGCTCGCTGCGCGACGATGTCGAAACGTTGCCGGCTGCGCTCGGCGAGCCCCGCGTAACGCGACGACTGCCACACCGCGCGCAAGCGCGCGAGCAGCTCGCCCGGCTCGGCCACACCGAGTTCGATGAGACGCGCGCGCAATGCTTCGTCGGCGCTGTCGTCGGCGAGCGCGCTGCTCCACACCCATGCGGCAGCGCCGTCTTCAGGCGCGCCGCAGCCGTCGCGGCCGCTCACCTTGTCGGCGAAAATCTGGTCGAACTGCTGTTCGACGAATTCGCGATGCGCATCGAGCTTCGCCATGAGTGCCGCGTAGTCGTCGCAACCCATCGTGCGCGCGAGCGCCGCGCGCTCTTCCGGGTCGACCGGCATCGCGTGGGTTTGCGCATCGTTGCGGTATTGCAGACGGTGCTCGAGTTCGCGCAGGAACCGGTAAGCGACTGACAGCTTCTCGCACACCGACGTATCCAGCAGCCCATGCGCGGCCGCGTGCCGCAACACGGCGAGCGTCGGCCGCACGCGAAAGCCCGCGTCCTGGCCGCCGCGAATCAGCTGGAACACCTGCGCGCTGAATTCGATTTCGCGGATGCCGCCGCGCCCGAGCTTGATGTCGTCGGCCTTGTCGGGCCGCATCGACGCGCGGCGCTGCGCCTCCTGGCGAATCTGCAGATGCAGCGCGCGAATCGCGCTGATCACGCCGAAGTCGAGATAGCGGCGGTAGACGAACGGCGTGACGATCGCGTCGAGCTGCTTCTGCAGCCGCTGCGCCGCGTCGCTCGCGCCTTCCGATACGAGCCGGCCCTTGATCCACGCATAGCGCTCCCACTCGCGGCCCTGCACGTAGAAATACTCTTCGAGCATGCCGATGCTGCACACGAGCGGCCCGGAGTCGCCGTTCGGCCGCAGGCGCATGTCGACCCGGAACACGTAGCCGTCGGCGGTGACTTCGGCGAGCGCGCCAATCAGACGCTTGCCGAGGCGCGTGAAGAAGTCCTGCGTCGCGATCGGCGAACGCTGGCCGCCCGCCGTCTCACCGTCCTCTTCATAGACGAAGATCAGGTCGATGTCCGACGACACGTTCAACTCGCGTCCCCCCAGCTTGCCCATGCCCACCACGCCGAGCGCGAGCCGCTCGCCCTGCGGGCCGCGCGGTTCGCCATAGAGCGTTTCCAGCTCGGCGGACAGCACCGCAAGCGCGCGCTGGATCGTCGTTTCCGCCAGATCCGTCATCGCCCCGGTGACTTCGGCGATGTCCGCCTCACCCGTCAGATCGCGCTCCATCACCGCGCAAAACACCTCGGTACGCAGTTGGCGCAAGGCCCGTTTGAGTGCATCCTCGTTCAGCGGCGCGCCAGCGGCGCCGGCCGCTTCGGCGCACAACGCGTCGAGACGCGCGTCGATGCGCTCGCGGGTCAGCCGCGCGCTCGCCAGCGCCGCCACGTGCGCGACGAGTGCCGGACGGGCCGCCGCGGCACGCGCGGCATAGTGTGAATAGCTGGAACTCAGGAGTGTGGCGTCAGTCATCAAAGGTCTGGCTCGCTCGTTGCTTGGATAGCGTGGTTCAATCCGCTGTAACACCTCGGCCCGGCGCGCCGATGCAGGCCTTGAGGCGGCGCGCAGACAGGGTTTGCCGGAAGTCCGCTGACCCTTTGCCGTGTGTTACATTTCGTCGTTAATTCGCAAAACTACCATATCGCCCACCCGCCGCAGCATGTCCGAGCGAAACGAATCCGCCGAGCAGCACGAACCCGGGCAGGTCGGACCTGTGAGCGGACACGACCACATCGTGCTGCGTCGGACTTTGCGCGTCGTCCTCGTCATCGCGCTGGTCCTCTACTTCATCGCCACGGCCCTGTTTCTCGGCTTGCGCTACGTCGTGCTGCCGCGTATCGACTCGTTCCGCCCGCGCATCGAAGCGGTCGTTTCCGAGAAGCTGCGCACGCAGTTCACCATCGGCAAGCTGGCGCCGCATTGGAGCGGTTTTCAGCCGGGCGTCGACGTGACCAGTCTCGTGATCCGCGATCACGAAGGCAAACCCGCGCTGACGATTCCGCACGCCACCGCCACGCTGTCGTGGCGATCGCTCTGGCAGTTTCATCCGGCGCTCTCCAGCCTGATCGTCGATCAACCCGACGTGCTGGTCTCGCGCAATGCCGACGGCGTGCTGTCGGTCGCGGGCGTGCCGGTGCCGACCCGTCATAGCGGCAACGACACGCTCTCCACCTGGCTGCTGCGCCAGCAGGCGATCGTGCTGCGCGGCGGCGTGCTGCGCTGGCGCGATGCGCAACACACCGCGCCGGAACTCGCGCTGCGCGACATCCGCATCGCGATTCTGAACGACGGCTACGACCATCGGCTCGCGCTGCAGGCGCCCGCGGACGGCCAGGTGCTGCACGGCCCGATCGACTTCCGCACGCATTTCAGGCACGCGCCGCTCAGCGCGATGGGCAAGCCGATCAACTGGACCGGGCAGGTGTACATGTCGACGGGCCCGGTCGATCTGCCGACGCTCGCGCGCTACATCGATTTCCCGATCGAGACGTTCGCCGGCCGCATCGACAACGCGATCTGGGCCGACTTCTCCGAGGGCCGCATGAAGACGGCGAGCGGCAAGCTGACCGGCGCCGACGTCGCGCTGCGGGTGCGTCCGACGCAGCCCAAGCTGCTGCTGCCGGTCGCTCATTTCTCGTGGCGCCTCGACGTCGCCCAGCAGGGCGACTACCGGCTGCAACTCACCGACCTGCGCGCCGAGCTCGGTCAGCCGCCGCTCGACGACGGCACGCCGCTCACCCGCACGCTCCAGTTCGCGGCGCTCGACGGCCGCTACCGGACGGCGTCGCAGCAGCACGGGCAACTCGTGAGCGTCGCCGGCGACCGCGTCGACCTGGGCATCCTCGCGGAATTCAGCCGCGCGCTGCCGCTGCCGCAGCGTCTGCTGAACAACCTGGTGCGCTTCAATCCGCGCGGCCTCATGGCCAACTACGTGATCGAAGTCGAGCGCGGCAAGCCGGAGACGGGCGAAGTGGGCGGCGATCGGCACGCGACCGGTGCGGAGCCGATCGAGCGTTATCGCTTCAAGGGCGATCTGCAGGGCATCAGCGTGGCCGCCCAGGAACCGCCGCCGGGACTCACCGCGCGCAATCACCCGCGCGCGGGCATACCCGGCATCGAAAATCTGTGGGGCAGCGTCGACGCCGACGAAAACCACGGCACCGCGCGTCTCGACACGTCCAACGTGGCCATCACGCTGCCGGGCGTGTTCGACGATCCGCGCCTGAAGCTCGACCGTCTGCATGGCCGCGCCGACTGGACCATCACGCCGAAGGCGCCCGGCGAGAACCGCCCGGGATTCGCAGTGAAGGTGGCCGATTTCGCTGTCTCGAACGCAGACGTCGCGGCCACCGCGAGCGCCAGCTACAGCAACCCCGGTCACGGCCGCGGCTCGCTCGATCTGAAGGCCGACTTCCAGCGCGCCCAGGTGACGCGCATCACCCGCTATCTGCCGACCAGCATCAGCGAAAAGCTGCGCATCTATCTGGGCCACGGGCTGCAGGCGGGCATCTCGCAGGGCGCGACGATCGAAGTGCACGGCGACCTGACCAAGTTCCCGTACTCGCGCGATCCCGACGCCGGCATCTTCCATATCGTCGCGCCTTTCAAGGGCGGCAAGTTCGATCCTTCGCCCTACCCGCCGCGCAATATGCGCAACGGCACGCCGAACGTGTGGCCGCCGCTCGACGGCATCGACGGCGTGTTCGAACTCAAGCAGAACGTGATGCGCTTCGACATCGCCCGCGGGCGGTACAGGCGCGTTGCGCTGACCGGCGTCAACGGCAAGATCGACGACCTCGGCAACCGTGGCTCGAATCTCGTCATCCAGGGTAATGGGCGCGGGCCGCTCGCCGACATGCTCGACTACGTGAACGGCAGCTCGCTCGGCATCATGGCGCGGCACCAGACCGAAAAGATTCGCGCCGAAGGGCCCGCGTCGCTCGCACTCAAGCTGACGGTGCCGCGCACGCCGAAACCGCATATCGGCGTGGAAGGCGCGGTCGGCTTCCTGAACAACCGGCTGAGCGTGCCGCACGTACCGCCGTTGTCGCAACTGAACGGCCGGGTGCGTTTCACCGAGCGGACGGCCCAGGTCGACCGGCTCTCCGCACAGTTCCTCGGCGGCGATGTGCATGCCAACGGCGGGCTGCGGCAGAACGGCACGTACGCGCTGGCGCTCGACGGCCATATCGCCGTCGACGCGGCGCGCGGCCTCGATCTGCATGGTCCGGCCGCGCAGGTGCTGACGCGCCTGAGCGGCACGGCACCCTACGCGCTGAACGTGCGCGGCGCCAAGGGCAGCTTGCCGGAAGTGACCGCGAACTCCGATCTGACCGGGCTCGCGCTCGACTTCCCGGCGCCGTTCGACAAGCCGGCCGGCGCGCCGATGCCGCTGCACTTCGCCGTCAACCCGTCCGCGGCGCCGGGCGAAGCCGGTCTGGAACGCGCCGACCTGACCTTCGGCCCGATCGCCGCCGCGTATCTGCTGCGCTATCAACCGAAAGCGATGCCGACGGTCGTGCGCGGCGCGATCGGCGTGAACAAGCCCGCCGATCTGCCGTCCGAAGGCGTGGTTGCCGCCGTCGACCTGCCGGCGTTCGACGCCGACGCGTGGCGCGCGCTCGTCACGCAGATGCGCACCCAGGGCACCGCTTCGAACTCCCCGCCGGGGAACCCGCCCATTGCGCCCACTGCGCCCGCCCCTGTGGCGGCCACACCGCCGGCTGCGCCGAATCCGGCCGTCACGCAATTCCTGCCGAACCGCTTCGCGCTGCACATCGATACCCTGACGCTGCTCAAGCGCCACTGGGACGACGTGATCGTCGGCGCGTCGCATGCGGACGGCAAATGGCAGGCGAACATCGCGTCGAACCAGGTCTCCGGCCACGTGTCGTGGCTGCCGGGCGCCACTCGCGGATCGCCGGGCGCCCTGCAGGCGCGCTTTGCGCGCGTCGTGATTCCGTCGGTCGAGGACAAGGACCTGCTCGGCCCGGCGATGTCGGCGCCCGCGCAGAACATGCCGTCGATCGATCTGGTGGTCAACGAGCTGATCGTGCGCGAGCGCAACGTCGGCCGGCTCGAAGTCGACGCGCACAACTTCGAGGAAGACGGCGTGCCGGTCTGGCAGCTCGACAAGCTCGACATCACGAATCCCGCCGCCACGCTGACCGCCACCGCGAATTGGCGCACTTCGACGGAACTGGGCGCCGCCGCCGACGAAACCACGCCGCGCCGCACCGTGTTCGATTTCAAGCTCGACATCAAGGACGCCGGTGCGCTGATCGAGCGCTTCGGCCTGCCGCGCACCATCAAGGGCGGCACGGGCTCGCTGTCGGGCAAGCTGGCATGGCTCGGCGCCCCGGCCGTGATCGACTTTCCGACGCTCAACGGCAATCTGGCGGCGGACCTGCACCACGGCCAGATCCTCAAGATCGACCCTGGCGTCGCCACGCTGCTGGGCGTGCTCAGCCTGCAAAGCCTCGCGCGTATCGCGACGCTGGATTTCCGCGACGTGATCGGCGAAGGGCTGCCGTTTTCCAGCGTCACCGCTACCGCGCAGATTCACAACGGCATCGGCCGAACGGACAACTTCAGGATGGTGACCGCGCCGGCGCGCGTCGACATGACGGGCACAGTCGATCTCGCGCAGAAGTCCCAGGACATGCATCTCCACGTCACGCCGACCGTGAGCATGGGCGCCGGGGTGATCGCCGCGGCGGTCATTAATCCGTTTTTCGGGCTGGGCGCGCTAGTGGCCGATCTGGCGCTTACCCACTCGGTCTCGCACGTGTTCGCGCGCGAGTACGCGATCACCGGTTCGTGGTCGAAACCGCACGTCGAGCGGGTGACGGGCGATCGCGGTAATATGGACGTTCCGGCTTCGACCGTTGAAGCGCACTGAGTTTTATCCGGCCTCCGGTTGCTTTTATGGCCGGCCGAGCGCCCAGTGCCGCGGCGGCGGCCCCAGCCAGCCCTGAACGACGTAAGCGGCGCAGCAGTTCGCGCCGCCGCCTTGCCGGGAGTTTTTCGAAACGCTCATGAGCGAAACACACGTCTTTCCCCCCTCGTCCACCGCGGCGTCCAGCGGTTCCCCGCCAAGCACCTTCCGGATCTCCGCGCTGCAGATGGTGAGCACGCCGGATCGCGAACGCAATCTGGCCGAAGCGCAGCGCCTGATCGCCGAAGCCGCCGCCGACGGCGCGCAACTCGTGCTGCTGCCCGAATACTTCTGCTTCATGGGCTTCAAGGACACGGACAAACTGGCCGTGCGCGAGCCCTACAAGGACGGCCCGATCCAGCGTTTTCTCGCCGATGCCGCCTGCCGCCACCAGATCTGGCTGATCGGCGGTACGCTGCCGATTACCGCGCCGGAAGCATCGCGCGTACTGAACACCACGCTGGTGTTCGACCCGCAAGGCAACGAAGCCGCGCGCTACGACAAGATTCATCTGTTCAACTTCGAGAAGGGCGAAGAATCGTTCGACGAGGCGCGCACCATCTGCCCCGGCGGCGAGGTCCGCAGCTTCGAGGCGCCGTTCGGCCGCGTGGGCCTGTCGGTCTGCTACGATCTGCGCTTTCCGGAGCTGTACCGGCGCATGGGCGATTGCGCGCTGATCGTGGTGCCGTCCGCCTTCACCTACACCACCGGCCGCGCGCATTGGGAAACGCTGCTGCGCGCCCGGGCAGTCGAAAACCAGTGTTACGTGCTGGCCGCGGCGCAAGGCGGTAAACATGAGAACGGCCGCCGTACCTGGGGCCACAGCATGCTGATCGACCCATGGGGCGACATCGTCGCAGTGCGCGACGAAGGGGCCGGCGTGGTCGCCGGCAATCTCGAGCGTGCTCGCATCGACGAAGTGCGACAGAGTTTGCCCGCCTGGCGTCATCGCGTGCTCAGCTGAAACGACATTGAAACTGCGGCGCCGGTCACGCATATAGTGGCTCCGGCGCTAACCGACTCCTATCGAGCAGAACATACTTCGCATGAACATCATCGAACCCGGTATCCGTAATCTCGCCACCGCCAAGGACATCCTCCTGACGCCCTACGGTCTCGACGAATCCCTGCTCACCCGCACGCTCGCCGAAATCTTCACGCACAAGATCGACTACGCGGACCTGTACTTCCAGTACACGCGCAGCGAAGCGTGGAGTCTCGAAGAAGGCATCGTGAAATCGGGCAGCTTCAGCATCGACCAGGGCGTCGGCGTGCGCGCCGTGTCGGGCGACCGCACCGCTTTCGCCTATTCGGACGATCTGTCGCCCGAAGCGATTCGTCAGGCGGCGCTCGCCACCCGTTCGATTGCCAAGGCGGGCGGCGGCAAGCAGAAGATCAAGGCAGCCACGTCGCTCACCGGCATCGCCGGGCGCGATCTGTACCTGCCGTCCGACCCGCTCCATTCGCTCGACGCGACCGCCAAGGTCAAGCTGCTCGAGCGCATCGAACAGATGGCGCGTGGCCGCGATCCGCGCATCCAGCAGGTGATGGCGGGCCTCGCCGGCGAATACGACGTGGTGCTGGTCGCGCGCAGCGACGGCGGCTTCGCGGCTGACATTCGCCCGCTCGTGCGCGTGTCGGTCACGGTGATCGCCGAGCAGAACGGCCGCCGCGAAATCGGCAGCGGCGGCGGCGGCGGCCGTTTCGATTACGGCTATTTCACCGACGAAGTGCTGTCGCGCTATGTCGACGACGCGGTGCATGCGGCGCTGGTCAACCTCGACGCGCGTCCGGCGCCGGCTGGCGCGATGACCGTCGTGCTCGGACCGGGCTGGCCCGGCGTGCTGCTGCACGAAGCGATCGGCCACGGCCTCGAAGGCGACTTCAACCGCAAGGGTTCGTCGGCATTTGCAGGACGTATCGGCGAACAGGTTGCCGCCAAGGGCGTGACCGTGGTCGACGACGGCACGCTGCCGAACCGCCGCGGCTCGCTCAATATCGACGACGAAGGCAACCCGACCCAGTGCACGACGCTGATCGAGGACGGTATCCTGAAGGGCTACATCCAGGACACGCTGAACGCGCGTCTGATGAAGATGCCGGTCACCGGCAACGCGCGCCGCGAGTCGTACGCGGCGCTGCCGATGCCGCGCATGACCAACACGTACATGCTCAACGGCGACAAGGACCCGCAGGAAATTCTCGCGTCGGTGAAGAACGGCTTGTATGCGGTGAACTTCGGCGGCGGGCAGGTCGACATCACGAACGGCAAGTTCGTGTTCTCGGCCTCCGAGGCGTACATGATCGAAAACGGCAAGATCACGTACCCGGTCAAGGGCGCGACGCTGATCGGCAGCGGTCCGGAATCGCTGAAGTACGTGAGCATGATCGGCAACGACATGAAGCTCGATTCGGGCGTCGGCGTGTGCGGCAAGGAAGGCCAGAGCGTGCCGGTGGGCGTCGGCCAGCCGACGCTGCGCATCGACCGGATGACGGTGGGCGGCACGGCCTGACTCCCCAGCAAACGCATACTTCGTGCATGCAACGCGCGAAGTATGCGGGTTTTCCGCATTTTTATACCCTTATGCTTGTCATCCGAGCTTGAGCGGGTTATAAAGTCACTCACCCTTTTTGACCAGCGACCTCATTTCGCCATGTCCGCCAAGTTTTACTTTTACTTTTTTTGGTATCTCAGACCGCTGGCGGATCGAGAGGGGTGTTAGTGCACGCAGGACACCGAGAATTCCCGAAAAACCGCCAGCTAAGTCTGGCGGTTTTTTTTCGCCTCACAGATCTGCAACCGCAGTTCAAACCGCATCTAGAACTTTGTCGTTGAACATTTTTTGATTGTCGTCCGCTCTGGCAACGCTGCCTCATCACAGCCTTCGTTGCCCGCGCGAACACGCTACGAACCGATTCAGGAGAACAACATGCCCCCGCACAACACCGACGATGTCCGCATTCGCGAATTGAAAGAACTCACGCCGCCCGCTCACCTGATCCGCGAATTCGCCTGCGACGAAACGGTGTCCGACGTGATCTACAACTCGCGCAACGCGATGCACCGGATTCTGCATGGCATGGAAGACCGGCTGATCGTGATCATCGGGCCGTGTTCGATTCACGATCCGAAGGCGGCGATGGAATACGCCGGGCGCCTGATCGAGCAGCGCAAGCGCTTCGCCGGCGAACTCGAAATCGTGATGCGCGTGTACTTCGAAAAGCCGCGCACGACGGTCGGCTGGAAGGGTCTCATCAACGACCCGCACATGGACAACAGCTTCAAGATCAACGACGGCCTGCGCGCCGCGCGCGAACTGCTGTTGCGCATCAACGAACTGGGCCTGCCGGCCGGCACCGAATACCTCGACATGATCAGCCCGCAATACATCGCCGATCTGATTTCGTGGGGGGCGATCGGCGCACGCACCACCGAGTCGCAGGTGCATCGCGAACTGGCGTCGGGACTGTCGTGCCCGGTCGGCTTCAAGAACGGCACGGACGGCAACGTCAAGATCGCGGTCGACGCGATCAAGGCCGCGTCGCAGCCGCACCATTTCCTGTCGGTCACCAAGGGCGGTCACTCGGCGATCGTGTCGACGGCCGGCAATGAGGACTGCCACATCATCCTGCGCGGCGGCAAGACGCCGAATTACGACGCGGACAGCGTCAACGCCGCTTGCGCGGACATCGGCAAGGCCGGTCTCGCGGCGCGCCTGATGATCGATGCGAGCCACGCGAATAGCTCGAAGAAGCACGAGAACCAGATTCCGGTGTGCGCGGATATCGGCCGCCAGATTGCTTCGGGCGACGAACGGATTGTCGGCGTGATGGTGGAGTCGCACCTGGTGGCAGGCCGCCAGGATTTGCAGGAAGGCTGCGCGCTGACGTACGGCCAGAGCATCACCGATGCGTGCATCGGCTGGGACGAAAGCGTCACTGTACTCGAAGGTCTCGCCGAGGCGGTCAAGCAACGGCGCGTCGCGCGCGGCAGCGGCAACTAAAGCGCTGCCACGCTGCTTCAGGCAGATTCGTAGAAAGCCCGGCTCGTCGAGCCGGGCTTTTTTTTGGCCGAACGGCCGAATGGTGCTTCATATGCCGCCTCTGTACCGTAACAGCTCATCGCCGGGTCGCGGACGACTTGACCGGGTGGAGCATTGAGTATAAAATTTTGTACATGAAAGGCGACTATGGAGCAGGAAAAAGAAATTCGCTGGTTAGGGTCCAGCTATCGCGATTTACTCGCCTTTCCCGAAGAACCACGTCGTCGCGCGGGATTTCAGCTCGGCAAGATCCAGGCGGGGCTCGACCCTGACGACTGGAAGCCGTTCGACTCGATCGGCGCCGGAACTCGCGAAATCCGCATCAGGGATCCAGACGACATTTTTCGCGTGATGTATGTGACCAAGTACGTCGAAGCGCTGTATGTGCTGCACTGCTTCCAGAAGAAAACGCAGAAGCTGGAGCCGCATGACAGGAAGATTGCCGAAACGCGTTACCGCGCCATCATCAACAATAGGAAAACTTAGCAAATGACGATCGACACGAAAATTCGTCACGTGACCCGGCCCGGTGCGAATCTGTTCCTCGAACTGGGCTTTTCCGCCGACGAGGCGAAGCGCCTGCATGCCGCATCGCAAAAACAGATCAACGACACACGGTTGCTGAAAGAGCAATTGATGACCGAGCTCTCCAGCTGGATCGAACAACACCATCTGAAGCAGGCCGAGGCCGCCGAGATTCTCATGGTGTCGCGTCCGCGCGTCTCCGACGTGGTCAACAAGAAAACCGCCAAGTTCACCATCGACACGCTAGTCGAAATGATGAGCCGTATCGGCAAGCCGGTTACGCTGGCCGTCGGCTAACGCGCGCCGCTTGTCCGCCGGGCATAGCCGTTGCGGCGTCCAGGCAAGCACCTGTCCGCACGCTAGCTCGCGTTGCGATCGTGCTGCCACAGCACGTCCGTGCCACCGTCAGCGCGATTGAGCACGCGCGCGAGCACGAACAGCAGGTCCGATAGCCGGTTCACGTATTGACGCGGCGCCGCGTTGATCGGCTCGTGTTCTCCCAATGCCACGATCGCCCGCTCGGCACGGCGGCAAACGGTACGGCACACATGCGCAAGCGCCGCCGAGCGCGAGCCGCCCGGCAGAATGAACTCCTTCAGCGGCGGCAATGCCGCGTTGTAGTCGGCGAGCCAGTCGTCGAGTTGGGCGAGATGCCGGTCGGTGATTATCGTGTGACCGGGAATGCAGAGTTCGCCGCCGAGATCGAACAGATCATGCTGGATCGCGACCAGCGCCGCACGCACCCTGTCAGGCAGCGTTTCGCACAACAGCACGCCGAGGTTCGAATTGAGTTCGTCGAGGTCGCCAATCGCGGCAATGCGCGCGCTGTCCTTACGTACGCGGCGGCCGTCGCCCAGTCCGGTGGTGCCGTCATCGCCCGTGCGGGTCGCGATCTTGCTCAAGCGGTTGCCCATGATGTCTCCCATCCTTTCAGTGGCGATGCGTCCATGCAAATGGCACGGCTCAACGCAAAACGGCCGGCTGGCCATCGCGTTTATCCATATTGCGCGCATCGTGAAGTCGCCGCCATTATAGGAGCGGTGGGGGTCCTGACGCCGCCCCGCGGACGATCGGCGTAAAATGAAGTACTTGCTGCAAACAGGCTGTGCCCGAAATATCGGCAGTCGTTTTTCATGGGAGCGGAGTTGGTGCTTTGCGCGACGCCGGTCGACCGCTTTGCATGGGACTGGGGTAAGCGCTAAAGCGCTAGCTCCGGTCGACCGCTTTGCATGGGACCGGACTAAGCGCTAAAGCGCTAAGTCCGGTCGACCGCTTTGCATGGGACCGGACTAAGCGCTAAAGCGCTAAGTCCGGTCGACCGCATTGCATGGGACCGGACTAAGCGCTAAAGCGCTAAGTCCGGTCGACACAGGAGACATGCGTGAATCATCCCGTACCGCCGGCACCGCTGCGCCGGCCTTTTCCCGCCGAGCTGCTCGATGCGCTCAAGGCGACCTTCGGCGAGCGCGTGTCGGTCGCCGAAGCCGTGCGTGCCCACCACGGCCGCGACGAATCGCCGTTCGACCCCCAACTGCCTGACGCCGTCGTCTTCGCGCGCACGACCGAAGACGTGCAAGCCGCCGTCAAACTGTGCGGCCAGTACAACGTGCCGATCATTCCATACGGCAACGGTTCATCGCTCGAAGGACATCTGCTCGCCGTACAAGGCGGCGTGTCGATCGATCTGTCGGAAATGAACCGCGTGCTGTCGATCAACGCCGAAGACCTCACCGTCACCGTCGAGCCCGGCATTTCGCGCAAGCAGTTGAACGAAGCGCTGCGCGACACCGGCCTCTTCTTTCCGATCGACCCGGGTGCGGACGCGAGCATCGGCGGCATGTCGGCCACGCGCGCGTCAGGCACCAACGCCGTGCGCTACGGCACGATGCGCGAGAACGTGCTCGGCCTGACCGTCGTACTGGCCGATGGCCGCGTGATCAAGACCGGCACGCGGGCGCGCAAGTCGTCGGCGGGTTACGACCTGACGCGTCTGTTCGTCGGCTCGGAAGGCACGCTCGGCGTGATCACCGAAATCAGCGTGCGCCTGTATCCACAGCCGGAAGCGGTCTCGGCCGCGGTGTGCGCCTTTGCGTCGATGGGCGATGCAGTGCGCGCGGTCATCGAAACGATCCAGATCGGCGTGCCGATCGCGCGCGTCGAATTCGTCGACGCGCTCGCGATCCGCTCGATCAACCGCCATTCGAATCTGACGCTGCGCGAAGCGCCCACGCTGTTCTTCGAATTTCACGGCACCGAGGCCAGCGTGAAGGAGCAGGCCGAACTGGTCCAGGAGATCGCCGCGCAGAATGCCGGTGAAGGTTTCGAATGGGCGACACGCCCGGAAGACCGCAGCCGCCTGTGGAACGCGCGTCACAACGCCTATTTCGCGATGCTGCAACTGAAGCCCGGCTGCCGTGCCGTCACGACCGACGTCTGCGTGCCGATCTCGCGTCTCGCCGAATGCGTGATGGAAACGGAGCAGGACCTGAAAGCGTCGCCGCTGCCCTGCCCGATCGTCGGCCATGTCGGCGACGGCAACTTCCACGTCGCGATCCTGATCGATCCGAACAAGCCCGAAGAACTTGCGGAAGCCGAGCGTCTGAACCATCGCATCGTGCAACGCGCGCTGCGCATGGACGGCACCTGTACCGGCGAGCACGGCGTCGGCCTGCACAAGATGGGCTTTCTGCTCGAAGAACACGGCGACGTCGCCGTCGATACGATGCGCTCGATCAAGCACGCACTCGATCCGCACAACCTGATGAACCCGGGCAAGATCTTCTCCTGGGCAGCCTAGGCACGGCCTAGGCATTGTCGGGCGCGGCCGCATTGCATGAGCCGCTGCGCCGGCGTCGAAGCAAAGCAGCTCGAAGCAAGAGCAAGTTTGGCGAAAGGCACGAGGAGACAAGTCACATGAACGCACCCGCTGAACTGACGGCTGAAGTACTCGCCCAGCGCCAGCGCGAAGTCGTGCAGGCGCTGATGGCCGTGTTGCCGACCCACTGTCTGCTGTATCGCGAGGAAGACACCGTCGCCTACGAATGCGACGGCCTCGCCGCATACCGGCGTCTACCGCTCGCGGTCGCGTTGCCGGAGACGGAATCGCAGGTGCAGCGCATCGTGCAGATCTGCCACCGGCTCGACGTGCCGATCGTGCCGCGCGGCGCGGGCACCGGCCTGTCCGGCGGCGCAATGCCGATCCGTCACGGCGTCGTGGTGTCGCTTGCGCGCTTCAGAAAAATCGTCGAAGTCGATTCGTACGCGCGAACCGCCACCGTGCAACCGGGCGTGCGCAATCTGTCGATCTCCGAAGCCGCGGCGCCGTACGGCCTGTACTACGCGCCGGACCCGTCGTCGCAGATCGCCTGCACGATCGGCGGCAACGTTTCGGAAAATTCCGGCGGCGTGCATTGCCTCAAGTACGGCCTCACCGTGCACAACGTGCTGCGCGTGCGCGCGGTGACGATGGAAGGCGAGATCGTCGAATTCGGCTCGCTCGCACCGGACGCGCCTGGTCTCGATCTGCTCGCGGTACTGATCGGCAGCGAGGGCATGTTTGCGATCGTCACCGAAGTCACCGTCAAACTGATCCCGAAGCCGCAAATGGCACAGGTCATCATGGCCAGTTTCGACGACGTCGTGAAAGGCGGCGAAGCGGTCGCCTGCATCATCGCGGCGGGCATCATTCCGGCGGGCCTCGAGATGATGGACAAACCGGCCACGCGCGCCGTCGAGGAATTCGTCAAAGCGGGCTACGATCTCGACGCGGCGGCGATCCTGCTGTGCGAGTCGGACGGCACGCCCGAGGAGGTCGCCGACGAAATCGTGCGCATGACCGCGGTCCTGCGCGAACAGGGCGCGACGCGCATCCAGATTTCGCGGTCAGAGGCGGAGCGGCTGCGCTTCTGGTCCGGCCGCAAGAACGCGTTTCCGGCCGCCGGCCGCATCTCCCCGGACTACTACTGCATGGACGGCACCGTGCCGCGCCGCAGTATCGGACCGCTGCTCGCGCGCATCGAAGCGATGGAGCAGACCTACCGCCTGCGCTGCATCAACGTCTTCCATGCGGGCGACGGCAACATGCATCCGCTGATCCTCTTTAACGGCAACGACCAGGACGAGTGGCACCGCGCCGAGGCGTTCGGGTCCGATATCCTCGAAGCGTGCGTCGAACTGGGCGGCACGGTGACGGGCGAGCATGGCGTCGGCATCGAGAAGATCAACTCGATGTGCGTGCAGTTTTCGCCCGAAGAGCGCGACACGTTCCACGCGGTCAAGCGCGCCTTCGACGCGCCCGGCCTGCTCAATCCGGACAAGGGCATTCCCACGCGAGCGCGCTGCGCCGAATACGGCAAGATGCACGTGCGCGGCGGCTTGCTGCCTCACCCCGAGCTACCGCGCTTCTAGCGGTAAGCAAAGCGCATGGCCACGCCGCTGCGGCGGCGCTTCCCGGTCCCCGACCCAGATTACCCGATGCGGGTCCGCTCCTGGTTGCCAGCGAGCCCCCGCCCGGTACAATCAAACGAAACACAACGAAGCAGGACACCATGGAAGAGGACGACATCGTCGCCGTATGGTCGGAACGCGTGCGTTCGGCCAGCGCCGAGGGACGCGCGTTGCGCATCCGTGGCGGCGGCACCAAAGACTGGTATGGTCAGACGCTGGAAGGTGACATCCTCGACACGCGCGCTTATCGCGGCATCATCGCGTACGATCCGGCGGAGCTGGTCATCACCGCGCGCGCGGGCACGCCCCTGCTGGAGATCGAAGCCGCGCTCGCCGAACACGATCAGATGCTTGCCTTCGAGCCGCCGCACTTCGGCCCGCAGGCCACCTTCGGCGGCTGCATCGCGGCCGGCATCGCCGGGCCGCGCCGCCCTGCCGCAGGCGCGGCGCGTGACTTCGTGCTCGGCGCGGTCATCATGAACGGTCAGGGCCAGAAACTGCATTTCGGCGGCCAGGTGGTGAAGAACGTCGCCGGTTACGACGTCTCGCGTCTGATGGCCGGCTCGCTCGGCACGCTCGGCCTGATCCTCGAATTGTCGATCAAGGTGCTGCCGCTGCCGCAGGCCGAAGCCACGCTCAAGTTCGACATGAACGGCACTGACGCGGTCCGTAAGCTGAACGAATGGGGCGGCCGTCCGCTGCCGATCACCGCGAGCGCGTGGCGTCACGGCACGCTCGCCGTGCGCCTCGCGGGCGCCGAAGCGGCGGTCAAGTCGGCGCGCACGTCGCTCGGCGGCGAAGTCGTCGATGCGGTCGAAGCGGAGCGTTTCTGGGCCGGCCTGCGCGAGCAGACCGACTCGTTCTTCGCGGCCATTCCGCCGAAGGCCGCGCTCTGGCGTCTTGCGCTGCCGTCGATCACCGAACCTTTGCAACTGCCCGGCGCGCAACTGATGGAATGGGGCGGCGGCCAGCGCTGGTGGATCACCGACACCGACGCACAAACCGTGCGCATCAGCGCGAAACAGGCCGGCGGTCATGCCACGATCTTCCGCACCGGCCACGGTTACGACCGCAGCGCCGGCGTGTTCACACCGCTGCCCGCGCCGCTGATGAAAATCCATCGCGGCCTGAAAAGCGCTTTCGACCCGGCCCGCATCTTCAATCGCGGCCGTCTCTACCCCGACTTCTGAGCGACGCGATGCAAACCAACCTCGCGGACTTCATTCGCAATACGCCCGATGGCGACGAAGCCGACGCCATCCTGCGCAATTGCGTGCATTGCGGTTTCTGCACGGCCACCTGCCCGACCTACCAGTTGCTCGGCGACGAACTCGATGGCCCGCGCGGGCGCATCTACCTGATCAAGCAGATGGTCGAAGGCGCGCCGGTCACGCGCAGTACCCAGCTTCACCTCGACCGGTGCCTGACCTGCCGCAATTGCGAAACGACCTGCCCGTCCGGCGTGCAATACGGCCGGCTGGTGGAAATCGGCCGCAAGCTCACCGAAGAAAAAGTCACGCGCCCGCTCGGTCAGCGCCTGGTGCGGCGGCTGCTGGCGAGCGTCGTCCCGAACAGCGCGGTCTTCACGCCGACCATGCGCCTGGGCCAGCACTTTCGCCGCGTGCTGCCGAAGAAACTGCGCGACAAGGTGCCCGCACGCCAGCGACCGCTCGAATGGCCCACCGCGAAACATGAGCGCAAGATGCTGATGCTCGCGGGTTGCGTGCAACCGTCGATGATGCCGAACGTGAACATCGCCACGGCGCGCGTGCTCGATGCGCTCGGCGTCGAAACGGTGATCGCGCCCGACGCCGGCTGCTGCGGCGCGATCCGTCTGCATCTGGGCTACAACGACGAAGCGCTCGACGACCTGCGCGCCAATATCGACGCATGGTGGCCGTACGTCGAACAGGGTGCGGAGGCGATCGTGATGAACGCGTCCGGCTGCGGCGCGACGGTCAAGGAATACGCGCACCTGCTGCGCCACGATCCGGCCTATGCGGAGAAGGCGCGCCGCATCGTCGAATTGACGCGCGACATTTCGGAGATCCTGCCCGAGTTCGAGGAAGCGCTCACCGCCGTCACGCGCCGCCGCTCGGTGCATACGGTGGCGTTCCATCCGCCCTGCACGCTGCAGCATGGCCAGCAGGTGCGCGGCAAGGTCGAGCATCTGCTCACCGCGCTCGGCGTCGAAGTGCGCCTGCCCGTCGATAGTCATCTTTGCTGCGGCTCGGCCGGCACCTACTCGCTGACGCAGCCGAAGCTGTCGTACGCACTGCGCGATCAGAAGCTCGAACGGCTGCAGGCGCAGGAGCCGCAGGTGATCGTATCGGCGAACGTCGGCTGCATCGCGCATCTGCAAAGCGGCACATCGACGCCGGTCGCGCATTGGATTGAATTGGTCGAGCACATGCTGTCCGTATAATCGGGTCATCGCTTTTCGCTGAACCACCGGTTACGTTCCATGCCCGATCTGATTCACAACCTCGAAGCGGTGCGGCAGCGCATCGCCGCGGCCGCACACTCGGCCGGACGCGATGCGCGTTCGGTGACGCTGCTCGCGGTCTCGAAGACCTTCCCCGCCGAAGACGTGCGCGCGGTTCATGCTGCCGGCCAGCGCGAGTTCGGCGAGAACTACGTGCAGGAGGCGCTCGCCAAGATCGAGTCGCTCGCCGATCTGCGCGCGTCGCTCGAATGGCATTTCATCGGCCCCTTGCAATCGAACAAGACGCGGCCGGTCGCCGAACATTTCGACTGGGTACATTCGGTCGATCGCCTGAAGATCGCGCAGCGTCTGTCCGAGCAGCGCCCTGACCATCTGCCGCCGCTGAACGTGTGCCTGCAGGTCAACGTCAGCGGCGAGGCATCCAAGAGCGGCGTCGGCATTGCCGAAGCGGTCGAAGTCGCGCAGGAAATCGCCGCGCTGCCGAAACTGAATTTGCGCGGGCTGATGTCGATTCCCGAACCGGCGGGCGATATCGATGCGCAACGCGCGCCCCATCGCCAGCTGCGCGAGTTGTTCGAGCGTCTGCGCGACGACGGACTCGAACTCGACACGCTGTCGATGGGCATGTCGAGTGACCTCGAAGCAGCCGTGCTCGAAGGCGCGACAATCGTGCGAGTCGGCACCGCGATCTTCGGCGCGCGGGATTACGCTCACTGACCTTTCCGGGCCTGTCCAGGCTCTTCACCGAAACTCATTCGGACCATCATGAAAATTGCTTTTATCGGCGGCGGCAACATGGCTGCGGCGTTGATCGGCGGCCTCATCAAGCGCGGCGTCGCGCCTGCGGACCTCTACGCGATCGATCCCAACGAAGACGCGCGCAAGCGCAATGAGCAGCAGTTCGGCATCCGCACCGGTGCGGGCGCGGACGCCGCGCTCGCCGGGTACGACGCCATCGTGCTGGCGGTGAAACCGCAGATCCTGAAGAGCGTCGCTCAAGCGCTGGCGCCGCATCTGAAGGCGTCGCAACTGGCGATCAGCATCGTCGCGGGTATTCGCATGGGCGACATGTCGCGCTGGCTGAACGGCCACGGCCGCATCGTGCGCGTGATGCCGAATACGCCGGCGCTGATCGGCATGGGTGTGACGGGCCTCGTCGCGACCGGCAGCGTCGACGAAGCGGGCCGCGCGCTCGCGTCGCAGGTGCTCGGCGCGGTGGGCGAAACCGTCTGGTTCGACGACGAAGCGAAAATCGACGCCGTCACCGCGATCTCGGGCAGCGGTCCGGCCTACGTGTTCTATTTCATCGAAGCGCTGCAGGAAGCCGCGCGCCAGCTCGGCATGGATGAAGCGCAGGGCCGCGCGTTGGCCGTCGCGACCTTCACCGGCGCGGCGCAACTGGCGGCGAATTCGGACGAGCCGCCGAGCGTGCTGCGCGAACGCGTGACTTCGAAGGGCGGTACGACCGCCGCAGCGCTGACGTCGTTCGACGCGAGCGGCATCAAGGACGCGATCGTGCGCGGCGCGCTCGCCGCCGATGCGCGTGCGAAGGAAATGGGCGAGGAGTTCGGCAAGCAGTAAGTGCGCTTGATGGTGGTGCGTTAGCGGCAGCCTGGTGGGCTGCCGCGTTTGACCAAGCTTTAGCGGCACCGCGGTTAGAGCCGCGATTGACCAGGCTTTAGCTGCACCGTGTTTGCCAACGCTTATGGCTGACGAGAAAGGAAGTACGCCGTCGGGCACCGCTCGCGAGTTGGCGAAGCGGCCGCGCTTATCTGCAGGAAGAGCGAGAACGAAGCACTGCGGAACTAAAAAGACGCAGCGCTTCGCTCCATCACGCAGCCCATTGCTGCCAGTCCGCTACAGTCCGCTGCGACTCCGCCGGAACTCTCTACGGCGCACGCTACACGCGGAACCAAAATACTGCACTGCGGACGCGCGGCAAGAATCAAAACGAAGCCGCCGCGTAATGCGCGGCGATCCCGGCAAACAACGCGCCGCCTAGCCAGTTGTTATGCCGGAACGCGGCGAAGCACGCCATCCGCTCGCGGTTGCGGATCAGCGTGTAGTGATAGATCGCGCAGGCCGTCGCCGCGGCCCAACCCACCCAGTACAGCGCGCCGAAACCGAGCATCACACCGATGCCGACGTAAATCCCGAGCGTCACCGCATAGCACAGCATGATCGCAGCCACGTCGAAGCGGCCGAACGTGAGCGCTGACGTGCGGATGCCGATCTTGATGTCGTCGTCGCGGTCGACCATCGCGTATTCGGTGTCGTACGCGACCGACCAGAACACGTTGGCGAGCAGCATCACCCACGCGAGCATCGGCACGTGATCCTGAATCGCGGCGAACGCCATCGGAATGCCGAAGCCGAACGCGATGCCGAGATACGCCTGCGGAATCGCGAAGAACCGCTTGGTGAACGGATACGAACCGGCGACGAACAGCGCCGCCACCGAAAGCTCCTTGGTCAGCATGTTCAGCGGCAGGATCAACAGAAACGCGAGCAGCGACAACCCGGCCGCCAGCGCCACCGCTTCCCACGCCTTGATCTTGCCCGACGTGATCGGCCGATTTTCAGTGCGCTTCACATAGCGGTCGAAATCACGATCCGCATAGTCGTTGATCGCGCAGCCCGCCGAGCGCATGAGCACCGTGCCCACCGTGAAGATCACCAGCAGCGGCCAGGACGGATGTCCGTCGGACGCGATCCACAGCGCGTTGAGTGTCGGCCACAGCAGCAGCAGGCTGCCGATCGGCTTGTCCATGCGCACGAGGCGCAGATAGAGGGGAAGTCGGGCGAACATGGCGAAATCGGTGGAGTCGGTGAAGTGCGGAGACGTTGCGGCTATTTTACGGGATGCGCGCGGGTGACAGATTTCGCGCGGGCGCACGCGGAAAAGCCTGGCCATCCGCCCGGGTCGCTGAACGGTAGCGAAAAAAACAAAGCCTCCCGCGAAGGGAGGCTTGGTGCCATTTCAGTGCAAGCAGCGCAACGTCGGCGCCTGAGAGGAGCGGCTCGCTCGCGCGGCAGCGGCGACGCTCAAGCGAGCATCGAGCGCAGCATCCACGCGGTCTTTTCGTGCGTTTGCATGCGTTGCGTCAGCAGGTCGGCGGTCGGCTCGTCGTTGGCGGCTTCCGTCGACGGGAAAATCGCGCGTGCGGTGCGCACCACGGCTTCCTGGCCTTCCACCAGCTGGCGAATCATTTCTTCCGCGGCCGGCACGCCGTCCGCTTCCGGAATCGACGACAGCTTCGCGAAATCCTTGTAGCTGCCCGGCGCATGCACGCCCAGCGCGCGAATCCGTTCAGCGATCGAATCGACGGCCAGCGCCAGTTCGTTGTATTGCGTTTCGAACATCAGGTGCAGCGTGTTGAACATCGGACCCGTCACGTTCCAGTGGAAGTTGTGGGTCTTCAGGTACAACGTGTAGGTGTCGGCGAGCAAACGCGACAGACCTTCTGCAATCTTCTTGCGATCTTTATCGCTGATCCCGATATTGACATGCTGTACGGCTGCGGCTTCTTTCTTGGCCATGATGACTCCTTCGAAGAGTGATACGAACCGGTCGGCAAAGTGACGGTTTGCGCAAGGCAAACGCGAAACATCGAACGCTCGACAGTTTAGCCTGGAAATCTGCTGCGTTCGCGTGACACGTGGCCACTTGCCGCTTTGACGGGCTGACTGCGATCAACCGCCCAGCATGTGTTGCAGCGCCTGCGCGACGAGCACCGCCCAGCCGCTCGCGACGATCGCGAACCCGGTTGCCTTGCGCACGCTGGATGCCCGCGTAAGTGTCTGCTGCCGTTGTACGCCTCGTGCTGCCGGCGAACCGCCAGGCGTGGCCATCATCGTCTGAATCATGATCGAACTCCCGCGATTCGTATCGATACCGGCGGGACGCCGCTGCGCCCCGCTTTGCTGCCTTGCTTCAACTCACGTTGCTTATTTCTTGCCGCTTTCCGCCAGTTCGGCCAGCGCGGCGCTCACGCCTTCCGCATAGGCCGGGTCGGCGCGGCGGAAATGCTCGATCTGACGCGCGACGATATCCCGCGGCACACCGTTGATGTGACGCGCGATGTTGCCGAACAGACGCTGGCGCTGGGCCGCGTCGAACAGCGCGAACAGCATGCCCGGCTGCGTGTAGTAGTCGTCGTCCGCGCGATGATCGTAGCGATCCACGGCGCCCGCCGCGAGTGGCGGCTCGGACGCGTTCGCGTCCTGCGCGAAGTCGCCGAAACGGTTCGGCTCGTAGTTCACGTTGCCGCCGAGGTTGCCGTCCGTGCGCAGCGCGCCGTCGCGATGGAACGAATGCGGGCTCGGCACGCGCGGCGCATTCACCGGAATCTGATGGTGATTGACACCGAGGCGATAGCGCTGCGTGTCGCCGTACGAGAACAGGCGCCCTTGCAACAGACGGTCCGGCGAAAAGCCGATACCCGGCACCACATTCGCCGGCGTGAATGCGGCTTGCTCGACGTCCGCGAAATAGTTCGCCGCGTTGCGGTTCAGCTCGATCGTGCCGACGTCGATCAGCGGATAGTCCTTCTGCGACCACACCTTCGTGACGTCGAACGGATTGAAGCGATAGTTCGCCGCGTCCGCTTCCGGCATCACCTGAATCGCGAAGCGCCATGCCGGGAAGTTGCCCGCATCGATGTTGCCGACCAGATCGCGCTGCGCGCTTTCACGGTCCTGCGCGACCACCTGCGCCGCTTCGGCATCGGTGAAGTTCTCGATACCTTGCATCGACTTGAAGTGGAACTTGACCCAGAAGCGCTCGTTGTTCGCGTTGATGAACGAGTACGTGTGCGATCCGAAGCCATGCATCTGCCGATAGCTCTTCGGAATGCCGCGGTCGCTCATCAGAATCGTCACCTGATGCAGCGACTCCGGATGACGCGACCAGAAGTCCCACGCGGCGACGTTGCTGCGCATGTTGGTGTACGGGTCACGCTTCTGCGTATGAATGAAGTCCGGAAACTTCAGCGGATCACGGATGAAGAACACCGGCGTGTTATTGCCGACCACGTCCCAGTTGCCCTCTTCGGTGTAGAACTTGATCGAGAAACCGCGCACGTCCCGCTCGGCGTCGGCCGCGCCGCGCTCGCCCGCCACCGTCGAAAAGCGCATGAAAAGCGGCGTTTCCTTGCCGACTGCCGCGAACACCTTCGCCTTCGTGTAGCGCGAGATGTCGTGCGTGACCTTCAGCGTACCGAATGCGCCCGAACCCTTGGCGTGAACGCGGCGCTCGGGAATCACTTCGCGGTCGAAGTGAGCGAGCTTTTCGAGCAGCCAGACGTCTTGCAGCACGACCGGGCCGCGCGGGCCGGCGGTCATCGAATTCTGGTTGTCGGCGATCGGTGCGCCGGCAGCATTGGTGAGCTTGCGTTCGGACATGGGTAACTCCTGTGATCTTTATTGAAAGAGGGGGACAGACGCGGCATGGATGGCGCAAGCCGCTGCGTTAAGCGGACAAGGCCCGATCGACCAGCAACGACAACGCGACGGTGCGCATGCTCGGCGCCGAAGTTGTCGCGCGAACGGCTGTCGCAGCCGGTTGGGCGACAAGCGCGTGAATTTGCTGCGGGTTCGGTTGCATCATGACTTCCTCCTGGGCCTTATCGAATAAGGGATCGGGCGATCCATGGGGGAAACTATATCAATGCTATTAAATATTTGTGTTTGATTAATTTTATCTATTTAATAGGCGCAAGGCAGGCCTGAGACAGGTGCGGGACTGCGGCGCGCAAGATTGCCGCGCGCGCGAGGCGTGCGCCGTCCCGGCGGTCGGCCAGAAGCGCCGACCGGGTACAGAGAGGAAAGAGATTGGAACCTTAGTTGACCGCGACCGGCAGATCGAGCTTCTTGACGCCCGGCAGGTCGCAGGCGCTGATCGCGTCGCAAATAGCGTCGATCGCGGGCATGCGCGTGAAGCTCTTGCGCCATGCGAGCACGACGCGGCGGTCCGGCACGGGCTCGTCGAACGCGACATAGCTGAGCAGGCCCGCATCGATGCCGCCCGCGTGCGGCTTGACCTCATGCACCGACATGCGCGGCAGCACGGTGATCCCGACGCCGCTCGCGACCATATGGCGAATGGTCTCCAGCGACGACCCTTCGAAGGTCTTCTGGATACCGTCCGCGTTCTGCGAAAAACGCATCAGTTCCGGGCACACGCCCAGCACGTGATCGCGGAAGCAGTGGCCGCTGCCGAGCAGCAGCATGGTTTCCTGCTTCAGGTCGTCGGCGTCGATTTTCTGACGGTTTTCCCACGCATGGCCCGACGGCAGCGCGACGACGAACGGCTCGTCGTACAGTGGGCGCAGCATCAAACCGGTTTCGGGAAACGGCAACGCCATGATGGCGACGTCGATTTCACCCTGTTTGAGCAGTTCGATCAGCTTGAGCGTGTAATTTTCCTGCAGCATCAAGGGCATTTGCGGGACGCGCTTGATCATCTGCTTGACGAGCGTGGGCAGCAGGTACGGTCCGATCGTATAGATCACGCCGAGCCGCAGCGGCCCGACCAGCGGGTCCTTGCCCTGCTTGGCGATTTCCTTGATGGCGAGCGTCTGTTCGAGCACGCGCTGCGCCTGCGTGACGATCTGTTCGCCGATCGGCGTCACACTGACCTCGCTGGTGCCGCGCTCGAAGATCTGCACATTCAGCTCGTCTTCGAGCTTCTTGATCGCGACCGACAACGTCGGTTGGCTGACGAAACACGCTTCGGCGGCCCGGCCGAAGTGCCGCTCGCGGGCAACCGCCACGATGTATTTCAATTCGGTGAGCGTCATTGGGGGACCAATCAGTGCAATGAATTCGATAGGTTCTAGTTATACACCCTATGGGGTCGGTTCGCCACCTCTTGTTTCGGGACTGGCGCGCGAGCCATGCAGCAGCGGCTTTCCAATCGAAGTCAAAGCCGCTTCACGCTTTCAGATAGTGCTCACGCGCCCCGAGCCACCGCGCCAGATGCTGCAGCACCACGTCCGGATACTCTTCGAGCAACACCGCGGCCGCCTCGCGCGCGGGTTCGATCAGCCACTGGTCGTTTTCGAGATCGGCGAACCGCAGCATCGCCGCGCCCGACTGGCGCGCGCCCAGAAACTCCCCCGGCCCACGAATCTCGAGGTCGCGCCGCGCGATCTCGAAGCCGTCCGTCGTTTCGCGCATGGTCTGCAGGCGCGCGCGCGCGGTCATCGACAACGGCCCGGTATAAAGCAGGACGCACACCGACGCAGCACTGCCGCGCCCCACCCGTCCGCGTAGCTGGTGCAGTTGGGCGAGGCCGAAGCGCTCCGCATGCTCGATCACCATCAGCGACGCATTCGGCACGTCGACGCCCACTTCGATCACCGTCGTCGCGACCAGCAGCTGCACCTCGTTGCGGGTGAACGCGTCCATGACCGCGGCCTTCTCGGCGGGGGCGAGGCGTCCATGCACGAGGCCGACCTTCAGCTCGGGCAGCGCGGCCACCAGCGTCTCGTAGGTCTCCACCGCGGTCTGCAATTGCAAGGTCTCGCTTTCCTCGATCAGCGGACACACCCAGTACACCTGACGCCCGGTCAGCGCCGCCTCGCGCACCCGGCCGATCACTTCCTCGCGCCGTGCGTCGGAAACCAGCTTGGTCAGGATCGGCGTGCGGCCCGGCGGCAATTCGTCGATGGTCGAGACGTCGAGGTCGGCGTAGTAGGTCATCGCGAGCGTGCGCGGAATCGGCGTCGCGGACATCATCAGCTGATGCGGCTGGAAGTCGCGCGCGCCGTCGGCGGCGTTGAGCGCCTTGGCGCGCAGCGCGAGCCGTTGCGCGACGCCGAAGCGGTGCTGCTCGTCGACGATCACGAGCCCGAGGCGGGCGAACTCCACCGCGTCCTGAATGATCGCGTGCGTGCCGATCACGAGTTGCGCGGTGCCGAGCGCGGCGGCTTCGAGCGCGGCGCGCTTCTCTTTGGTCTTCAGACTGCCCGCCAGCCACGCGACGCTCACGCCGAGCGGCTCCAGCCAGCCACGCAATTTGCGCGCGTGCTGCTCGGCGAGGATTTCGGTCGGCGCCATCAGCGCGGCCTGATAGCCGGCGTCGATGGCCTGCGCGGCGGCCAACGCGGCGACGATCGTCTTGCCGCTGCCGACGTCGCCCTGCAGCAGCCGCTGCATCGGATGCGGCTGGGTCAGATCGAGGGCGATCTCACCGCCGACGCGCTCCTGCGCCCTGGTCAGCGAAAACGGCAGCGCCTTCAGCAGACGCGCCACCAGGGCCGACTCGTCGCCCTGCTTGCGGCGCGGCATGGCGGGCGCGGCACGGGTGCGGCGCTCGTCGTGCGCGCGCTTGAGCGACATCTGTTGCGCGAGCAGCTCCTCGAACTTGATGCGCACCCACGCCGGATGCGTGCCGTCGATCAGCGCGGTCTCGTCGGACTGCACGCCGGGATGGTGCAGCGTGCGCACGGCATCCATCAGCGATGGCACGCCAAGCGGCTGGAGGTGCGCCCGCGCGACCGGCTCGGGCAGCAACTCCGGCAACGACGTGCGCGACAAGGCGTTGTCGATCGCCTTGCGCAGATAGGCCTGCGTAACGCCCGCAGTGCTCGGGTAGACGGGCGTCAGCGCCTGCGGCAGCGGCGTGTCCTCGTCGACCACGCGCACGGCCGGATGCACCATCTCCATGCCGAAGAAGCCGCCACGCACGTCGCCGCGCACCCGCAGCCGCGCGCCGATCGCCATCTGCTTGACCTGCGAGCCGTAGAAGTTCAGAAAGCGCAGGACGAGTTCGTCGCCGGCGTCGTCGTGCAGCTTCACCAGCAACTGACGGCGCGGGCGATAGGCGATCTCGTTGTCGAACACCACACCTTCGGTTTGCGCGATGCCGCCGGGCAGCAGATGGCCGATCGGCGTCAGCGAAGTTTCGTCTTCGTAGCGCATCGGCAGATGCAGCACGAGGTCGATGGCGCGCGTGAGGCCGAGTTTGGCGAGCTTGTCGGCGGTTTTGACGGGGGGCTTGGTTGCGCGTTTTTCCGTGCCTTCATCGGCGCCTTTCTCGGCGCCCCTCGCGGCGGCCTTGCCGGCGGGTTTAGCGGCAGGTTTAGCGGCGGACTTCGGCGTGGACGTGCCGGCGGGCTTGTCGCCGAAGGGGTCGGCCGCGCCGAACGGTGCTGTCGCGCCGGGTGATGCGGCTGGTTCGTCGCCGGCCTGGCCCTCTTGCGACACGACCTTTTCGCTCTCCAGCGTCGCGCCCGCCCCGGCCTCGCTCACCTGCTGCGCCGCGTTGCCTCGCGCGACGCGGCGCTTCGGTTCGGCGCTCACTTCATCGGTAGCGGAGGGCAAACGGCGGTCGGACAAAGGCATGGGCTGCTTCGCAAGTACAATATCGGCTGTCAAAGGGTTCGCCGCCGACGGGTTTCACCGCAGGCGCGTGGGCTAGCGGGCCGCTCTGGCGTCCCGCAATCATAGCCGCCCGGCTCCGGCTTCGGCTCAATTCAGTCTCAATTCGCTTCCAGTCGTTCGCATGTTTACGCTTTCCGATTTCGATTTCGATTTGCCGCCCGAGCTGATCGCGCAAGTCGCCCTGCCCGAGCGCAGCGCCAGCCGTCTGCTCGAGGTGAACAACACCGGCGGCGCCGACGCCGCGCGTCTGATTGACCGCCGCTTCGCCGAGCTGCCCGAGTGCATCGCGCCCGGCGATCTGCTGGTCTTCAACGATACCAAAGTCCTGAAGGCGCGCTTTCTCGGCCAGAAGGCCAGTGGCGGCAAGGTCGAGGTGCTGGTGGAGCGCCTCACCGGCGAGCGCACGGCGCTCGCGCAGATTCGCGCGAGCAAGAGCCCGCAGCCGGGCACCACGATCCGTCTCGCGGACGCGTTCGACGTTACCCTCGGCGAGCGGGTCGAGCCGTTCTACACGCTGCACTTCCCCGACGACTGCCTGACGCTGATCGAGCAGTTCGGCCGCCTGCCGCTGCCGCCGTACATCGAGCACGATCCCGATTCGACCGACGAGACCCGTTATCAAACCGTGTTCGCGCAGAATCCCGGCGCGGTCGCGGCACCCACCGCCGGACTGCATTTCGATGACGCGCTGCTCGCGCAACTCGACGCCCGCGGCGTGCAACGCGCGACGCTGACGCTGCACGTCGGCGCGGGCACGTTCCAGCCGGTGCGGGTTGAGAATCTCGCCGAGCACAAGATGCACAGCGAGTGGTATCACCTGCCGCAGTCGCTCGCCGACAGGATCGCGGCGACCAAGGCGCGCGGCAATCGCGTGATCGCGGTGGGCACGACCTCGATGCGCGCGCTCGAAGCCGCCGCGCGCGACGCCGAAGCCGCCGGCCGGCCGCTCGCTGCAGCCAGCACGGAAACCGACATTTTCATCACGCCAGGCTACACATTCCGCGTGGTCGACCGGCTGGTGACGAATTTCCACTTGCCGAAGTCGACGTTGCTGATGCTGGTGTCGGCGTTCGCCGGCGTCGAGACGATTCGCGCGGCGTACCGTCATGCGATCGAAGAGCGTTACCGGTTCTTCAGCTACGGCGATGCGATGCTGCTGACGCGCCGCGACGTCTGAAAACAGCCTGGCCGTATTGAAGTTTTTGCAGTTCCCTCGCCGCCGTGAACATTCGCGGCGGCATTTCAACGTTTGGGGTTGTCGATCAGAGTCAGCGCTTTTAGCGCTTTCCCGGTCCGATGCAGAATCACCCATCCGAAGTCCGCTTCAACATTCGCGCCGGACTGTTTTCCGGTAGCCCAGGAGTTACTCAATGACCCTCGGTCATCAATCGCAAGAGACCACCACCGAGCGCCCCGCCAACGGCCTCAAATTCGAACTGCTTGGCACCGACGGCCAGGCGCGGCGCGGGCGCGTCACGCTGAATCACGGCGTGGTGGAAACGCCGATCTTCATGCCGGTCGGCACCTACGGTACGGTGAAGGCGGTCCAGCCGCGCGAACTGGAAGAAATGCACGCGCAGATCATTCTGGGCAACACCTTCCACCTGTGGCTGCGCCCCGGTCTGGAAACCATCGAAGCCCACGGCGGCCTGCACGGCTTCATGGGCTGGAAGAAGCCGATCCTGACGGACTCCGGCGGCTTCCAGGTATTCTCGCTCGGCGACCTGCGCAAGATCACCGAAGACGGCGTCACGTTCGCGTCGCCGATCAACGGCGACAAGCTGTTCCTGTCGCCGGAAGTGTCGATGCAGGTTCAGAAGGTGCTCAACTCGGACATCGTCATGCAGTTCGACGAATGCACGCCGTACGCGACCAACAACGTGCCGACCTCGCACAAGGATGCAGCCGACTCGATGCGCATGTCGATGCGCTGGGCGCAGCGCTCGATCGACGAGTTCAGGCGGCTCGGCAATCCGAACGCGCTGTTCGGCATCGTCCAGGGCGGCATGTTCGAGGACCTGCGCGACGAGTCGCTCGCGGGTCTCGCGGAAATGGACTTCCACGGCCTCGCGATCGGCGGCCTGTCGGTCGGCGAGCCGAAGGAAGACATGATGCGCGTGCTGAACCACATCGGCCCGAAGCTGCCTGCCGACAAGCCGCACTATCTGATGGGCGTCGGCACGCCGGAAGATCTGGTGGCCGGGGTCGCTGCCGGCGTCGACATGTTCGATTGCGTGATGCCGACCCGCAACGCGCGCAACGGCTGGCTGTTCACGCGTTTCGGCGACATCAAGATCCGCAACGCCACGCACAGGAACTCGCTGCGCCCGCTCGACGAGCAATGCGGCTGCTACACCTGCCGCAATTTCACGCGCGGCTACCTGCACCACCTGCACCGTGTCGGCGAAATCCTCGGCGCGCAGCTGAATACGATCCACAACCTGCACTACTACCTCGAACTGATGCAGGAAATGCGCGACGCGATCGACGCGAAGATGTTCGAGCCGTTCCGCAAACGCTTCCACGAGAACCGCGCGCGCGGCGTCGAACAGGCGCCCTGACAGGGTCCGGGGGGGGGGGGGGAGCCAACCAAAAACCCCCCCCCCGCCCCC